>NZ_JBHTJI010000001.1:1205248-2646784 GCF_042675665.1 Mariniflexile jejuense
TCAAAACCTAAATCTTAATACCTACAACCTATTTATGAACTTCGCTTCGTTGACTACTGCCCTTTTTAGCGGCTGCAAACCTACGATGCTTTTTTTTATCTCACAATAGTTTTTTGATATTTTTTTGATTTATTTTTTTGAAGCTTTTATACTCCTAATAAAAAATATCTATACCTGTTTATGAACGTTAGCCTAAAACATACTATGCTGTTTTTAGCGGGTGCAAACATACTACCCTTTTCCTTTTTAACAATGACTTTTTTTGCCTTTTTTTTATCTTTTTTTTTATTAAATGGTTTTCAAGGTGTTACAAATGGTGATTGTCATATATTAATGGGTATTTTACTGAAAATTGAGTGATTTTTGTACAAAGCATACACTTTATTGCTTGCTAGTTGGTGTATTTATAACTCCCTAAGACGCTAAATTTCCTTATTGGTTATTTAGACGTGAATATTGTAACGTTTAAAATTGGAAAGTTACTATATGTAAAATAACTTTACTGCTATTTGTTTGTAATTGACCTTTAATAAATTCCACCTCTTAGAGTTTGTAGAGAAATAATCAAAGTAATATACATGCGACTTCTTAGGATCAAAACTTAACTTTAACAGTTTAGACAAAGCAACTCGCTAATTATTTTATAAAAATTATACTTATATATATATTGTATGTATTTGTTTATACTACTATCTTTGCAAACTGAATTTAAATTATTTTAATGATACATATTACATTAACCGATGGTAGCGTGAAAACGTTTGAGGAAAACGTAACACCAATGGATGTTGCTAAAAGTATAAGTGAAGGATTTGCTAGAAATGTGATTTCGGCGAATTTTAATGGTACAACTGTGGAAACGGAAACATTATTGACCACAGATGGGTCGTTAATTTTATACACTTGGAATGACGCAGAAGGTAAATCGGCTTTTTGGCATTCATCTGCCCATGTGTTGGCTCAAGCTGTTGAAGAATTGTATCCTGGAGTAAAGCTTACTATTGGTCCTGCTATTGAGAATGGATTTTATTATGATGTTGATTTTGGCGATAAGCCTATTTCAGAAAAAGACTTTAAAGCGATTGAAGATAAAATGTTGGAAATTGCTAGGGGTAAACATGAATTCAAAATGCGTTCGGCAACTAAGGCGGAAGCTTTACAGCTATATATAGGTAATCCCTATAAAACAGAGCTTATAGAAAATCTTGAAGATGGCACTATTACATTTTGTGACCATTCAACGTTTACAGATTTGTGTCGTGGTGGTCACATACCTAACACTGGCATTATAAAAGCTGTAAAAGTATTGAGTGTTGCTGGTGCATATTGGAGAGGAAATGAAAATAACCCACAATTAACACGTATATATGGTATTTCGTTTCCAAAGCAGAAAGACCTTACTGAATATCTAGAGTTACTTGAAGAAGCTAAAAAACGTGACCACAGAAAACTTGGAAAAGAATTAGAACTGTTTACATTTTCGCAAAAAGTGGGTCAAGGTTTACCATTATGGCTACCAAAAGGTGCTGCTTTACGCGAACGTTTGGAGAACTTTTTAAAAGCAGCTCAAAAGAAAGCTGGTTATGAAATGGTGGTAACGCCACATATTGGACAAAAAGAACTGTATGTTACTTCTGGACATTATGCTAAATATGGTGCTGATAGTTTTCAGCCAATAAGTACTCCAAAAGAAGGTGAAGAGTTTCTTTTAAAACCAATGAACTGTCCGCACCATTGTGAAATTTACAATAACAGCCAGTGGAGTTATAAAGATTTACCAAAGCGTTATGCTGAATTTGGTACCGTATATAGATATGAGCAAAGTGGCGAATTACATGGTTTAACGCGCGTAAGAGGTTTTACTCAAGATGACGCCCACTTATTTTGTACACCAGACCAATTGGATGCTGAGTTTAAAAATGTAATAGATTTGGTACTTTATGTGTTTGGATCGTTAGGTTTTGAAAATTTTACGGCGCAGGTATCATTAAGAGATCCTGAAAACCCTGATAAATATATAGGTAGTCTTGAAAATTGGGAAAAAGCTGAAAATGCTATTTTGAGTGCTACCATTGATAAAGGCTTAAATTATACTGTGAAAACTGGTGAAGCTGCTTTTTATGGGCCAAAACTGGATTTTATGGTGAAAGATGCATTAGGCAGACAATGGCAATTGGGAACCATTCAGGTTGATTACAACTTACCAGAGCGTTTTAACCTAACCTATAAAGGAAGTGATAATGAGCTACACAGACCGGTGATGATTCACCGAGCACCTTTTGGTAGCATGGAACGTTTTATTGCTATTTTATTAGAGCATACTGCTGGTAATTTCCCACTTTGGTTAATGCCAACGCAAGCTATTATACTGTCAATTAGCGAGAAATATGAAAAATACGCTGAAAAAGTTTTAAATTTGCTAGAAAATGACGAAATTCGCGCCCTTGTTGACCATAGGAATGAAACTATAGGTAAGAAAATAAGGGAAGCAGAGATGCAAAAACACCCGTATATGATTATTATTGGTGAGCAAGAAGAAAACGAAAACAAAATAACTGTGCGACAGCATGGTGGAGAAGATTTAGGAATGATTTCTATAGAAGACTTCTCAAAAATTATAAAAACAGAAATAAGCAAAACGTTAAAATCGTTTTAAAAATAAGTTTAACTTAAAAATATAACGCCATAGCAATTAGAAGAAAATCGCAACCCGCCAAAAGGGTTTCACAAGAGGACAAACACAACATAAACTCTAAGATTACTGCACAAAAGGTACGCCTTGTTGGAGACAATGTAGAAATTGGTATCTACACAAAAGGTGATGCTATGAGAATTGCAACTGAACAAGAATTAGATCTAGTTGAGATTTCTCCTAACGCGGATCCACCTGTTTGTAAGGTTATGGATTATAAAAAGTTTCTTTACGAACAAAAGAAGCGTGATAAGGTTATTAAAGCGAAAGCAACCAAAGTTATTATTAAAGAAATACGTTTTGGTCCACAAACGGATGATCATGACTATGACTTTAAAAAGAAACACGCTGAAAAATTCTTAAAAGAAGGAGCTAAATTAAAAGCCTTTGTGTTTTTTAAAGGGCGTTCAATCATTTTTAAAGAACAAGGTCAAATCTTATTATTAAGATTAGCGCAAGATCTTGAAGAATTTGGTAAAGTAGAACAAATGCCACAACTGGAAGGTAAACGTATGACTATGTTTATTGCTCCAAAAAAATAGATAAAAGAATATCTTATATAAATAAGATGCTGAAATAAATTCAGCACAACGTAATTAAGCGAAATAATTAAAACCTAGGAAAAGAAAATGCCTAAAATGAAAACAAAATCTAGTGCCAAAAAACGCTTTAAGCTAACTGGTACTGGTAAGATAAAAAGAAAGCACGCTTTTAAAAGTCACATCTTAACAAAGAAGTCTAAAAAACGTAAGCTTGCTCTAACGCATGATACCTTAGTAGATAAGGCGGATGAGAATAATGTTAAAATAATGTTACGCTTAAAGTAACAACTTTTTAACCGGTTAAAATAAATTATAAACCCTGGAGTTAGGCAATAAAAAGAGTTAAAAGTTAAAAGTTAAAAGTTAAAAGTTTCGAACAACTAATAACCTAAGACCAACAACTGAATTAACCGCCTACTACAAAAAAACAATTAAAATTATGCCAAGATCAGTAAATTCTGTAGCAAAAAGAGCCCGAAGAAAAAAGGTTCTAAAACAAGCAAAAGGCTTTTTCGGACGTCGTAAAAACGTTTGGACAGTAGCAAAAAATGCGGTTGAAAAAGCGATGCAATACTCGTACAGAGACCGTAGAGCAAAAAAGAGAACATTCCGTGCATTATGGATTGCCCGTATTAATGCAGGTGCCAGAGAACATGGATTATCTTATTCTCAATTTATGGGAAAATTAAAAGCTAATGATATTGAACTAAACCGTAAGGTTTTAGCAGATTTAGCTATGAATAACCCTGAGGCTTTTAAAGCCGTAATAGAGAAAGTAAAATAAGGCGTTTTCGCCTATTGTAAAACATATTATATTCGCTTAATATATAGAAAATCCGATTCGTTTTGAATCGGATTTTTTTATTTTATACTCCAAAAGCTGTTATTACTAGTTGCCTAGAGCCTCCATAATCTCTATGTTCACACAAATAAATACCTTGCCATATTCCTAAATTTAATTTTCCGTTGGTTATAGGTATTTGTATTGAAGCACCTAGTAAAGACGCTTTAATATGTGCAGGCATATCATCAGCTCCTTCAAAAGTATGTTTATAGTAAGATGCATTTTCTGGAACCATAACATTAAAATGACTCTCAAAATCCTTTCTTACCGTATAATCGGCATTTTCATTAATGGTTAAACTTGCCGATGTATGTTTTATAAACACTTGTAATTGCCCTATTTTAATTTGATTAATCTCTGGTATTGCCTGTACAACTTCATTTGTAATTAAATGAAATCCTCTGGGTTTTGATGCTAATTGTATTTGGTTTTGAAAAAACTTCATAGATATATTTAAAACTTTTCATCTTGATTTGATATACTAATTTACATTAAAACTTTGAAGTTGAAACCTAATTACATTATGGAATTTTTATAAAATAAAACAGCCACATTATTTCTAATATGGCTGCTCAATTTTAATCAGATTAAATCTTTAGTTTTTTACTAATTTTTTAGTAATTCTACCTTGATCAGATTTTATATTTATTAAATATATTCCTGACTGAAGTTTAGATGTATCTAACATATTTTTACTACCTACTAATTTCTTTTCAGTAATCTGTCTTCCGTTAATATCTAAAACCTGTACTGAAACATTAGTTAATGCTTTTACTTCTATATATAAGTTATCATTAACTGGATTAGGATATAATTTTATATCATTTTCAATTCGTGTTTTACTAACTGATAAAGTACCGCAAGTAGTTCCAAATGTCCAATCGAAATACTCCATATTAGAATACGTACCATTTAAATTATTTCCGGAATTATCTATAAACGTAGTGCTTAATGGAGCTTCTTCAAAATCGTACTGAGCAATTAAACCGCTTGTACCTGAAGGAATACAAGTGTTCATGGTAGATTGAATTTCAGATTCTGTTCTTACTATATTCCATATTTTCACTAAATCTATTTCTGCTGCAGCATAATAACTTACGGCATCACTTCCTATAACAACTGGATACGTATTATTAGTTATGTTACCTAATGTAAGTGTTTCAGAAGCATCTAAAACGCCATTTATATAAATTTTAGCAGTTGTACCATCATAAGTAGCTGCAATATGGTAGGTTGTGTGCAACTCTAAATTAGTTGCCGATGTAACACCTAAATTACTATATCCATGAGGATAAAATACTACCTTTTCATCTTCAAGTTCTAATAACCAGCCATTATCAAATGATTCATCTTCCGCTTTGAATACTATTGGAGCATAAGACTCATAATCGATTAGCTTTACATAACTTTCCACAGTTATTTCATTAGTTAAATCAAATAAAGCATTATGATCTATTGTTAATGTTTCTTCATAATCATTTATTCTAATAGCATGAGGGCTATTGGTTGCATCGTAAACCGCAATTTTAAACATGGCGTTTGATGGAACTTCACCATATTCCCATGCACGTATATATAGTACTTCATTTGGTGTAAGACCAGAAAGTTCTAATTTAGAAAAACCATTATCACCTCCATAATCTGCACAATCTACGTAGGTTAAATTATTACAATCACCTGTATAAACTTCAATAACAGTATCCCAATCGTCATTGGTATTTAATCCAAAGGTTTCAACAGTTAAATATCCTGAAGCTGGTATAACAGTGGTGTACCAAACATCTGCCACATCACTTCCATCACAATCTGGTGTTGGAGCAGAATAAGAGTATGTTGCTCCTTCTAAATTAACAGTTTCGGCATTTGATGTACGTGTAGTACCTACGGTTAAAGCAATTCCTCCAGTACATTCATCATTAGCTGGTGGTATCAATTCATAAACAGAAATTTGGAAAATTGCCTCAGAAAATGATTCATTGTATGCTTGATTACTTGTTGTTTTTTTGGTAGTATTACCTGATTTAACTACTACAGGAAAACCACCTTCTCCTTCTCCGCCGCCAAAATTTTGGCTATATTCCCAAACACGTATAGAAATAGTTTCACCTGGTGTAAGATCTGAAAGTTCTAATTTAGAAAAACCATTATCTCCTCCACCATCTGCGCAATCTAAATACGTTAAATTATTACAATCACCAATATACAATTCTATAACAGAATCCAAATAATCTTCAGTGTTAAAACCAAAAGTTTCAACAGTTAAATTTCCTGAAGCTGGTACTACGGCTGTATACCAAGTATCTCCTCCATTATAACCGCTACAATTTGGAGATGGTGCTGAAGAAGAATCGGTTGCACCACCTAGATTTACTGTTACAGCATTTGAAGCTCTATTAGTGCCTACTGTTAACATAGTTCCTCCTAAGCATTCATCATTAGCTGGTGGTAACAATTCGTAAGCAGAAATTTGAAAAGTTGCATTTGAATAGGA
Source organism: Mariniflexile jejuense (assembly GCF_042675665.1). Classification (NCBI taxonomy): domain Bacteria; kingdom Pseudomonadati; phylum Bacteroidota; class Flavobacteriia; order Flavobacteriales; family Flavobacteriaceae; genus Mariniflexile; species Mariniflexile jejuense. Next base: position 1,211,818 of record NZ_JBHTJI010000001.1, read on the forward strand.
TGTGTAATTTTCAAACACTCTTATGTAAATAGTTTCACTTGGAGTTAAACCAGAGAGTTGTAATTTAGAAAAATCTGAGTTACTATCGTCGTTATTACAATCAATATATTGTAAATTATTACAATCACCATTATAAACTTCAAGAACAGTGTTCCAATCATCATTAGGATTTGTTCCAAACGTTTTTACAACTAAATTTCCAGAAGCTGGAACTATTGTTGTGTACCATACATCACCACCTTCATAACCTCCACAATCTGGTTCTGGTGCTGTAGAAGAATTTGTTGCTCCGCCTAAATTAACAGTTACTGCGTTAGAGGTTTGAGTAGTACCAACCGTTAAAGCAACTCCTCCTGAACAATCATCATTAGCAGGAGGTGGTGGTGTTACAAAAACTTCAATTGAAGCTCTATTTATACTTTCACAACCATTATTGTTTGTACTAGCAACCCAATAAACGGTAGATCCTAATGCACTTGTGCTTGGTGTTGGAGCTGTTGTACTTCCAACGCCTCCAGTCATAGATGTATACCACAACAGTCCTGTACCATCAGAAATTGCTGTAAGTGGTGAAGCTGATGCATTAATTTGATAAGCAATAGGTGAAGTTACTTGAGGTGCATCAAATATATCAATTTGTACTTCGGTTTTTTCACTTTCGCAACCATTAGCATTAACTACTGCATAGTATAATGTACCATTATATAAAGTTGTATTTTCGTCTAATGTTGCACTAGAAAAAGGACTGTAATACCATTTAACAGTTTCACTTGGTACAGGTGTTAAATCTGCTCCTGTTAATAAACACTCTATTTGAGCTTGAGCTACTGGAGCAGCTGGAATTGTAACGCCACTAGTAAGTATTGAATTAGAACGGAAATTAGATGTTAATCCATTTAATGCGAAATTTGTAAAAGTTCCGTTATAATTATTAGTAGAATTATCATTTAATGCAAGAATATCATTATTATTTAAACCATCATTTCCAGTATTAAATTTATAATAAGCCATTAATCCTGTTTCATTTCCATTCAATTCACAACTAAAGGCACCTTGAATTTGAGAATTAGTGCGAGCAATATTCCAAATACGAACATCATCTAAACTTCCATTAAATAATCTATTGGTATCTTCAAGATTTTCTCCTAATGCTACACTTATAAAGTTACTTGGTAAGGAAAGACCTCCATAATACGGATTTTTCTCTAAAACTCCATCTAAAAATAATTTAAAATCTGAATTATTGAAAACAACAGCACAATGATGCCAATCATTATCTTCTATTGTACTTGTTGAAACAACACCTGCCCAACTAACTTGAAATATAATTTTCCCCGAAGGAACTATACTAACATTCCATGCGTTTCCTTTTGATAAAAAAGTTTGATTAGTTGATATATTAGTATAGTCTGCTAATTTAAACCAGAATTCTAATGTAAAAGCATTGCTACTAAAGTTAAAATCATTTTGATTCGGTAAAACAACATAATCATCTATACCATCAAAACTAAGATTCGATGCAGCAACAGGTGTTACAGTTGGAGTTACATAGGTTTTAAATCTAAAATCTACATTTTCTAACGCAGCTGTAGAAAACGAACCCCCATTAGAACTTAAATAAGCTTCTCCATTTGCATAAGAATTACTAGAAGTATATACCCAAGAAAGTAAGCTAGAAGCATTACTTAAAACAATAGTGTACATTGAACCTTGTGTAATTGTAATATTTAGCGACGATACATCAACAGTATATTCTCCAAAAGAAGAACTTACAAATGTTAATGGCAATGTACCTAATAAAGTACCTGAATTACCACTACCTTCATAAATTGAAAAGTCGAGCGTTGTACCTGCTGATAAGATATTTAAATCTAATTTAATTTGATTTAAAGTACCAGCTACATCGGCGGTATAACTTTGACCAAGAATTCCTTGATTACTTGATTGCTCGATTGCTAAATTTGTTCCTGTTGATGTTACCCAATTAGACTGGTCTAATACCTGTGCATTGGATAAGAAACAAATTGAGAAAACTAATAATAAAAAGTAAAGTTTTTGTTTCATGATTTGGGTTTAAAAATTACAGAAACAAAACTATGTATATAAAAACTTTATAATATATCCCGATAAGACATAAAACATCCTTAAAAGACATATTTTATCGATTATAAGCAAAATAAATCGATATAAAGACTAAAATTTACTTTTAAAATAATACTATTCTTTCTTTTTTATTTTGGATGGTAACTGGTTATTATACTTTTTAAAAGCCGATGAAAACTTACTTACATTCTCATAATCAAACCGTTGAGACAACTCTTTAATTGTTAAATTATTTTCTTGTAATAGCTTAAAAGCTAATTTCATCTGTTTTTGTTGATAATATTTAAAGATTGATGAATTAAAAACTAATTTAAAATCATGTTTTAACTTAGTTGGAGAGATATTGAATTTTTTTGATAAATAATCGATACCACAAAACTTTAAATACAAATTACTTAGTAAAAACTGTTCTACTTTTTCAACCTTTAAAATATCTTCTTTGTTAAGTTTATAAAACTCTGTGCTGTCTTTTTCTTTGTCTTTATCTGAAACTAAATTGAAAAAAAGTTTAAAAAACTGATAGGATAACCGTTTTAATTCAAATAAATCCAGAATATCAACAGATTCAAAAACAGCAATAAACTCGTTTAAATTACTTACAAATTCTTCTTGTTTAAAATGATAATTAAGGTATTCTATGTTATCATTTAAAAATAGTTCCTTTACTTCATTATTAACCAACCCAGAATTAATGATATTTTTTTTAACCCAAGCCTCTTCTACTAAAAAAAGAACAATGTTTTCTTTAGAACCTTTAAAATGCGAAAACAAAAATTCCTTTTGTGGTTTTACAAGTGTGATGGAATAATTTTGAATTTTATATTCTTGAAATTCATAAAAGTTTGTTTGGTACTCGTTTTCTATTTTATTAAACGTTAAATAGTAAAAGGTTGCAGGCGAATGCTTATCATAAAATGGCTTATAAACAATATTATTTTTGTAGTAAAAATTGTTGTACATAATCCACAAACCTTCTTCTAACTCTGCATATCTTATGGTAGTTTCGAAAAATGGTGTGTTTGAATGAAATGTTTGAGTACTTATATTGTGTGTTACAAATGGCATTTTTGAACAACTCTCAATAATTATTTGAGGAGAATTAGAAAGATATGATATTTGAAAAAAACCGTCTTTATATGTAAAAAAACTTTGTTTAACTAAATTAAACCAGTTATTAATTCTTTTTGTTACCGTCACTTATTACTATTTTATGTTTTTTGCTTCTTCTTTCTTGCTGCTGGGAATAAAATATTATTCAAAATTAATCGATATCCTGGAGAAGTAGGATGTAAATCGAGTTCGGTTTTTGAATCTCCTACTCTATGTTGATAATCTTCAGGATCGTGACCGCCATAAAATGTAAAAAACCCTTTTCCTTTAATACCATGAATGTATTTAGCTTCTCCATTAGATTTGGTTTCACCCAAAACTAACACACTTGATTTAATTTCGTCTCTAGTAAACGATGTTGTTTGTCCCATAAACCCTTTTACTAAAGCTGTGTGGTTTTGGCATAACATAGTTGGTATTGGATCCCATTTTGCTGAAAAATCCATTAAAGAAAAATAATCGGAAGTTTTAGAAACCATACGTTTTTGAGTCATATCAATTGAAGAAAACTCATAAATCATGGGGTTTCGTTCTAATATATAATTGGTAAACGCAAAGGTTTTATTATAATCAATTTTATTTTGATAACCAGAATCGCTACCATCGCCATCAAACATGGGTTCGCAAATATCTATACCTTCGGCTGATAAAGCAATATCAAAACTATCAGTTGCGCTACACATAGCAAACATAAAACCACCTCCTATAACATAATCTCTAATTTTTAAAGCAACTGCTAACTTTTCATCTGAAACTTTATTATAACCAAGTTTAATAGCTAAAGCTTCAGCTTCTTTTTTTTCTTCAATATACCAAGATGCTGCTCGGTAAGCGCCATAAAATTTACCATATTGTCCTGTAAAATCTTCATGGTGTAAGTGTAACCAGTCGAATGCTAAAAGTCCATCATTTAAAACTTCTTCATCATAAACGGTTTCATAAGGAATTTCTGCGTATTGCAAAACCATTGTTACGGCATCATCCCAAGGCAACTTACCTTTTGGGGTATATACTGCTATTTTAGGTGCTTTTTCTAAAATAACAGCTTCCATATTTTGGCTAGGGCTACTTATATCTTCCAAAATACTTTCAGTTTTAGCATCTGAAAGTACTTCAAATGAAATACCTCTTATTTGGCATTCTCGTTGAATTTCTTGGGTATCTGGTAATAGAAAAGAACCACCACGATAGTTTAATAACCATTTTACTTTAAGCTCTTTGCTAAGCGTCCAATAGGTTAAACCGTAAGCTTTTAAGTGGTTTTTTTGGCTATCAGCATCCATAGGAATAAGAATGTAGGATGCGAAAGCACTATAATTAATAATGAAAAATGAAAAAATAATAATGAGTTTTCTCGTATTCAATGAAAATGCGTATTTCAAATTAGACAAGAAAGATACTTAATTTTTTCTCCTTTCCGAATTGGTTTAACAGAAGATTAGATTTAAAACGGTACATCATTATCATCGTCGTCATTAAACGAACTACCAAATGCTTGGTCTGGACTTGCTTTAAAGGCATCTGTTTTAAACGTATCATCATTGGCTGCTGCATTCATTTTAGAATGAAACTCAAAAGGTGAATCAAAATCATCTAAATTATCAAACTTACCTAAATGCCCAATAAATTTCAATCGAATGTTTTCTAAACCACCATTACGGTGTTTTGCTACAATAAACTCGCCTTGACCTTCAGTTGGTGAACGCTCTTCATCATCCCATTCGTCAATTTTATAGTATTCTGGTCTGTAAATAAAGCTCACAATATCCGCATCTTGTTCAATAGCACCAGATTCACGTAAATCTGAAAGCAATGGGCGTTTACTACCACCACGCGTTTCAACAGCACGTGATAATTGTGAAAGTGCTATAACAGGAACATTTAACTCTTTTGCTAAGGCTTTAAGGTTTCTAGAAATCATAGAAATTTCCTGTTCACGGTTACCTCCATGGTTACTACCACCCGTCATTAATTGTAAATAATCAATCATGATAAGTTTAATACCATGTTGTGATGAAAGTCGGCGCGCTTTTGCACGTAAATCGAAAATAGAAAGCGATGGTGTATCATCAATAAAAAGTGGCGCTTTTTCTAAACCTTTAACTTTTACATTAAGTTGTTCCCACTCGTGTTTTTCAAGTTTCCCTGTTCTTAATTTTTCTGAAGACAAACCTGTTTCACTTGAAATTAAACGGGTAATTAGCTGTACGGAAGCCATCTCCAAAGAGAAAAAAGCTACTGGTATATTTTGGTCAACCGCAATATTTCTTGCCATAGACAAGGTTAATGCCGTTTTACCCATACCAGGACGTGCTGCTATGATAATTAAATCGGATGGTTGCCAACCTGATGTTAATTTATCTAATTTAGTAAAACCAGTAGGAATACCACTTAAACCTTCTTTATTAGAAATTTCTTCAATTTTCTTTTTTGCTTGAATTACTAAATCTTGAGCAGTTTCACTCGATTTTTTAATATTCCCTTGGGTAACTTCGTATAGTTTTGATTCAGCAGCGTCTAATAAATCAAAAACATCCTTTGTTTCATCATAAGAATCTTCAATTATTTCACTTGAAATTTTTATTAAACTACGTTGAATAAACTTCTGCAAAATAATACGTGCATGAAACTCGATATGCGCTGATGATGATACTTTTTGCGTTAATGAAATTAGATAAAAACTACCTCCAGCAAATTCTAATTTAGCATTCTTTTTTAATTGGGAAGAAACCGTTAATAAGTCAATTGGTTCACTATTTTCAAACAACTGAAATATAGCTTGGAATATGTGTTGATGTGCTTCTTTATAAAAAGCATCAGGACTTAAAATATCAATAACTTCATCAACTCCTTTTTTATCAATCATCATAGCACCCAACACAACCTCTTCTAAATCAAGGGCTTGAGGTGGTATTTTTCCTTTTTCAAGACTGATTAAGGTGCTTTTATCTACTTTATATCCTTTAATTTGGTCGGGTTGCTTCATAACTGCGAAAGTAACTAAAAAGTAATTGTTTTTAATTAAAAATTAAGGTGTGATTGTTAACTAGTCGTTAACATTTTAACTGTTAATAACTTACAAATATTGTGAATAACGCAAAAAAAACTGAAACTTTAGGTTTCAGTTTTTAGTATGTTGTATGTTATTAAAGTGTTAGCCTTTAAATACACCCATATTAGAGTATTTATCCATACGTTTTGCAACTAAATCTTTTGGTGATAAGTTTTTTAGTTCGTTGAATGATTTTTCAATAGCATTACTAACAGCTAAAAATGTTTTTTCTCTATCTCTATGAGCACCACCAAGTGGTTCTTTTATAATTTCATCAACAAGCTTTTGTTTTTTCATATCAATAGCTGTTAATTTTAAAGCTTCAGCAGCTTGTTCTTTAAATTCCCAACTACGCCATAAAATAGATGAACACGATTCTGGTGAAATTACAGAATACCAAGTGTTTTCAAGCATTAAAACTACATCGCCTACTCCAATACCTAATGCGCCACCAGAAGCACCTTCACCTACAATAATAGTAATAATTGGCACTTTTAATCTGGTCATTTCTAAAATATTTCTTGCTATAGCTTCACCTTGTCCGCGCTCTTCGGCTTCTAAACCAGGATAAGCACCAGGAGTATCAATAAGTGTTACAACTGGAATACCAAATTTTTCGGCAGATTTCATTAAGCGCAATGCCTTTCTATACCCTTCTGGGTTTGCCATACCAAAATTTCTATATTGGCGTGTTTTAGTATTGTATCCTTTTTGTTGGCCTATAAACATAAAACTTTGGTCGCCAATTTTACCTAAACCACCAATCATTGCTTTATCATCTTTAAAGCTTCGGTCGCCATGCAATTCTAAAAACGATTCGCCACAAATAGCACGAATATAATCTAACACATAAGGTCTATCAGGATGGCGAGACATTTGTACACGCTGCCATGGTGTTAAGTTTTTATATATTTCTTTTTGAGTATCTGCTAATTTTTTCTCAATATTAGTACACGTTTCAGTTACATCTACTTCACTTTCTTCACCAATTACTTTACATTTCTGCAATTGGTCTTCTAATTCTTTTATTGGGAGTTCAAATTCTAAGTATTCCATGAGAATTTTGTTTTGGCTATTAATCTTAAGTTAGTGTACAAACCTACATATTTTTTCATTTTAAATTAAGAAAAATCTAAAAATGTTGGTTCCGTTTAATTGAATACAAAAATAAGCATTCTTAAATAAATTGTAAAAACTTTGTTTTTAATATAACATTAGGTAAACCTTCGTTTTAACAATCGTATATTTTTAAGGATTGCATTTAACAATACCGTGGTGATTATGATTATAGCACCATAATAAAAAGATGTACTCATTGATTCTTTCTCAGGAAATAGTAAAACAGCTAAAATAATACCATAAATAGGTTCCATATTATAACTTAAAACTACTGTGTACGGACTAATGACTTTCATAACATGTACTGCTGCAATAAAAGCGTAGGCTGTACAAATAGATGCTAAAATGAATAAATAACTAAAATCTGGCGTGCTTAAACTAAAAAACGCTGTTGAAAAACCACCGCCAAAAACTAAAATATAAATTGAAATGAAGAAAACACCACTTAAAAATTCATAAAAAGAAATAACTGTTGCTGAATGTTTTTTTAAAAAATTACCATTTAGCACAGCAAAAAGTGAAGAAAAAAATGCTGATGCGATGCCTAATATAATACCAGTAATATATTTTATTTCGCTTTTTGTAATAATAAAAACACCAATTATAACAATAACTCCAAACAAAATTTCATACCAAATAATACGGCGTTTATAAATTATAGGTTCTATTAAAGAAGCAAAAAAAGCTCCACAAGAAAAAACAGAAAGTGTTATTGATACGTTTGAAACATCTATAGCACCAAAAAAAGTAATCCAATGTAGCGCTATAATGATGCCACCTATAGATAACCTAACTAGTTCCTTTGGACTAATTTTTATATCAATTTTAGCTATTTTAATATAAATAAGCACTAAAATAGAAGCCATTAGCATACGAAACCAAACTAATGGAATAGCCGTAATAGTTATTATTTCGCCTAAAATAGCGGTGAAACCAGCTATAAAAACTAAGAAATGAAGGTGAACATGATTTTTTATTTTAACGCTTAGCATTTTGTAGAAGATAAATGGCTAAAATTCCAAAAATAACGTTTGGAAACCAAACAGCTACTAAGGGAGAAAAATCGGATTGTTCGGCCATTACACCGAAAATTTTATCGAAAAAAACAAAAACCATAGCTATACAAATACCAACTGCCAAATTTACCCCCATACCACCACGACGCTTTATGGATGATACAGCCACTGCTATAATAGTAAGAATAAAAACGGAAACTGGTAAACTCCATTTTCTATAAAGCACTAATTTAAAACGCCCAACATTTGAAGAACCTCTGGCTTCTTCTTTAGCTATAAATCGTTTTAAATCGCCATACATTTTTGTTTCAGCGGCGTAAATAACTGGTATTAAATCATCTACATCAAAAGCAAAAAGTGTGTCTTTGGTTGGTTCAATTTCTAGTTCATCTTCATTTACTCCTACTTTGCGTTTTACGTAATTAACTAATCTGTAGGTAGTATCTTCTTCAACATATTTTATATTGCTTGACGTTATTTTATACTTAAGTTTATTTTTTTCAAAATGTTCTAAAGTAAAATTACTTCCGTTTTTATTAGCTACATCAAAACTGCTTACATAAATAATATCGTTATCATTAATTTGCCTAAACACATTTTGATCGGTTTCTTCAAAAGCTGTTTTACCTTTTGTTAAGTACTTGTATCCAAAATCATTAAATCCTTCGCTGGCTTTAGGTGCTAAAAACAAGCCTAAAATTATTGATAGTATTGCTACTATTGAAGCACCTATCATATATGGACGTAAAAATCTAGAAAAAGATACACCAGAACTTAAAAATGCAATAACCTCGGTGTTATTAGCCAATTTTGAAGTAAACCAAATAACAGATAAGAATAAAAACAACGGAAATAATAAGTGTGCAAAGTAAATGGTGAAATCATAAAAATAGATGAGTACTTCTCCTAATGGTACTTCATTTTCTAAAATTCTTCCTATTTTTTCTGCAAGATGTACCGTAATACCAATAGGCACAAAAAGTAGTAACATCATAAAAAATGTAAACAAATAACGTTTTAGTATGTACCAGTCTAGTATTTTCAATTTGGTATTTCGGTTGTTAGTGAAATTAACTTTTAACTTTTAACTTTTAACTTTTAACTTATAATCTATTATCCATTTGTTTAACCATCATCTCTTTCCACTGCCTAAAATCGCCTGCTAATATATGCTTTCTAGCTTCACGAACCAACCATAAGTAAAAACCTAAATTATGAATGGTTGCTATTTGCTTTCCTAACAACTCATTAACTGTAAACAAATGTCTTAAATAGGCTTTACTATATTCGGTATCAACAAAGGTTATTCCCATCGCATCAATAGGCGAAAAATCGGCTTCCCACTTTTTGTTTTTAATATTTATAGTACCGTTGGCAGTAAAAAGCATTCCGTTTCTAGCATTTCTAGTAGGCATTACGCAATCAAACATATCAATACCTAACGCTATATTTTCTAAAATATTGATAGGTGTTCCAACACCCATTAAATAACGGGGCTTATCTTCAGGTAAAATTTCGGTAACAACCTCGGTCATTGCATACATTTCTTCTGCTGGTTCACCTACTGAAAGTCCACCAATGGCATTACCTACAGCTCCAGCATTTGCTATGTATTCTGCAGATTGCTTGCGTAAATCTTTATAAGTACTTCCTTGAACTATAGGAAAAAATGCTTGATTGTAATCGTATTTTAAGGGTGTTTTTGCTAAGTGATTAATGCATCTATCTAACCAACGATGCGTCATGTGCATAGAGCGTTTTGCATAATTATAATCGCATGGGTAAGGTGTACATTCATCAAATGCCATTATAATATCGGCGCCAATAGAACGCTGAATTTCCATAACATTTTCTGGTGTAAACGTATGGTAACTACCATCAATATGCGATTTAAACTTTACACCCTCTTCTTTAATTTTTCTATTTGCAGAAAGTGAGTACACTTGGTAACCACCAGAATCGGTTAGTATATTTCTATCCCAATTCATAAACTTATGAAGTCCACCTGCTTTTTCAATAATATTGGTTTGCGGGCGCAAATACAAATGGTACGTGTTACCTAAAATAATATCAGGGTTTATTTCGTCTTTTAATTCACGTTGATGCACACCTTTCACAGTTGCTACCGTTCCTACGGGCATAAAAATAGGGGTTTCAATAACCCCGTGATCTGTTGTTATTTTACCTGCTCGGGCGTTGCTTTGTGTGTCTTTTGCGTTTAATTCAAATTTCATCTGCTGTTCTTATTGCTTTCATAAAAGATAAAACTTTTAAAAATGTTTTACTGTACAAATAGCATTTCAAGTCCGCAAAGATAAATAACTGAAAAATGATATTGATTGTTATGAAAAGAAAATAATTTGGGTTTGGCAACGTTTTTGATACTGTAACACAAATCTAAAAAATGAACATTATGAAAAATTTTAAAAACAAGTATCTATTAATTTTATTGCTTATAACGGCAATACCTGCAACAACTTTAGCGCAATCGGCTACAGGTTTTGGTTTAAAAGGAGGCTTAAATTACAATGGTAATGGCGATTATTTTGAATCTATTGGTAATAATGCCCAACACCCCGACAGAAACGTTGGTTACCATATTGGTGTTTTTGGAAAAATTGGCAATCGTATTTATTTTAAACCCGAGCTAGTTTATACCAGTACTAAAAGTGATTATAACGATGATAGCTTTAAAATGCAGAAATTAGATGCGCCTTTACTTGTTGGCTTAAAAGTTTTAGGTCCTATTAGCGTATTTGGTGGTCCTTCAATTCAATATATTTTAGATACTGAATTTGATGGTATTTCTATTAATGATGTTGAAGATGAATTTTCAGTAGGACTGAATTTTGGGATTGGACTTAACTTTAATAAAGTTGGTATTGATTTAAGATATGAACGTGGTTTTAGTGATAATGAAGCTACTTTTATAAATAATAATGGTATTGGAACTAGTAGATTAGATACCAGACCCGAGCAATTAATTTTAAGTTTGTCTTTAATTTTATAAAGTAAACTTTCTGTTTTTTCTAAAATAAAAAACCATCAAAAAAGTATTTTGATGGTTTTTTTATGTTCAATTCTTAACTAGCTAAATTTAAGAAGCATTTTGTCTTTTAATCAAGTTTAACGCAGAACCCGCATTATACCAATCTATTTGAGGTTGATTGTATGTGTGGTTTAATTTGATTAGGTCTTTACTACCATCTGCATGAACCGCTTCAAGGGTTAATTGCTTTCCTGGAGCGAATTCATTTAAATCCAAAAAGTTGAATGTATCATCTTCTTGAATTAAATCGTAATCGGCTTCATTAGCAAACGTTAACCCTAACATACCTTGCTTTTTAAGGTTTGTTTCATGAATACGGGCAAAAGATTTTACAATAACAGCTGCAACACCTAAAAAGCGAGGTTCCATAGCTGCATGTTCACGTGAAGAACCTTCACCATAATTATGATCGCCAACAACAATGGTTTTAATGCCTTTAGCTTTGTATTGACGTTGTACATCTGGCACGCCACCATATTCACCCGTTAATTGATTTTTAACAAAATTTGTTTTTTGGTTATAAGCATTTACAGCACCAATTAAACAGTTGTTTGAAATATTATCTAAATGCCCACGGAAACGCAACCAAGGTCCAGCCATACTAATATGGTCGGTTGTACATTTACCGAATGCTTTTATTAATAATTTAGCGTCTTTTATAGTGTTTCCTATAGGTTCGAAAGGCTCTAATAATTGTAAACGCTCTGAAGTTGGAGACACATTTACTTGAACATGACTACCATCTTCTTCGGGAGCCAAATAGCCATTATCTTTAACTTCAAAACCTTTTGGAGGTAATTCCCATCCTGTTGGCTCTTCGAACATGACTTCTTCACCATTTTCACTGATAAGTTTATCCGTCATAGGGTTAAAATCCAAACGCCCTGCAATGGCAATAGCCGCTGTTATTTCTGGTGAAGCCACAAAAGCGTGTGTATTTGGGTTTCCATCAGCACGCTTCGCAAAGTTTCTATTGAATGAATGCACGATGCTGTTTTTTGGAGCATTTTTTGGATCACTATATCTAGCCCATTGCCCAATACAAGGACCACAGGCATTGGTGAAAATTTTTGCGTGTAATTTTTCAAATACTTGAAGAATACCATCTCTTTCAGCAGTATATCTTACTTGTTCAGAACCTGGATTAATACCCAGTTCAGATTTCATTTTAATGCCCTTATCTAAAGCTTGTTGTGCAATAGATGCGGCACGCGATAAATCTTCATACGATGAATTGGTACAAGATCCAATCAATCCCCATTCTACGGCAATTGGCCAATCGTTAGCAGTTGCTTTCTCCTTCATTTCTTTACCAACATTCGTTGATAAATCTGGAGTAAACGGACCGTTTAATAAAGGCCCTAGTTCTGATAAGTTGATTTCAATAACCTGATCGAAATATTTCTCTGGTGAAGCATAAACTTCGGGATCGGCAGTTAAATATTCTTTAACTTTATTGGCTGCATCGGCAACATCTGCTCTATCAGTAGAACGTAAATAGCGCTCCATCGATTCATCATAACCAAAAGTAGATGTTGTAGCACCTATTTCTGCACCCATATTACAAATAGTTCCTTTACCGGTACAGGACATGGCTGTTGCTCCAGGTCCAAAATACTCTACAATGGCTCCGGTACCACCTTTAACGGTTAAAATTTCGGCTACTTTTAAAATAACATCTTTTGGTGCTGTCCAACCCGATAATTTACCAGTTAACTTCACCCCTATTAATTTTGGAAACTTCAATTCCCAAGCCATACCTGCCATTACATCAACCGCATCTGCTCCACCAACACCAATAGCAACCATACCTAAACCGCCTGCATTTACAGTATGCGAATCGGTACCAATCATCATACCACCTGGGAATGCATAATTTTCCAAAACTACTTGGTGGATAATACCAGCACCTGGTTTCCAGAAACCAATTCCATATTTATTTGAAACCGACTCTAAGAAATTAAACACCTCACTACTTACACTGTTAGCATGTTTTAAATCGACTGCTGCACCATCTTTTGCTTGTATTAAGTGATCGCAATGTACTGTAGTAGGAACAGCAACTTTGCTTTTTCCAGCTTGCATAAACTGTAATAAGGCCATTTGCGCTGTTGCGTCTTGACATGCAATTCTATCAGGAGCAAAATCTACATAATCTTTCCCTCTTTCAAAAGCTGTTGTTGCATTTCCATCCCAAAGGTGATTGTATAATATTTTTTCAGAAAGGGTTAATGGTTTTCCAACCACTTCTCTAGCAATGTCTACGCGTTCTTTCATTCTAGCGTAAACCCCTTTTATCATATCAATGTCAAATGCCATAAATTCTATTTTTTTCTAATTTAATCAACACAAGATACGAAATATAGGACGTCTTAAAAAATTGATTTCTAGTTTTAATAATTTTTAACAATGATAGTATGTAAATCGTCCAATCATTACTCAATAGAAAAGAAACCATACACAGCTAAATAAAAAGCCCGAGCATAAAACTCGGGCTTTAAATTATGTTGTTGTAATTTATAATTACATCACTAACAATTTACTTGAAGGTTTAAACTTTGTTAAGTTAATACCATCTACCGCAGCTTCATACTCCGATAAATTTGGAGTTCTACCCAAAATTGTAGAAAGCACTACTACTGGTGTAGAAGAAAGTAATGATTCTCCTTTTTTATCACCCGAGTCTTTAACAACTCTTCCTTGGAATAAGCGTGTGGATGTCGCCATTACAGTATCACCTGGTTCTGCTTTTTCTTGGTTACCCATACATAAGTTACAACCTGGACGCTCTAAATACAACATGTTTTCATACTTAGTACGTGCTGCTGCTTTAGGATCATTATCATCAAATTCGAAACCAGAGTATTTTTGCAATACTTCCCAATCGCCTTCAGCTTTCAATTCATCAACAATATTATATGTTGGAGGCGCAACAACAAGTGGTGCTTTAAACTCAACCTTTCCTTGTTGTGACTCAATATTTTTAAGCATTTGAGCTAATATTTTCATATCACCTTTATGAACCATACAAGATCCTACAAATCCTAAATCTACTTTTTTATTTCCTCCATAATAAGAAAGTGGTCTGATTGTATCGTGCGTATAACGCTTAGAAACATCCTCATTATAAACATCTGGATCTGCAATCATTGGCTCTACGATAGCATCTAAATCTACCACTACCTCTGCAAAATACTTAGCGTTTGTATCAGGTGTTAAAGCGGGTTTTTCACCAGATCTAATTTCTGCAATTCGTTTATTGGCTTTATCGATTAATCCTTGAAGTACTTGCTTTTCATTATCCATACCCTTCACTATCATGATTTGGATTCTAGATTTAGCAATTTCTAAAGATTCGATTAAAGTTTCATCTTCTGAGATACAAACGGAAGCTTTTGCTTTCATTTCAGCAGTCCAATCTGTAAATGTAAAAGCTTGATCTGCAGTTAATGTTCCAATATGAACCTCAATAACGCGTCCTTGGAATACATTTTCACCACCAAACTGCTTTAACATTTGTTGTTGTGTTGCATGAACCACATCACGGAAGTCCATATAACTCTTCATATTACCCTTAAAAGTCACTTTTACAGATTGCGGAATTGGCATAGTTGCCTCTCCTGTTGCTAACGCTAAAGCAACGGTACCAGAATCTGCTCCAAAAGCAACACCTTTTGACATACGCGTATGAGAATCGCCACCAATAATAATTGCCCAATCATCAATGGTGATATCGTTAAGAACTTTATGGATTACATCCGTCATGGAATGATAAACGCCTTTAGGATCACGAGCCGTAATTAAACCAAAGTCATTCATAAACTTCATTAGCTTTGGAATGTTAGCTTTAGATTTACTATCCCAAACTGAAGCCGTATGACATCCTGATTGGTAAGCACCATCAACAATTGGCGAAATAACCTTAGCTGCCATAGATTCAAGCTCTTGAGCGGTCATTAAACCTGTGGTATCTTGCGATCCAACAATGTTTACCTCTACACGAACATCTGAACCAGCGTGTAATACTTTACCTGGTGTATTACCAACAGCGTTTTTATTGAATATTTTTTCAACAGCCGTAAGACCTTGACCTTCAATAGAAATCTCCTTTGATGGCGCATACACTTGAGGAATATCAATTCCTAAGGTTTTAGCTGCAAATGTTTGTAGTTTTTTACCAAATACAATAGCATAAGAACCTCCTGCTTTGATAAACTCCACTTTTTGTGGTGTTAATGAAGCCGAAATATCCATTAACTCTTGGTTACCCTTGTATAACTTTTTCTCTTTTGTGTTTATTGTTAAAACTGTACCTGTTTCAACTGAATATTTTTGCTCTAATACTGGTTCTCCATCGGCATCCATTACTGTATTTCCATCAGCATCTTTTTGCTTCACCCAGTTTTGCAAGTCAATTCCAATACCTCCTGTTACACCAACAGTAGTTAAGAAAATTGGAGAAATACCGTTAGTACCTGCAATAATTGGAGCTATATTGATAAATGGAACGTAAGGACTTGCTTGAACACCTGTCCATAAAGCCACATTGTTTACACCCGACATTCTTGAAGAACCAACTCCCATGGTTCCTTTTTCAGCAATTAGCATTACACGTTTGTCTGTATGCTGTTCTTTTAATTTTAAAAGATTCTTTTGCATCTCTTTATTGTGTTCAAAGATACACTGACCATGCAACTCACGATCGGATCTTGAATGCGCATCACCACCTGGTGATAATAAATCGGTAGAAATATCACCAATACCAGCAATAAAAGTAACAATCTCTATTTCTTCTTCAATCTCTGGAAGTTTAGTAAAAAACTCCGCTTTCGCATAACTCTCAAGAATATCTTTTGCTATCTCACTACCATTTTTATATGCATCTTTTAAACGATACATGTCTGCCTCATAAAGGTAAACTTGTGATTTTAAAACTTCGGCTGCTGCTTTTGCTTTCGAAGCATCATTATCTAAAGCAATATCTAGTAATACTTCAATAGAAGGACCTCCTTTCATGTGCGATAGTAATTCTAAAGCAAATGCAGGAGAAATTTCTTTAACTACAGATTCTCCAAGAATGATCTCTTTTAAAAATTCAGCTTTCACTCCAGCAGCACTGGTTGTTCCAGGTACTACGTTGTAAATGAAAAAGTTAAGAGAATCTTCTCTATACTTGTTATCTAAATCTTTAATTTGCTCAATAATTGCGCTTAACAATTCGGCACCATCAATTGGCTTTGGATTTAGCCCCTGATCTTTTCTTTCTTCGATCTCCTTGATGTAATCTTCATAAATGTTCATAGGAAAAATATTTTCAATGTTAAATTCAATTAAATCAAAATGATTTTCATGAATTGTGATAATAGCACTTGCGCTGAAGCATGCTGAATTAATTTTTAATTTTTTAAGTTCGGCAAATTACAAAATTAATTTCTAGAAGTAAAAACAAACGTAGTAATACAATGGCTTAAAACTGCAATTTATTATTGTCACATTTTAAATTAATCTAATTATATTTTTTTCAATGTTTTCAGATTATTAATGATGATTTAATAACAATTAATTAATCCTTTCGTTGCATGAAGAATTTATTATCTCTTAGATTGGTCATTGGCTTTTCAAAATAAACGAATAGCAAGTAACTAAGCAGATATGTTAGTACGAAATACGCTAACAAAATTAAAATTTTAAAGACAAATGCTACTTGTGAAACATCGACAAAATATTGGATACTTAGCAATACTATAGAATAATTAACTAAATAGATTGCATACGATAGAATACTAATTTTAGTTATTTGAGTTTTAAGAAAAGTTCTGTTTTCTGAAGAAGTTGCCAAAGGAAAAAACAAAAGTAAGGTTATAGATATGATTGGTAAATAGAATACATTGAAAAACAGAGAAGCATTTTCTGGAGTGACACTAAAGATGAAAATAATAGCATGTAAACCAGTAAAAACTACGGAAGCCAAATAAAAAAGAGGTGTTTTATAGCGTTCCCAAACAGATTTAAGATACATAAAAACATAGGCGGCTATAAATCCGTAATAAATACTATCAACCCTATAAACAACTACTTTTCGTAATTGATTGCTCCATTCTTGCCCCGAACTTATTATGTTATTAACATGAAAATGATACCTAAACAGCGTTACACTTAAAATGATTAACAGCGTCACAAATAAATACAACCAATGTTTTGGAATCCTTTTTGAAAACGAAATTAAAACGAATAATAAAAAAGGACCAATAATATAGGCATACTCTTCAATGGACAAACTCCACGATTCTGTAAAAAAATCAGGTTGTCCTTCATAAAAATTCTGTAAAAAAACGAAGTAATAGCCAATGCCGTTAATAATTTCACCATAAAAAGCAGATACTAAGAGAATATTTAAAAGAAGAATTAAAAATAATTAGGCAAGGTTCTAAACCAACGCCGTATCCAGAAATAGACAAAATCTTTTAACGCTGTTTTTTCTTGGGCTAACTGCTTTAAGATGTTGCCACCTATTAAAAAACCACTAAGTACAAAAAACAAATCGACACCAATAGTTCCAAAAAAACGGATAATAACAAGTAACGTTGTTTCCTTATCGGGAAATAATAATATTGTGGAATGAGAAAATATAACCAAAAGTATGGCTACGGCTCGAATAACATCTAACCCAAAAATCCTATGTTTATAATCAATATCCATAGAGATTTCTGATTTGTTCTTTTAAAATAAACTCTTTATAATTTGTGTTTCAGTTACGCCTTCAGCCTCTGCTTTGTAGTTTTTAATAATTCTATGTCTTAAAATACTAAAAGCTACCGCTTGAACATTTTCCATATCAGGAGAAAACTTCCCATTAATAGCAGCATGTGTTTTGGCTGCCAAAATTAGGTTTTGAGATGCTCTTGGACCTGCGCCCCAATCTATGTAGTTTTTCACTAAATCGTTTGCTGAATCGCCATTTGGTCTTGTTTTACCAACCATAGCAACAGCATATTCAATAACATTATCGGCTACTGGAATACGACGAATTAAGTGTTGAAACTCCAAAATTTCGTTAGCAGAAAAAAGTGCATTTATCTTTACACTAATATCAGACGTTGTTGCTTTAACTACTTCCACTTCTTCTTTAAACGACGGATATTCCAAGTTTATAGCAAACATAAAACGGTCTAATTGTGCTTCTGGTAATGGATACGTCCCTTCCTGTTCAATTGGGTTTTGTGTAGCCAAAACAAAGTAAGGCAATTCTAGTTTATAGTTATGACCAGCTACGGTTACTGAACGCTCTTGCATAGCTTCTAATAAAGCTGCTTGCGTTTTTGGCGGCGTTCTATTAATCTCATCTGCTAAAATGATGTTTGAAAAAATAGGGCCTTTTATAAATTTAAAATGACGGTCTTCGTCTAAAATTTCACTACCTAGTATATCACTTGGCATTAAATCTGGTGTGAATTGAATACGCTTAAAATCAAGACCCAATGCTTGTGCAATGGTGTTTACCATTAAGGTTTTTGCTAAACCAGGAACGCCTATTAGCAATGAGTGTCCACCAGAAAATATAGAAATTAATATTTGATTTACTACCTCATCTTGCCCTACAATAACTTTGGCTATTTCGGTTTTTAAATCTTTATATTTTTTTACAAATTGCTCAATGGCAGCTACATCAGACATATGTTTATTTCTTTAACCAGTTGCTAGTAAATTCACAATTTCTATATTCACCACTTACTTTAATATAGGTATCAAAAATCTTTTTTTCTTGCCATTTTGAAATTGCGTTTATCTTTTTTTCATCTTCAGCTAATTTTTTGATTTTCAAATAATCTCTAGCATAATCAGCTTCATGTTGATCAATTCTATCTGTAACCATTAAAATTTTAAACTTAGCCTTTCCTGTTCTATCTTCTTCTTTTAAAACAAGACTAACTTCATTGTCTTTTAAATTTTGAATTTGGGAATATAATTCAGGTTCCATTCTGGTAAGCTCAAAATTATAGTCTTGGGTTGTTGGGTTTATCAATTGACCTCCATCACCACGAGTTTCTTTTTCATCACTGGCTTCTCTAGCGGCATCAGCAAATGAAATTTTTCCTTCTACAATACGTTCTCTAATTTTTTCTAAACGTTCTTTAGCTTCTTTTATAGCTTCTGATGATACTTTGGGTGTTAAAAGTATGTGTGCAACATCGTATTCTTGCCCTCTAATTTTTTCACAATAAATAATATGATATCCATATTCCGTTTCAAAAGGTTCGGATATTTCGCCTTCTTGAAGTGAAAATGCTACTTGCCTAAACTCTTTAACCATTCGAGGTTGTTTTCTGTTTAATGTATATTTCCCACCTGTTCCTATTGATGCTTTATCATCTGTATAAAGCACTACTTTTGAACGGAAGCTAGCGCCATTTTCTATAACATCTGCTTTAAATTCTTTTAATCTATTTATAACTTTTTGCTTCTCTTCTTCACTTACTTTAGGCTCTGCAACTATTTGCGCTACTTTAAGTTCGGTTCCAAATGTTGGACGTTCTTCTTTTGGTATTTTATTAAAAAATGCGCGAACTTCTTCTGGTGTAATTTCAACTTCTTCAACAATTTTAGCTTGCATTTTTTGTGCTAATTGATTGCTTTTATTAATTTCGAACATTTCATCTCTAAAAGATTTTTCATCATCTTTATTATAAAACTTCAATAATTCGGCCATAGATTTGCCTGATTGTGCCAAAAACTGTTCTACTTGGTAGTCTACATTTCTTCGTATTTCAGCATCGGATACTTGAATACTATCTTGTATTGCCCAGTGTGCATATAATTTATCTTCTAGTAATTTACCAAACAATTCGCAATCTGTAATGTTTTTAGAATCGTAACCACCTGCTTCTAGTTGTAATCTATTTTTAGGAATATCTGAATCTAAAACAATATAATCGCCTATTACTGCTGCAACACCATCAATCTTTATAGCTTTTTGTGTTTTTGTAGAATCAACTTTTTTTGGTTCTGGTTTTACAACTTCATCGTTAATAATTTCTTGGGCAAATATGCTATTTACTAGTAAGAAAGAAATGGATAATAAAATAAGTTGTTTCAAATTATTTGTAGATTTCAAATTGTTTATTGTTAATAGCATCTTTAGTAATGTCTTTTTCTAGTTCTCTAATAAGTTCAAGCTTTCTTTTATTAACGACTATTTGATCTATTGTTGGCCTTACATACTCTAACGGCGCGGTATCGTTTCGCAACAAAACATCGTTAATTTGCATCAAATATACTCCTAATGAATCTTTGAGTTGTACAAAATTAGATTTTTTTAACAGTTGATTTTTGTTTTCAGCAGTTATGGCTGGAATTTTTTTTATCAGTTGGTCTACCTTTACCCAAACAGTATCGTTTAAAGAATAGGATTTAAACTGAATTGAAATGGCATCTAAATCTTTTTTGTCTTTTGAGTTGAAGCGTCTAAACTTATCTATAATTGATTTGTAATTACTTATATTTTCATCTAAATGAATGTACCTAAGTTTAAGTAATTCTTCATTTAACTTAAAAATATCTTTGTTTTCTTTGTAGTAGGTTTCGGCTTCAGCTTTGGTAACAACGCTATTCATATCGCGTTTTACAATGGCTTCAATGTACGCTTTTGTATATAAATCGGTTTTATACTGTTCTACCAATTTATCAAATTCTTCTTGTTTGGTTTCGCTTAAATTAACTTTTGCTCCATCTATAAACAATTGCTGTGTAGCCCAACGGTTTATAAAATTTTGAACTAAAAGTGTGCTATCTTCTTTTGAAGCATCTTCTGAAACTAAATCTTTAATATCATCATAATACAAGTATGTATCATTTACTCTAGCAATAGGTTTCCTATCGTCTGTTTTCTTAAAAAAATTACAAGACGTAAGAACTATTGAAAGTACTAGTATGATGATTTTATTGCGCACTTATTGTTTTTTAATTTCAGCTTTTACCTGATTTAAAGCCTCTTGGTTTATAACTATTTTATACTTGTTAGCCAATTCTTTAAGCCATTCTTCTTCTTTAAATGTTTGATAATCACTTATTACTAAACCTTTAGCTTCTTCTAAGGTTTGAATAGTTTCTGGCAACACGTCCTTAACTTGAACTACTACAAAAGCACCATTATGACTGTATATTTTAGAAATTCCTTTTTTAAATTCGAAATCTTTTGGCAATGCTTGGTGGTTGCGTTCCATAGTATCTTTAGTAAAGATAACATCTATTTTATCATTACTATTAATTAGTGTTTTAATTTGTTCCAAAGCCATGCCTTGTTTTAACAATTTAGCTACTTTTTTTAGTGTTTTTTGATTTTTTGAAGAAGCAACAACAGCATCAATACGTTCTGGTGTTGTGTACTTGTTTTTGTGTTGGTTATAATAATTTTCAATTTGTAAAGAATCTGTTTTGGCAGAATTCCAAATAGTATTTTCCATTAAATCGAATAACAACAAACCATCTCTGTATTCTGAAACTATATTAGCAAAATCTTCATTTTCACCTTCCAAACTGTCTTCTTGATATTGTACTACATTTGTGTTTAAAAAGGTTTCATAATTATTTGAAACTAATATTTTAGCATCTATTTTATTTAATGTGTTCCGCTGATTTGCTACTAAATAATTTCCAAAATCTTGATAAGTAAATTGTTTGTTTCCTATTTTAACCAATGGTTTATCGCCTTTAAAATCTTTAGGAAGTTCCCAACCGCCTTTAAAATAAGTATCGTTTACTATGGAAGCAAAATAATTTAGCGCTGGTTGTTCTTTTGAAATTTTATATTTTGATTTAAGACTGCTATAAAGTGCATTATCAATTAATTTTGAGCGTTCGTCTCTTTTTACTTTTTGTTCTAATTCTGGTTTTATAAATTCAAAAGACTCTACAGGTTTTTTGCCATAAAGCTTCATAATATGCCAACCGTAAGCTGTTTTAAAAGGTTTCGACACATCGCCTATGTTTTCTAAATTGAATGCTGTATCCTCAAATTCTGGCGAGTTTATTTGTCCGCTTGAAAATGGTGCTAATTTACCACCGTTTGGTGCTGAATTTCCATCATCTGAAAATTGTTTTGCCAACGCTTCAAAATCTTCACCTTGAGTTAGTTTTTTATAAATATCTTGAATTCTACTTTCTGGTTTTTCTGCTAAAGAATCGTTTGGTTTTTCAACCACCATAATATGCGCTACAGTACGTTCGCCTCTTGATGCTCTTTTTGCTTGTACATTTACAATATGATAACCAAATTGGGTTCTAAATGGTTGCGAAATATCGCCAACCTTTGTATTAAAAGCGGCATTTTCAAACTTATAAACCATTCTAAAACCACCAAAATAGCCTAAATCTTCACCATAAACGGTTTGCCCATTGTGAACTTCTTTTCTAACGGTTTCAAAACCTTCTTTTACTGCTCTATTTCTCAATTTTACAATTGAATTATAAGCTTCTAAGGTATCTTTTGGACTTGCATTTTCTGCAACTTTAACTAAAATATGTGCTGCTTTTACTTCGTTTGAAACTCTAACATAAGCTTCTTTAACCAACTCATCAGTTACTTTAGCATCCGTCATATAACTTTTTGCTAACTGACTTTTATAAGTAGCTAATTCTCGTATATAAGACGGTTTATCTTGAAGTTTAAGAACAGTAGCTTCCTTTAACTTTAATTTATAATTGGTGAAAAGTGACAAATACTCATCTACCCCTTTTTGAGATTCATCTTGAACTAAATCTAAATTTTTGTTATATACTCTTAAAAATTCTGAAACATAAACAGGTTCATTATCAACTGAAAAAAGAACTTTTTCGTTGTTTGTTTGACTAAAACTGTTAAAAATTGAAATTGAAAAAAATAAAATAAATAAATGCTTATAGTTCATTTTAAAAAAAATTAATTGGTAGCACAAAAATAGCAATATAAACCTTTTATGCAAGTTGCTTTAACAAACGATTAAAAAGATAAAATATTACTGTTTTATATTATATATTTCTACCTTTCGGAAATTATTTTTTTAGTTAAAAAAACAATGCGAAAACTAAAGTTAATATGGGATTTTTATGGACCAGATGCTAGTAAAATTGCACATCACCATGAAATTCACTTAAAAGAATACATTAAAGCAGAAAATTTAAACATTACGATAATAGGTTTTGAAAATTTAAGCGACGTACACACCATTGCTTTTTTGGTAGTTGATGAGCAAGATATGAAACCAATACGCGATGCTTTAAAACCACATAGAGGTCAAGTTTATTTAGATTAATTTATTTATGAAACACATTGTATACTTTGCTTTTATTTTAGTACTAATACTTCCTGAGATTGTTATTAGTCAATCGAAAATAAAACTTTTTAACGGGAAAAATTTAGATGGTTGGTATGCTTTTGATGCTGAACTTGGCAAACAAGCTGATGCCTCAAAACTGTTTCATGTTGAAAAAAATAAGATTCGGCTATATGGTAATAAAGCAGGCTACTTAATGTCTAATCAATCATTTAAAAACTTTGAATTGACTGTTAAATTCAAGTGGAATATTGATACTACTTTCGTTAGAAAAAGTGACAAAAAAAATAGTGGTGTTATGTATTTAGTACCACTTGAAACACCCGATGAATTATGGCCAAAAGGCATTCAATTTCAAATAAAAGAAGGTGCAACAGGCGATTTTGTGTTACTACAAAATGTAACGCTGGTTGTTAATGGATTCAAAACTGAAGCTGGAAGAAGCGTATCCTCAGTAAAATTTTTAGATGCTGAAAAACCTTTTGGCAAATGGAATACTTTAGTAATTACACATACTAACGGGAAAATAACACAAAAACTTAACGGTAAATTGGTTAATGAAGGTTTTGAAGCTTCGGTTTTAGAAGGTAGAATTTTATTGCAATATGAAGGTTTCCCTATTGATTTTTGTAAAATTAATTTAAAGAAAATTTAATGAAACCAAAAATTGACGGGTTTGTACTTGGCATAATTGCAATCGTTATTTTAGCTTACTTATTTCCCTTTTGGGGAAGCAAAAATAGTCCAATACCTTTAAGCTTAATTGGCAGTATTGGTGTGTCGTTAATTTTCTTTTTTTACGGATTGAAGTTGAGTCCGGAAAAAATTAAAACGGGTTTAAAAAACTGGAAATTACACCTTTTGGTACAAGCTTCTAGTTTTATTTTATTTCCTTTAATTGTTATTGCTATTTACCCTTTTGTAAAAACCGAAAGCAATCACACTATTTGGTTGGGTTTTATGTTTTTGGCTGCATTACCTTCTACTGTATCGTCATCAGTTGTAATGGTTTCTATGGCAAAAGGCAATATTCCTGCAGCTATTTTTAATGCTAGTATTTCTGGACTTATTGGTATTATAATTACACCACTTTGGATGAGTTTGTTTTTACAACAAACTACTACCGAATTTAATTTAGGAAGTATTTACCTTAAATTGATAACTGAAATATTACTTCCCGTTATTATTGGTATTGCTTTACAACGCTATTTAGGTGATTTTGTTAGAAAAAATAGTAGGTATTTAACTCTGTTTGATAAATCAATTATTCTATTAATTATTTATAAAAGTTTTGCTCAATCGTTTGAAGAAGGCGTTTTTAATTCGGTTAAGCTAACCGATTTAATGTTAATTTTTGTAGCTGTAACGTTGCTGTTCATCTTAGTGTTTTTTAGTATTAACAAATTAGCAAATACTTTAGGTTTTAATTTAGAAGACCGAATTACTGCACAATTTTGTGGCACAAAAAAATCGTTAGTACATGGTACTGTTTTTTCAAAAATATTATTTAAAAATACCGTTTCAGTAGGCATTATTTTATTACCGCTCATGCTATTTCACTTCATACAAATATTTATAATTAGCATTATAGCTTCCAAGCTTGAAAAGCAAGCCGTAGCTTTTGAACGTTAGACTAAATAAAAAAGGCTTTAATATTTCTATTAAAGCCTTTTTTATGTTTTATTTAATCTGAAATTTTACCTTGAGTAATTAGGTGATTCTTTAGTAATGGTTACATCATGTGGATGACTTTCATTAATACCACTAGCAGTAATTTTAACAAAACGTCCGTTTTCCTTTAAAGCTTCAATATCTTTTGCACCACAATACCCCATACCTGCACGCAAACCACCTATAAACTGGTGGATGCTTTCGTATAAATCACCTTTATAAGGCACACGACCTACAATCCCTTCTGGTACTAATTTTTTAATATCGTCTTCTACATCTTGAAAATAACGGTCTTTACTACCTTCTTTCATAGCTTCCACAGAACCCATTCCACGATACGACTTAAATTTTCGACCTTCATAAATAATAGTTTCACCAGGCGATTCTTTTGTTCCTGCCAACAGCGAACCCAACATAACGGTATCTGCACCAGCAGCAATGGCTTTAGGAATATCGCCTGTGTAACGAATACCACCATCGGCAATTACTGGAACGCCTGTTCCTTTTATAGCTGCTGCAACTTCTAAAACCGCAGAAAACTGAGGAAAACCAACGCCAGCAACAACACGCGTAGTACAAATTGAACCAGGACCAATACCTACTTTTACAGCATCTGCACCTGCTTCTACTAAATATTTAGCAGCTTCTCCTGTAGCTATATTACCTACAATAACATCTAGTTTAGGAAATTTTGCTTTAATTTCTTTTAAAACACCAACCACTCCTTTTGTATGACCATGTGCTGTATCAATTACCACCGCATCAACACCTGCATTTACCAAAGCCTCAGCTCGTAAAACAGCATCACCTGTAACACCAATTGCCGCAGCTACACGCAAACGACCGTATTGGTCTTTATTTGCCATTGGTTTTTGACTTAGTTTTGTAATATCTCTAAAGGTTATTAAACCTGAAAGTTTATAATTATCATCAACAATAAGAAGTTTTTCAATTTTATGCTGTTGAAGTATTATTTCGGCATCTTTTAACGATGTTCCAACAGCTGCGGTAACCAAGTTTTCACTTGTCATAACCTCAACAATTGGACGTTTTTTATCGTGTTCGAAACGCAAATCACGGTTGGTTACAATCCCTTTTAATGTGCCTTCTTCATCTACAATAGGAATACCACCAATGCCATATTCTGCCATATATTGTTTGGCATCCTTAACTACTGCTGTTAGTGGTAAGGTTACAGGATCTATAATCATTCCGCTTTCGGCACGCTTTACTTTTCTAACTTTTAAAGCTTGCGCTTCAATGGTCATATTTTTATGTAAAACACCAATACCGCCTTCTTGCGCCATGGCAATTGCCATTTTACTTTCGGTAACGGTATCCATAGCTGCCGAAATAATAGGCACGTTTATGGTAATATTTCTTGTGAATTTTGTTTGAATATTTACTTCGCGTGGAAGAACTTCGGAGTATGCTGGTACTAAAAGAACGTCATCATAGGTTAAGCCTTCTCCTAGTATTTTGTTTTGATGTGCAATCATGGTGCAATTAAGTTATAATTGCGTGCAAATATACACATTTTTTCTGGTTGAATAGTTAAAATTAAACTAATAAAAACAGATTAAATAATTAGCTTAAAATTAAACCCCTACTAAGTAATTTTTATCTTCTACGCATACCGCCACCACGTCTGGAATCGTTACCAATATTCATGTTTTGTCCAGCAAACTTGCCAAATTTATACACGAAGGTTACCATAAAGTATTGTTCTAGAATCTTGTTTTCAACATCTTGAATAGAGGTTTCACTAACCGACCTACTATAGCCATTATTTTTACCTAAAATATCGTAACCAACAGCGGTTAATGTTGCTTTATTATCCCATAGTTGTACGCCTAAACCAGCGTTCCAAAACACTGCTGCACCATCAAAATCATCACCTACACGACTGTTATAACGGTATGATACTTTGTTAGTTAAAAAAGCATTTTTAAGAAAAAACATATTAGATTCTAATCTTAAATTTTGAACAAAATAGTCGTTATCATTATAGATATCTGAATTGTACTTTGTTTTTGTTAAAGCATAACTGTATGTTGTGCTGAAATCTATCTTTTTATTATACGAATAACTAAAGGCAATTGAAGGTCTTAACGTGCTAGTTTCGGTTGTAAACTTAACTGCATTTTGAATAGAACGAATGTTTCTAAAATCGCCATTAAGCCTTAAATTGATGTTGTAAGTTGTGTTTTTACTGAAATATGATTTTGAAATAGCGGTATTTCCAGATAAACTATAGTCGCCATTTATGTTTTCATAAGTGGTGTATTTAATTAAATCTGAATCTGTAATGGTTGAATTGATAATTTTATCTTGAACAAATTCTGCTTTAGCATTTGCTGAAACGTTTATATTATTGAAGGCTATGTTGTTTTGATATCGAAAATTAATATCATGGTTTATGGCAGGTTCTAAAAATGGATTTCCTGTTCTAATGTTAGTGATATTACTAACATCGGCTACTGGTTGCAACTGACTCATTGATGGCAAACTAACATTTTGGTCGTAATTTAAAGTGATGTTTTTATACCCTTTTTCATCTCTGTAACGAATTCTTCCTGAATAGGTTAAATACTGAAACTCATTTTTAAAATTACGTGCTTCAATAATATTATCTCGATAATCTCTAAAAGTAGTTGTATGCGAACTTTCCAATTCAAAACGAAGTGATTTATAATCATAACGTAAGCCTAAAGATGGTCGTATAGTTGTTACATTGTATTTACTATCTACACTTATTTGATTGTTAAAACTATTATAATCATCATCAACTTCATCATAATCATAAATAGATTTTTCGTCTTTTTGTGAATTTACTGTTGCACTATACCTTGGAATCATTATTAAACCTGGCAACAATTCTTTATTCCATCTTGCGCTTAAATTAATTCTAGCTCCTGAATTATTAGTGTTTGAAATTTGGTCTTGAATAACTTCGGTATTTGTGTTTAATAATTCGTTTTTAGAATAACTTGAACTTTCACCATCTTGTTTATCAAAAGTGGTGTTAAGTCCTATATAAAAATAATCTCTTCGTTTTCCTGTACGGGATATAACACTAAATTCATTATTAAAATCGTAATTCGTACTGTTTGAATTACTTCTGGAGAAATAATTACTAACAGCATCGCCATTGGCATATTCAGATGCTCTTGTAACGGTTGAAAACGAATCGTTGCTAGACGTGTTGAAATTAGTTTTGTTAGCTATTTGAACATTGTTTCTTGCTTTGTCGTTTTTTGGCTTTACTAGAAATTTTAAATCGGAACCTACTTCGTGTTTATCAGAATCATTAAAACCACTACTTGTAGCATTTGTTATGTAATTTAAATCTGGTAGAAAATTTTCTGTATAACTTTTTTGCGCTCTGTCGTTATTTTGGCTACTGTAGGTATAATTTCCGTTTATTTGAGTTTCATTCCATTTGCCTTTTGAAAAATTGGCACCTATAAAATCAGATTCAATATAACCATTACTAGAATCTGCATCGGGCAAGGCATTAAAACCTCTAGACATATTTATATTGTTAGTTCCCATAATAAGCCCTAACTGTTTACCATCAACAAGTTGAAATAGATTGGCGTTTGCTTGGTATTTTTCATCGGTACCGTAGCCTAGATTTACATCGCCAAAATATGCTTTGTTCTGTCCTTTTTTTATTTTTAGGTTAATTTCTTTTGTTCCAGAATCCGATTCTTCACCTGTAAACTTTTGCATATCGGTTTTATAATCGGTAACCTGTACTTTGCTTACTGCATTGCTAGGAATATTTTTTAAAGCTATTTGCCCATTTTTTTCACCAAAAAATCGCATACCATCTACATTAATGGCTTCAACCGTTACGCCATTAACCGTTATAACACCGTCTAAATCAATTTCAACACCTGGTAGTTTTTTTAGTAAATCTTCAACCTTATCATTTGGCATGGTTTTAAAACTATCAGCATTATATTCAATAGTGTCTTTTTTAATTAAAATTGGAGGTGCTTTAGCTATAATACTTACAACATTTAACTCCTCAACTAAGTCTTCTAAAGTAAGATTGCCTAAGTTTAGTTGTTTTCCGCTAGGTACATCTATAATTTTTCTGAATGGTTTATAGCCCATATAGGCAATATTGAAAATGGCTTTTGAATCTGTTTCGGTATTTACTTGTATTGAAAATTCGCCACTTTTATTAGTAATACCATAAGCTATTGGAATACTATCCTTTATACTTTGAAGGTATACAGTTGCTCCTTCTAAAATAACGGCATTAGGGTCTTTTACAACACCTTCTAAGGTAAATTTTTGAGCAAATAATGATGTAGATAGGCAAATAAGTATTATAAATACTAGATTTTTCAAAGTGTTACTTTTAGTTAGGTTATGCTTTTAGACCACATAACACAGCCAAAGTTTAATTGACAAACGTTAAAAAAAACTTAAAACCTACTATAACTTTATTTGCAATGTTGTGTACCAATTTCTTGGCGCTGATGGAATAATACCTGGTCCTGGATAACCTGTTGCGCGTCTAGTAAAGTAAGCGTTATCTAAAACATTGTTAATGCCTGTTTCTAACTTAAACTGTTTATAGGTGTAAGCTAATGAAATATCTAGCACATCATAACTTGGTATGGCACCAATAACACCGCTTAAGTTTGCCGATACCGAATTGGTAGCATCGGTATATTGCTGAGACAAATACGTGTATTGTATGCTTGAAGCCATATTTTTATACCCAAATTTTACTCCTGTTTTTAAGTTAACATCTGGTACAAATTCTACTTTATTTCCTTTTACACCAACCTGCTGCGAAGTGGTATATTTTGAACTGATAAACGATGTATTAATAAAGTAATTAAAGCTAAAATAGTTACTTAAACCTACTATTTTTTTTAGGTTGAAATCGAATAACGATTCTACACCATACATTACGGCATCGCCTACATTACCACGTTCACTAATAATTCGGTTATCGTTTAATACTTTTTGAACAAAACCAATACGTCCATTGTAAAACAACCCAAAAACACCTAAATCGTAAGACACAATGCTTTGGTAGTTACCTCTTATACCTAAATCGGCAGTAAAACCTTTTTCATCAGTAATATCTGGGTTAATTGCAAAAGCAGGATTGTTAATATTAATATCGGAAAATGTTACCGAACGGTAGTTTTGCGACACGTTACCATAAACTTCAAAACCCGTTGTAGGTTTATAGCTTAGGCCTAAACCTAGCAATACAAAAGAACGGTCAAAATCCTGATTATCTTCTACAGTTTCTTCAAAAATAACATTACCAGCTGCATCGGTTCTTATGTTTTTATAAAATCCTTCACTTTGGGTTCTAATATATTCAAAACGAAACCCTGGGGTAACAGAAAATTTATTGTTTACATAAAAAATATTTTCTCCAAAAACGGCCACGTTAAAATTAGGCAAATCGAATTTAGATTGACTTGGGTAATTGGGAAACTCATCGTTATAAAAGCTAAAATCTGGATCAATACCGTCGCTTCCCGGACCTTGTTGCTGGAAATTATCAGCTTTGTACAATTTAGCACCAATTAAAAAAGTAGCATCTTTTTGGGCAACTTCATACTTACTTAGCAATCTGGTTTCAAAACCAAAATTTTTAAACTCGCCTTTTATTAAATCGCGTTCGTTACCAGGGTCAATTTGGTCTACACGATTGGTTCTAAACCCTAACGCATCGCGAGACGCATTAAGTCCAAAAAAGTTGAAAGTAAAATTGGTGTTTTCTGAAAATTGATGCGCTAAATTTATATTATAAAGAAACCAATCTATTTGAAACCAATTGCGCTCACGATTACTTTGGTAAGGGTCATCATAAAACATTTGGTCTGTTAATCCGCCTCCTTGTTGCGCCAAATAACGCAAATATGTAACATCGGTTGTAACTTTTGTTTTATCATTAAACTGATATCCGATTTGGGTAAACACATTTTTCGATTCAAATTCAGAATTTGGCCTAAACCCGTCGCCCATTTTATAATTAAAATAAGAATAATAGCTAAACTTATTTTTTGTGCCTCCTAAACTTGTAAAGTTAGTATATAACCCGTTGCTTCCTAAAGTGTTTCTAGTTATTAACTCGATAGGTTTATTTGGATTTGGCTCTTTCATTTTAAAATTGATAAGACCTCCAAATTGGGTACCATATTGTAATGAAGCAGCACCACGAATTACCTGAATTTCCTTTAAACCTTCGGATGCTGGTGTATAGTAACTTTCTGGATATCCTAAAACATCGGCACTAATATCGTACCCATTTTGTCTGGTATTAAAATTGGCTGTTCTGTTAGGATCTAATCCACGACCACCAATATTTAGTTGTAAGCCAGCATCGTCATTTTGATAAATATTTAAACCAGCTACTTGACTGTACAATTGACGCGCATTATTTGCTGCTAAATTAGCCATAGATTGGTCTACTAAAACCACTTCGGTTTTTTTACCTGCATATATAGCGGTACCTTCAACATCTTTTAACCTAGATAATTCGAAAACTCTTTTTCTTCTTGAAGTAATTTCAACTTCCGATAAGCTTACCGACATTTCATTTAAAACCGCATTTACTTGGGTTGAAGTTGTTAAAGATAATGCTACCTCTTTCACTTCAAATTCATAAGAAAAAAATACGATAGTGATACTTTTTTTATCAGTTTCAAACTCATAATATCCTTTAGCATTGGTTGTGGCTTTTAAACCCGAAACTTTATCGTAAACCTCTACTTGCTTGATTGGTTGATTGGTTTTGGCACTCGTAACAATACCCGAAATTTTGTATTGTGCATGCCCTAGAATGCTTAAAAAAAGCATTAAAATGATGTTATAATCCTTTAATCTCATCGTTAAATGGTAAAATCCACGTTTTATGGCGGAATGATTCTTTTTCTTTATATAAATTGACAGAGGTATTTACATATGGTTGACTTAAACGCCCGTTTAAAGCTACGTAACTTTCGGCAAATACCTGTACATTTTTATGCCCTTGTGAGGTAAAATGATCTCCTAAAAAATGGGCGTACTCTAAAATAAAATCGGGTTGAAAACTCATTTGTTTTTCTTGAAAAGAGGTTAAAAAATCGGAATTTCTAACTACAAACTTAGTACCTTTTTTAGCGTCTTTAATTGTAAAGGTAGTATATCCTGCCTTCTCCATAAGCATCACACGCCAAGAAAAGCGATAACCCTCTTCTGTCCAAAATAATTCGCCCGGATATAGTAAATATCGAAATGGAAACACCAATTGAATAACAAAAAACAATGTTATAATTGGTATGACTATTTTACGGTTTCTAAAGTTATATTTTTCGCTAGCTATAACTCGAGTAGATACTTTGAATGATAAAAGCCTGAAGAAATTTTTTATAAAATCGATGATTTTTTGATGAAATTTAGCATCGAAAAATATTAACGTAGACACTATCATGATGAACGGAAACATGCCTATTGGAAATAATACTCGGGTAAATACGTGAAAAAACACAACCAGCGCAAATGCAACCCAGCGTGTTTTTCTGTACAACAATAAAAACGGAATACTTAAATCGTAAATCATACCACTCCAACTCATGGCATAATGAAACCACTCTTGTTGCATGATATCGCCTAAAAAGGGCAAATCGTATTTTGATGGTAACCAAATTTTTAAAGGCATGGCTTTAAATAACCAATCGGAATTAATCTTGGCTAACCCCGCATAAAAATAAACAATTCCTAAAAGTAGTTTTACACTATCAATCGTCCATTTAGGAATGGTTTTAAAACTTGACTTTTTGAAGATATTATCAACCGAAAAATAGGCATTAGCTGGTAAAAATATCATTAAAAAACTCAATAAACTTATAAAGTAATAATGGTTTAAATAGGTGGTTTTATCCATTAATTCTATATAAGTAAAACTTAAAAAGAAGGTAATAATTGCCATTTTGTATTTAAACCCCAAGGCAACACAACAGGCAGCGATGGCACAAACTACAAACAATAAATAAGTGTAATTACCAAAGGGTTTTACCCACTCAAACCCATAATACGTAAAATGAAATTTAGGTTTTAAATATAAGGTTTCAATCCATCCATTAGCCCAAAACCTAACAATACTTATCAGCATCATACTACCAAAAAGGATTCTAAACACCGCTAAAGGTGCCGCACTTTTATAGCTATTTAAGTATGTTTTACAATTGAAACCCATATAAAATGAAAAAGATTCCCCAACGTGTAGAGAATCTTTTAAGGTGTTATTTTCTTATATTATTAATCGCCATCAGCATCAATATAATCAACACTAATATTGAAGGCTTGTACCATATCTACTTTAAATAATACCACTGCTTTTTGAAGCTCATCATAAGCCAAAGTCATTTTAGTATTATCAGTATTTATTTGACTACTAAAATTAGCATTTAAATCTTGTATTTTAGTTCGGGCTAAATTTAACTGGTTATTAATTAAAGTGCTTAAGTCTGTACCTCCTTTTGCAATATTTAAATAATCTAAATAGGTTTTAAAACTTGCTCCTGTAGTACCAGCATCATTATACGCTTTACCATTGAAGAAATTTTGAACCGCATTCATCGATTCTAAAATTAATATTTTAGACACATTTTTGTTATAGTATCCTTCTACTTTTTCTGGCAATGGTGTTGTAGAAAAAACACCTGCTGGAATTCCAACTTTATTTGCTCTCACACCTTTTTCGTAGTAATAAATAAAATCGTTAGCCAATTTATTAGTTGCACTGGTAGCTGTATTGGTAGTACTATTAACAAAGGTCGTTCTGTAACCCGATGTCCAATCGGTTAAAACAGCTTGTGTTTGCGATTTCATTTGGTTTACTAAATCAGACACATAGGTTTTATAGCCACTTGCATTAGCATTGGTAGTATAAACATTTAAAATAGCAGCATCACCAGAAGCAACACCATACAGCAAATAATCAAGAGCAGGAAAACCAACGGCATCATTGTTATTTGCATGAGTTAAATCATAAGTACCATTAGCTATGTTGGCTTCAATATCGGCTACCGTTGTTGGGTATACATTCATTTGGTACACATAGTTGGTAGCTTCCGCTTTACCTATATTAAACATTTCTGCATATTGCCATACTTTATAAGCGTTAAGCCATGCCAAACGAAACGCCTCTAAATTGGTTTGGTTTGGTGTAGCAACAAATGTGTTTTTAGCTGTTACTAAAGCATCTAATTGGGTGTTTAAATCTTGAAAAACAGGAATAATGATATTATCAGCCCAATTTATTAACATGGTTTGTCTATCAAAATTATCTTTTGTTTTATTATCGCCATCACCATCAGAACTACTGCAGGCAAACATCATGACCATTAAAACAACTATTGTAATGCCTTTTTTTATCATATCTATGAATTTTCAAAATTTTTGCAAATATATAAAGCAGATGGGATTATTTTGGTAATTCCACCTGCTTTATTGCGTTTAATATATGAATTTATCTGTATTA
This sequence comes from Mariniflexile jejuense, assembly GCF_042675665.1. NCBI lineage: Bacteria > Pseudomonadati > Bacteroidota > Flavobacteriia > Flavobacteriales > Flavobacteriaceae > Mariniflexile > Mariniflexile jejuense. The sequence goes on from NZ_JBHTJI010000001.1 coordinate 1,246,757, forward strand.
TTCAACCGTTGCAGCTTGAGCAGTGGTGAAACCAAATTTTGCCGCAATAGCATCAGATACACTATCGATGGTTGTTGCAGTTACATCCCAAAAACCATTACCTGCCATTAATTGTGATAAATAACCTTCAACTTCGGTTTTTGTTACATATGGTTGAGTTGAATTTGGCTTTCTTGTAAATTGTAAACTGTAAATAAAACCATAAGCTTCAGATAACGCATGAAATGCTCTGGCATTATCAACACCTAAATTAGCTTTTGATGCTTGTAAATAAAATACACCTCTTACTGCTGGAATTTTTGATAAATTCTCTTTAATAATTTCAGCTTGAGCATTGCGAACTTTGTAGTTTTTAGCAACAATAGCAGCTCTACCTAGCTTGAAGGCGTTATAAACATCATCATCAATTGTTGCAAAATCAGAATCGGCCGAAACTCTTTCTATATATTCGCTTAAAAACTGGTCGGCATCTAAAACTGGTACAGCAGGGTCTACTTCACTACCATATAAATAACCATAAGCTTCATCCCATTTATGTTCCATAGATGTATAACTTTTACCAGATTCTAAAACGCCATTGTTATTATCAGCCTTATTAGTTCCTGCATCTAAAACAGCTTGACTTAAGTAATTATTTAAAATTTGGTCTAACATTAAAGCACCAATTAACCCTTTAGCTAAGGCTTGGTTATACTCTAAACCTTTAGCATTAATGTAACGAATGGTACCACCACCACTTTGTTGTAATTGTCCTGCATTACCAGCAGTTGCAACGGTATTCCATTTAGGAAACACATTGGTAACTTGTGAAGCTATCCAACCATCAAAATCTGCTTTAATAGCATTAGCTGCTGTAGTATTTGAAGCAAAAAAATCGGTTGAAGCTGCTGTTTTACTACGTACATTTTTATCAGAAGCATTTAAATTAGCATCGGTAAAATCTGCATTACCTTGCGCATGAGTAAACATACCATCTAATTGTGCTTGTGTTTTTGTATTATCTTTTAAAGCATTTACTAAAGCATCGGCCATAGCTATTCTAGTAGTTTGACCACTAAAATCGACTGTTGATGCGTTATTACGTGTAAATGCATAAGTTTCTGGAGTTTCAATTGGATTTGAATTATCATCATCATTTGAACATGAAGTGAATAAGATTGCAGCTACAGCTACGATTGATAAAATTCTTGTCATTTTTTGTTTTATTTAGACTTGATACAAATAGTAAGTTAATTTTTGTGCAAAAATAATACACTAAATGACATATCCAAAGTTTATTTAGATTTATTTAAAATAATAATCGTAAAAAAAAATGATTGTTACTATTATATAAAATTAATGATAAACTCTAAAAATTTTAGATGCCTCGTTATGTGCACTCTCAAAACTAAGTGCATTAAGGTTGTTATTTTTTTGCGAAGTAAAGTATGATAATAACTTTTCTGTAGGCATGTTTCCTGTTAATTCGTCTTTTGCCATTGGGCAACCACCAAAACCTTGAATAGCACCATCAAAACGCGTACAACCAGCTTTATAGGCAGCATCAACTTTTTCAAACCACGATGTTGGTGTAGTATGTAAATGTGCGCCAAACTCGATATGGGTATATTTAGGTATTAAATTTGAAAACAAATAATTAATACTTTCTGGATTTGAGCTTCCTGTAGTATCACTTAACGAAATGATTTTAACACCCATAGTGCTTAAACGCTCTGTCCACTCGCCTACTATATCAACGTTCCATGGATCGCCATAAGGGTTTCCAAAGCCCATAGAAATGTATACAACTACTTCTTTATTCGTTTTGTTGGCAGTTTCTAAAATTTCAGAAAGTGTTATAACAGATTGTGCAATAGTTTTGTGCGTATTACGCATTTGAAAATTCTCTGAAATTGAAAATGGATAGCCTAAATAATCAATTGCTGTATGTTTACAAGCATCTTCTGCGCCTCGTGTATTTGCAATAATAGCTAATAGTTTACTTGTGGTTTTACTTAAATCTAACCTAGACAATACCTCGGCAGTATCAACCATTTGCGGAATGGCTTTTGGCGATACAAAACTTCCAAAATCAATTGTATCAAAACCTACACGTAATAAAGATTGTATATACTGTACCTTTTTCTCGGTAGGTATAAATTCTTTGATGCCTTGCATAGCATCTCGTGGGCATTCTATGATTTTTATTGGATCAAGCATTTTTAGTTTTAAAAACGAGGTTAAAAATACTATTATTTTTATTAAAGCCTATTCAAAAATTCTTGCTAATTAAAACTTCTTTTGTAAGCTTTTTTTTAAACTGTCGACTTAAAAGTAACTAATATCAAATCTTGCTATGAAAAACTTTACGCTGCTTTTTATAATTTCACTTGCTTTCTCCTCTAAAACATTTGCACAAAGTACTGCTTCATACAGTATTTCATTAACAACCATTTGGAATGAAGCCAACCATACTTCTATTCCTGCAAATGCACATTGGTCGTCGCTAGTTGGTGCAACACATAATACTGAAAATGAATTTTTCGAACTAGGTGTTGTTTCACCTAATACAAATGGCATTAAAGATGTTGCAGAATTGGGTAACAACACCAATTTTATGAACGAAGTAAACACCGCTATTTCTTTAAATAAAGCAGATAAATGGCTTAGTACAGGTGGAATTGGTAATGCTATTGGAACGTTTACAATTAATGACGTACAAGTAAATGAAAATTTCCCTTTAATAACTTTAGTATCTATGGTTGCGCCAAGTCCAGATTGGTTTATTGCTGTAAATAGCGTTACATTACGATCTGGAAATAACAGTGTTAACAATGGTTGGAAAGACACCTTTACACTAGATGTTTTTGCCTACGATTCTGGAACTGATGATGGTACAGATTACACTTCTTTAAATGCTGTAAGCAACCCAAGAATTGGCGTTTATAAAATTACAGGTTTCCCTATAAATGGGAATAAAATGGGTACAATTACGTTTACTTACAATGGTTCAACATTAAGCCTTTCAAATAATAAAATAGAAAACATTAAAGTGTATCCAAATCCTGCAAAAGAGCGAGTAACCATTTCAAATATTAAAAATATCAATTTAAAATCTGTGCAACTTTATAATGTTTTAGGGCGCTTGGTTAAAGATATTTCTACTGAATCCACTATAGAAGAATTAGATATAAACCTTACCAACTTTAGCAAAGGTATATATCTAATAAAATTGAATACAAACAACGGAAAAAGCAAAATTCAAAAGCTAATTGTCGAATAGTCGATAAATCTCACGGTTTAACGTTTTTATTATTAAGCAAATAGATTTAAGGATACATTTGATTAAAATGTTTTCCCCAAATGAATATTTTTAAACCTACATTACCTTATTTTTTATTTTTGATATTGATTTCGTTTAGTGTAAAAGCTCAAAACGAAATAACTTCATGCGGAACAATTACTAACGAAAAATCTTTGAATTATTTCAACAGTATAAAACCTCAAATTAAAAAATATGAACAGTTTTTTTTACAACAAAAATTTGCTAAAAACGCTTCAAAACTTAAAACAATTAATTCCATTCCTGTAAAAGCGCATATTATTAGAAATTCTAATGGTACTGGCGGTCTTTGTATTTCAACTTTAAATAATGCTATTGCCAATTTGAATACAATTTATGCCGATGCTTTTATGGAATTCTTTTTGTGTGATGGTATTAATTATATAAACGAAGACAAACTTTGTGATTTTAAAAAAGGTGATGAAAAAACTTTAATAGAAACCAATAATGTTGCTGGTTTAATAAATATTTATTTTACCGATTATATTGAAAACACATCAGACGAGAGTATTTGCGGTTATGCTGATAACGAAGGTAGAAACGACGTAATTGTTATGAAAAACAGTTGTGTTTCAAATGATTCCTCTTTAGCTCACGAAATGGGGCATTTTTTCTCATTAATGCACACACATGGTCCAAACGATACAATGACTACTGAATTTGTTGATGGTAGTAATTGCGATACCGATGGCGATGGTATTTGCGATACGCCTGCCGACCCTAAGTTAACCACCAAAAATATTAACAATTTTTGTCAATACACAGGAACAACTACCGATGCTCATGGTGATGCTTATGCTCCAGACACCAACAACATCATGTCTTACGCTATGAAAGGTTGCAGAACGCATTTTACTGAACAACAATTAGCGCGCATGTATGCTTTTTACCTCACAGCTAAAAATTATTTAGCCTGTCCAGATTTTAATGCTAATGTAAGCGTTGATGTGAGTGAAACTTGCAACCAATCATTAACCGTTAATTTTCAAAGTAATTGTAAAAACATTACCAAATGGGAATGGGATATTGATAGTGATGGGATTATTGATTATACAACCCAAAACCCAACACATACTTATACAAGTGGCGTTTACAATGTAACACTTACTGTTTCAAACAAACAAAAATGCATTAAAAAAACATATTCTAAACTCATAAAAGTAGGTAATACTGAAACGCTTTTTAATGATGATTTTGAAACTTACAAATTGCAAAGCGATGTTAACTGGACTATTAAAGATGCAACTCAAAACGGTTACAATTGGCTAGTAAATAAAGGCGAAACAACATCTAGCAATACCGGTCCACTTTTTAAAAACGCATCAAATAAAACAAATACCTATATATATGCTGAAGCCTCAGGTGCTAAAGAAGGTGATATAGCCGAACTAATTTCTTCATGCATTGATGTAACAAATCCAAATTCTGAATTGGAATTTTCATATCATATGTTTGGAAAAGGTATTGGTGAATTACATGTTGATATTAAAACTGAAAATGGGTATATAAACGATGTTATTCCTGCGCTAATTGGTAGCCAACAAAAACATCAAGATGATGCTTTTTTAATTAGAGATATTGATTTATCAGCTTATACAAATCAAACCATAAATATACGTTTTAGAGCTGTAAGAGGCAATAATTGGGATGGCGATATTGCTATTGATAATGTGTTTATTAAAACCATTGATGTACCAATATCTGATGCTGCAATAAAAGTGTATCCAAACCCAATGACTGGCGATATTCTTTACATTAGTACAAACAATACTGATGAGGATTTGAGCTATGAAATTTCTAATTTATCCGGAAAAGTACTTGTAAATAATGTTCTTGTTAACCAACAAATTAATGTTAGTAATTTAACATCTGGCATGTATTTATTAACTATAAAAAGTAAAAATTCTAGAATTACTAAGAAAATTGTAAAGTAAGCTACTTCGCTTTTAAAACCGCTTGGTTAATTGCCTTTACTAAACTTGGTCCTTCATAAATAAACCCAGTGTAAACTTGAACTAAACTAGCACCTGCGTTAATTTTTTCTAAGGCATCTTCTGCCGAATGAATACCACCAACACCAATTATTGGAAACGATTTATTGCTTTTATCTGCTAAGTATTTTATTACTCGTGTGCTTTTATCTTTAATTGGTTGCCCGCTTAAACCGCCATTTCCTATTGTTTCCAATTGCGTTTCTGTAGCTTTTAATCCACTTCTATCCGTAGATGTATTACTTGCTATCACACCATCTAATTTGGTTGTTGCAACAAGATCTACAATTTCATCTAGTTGATTATCATTTAAATCTGGTGCAATTTTTAAAAGAATTGGTTTTTGTGTTTCAAAGTTTTTATTCGCATTTTGTACAGCGCCAATTAATTCTTCTAAATAATCTTTATCATTTAATTTGGCATGACTTCCCACGTTTGGGCAACTTACATTAAGTACAAAATAATCAACATACGGATGTAATGCATTAAAACATTCTAAATAATCTTTGGTATAATCTTCGGGTTTTGTATGTGTGTTTTTACCAATATTACCCCCAATAATTAGTTTCTTTTTATTGTTTTTTAATTGTGAAATAGCAGCTTCCAAACCATCATTATTAAAACCCATACGGTTTATAATACCTTGGTCGCCTTTCAAGCGAAACAAACGCTTTTTTGGATTTCCTGCTTGCGCCTTTGGTGTAACCGTTCCAATTTCAATAAAACCAAAACCAAAATTTGCCAGTTCATTGTATAATACTGCATTTTTATCAAAACCTGCAGCTAAACCTACTGGGTTTTTGAATGTTATTCCAAATAAATTACGTTCCAATCGTTTATCTTCAACAACATATAAACTTCTAAATAGAGATTCAAAACCTGGTATTCTTGAAGTTGTTTTTATTAACGAAAATGTAAAATAGTGAATCTTTTCTGGGTCGAACAAGAAAAATAACGGGCGAAGTAATAGTTTGTACATCTGTATTATTTATGCAAAAGTACTTCTAAAAATTGTAAATAAAAAATGAAGCAATTCAAAAGCTAAAAAATTTAATAATTGTACTTTTAAACCTTAAAAGGTTATTTGATTATAGTACTCAAATTTTAAAATTCCGTACTTTTATACTGTAAAAAATATATCAAAATGATTTCAAAAGAACACATTATAAAACGTTTTACTAGTTACGTTACTATCGATACAGAATCAGATCCAACATCCAACACAACACCAAGTACACAAAAGCAATGGGATTTGGCAAATAAGTTGGTTGAAGAACTAAAAGCTATTGGTTTGGAAGACGTTTCAATTGATGAAAACGCATACATTATGGCTACTTTACCAAGCAATGTGGCGCACGATGTGCCAACTATTGGGTTTATTTCACATTTTGATACCTCACCCGATTTTACTGGTGCAAATGTAAAGCCTCAAATTATTGAAAATTACAACGGAAAAGATATTGTGTTAAACGAAGCTGAAAACATTATCCTTTCTCCAGATTATTTTGAAGATTTGCACCTTTATAAAGGGCAAACCTTAATAACTACCGATGGTACAACGCTTTTAGGTGCCGATGATAAAGCTGGTATTACAGAAATTGTTTCGGCTATGGAATACCTAATTAATCATCCAGAAATTAAGCATGGAAAAATTCGAGTTGGTTTTACACCCGATGAAGAAATTGGTAGAGGTGCACATAAATTTAATGTTGAAAAATTTGGAGCTAATTGGGCATACACCATGGATGGTAGCCAAATTGGTGAATTAGAATACGAAAATTTTAATGCCGCTAGTGCCGTAGTAAAAGTAAAAGGTAAAATTGTACATCCAGGTTATGCGAAAGGTAAAATGATTAACTCCATGTACATTGCGCAAGAGTTTATAAATTCGTTACCCCGACTTGAAACACCAGAACATACTGATGGATATCAAGGCTTTTTTCATTTATCATCCATAAAAGGTGAAGTAGAAGAAACTGTATTACAATACATAATTCGCGACCACGATTTAGGTCATTTTGAAGCCCGTAAAGTAGTAATGAAAAAATTAGCAAAAGAACTAAACAAACAATATGGTTGGGAAGTAATAAGCATCGAAATTAAAGACCAATATTTTAATATGCGTGAAAAAATTGAACCTGTTATGCATATTGTTGATATTGCCGAGGAAGCTATGAAACAACTTCATATTGAACCATTAATTAAAGCCATTCGTGGTGGAACTGATGGGTCGCAACTAAGTTATATGGGTTTACCTTGCCCAAATATATTTGCTGGCGGACATAATTTTCATGGACGCTATGAATATATTCCTGTAGAAAGTATGATAAAAGCTACCGAAGTTATTTGCAAAATTGCCGAAATAACTGCAAAAAACGACTATAAATAGCACTCAAAAACTAGTTTGAATTTTTTTTTGGCTTCATCTATTTTGAGTCGAAATATATATTACATTAGTCCCAACATTGTTTACAAACAATATAAGCTTTTTTTAGTGCTTAAAATTGTTTGTAACCGTGATACGCTAAACTAATTAATATGTATCTTCTACTAGCTATTGCATTCATTCTCGGCTACATTTTTATAGCCTTTGAACATCCTTTAAAAATTGACAAAGCCGCTTCAGCCATCTTAACTGGTGTTATTTGTTGGGTTATTTTAGTGCTTGGACAAAACACTATTTTTCAAACACCACATGAAGCTCATTTTATTGATGAAGCCATATTGCATCATGTGGGTGAAATATCTCAAATTTTATTCTTCCTTTTAGGTGCTATGACCATTGTGGAACTAATTGATACACATGGTGGTTTTTACATCATAACATCTAAAATTAAAACCACAAATCGTGTTAAATTACTATGGATTATTGGTATTGTAACGTTTATACTTTCATCTGTTTTAGATAACCTTACTACAACTATTGTAATGGCCGCTTTATTAAAAAAATTGATAAAAGACCGAGAGGATATTTGGTTTTTTGGAGGCATTGTGGTTATTGCCGCCAATGCAGGTGGAGCTTGGTCTCCAATAGGTGATGTTACCACCATCATGCTTTGGATAGGTGGACAAATAACAGCTGGAAACATCATTAAAGAAGTTTTATTACCTAGCATAGTTTGCTTATCGGTACCTCTTTTAGCTTTAACGTTTCTTAAAAAAGGAAATATTACCCAACCAACAAGTGATTTAAAAACCAATAACGAACACCACCAAGTTGCAAGTTATTTTGAAGCGTCTTTAATACTTTGGTTAGGAGTTGCTGGTTTATTATTTGTTCCTGTTTTTAAAACTCTTACCCATTTACCGCCTTTTATGGGTATTCTTTTAAGTTTGGGTGTTTTATGGGTAGTAACAGAACTTATTCATAAAAATAAACCTGCAGAACACCGCCATAATCTATCGGTAGCTAGTGTTATTAGAAAGGTTGATACTCCTAGTGTTTTATTCTTTTTAGGAATTCTTTTAGCTGTAGCTAGTTTACAAACTGGTGGTCATTTAATACAAGTTGCAACATGGTTAAATGATACGTTTGGTAATATTTATATCATAAATATCATTATTGGTTTAATTTCTTCTATTGTAGATAATGTGCCACTTGTAGCTGGTGCTATGGGTATGTATCCACTATCTTTATATCCACAAGACCATGCGTTTTGGGAACTTTTAGCCTATTGTGCAGGAACTGGAGGTAGCTCATTAATTATAGGTTCTGCAGCTGGTGTAGCTATTATGGGTATTTTGAAAATTGACTTTATTTGGTATCTTAAAAAAATTAGCTGGTTAGCAATTCTTGGGTATTTATCTGGTGTTTTAACCTATTATGTTTTAAATTTATAGACTGTAAATTTTACGTCTATAAAAATGAAAAAAGCCAATTCGGTTGAAGAATACATTGAAGAACACGCACAATTTAGCGATGCGTTAACACTTTTACGAAACATTATCACTTCAACAGAATTAGAAGAAAGTATTAAATGGAATGCGCCTATTTATGCACTAGATGGAAAAAACATTATGGGTTTAGGTGCTTTTAAACATCATTTTGGAATTTGGTTTTTTAATGGTGTTTTCTTGAAAGATGAAAAAAAACTGCTTGAATCTGCTCAAGAAAAAACAAAAGGTTTAAGACAAATGCGTTTTGAGTCAATTAAAGATATTGATAAAAATAGTGTGTTAGCTTACGTAAAAGAAGCTATTGAAAACCAAAAACTAGGTAAGGAAATTAAGCCAAGTAAAACTACCAAAAAAGATATTGTTATTCCTGAAGAACTTAAAAAACATTTAAAAGAGAATCTTGTTTTATTTGACGCTTTTAAACTTTTAACACCCAGCAAACAGCGTGAATATTGTGAATATATTTTTGAGGCAAAACGTGATGTTACCAAACTTACACGTATAGAAAAAATAACACCCATGATTATACAAGGTATTGGTTTAAACGATAAATATAAAAACTGTTAAAACAGAAAAGCTTCCTATTTGGAAGCTTTTCTGTTTTACGCAAATCAAATAATTATAACGATACCTTTGTACCAACTGCTTTACCATCTATAATATCAATAATAACATTATCTGTTTTTCCATTAACAATATAAGTTGGAACATTATTTGCCGCCGCTTGTTGGGCATAATCTAATTTTGAGCCCATACCGCCTCTTCCTTCTGCTTCACCTTTATTACTGTCTTTTATATATTTATCTAAATTTTCGTTAGGATTTACATTTTTTATTAAATCACTACTTTCTGAATCTGGGTGTCCTGTGTAAAGTCCATCAATATCTGTTAAAATAATAAGTTTATCAGCATTAATAAGTTGTGCTATTAAACTAGCTAATTCATCATTATCTGAAAACATAGACATGGTAACCGAAACCGCATCATCTTCATTCGCAATAGGAATAACACCTTCAGCCAACAAACCTTCACAACAATTAATCATGTTTTGCCTGTGAATACCCGGACTAAAATCGCGTTTGGTAGGAAGTACTTGTGCACATTTCATTCCAAAATCCTGAAAAATACTATAATACAAACGCATCATTCGAGGTTGCCCGATTGCAGAATATACTTGCCTGCGTTGTGTTTTATCTTTTATTTTAGACTTCCCCAAAACCTCTTTTCCTGCAATAACAGAACCAGACGATACTAGTACGCAAATAATATCACGCTCATAAAGTTCGGCTATTTGCTTTACCAGGTTTCGTAAAACGGGTCTAACAATTCTGTTGTCTCTGTTGGTCATAACATTTGTACCAACTTTAATAACTATTCTTTCTTTGTACATTTTAATATTCTTTTCCTAATTCTACAGCACGATTAAATGCTGCAAATGCTGCTTCTTTTATTAATTCGCCAACATTATTATCTTCCATAGAATCCAATGCTGCACGTGTGGTACCTCCTTTTGAAGCCACTTTTTCCATCCATGAATTAGGTGATAAATTTGATTGATTAAACAATTCTACCGCTCCAGTAAAAGTTTGACTTACCAATACCGTAGAATCGTTTTTAGAAAAGCCCATTTGTAAAGCAGCTTCCATCATGCTTTGCATAAAATAAAACACATAGGCTGGTCCACTACCCGAAATTCCTGTTGAGGCATCAATAAAATTTTCGCTAGATACACGCATCGACTTTCCTGTGGTATCTAATAAACTTTCTACTGTTAGCATTTCAATTCTAGAAACTTCTGGTGAAGTAACGTACGATGTTAAGCCTTTCCCTATTTGTGCTGGCAAATTTGGCATAGCTCTAACTATTTTGTTCAATCCTGTTAGTTCTTTTATTGAAGGTATAGAAACACCTGCCATGATTGAAACCAATATTTGTTGTGGTTGTACCAAGGTTTTTATGGCTTTAAATACACCTTCGGCATGGTATGGTTTTACAGCTATAAATATGATATCTGCTTGAGGAACACAATCTTCCAATTCTTTAAAAGCATCAAAATGTGATATTTGGTTTAATTCTTCTAGTTTTTCTTCAGATTTGTCTAAAACCATAATGTTCCGTTTTTTCAATAGCTTTGATTTCGACATACCTTCTGCATAGGTTAACCCCATGTTTCCTGCACCTATTACTAGTACTTTCATTCTTTTTTAGTTTTTCGTTTTATTTAAACAAATAGCATACAGTCTGTACAATCTTTTACTTCACCATAATACGTTTCTCGGTATTGGTGAAGTGTTTTAATAGGCAAACCAAATAAGTACTTTTTAATATAAGTTACTTTGGTTGTTAACTCGCCCATTTTAAGACTGTGTCGCTTTTCGTATTTTGTTTTTCGTTTTATATATAAAATTTTCATGTGTGTGTTTTTGTTAATGTATTTTGATGATTGATTAATTTCTAACCAATCTCATCTCTATATTTCTGGATTTAAAACCCTGTTTTTCAAACAATTTAATTACCGGATTATCTTTATTTACATGTATTGAAATATCGCCATTACAATATTTTTTTGTGTGTTTAATTAATGCTTTACCAATACCTTTTTCTCTAAACTCTGTTTTCACAGCTAAATAAACCAATATGTTTTCTGGTATGTATTCGTTCATACCTGTTCTATTCACTACAATTGCGCCTAATATGGCATTTTGATGTTCCATTACAAAAACATAACCACCTAAGCCAGGTATTTCTTTGGCTGCATATAATATTGATTTTCTTATTGCGCTTTTTGTATCTCTACTTTCACCAGAATATTCAAATAAGAAATTGGTAATTCTATTGATATCAATAATTGATAGCCTTGAAAAAGCATCAAAGGTTTTAATTGTCATTAATTTGTATTTCTTTTAATTACTTCTTAAAGAAGTAACTTAAATATTAAAATAAGTAATAGGAAATTAAACACCTACACCAAGTAAGCATCTAACTAAAGTGGAAATAAAGGGTAAATGTGCTGTTTAGCCTCTTAATTTGAAGCCGAAGGAGGAATAAATTTATCGGATTGGTTCCTAAAAACTAAAAAGTTAAAGTTAAATATTCTGCAATTTTGTTGTTCATGGAATCCTTTATTCATTTTGCAAATTTACAAAAACCTACTGCCATTGACAAATACGCCATGTTAAGATAATGGTAATAACTAACAATTGAACTTGATACAAACAAAAAAAGCTTCCTGAATTAGGAAGCTTTTTTTATAATAATTGATATATTTATTCTTGTGTACCTGCTTTTGCACTTAATTCCATAGAAATTGCAGAACGCTCAAACTTTACTTTTCCAGACATGGTTTCAATTACACATGTTTGATCTTTATCATTAAGTTCTAAAATTTTACCGTGCAAACCACTTTTGGTAATTACTTTATCGCCTCTTTTTAATTCAGCATTAAATTTTTTCTCTTTTTTAGCACGTTTCATTTGTGGTGCAATCATAAAGAAATACACAACCACAAACATTAACAGTATAAACGGCAATTGCCCCATTCCTTCCATTATAGTTGATTAGTTATTTGTTAGTTATTTAATTGTTGCTCTTGCAACTGGTTTATTTTGTATTTGGATCTATTACGTTAGCCGTAATTTTAACCATTTCTGAACCCGATTCTGTATTAGCAGAAACTGTTATGGTTTTAGTTATTTTATTTGGTCCAGATGCGTTATAAGTAACAGTAAATTTACCTGTTTTACCTGGGGCTAAAGGTTCTCTACTCCAATCTTCTGGCACGGTACAACCACAAGTACTTTTAATATCTGTTATAACTAAAGGTGCATTTCCTGTATTTTTATATGTAAATACGGTTGATACAGGTGTGCCTTTTGGTATATCGCCAAAATCGTATTCCGTTTCATTAAACTCTAACTTAGGAAATTTAGTAGCATCTGCATCTCTTAGTGCTGCAGCAGTTACGTTAGCTTCTTCAATTTTTTTAGTTGCATCATCTTTGCAAGATGTAAAAGCTATTAAGGTAATAGCACTTAAACATAATATTATTTTTTTCATTACTTTGTTTTTTATGTTCTAAAAAATAAAAACACGTATTTATAAGTTATTCTTATTCTAGTTGTAAAAATAGGAATTATTTAACCTTCTAAAAATTTTTAATAGCTTCTTAACAGAAATTTACATTAAACCCCGACCTATTTTTTTCAAAGTACCTGCATCTTCATATTCTTTAACCAATTTATCTAAAATACCATTAATGAAAATACTACTTTTTGGTGTTGAATATTCCTTTGCTATTTCTAAATACTCATTTAAAGTAACTTTTACAGGAATTGAAGGAAAGCTTTTTAACTCGCAAATAGCCATTTGAAGCAACACATAATCTACGTTAGCAATACGATCTGCATCCCAATTTTGAGTTTTATTTTCAACTTCTTTGTTTAAAGCGGTTCTATTTAAAAGCGTTTTTTTAAACAAATCGATAGCATATTGCTTATCATCTAAATCTTTATACAATTTTGGTGTAAAATAACCTTCTGCCGATGTGGTTTTGGCTTTTCTAAGCAACTTCAATATGGTTGTATTTACTGTTGGCAAATCATCCAACCATGTTAAATTTTTATCTTCTAAATAATCGTAAAGCTTTTCGTTTGGTGCTATAATATCTTTAAAAACATCAACAATAAACTCTTTATCTTCTTTAAAATCAGAAACGCGCGTTTTCATGTACTCTTTATACATATCGCTAGATGTTATGGCTTTAAAAATAACATCAACATACTCGCTATCCAACTCCCAATTAGTAATATTGTGTATTTCTAACTGATTTTTCAACTGAAAATTTTCTGATAAAAGTTTAAGCAATTCGTTGTTTACAAACTTGCGGTTTGGATCTTTATCTTCTTTAGTTGCTAGATGCTTTTTTTGCTTTTTTTGTAAATCGTCTTCAGCTCTTTTTTGAACTTCTATTAACAACGATAGTAATAATAAGTACAAGTTGTACATATTGTCTATACTAAACAGCAAAAATTTCTGGTCTTTACTAAAATCGTCACTTTCACTTCCTTTAAACGCATACAAGGTTTGCATTACTTTTACACGAATATGTCTTCTGTTTAGCATAATTACAATGAACTTAAATTTATAAAGTCGAAAAATTTATGGTTTCGCGCTGCAAAAATAATACTATTTTAAAAAGTGACAGCCACTTTTTTGTTTTATTATTTATTAAATACTTTATGGTATTTTTAACAATTACAAAACAGGTTTTAAAACATTAAATGGTTTTAAAATTTTATATTTGCTTACATAAGTTACCATACAAATTTCTATTATAGATACACTTTAAATGAAGGAATTACAGCATTTAAACAAATACTTTTTAAAATACAAAAAGCAGCTTTTAATTGGCACAGCCATAACCATTATAGCTAGAATATTTTTGTTATTTACACCACGTTACGTACGAGAAATTTTTGTAGTTATTGAAAATTACATGAAAGGTGGCGTTACCGAACAAGCTGTAAAATCGCAATTAACCATCGTTATTATATACATTATTGGCGCGTCTATCATTGCTGCAATTTTCACGTTTTTTATGCGTCAATACATTATTAATGTATCACGTTATGTAGAATACGATTTGAAAAATGAAATCTACGACCAATACCAAAAACTATCCTTAAATTTTTACAAAAAAAATAGAACGGGCGATTTAATGAACCGTATAAGTGAAGATGTTGGTAATGTACGTATGTATGCAGGACCTGCAATAATGTACAGTATTAATACCATTACGCTTTTTGTTATTGCACTAATTTACATGTTTAATGAAGCTCCAAAACTAGCACTTTACACTATTTTACCGTTGCCAATACTTTCAATTGTTATTTATAAATTAAGCAAAGAAATACACTTAAGAAGCACCATTGTACAACAGTTTTTATCAAAACTTTCAACGTTTACACAAGAATCTTTCAGTGGTATTTCAGTAATAAAAGCTTATGGAATAGAACCGCAAACATCTGTAAATTTTGAAGCTTTAGCTGCTGAAAGCAAAGAAAAACAAATAAACTTAGCTAAAGTACAAGCGTGGTTTTTTCCTATGATGATTTTACTTATTGGCGCCAGTAACTTACTTGTTATCTACATTGGCGGTATGCAATACATAAACGGTGAAATTGAAAGTTTAGGAACCATAGCAGAATTTATTATATACGTAAACATGCTTACATGGCCAGTTGCTACGGTAGGTTGGGTAACATCAATTGTACAACAAGCTGAAGCATCACAAAAACGTATTAATGAATTTTTAAGGTTAGAACCAGAAATAAAAAACTTGGTAGATGTACATACCGAAGCTAAAGGCGATATTGTTTTTAATAATGTTTACTTTACCTATGATGACACCAATATTCAAGCATTAAATGGTGTAACTTTCAATATTAAAGCTGGTGAAACACTGGCAATTTTAGGAAAAACTGGTTCAGGAAAATCTACTATATTAGATTTAATTGGGCGACTTTATGATATTAACAGTGGTTCAATTTTAATAAATAATACGCCTATTAAAGAACATAATTTAACCGATTTAAGAAATAGCATTGGTTATGTACCACAAGACGCCTTTTTATTTTCTGACACCATAAAAAACAATATAAAATTCGGAAAAGAAGATGCTACTGATGATGAAGTTATTGAGGCTGCAAAAAATGCCCAAGTACACAAAAACATTGTTAAGTTTAATAAAGGTTACGACACTATTTTAGGCGAACGTGGTATTACACTTTCTGGTGGTCAAAAACAACGTGTTTCCATTGCTCGAGCCATAATAAAATCTCCAGAAATTTTATTGTTTGACGATTGTTTATCGGCTGTTGATACTGAAACTGAAGAAAAAATACTTAAAAACTTAATAAAAATAACAAAAGGAAAAACAGCTATAATTGTAAGTCATCGAGTATCTTCAGCTAAAAATGCTAATAAAATTATTGTACTCGACAATGGCAAAATTGTACAAGAAGGCACTCATGAATCGCTAATAAATGTAGATGGTTACTACCAACACCTTTACTTAAAACAGTTAAGCGAAACCGACTCAAATAAAGCGTAAACATATTGTTATACAGATAAGTATGTAAAATGTATTTTAAATAAAATGCAAGGAATATTGTAATTTGAAAAAGAAATAGCACAAAATGTTGCTTAGTATCGGTTTTTTTTAGATTTTTGGTATAAATTGATAACTTAATAAATTTCTATACACTATGAGTAATAATGACATGATGGAGAAAGAGGAGATTTTTTCTAAAGTATTAAGAGCAGGAAGACGCACATATTTTTTTGATGTTAGATCTACAAAAGCTGATGATTATTATTTAACAATAACCGAAAGTAAAAAGTTTACTAATGATGATGGCTCTTTTCATTACAAAAAACACAAAATATATATTTACAAAGAAGATTTTAGTGAGTTTAAAGACATTTTATCTGAAATGACTGAATATATTATTGATGAAAAAGGCGATGAAGTAATAAGCGAACGCCACCAAAAAGATTTCAAAAAAGATTACGAAAATGAAGATATAAGTGAAGAAATTATTTCAAACAAATCATTAGAAAGTTTCACCGATATTGAATTTGACGATATTTAATAGTTTATAAAAAACTAAAACCGCTACAGAAAAGTAGCGGTTTTTTTAGCTCACGACGCTTCCGTTCACAACATTAGTTTCTGGGCTTAAAAGCATAACATCTTTACCATTTACTGCACCCATTACCAAACAGTCACTCATAAATTTGGCAATTTGCTTTTTAGGGAAGTTTACATTTGCAACAATTTGCTTATTTAGTAAATCTTCTTTTTTATATAATGTAGTTATTTGGGCAGATGATTTTTTTATACCTAAATTCCCAAAATCGATGGTTAATTGATACGCCGGATTTTTTGCTTCAGGAAAATCGTTTACTTCAATAATAGTACCTACACGCAAATCAATTTTAGTAAAATCTTCAAAAGTTATTGTTTCTTTCATTTTTTAAAAATACAAATTATACCGAACTTTGTAAAAAACATTTAAACATGGCAGATACGCCTTCAAACATGTTGCCATTAGGCACAAAAACACCTTTTTTTGAATTACCTGATACGGTTAGTGATTCCCTTTTAAGTTTAGAAAAAGTAAAAGGAGAAAACGGCACAGTTGTTATGTTTATTTGCAACCATTGTCCGTTTGTAATTCATTTAAATTCTGAAATAGTTTCTATTGCAACTAGTTACATTAAAAAAGGTATTGGTTTTGTTGCTATTTCTAGTAATGATGCCGTTAGATATCCGCAAGATGGTCCAGAAAAGATGAAACTTCATGCTAAAAAAGAACATTATCCATTTCCATATTTGTATGATGAAAATCAAGAAGTTGCCAAAGCTTTTGATGCTGCTTGTACACCCGATTTTTATGTTTTTGATGCTAATTTAGAACTGGTTTATAGAGGACAATTAGATAGTTCAAGACCTGGAAACAACTTACCTGTTACTGGCATTGATTTAAGGCATGCGTTAGATTGCTTGATAGAAAACAAAGAAAATACAAGCTTACAAAAACCCAGTATTGGCTGTAGTATAAAGTGGAAAAATTAAAAAGTTAATTGCCAAAAACCTACATCGTGCCAGGTATCAAATTTATAACCTACTTCTTTAAAGTGTGCTACTTTTTCAAATCCGAAGTTTTCATGAAGTTTTACGCTTGCATCATTAGGCAATGTTAACCCGCCAATAATTACATGATAGTTTCTACTTTTAAGCTCACTTAACAATTCAGAATACAATTTCTTACCTATATTTTTTCCTATTTCGCTATTTTTAATATAAATAGTAAGTTCTACTGTATTATTATAAGCTGGTTTTGTTCTAAAAGTATTGGCGTAAGCATAACCTAATATTTCATTATGTTCTTCAAATACTATAAAAGGAAATTCAGTTGAAATTAAACTAATTTTTTCTTCAAAATCCTTCTTTGAAAAAGGAACTAAATCTAGTGTAACTATAGAATTTATAACGTAATAATTATAAATATCTACCAGCTGTTGAGCATCTTGAATTTGAACGTTTCTTATCATGAATTACATCCAATTATTACGTTTCATCAAATTTTCAATATGTGCATAATGATGGTTGCTGTGCCATGCGTACATACCAATATTGTAATTTAAAACAACTTCGTTTTGTGTTTCTGGGTGAATAAAACTTTTGTTTAAATCTTCTTCATTCAACCCTTTTAATAAATACACCAATTTTACATGAACAGCTTTTAAATGAAGTAACGACATATTAATTGGAGCTGTTTTATAATCAAACAAATTAGCCCATCTATCTTCATAATAGGCTTTTATAACAGGTTTTTCTTCGGTTAACGTCCATTTAAAACGTGCGTAACTATGATGATGACTATCGGCAAGATGATGAACAACTTGTCTTATCGTCCAACCTTCTGGTCTATAAGGCGTATTTAATTGCTCATCTGATAAGTTTTTAACTAGGTTTTCTAACCTATTTGGAAAGTGTTCTAAAATAGATAACCAGCCTTCTATATGATTTGCAGAAATGGTATTTGGGCAACTAAATTGCCCTATTGGATATTTTAGTTTTTGTAAAGTGTCTTCTGTCATAAAAACAAAGATAGAGAAATACTATGCAATTTCAATCAACCCTATTTTTATACAATTTATGGCTGTTTCAATAGAATTAAATCGTTTGATTTTATCATTAAAAAACAAATTTTCAATCATTGAATTTAAAATGCCTATGTTACTTTCAGATACTATAAAATAACCTTTAAGATTGTAACTGTTTTTGAAAAACTTTAACCAATCTGAAGCTACAACAGCATATGAATTAATGCGATTGGAAATATAAATTAAATCGCTGCCATCGGTTCCTAAATAACATGCTATATCTTCCACAATGACTTGTGCATGTTGGTTCCAATTAAAACTAACGCCTCTGTTAATTTCAGAAACAACAAAACCGTCAAAAATGAAAACAGTTCCAAAAGAATAATTTAATTCTTTAAGAACCTGGTTGTATAAATCGATATCTTTTATGCTTTTCACAGCTCAAAAATAGCTTTATTGCTAATAAATGAAGAATTAAATCGATTAACCTAAAAATAATTAGCTATAAAGAACAAGCCTAACTAAAAAACAAAAAGCATCCAAATTTGGATGCCTTTTGTTTAATATATAATAAGCGTATTATTTAACGTTCATTAATTCTACGTCGAAAATTAAAGTTGCGTTTGGTGGAATTACACCGCCTGCACCTCTACTACCATAACCTAAATGACTTGGTATAACAAAGCGTGCTTTATCGCCAACGTTTAATAATTGAATACCTTCATCCCAACCTGAGATTACTTGACCAACACCTACTGGAAAATCAATTGGTTGGTTGCGTTTGTATGAAGAATCGAAAACAGTTCCATCGGCCAATTGTCCTTTATAATGAACTGATACATTTTTACCTTTTTCAGCTTTTACACCATTTCCTTTTTGAATAATTTGGTAACGTAAGCCACTTTCTGTTTTATTGAATCCTGTTGCTAATTTATCTAATTCAGCTTCAGCAGCTTTTTTAGCTTCTTCTATTCTTTTAGCTCTTGAACCTTCAAAAGTTCTAAAAGCTTCAACTGCATTGTATGTTTCAGCTTCAGTACCAACTCTAACAATTTCTAAAGTTTCAATTTTATCGCCTTGAGCAATTGCATCAACAACATCTTGTCCTTCAACTACTTTTCCAAAAACGGTATGGTTATTATCTAACCAAGGTGTTTCTACATGTGTTATAAAAAACTGGCTACCATTTGTTCCTGGACCTGCGTTTGCCATTGATAAAATACCTGGAGCATTGTGCTTTAAATCTGGGTGAAATTCATCATCAAACTTATAACCCGCATCACCTGTACCAGTACCTAGTGGGCAACCACCTTGAATCATAAAATCTGGTATAACTCTATGAAATTTTAAGCCATTATAATAAGGTGTTCCTTGTGGTTTTACTTTATTTTCTAAGTTTCCTTCGGCTAAAGCTACGAAGTTACCAACTGTTCCTGGTGTTTTTTTGAATTCTAAAGCAACTAGTATTTCGCCTTTAGTTGTGTTGAATTTTGCGTATAATCCGTCTTGCATTGTTCTGTTTTTATTTGAAGCTGCAAATATATGAAATGATTAACGATTGTTGATTAACGATTCGTGTTTTTTGGTTGTTTTTGTATATAAAAAGCTTACACGCAATAAAGTTTAAATACTCGTTTTAATTAACTTTTAAACTAATTAGCTACTTCACTAATAAATTTAATTCTAAACAAACGAAGTTCATCATCTTCATAATCGCCATCAAACTCTTTTATTGCTTTTTCAATACTATCAGATGAAGCTTCCATAAAATAATCATGCAATTCTTCTTGCTGGTCTTCATCAAGAATTTCATCAATCCAATAATTTATATTCAATTTGGTACCTGAATAGACTATGGCTTCCATTTCTTTAATAAATTCTTCCATTGGCATTCCTTTTGAAGATGCAATATCATCTAAAGGTAATTTTCTATCTATATTTTGAATGATGTAAAGTTTGTTGGCTGAATTTGTACCTGTTGATTTTACAACCAAATCATCTGGTCTAATTATATCATGTTCTTCAACATATTGTGCTATAAGTTCAATAAAATCTTTTCCGTATTTTTTTGCTTTACCATCTGCAACACCATGTACGTTAGCCAATTCTGCCATGGTTATTGGATATTTTAAAGCCATATCTTCAAGAGATGGGTCTTGAAAAATAACAAATGGTGGTACACCTAGTTTTTTAGCATTCTTTTTTCGTAAATCTTTTAGCAGATTCATAAGAAGTTCATCTGCTACTGCGCCTTCGCTTTTTGCTGCAGTTATTACACTACCATCTTCTTGTTCGCCATCAAAAATATGATCTTCAGTCATCATAAAACTTTCTGGATTTTTGATGAATGCTAAACCTGAAGGTTCTAATTTAATAACGCCATAAGTTTCAATATCTTTTCTTAGTAAACCTGCAACAAGTGCTTGTCTTAACAACGCCATCCAATATTTTTTGTCTTTGCTATTTCCTTTTCCAAAAAAGGCTTGTTCGTTGGTTTTATGCGAATTTATTAAGGCATTTTCTTTACCTGTAATAACATGAACGAGGTCTTTAGATTTGTATTTTTCGTTGGTATTATCTATGGTTTCTAATAGCAACTTAACATCTTCTTTGGCTTCGTGCTTCTTTTTAGGATGCCTAACGTTGTCATCCATATCGCCTCCTTCACCCGTTTCGTTATCAAATTCTTCACCAAAATAATGCAATATAAATTTGCGTCGTGAAATTGAGGTTTCGGCAAATGCTACAACTTCTTGCAATAATGCTTGCCCAATTTCTTGTTCGGCAACAGGTTTACCAGACATAAATTTTTCAAGCTTCTCAATATCTTTATAAGAATAATAAGCCAAACAATGACCTTCACCGCCATCGCGTCCTGCCCTACCTGTTTCTTGGTAGTAACTTTCAATACTTTTTGGAATATCATGATGAATTACAAAACGCACATCGGGTTTATCTATACCCATACCAAAAGCAATGGTTGCTACTACAACATCTACATCTTCCATCAAAAAATTATCTTGGTAGTTAGATCTAGATTTAGCATCTAACCCCGCATGATAAGGCACAGCTTTTATACCATTTACTTGTAAAACTTGAGCTAATTCTTCAACCCGCTTTCTACTTAAACAATAAACAATACCCGATTTTCCTTGATTTTGTTTTATAAAACGGATAATATCTGCATCAACTGTTTTGGTTTTTGGCCGTACTTCATAATATAAATTAGGCCTGTTAAACGATGCTTTAAAGGTTTTTGCACCACTAATACCTAAGTTTTTTATGATATCTTCTTGTACTTTTGGTGTTGCGGTTGCTGTTAAACCTATTATTGGAATGTTATCGCCAATGCGTGCGATAATGTGCTTTAAGTTACGGTATTCTGGTCTAAAATCATGTCCCCATTCACTTATACAATGCGCTTCATCAATAGCCATAAAAGAAACTTTTACAGAACGTAAAAAATCAACATTTTCTTCTTTTGTAAGCGATTCGGGTGCTACATACAATAGTTTAGTAACACCATTTATTATATCTTCTTTTACACGTTTTATCTCCGTTTTATTTAACGATGAATTTAAAACGTGTGCAACACCTTCTTCATTTGAAACACCTCGTATAGCATCTACTTGATTTTTCATTAATGCAATTAAAGGCGATACTACAATAGCAGTACCTTCTTGCATGAGTGCGGGCAATTGATAGCAAAGTGATTTGCCACCGCCTGTTGGCATAATAACAAATGTATTATTACCTGATAAAATACTGTCTACTACATCTTCTTGAAGTCCTTTGAACTTACCAAATCCAAAATATTTTTTTAGTGCAGAATGCAAGTCACTTTTTGATACTGACATGAATGATTAAAATTTATTTTACTTATTAAAAAAACACATTAAATATTCAAAATTCTATAGACTATTTAATAATGTATTAAGAGAACCCTCGTGTTTTTTCGTTAGTTTTGTAACCGAAATCGAAATTACAATAAATTTGATTTTGATTAACATTAAAGATAACAAAATCTTTAAAAGCATCAACTAAAAAAATAATAAATTTTGAATAGTATAGCTTCAATTATTAATATCGCAAAGCAAACCATTGAAATGGAAAGTAAAGCCATTTTAAATTTATCTAATTTAGTAAATGATGATTTTGCAAATGCGGTAGAACTAATTTATCAATCAAAAGGACGCGTAATTATTACAGGAATTGGTAAAAGTGCCATTATTGCTAGTAAAATTGTTGCTACATTAAATTCTACTGGAACACCTTCTGTATTTATGCATGCAGCCGATGCTATTCACGGCGATTTAGGACTTATTCTTGAAGATGATGTGGTTATTTGCATTTCAAAAAGTGGAAACACCCCTGAAATTAAAGTGCTTATTCCACTTATAAAAAGGTCTAAAAACAGATTAATTGCCATTACTGGAAATACAGAATCGTTTTTAGGTCAACATGCCGACTATATTTTAAATGCTTTTGTTGAAAAAGAAGCATGCCCAAATAATTTGGCTCCAACAACCAGTACAACAGCGCAATTGGTTATAGGTGATGCTCTTGCTGTTTGTTTACTAGAATTACGTGGTTTTTCAAGTAACGATTTTGCAAAATACCACCCTGGTGGTGCTTTAGGTAAAAAACTATATTTACGCGTTTTAGATATTTCTTCGGTTAACCAAAAACCAAAAGTTGTTGCTTCTACAAGTATAAAGGAGGTCATAATTGAGATTACTGAAAAAATGCTTGGCGTTACTGCTGTAGTAGAAAACAATAAAATTATTGGTATCATTACCGATGGTGATTTACGTAGAATGCTTACTAAAGTAGATGATTTCTCTAAACTTACTGCTAAAGATATTATGGGTTCTAATCCAAAACGTATTAATGCAGAAGCTATGGCTATTGATGCCCTAGAACTTATGGAAGCAAATGGAATTTCTCAACTATTGGTAGAAGAAAATGGCAATTACGCGGGCGTAGTGCACTTACACGATTTAATTAAAGAAGGTATTATATAATGGCAAAAAAGAAGAATATAAATGAGATGTCTTTTTTAGACCATCTTGAAGAGTTGCGTTGGCATTTAATTAAAATAACATTGGCAGTAGTTATTGTTGCTACTTTAGCTTTTTTATTTAGCCGATATATTTTTGAAGACATCATCTTCGCTCCATTAAACATGAATTTTCCAACATATAAATGGCTTTGTGATATTGCTACTTATATGAGTGTTGATACTAGTTTTTGTAACGATAAAATTCCGCTTATTTTACAAAACCGTACTATGGCAGGACAATTTTCGGCCGATATTTGGACTGCTATTTTAGGTGGTTTCATCATATCATTTCCATACATTATTTTCCAATTATGGAAATTTATTAGCCCAGGTTTGCACGAAAACGAACGCAAACATTCTCGTGGATTTATTGTTATTTCATCGCTACTTTTCTTTTTAGGCGCGCTGTTTGGGTATTACTTAATAACCCCATTATCTATTAACTTTTTGGCTAATTATAGTATTTCATCACGTGTTGAAAATCAAATTGACATTAGTTCTTTTATAGGCTTGGTAAGGTCTTCAGTATTAGCATCAGGTATTATATTTGAATTGCCAATAATTATCTATTTTTTAACAAAAATAGGTTTAGTAACACCCGAATTTTTAAAAAAATACCGCAAATACGCTTTAATTCTTGTATTAGTACTTTCAGCAATTATAACACCTCCAGATATTGCTAGTCAAGTTATTGTAGCTATCCCTATTTTAATTTTATATGAAGCTAGCATTATAATTGCTAAAATTGTAGTTAGAAATCAAAAACGAAAAGAAAAAAAACATGTCTGATATAGTTACTGAATTTAATGATTACCGTTCTAAAATGAACGATAAAATTTTAGCCGACAACAACAAAGTGATTAAACGTATTTTTAATCTAGACACAAACGCTTACGCAGAAGGTGCTTTAGATGTTAAAACTAAAGAACTTTTAGGCTTAGTAGCTTCTGCTGTTTTACGATGTGATGATTGTGTAAAATACCATTTAGAAACCAGCCACAAATTAGGTTTAACAAAAGAAGAAGTTGTTGAAGCTTTAAGTATTGCAACCTTGGTTGGCGGTACAATTGTTATTCCACATTTGCGACGTGCTTACGAGTTTTGGGATGCTTTAGAACAACACAGTTAATTAATTAAAACCCTTTGCTATACTAGTTGAATATGATTTTACTATTTTTAGCGTTTAGTTACTAAAAAATATGATTTTAAGAGCTCAAAATTTGATGAAGTCCTACAGCGGACGAAAAGTAGTAAAAGACGTTTCTTTACAAGTTGAACAAGGCGAAATTGTTGGGCTTTTAGGACCAAATGGTGCTGGAAAAACAACATCGTTTTACATGACCGTGGGTTTAATAAAACCTAATAGTGGTCATATTTTTTTAGATAAAACAGAAATTACACAATACCCCATGTACAAACGTGCCCAAAATGGTATTGGCTATTTAGCACAAGAAGCGTCCGTTTTTAGAAAATTAAGTATCGAAGATAATATTTTAAGTGTTTTGCAACTTACCAAGCTAAGCAAAAAGGAACAACATTTAAAAATGGAATCGTTAATTGAAGAATTTGGTTTAGGTCATATAAGAAAAAATCGAGGCGATTTACTATCTGGTGGCGAACGCAGACGAACCGAAATTGCACGTGCCTTGGCAACCGACCCAAGTTTTATTTTGCTTGATGAACCATTTGCGGGCGTTGACCCCGTTGCAGTAGAAGATATTCAACGTATAGTAGCACAACTTACCAAAAAAAATATTGGTATTTTAATTACCGACCATAACGTACAAGAAACACTAGCTATTACCGATAGAACTTATTTAATGTTTGAAGGTAGCATTCTTAAAGCTGGTGAACCTGAAGAATTAGCAAATGACGACATGGTACGTAAAGTATATTTAGGTCAGAATTTTGAATTGCGCAAAAAGAAAATTAGAGATTAATTATCTATAATTCAATTACTTTTAAAAAAAACATCAACTATATAATTTAAACATAGTTGATGTTTTTTTTATTAGCCTTTTCTACGTTCTAAAAGCACCATCATCATTAAACTTAATAAAATTGATTCATCATCCTCTATATCTGTAGAAACTAACTTTGCTACTTGAAATTTTCTACCAAAAAAAGATGCTTCTTTTTTCATTCTTAATATAGGTTTATTTTGCAAATCAATTACACTATAACTAGGATTAAAAAAATAACCAGTAAAAATATTTAAAACAGGAATTTGCCCTAATAAGCCGTCTAATACTTTTATCCAAGCATTATCTTCTTTAATGCGGTATTTAAGTTTTTGATGCTTATTTATAATTTCGTATTCAGCCTTCCAAATAGATTTCCAACCTTTACGAGCTACTTTACCTATTTCAACATTACTACTATTTTTTATACTATAAGCTGCAGAAAAATCAATCCACCTATCTGCATTTATTTTGTAGTTAACTTGTGTTTTATTTTCATTATTATAAACAGTAATATCTTCCTTTAATTTAAACATTTTTTGCTTTACATAAGCAATTGTTTTTCCTTGAGAGTTAGTTGCCGTAAAATCGTTTGATAATGTTGAAATATGAAAAGTGAAGTTTATTGGATAATTAAAATCTTCCATTATTTTTATTTATTAAAATTGTTTGGTTAAAACTAACTTATTTTCTTACTAAATCAAGTATTTTTTTAAATAATTTTATTACTAAAACTGCAATTAAACCAACCAATAACCCAACAATAAAATCTTTTATAAATGGAGGTATTACTTCCATAAAATGATGAAGAAACGCTATATTATGTGTAAAAATACCGCCTGCAACCAATATTAGCGCAATTGTACCTATAACCGATAAACTTTTAATAACCCAAGGCAATGCGTTTACCAAAAACGTTCCTATACCTGTTAAAAACTTGTTTTGGTTATTACTCTTTTTTATGAATTTATAACCTAAATCGTCCATTCTAACTATCATGGCTACTATACCATAAACACCAATAGTGGCAATAATGGCAACAATAGAAACTACCAATATTTGAATGAGTAACGATTGCTCCAAAACGCTACCTAAGGAAATAATTACAATTTCAACCGACAAAATAAAATCTGTTACAATGGCAGATTTTATCTTCTTTTTTTCAACCTGTAAAACGTCTTCTTCAGCAATAGAATCACTTGAAACGTCTGCTACTTCGTGTTTATGTGGCACAAAAAATTCAACTACTTTTTCTACACCTTCATAGGCTAAATAAACGCCTCCTAAAACTAAAATTAAGGTTACTGCCCATGGTAAAAAGGAACTTAATAAAAAAGCTATTGGTAAAATAATAAGCTTGTTTAAAAAAGAGCCTTTGGTAATTGCCCACAAAACTGGCAACTCTCTGGATGATAAAAACCCCGTTGCTTTTTCGGCATTTACTGCTAAATCATCTCCTAAAATACCTGCTGTTTTTTTGGTGGTAACTTTACTCATTACCACAACATCATCCATAAGTGCAGCAATATCATCTAACAATGCAAAAAATCCTGAAGCCATAAATAATACTTTTTATTTTATTTTGGAAGTTAAATTATCTAGTATAGACATACCTATATATACTAAAATAATTATTGGAATAGCTGCAAATTGCAATACAATTAAGAACAAAACACACAGTATTAAGAAGATATAACGGGTTGCATTGGCTTTAAAATCCCAATTTTTAAACTTTAAAGCGAAAAGTTTTACGCTTGAATTTAGCAAATAACAACTTAAAACCGTTAAACCAATTAAAAACCATTTATTAACTATTATTGAGTTTATTAAATCGTTATTTTGGAATTCTATTATTAAAGGTAATGATACAATAAGCAATGTATTTGCTGGTGTTGGCAAACCCTTAAAATAGGTTTGTTGATCTTCATCAATATTAAATTTTGCCAAACGGTATGCAGATGCTAAGGTTATACACAAACCTATTAATGGTAATATTGCTAACTTAAATCCAACCCATTCCATACTAAAACTACTTTGCCATTCATTCGTCATTTCTGGGGTGTCAATAGTTAAATGTAGTAGTTTATACATAATTATTCCTGGTACAACGCCACTTGTTACCATATCGGCAAGCGAATCTAATTGTACACCAAGTTCACTTTGCACATTTAGTTTTCTAGCAGCAAAACCATCAAAAAAATCGAAAAATATACCAAGAAACACAAACAAAGCAGCGTTAATTAAATTATTTTGAACTGCAAAAATTACAGCAATTGTTCCGCAGAAAAGATTTAAAAGTGTTAAGGCATTTGGTATATACTGCTTCATGGTTAGTCGTTTAATGTTGTAAAAATAGCAAACAATTTTCGTCTAAAACAATATCTATTATAATTTCAAGTTTATAGGTTTATAAATTATGTGCATCTTTGTAAAAAAATTGCGATTGAGATCTTACATTACCGTTTTACTTTGCATTTTCACCGCATCGGTATTTAGTCAAACCATTAGAAAATATTCTAACGAGTTTATGAATATTGGTGTTGATGCCGCTGCTTTGGGTATGAGTAGTGCTGTAACTGCAACAACTTCCGATGTAAATTCGGGCTATTGGAATCCTGCTGGTTTATTAAAATTGGAAGATAATCAACTAGCTTTAATGCACTCTAGTTACTTTGCCAACATTGCAAATTATGATTATGTAGCGTTTGCAAAACCATTGGACGATAGAAGTGTTTTTGGTATTTCGCTTATTAGATTTGCGGTTGATGATATTTTAAATACAACACAACTTATTGACGACCAAGGAAATATAAATTACGATAGAATAAGTCTTTTCTCTACAGCCGATTACGGATTAACATTTTCATACGCACGTGCACTTCCTATTGAAGGACTAAATTATGGTGTAAATGCTAAGGTAATACGACGTGTTATTGGCAAATTTGCATCGTCTTGGGGTTTTGGTTTTGATGCTGGAATTCAATTTGAAAGTAATAACGATTGGAAATTTGGCATTATGGCTCGCGATGTTACAACCACGTTTAACGCTTGGGCTATTGATAAAGAGGAATTTAAAAAAGTTCAAGATGCTGTTAAAGGTCAAAATCAAGAATTACCAGAAACTACCGAAATTACCATTCCTAAACTACAAATTGGTGTTTCTAAATTAATGACCTTTAATTACGATTACACACTTTTAGCAGCAGCAAATTTGAATGTACGTTTTGAACAAAACAACGACATTATTTCGTCATCGTTTGCAAGCATCAATCCAGCATTAGGATTTGAATTTGGGTATATTGATATGGTTTATTTACGTGCAGGTGTTGGTAACTTTCAAAATGAACTGCAAATTGATAATGTTAGCGAAAAACTAACATTTCAACCTAGTTTTGGTGTCGGTTTCAAATACAATGGCATTCAAATAGATTATGCATTTACCGATATTGGCGACCAAAGTGTGGCGTTATATTCCAACGTGTTTTCGTTAAAACTCGATTTTAGTATCTTTAGATAACTTCAATTTTATGCAAAAAAAACTACTTTTTTTAATTCTCTTTTTTTTAGTTGAAATAACAATCGCGCAGCAAAACATTCTTTCTGAACAAGCAGAAATAAGTGTTTTAACCATTGGTCCTGGCGCATCGTTAAACGATGCATTTGGGCATAGTGCTTTTAGAATAAAAGATCCTATAAAAGGAACAGATATTGTGTTTAATTATGGTGTTTACGATTTTGAAACACCTAATTTCTATTTAAAATTTGCTCAAGGAAAACTTAATTATTTAATTGGTTTAAATTATTACGACGATTTTTTTGAAGCATACATATTACAAAATAGAACCATTAAGGAACAAGTTTTAAATCTGTCAGCAACTGAAAAACAAAAATTATTTAATTATTTAATAAACAATTACAAACCAGAAAATCGAGCATATCTATATGAGTTTTTCTATGATAATTGTGCCACCAAAATAAAAGATGTTACCAATATTGCTTTAAACAACAGCATTGTTTTTAATAATCCTAAAAGCTATAAAGACCAAACATTTAGAACGTTAATTCAAAATAATTTGAATAAAAATTCTTGGGGAAGTTTTGGTATTGATATCGCATTAGGTTCTGTAATTGATAGAAAAGCAACACCTGAAGAAACCATGTTTTTACCTGAAAACATATATAAATTCTTTGAAATTGCAACTATTAAAAATACAAACAAACATTTAGTTAAAGAAAGTAAGGTGATATATAAAGAAATAAAAACACCTAAATCAACTAATTTTTTAACCAGTCCGTTATGTGTTTTGGGTATTATTGGTTTGTTCATTTTATATATAACTTACACCGATTTTAAGAAACAAAAACGAAGTAATTGGCTAGATGTAATCTTATTTAGTGTTACTGGGCTTGTTGGCATTTTTATATTACTACTTTGGTTTGCAACCGACCATAAAGGCACTCACCAAAACTACAACCTACTTTGGGCTTTTGTACTTAATATTTTTGTAATAGGACAATTAGTTAAAGCAAAAGCTAGCGCATGGTTTGTAAAGTATTTGAAATTGTTAGTAATACTTTTATGCCTTTTAACATTACATTGGATTCTTGGTGTACAGGTATTTGCTATTGGGTTAATACCACTTTTAATAGCGTTGTTTGTAAGATATTTATATTTAATAAAGTATTTCTCAGCAATAAGCAATAAGCAATAAGCAATAAGCAATAAGCAAATATAATTACTGTCCTCTATAGAAAATAACAGTGCTTAACGTTTTTATAAAAATATTAGCATCTAGTAAAAAACTTCTGTGTTTAATATAATACAAATCGTATTGAAGTTTTAGTAAACTTTCATCTACCGATGAGCCATATCGTGTTTTTACTTGTGCCCAACCTGTAAGGCCTGGTTTTACAATATGTCGTGTTTCGTAAAAAGGAAGTAATTGTGATAGTTGCCTAACAAAATGCGGACGTTCTGGTCGTGGTCCAATTAAACTCATATCGCCTTTTAAAATATTTAAAAACTGCGGAAATTCATCAAAACGTGTATTCCTTAAAAATCTTCCAAACGGTGTTATTCTTGTATCATTCTTTTTTGCCCAAACTGCACCAGAAGCTTCGGCATTTTTAATCATGGTTCTAAACTTAATTATTCGAAATAGATTGCCATTTTTACCAATACGTTCTTGTGTGTAAAAAAGTGGCCCTTTATTACCAATAAAATTGCCTATTAAAATGAAAGGCAATAATAAAATGCCAAGTGAAATTCCTAGAATAGCTATAAAAATATCGAATAGTCTTTGGAAAAACAGGTATAATTTGTTGTGATTACTTCGACTGAAAGGAAAATACTTGTAAAAATCTTTTCCAACAAATTGAACAGGTACACGTTGCATCATATCTTCATAAACCTGTGTATATTCTTTAATAGGAAAACCACCTTCTAGAAGTGTGATTAAGTCTCTGTAAATTTCTGGAGTTATGGTAGCAGAGTTATAACTAGCAACAACTATTTCAGAAATTAGCTCATCTTTTATTACCTGATATATTTGCTTAGGGCTATATTCAACGATACCTTTAAACTTAATTTTATCAGATTTTCTTTTTTCACAATTTATAAAACCTATAATCTTATAATTTGGGTCGGCATTTTTAAAAGCATCTATAATTGCTTCAATATTAGATGTTTCGCCAATAATTAATACTTTTTTATAAAATCTAGGCGACGTTATAAACGTTACATAAGCGAAACGCCATATAAACAATGCAACAAGTATTGAAAAATAAAAATATACTATTTGAAGCCTGTTTTCTGGTAAAATTGGCGTGAAAAATGGTGTTAAAAAATAGAATAATACGGTAATTGAAACTGTAAAAACAATACTTGTGGCTATTTTTTCAATTTTACTTGATTTTTGTAAATCGTAAAGTTCAAAAATAGTTCCGAAAATAGTTATATATAAAATAAGCACAAATGCCCATCGCCATTTTTCTTTTGTTATGGTGAAATAATCAAAATCAAATGTATTACTTACAAAATATAATACAGCAAGTATTGAAACGGTATCTAGGATACGTAATAATATCTTTCGTTCTGATATTTCAAAGTGAATCCCTTTTTTTGCCATTTTTAGTTTAATCTTGACAGATGTTAAAGATAGTAAGTTAATTACATAAACTAATAGTTATTCTAAAACACTAATCCATAAGTTTTTAACAATATTCCAATCAAAATTAGCAACTTTATTTCTGGCATTTAAAGTGATTTTTTGAGTGTTTTCAATATTAGATTGTAGTTTTTTAATGGCTTCAATAAAATCAGTTTCGTTGTTTGGATTAACCAAAACACCATCTATTTCATTATTTATTAAAAAAGGTAAACCACCAACATTTGTAGAAATAACTGACAACCCTAATGCCATTGCTTCAATAACACTAACGGGCATATTATCAAAATTTGTGGTGTTTATAAATATATTATAATCTTGAGAAAGTGAAATCCATTCTGTTTTTGATAATTTACCAGTAAAAGTTACCGCTACATTTAAAGTTTTAGCAAAATTTTTTGCTTTAAGCAAAGAACCATCGTTATCTGGACCAACCATACAAAGTGATGCTTTTATGTTTTCATTTTGTAAACCTTTTAGAATTTTAATTGCTAAAAGTGGGTTGTAAATTTCTGAAAATGAACGTACCCAAAGCAATTTAATTGTTTGAAAATCTCTTTGCTTGAATGGGTATTTATCAATTTCGATGCTGTTAGGAATGCAAACTATATTCGTATAACCATACTTTTCAAATTCAGTTTTAATATAATTTGAAGGAGTAATGTTTTTAAATGAATTGCTAAATATAGTTTTTGATAATTTAGGGTTTGTTTTTAACCTATTTGGTAAATTTCCACCATGTAAAATGGGCATATACTTCAACTTAAATAATTGACATAATAAACTACTTAAATATGCGTAATAAAAATTAGAAGTACTATATGTATCAATTAAAACATAATCTGCTTTTTTAGAATACTTTATAATAGCAAAAAGCATATCAAATAAACGCCATAATTTATTTGACTTGTTTGAAGATACAAAAACAGCATGACCTTGAAACCTTAGTAATTTGCTCAACGTTTCAATAGTTGTTTCCGTTTTACCTTTGCTAGATAAATTGTTTCCTATGTATAGAATATTTTTCATCTGATGATTTATATTCAATTAACTATTAGCTTCAGTAATTTTCAATTTACTAAGGGTTTTTATATCTTTTTTAGTATTTGCTGTTTGATAGTTTATGCTTAATAAACAAAGTCCGTAAATAAAAGCTGGTGCTGCAATACGCATGGACGAGTGATTAATTGTTAGCAGCCAAAACATATAACATGCGTAAAAAAACATGTTTGATTTGTTTTTTATTCGTAAAATTAAAGGTGTAAATAACAAAATTGATAACGCTATTAACCCTAAAAGACCATGTTCTGATAGGATACGACTCATCTCGTTATGAGAAGCAGCTAAAATCCCTTCTTTTTGCTCTCGAAGTTCTTTTATTTTACCAACACCAACGCCTACAATCGGGCTATTTAAAAACTCGTCAATTTCAAAAGAAACCAAATCAGTTCTTCCAGTAGTTATATCTTCTTTTTCTCTACCTAAAGCATCTTGGTTTGCATAACGTTTATCAATAAATCCACCTGTTTGTAAAGATGAATACACCCAAATTGAAAAGCCAATACCTATAAAAACAACAAACAATCTACTAACCCTTAATTTATGAAATACGTTAACTTTTCTAAAATAAAGATAAATAAACGCAATTATCATGATGATAGCCGTTATAACGCCTCCACGACTAAAAGTTATAATAGCGCGATAACTAATTAAAAAGAAAAGAGCGGCATTTATTAATTTGAAAAACATGGAAGGTGATTGCGAAAAAAACCTAACACCAAATATAAACATACCTAAACCCAAAACGGTTGCTACTTGATTTGGTCCAAAACCTCCAGAAGCTGCATAATTAGAACCCGTACCTGTAATAGTATCTCTAACGCTTGGGTTGTATAAAAATAAATACACGGTTGTTGCAATTAAAGGCAGTGCCATTGTAAAAAACACCTTTTGTATGGCGTTATAACTAACTCTTAGTTTATAACAAAAAACAGCTACAATACCTAAACAAATTGGGCCACTTAAATTGAAAGCAATAGCGGTTCGTAGTGTTGTACTTTCAGTCATTGTAAATGCTGCTACAAAAATACCAGGAATAAGCAACAAAATATAAATTACATATGCTATTGGTTGCCCGCGTTGCCTAGTAGTAAAAAGTCCTATTAAACAAAATACTATAACTAAATATTTTGAAGCTTCATACAAAAAGCTTCCACCCGTCATTCTTATAAAAACTTCTGCACCAACAACATAAGCACAAGCTATTAACACTTGAACCGCTTTAAAAGATGGTTTTGTTTTAAATATTTTATTTAAAAAATACACAAAAACACCTAAAAAATACAATTTTGATAAGGCTGGAGAAACATAAATAACCAGTCCTATTAAAACATGTAATCCTATTGCTTTTATGTAATTGATTTTATTCAAATTATTTAATAATCTTTTTATAAATTTCTATAATAGCTTTTATTTGACTTTTTTCTGAAAAGTTATTCTGAATATACTCATGAAAACGAATAGCATCCGCACTTCGTAACGCTTCGTTCTCAATATATTTTAAAAATGCTTGAGACAATTCGATGCTGTTTTTTGGGTTAACTAGCAATCCCATATCATTTTTTACAACTTCGGCACATTCGCCAACTTGTGTTGCTATTACAGGTAATCTTGCTAATCCGTATTCTAATAATGACAAAGGTAATCCTTCAGATTTTGATGATAAAACGCCTATTGTAGCTTGTGACAACATATGAAATGTGTCTGGTTTACTTCCATAAAGAAAAACATTCTTTTGTAACGCGTTATCTAGAATGAAGGATTTTACGGTTTCAGAATACAAATCATTAAAATCTTTTCCTATTAAATGTAAAGTCCAATCTTTATGTTGTTCAATAGTAATTTTGAATGCTTTTAATAAGGTAAGATGGTCTTTTTGTTCTCGTAAATTTGCTAAACAAATAATGCGTTTCCCTATTTCACCATGTAATGTAGTTTCGGGAGTTAAGTTGGTTTTTACCGCAAAATTTGGTAAATAACTTATGTTTTTTGATTTTAAATGTAATTTAGCCCACTTTTCTAAATGCTTATTTACGCAAAAAATATGATTGAAATATACTGAACATGCTTTTAAAACCTTAAAAGTTCTATGTTGCAAAAATTCGCTATTACCATAATGGTCGTGCCATACTACTTTTATATTTTTATTAAAAATTCTAATAATTGTAGCTAAAAAAAATGATGACGAATGAGCATGAATTATTTTAATTTGATGCAGTTTCACATACCTATTTAACCTGAAAATGGATAAAACATCTAAGGTAGATTTTTTGTTTAAAAAAAGGTATTCTACATGAGTATCTAAACTATCTTTAAGTAAACCTTCGGCTCGTGTAGCACATAAATGAGAAACAGCATCTTGCGACACTAAAGCATTGGCAATATTTACTGCCACACGCTCTGCACCACCAACTTCTAAAGAATCTATTAATTGTAAAACCTTCATCCTTTTTTTAGCTGCTTATAAATTTCATCATCAAAAAGTTCCATTGTATAATATTGAGACCAATTTGATGCTAATTTACTCATCATTTTTAATGATGCTTCATTATTAACTGCTTTATTAATACTATTTAAAGCATGAGATAATTCTGGTTCAATTAAAATACCTCTTTCTCCATTTTGCAACATAAAAGGCACACAAGATACTGATGTTGTAATAGGAATTACGCCAAAAAACATAGCTTCGGCAACTGCTTTGGGCCAACCTTCAGATTTTGAAAGTAACAGTAAAAAATGAGCATTTTTAAGAGCTTCTTTTACAATATTTTTTTCTTGATTGCCATGAAGTTTTACAACATTCTCTAAATGATTACTTAAAACATATTGTTCTAACGCTTCTTTTAAAATACCATCACCATACATATCCAATTGTACTTGCTTTCCTTTCTTTTTCAAAGCTTCAACTATTTGAATTGCCAACAAAGGTCTTTTACCTTCAGCTAAACTACCTACAAAAATAAAATTTAGTTCATTGGAATAATCTCTTATTTGAGGAACTTCTATTTCTGAATTTGAATACGTAGCTGTGAAAAACGGCTTGATATTTTTTGTTTGATTTTCCCAGTCTCCATAAACCAAAACCTGCATGTTTTTAGTTAAAAACGTGTTACTTAAAATCCACTTTTGAAGTTTGTAACTAATAGGTTGTTTTGCTTTTGGATCCCAATTACCTGCGTATTTTGCGGTTTTTATTTTTTTAGGGAACAGCATTTGAACAAAACAACCCAACAACCCTATGTTTCCTGGACAACGTAAATGAATATGATCGGCATTTCTACATGCTTTAAAAATTGTCCAAATAATAACTGGAAGTTTTATTAAAGACGAAAAACAGTTTTTAAATGATATAAATTGGATAGCAGGAATTTCATTAAACTGAATGTTTTCATGCTGATAAGCTAAATCTATTATTGAAGGTTTATTGCTTGTTTTTGGAGCAACAATAATTGTCTTGTTTACGTGTTTAACCCACAAATTCATTTCACGAACGTACGGCGCATAAGCAAAATATTGATTTTGCGAGGTACTGTGCGGAACATGAGTAATTATGGCAAAGGTCATTTTTTTAATGTATAAAACTCTTTTAGCAAATCTTTTGAAGTTCTTTTAATTTCATCTTTCTTAAATGTAAATGCATAGCCTTTAGGCATAGAAACAGTTCTTCTGTTTGGTGTTCCTTTTCTGTTATCTAAAAATTTCAACCAGCCAAATAAAATTCTTGTAACAAACAAAAACACGCTTCTAATTAGTTTTTTTGAACTTAAGTTTACAAAATAGTTAGATAACGTTATGGCTACTACCGACGCATTTCCTTCAGTTATTTCAGCATTTAAAACTTCACATTTAGGAAATAAACTTCGCATACCTGTATAAGTAAAACGATAAAAATCGTAAGGTTCTGCATGGTAAGGAAAATTATGTGGTGCTTCAATTTGCAACACGCCACCAGTTTTAGTTACACGTTGCAATTCCTCACAAAATTTCCATGGATTAATGGTATGCTCAATAACTTGAGCTGCTAAAACTACATTGAAAGTATCATTAACAAAAGGAATGTAATGACCATCAAAAACATAATCGGGTTTAAATTGATTATGGACATCGGATGTAATTACTTCGCAATTTTTAAACTTTTCTTTATAATAGGAAACCTTCTCTCCTGCTCCAATAATTAATACTTTACCGTTATTAGGGGCAAACTCTAAAAGAGCATGATAGCGTTTTTCAATATTAAAATCTGTACACAATGATGGCAGTAATTTTCTACGCACATAATTTTTAATGCTAGAAGTGTTTAAATAACTACTGTCTTGCGTTGTGACTTTTGAATTTATAATATCATCAGCACTAAATATAGAATTTATACCGAAAAGAATAGGTACACCGTTGTGTATAGGCAAAGTGTTACCATCTTCAAACACATAAAGAGTTTCTGTAATTTCAATTAATTTGGAATGTGTATCTGGATGAATTATTATATCTCTTGTCATTTTTAAGCTATTAAAACTTGAAACCAACCAACAGTTCTACCTAAAGTTTCTGTAATTACTTGCTTTTTATTTTGTGCTGTAAATGTATTGCTAAATCTGATGAATATCAACAAAAGCGTGATGGTATGCCATTTCATTTTATCTTTAAATGTTGGTTTTGGTGTTTTAACACGCCAAACGTACCATCCATTTTTAACTACCATCTTTCCGTATTTAAACTGATTGGGTCTTCCAGAAGCTTCATGGTAATGCGCTAATTTTGCGGCTGTGTTTAAATATAATTTACCTGTTTTAGCTGCACGAAGTGAAAAATCGGCATCTTCATACAAACCATAACCTTCAAAATACGTTGAAAATTGATGTGATTTAAACACTTCATTTTTAAAAGAAGAAACACCACCCATTAGCAATTCAACTTCATAAATTTTATCACTCGGTGGCAAAAAACTAACACTACGAGCATGCGAAAAACTTGGAGAAAAACCTGGTGGACAATCGGGTGCTAATCCTAACTTTTTTCTAATTATAAAACGGCTACCGTCTTTTCGTTTCCAACCATCAAAATAAAACTCATCTTTTTTAGTTTTATAACCATCACCTACATACTCAAAAACAGACTCGTTTTCAATATAACCACCAACACCCAACGCTTCTGGGTATACACTATATGTATGTAATAATTGTTGAAAATAATCGGTGTTTAAAACCGTATCATCATCTAAAAAACATATAATTCCTGAAGCTTTAGAAACTTTATTGATGCCAAAATTTCGTTGTTTAGTTAATCCTCTATTTGCTGCATCAACTTTGTAATATTTTAAATTTTTAAAAGGATTTTGATTTAAAATAATCTCCGTTTCATTATTTGTAGAACCATCAATTATTAAAATTTCGTTTGGATAAACAGTTTGCTTTTCTACCGATTTTAAAAGCTTCAAAAGTGGATTCGGCCTTAAATAAGTACAAATGATAAGGGTAAACGTTTTATCCATTTTTATTGATTTTATTTAGAAATGCATCGTGAATTTTAATAAAATACGATGGACGCATTAAATATATTTCCCAGAGTTTTCGGTTACTTTTTTGAAGTTCTTCAAACTCAGAATCGCTTTTAGAATTATGAAAATCGAGAATTTGCTCTTCAAATGATGCTTTTTTTTTATCATTTAAAATAACAATGTGTTTATCCCAATCAATTATATCATTTAAAGGCAATCTGCAATCGGTATTCAATAAAATTGGAATGCGACCTACGGCTAAGGTTTCATAAAAACGCACCGAAAAATTCCCAACACCTCTACTACAAAACGTATATGCATTACTATACATATTGTTGTAAAACGCTTTTGCTGATTTTTGTTTTTCAAGCTCGGTTTGTACACCAGCACGATAATGATTTCTTAATATAAAATTGGTTTGTAACCCTTTTGATAATTGTAATTTCTTTAAATAATTAGCGCGTTTTATACTTGATGGATAAAAGGATTGAGCATCGGCTAACTTACCTAAAAAACTTATTTTTAACTTATATTTAAAATGGTTTAAAACCTCTTTGGAGTATTTTAAAATACTTGAATTTGCATGACCTACAAAACCAATAGTTGGCTCGTTTTCTTTTTTAAGTGTAGAGAAACCTTGAGGCAAATAACTTGTGTAAGGATCATTTACAAAAGAAGGTATTACAAACGTGGTGTTACTTAATTTACTATCAAAACCGCTTAACCGAAATGTATAACTATTTTTAATATAATTTGTAAAACCATAATCGCCACCCGTGTAAATCCAGATGGGTTTTTCGTCCTCTTTTGCTAATTTTTGAAGATTACCAAATGCGTTTCTAAACTTTAAAAAACTAGTGTAATCGATAGGAAACACAATAACATCACTTTTTGAAGCATCATCAACAAATTGGTAGTAATTTAGTAATTCACTATTCTTTAAATAATGCAAATCGAACAGTAAGGGAAACACTTCTTTGCGATGGGTTTCGGTTAAAAATTCGGTATTTGTGTATAGTTTCAGCATTAATTTAAGTTTGTTTTCTTGCGTTTTTATATGAAATTAATCCTCTTTTGGTTTTGTTATAAAAAACCCATTCAAAATACAATCTAAAAGCCCTTGCTAATTTTAACAAAGATTTACTTGGTGTTATTTTAATTGTTTTTGGTTTAAATTCATGTATTAAAATAGATTGACTACCTTCTATTGTTGAAGCTAAGGTTTCATTGGTTATTGCAATTTTAGCGTTACTATTACAAATGCGAATACCATATTCTGTTTCTCCATAACGCCCAGAGGTATTTTCAAGATAGAACCCATAAGTGTTATAAAAGCTTTTTTTTGTGATGAACGGATGGTCGCTATATTGATAATAATTTTGAGTGAAATTTTTAAAAGAAAACTTAGGAATTAACGACATACTATTAGTCAATTTAATTAATTTATTGAACTTAAAATTAGATGTAAATCGAACTAAATCTGCACAATTACTTTCTAACAACGTAATACATTCTGGTAATAGTAAATTGATTTTAGGGTTCAACATGAAATCTTCCTGACAATATAAAATATAATCACCTTCACAAGCAGCAATACCTTTGTTAATATTGGCTGCTAATCCTTTATTTTCTTTTGATTTAATTAATTTATCAATACCAAAAGTTTCAATTTCAGTGATAGTTTCCAAATCGCTACCATCATCACTTACTACAATTTCAGAATCTTCTATATTAATTTGACGTATAGCATTAATACACTTCAACAAATCGTCTGGTCTGTTGTAATGGGTAATTAAAATACTTATACGTGGTTTCTGTTTCACAATAAATTATAGTTTTTTAGCCCAAAATATACTTGCTTGCCATTTTTTTTGAAAGTTTTTATAAAAACTCCAATAATTAAAAATAGATTCTTTTTTTATTAGCCTTAAAAACAACACCAATTTATAATTTAAAAGTTGCTTTTTGGTATAATGTTTTAAAAAGGTGTACATAATAGTTGGCGATGGTTTGGGTTGTACCATATCTGCATCCCACAATTGTTTAACCTCGGTTCTAAAACCGCCAAAAGGTGCTTTAAGATGTGTAATTCTAATATCTGGACAGTAAATAACATCAACACCTTCATTGCGTAATTGCATACCAAAATCAAAGTCTTCACCATAACCAAACTCCAAAGCCATATTAAACCGAATGTTTTTTAAACAACTGGCTTTTATAAAACTATTACCCGAACCAAATATACCTGTTTGATGCGTTTTTGTAAAAAGCAGCTTTTCGTTTTCTTGTAAATAGACAGTAGTTATGGCTAAAACACCAAAATCATGTACTTTTTTAAAAACTGATTCAATTAAATGTTCATCAAATCTATTATCATCATCATTTAAAAATACCCATTCACTTTCAATTTGATTAAGTGCTAAATTTCTGGCATTACAAACACCCGTTTGGTGTGTAAAAGTATGTTTTATATGAAATGGCCAGTTTTTGGTTGTTATAAAATCCAATTCTGAAACACTATCAGGTAGTGGATTTTGTTCAATAATGATTACATTTTTTGGAAGTATGGTTTGGTTTGCTAAATCTATTAGAACATCGTGTAAATAAGTTTTTCTTCCTATAGTTGGAATAATAACATCAATCTCTTTTTTGGTTATAACTGTGTTTATTGATTGAAAATTAACTTGCTCAAAATTTAAGTTTAATCGTTTTTGAAAAAACGATTTAATAAGTGGTATAAGTTTTAATTTCTTTTCATAAATAACAAAACAAGATGCCAGCATAAAAACCCAAACCCACTTATAATGTGCTTT
Source organism: Mariniflexile jejuense (assembly GCF_042675665.1). NCBI lineage: Bacteria > Pseudomonadati > Bacteroidota > Flavobacteriia > Flavobacteriales > Flavobacteriaceae > Mariniflexile > Mariniflexile jejuense. Next base: position 1,288,192 of record NZ_JBHTJI010000001.1, read on the forward strand.
TACGAATTTGAATAATTGAATATTTGAAGCTTGTTTAATTTCAACTATTGGTTGTACTTTTTTAGTTAACAAAGCAGGTTCAGAATAACAAAAAAGCCCTTGAATCATGACTGTTTTTGCTAATGAATTTAGAAAATAATCAAAATTATCAAACGGTTTGAAGTTATTAGAAACCGAATTTAATAACCTTGCCGAAATACCACCAACATCGCTACTCATTAACCACGTTGGGAAAGTCACATCTTTTTTTACATTTAAAAATACCGATTGATCAATATAACCTAAACTATTTGGAATGTAGTATTTACTACTAACCGAATACGATGCTAGTATGTTTTGATGATGAAATATTGTATGTAAAACAGATGAATTTATAAATTCTTGATAGGCTTGATGGCACCAAATAATAATTTCGTTTGGAAATGCTTTAGCTATTTTGAATAGTGTTTTTGTAAGCGTTGTATCTATTAAAAAAGGTGTTTCTTGCAAATCACTATCAAGTACCTTTAATGCACTACTGTTTTGATGTATTAAATAAATCATTCAATAATCGATTTATAATATTGAATATTCACCTCAGCATTTTTAGTAATATCAAATAGTGTTTCAACTTTAGCTCTTGCATGAACGCCTATAGTTTCACATAATTTTTTATTGCTAAACAATTCTAAAATACGTTTTGCATACAAATCTGTATTTGATGGGTGCACTAAAAAACCATCAACGCCATCTGTAATTAGTTCTTTTGCCCAACCTATACTTGTGTTAACTACAGGCTTTTGTAATGCCATACTTTCTATGGTTACCATTCCTAAGGTTTCAGCAAATGAAGGAAAAACACAAATATGGGCATTTTTAATATGATTTTTTACTTCAGAATAAGACACTTTTCCTAAATAATTTACATTTTTTTTAGCTTCGTTTGAAAACAAATTTTCAACCAACTTATATGTTGAAGATGAACCTGTTTGTATGTCAAATGCATCGTTTCCTATTAAAATTAATGTAGCTTCTGGATTTATTTCAACCACTTTATTAAAAATTTCAGCCAACTCGAAAACACCCTTTTTTCTTATGATGGTTCCTATGTAAAGTATGGTGTTTTTATTATAGTTTAAAGGCGATTGATTTACAAAATTTTCAATTTGTAACCCATAATGAATGGTCTTAATTTTAGATTTGTCAAGTCTGAATATTTTAGCTGTTTCTTCTCCTGCAAATGTGGTTGGCGCTATAAATGCCGATGCTTTTTTTAAAGCCAATTTTTCAAATAGAAAATTTTTAAATTTTTGTTTTCTGTTTTCTAATTTACAAAAATATGCATCGCTACCATGAAAACGGATAACCAATGGCACTTTAAAACGCATAAATGCAGTAATGCCTGTCCAATCTGGTGCTTCAATAAGATCTATTTTTTGTTGTGCTACTATGGTGTTAATATGGTTTTGTAATTGTAGCCTGTAATAATACCACGTTAAAAATCGATATTGCTTTTTAGCAATTTTGTGTATGGTTACACCTTCATCAAAAATAATAGCATCACTGTTTTGTTGATACACAAACACCGTAACCGTTATTCCTTTTTTAACTAATGCTACTGCTAAGTTTTTTATACTCGTACCAATACCTGCAGCAACGTTAAGTTGAGCATGAGGGTATTCGGGTGTAATAAAACCTATTTTCATTTTCTTAAAAGTTGTTCGCTATCATTAATTAAGTTTCACATATACATCACCAAATTTGGTGTTTAAAAATGCTGTAGAATTTACCTCTTCAATCATATCATTATAATTAACCCAATGGGACAAGGAAAACTCTGTAAACTCAGTTTTGCAATAATTAAACATAATGTTAGAATTGTACAAAGTATTTAAATAGCATAAGCAGTCTAATAACGCGTCTTTTCGTTCTGGAACTGTATATTCTAATGATAATGATTTTACACTTTGGGTAAGACCTTTTAATACTTCTAACTCAAAGCCTTCCACATCAATTTTAATAAAACTAGGACTACCAAACTTACTTATTAAATAATCTAAAGTTACCATTTCAATCTCTCGGGTTTCATTCCAAATAATATTTTTAAACCTACCGCTTTCTTTAGTAGAATTAATCCAGTCTTTAGAGAATGAAGATAAAATATTAGCATTGGTTGATATATATAATAATTTTGTTTCTATTTTTTCCCCAACACCATTTTGAAGTATGGTAATTTTATTTCCATATTTCTTTTTTAAAAACCTAACACATTCTTCTTGTGGTTCTACAGCAATTATTTTAATATTTTCATTTATTAAAGGTTCAATTCTGTTACCATAATTTGCTCCAATGTCAAAAAAAACACTATTAGGGATAAGGAATTGAGAATAAAATTCTTTTCTTTTTTTAATTAGTTTTTTCTCTTTTGAACTTCTAAACCAAGATTTAATAAACTTTATATTATTTATTCCTAACAGAGATTTAACTAAATTCTTAATGTTCATAAACTTGATATTTATATAATTTGATTTATAGTTTTCCAAATAGTATCCGAGGCTTTTGTTGGTGTTTTTCCAGCTACAATTTCAAACCATTTCAAGCCTTCTTCAACATTTGATAATTTGCCATCTAATATTTGTTGCACCAAACCTTCCAATTCGTTTTTATTGGTGCAAAAAATAGCGGCGTTATCACTTGGCATGCTTCTAAAATGAACGTATTTGTAATTCTGACCAATATCGCGAATGCCTTTTTTTAATTGTGGTTGTTCGTAATTATAATAAATGCAAGGTTTTTTATGAGCTACAAAATCGAATACGGTTGATGAACATACATTTGTTACAAACTCGCTATGTTCACACACATTGTACAACATTTTAAAATCTTCTTTGGCGGGCAACACTTCGTTCCAAATACTACCAACTTGTTTCCAAATAGGGTCTAAAACTTCAATAATATCGGTGTTGGCTTCAATAACAGCATCATATCTTTTGGTGAAATCTACTGGGCATTTTCTATAAATGATGCCTAAGTTATAGCCTTTGTTATTCAAACTTCTAACAGCATTTGCTAAATCTTCTAAATAATATTGATCTAAAGGCGATGTGGTTTCATCATCACCAGAATAACAGATGTATTTTTTATTAACATCTAACCCATATTGTTTGAAAAAATCTTCTCTAGATTCTAGTAATGTTGTATCAAAATGTGGTTCAAATTGTGGTGTTCCAGTTACAAAAATCTGTTCTTCTTTTACAAATGGGTAATATTGAAGCACCTCATTTTTCATTAAATCACTCCAAACAAAATAATAATCGGTTTCAACCACTTGCATTGCTTTTGGCACATTATCCCATGAATAAACAAATGTAGCTGTAGGTATTCCTAAATCTTTTGCTGCCAATAAAGCACTTATAGATTGTGATGCACGTTGCGTGGTACAAAACACCAAATCTGGTTTATGTTCTAAAAGTTGCGCTTTACAGTAAGTGTATTTTGTAGTGGAACGTTCTAAAGAATCAATTTTTTTCCGAATGCGCTCAATACCTTTTTCAGAATTATTCAACCCAATTAACAGCTTTATATATAACGTTTTAACTGTATTTTTTAATCCTTTATAATTGAATGGGAATTTATAGGTTGGGTATACATTATCATTAAACTTATTTTGTGATATATTAAGTTCAATGTGCTTTCTGGCTCTTAAATAAATGGGTGTTAATGGATGATTTTTATGATTTTCAATCTTTACTTCATTAAAACCTAAATTGTCCTTTAATGAAAAAACAGTGTTGTTCCAATAGTGAATATCATAACCTTTAGCTTCACCAATTTGTTTAAAAATAGTAAAAGCAAAATTTCTTAAACCAACACCATCAGGAAAGAAAACGAATACTTTTTTCTTCATTTTAATCTATCCCTTTTGATTTTTTAATTTATCACGCTGAACTTGTTCAATAGGTAAAATATCCTGTGATTTAAAACTAAGTGCTTTAAATACAGCATTTAAATCTCTTGACAGTTTTCTGAGCCCCATAGGCTCTAACGAAGCTGCGTGGTCGGTTCCTTTCCATGTTCTATCAATGGTATAATGACGCTCTATAATGTTTGCTCCTAAGGTATAAGCTGCAACATCTACCGCTATTCCCAAATGATGCCCAGAAAAACCAATGTGCTTTACCTCGTTTTTATATTTTTCAATTAACAGATTAATATCTAAAAGGCATACATCTTCAAATGGTACAGGGTAACCCGATGTGCAATTGTAAAGTACTAAATCTTTATTTCTGTTGAATTTTTTGAAAAACTTAACCAAGTCTTCAATTTCATTTTTGGTTGTCATTCCTGTTGAAATATGAAGTTCGCCTTGATAATTTTCACATAACCACTCCAACATGTTTATATTATTATTACATGCTGAAGGTATTTTTATAAACTCTGGTTGTAATGATGTTATTTCCTTGGCAGAAGTTAAATCCCAAACCGAAGTTGAATAAGTTATACCAATTTCCTCACAGTAATTCTTTAATTCTTTGTGTTGATTTACATCAAACTCTAAATACTCGCGATGCGCTCCATACGTATCTCCATAAGAATTAGCAGGATTTGGATGTGGTTGATTGTATTGTTCCTCCGTTAATAATTCCTTATTATTTCGTTTTTGAAACTTAACGGCATCGGCATTACAGAATATTTTTGCAACTTTAATAAGTTCTTTAGCAATTTCCATATCGCCCTTATGGTTACAACCAATTTCAGCAATAATATATGGTTTTTTATAAGTGTTCATTAAATTTTTGAGGCAATTAAAAGCGTTTATTATAATTAAAAATGAATTGGCAAGCTTCTCTAATAGCTCCATCTCCAGAATTTTTAGAAAGCACAATATCTGCATGTTGTTTAACAACATCGGTAGCATTGTTTGGCGTTAACGACCAACCTACACTGCAAATATTGGTTAAATCGTTTACATCATCGCCTAAATATGCAACATTGTTAAGTGATATATTTTGTTTTTTTAAAACATGCTGCAATAAGCTATATTTATCTTTTACTCCTAAAAAAACGTGATTTATTTTTAGTTTCTGCATGCGTTTTGCAACCAATTCAGATTGCTCTGAGGTCATTACCATAACCTCAATATTAAACTGACGCAAGATTTCTAGCCCCATTCCATCACGCATATCAAAACTTTTGGTATGTTCACCATTTTCAGTATATGTTATGGTGCCATCGGTGAAAACGCCATCAACATCTAACACCAAATGCGTTATTTTTTGAGATAATTTTTCTCTTTTTTGGCGTTCAATAAGCAAAGTTTCAACAGCTAGCCAATCGGTTTCAGAATCAATCTCCATTAGAGTATCTTCAGGCATTTTAACAACTGCTACCTTTTCTCCAATTCTGTTTTTATGTTTCTGTAAAGCTTGTTTGGTTGTGGTATAAACAGATCCGTTTTCAACCAACAAACCTTCAAAATCTTGTCGGCGTGGTCTTTTATGCGGATTATAATTGATAGCAGTTCCGTTTTCGTTCCATAAAAAACGATGGGTATTTACTACTGTTAAAGCAGAATCATAACCATTATTTAATTTATCTAAACAGGCATTAATATCATTTCTTTTGGTGAATGGCGATGTGGCTTGAAGCAAACAAAATACATCAAAATCATAATTTATTTTTTCAGCAAATTCCAACATCGCGAATTCGGTAGATGCCGTATCGGTAGCACTTTCATCACTTCGTAAATACGCTTTAACTTTTGGCGTCCAATGGTATTCTTTTGCTATAAAATCTATAATGGTATCATCATCTGTATATACATGTATCTCGTCTAACTTTGAAAATATGGCTTCCGCTAAAACCCAAGTGAATAGTGGTCTTCCAACCATTTTTCGTTTGTTTTTATTTGGAATTCCTTTGGAATTTTTTCTAAGAGGAATGAAACCGATTTTTTTCATGGATAACGTAATAAATTTGGTTTATATGAATCGCTAAAATACGTTTTTTAAAGAAGACATTCTACAAATAAAAACTTAGTCTACTAAACTAGATTTATTTTTTACAAACTTACTTAACTCAGAAGTAAATATCTTAGCTCCATTTATATAAAGATGCGATTTGTCGTAAAAGTAATCTTGGTTTTTATAAATACTACTCGTTGTGTCATAAACAAATACACTATGCTCTGGCTGTGTTAATTTTTTAAATCTGGTATAAAAACGACTATCGAAACTACTAAAACTGGGCGAAAATACAAACACCAACTTTATTTTATGTAATTCACAAAGTTTTTGAATGGTATTAAATGCCTTTAATCTGGATTCTTCTTCAAATTTCGGATTATAATCTTCTATTTGATTATTATAATCCAATGTTACATCGTTCTTTTTTAAAATACCCATGGAGCCAAAAGAATCTATAGGGTTTCTTGTATTTACAAAAGCATCTCTAAACAAAGAATGAAATTTATTGTATCGACCCAAAAAGAACATATATGATAATGGACTATTTATATTTTGTGTTACCAATTCGTGATTGATGTAATTATATTTGGTTAAAGGAAGTACAGCATCTTCTCTATAATTTAAACTTGGCTCTTTTATAAACTGACTAGAATTATCTATACTTAGCAAGACATATTTAGGTGGCTTATTGAATTTAAGTAATGTTTCTAATATAAATTTATGAAACTCAACATGAGAACCTTGATACGATAAATTATACGCTGTTAAACCTGTTTCCTGTTCTAACTGTCCCGTTAAAATATTACCTGCTCCTCTAGACGATCCTAAAACAATAATATCCTTGTTTATTTTGCCATGTAACATAAGTTCTAATCGCTTATCATATTGCCTCTTGGGAGTTTCTTGTAATAGAAACCAAACACCTTTTTCTATGACAAAAAAGATTAATGAAAAAATTAATATGCGTTTTATAAAAAGTTTCATATTAAAACTGAAAGTAGATAAATTCTTGCTGCTCTTCACTGGTATAAATAAATATGATTGCTATTAAAACCATATAAAATGACCATCGTAAAACTTTATTTTGCTTAATTAAAAGCAACTCAATAGCATATTGCTGGGTTCTACCCAACCATTCAATAAACATAAATACAACTATTAAAATTATTACATTAGTAGGTCTTACTTCTGGTAGTTTAAATAATGAATCTTTAAAAATATTAACAATATAATTCCATGCATGAGAAACATTTTCAGCTCTAAAAAATATCCATGCAAACACTGAAAGACTGAATGTTAATAGCATTTGAAAAAACTCCTTAACCGAAGGTATATTGGCATTTTCAGCAACCACATCCAAGTTATTCCTATTGGATTTGGCGAGTAATAATGGCAAAAAATAAAGTGCATTTAAAAGTCCCCAAACAATAAAAGTCCAGTTGGCTCCATGCCAAAAACCACTCACTAAAAAAATAATGAACGTATTTCTAACTTTCATCCATGTTCCGCCGTGGCTTCCACCTAACGGAATGTATAAATAATCTCGAAACCAAGTAGAAAGTGATATATGCCAACGCCTCCAAAACTCAGCCATATCTCTAGAAAAATAAGGAAATGCAAAGTTTTGTTTTAAATTGAAACCAAACAATCTTGAAGTCCCAATAGCAATATCAGAATACCCAGAAAAATCGCCATAAATTTGAAATGTAAAGAACAAAGCACCCATTACTAAGGTACTTCCAGAATAATTATCAGAATTATTGAATATCATATTCGCATATTCCGCACAATTATCGGCAATCACTATTTTTTTAAATAAACCCCAAAGTATTTGTTTACAACCATCTACAGCTTGCGAATAATGAAATTGGCGTTTCTTATAAAATTGCGGCAATAAATTTGTTGCACGCTCAATAGGACCAGCTACTAACTGCGGAAAGAAACTAACAAAAGCTAAAAATGATATAACATCTTTTGTAGGCTCTAATTTCCGTCTATAAACGTCAATACTGTAACTTAAGGTTTGGAAGGTGTAAAAACTAATGCCCACTGGTAAAATAATATGCAAAGTATTTGCTGAAACCTGCGTTCCAAAAAGTGAAAAAGCATCAATAAAACTTTCAACAAAAAAATTGTAGTATTTAAAAAACCCTAAAAAGCCAATATTTACACAAATACTTAACCATAAGAAAGCTTTTCGTTTTCGTTCATTTTCTTCATGCAACAAACGCAAACCAATACCATAATCTAAAATAGAACTAAAAGCAATAAGACTTAAAAAGCGCCAATCCCACCAACCATAAAACACGTAACTTGCTACTACCAAAAGTAAGTTTTGATACTTTAAATTTTTTGCCGTAACAAACCAATAAAGCACAAATACTATTGGTAAAAACACAGCAAAATCTAATGAATTGAACAACATGATGTATTGATTATAGAATTAATAGGATAATAATTGCAAACTTACTTTTTTAGTAATGGTGCTTTTTTTAACGGGTTTTCTAAACTTTAAAATTGAAAAAAACTGAAAAAATACTATAAGCAATGCTTTAAAAAAAAGCTTAAAATATCTAATATCTGAAAGTGCATATTTTTTAAAATTATGAAGCAAAAGTTTTAAAATTTTAACACTTGGGTATTTATAATAAATTAAATAATACTTGATTGAATTTATCAACTGCCTTTCAAACCGGAAATAATTTCGTTTTTGAAGCTTCCGTTTTTCAACGTCAACCCGATGGTTTACCATGATGTTGCTGTTATATTTAATATCAAATCCTAAATCTAAAACCTCAATTGCCAAAGCCGATTCTTCGCCATAAATATCCATCCAAACCGGAAAACCATTTGTTAAATTATACACATCTTTTTTTATGGCGAAACCGCAACCAACAAAATCGTTTGTAAAAAAAGATTGAGAAGGTTTGGCTCGTTTTAACGCTTCAACATCCGATTTAAACAAACCTCGAATTTCTTGAAAGGCAATGATTCCTAAATTTTGATTTTCATCAAATTCGGAAACTATCGTGGTAATGAAATCAGTACTTATCGGATGCGCATCATCATCAAGACCAATAAAAATAGTGCCTTTCGCTTTTTTATATAAAATATGTCTTGCTGGTGAAGCACTTATGCTTTCTTTGGAAATTGTCCAGTTTACCCAATTAAATTCATCAATTATAGCTTCGGTTTTAGAACAACCATCAATAAATACCAAAACCTCATGAATAGAACTATCTATAAAATTTTTTAATTTATTTAGGGTAAAAACCAAATCGTCTGGTCTATTTTTTGTAACGATAAGAAACGACAGTTTCATTTATTAGATTCGATTAAAACAGATTGGTAAAGGGTAATAATTTTAGGTTGCAAGATAGCACGATTATAATATTGGTCAATAAATTTTACATTATAATTCTGAGCATCTTTTCGAAGTGTTTCATTTTTCAGTGCCTCTTTTATTAAGTTTGATATTTCAATCGCACCCAAAGGGTTATGAATTAAATAACCGTTTTTTCCGTGTGAAATAACTTCTTCGGTAACATTTCCTGGATTGGATTGGATTGGAAACGCACCCATACCCATAGCTTCTAATAAAACATTGGGCATACCGTCTGAAATACTATTAGCTATATGAATACAACTTTCGCCCATAATTTTCAATAGACTTTCATTTTGCAAAAAAGCATATCTGGAATAAATTTCTATATCTAAATCTGAAAAAAAACTAGAGTTTTTAATATGTCTTTCAACTGAATTATCTGCACTATAAACAATCAATTTATAGGTTTTTAATAGGCTTATTGGTAACAATTCTATTGCTTTTAAAACTATAGATGCTTTACCTACACCATCATCATATCCTTTTATTAAAATAATGTTTCGTTTAGAGATAGGTTGCATATTATTTTGGTTTATAGTTAATCCGCCATTACCAGGAAATACACCTAAAAATTTTGAATTATAGCCATTTTCAACCATCAAATTGTAATCGCGTTTACAATCGGTTATTGCATAATTAACACGATTATAAAAACGTTGTAATTGTTGTTTTGAAACCCCAAGTTTATCATAATAAAACACGTCGCTTCCCCATGATGAATATATAAAAGGTAACTTATTAGTTTCCATGATAGATAAAATGGGCAACCCCGATAATTGCATTTCAAAACAATGCACTATATCTGGTTTTATAGCATTTAAAGTCTTATTGAAAACCGAAGTAACAGATCGTTCATTTAACTTTTGAATAGACGCGTATAACTTTGGAAAATTCTTTTTTATGGTGGTTCTAAATGGGAAATTCCATCGCAACTTCCAGCCCTTTATTTGTGTTACCCATGTTATTTTATCAGACTTTGGGCCACCATCGGTTACATCAAACCAAAAAACTTCATAACCAGAATCTTTCAATTGGTTTACCCATTGAAAAAAGTGGTGATTTGGTATGGCAACCATGAGGATTTTCATTAAATCTTAAATAATGGTTTAAATTTAGTATCTCCTTTTTTAATAATTTTAAAAATATAGTAAAAAAAACTAATGCGTATTAATTTAATTTTTAAAACTCTATTATAACAAAGTCTTTCAGTATTAATAAACTCAAGGCATTTTTTTGCTGCCTTAAAATTCCTTTCTGCAAGTGCCTGCCTAAAAAAACCTAAGGTCATTTTTAGAACAGCAAGCTTTATTTTTTTTGTATTTGAAAGTCTTAATACAGTGCGTTTTGCTTCAAAAAAAGAATTCAAACCAAAATCGACTTGTCTGTAAAAACTATTTGTTGAAGAGGTTTCTCCAATTCTATAATAAATTAGGTCTTGATTAATAACGGCAATCTCTTTTTTCTCAAAAAGAGCTCTTGCATACAATTCATGATCTTCAAGAATATGCATATCTTCACGCATCGGCATATACTTTTGCAAAACACTTTTTTTCCATAATGGAGCAACCATCATCATTGGAAAATCACCTATTACAAATTCCTCAAAACTGTTTTTGGGTATTGCAAGCTCATTAGTAGTTTCATTCATAATAAAGTCTTTAAATACACCATAAAATTCTTTCAATTTGCAAACAACTAAATCATTATTTCTTATAGTTTTCATTTTTAACTCAAGGTGCTTGGGATGCATAATATCATCACTATCAAAAAACTGTATAAACATACCATTTGCACGCTCAAAGGCATAGTTTCTGCAAGAACTTGGTCCCTTTATTATTTTATTAGGCCGTTCTAGTAACCTAAAACGAGAATCTTCCTTGATTAAATCATTTATTACTTCTATTGTATTATCAAAACTGCCATCATCTACAATAATGCACTCCCATTTTTGGTAGGTTTGTGCCGTAATCGAATTTATAGTTTCTACTATTAAATGCTCACGATTAAATACTGGAATTATTATAGATATCAAAAGATTTATTTTAATTTATTTGATTATCAAAGAGTTTGATATACTTTTTAGAAATTCTATTCACAGAATAATTTTCTATATAATATTGCCTTACATTTTCTTTTATGCAAATAATCTCATTGCTTTCCATGTTAGATACAGCTTGAATTTGGTTGACTAACGTATCTTTATCAGATATATCAAACCAAAAATTATTTAAAGTCCCTAACAATCTATCTTCCATAGCTCCAACTCGAGTAGATATAATTATTTTTCCAGAAGCCATAGCTTCAATTCCAACTAATGGACCTGCTTCTTCTATCGAAGGTATAATTAAAACATCAATTGATTTAAAAAAATCAGCTATTTTATTAGGGCTAATTGTTTCTAAAATAGTAATATTGGGTGCTAACAACTTATTCACTTCATCCTGTAACGGTCCTGAACCAGCAACTATTAATTTTTGTTGTAATTTATTGAAAGTTTTCAACAATTCTATCACTCCTTTTTCTTCCGAAAAACGTCCTAAATATCCAAAAGTTAATTCCTTTTTCTCTAAAACAGGTATTGTCAATAAATTTTGCTCCTGTAATGTTGTTTGGTCAATTACTTCAATAGTTTGAGCCTTAAACTTTTTTAGTAAATTTGCATTTGTAATAGAGTGAACTAAAACTACTGGAACTAATTGAATTAATTGTTCTAATCCTTTTGGTATTGATTTTATTTTACCTGTAGTTCTTATAACAAATGGCTTCTTCTTATCGTGACAATATTTTATAACATCATTCAAAATGTTTAAATGCATTGTCCCACAGTATAAAACTGCACTAGCATTATCTATTTCTTTCTTTAAAATATTAAGTTTTAATTTATGAAAATCAAATAATTTTCTACTTATTTTATTGTCTACAAGAAAATACGTTGGAGTTTGTTTTTGGTGATATTTTTTTACTAAAAAACTAATTAACTTCAAAAAAACATTCGACTTATATAACAGATAGTATATATTACTCCAATTACACTTTACACCTTTTATTGCTTCAGAATTTGAAGTCATAAAGAAAAGTGACACAACCCGTATTTCATAGTTTTCCGACAAAGCATTAATAATGTTTTTCGTTTCTATTTCCCTTCCTCCAATATCATCAATCAAACCTATTATTAAAATTTTTTTATAACTTTTTACAGACATGACAATTCTACTTTAGAATGATAGATACAATAACAAAATTAAACACTAATTGCCCAAATTTACTTTATACAGAAAAAACTTTCTGAATGATATATTTTTAAATAACAATGATCTTTTCTCAATCAAATGCCATGAAACATATCCGAAACCTATTGAAATTATCGCTGACCAAATTATTAGATAGTATGTACTCATTGTAAAATAATACATTAATGCTTGTTGTATAGGAAAACTATATATATATACCATAAGAAGCATCACCAAATTTACCAAAATTATTACGTATAGAATACGACATAAAACCTAAAAGTATAATTGCCATAGATAGTAAAATATGTTTAATTAAGCTATACATATTAAAATAAATTGTAATACCTAAAAGTAACAATATAATAGCGAGTAATAAAGACTTACGCTTAATGTTTCCAAAATCAAACACCGCTAAAGTGCTGCCAAAAACAAAAAAAGCGCCCAAATCTAAAAATTCATACCCATTCATACCAAATAACTTCGAACCCGAAAACCTATCTAAGTAAAAACTATTTAACATCAAAAAACACATGGTTACGTAAAGCAATACAACTTTAACTATTTTATCATGGTTTCTAAAGTAAAATAAAAAAGCTACCCCTATATACATAGAAAACTCATAGCGTATAGTCCATAACGACCCATTTATAGAGTGATAATGATTAACATCAAACACACCATTTATAACTGGTTGAAATAAATAAAGGGATAAATTATTGGGCAGATAAGTATAATAAGCTGTATTTAGGTAAAAAGGAATATCTCCTTCATAAACTAAAGGTATTAGCATCAAAGTCAATACTAAAACAACAAAAAGTGCAGGAAATAACCTTAAAAACCGTTTTTTAAAATATTCCAATAGTGTATTACTACGCTGTAAACTTTTAAAAATAAAATAGCCACTTATTACAAAAAAAACATCTAAACCTAATCGAGCCAACACGATCTGACCATTAGTTAATTGGTAAAGCCATTGTTTACTTTCACTTGCTCCTGATAATGGATAAGCATGTGAAATGACTACAAACAAAGCGAATAAGAATCTTAGAAAATCAAAATTATTGGCATGTAAACTTTGCCTGTAAGCACACTTAATCAAAACTTACTTGGTTTGTTGTTTATAAATTTCAGCAAATAAACATAGCGTTTAAATACATAATAAATATTTGAAAACAATGTTTTAAATGCTTGAAGTATTGAACCCACAAATCCCTTTGTTGCACTAAAAAAACTAATATCTTGATGCCACAATTGATAATTACCAACCACATCATTTTTAAATCTAAAAAACAATTGTTTATTGCTGCGCTTAATATCGTAAGCAAAAATGGATGGCACAAAATCAATATCGTAACCCGCATTTAAAACCCTTACTGTCCATTCTTTATCCTCAAAAGTTGGTACATCTTCCCTAAAAGGATGTTGCTCCCACACAGTTCTACTAAAGGCAGAACCCGAAAATATCAATCCTGATTTATTGGGATCTTGTTTTGCTGAAATGTTATTGATATAATTTTTATAATCGTTAGGTTGATGCAGGCATCGTAGTCCTGCCAAATTAGGGTTTTCTTGAAACTTTGCCTTTATCAATTTGAAAAAATCATGACTTACAGGATACGAATGCGCACTAAATATAACCACTATGGGGTTTTTAGCTTCTTTGGCACATACATTAGCACTTCCTCCAAAACTATATTGCTCGATAGTAACAAAACGTGCATGATATTGCGCTGCAATGGATTTACTTGCATCGGTAGATAAGTTGTCTAGTACAATAATTTCATCAATATTTTCAGCATAGCGTTCTGTTAAATTTTTCAACAAAAACTGTAAAGCATTGGCTTGATTTTTATTTCTAATAACAACTGAAATCATTTAAACAAGCTTTTAATATATTTTAATGGTGACAATATAACTTTTCCTATTTTATATTCTAAGGATGTTTTGGCCTTAATTTCAGAATTTCTATATAGGTTTATTAAAAAAAATAAATATGATTTTGTATTAGCAAAGTGCTTTAAATAAATATCATTGTGCTTTTCAAACACATACTCCATGTTAGAAATTCTATGATATTGCAAAGTATCTACCAGCATTGACTGTTCCGATTTTCGATAATAAAACAAGTAGTCTTCAACAAAGGTATATTTCCAACCTTTTTTAAGTACAGCAATCCAAAACTCCCAATCTTCGAATCCTTTGATCATCGTTTCATCATAACCTCCTACTTCTTTCCAACAACCTTTTCTATATATTGATGATGGCATTAAAACATTTTCAAACATTAAATCTCTGTAGGTACTTCCTGAAGCTTCATACTTTTTTATAATGTTTGAAGTATTTCCTGTAAAAAATATCCTGTAGCTTGATACTATAGCTAATTCTTTATTAGATTGTAAAACAGGTAAGGTTTTAAGTATGTAATCTTGATGTAGTATATCATCAGCGTCCAATACTATGATATAGTTACCATTACTTATTTGAATGCCAGCATTTCTGGCATTTGGTAAACCACCGTTTTTTTTATTTATATAACTTATTCTATCATCTTTGTTGCACCATATCTTTGCAATCTCTTCGGTATTGTCTGGACTGCCATCATTCACTATAATACATTCCCAATTCGTATAACTTTGGTTTAATACAGATTGCAAAGCTTCACCTAAAAAATGAGCTTGTTTGAAACAAGGAACTATTATAGATACTAACTCGTTCATTTAAAATTTATTTAGCAAACGTAATTTAATAAGTAATTTTATTTTTTTTGACCTACGTAAATTGTGGACGATAGTCATGTATTTTAACACATCATCTAAATCATTCATAAACAATGAGTAAGACTTTTTTAACACAATTTGCTTCTCTGCTTCTATAACCTTTAAATTTTCTAATTTAGAACTAATACCATCTTGATAAAATACCGTTAAAGTTTTATCTATATGACAATAAGATGCATTATGTTTACAAATAGAATCTAGAAAGAATTTCCAATCGGATACAATTTTAAAATCTTCTTCAAATAAACCTTCTGATTTTAATAGTTCGGATTTTATAAACGAAGCTTGATGTGGTAAATTATCTTTTAAAAAGTAAGCAAAAGATAAAGTGTCTGGATATTCCTTAATAAATGTTTTGGTTTTACCAACAACTTTTTGGTTAAAATAAATAATGTCATAATTTTCAACACTATATATATTCTTAGCTAATACTTTATTATTAAAAAAATGATCGCCACTATTTAAAAAAAGCAGGTATTCGCCAGTAGCTTTTAAAACACCTTTATTCATGGCATGATAAACGCCTGTATCTGGCTCGCTTACCCAATAATTTATATGCGCTACATTATCTTCTAAAAATGCTATACTACCATCGGTAGAATCTCCATCTATAACTAAATACTCAAAATCTTGCCAAGTTTGGTTTTTAACACTTTTAAAAGTCGTTTTTAAGCCTTCAAGATTGTTGTAATTTACGGTTATGATGGATAGTTTTTTCATTAATTGTGAATCTAAGAATTATTCAAAAGTTTTAGGAATTCTTGTAATTGAATATCTGATGTAAATTTATTTAGATAAGTATCTTTTGCTAAGTCACCCATACGCTTTTGCAGATCTAAATTACCTTTAAGCTTTAAAATGAAATTAAATACATCATCGGTATTTGTCGCTATAAAACCAGTTTTGTTATGTTGAACTATTTCGGGTAAAGCTGAATATCCATTGTAAACTATTACTGGAGTACTGTTTGCATAAGCTTCTATTACGGTTTGTCCAAAAGTTTCTTCATATGATGTTGATATCACAACATTAGCAGCTGAAAAAATACGGCTTTTCTCAATAAAATCCCAAGTAATAAAATTTGAAAAGTTAGTGTTTTTCAATATCTCCAAATTTTTTATTTTTCCTAAAGTTACAAACTTAATATCGGGATAATTTTGAAACATTTTAAATAACTTCAAAAACCTATCATATCCTTTTAACTCAACATCAATATCATTGGCACTCATTAAAATTAAAAAATCATTTTCATTAAACCCTAAAACCTTTTTAGCATCCATTGTTGAAATTAAAACTGATTCAGTTATTGGTAAACCTAAATAGATTTTGCATAATTTTTCATTTTCAAAACAATTACTACTTTTCAAGGTCTTAAAAGTAAAGTTACTATTGGCAATAATTTTATAATTCTTTAATTTGCTTAAATAGAAAATCTTTTTCTTAGAAATTAAAGATTCAATAAAACTAATTAATTTGTTAGAATTTTTCATTTTATCGTAAAGCGTATGCAAACGGCCAGAAATAATATTGAAATCATGAACAAAAAAGAAAATTTTCAAATTTTCATCAACATTTTCAAAAAAAGATTTATAATCTAAAAAATCTGATACCCAATGCATTAATACAATATCATCACTATTAATTAGGCAATCTAACCTATAGTTAGTTTTAATTCCTGAATGATAAAAAAAATTTCGGTTATTATATATTCTTACTATAATTCCATTTAGTTTATTGTTAAAAAAAACAAATAACTTGTTACCTCTTTTTTTAGTAATTGCTTCATTTACTTTATAACATTTTAATCCTTCTATCGAAGTATATTTATTATACAAAACACTGTTTAAACCGTAGTCCAACATAGTTTGATGTAATCTAAAAGCAGCTATACCTGCTCCTCCTTTAATATCGGTTGTAAAATGAACAAATCTCATTTTACAAAATATTTTTTTATTTTCCTGTATACAAACTTTAGTTCTCCGTAAGGTTCTCTAGAACAAACAGAAAGGATAATATGCATCCTAGATAATTTTGTCTCCTCTAATTTAATTTTGCCACTAAATTTTTTTTTGTCTTTCTTAAAGCTATCATTTAATGTAGTATCAAAACAATTTTCACCTGTGCCATCCAAACCAATATTACTAACATAAGAGTGTTTACTTGTTAAACAGTAGCCTTTGTTAAAAAAAATAGTAGAATACCATAAAATAGCCCATGTATTAATCTTCTTGTTAATATTTAAAAGAAGTTGGTTGTGAAAATCCAAGGAATTATCGTAATTAAAATTTCTCATCAAGTCCTTATTTTCAAGCAATTTATTATAACAAAAAGAATAATCGGTTATTAATTGCTCCCATCTATCTTTCCAAGTTGCCCATCCCCAACAATTCATATATCTTGAAAAATAGTAATCATCAAGTAAATACTGTAATTTACTTTTAAAATTATGACCATTTATATGATAAACGTCTTTTGCATCTTTATAATACGCTAAACTAAAATTCATATAATCAAGAAAATTTTTAGATGTAACCATATCATCTTCTAAAACAATAATTTTTCCATAATTTTTAATAACATTAGAAATACCATCTAAAATATTTTGCGCCAATCCCCAATTTTCATCTCTTTCAACAATTACAACTTCACCACACCATTGTTCCCTTTTTACAATTGCTCTAACTTCTTTAATATCTAAAAGCGTTTGTTTATTAGCATTTTGTTTTGCCCCATCACAATATATATATAGTAAACTTTTATTCGATAAACAATTATTTTTCAAAGCATTTAGTGTTTCAATCGTATGCCAAGGACGATTATAGACAAAAAGAACTACAGGGGCTAATTGCAAGTTTACCATCGTTAAATTTAATTCTAAATTAAATCTTTAATTTCTACTTTTATATAAAAATGGAAAAAGTTTTTGCCTAAGTCTAACTAATGGAAAATATTTAATACTTAATAACGAAAACAAATATTTAGTATTATTAAAGAATAAATATTGCCAATAATTTACAGCTTGGTATAATTTAGGGTTTTGTTTATACTTTAAAAGCCATAACAATTTTAAAATTTCATCTATTTTTCTACCACAAACTTTAGTGTTTTTTGTCCAAAAAAATAAAGCTTCATACATCTTGGGAATATAAATGTTATATAAATCTTTGTCATTATTTACATTATTATCATGTATACCTCTAACTGCTAGTGGTTCATTTAATATTCCAGAAAACAAGTTACAAATCAATGACATTCTAAAAAAAAGTTCAGTATCTTCAGCTACTTGCAAAACTTCATTAAATAATCCGACTTTTTTAAAAATAGCTTTTTTTATGGTTAGTCCAAGAATAGAAAAATGACCATACTTACCATATAATAAAGCCTCAAAAAGTTCATTTGGTTCAATAGTTTTTTTAAGTGTAGTTAATCTTTGTTTTTCCCTTTCTTCAGAAGTAGCGTCTCTATAAAAATGAACTCCTATAGCGTTATAAACACCATCTACTTCTTGGTTTTTTTCAAAAATTAATTGGTCGTTTTTAAACCTTTTTTCCAAATAAAAATCATCAGCATCTAAAAAAGCAATATAATTTCCAATAGCGTTTTGTATACCCAAATTTCTGGTGGCTGAACGTCCTTTATTAATTTTATTAGGATGATGGTATAATTTTATTTTCGGATTTTGTGTTTGCAGTTGCTTTATAATGGTTTCGCTACCGTCAGTACTACCATCATTAACCACCACAACTTCACAAACTTCGGGTTGTTGTAATGCTGAAGCAATTGCTTTGTCAATATAATGTTCACAATTATACACTGGGACGATAACTGATACTAAAAATGCATCCATTAGTAACTGTTTTTAAACTTAAAAAAACGCCTACCAACAAACTTAATAAACGCATAAATCAAACCATTTTTAATTATTAACCAACCAATGTACATTTTGTTTTTTAAAGTGAGTTGGTTGTTATACTTAAAAATAGTTTCTAACCTAAATAGTATTTGAGACTTTTGTGAGTAACTGAATTTACATAAATGCTTTTTTGCTAACTTTTTGTAAAACAATAATTTAGCCTCTTCCTTTTTTAAAAGATTATCTGTTCTTCCAGAAATATTTTCATTAGAATTTCTAATGTAAACATTACTTTCATTAATGCAAAAAATTAACTTGTCCTCTGAAAACTCTATCCAAGCCATATCATCAGAGTACCAAGCTAGTGGAAAATTGTTGAATTTATATTTTTTATACGAGTTAATATTAAACACATATTCTGACAATGAACTTCGGGTAAGTTCATTAATTTTTTTATAGAATGCAGTGGTTGTTTTTTCCCACATGGGATGTGTAAACGATTTGGAAATTTCATTACGCTCCTGATTAATTAACCTTGAAGCAAATTTTACCACATGTGAATTTGTGTTAAACATTTTGTGGTTATTATAAAATGCTTCAACAGCGTTGAACTCTAAATAATCATCATCACCTAAAATCATAATCCACAATTCATCCTTTACAAAATCAATACAACGTTCCCATTGTTTTACTAAAGATGTACTTCCTAAATTGGTTTCAAATCTGTGATACTCAAAATTAAATGTTCCTTGAAATTCTTTTAAAAACAATTTTGGATTTTCAGGACTTGCATCATCACCAATGTATACCTTAAAATTTTTATTTGTCTGGTTTGCTAAGGACATTAAAGTTTCCTTAAAGAAAGTACTTTTGTAATATGGTATGACTATGGCTAACATAGATTTATAACTTAACACCTAATTTTCTTTTTATTTTCAATAAAAGCTTAACTATTTCATTGTGCTTTTTTAAAAGTAATTTTTTGTTTTTATTATTTAAATACCAAAAATAATGATTGTAAACAATGGTATCATACAAATCTAAATCTTTATGATTTCCTGCATTTTTAGTTGTTGCTTGATTTAAGTGAAGCCTAAAAGTTACTAACTTTTCATCTAGTAATGCTGCTTTGTATTTTAGAATTATTCTATTACAAAACTCAAAATCTAAAGCTTGAATTAAGTCTTCACGATAATTTCCTATGGTATCTATTATTTCTTTTTTAAAAAGTATAACACTTGGCTCGCCAAACTTATTTAAAGGTTCAATTAAAAACGATTGATGCATAAATAGAGTTTTATCTATTATTTTGTAGCTATTTTCTTGTTTTAAATTTAAATCTTTTTGTAAATCGCCATATGTATTGATCCATTGATTAGTTCGCTCTGATTTAAATGCTTCTTCTACCATAATATGCCTTTTGCACAAAACCATTTTTACATCATTATTTTTTTTAAAAACACCCATCATTTTTTCAATACAATTTGGTTCCATAAAATCATCTTGAAACAAAAACTTTATGTATTCACCTTGGGCTTTGCTTAAACAATAATTCCAATTTGCACCAATTCCACTGGGTTTATGGTCAAAAATTTTAATTGGAATGTTTGTTTTTGAAATATATGTATCCACAATAGCTAAAGTACCATCCATTGAAGCATCATCAGATATTATTATTTCTAAATTCTTGTATGTTTGTTTTATAACAGAATTTAAAGTATCTGTAATGTATTTTTCACCATTAAATGTTGGAATTAAAATAGAAACTAATGGTGAATTTTTCATTTAACAAATTATGACTTGATTATTTACTTTGATTTTATACTGCTGATCTTCCTTAAAATTCTGTAAAAATATTTTAAGGTCAAAAAAACTAAACAACTTAAATACATATTTTGGGTCTTATAGAGTTTTATAGCTTTGTTACAATATAAAATCAATTCTGAGTAATGCATTTGCTTTGAGGCTAATTTTAATAATTTAAAAAATTTATCATTCTTAAAAACATTATCCTCATTTAAAGAACTAAAACCATTATCAGAATAATAGGCTATCACTTGATTTATATATGCCTTTGATATTTTTTTGGAATAAAACCAACGCATATTATGATCCCAATCGGCATGGATTTTATACTTTAAATTAAAACTACCTATCTTTTTAAATACTGAACTTTTAAAAAAAATGGCTTGATGACAAATATTCTTTTCTGCCAATTTAGCAAACGTAAATTCGCCATCATAAATTCCATTAAAGCGTGGTGAATACACATTACCGTAAACTACTTCAAAATCTAGAACTTCATCTCTGTTTGCAAACTGCTGTAAAGTAGTTGATTCATATATAGAATCGTCGCTACCCATAAAATACAACCATTCGCCTTTGGCTAAATCAATACCTTTATTCATAGCGTCATAAATACCTTTATCCCTCTCTGAATTAATAGTAATTTTTGTGAATTGTTCTTTATAGTTTTCTATAATTTTAATGGTATCATCTGTAGACAAATTATCAATTATTAAAACTTCTAGATTTTTAAATGTTTGACTAATAATACTATCCAACGCTACCGATATTGTTTTACCAGAATTATAAGTGGGTATTATTATTGAAAATATTGGGCTGTTTTTAATTAACATATTTTCTATAATTTCGATTATTTAATTCCAATATAACTAACAAAGCATTTTTAATACGCTCGATTGATTTTCCATCAAGTTTATACGTAAACATATCCACCGCCTCAATAATACTTAAATCGCAAACATCTATATTTATTAACTCAGTAATTGTATCATTTAAACTTTTTTTATCTGTCAATAATACTTTTTTATAGTTTGAAAACTTCATTAAATGTTCTAAATGGCAACTAGGCCCATCACTAAACAAATCAAAAGCAACAACTCTTTTTCCTAGCATAATGCCTTCTTCAATAGTAGTTGAAGATCTACTAATAATTAAATCTGAAACCATTGCTAATTCATAAAAGGTAAACATATTATCGTTAGGAAGAATAACTTTAAAATTATTAGATTTTTCTATTCCATATTCATTGTCCAAATATAAATTTGGATGCATTTTATCGTTTGGGTGCATTTTAACAATTAAGCTAAAATCATCAAAATCAATGTTTTCATAAATTGTTTTTATATAGAGTTTGTATAATTCATTAGGATTTTCTCTATCGTCATATTCAAAAAATAAACATGTTGCTATTAAAATAATTTTTTTGTTAATATCAAAACCATCGTTTTTTAATTTACTCTTTATTGCAGCTACATCTATATTTACTATATCATCATGAAGAGAATTACCGGTAAGAAACAGTCTTTTTTCATCTACGCCCAAGTTTAACATACTATCATAAATATACTTTCCATATACCACTTGATAATATGACGCAGAAGTACTTTGCCCTAATATGTTATCTTTTTGACTTCCGCCATGCTGAAAACAAATAGTCTTTGAATTTTTTTTATTTAAATACATAATTATACTAGATCCTAGAGTATGTGCTTTTTCTTTTAAAAAATCCAAACAAATTAAATTTAAATGATTTGCTCTGTTTAATGAAAAAACCAAAGGCAATGTTGAAAAAGTAAAACTTATACCTTTTACTTTAAAAATATCACTTGAAAATTCGGTATTTAAACTGTTGTTTTTTATGAAAACTATGTTAATTTTAAATTTGGAATTATTAGCTAAATATTTAATTAGAGGTGTAAAAACCCTTATTTCTGCTTTTGAAGTAATAATAAAATTTAAATGAGTTTTATTAAGTGCAAATAAACTTTTTAAAGACTTTAAATTTTCAAACACACTTTTAGAAGAATAACCAAACAATAGTGTATGACTTCTAAATAAAAAATTTAGAATTATGTGTTTTAACTTTTTTTTTATGTTAATCAATTTTAACATTTTTTAAAAACCTTTTGAAAGACGAATAATATTCAAAATCTAAATTTTGATATTTATTAAAGTCTAAATTTTTGACTTTTCTATCAAAATTTCTAAAATCAGCATCTATAAACAATTCTTTTGCGCCAATTAACTGCAGAAGACCTTGTACTTTTTTTGTATTTGATGGTAGAAAAAAAGTTTTAGTATGGCTCATAATACCAAATATTCCAATATGATACCTTCCTGAAACTAATAAATCAAAAGACTTTATAATAGTTCCAATATTTTTGAAACTAATACCATCCTCGTATGAACATATTATTTCAACATTCATTTTTTTAAGCTCCTCTGCTATGAATTCTTCCTTGGGTTCAATCATTAAAAAATAAGGTTTATAGCCTATCTCTCTAATTTTTTTAATATGTGTCTTAATTTGCTCAATAGAAACACCACCCTTTTGATTTGGATAGACTGCTAAAACACCAGAAGTATACAAACACGATTTATTATCTATTTTAATGTTTTCGCTTTTCTTATTAAAAATAGATGCTTTAAACGCAAAGTCGGGTATTATAAAAGCACTAATGTTTAAAGATTCCAAATACTTAAGAGAAATAGGTTCTCTAACTGCTAAAAAATCGACTTTATTTAAAACTTCTTTACTCAAACGTCTATTCATAGATTGGTATGATCCATTGAGCATAGCGACTTTTTTTCCTATAGAATTAGTATAAAAAGCCATAGCCATAAGTGTAAAGGCTGCTGTACTATTACTATGTATAGTACCTTCCATGTTTATTACGACCAAATCTGAACCAGTAATAGCATTTCTAGTTTTTTCTGATAGTTTGTTTAATGCTAAAAATTCCCAAAAATTATAATTAAATTGCTTTATATTAATTTTAAAAAGTTTGAATAGGATTTTACTTAAAAAATTTCTTTTGTGAAGGTTTCCATTATTAAAAACATTATATTCTTGCCCTAACATTAAAGTATCAACATCAACATCTTCAATATTTTCTTTTATAAAATCTATTAATGCACTTACAGTAGCATGACATCCAGGATTTTTTTCAATGCGAGTATCGTTTATTAATAATACATTCATAAATCAATTAGCTTATTACTTCCCATTTAGTTTTTTTTACAATAGAACCAAAACTATTATACTTGCTTCCTGAAACAATAAAACTTTCAGCACCATCAAATCTGCATATATTTTTACCTTTAAAATCATTTTCAATTAGTCCTATATTCAGAAAATACTTTCCATTAGTTAAATCAATATTTTCAATTAAAAATTTAATTCTAATTTCTTTGTTTTTGTTTTCAAATATCAAGTCATCAGTCAATGAAAAAGCTTGATATATTGTTTTCATTTCTTGATCAAGTATAGAGTAATGCAAAATAAATTTTTTTATACTATTAGGTAAAAGAATACTGAAATCAACTTCTAATTCTTCCATATACCGAATTTGGTTTCTGCTTAGTTTAATATTGTAATATTCAGGAATTATATCTCCAACAGCATTTTCTATAGACAGATCTTGATCCATCATATAATTATGAATCACTTCATTAATTTCGTCAATAATGAGCAATTCTCCTTTTCTCATTAAAAGACCACTACTACATATCCTTCCTAAAAGTGGCATTGAATGACTTACAAAAATCATAGCACAACGTTTAGAAAGTTCACTCATTTTATTAAAACATTTAGCCCTAAAATTTGCGTCTCCAACTGCCAAAACCTCATCAATAATCAAAACATCGGGTTCCATTTGAGCTGCTATGGCAAAACCCAAGCGCACTTTCATACCACTACTATAGTTCTGCACAGGCATATCTATAAACTCTTCTAATTCAGCAAAAGCGATGATAGCATCTAGTTTTTCGTCTATTTCCTTTTTTATAAAACCAATAACAGCTGCGTTGTTGTAAATATTTTCTCTACCAGAAAGTATCGGGTTGAATCCTGCGCCCAACTCAATAAGAGCACCTATTTTTCCTTTAATGGTTACAGTACCTTCATCGGGTGCTATTAACCCATTTAGTATTTTAAGCAAGGTGCTTTTTCCTGCGCCATTATGCCCTATAAGGCCTAAACATTCGCCTCGTTTTACTTCAAAACTAATATCTTTTACCGCCCAAAATTCATCTTTTCGTAAATCATTATGTTGCGTTCTACCCGAAATACCACTTATTAAATCTTGTACACCATAAAACAAACTTTTCTTTAAGTTTTTGGCAAATTTTTTAGAGACATGCTCTGCTTTTATTAATACGTCTTTTTCCATTAGGCACTCATTCTTTCGGTTATGATGGGCATTGAAACACGATACACTACCATAGCAATAACACTTAAAAACAGGGTAACAAACAGAAATCCTATCCAGAAAATGCTATTTTCAACAGGCATTCCTGTAAGTGTATTTCTAATATCGGTAACGATATAACTCAACGGATTTAATTGCATGATTGTTTTCATAAAACCGTTTTTAGGCTCTACATACAAAACAGGTGTAATGTACATTAAAAACTGTAACCCAATGGGTATAAATCGGCTTACATCGTTATATAGAATTCCAATAGGTGAAATAATGATGCCAATACTAATAAAGAAGAGCATTACCACCAACAAAAACGGAAAGAACAAAAACATGGAGCTAGCGGGTATTACTTGAAAATAAAGTATAAAAAACAGAATCATGGCAAGTTTAATCAAAAAATTGAAACCTACTTTAATAAGTCCTAAGCTAATTAATGCTTCTTTTTCAAAATTTATTTTAGTTATAATACCTTTATTTCCATTAATGGTTGTCATGGGCATTTTTAAACACTCTCCAAATATCGACCAAATAGCAGTTCCTACCAAAGCAAACAAAGGATACGGAATACTCGTTGGTGTTAGTTCTATAGTACCTGAACTTTGTAAAAATATCCAAACCAAAGCATTTGTAACCACGGGCAGTATCACCCAAAATATTCCAAAAATAGACTGTCGATGTTGCGATGTTACATCGCGTTTGGCTAATTGTTTGGCTAAATGAAACGAACTTTTATAACCTTTAATACTTTTTAGCAGTATGTCTTTTATACTGTATTTGGTACTGTTTGAATAAACTCTAATTTCAAGTGGCATTTTTATTTGTTTAATTTCTAAATTAATGATAATAGATAAGGCGTAGATACTCCATAGATACTCCGTAGATAAGGCGTAGTTAAAGCGTGCTTTGTTAAAATATGTTAATGTTTTTTATTCAATCTAAAAATGGACTTGAGTTTACTTATAATACTTTTTGTTTTTAATGCCTCTTCATGATAGCCATTAGCATAATGTCCGTAGCCATAACCATACCCGTAACCATACCCATAGCCGTAGCCGTATTTTCCTTTTTGATCGTAATAATTATATAGGTAACTTAAATTTTTTATTTCACCTTTGTCATATTTATCATTTATAAGGTTTAACATGCCTTTTTCTGTGTAGTCTTGTCTTACCACATAAACCGTAGCATCTGTATATTTTAATAACTCAAAAGCATCAGCAACCAAACCTATTGGTGGTGTATCTAAAACTATAAAATCATACGTTTCTTTTAATGTTGCCATAAAAGCATCTGTTTTTTCGCCTATTAACAGTTCAGATGGATTGGGCGGTATAGGTCCGGATGTAATTACATCTAGATTTGGCACATTAGTTTGTTGTGTTATTTCTTTTAAACTTTTTTGTCCAATTAAATAGTTTACAGCACCAGTATCATTTTTAATTTCAAAATCACCAAAAATTTTAGGCTTTCTTAAATCTAACCCTACTAACACTGTTTTTTTACCACTTAAAGCAAAAACAGTGGCAATATTTATAGAGCAAAACGTTTTTCCTTCGCCACTAACAGAAGAAGTAACCATAACTATTTTTGAGCCCTCTACACTTCGTTTGCTATACATGTATTGCAAACTAGACCGCACGCCTCTAAAAGATTCAGCAACAACCGATTTTGGTTTTAAGTGAACAACCAAATTACTTTCATCTAAACTACTTTTACCAACAACTCCCAGTAGTGGTATTTTTGATAATTTTTCTAATACTTGCGGGCTATGTATTTTATTGTCGAAAAAAGTAAGTAAAAATGCCGCTAACAATGGGATAAATAACCCACCTACAACGGCAAACAAGTATCTTGAACTTAATTTTAAATCAATAGGAATAGCACCAGTATCTTTTGCGGTATCGATAACTAAAACATCAGAAACACTAGCAGATTTTATAATATCTGCCTCACCTCGTTTTGCTAAAAACACATTGTATGTTTGTTCGCTTAAGGCATATTGCCTTTTAATGCCTAATAATTTTTGTTGTGCTTTTGGTAGTCTTTTAATTTCTGATTCTGAAGTGGCAATTTTAGAATTAATCAACTGCATCTCTCTTTTTATACCACTTGTTGCTGTTCTTATATTTTCTAACAACACTGTTTTTATACCTTCAATCTGCCTGTTTATGTCATCAAAAATTAATGCATCCTTTCTTACGGTTGATTCGTATTTTGATTTTTGAACGGATAGTTGATTAATTTTAGAAATGTTTGATAATATATTCCCTTCATCTATTCCAGCAATTGATGGTGCTGGTACTTCGGTAAAAGTATTACTGGTTTCTAAATATGTTTTTAAACTAGCATAATATGCTAACTTTCTATTCATATTATCTTTTTCTAATTCTAAATTAGTTAGTTTACTATTTATAACAGCACCTTCACCATCTAAATCGTATATTTTATTTTGTTCTCGGTAATTGTTTAATGAGTCTGAATTTGAGGTTAATTGTGTTCTTACACGTTCTAATTGTGCGTCAATAAAATTTATGGTATTTGTTACAAACTGGTTTTTCCTATTTAGTTGATCTTCACTTAAAACTTGCACCGTTTCATTTAAATAATCTACAATTTTACCTTTGTTTACATCTACCATACTTAAATTTAATATGGCAGAATTTTTAGGATTATCAATTGCTAAACGGTTTTTGTAATTGGCAACAACGGCATCAAAATCGGTAAACTGAATAAAATACTCATCGCCTGCTGCGGCTTTTCTATTTTCGGCTAAATTAATGGTGGCATTAAAATATGGTAGTAGTACTGTGTCTCCTAACGTATATTTTACTTTTATTTCTTGAATTGGTACATCTAAATTACCTCTTTCTTTAGTTGTAAAATTTTGTGTATTAACAACATTGGTTTCAAAATTGAAGGTTAATTCGTAAGTGTCATTATCTAAAAAAACAATTTTTATAGGAATGTTTAAAACTTGATTAGTGTTTGGAAGTAATTCAACTCTAAAAGGTGCTTCTTTATAAACATCGTCTTTTCTAAAACGCGATTGCTTTAAATATGATATGTAAAATTGTAAATTGTCAACTACTTTTTCATGAATGGAACGTGAACTTAACGATGTCATCATGGTTTGTACTTTACCAGAAACGCCACCCCAATTAAAAGTTAAACTAGTAGTTGATGTAAATAACGGATTAGATTCTTCTTCTATAGAAATTTGTGTGCTTAGTCTATAAGACTGTTGTTTTCTTATATTTTGTTGATATACAATAAAAACACCAATACCTATAAAAAGTATATACAACTTCCAATAGCTTAAGGCTCTAAATAAAAAAGCTTTAAAATCAAATGCAGATTGAAATTGCGATTCCGATACTTCAAATTCATCATTCATATTAAAAGCTTATAAATTTTTAACTAAAAAATAGGTAGACACCATAACGGATACTAATGATGCTATAATTGTTAAATTTTGCATTCCGGTTTGTCCTGCTCCTAAAGCTTTACGCTTCAATGGTTTTACCAAAATGATATCGTTGGGTTGTATATAGTAAAAAGGCGATTGCATTGCAGCAATATCAGTTAAATCGATATGGTGTATTTTTTGTCCATCTGGATACTGGCGTATTACCAAAACATCTTTTCTGTCGCCTGTTATTGAAATATCACCTGCGTTTGCCAAAGCTTCTATAATATTTACCCTATCCTGATATAATGTATGTACACCTGTACTTACTTCACCAATAGTTGTATATCGTAATCCTGCCAATTTTACCGTTACGAACAACTCTGCCGATTCTTTAAAATACTGTGCTAACAATTCGGTTTTTACTTTCTCCTCTATTTCAGTAATTGTAAACCCTAAAACATTTATTTCTCCTAAAATAGGAAACTTTATGTTTCCATGTAAGTCAACCGTAAAACCGCTAAAATACAAACCTCCTCCTTGGCTTCCAGAATTAGCTCCTTCCACAGGGTTAAAAATAGCCGTTAATTCATTATCTAAAGCTTTTACATTAATGCTTAGTATATCATTAACTTGAACACGATAAGGCTTAGAAAGCTCTTTTAAAGATAAAGCGTCTAGCTTTACAGTACCTTTATCTTGTAAATAAACAATATCTTTATTAGTAATACATGAAGAACATAAAACACTGATAGACACACAAATAAACAAGAATGTTTGTTTCATCATAGGGGTAATAGATTTATCACAAATATAACTTTTCATAATGAACAATAAAACTTATCACCTAATTTTTGGTTTTTTATCCGTTCTTTGCAAAAAAATATCATTGTTTTGAATTATTTAACTGTTGAAAATATATCGAAATCTTACGGAGAGCTAACCCTTTTTGAAAACATTTCTTTTAGCATACACAAAGACCAAAAAATAGCTTTCGTTGCAAAAAATGGTACGGGAAAAACCTCTATTTTAAATATTATTTCTGGTGATGATGATCCCGACTCTGGTACTATAACGTATAGAAATGGTATTGTTGTTTCCTTCTTATCACAAGATCCTAAGTTTGATAATGCTTTAACGGTTGAAGAAACCATTTTTGCAAGCGATAATCCTATTTTAAAAGTTATTTTAAATTATGAACATGCGCTTTTAGATCCTGAAGATACCGAAGCTTACCAAAAAGCCTTCGAGCAAATGGAACAATTCCAAGCTTGGGATTTTGAAACACAATACAAACAAATACTTTTCAAATTAAAACTTGAAGATTTAAACCAAAAAGTGGGTTCGCTTTCTGGCGGTCAAAAAAAACGGCTATCGCTTGCAAATGCTTTAATAAACAAACCCGATTTATTAATTTTAGACGAGCCTACAAACCATTTAGATCTAGAAATGATTGAATGGCTTGAAGCCTTTTTTGCCAAGGAAAACATTACACTTTTTATGGTTACGCACGACCGTTATTTTTTAGAGCGTGTGTGTAACGAAATTATTGAATTAGATGAAGGGCAACTTTACAGCTACAAAGGAAACTATTCGTATTACCTTGAAAAGCGTGAAGCAAGAATTGAACAAACCGAAGTAGAAACTGGCAAAGCCAAACAACTTTTTAAAAAAGAGTTGGAATGGATGCGCCGCCAACCTAAAGCTAGAACCACAAAATCAAAGTCTAGAATTGACGATTTTCACGATATAAAACACCGCGCCAGTCAACGCAGAAACGACCATGAAGTACAATTAGAGCTTAACATGGAACGTTTGGGTAGCAAAGTGGTTGAGTTTCACAACGTATCAAAATCATTTAAAGATAAAGTAATACTTGACGGATTTGAATACCTGTTTAAAAATGGCGAACGCACAGGTATTATTGGAAAAAATGGTACTGGTAAAACCACATTTTTAAACCTTTTAACGCAAACCACAAAACCAGATTCTGGAAAAGTGATTGTTGGAGACACCGTGAAATTTGGATATTATACCCAAAACGGCATTACCATAAAACCCGGACAAAAAGTAATTGACGTTATAAAAGAGTTTGGAGAGTATATTCCACTTAAAAAAGGTCAGCAAATTAGTGCAGGGCAACTATTAGAACGTTTCCTTTTCAGCAGAAAAAAACAATACGATTTTGTTGAAAAACTAAGCGGTGGCGAACGTAAACGCCTCTATTTATGTACCGTTTTAATACAAAATCCAAACTTTTTAATTCTTGATGAGCCAACTAACGATTTAGATATTGTAACGCTTAATGTACTAGAAAGTTTCCTAATGGATTTTCCTGGTTGCGTTATAGTGGTGTCTCACGATCGTTATTTTATGGATAAAGTGGTAGACCATTTGTTTGTTTTTAGAGGCGATGGTGTTATTGAAGATTTTCCTGGAAACTATACCGATTTTAGAATTTATGATGATAGTCAACCAGTAATTTCAACTACTTCGGAAGATAAAAAAGAAAAAAATGCTTGGAAAAAAACCGATGATAACAAACTAACTTTCAATGAAGAAAAAGAACTAAAAAACATTGAAAGCAAACTAAATTCATTGGCTTTTGACAAAAAAGAATTGGAAAATAAGTTTAACAACCCCAATTTAACGCCTGAAGAAATAAACAAACTATCAGACGCATTACAAAAAATTATAGACGATTTGGAAGCAAAAGAAATGCGTTGGATGGAATTGCAAGAGAAATTAGAAGCATAAAATAACTAACACATAAGGTTAAAACTTCAAACTTAGAAATGCTTAAACTTTAATGCATCAAATTAAATCGTATATAAAATTTCTAATAAAATCTACCAACCAACATGGTGTACATTCACCTTTTGTTTACAGTCTAGTTACCAAATGTTTTTACAATAAATCTAAACATGAAGCATATAAAAGCATTTTACATTACAAAAAAGAGCTTCTAAAAAATAACACCAAACTTACAGTAACCGATTTGGGTGTAGGTTCATTAGTTACAAAAGAAAAGCAACGCTTCGTTTCTGAAATTGCAAAAAGCGCAGGAACTACCACAAAAAGAGCCAAACTTTTATACCGCATTACAGCTTATTTTAAACCAAATTCAATTTTAGAATTAGGCACATCACTAGGTATTGCAACACACAGTATGCAATTAGGAAACCCTAAAACATCAATTGTTTCTATTGAAGGTTGCACAAATATTTCAAATTTTACTAAAACGAATTTTGAAAAGCTTCAGTTACAAAACATATATCTTTTAAATGGTGATTTTTCGGAAGAAATTAAAAATATAAAACACAA
The DNA here is from genome assembly GCF_042675665.1 of Mariniflexile jejuense. NCBI lineage: Bacteria > Pseudomonadati > Bacteroidota > Flavobacteriia > Flavobacteriales > Flavobacteriaceae > Mariniflexile > Mariniflexile jejuense. The sequence goes on from NZ_JBHTJI010000001.1 coordinate 1,320,345, forward strand.
AACCTTCGACCTCATTTTCTTTGACGGAAATCATCAAAAAGAAGCTACTTTAAGTTATTTTGAAGCCTTATTACAAACAGCAAACAACGATTCTGTATTTATTTTTGATGACATTTACTGGTCTAAAAGTATGACTGAAGCTTGGGAAACCATCAAAAAACACCCACAAGTAACAGTTACTATCGACACTTTTTATTGGGGATTCGTGTTTTTTAGAAAAGAACAACTAAAAGAACATTTCGTCATTAGAGTTTAGTTGTTTTACCTAATTGGTGACTAAAATTTTTAAAATTCTTATTTTTACTTTTTATCTTACATCAAAACACAAAGTATGTTAACTTATTTAGTCATCATTTTAGTATTATTCGCTGTAGTTATTTGGAACAACAACCGAAACCGAGAAAAACTAAATAACAGAAGCAAAAACAGAAAAAGCTACCGTAACAATTACTACCAGCGAAAAAAAGATATTGAAAATGAAAAAGAGTTGTAAATTCTTTAAAACTTTTCAATCTTTTACCTTTTAACTTTTTAACTTCGTAACATAAAATGAGCATAGAAGATTTATGTCGTTAAACAAATATCATTTTTAGCGAAATCGAAGATTCACAAACACAAAAACATAAATTAAATAGACGTTAGTAATTACATCTGACCTCTAAAACAATAACAAAATCAGATGAAAATTTATACCAAAACAGGCGATAAAGGTACCACAGCTTTATTTGGCGGTACACGCGTGCCTAAACACCATATTAGAATAGAAAGTTATGGTACTATTGATGAATTAAATTCGCATTTAGGTTTAATTCGAGACCAAAATATAGATAAACATTACAAAATTATTCTCATTCATATTCAAGATAGACTTTTTACAGTAGGTGCCATTTTAGCTACACCTGAAGATAAAGCTATTTTAAAGAATGGAAAAGAACGCTTAAATATTCCTAAAATTACTTCGGAAGATATTGAACGTCTAGAAAAAGAAATAGACACTATGAACGAAGCCTTACCTCCTATGACGCATTTTGTGCTTCCTGGTGGGCATCAAACAGTGTCATTCTGTCATATAGCACGTTGTGTGTGTCGCAGAGCCGAACGCTTAACTGTTGCTTTAAATGACATTGAAACCATTGACGAACGCACTATTATGTACCTAAACCGCCTTTCTGACTATCTTTTTGTGTTGGCACGAAAGTTGACTTACGACTTGAAAGCAAACGAGGTTAAATGGATTCCTGAAAAGCAGTAATCTTTTAATGGAAATGCAGTGTTAACATTAGGTAAAAGATAAAAAACCCTAAACAAATCTAAAACTGTTTAAGGATAAAATAAACGCCCAAATTAAACACTTAATTTCAACTGTTTAGAATACAAATGAATACGTTCTTAAAAATAATAATTAAATAATTCATTTTTTCCTTGTGTGTTTAAACTAAAAAATTATTTTTGCACAAAATTAAAACGCACATAAAATGTATTGGACTTTAGAATTAGCATCATATTTAAGTGATGCGCCTTGGCCAGCAACAAAGGACGAGTTGATAGATTACGCTATTAGAACTGGTGCACCTTTAGAAGTTGTTGAAAATTTACAGTCTATAGAAGACGAAGGTGATGCTTACGACTCTATAGAAGAAATTTGGTCTGATTATCCAACAGATGAAGATTACCTTTGGAATGAGGATGAATATTAATAAAGCATAAAGAAAAGTTAAAAAGTCTCGGTTTGAGGCTTTTTTTTTGTCCTAAACCTTTATAAAACATATAACAAAATGTATCTTTGATTGCTTTTTACAAAGCAACAAAACAAACTATTTTACCACTAGGCAATACCTAGTTAACATATAATATAAATAAACACATGAGTTTTTTAAATTCTGTACTTAAAGTATTTGTTGGCGACAAATCAAAACAAGATGTAAAAGCCATTACCCCAATTGTTACTAAAATTAGAGCTTTTGAAGCCAGTTTGGAAGGCTTATCGCACGATGAATTGAGGGCAAAAACAATACAATTTAAAGCAACCATTGCCGATGCAATTAAGCCAATAAATGACGAAATAGCAAAATTACTTGAAGAAGCCGAAAATACTGAAGACATAGATAAACGTGAAGATATTTATCAAGATATTGATAAACTTAAAGACGATGCTTACCAAAAAACCGAAACCGTTTTAAACGATATTTTACCTGAAGCTTTTGCTGTAGTTAAAGAAACAGCAAAGCGTTTTGCTAATAACACATCGCTTACTGTTACCGCAAGCGCTTATGACAGAGAATTATCGAGTGCTAAAGATTATATAACTTTAGATAACGATAAAGCTATTTGGGCAAACTCTTGGGATGCTGCTGGAAAAGCCATTACTTGGGATATGGTACATTACGATGTACAACTTATTGGCGGTATTGCTATGCACCAAGGTAAAATTGCCGAAATGCAAACAGGTGAAGGTAAAACATTGGTAGCTACATTACCTATGTACTTAAATGCCCTTGCTGGCAAAGGCGTGCATTTAGTAACAGTAAACGACTACTTAGCAAAACGTGATAGCGCGTGGATGGCGCCAATTTTTCAATTTCATGGCTTAACGGTTGATTGTATAGATTACCATCAACCTAATAGTGAAGGCCGTAAAAAAGCGTATAATGCCGATATTACTTACGGAACAAATAATGAATTTGGTTTCGATTATTTACGTGATAATATGGCACACTCACCAAACGATTTAGTACAACGTCCGCACCACTACGCTATTGTAGATGAGGTGGATTCTGTTTTGGTTGATGATGCGCGTACACCATTAATTATTTCTGGTCCAATTCCGCAAGGTGAACGTCATGAGTTTAATGAATTAAAACCAAAAGTTGATGATATTGTTGCTGTACAACGCAAGTATTTAACCGGTGTTTTAGCAGAAGCAAAAAAAATAATTACTGCTGGCGATACCAAAGAAGGTGGTTTTCAATTACTACGTGTATATCGTGGTATGCCAAAAAATAAAGCACTTATTAAGTTTTTAAGTGAAGAAGGTGTTAAACAACTACTTCAAAAAACCGAAAACTTTTACATGCAAGACAACAACCGTGAAATGCCAAAGGTTGATGCCGAATTATACTATGTAATTGAAGAAAAAAACAATCAAATTGAATTAACTGATAAAGGTGTTGAATACATTTCTGGTAAAGACAACCCAGACTTTTTTATCTTACCTGAAATTGGATTAGAGATTGCTAAAATTGAAAATCAAAATTTACCTTTAGCTGAAGAAGCAAAGTTAAAAGAAGAACTATATAAAGATTTCGGTGTGAAATCTGAGCGTATTCACACACTTAATCAATTACTAAAAGCATACGCGTTGTTTGAAAAAGATGTTCAGTACGTTGTTATAGACAATAAAGTAATGATTGTTGATGAGCAAACAGGACGTATTATGGATGGTCGTCGTTATTCTGATGGTTTACACCAAGCCATTGAAGCGAAAGAAAATGTAAAAATTGAAGATGCTACCCAAACCTTTGCTACCGTAACGCTTCAAAATTACTTTAGAATGTACCGCAAACTGTCTGGTATGACAGGTACTGCGGTTACTGAAGCTGGTGAGTTTTGGGAAATTTACAAATTAGATGTAGTTGAAATACCAACCAACCGTCCAATTGCTCGTAATGACCAAGAAGATTTAGTTTATAAAACAAAACGCGAGAAATACAACGCCGTTATTGATGAAGTTACCAAACTTTCATTAGCTGGTCGTCCAGTTTTAATTGGTACTACATCTGTAGAAATAAGTGAATTACTAGGTAAAATGCTTACCATTCGCAAAATTCCACACAACGTATTAAATGCAAAGCTTCATAAAAAAGAAGCTGATATTGTTGCAGAAGCTGGTCAACCTGGTCAAGTAACTATTGCAACCAATATGGCTGGTCGTGGTACTGATATTAAACTAACCGAAGCAGTAAAAAAAGCTGGTGGTTTAGCTATTGTTGGTACAGAACGTCACGATTCACGACGTGTTGATAGACAGTTACGTGGTCGTGCTGGTCGTCAAGGAGATCCAGGAAGTTCTCAATTTTATGTCTCTTTAGAAGATAACTTAATGCGTTTATTTGGTAGTGAACGTATTGCTAAAATGATGGATAGAATGGGCTTAAAAGAAGGTGAAGTAATTCAACATTCTATGATTTCAAAATCTATTGAGCGTGCACAGAAAAAAGTAGAAGAAAACAACTTTGGTGTTCGTAAGCGTTTATTAGAGTATGATGATGTTATGAATGCGCAACGTGAGGTTGTTTATAAACGTCGCCACCATGCACTTTTTGGAGAACGTTTGCGTGTTGATTTAGCTAATATGCTTTTTGATACATCAGAAGGTATTGTAGAAACTAATAAAACAGCTAGCGATTTTAAAAATTTCGAATTTGAATTGATAAGATATTTTTCAATGAGTTCGCCAATTACTGAAACAGAATTTGGCAAATTATCGGCTCAAGAAATTACTGGAAAAGTTTATAAAGCGGCTTTCGATCATTATAAAGAAAAAATGGCGCGTAATGCTGATATTGCATTTCCTGTTATTAAAAACGTATATGAAACACAGCGAGATAAATTTAAACGCATTGTAGTACCTTTTACTGACGGTATTAAAACCTTAAACGTGGTTACCGATCTTGAAAAAGCATACGAAACAAATGGTAAACAATTAATTACAGATTTCGAAAAAAACATCACATTAGCCATTATTGATGATGCATGGAAAACGCATTTACGTAAAATGGATGAGTTAAAACAATCTGTACAGTTAGCTGTTCACGAGCAAAAAGACCCATTACTTATCTATAAATTTGAAGCATTTGAGTTGTTCAAATCTATGATTGATGAAGTTAATAAAGATGTTATTTCATTCTTATTTAAAGGGGAATTACCTCAAGAAACACAAAGCACTATTCAAGAAGCTAGAGAGCGTAAACAAGAAAAATTGAATGTTCAAAAAGACGAAATTCCTAATTTAGATGAACGTTCAGCACAAAATAGAGCTGCAAGTAACACACAAAATCAGCCACAAATAACAGAAACTATTGTTCGCGATAAGCCAAAAATTGGACGTAACGACCAAGTAACCATAAAACAGGTTATTACTGGCGAAAACAAAACCCTTAAATACAAACAAGCCGAACCTTTATTGGCTAAAGGCGATTGGGTTTTAGTAGAAGACTAATAAAACTTCTGCTTTAGCAGAGTTCTTATAAAATCAAAATCCCGATAATAACTTATCGGGATTTTTTGTTTAAATTAGCTACATAAACCTACAAATAATGAACAAAAACTACGGATTTAAAGTCAGTCTTAACAATAAACCACTAACACACGCAGGTATTAAAGATGAGCATTATGTTGTAACCTGTATTCTCGACTCTTTCAATAGAACTTTAGAACCAAAAAAAGGTCTAAATCTAAACATATCCGGTTTAAAATCAACACTTCAACAACGTCTTAAATGGATTGATACCCCCTTAAAACTAGGAGACAAAATTACAATTGAGATAATATCTGATAATTATGATGAACCTGCTTTAATTTCTGAATCTAAATCTAAAGAAACTATATTGGAAGGAAAAATAAGAGCTTACAAAAAACTTAAAGAGGAGCTTAAAGACTATTTAAACGAATAACCTTTAACTCTCATATTGTAATCTGGAAGTTTCAATAGTTTTCATATTATCCTTAGCCCATTCCACCAAAGTATTTAAATGTGGTATTAAGCTTTGACCTAGTTCTGTTAATTCATACTCTACTTTTGGTGGCACCTGCGGATATATGGTTCGTTTCACCAAACCATCGGCCTCCAAACCTTTTAAAGTAACCGAAAGCATTTTTTGAGAAATGCTTTCAATCTGTTTATCTATTTCATTAAATCGCAATAAGCCTTTTTCTTCTAAAAGCAACAGTACCAACATAGACCATTTATCACCTATACGATCTAGAACATTTCTAACCGGGCAATGTGCGGGTTCTGTATATTTATTTTCAATTTCTTTTTTCATAATACATTGATTTTCAATAAAACTAACATATACATCAGCTAGTCACATATTTGTAACTTCTTGTTTTAAAGATACTTAATCACTACCTTTGACTAACTAAAAGTAAGTTAAAAACTTTTAATTATCAAATATACAATAGAAACTTTAACAAACAAATATTATGAAAATAGGAATAACTGGTGCTACTGGTCAATTAGGCACATTAGTAGTAAACGAACTTAAAAAAAGAGAATATAATAATCATCTTGTTGCTTTGGTACGTTCAACTGAAAAAGCTAAAGACTTAGAAATTGAAACTCGCGAGTTTGATTATGATAACCCAAAAAGCTTAGAAAAAGGATTGCAAGGTATTGATCGTTTGGTGTTTATTTCTGCTAATGAAATAGGCCAAAGAGCCCGTCAGCATAAAAATGTAATAGAGGCTGCCAAAAAATCAAATGTTAACTGGATTGTTTACACAAGCCTTCTTAAAGCAGACACGTCTTCATTAAGTTTAGCTGGAGAACATTTAGCAACAGAACAAGAATTAAAAGCTTCAAGTATTGATTATACCATTTTACGAAATGGATGGTATACAGAAAACTATACCGCATCCATACCTAGTGCCATTAAAAACGATGCTTTTATAGGTAGTGCGGGAAACGGTAAAATTTCTTCGGCAGCACGATTGGATTATGCCGAAGCCCTAGCCGTCGTAATTACAAATGACCAAAATAAAGGACAAACATTTGAGCTAGCAGGTGACAACAGCTATACTTTAACAGATTTAGCTAAAGAAATATCAAAACAAACAGGAAAAGATATTCCTTATAACAATTTATCTGAAGACACCTATTCTAACATTTTATCACAGGTTGGTCTACCTGAAATACTGGCTAAAGGTTTAGCAAGTTGGGATATATCTGCTTCTAAAGATGATTTATTTGATAATAATCGTAAATTATCTACCTTAATAGGAAGGCCTACAACTTCAATAGAAAGCTCTATACATGACGTTTTATAATTAGGCTTTTCAAGTAAATTTTCTAAAATAGTTAGTATTATTACCTGTAATACGTTTGAGTATGACTTTAAAAGATTTAAACAAAATAACCTCAACCTTAAGCAATACCAAGAAAATGCCTGTATTGTTTTTAGGTCATGGTAGCCCCATGAATGCTATTGAAGAAAACGAATTTGTCGCATCATTTAGGCAATTAGGCAAAGATCTTGTAAAACCCAACGCCATTCTTTGTATTTCAGCACATTGGGAAACCAAAGGTACTTTTGTAACCGCTATGCAAAATCCACCAACCATTCATGATTTTGGAGGGTTTCCCAAAGCCTTGTTCGATGTGCAATATCCAGCACCCGGAAGCCCAGAATTAGCCAAAGAAACCAAAAGCATCATTACTAAAACAGAAGTAGAGTTGGATGACAAATGGGGATTGGATCACGGTGCTTGGAGCGTTATTAAACATTTATATCCCAATGCCGATATACCTGTTGTACAAATAAGCATTGATTATACGAAACCACCACAACACCATTATGAACTAGCCAAAGAATTAGCTAAACTAAGGCAAAAAGGCGTACTTATTATTGGTAGTGGTAATATGGTTCATAATCTAAAACTTGTTGCTTGGAATAAGCTAAATACCCAATATGCTTTTGATTGGGCTATTGAAGCTAATGAAACCATGAAGCATTATATTTTAGATGATAATCATAAAAGCCTAATCAATTTTAAAAACCAAGGACAAGCATTTGATTTGGCAATTCCAACACCTGAGCATTTTTTACCTCTTATCTACACATTGGCTTTAAAAGAAAAAAATGATGCAGTTTCTATATTTAATGACAAACCTATTGGTGGTTCACTTACAATGACTTCTATAAAAATTTAAAACAATCTTATATATTAAATAATAAAAAAGCCGCTTAAAAGCGGCTTTTTTATTCTATTTGTTTAAGTACATTTTTCGTCTTGAATATAATTCGTAAAACTCATCATCTTTTAAACTATCTATAAACAAAATACTTTCTCCTGTACTTTTCATTTCTGGACCTAATTTCTTATTCACATTATGAAACTTGTTGAAAGAGAAAACTGGCTGCTTAATTGCAAAGCCTTTTAACTGTGGATTAAAGTCAAAGTCTTTTACTTTCTTTTCTCCTAACATCACTTTAGTTGCATAATTTACATACGGTTCACCATATGCTTTTGCAATAAATGGTACGGTACGAGATGCTCTTGGGTTTGCTTCAATAATGTAAACAATGTCATCTTTTATAGCAAACTGAATATTTATTAAACCAACCGTATTAAGTGCTAAAGCAATTTTTTTAGTGTGGTCTTTAATTTGTTGCATAACGAATTCGCCTAAGTTGAAAGGTGGTAACATAGAATTACTATCACCAGAATGGATTCCACATGGCTCTATGTGTTCCATAATACCTATAATATATACATCTTCGCCGTCACAAATTGCATCTGCTTCAGCTTCAATAGCACCTTCTAAATAATGGTCTAAAAGAAGTTGATTCCCTGGCATTTGACTTAATAAATCAACTACATGCTTTTCAAGTTCTTCTTTGTTAATTACAATTTTCATTCCTTGACCACCAAGTACGTATGATGGACGCACCAATATTGGAAAATCTAACACATCAGCAATTGCAGAAGCTTCATCGGCAGTTGTAGCGATATCAAATTGAGGATAAGGGATGTTATTTTCTTTTAATAAGTTTGAAAAATGCCCTCTATCTTCAGCTAAATCTAACGATTCAAAACTAGTTCCAATAATTTTAACACCATATTTGGTTAGCTTTTCAGCAAGTTTTAAAGCTGTTTGCCCGCCTAACTGCACAATAACACCTTCTGGTTTTTCGTGCTTAATAATGTCGTAAATATGTTCCCAGAATACTGGTTCGAAATATAGTTTATCGGCAGTATCAAAATCGGTTGAAACCGTTTCAGGATTACAGTTAATCATGATGGTTTCATAACCGCATTCAGCTGCAGCTAAAACCCCGTGTACACAACAATAATCGAACTCAATACCTTGCCCAATTCGGTTTGGACCCGAACCTAAAACTATTATTTTCTTTTTATCGGTTACAATACTTTCATTATCTGCATAACGTTTTCCGTCGGCAGTTTCCATATCACTTTCAAACGTTGAATAATAATATGGTGTCATGGCTTTAAACTCTGCAGCACAAGTATCAACTAATTTATATACTCGGTTTATACCAAATTCTTCACGTTTATTATAAACTTGACTTTCTAAACAACCAAGCATGTGCGCTATTTGTCTATCACCATAGCCTTTTTGTTTTGCCTCGAGTAATAATTCTTTTTCTAATGTGTCAATTTTGAATGTAGAAATTTCCTTTTGAAGTAAATATAATTCTTCATATTGCTTCAAAAACCACATGTCAATTTTTGTGATTTCGTGAATTCTGCTTAACGGAATTCCCATGGCAATGGCATCGTAAATTATGAATACACGATCCCAAGAAGCATAGGTAAGTTTTTCTATAATTTGTTCGTAGTTCTTGTTTTCTTTTCCATCGGCACCTAATCCATTACGTTTAATTTCAAGTGATTGTGTTGCTTTATGAAGTGCTTCTTGAAACGAACGTCCAATACCCATAACTTCACCAACCGATTTCATTTGAAGCCCTAAGGTTCTATCTGAACCTTCAAATTTATCGAAATTCCAACGTGGTATTTTTACGATAACATAATCCAAAGTCGGTTCAAATAATGCCGAAGTAGACTTTGTAATTTGATTTTGCAATTCATCTAAATGATACCCCAAAGCTAATTTAGCTGCAATTTTAGCAATAGGATAACCTGTTGCTTTACTTGCCAATGCTGATGATCGTGATACACGTGGATTAATTTCAATAGCTATTATTTCCTCTTTTTCATCTGGTGAAACAGCAAACTGCACGTTACAACCTCCGGCAAAATCCCCAATACTTCGCATCATATGGATTGCCATATCACGCATTTTTTGGTACGTTTTATCGCTTAAAGTCATTGCTGGTGCTACAGTAATAGAGTCACCTGTATGAATTCCAATTGGATCCATATTTTCTATAGAACAGATAATAACCACATTATCATTAGCATCACGTAGCAACTCTAATTCATATTCTTTCCAGCCTATTAAAGCTTTATCAATCATAACTTCGTGAATTGGTGAAACTTCCAATCCTCGGGTTAATAACTCGTCATAATCTTCTTCTTTATAAACAAATGAAGCACCTTCACCACCTAAAGTAAATGATGCTCTAATGATTAAAGGAAAGCCAAATTCTTGAGCAATTTCTTTACCTTTTAAATAAGAAGTTGCAGTTGCTTGAGGCGCCATAGGAATACCTATTTTAAGCATAAGCATTCTAAACTTCTCTCTATCTTCGGTTATGTTGATAGCATCAATATCTACACCAATAATTTCAACATTAAAGTCTTTCCAAATTCCTTTTTCATCGGCTTCAATACATAAATTTAACGCTGTTTGTCCACCCATAGTTGGTAAAACTGCATCAATTTGTGGATGTTCTTTTAAAATTTTAATGATTGACTTAGTATTAAGAGGCAATAAGTAAACATGATCTGCCATAGATGGATCGGTCATGATGGTTGCAGGATTAGAATTGATAAGGATTGTTTCAATTCCATCTTCTCTTAATGATCGTAAAGCTTGTGTTCCCGAATAATCAAATTCGCATGCTTGACCTATAACAATAGGTCCAGAGCCAATAATTAGAATGGATTTAAGTTTTGGATTTTTTGGCATTTTTACTGTTTAAATATTGGATTTTTAATAAGTTACAAAAATAGTCATTATTAGATATAAAAAAAGGCATTACACTTAAGTAACACCTTTAAATATCAACAATTGTTAATCATTATTTTTTATGTCTAGATTCAGATGATACAGACAATTTCTTTCTACCCTTAGCTCTTCTACGAGCAAGTACTTTTCTTCCATTAGCAGAAGCCATTCTTTCTCTAAAACCGTGTTTGTTTCTTCTTTTTCTTTTTGATGGCTGAAATGTTCTTTTACTCATTATCTTATATCTTTAAAACTGAATTGTAAATTTTATTTATGATTTTAGGCTTCTTAAAAACCGAGGGCAAATATACAAAGCCTTTATTACTTTGGCAAATGTTATTTGAAAATATTTTGATATTTTTTTTTCGCCCTTAAAACGTGATTCAAAGCCATATATATTTAGCTAAAATACTTCCTTTTTTGTTAATTATCTATGAGTTAATTTTGATAAAAATTTAGTTTCTTTGCATACTAATTTAAATAAATAGGTATTAAAAATACCTATTCAACATTTCAAACAATACAAAATGTACAATAAAATTATAAAACTTATCATAGCTGCTGGTATTATAGCGTTTGCTATTTATCAATTTACTGAAGGAAACATTGGTAATGGTATCATGTTTATATTACTATCTTTAATATTTGTATTCTTATATTTTAAAAATGAATTTATTTTATTGGCATTTTTAAAATTACGCAAACAAGATTTTGAAGGTGCTAAAAAATGGTTAGATAAAATTAAAAATCCTGAAGCTGCTTTAGTTACTAAACAACAAGGGTATTATAATTATTTACATGGCTTAATGGTTTCTCAAACCAACATGAATGAAGCTGAAAAATTCTTTAAAAAAGCTGTTGAATTAGGCTTATCTATGGATCATGATATGGCAATGGCTAAATTAAACTTATCTGGTATTGCATTTTCTAAAAGAAGAAAATTAGAAGCTGAAAAATTACTTGCCGAAGCTCAAAAACTAGATAAACAAGGCATGCTAACAGACCAAATAAAAATGATGAAGGAAAACATGAAACGTGCTATGGGACCTCAACAACATTTTGGTGCTGGAGGTTCTATTAGAGCGCAAAAACGTAGAGGTTAATTTATTATTTATACACTCTCAATTCTATTATCAATATTTGGGTTTAATTCAATGAGTCTTTCTGTGAATGCTTGTTTATCTTTTGGTGAAACAACCACTGATTCAAATTTATTATAATAAATTTCTATTCTGTCAAATGAAGCAGCAGGAGAAGACATCAAGGTATTTGTTTTTGTGATTTTCTTAATCTTATTTATTTCGATTTGTTTTTTATAAAAAAATCCACATTTTATTTTTAAAATTTCTTTATCAATAACATATTCTGTGTTATGAAATAGATGAATTATAAAAGAAAAAACCACTACATTTATAACAACTCCTAATGTATTAAATACAAATTTTCCTTGAGCGAATAGCATCGGCAAAAACATTATAAAAAAAATAAACACCAATAACCCATAAGAAATTTTAGATTTATAAATTTTCATTTTATGGTTTCCAATTTTGAAGTCTATCTAAATACAAATAAGATTCTACAAATCTTCTATGATTTTTATTTGTCATTTTTTCAACTAAATTTAATGCTGAAATATAACTGGCTAAATTTCCGTTTGATGAACTAAACTTTCCATCTTCTGTATAACTTATTAAAGAGTCATTCTGTACAATAAGATTTGGATAATCTTTTTGAAGTTGTTCGCCACCACCAATCCACGTTACTATTTTTTTACCATCAGCAATTCCTGATGCTCCAATTAATTGTGCGCCACCACAATTGCTTACCACATATTTAGTTTCGGCATTCTTCTTTATTATAAAATTTATAATTGCTTTATTGTGTACTTGCGCATACATATCATAAGCACTTGGCACAAAAAGTGCCTCTAGTTTTGGGCAATTTTCAAAAGTATAATCAGGCACAAATTTTAAGCCTTCTTCTGTGGTTATTGAATTATTTGTTTCGCCAATGGTTACTACATTAAAAAGTTTTACCCCAGTTTCAGTTGGTTTTGAAAACACATCGGATGTTGCCGTTATTTCTGTTTGTAATACACCATTATACATTAATAAGCCTATTGTTGGTAATTCAGCTTTGAAAGGCTTTAGGTGTTTGGTTAAGGTATCTGTTTTCTCTTCTGTTGTTTTTAAAATTTCTACTTCAGGATTAGCTTTTGCTTTTGAATTACAGCTAGCTAAAATAATCATCAAAAAAAAGACGCTTAGTATGAGGTATAACTTCTTCATTATTACTAAAATTTGAATGAATTATTTGTAATACCCTTTTTCTGGAATTTCAATAGTATAGCTTTTTCTAGTTTTATTGTCTAGTTTAGGTTCTCTTAACCACGGATTATGAATTTTTAATATTTTGTAATTGATACCGTGTTCTTCGGCAAATTTTGTAAAATCGGGTATTTCTGTATTTACAGTAACTTTATGTGTTGGTATGTTGGTGTACAAATCTTTTTCTCTAAAATTAAAACCATATTTTGCTGGGTTTAATAAAATTTCTTTTAAAGCTACTATTCTAAAAATGTAACGACCTGTTTCTTCTCCTAATAATAAATCATAATAATTTTTAACATTTTGCTCTCTTAAGTATCTAGAAATTCCTCCGTTACCTGCATTGTATGCTGCCGCTGCCAAGGTCCATGAACCTAATTCTTCTTTCGATTTTAGTAAATATTTACAAGCTACTTCGGTAGATTTTTCTAAATGATACCGTTCATCAACATTATCATTCACTTCCAACCCGTTTTCTCGCCCTGTAGCTGGCATAATTTGCCAAACACCACGTGCGCCAGCTGGCGATACTGCATTTGTTAAACCACTTTCTATAACTGCTAAGTACTTAAAATCGTCTGGAATGCCGTTTTTAGCTAAAATAGGCTCTATAATTGGAAAGTATTTTTTAGCGCGTTTAAACATAAGTAAACCGTTAGATTGCCAGTAGGTATTTACCAATAATTCCTTGTCCATTCGTTCATAAATATCAGGACTTTTAAGCGGCATTGCTTCACCTGCAAAATCTAAATTATTTGGTATTTGAAGTGCGTAAACATTGTAATCGTTTATTAATTTTTTTTCAAAATTCTTGTCTGTTGGTGCTTCCTGTATGGCGTAAACAAATATGGCACATAAACTTAATAATCCCACAAACGCCAATAGTTTCTGTATAGTCTTCATTTTTAAAAAGTTTTATTTAAAGATAAATGATTTGTTTAGTTTTCTAAAATTATCCTTGGTAAATTTTCGTTAAACCACTTATACTTGTTAATAATCATAATGTGTGTTCCTCCTTCAATGGTAATACAGTTTGAAATATTTTTTATAGGAAATACCGCATCTTTATCTCCATGTATATGAATTATTTCTGGTAAATAATTTTCTTGTTGCCAACAAACCATCTGCTTAATAGCCCAACTTAAATAACGACTATCGTTTACCGACAAATATTTTTTGTACAACTCTAACCGCTTTGTTATGTTGCTTCCAAAAGCATATTTAGCAAAAAGCTCTATGTTACCTACTAATTGTGTTGGCAACAACTTGTATGCCATGGTTGTTTTTGCAAATAGCATTTTTTTAGGTAACTCACTTGTTTTTTTAACGCTAGAAACGATAATTAGTTTTTTAACCGTTATGTATTTGCACATTTCTTGTACCAAAACACCTCCAAAAGATACGCCTAACAAAACAATAGCATCATGCTTAATTTTAGATGTCATTCGCAATGCATACCTGCTAATTGTTTCATTTTTTAAAGGCAAAAACCACTCTAGATAATGAATTTCAAATTGAGTGTCGGGTAATTTTATATATTCAAAAATTTTAGGGCTTGCCGCCATACCTGGCATTAAATAAACATGTATTATATCTTTATGCATTCAAAACAACTTAAAAATGAAAAACTATAGTTCTAATAGTTTATTTTATAAGGGATTAACCACTAATTTACTTTTTATTAACGATTATTTTCCCTAATTTTGTATAACAAAGTTATATAAATAGCACTCACTATTTAAGATTCCATAAGAAGAAATAAAAAAACGTACTATGATTGATGCTGCAGAATTAATAGACAATGATTTTTTACGCCAATTTGAACTAAAAATTGACAACCACTTAGCTAAAATTGAATATTCACTACAGGAACGAAAGATTTTTTTAACTAAACTTATTATTCCAGATGAAATTAATGACGAAGGATTTTCTAAAGGATTTTTAGCTGCTGTTTTTGAACAAATTCAAGAACGCAATTTAAGTGTTGTACCTACAAGTCCTGAAATTGCTAAGTTTGTAAGGAGTAATAGAAAATACAAGCGTATGCTTCCTGTTGGAGTTAGAATTTAATTTCTTAATTAACAATTAGCAATAATATAGAATCTGAAGTTTATAGCTTCAGATTTTTTTTATTCAAAAATTATTGTTTAGTGTAAACTAACGTTAAATCTTTTGTAGCTATTACTTGAGTGAAATTTTCATTATAAATTTTAATAGCATTTGTAAAAACACGAGATAATGTATTACCGTTTACAGTTGCTACACCATCATTAATTAAAACCATATTGCCGTTTACTGTAAAATTTGATGCAAAACTTATAATGCCTTCTTGGTCGCATTCAACATTAAATAAATAGTTGTTTGAAGTACCGTTTACCAAAGCAATATTTATACTTGGGTTAAACGTATTATTTGAAGTAACAACACCATTCGTATCAAAAACCAAAGTTTCATTGTTTACACAATCTATTTCGTTTAAAATATTCGTGCTAATAATACCATCATTATTAATATCAAAACCATTGGCAATATTCCATTCGGTTAAAACCCAAACACCATTAATGGTATCATCATCTGCATCAGAAGAGCAACCAACTAATACTAAAGCAACTAATACTAAAGCTGAAATTATTCTTTTCATATTTGGGACAACTAAAAAGTTGCAATAAAAATATTAAGCTGAATTTAATTTGTGCTACATTTACCGATAAACGGAATATAATTCGGGTAATTTGTAAGTAATTTACAATTTTAATTGGAAAGTACTTCTGCAAAGTCAAACCTAACCAATCCATCTTCATCAATTTTAGTTAGTACAACTTCATGTAATGTATTTACTAATGCTGGATTCCAAGGTGCTTTAACTTTTACATAATTTTCTGTAAACCCGTTTATGTAGCCTTCTTTATTTTCGCTTTCAAACAATACGGTTCTGGTAGTTCCTAACTGACTTTCATAAAAAGCCCGACGCAATTTAACCGATAAACCACGAAGCATTTTACTGCGTTTGTTTCTAACATTCATTGACACAACACCTTCCATTTCGGCAGCTTCGGTATTATCGCGCTCAGAATATGTAAATACGTGTAAATAAGAAATATCCAGTGTATTTAAAAAGTTATAGGTTTCTAAAAAATGGTCGTCTGTTTCACCAGGAAAACCAACAATAACATCAACACCTATACAAGCTTGCGGCATTACTTCTTTTATTTTTGAAACACGATCTACATACAACTCTCGCATATAGCGACGTTTCATTTTTTTTAGAATCTCATTACTTCCACTTTGTAAAGGAATGTGAAAATGAGGCACAAAAGCTCTTGATTTTGAAACCAAATCGATGGTTTCATTTTTTAATAAATTAGGTTCGATAGATGAAATTCGCAAACGCTCGATGCCTTCAACTTTATCTAATTCGGTTACCAAATCTAAAAACGTGTGTTCGTGTTTTTTGTTACCAAATTCACCTTTACCATAATCGCCAATATTAACACCTGTTAAAACAATTTCTTTAATATTTTGAGCTGAAATTTCTTTGGCATTTTGGAGTACATTTTCCATAGTATCGCTTCGTGAAATACCACGAGCTAACGGAATGGTGCAATATGTACATTTGTAATCGCAACCATCTTGTACTTTTAAAAAAGCGCGCGTTCTATCGCCAATAGAATAGCTTCCAACGTAAAAATCGGCTTCTTCAATTTCGCATGAATGTACTTCACCAAAATCGTTTTTTGAAAGATCGTTTAAATAATCGGTAATCTTAAATTTCTCTGTAGCACCTAAAACTAAATCTACACCATCAACATCTGCCAATTCTTGCGGTTTTAATTGCGCATAACAACCTACAGCTGCTACAAATGCCTTTGGGTTTACTTTTTGTGCCTGTTTTACTATACTTTTAAAACGTTTGTCTGCATTTTCGGTTACTGAACAGGTATTAATTACATAAATATCTGCGACTTCAGAAAAATCTACACGATCAAAACCTTCATCTGAAAAACTTCTGGCTATTGTAGAAGTTTCAGAAAAATTAAGCTTACAACCTAATGTATAAAATGCAACTTTTTTTTGAGAATTCATTTCATTATTTAAAACGCTGCAAAGTTAATAAAAAAAGAGCGTTTCTAAATAGAAACGCTCTGAACAAAACAAATAGGTAATCCTTTCTGATAAATTTGAGAGACTAAATTGTTTATAATAGCAAAATAATCTTATTAATTTTTTTGACACAAGACTATTTTAAAAGTCACAATAAATTATTAAAGATTAAAAAAATTAGAAATAGATAATAAAAACTTTATTTTTGAATGCATTAAAAATATAAATGTGGCATATAAACATATTAAAGTTTTAAACTTTTTAATTTTAACTATCATATTTAGTTTGATAGTGTCCTGCAATAAAAACACTAAAAAATTAAACGATTTACTTGTTTTTAAATATAACGAGCATAAAAATATTGGTTCGTTAGATCCTGCATTTTCTAAAGATATTGCCGATATATGGGCTACAAACCAGTTATTTAATGGGTTAGCACAAATGGACGACCAATTAAACGTTAAACCATGCATAGCTAAAAGTTGGAGTATTTCTGAAGACGCACTAACCTACTCGTTTTTATTACGCAACGATGTGTATTTCCATAAAGACGCTTTATTTGGAAAAGATTCAACAAGAACAGTAGTTGCTAAAGATTTTGAATATAGCTTAAACAGACTTTTAGATAAGCAAGTTGCATCACCCGGAAGTTGGGTTTTAGAAAAAGTTGAAGGGTTTAAAGCTTTAAATGATACATTATTTGAAATAAAATTAAAACAACCTTTTCCTGCATTTTTGGGTTTATTAACTATGAAATATTGCTCGGTTGTTCCAAAAGAAATTGTAGAACATTATGGAAGCGATTTTAGATCGCACCCAATAGGTACTGGTCCATTTAAATTTAAGCGTTGGGAAGAAAACATAAAGTTGGTTTTTAGAAAAAATATCAACTATTTTGAAACTGATGAAAATGGTAAAAAACTACCATATTTAGAAGCTGTTGCAATTACGTTTTTACCCGATAAACAAAGTGAATTTTTACAATTTGCACAAGGCAACATCGATTTTGTTTCAGGCTTAGATGCGTCGTATAAAGATGAAATTTTAACAGCTAACGGGCAATTACGAAATTTGTATAAGAACGATGTAAACATGATTCGTGGTCCTTATTTAAACACAGAATATTTGGCATTTTATATGGATTCTGAAGTTCCTGAAATACAATCTGAACTTATTAGAAAAGCTGTAAACTATGGTTTTGACCGTAAAAAAATGATGATTTATTTACGTAATGGTGTTGGTATTCCTGCAAACGGCGGTTTTATACCAAAAGGATTACCGGGTTATAACGAAAGTATTGGTTTTGATTATCAACCTGAAAAAGCTAAGCAACTAATTGCGCAATTTAAAAAGGAAACCAAAATTCAAAATCCTGAAATTGCTATAACAACCACAAGCAATTATTTAAGTTTTTGCGAGTACATACAACGGGAACTTCAAAAAATTGGATTGATTGTTAATATTGATGTTATTCCTGCAGCCACATTAAAAGATGCTAAAGCAAATGGTAAACTAAACATTTTTAGAGCCAGTTGGGTTGCCGATTATCCGGATGCTGAAAATTATTTATCACTTTATTACAGCAAAAATTTTGCGCCAAACGGACCAAATTACACACATTTTAAAGACGCACAATTTGATGCTTGGTATGAAGAAGCATATACTATAACCGACACAAAAAAACGAGAACAACTTTATACAAAAATGGATAGTTTAGTGATGCAAAAAACACCCGTAGTTGTAATGTTTTATGATGAAGTTGTGCGTTTTACACGAAAAAATGTAAGCGGTTTAGGTATTAACCCTATAAACTTGTTGGAATTAAAAAAAGTAAAAAAAATAGCTAAATTCTAATTTAACTCTCCATAAGATTTTAAAACATCATCATCTTCTTCCGTGATTCCTAAAATGATTAAATACATAGATATTCCATAAAAAATAGTATTAAAAAAAGAAGGAAAAGGTAAAATTTTGTTAAACGTATTTACAGCGTTTATACTTTCTACTAAAACGAACAATAAACAACCAAAAAGCACATAAAAATAACTGAATTTTGAAAATTGAGCTTTTCTTAAATAGGCTAAATTCAACATTAATAAAGAAATAAACAACGTAATCAAACCAGGTATAAGAAATGCTTTCAGGTTTTTATAAATTAATGAAATTACAAAAGTAATACCCAAATAAACTATTATAGAAAAAGGAAACAACCTAGAAAATTCAAAATCTTCTTTACTTTTAAATTTTAAACAAAAAAACAATTTACCTACTGCAAAAAAAAGCATACTTAATACCAAAAAAACCTTATTTAAATAATTTAAAATCATAAAATCTCCTAAAAGAAAAAAAAACAATGCGAATACAACGTTTCGTTCTACTTTCTTCCTTTTATGTTTCATATTAATATAGTAGTAAGCTATTAATGAAATTAAAATCAAGGGTTTTGAAAAAAATCTATAATTGTTATTATTAAGGTATATTTTTATACAAACATCGATGAAAAGCACTGTTACAAAAACTACAGTAAATTTTATCTTATTAAGATAAATAGATTTAAGCATATTTTCTTTATAACATTGAATTTTCCCTCAATATAGCAAATATTTAATAGATTTTAAATTTAATTACTTTTGTGTTGAAACAAAATAGTACACATCATCATCACCTTTACCGCCATCTCTTTTTGATGAAAAATAGCCTGTTTTGGTGGTTGAATTTATAACCAAACAAAAATCATCTTGATTACTATTAATAAGTTCTGGAAGTTTTTCAGCTTTATCAAAGCTTCCATCTACATTCATTAGGCTTTTGTAAATATCAAAACCGCCAAAACCATTTGGTCTGTTTGAAGCAAAATATAAGGTATTATCGTCTGCAATAAACGGAAACATTTCTTTACTATACGAATTCACTTTGCTACCCAAGTTTTTAGGTTCGCTGTATGAATTATTTCCTAAAACATCTACTTTAAAAATATCCGAACCGCCTTTTGTTGTTTCCTTTCCGCCTCTTATGTTCGAGGTAAAATACAGGGTTTTTCCGTCGTTACTTAAAGCTGGATGTGCATAAGAATATTTTGGATTACAAAACGCTAAGGTTTTAAAATTTGTCCAACCAATTCCAGTTTTAAACTCGCCTACTTTTATTAAAAAGTTATCTTCTTCAATATTACTATTATCAATGGTAGTAGTAATAAATAGCTGTTTCCCGTTAGATGACATGGTGGCACTTGTTATATAGTTTATCTTCTGCTCAGGGTCTATTTCAATATTTTTTATGTTTTGAATTGTACCATTTTCAGAAAGTTCACCTTCAAAAATAGTAAGTATTGGATTGCCTTGATAGCGTTTTAATCTATCTTTTTTATCCAATAAATACGATGTGAAAATAATTTTTGAATTTGAAATTAACATCAAACCAAAATGTGGATATTCGGTGTTAATTTCAAGATTTTTAACAGCAAAATCATCGGTTTGAGAAAACCCTAAAATGCTGAATAGCGTAAAAACACAAACCAAAATTTTTTGCATATTTCAAATGGTTACAAACAAATATAACAATTTGAATTTAAACAGTTTATATTACCTATTCGCGTCTATACTTTTTTGTTTCTTCAAAAACGTGTTCTAAAATGGCTTTATCTTGGTCTGAAAACTCAATATTACGTCTAGACATTACAACTTCGGCAACTTCAAAAGCTTTTTTAGTTAAGTAAGTTGTAAAACCTCCATTACCACCCCAACTAAAACTTGGCACAAAATTTCTTGGGAAACCGCTTCCAAAAATATTAGCACTTACGCCTACAACTGTACCAGTATTAAACATGGTGTTAATACCACATTTACTATGGTCGCCCATCATAAGTCCGCAAAACTGCAAACCTGTTCTTGCAAAACTTTCGGTTTGGTAATCCCATAAACGGACTTCAGCATAATTATTTTTAAGGTTAGAATTGTTTGTATCTGCACCTAAATTACACCATTCGCCTAATACGGAATTTCCTAAAAACCCATCATGTCCTTTATTTGAATACCCAAAAATAACCGAATTATTAACTTCGCCACCCACTTTACTATGCGGTCCAACAGTGGTTGGTCCATAAATTTTAGCTCCTAATTTAATACCCGCACCTTCACATAACGCTAAAGGACCTCGAATTAGCGAACCTTCCATTATTTCAGTATTCTTTCCAATGTAAATAGGACCAGAACTTGCGTTAAGTGTTACAAATTCTAATTTAGCACCTTCTTCAATAAAAATATTTTCAGCAGCTATAACATTATTGCTAGATGGAATTGGTTTAGACACTCTTCCGTTTGTAATTAAATTAAAATCTTCTTGAATGGCTTCGCCGTTTTTTGAAAAAATGTCCCAAGTATTTTCAATTTTAAGAACATCATCATTAAATTCGATAGCTTCATATGTTTCAAAATCAACTTCATCTTGAGTCTCTTTTGAAAAAAATGCAATCACATCCTCATCTTTAAAAATAGCCTGATTATCTTTTAAACTTTTAATCATTTCAACCAATTCTAAATTTGGAAGGTATGATGCGTTTATCATTATATTTTCTTCCATTTCTACCATTGGATATTTATCAGATAAATAATCTTCAGTTACTGTAGTTGTTGTTGCATCTAAAAATAGTTCCCATTTTTCACGAATGGTAAGAATACCTATTCGTATATCGGCAACAGGTCGTGTGAATGTAAATGGTAATAAGTTATTTCGAGACGGACCATCAAAAAGAATATAGTTCATTTGGAAGTTAAAAGTTAAAGGTTAAAAGTTAAAAGTTGTTCATACTCTTAACAATAAACTTAAGTTTAAACAAAAATAGATGAATTAGACATAATAAAAAAGCCTTCCATATTAAATATAGAAGGCTTTTTATATAGTTTTTTAAGCTTATTTAGTAAACTTAGCGTATTTGTTTTTAAATTTATCAATACGTCCAGCAGTATCAACCAATTTAGATTTACCTGTGTAAAAAGGGTGAGAAGATCTTGAAATCTCCATTTTTACAAGCGGGTATTCAACACCATCAACTTCTAAAGTTTCTGTGGTTAATGCAGTAGATTTTGTTAAAAACACATCTTCGTTAGACATATCTTTGAATGCTACTATTCTATAATTTTCTGGATGTATATCTTTTTTCATCTGAATGATATTTATTTTTTTTATTCTGACAGATGCAACACTAAAAGTGTTTCATCGTTTAAAGCTTTAATTCTTTTCAATTTTGGAAGTGCAAAAATAAGCATTTTTTACAATTTCGCAATACTTTTTTATATTTTTTATTTACAACAAAAATGTAACGTTTTATTATATTTGAATACTAACTACATTAACTAACACAAAAATATATAATTATGGAAAAATCTTTAAAATCAATCGCAACTAATTATGGCTTATACCTTGGTATTTTATTAGCGTTACTAACTGTTATTTCGTATGCAATTAACATTGAATTATTAACATATACATGGTACGGTATTTTTATTTTAATTGCTATTGTTGCTTTTGGAATTGTTTCGGTAGCAAAAATAAAGCAGGCTCAAAATGGTTTTGCAAGTTTTAAAGAATCTTTTTCTGCTTATTTTATAACTGTTTTAATCGGATTGATAATAAGTACAGTAGTGTCATACTTAATTTTCAATTTTATAGATACCGAGGCTGCTGGAATTTTAAAAGAAAAAACCGTTGAAAAAACAGTGCAAATGATGAAAAGCTTTAATGCACCAAATGAAGCTATTGCTGAAGCTGTTGAAAAAATTGAATCTCAAAATCAATTTAGTATAGGTGGCATTTTAAAAGGTTTAGCTGCTTATTTAGTGTTTTTTAGCGTTATTGGCTTAATAGTTGCCGCAGCTATGAAAAAAAGTAAACCCGACACCGAATAATTTCTGTATTTTTGAAGCATCAACTATTTGAAAGCTTTTAAATGAACATATCAGTAGTTATTCCACTACTTAACGAACAAGATTCTATAAACGAATTACACGATTGGATTGTAAAAGTGATGCAGTCCAATCATTTTTCATACGAAATCATTTTTATTGATGATGGCAGTACTGATGATTCGTGGAAAACAATCAATAATCTTTCTACACAAAACCAAAATGTAAAAGGTATTCGGTTTTTAAAAAACTTTGGTAAATCGCAAGCGCTTCATGCTGGTTTTGAAAAAGCTGTGGGCGATGTTGTTATTACTATGGATGCCGATTTACAAGACAATCCAGACGAAATTCCGGATCTTTATAACATGATTACTACAGACGGTTTCGATTTAGTTTCGGGCTGGAAAAAGAAACGTTACGACTCGGTAATTGCAAAAAATTTACCCTCAAAATTATTTAATTGGGCAGCAAGAAAAACATCGGGTGTAAAACTTCACGATTTTAATTGTGGTTTAAAAGCTTACAAACTAGACGTTGTTAAAAACATTGATGTAAATGGTGAAATGCACCGTTACATTCCTGTATTGGCTAAAAATGCTGGGTTTATAAAAATAACCGAGAAAATTGTTCAGCATCAAGCCAGAAAATATGGTGTTACTAAATTTGGCATGAACCGTTTTATTAATGGCTTTCTAGATTTAATTACCATTTGGTTTTTATCGCGTTTTGGCAAACGCCCAATGCATTTATTTGGTGCCTTAGGATTCATTATGTTTGCAATCGGTTTTGGTTTTGCACTTTATTTAGGCATCGATAAATTATTTTTAAATAAAACCGGAAGGCTTATAACCGAGCGTCCACAATTCTACATATCGCTTTCTACCATGATTATTGGTACACAATTTTTTGTTGCTGGTTTTTTGGGTGAAATTATTTTACGCACAAAACAAGATAAAAAACGCTATTTAGTTAAAGAAGAATTGAATTTAAATTAATAACTTTAAAAACAGTTTCACCACCTTCAAAATAACATTCATTTAAAACCTATTTTTTTGCATTTGTTTACTTTTGAAGTTTATTATTTAAGACATTATGATACACATTGAACCAAAAATTTTAGAGCGCATTAACTCTTGGCTAACCCCTACTTTTGATGAAGAAACTCAATCTTTAATTAAAAACAGTATTGCAAACAACCCAAAAGACATTCAAGAAAGTTTTTATAAAGACTTGGAGTTTGGTACTGGTGGTATGCGAGGCGTTATGGGTGTTGGCACCAACCGTATCAATAAATATACGCTAGGGAAAAGTACGCAAGGTTTAAGTAATTATCTACACAAATCGTTTCCAAATGAAACACCAAAAGCTGTTATAGCTTATGATTGCAGAAATAATAGCAAATCGCTTGCAAAAGTAGTTGCCGATGTGTTTTCAGCAAATGGCATTGAAGTTTATTTGTTTGAAGATTTGCGTCCAACACCAGAATTATCATTCGCCGTAAAACATCTAAATTGCCATTGTGGTATCGTTTTAACAGCTTCTCACAATCCACCAGAATATAATGGCTACAAAGTATATTGGCAAGATGGCGGGCAATTAGTACCACCTCAAGATGGTGAAATAATTAAAGTAATTGATAGCTTACAATATTCCGATATTAAATTTGAAGCCAATAATTCATTAATTAAATATATAGGAAAAGAAGTTGATGATGCTTTTATTAACGAATCGGTTAAAAATGCAAACTTTAACACTTCAATAGAAGCTAAAAATGATTTAACTATTGTATTCACATCGCTTCACGGAACGTCTATAACTGCAGTTCCTGAAACATTGACACGTGCTGGTTTCAAAAATGTTCATATTGTTAAAGAGCAAGAAGTACCTAACGGAAATTTCCCAACAGTAGCATCGCCAAACCCAGAAGAACCTGCCGCTTTAAAAATGGCATTAGAACTAGCTGAAAAAGTGAATGCTGATATTGTAATAGGTACCGATCCAGATTGCGACCGTTTAGGTGTTGCCGTTAGAAATTCTGAAAACCAATTGCAGTTACTTAACGGAAACCAAACCATGTTAATGATGACAGATTTCCTATTAAAACAATGGAAAGCTGAAGGCAAAATAAATGGTAATCAATTTATTGCCTCAACCATCGTTTCAACACCTATGCTAAACAAACTTGCTGAAGCTTATAATGTAGAAAGTAAAATTGTATTAACAGGTTTTAAATGGATTGCAAAACTTATTAAAGATTTCCCAGAACTTGATTTTATTGGTGGTGGCGAAGAAAGTTTTGGCTTTATGGTAGGCGATTTTGTACGCGATAAAGATGCTGTTACTTCTACCTTATTAGCTTGTGAAATTGCTGCAGTTACAAAAGCAAATGGCAGTTCTTTTTACAACGAACTTTTAAACCTTTATGTAGAACACGGTTGTTATAAAGAAAAATTAGTATCACTAACTAAAAAAGGTATTGAAGGCGCTCAAGAAATTACACAAATGATGGTTGATGCACGCGAAAATCCTTTAAAAGTTGTAAATGGTTGCAAGGTTTTAAAAATTGAAGATTATGAGTTATCAACCTCTAAAAATATTATTACAGGCGAAACATCTTCTATCAATATTCCAAAATCGAACGTAATTATTTATTATTTAGAAGATGGTAGTCAAGTTGCTTTAAGACCAAGTGGTACAGAGCCAAAAATAAAATTCTACGTAAGTGTAAATACAAAATTAAATTCTGTTACCGATTTTAGTAAAACAGAAAGCATACTAGACACAAAAGCCGAAGCCATTTTAAAAGATATGAAGTTAATATAATAACCCGTATCTTTGTTAAAAATTTACATGCTTTTATGGTTTCATAAAAGCATGTTTTATAAACAGACAAATCGTATTTAATGAATCAGTTTTTAAACATCCTAAAGTATGCAAAGCCTTATAAAAAACATGCTGTAGGACACATTATATCAAACGTATTATATGCCTTATTTGGAGCTTTATCCTTTATTGCGCTAATACCCATGCTTGATATTTTATTTGAAAAAAATCAAAAAAAACAAATTATAAAACCAGTTTATGAAGGTATTTCTTCATTAAAAGACTTTTATAAAGATTATTTAGCATATCAAGTAAATGCATATGCCGAAAACGACCCTCAAAAAGCACTTCTTCTGGTAGTTAGTCTTATAATAGCTTTATTTTTATTAAAAAATATCTTTGGTTATTTAGCAAATTACTTCATGGTTTTTTTAAGAAATGGTGTTGTTAGAGACTTAAGAAACAAAGTGTACCAAAAAACTGTAGAATTACCACTTTCATATTTCTCTGAACAAAAAAAAGGCGATATCATGTCGCGTGTTACTGGCGATATTAATACGTTACAATATTCAATGCTACCCGTTTTAGAACTTATAGCAAGAGAACCATTAACCATCATTTTCACTATAATTATGATGGTTTTAATCAGTTTAAAGCTAACCATGTTTGTATTCATATTTATTCCATTATCTGGTTTAATTATTTCGCGAATTGGTAGAAGTTTAAAACGTAAATCTAATCGTGTTCAATCAGAACAAGGTATTATTTTGTCAATTTTAGAAGAAACCTTAACAGGACTTCGCATTATAAAAGGTTTTAATGCTGAAGAAAAATTTATAAACAAATTTGAAGAATCATCAACTCGCTCATATCATTTTTCAAATAAATTATTTAACAGGCAAAACTTAGCATCACCTACCAGCGAATTTTTAGGCATCATGGTTATATCTATTTTATTGTGGTATGGTGGTCAGTTAGTATTGGTTGATAATTCGCTTGATGGTAGTTCGTTTATTGCATATATGGGTTTAGCCTATAATATAATGGTACCAGCAAAAGCAATTTCAAGAGGTCTTTATAACATAAAACAAGGTGATGCAGCTGCAGAACGTATTCAAGAAATTCTTGATACACCAAATCCTTTAAAAGACAAAGAAAACGCCATTACCAAAACGGGATTCGATTCAGAAATAGTATTTAATAACATTTCATTCAGGTATGAAAAAGAAAACGTTCTAAAAAATTTCTCGTTAACCATTCCTAAAGGAAAAACAGTAGCATTGGTTGGGCAATCTGGAAGTGGAAAATCAACCATTGCTAATTTAATTACTCGTTTTTATGATGTAAATGAAGGCAGTATATTAATTGATGGGATAAACATTAAAGACCTGTCAACCAAATCATTACGCCAACAATTAGGCATTGTTACACAAGATGCTATTCTATTTAACGATAGCATAAAAAATAACTTGAAACTTGGAAACGAAAATGCTACCGATGAAGCAATTATTGAAGCATTAAAAGTTGCCAATGCTTGGGAATTTGTAAAAGACCTACCAAACGGTATTGAAACTAATATTGGTGATGCTGGAAACAAACTTTCTGGCGGACAAAAACAACGTTTAAGTATTGCTCGCGCCGTTTTAAAAAGTCCTCCTATTATGGTTTTAGATGAAGCTACCTCTGCGCTTGATACCGAAAGTGAACGCTTGGTACAAGTTGCTTTAGAAAACATGATGAAAAACAGAACCTCAATAGTTATTGCTCACAGACTTTCAACTATTCAAAATGCTGATGAAATTGTGGTACTTAACAAAGGTGAAATTGTTGAAAAAGGAAAACATGCCGAACTAATTTCTAAAAAAGGCGTTTACCAAAAACTTGTAGAAATGCAAAGTTTTGAATAAAAAACCAAAACTATTAAAAAATAAAAAAGGATAGAGATTTGGAGCTTCTATCCTTTTTTTTGTTCAGTTAGACTTGGGGACGACTAACAACATAAGTAGGTTTCTACAGCAAACTTAATACAAAAAACAATAGTGCACAAGAAAAAAATGTATTTTATCGTATTTATTTACACTTAATCGATAATTTAGCATTTAATCAATTATTAATCAATTAGTTATGAATTTTGATAAAAATATAAAATGCATCCTTTAAACTTTTAGTATATTTAATAGTCTAACTACTAAAGTATTTTTGTGATTGACGAAGTACAATTATTAGAACAACTAAAATCTGAAACCCACAAAGAACAAGCTTTTAGAGCTTTAATAACGCTTTACAAAGAGCGTTTGTATTGGCATATAAGAAATATTGTAAAATCGCATGACGATACAGATGATGTGCTTCAAAACACATTCATAAAAGTTTACAAAAATATCCATAACTTTAATGGGGATAGTAAATTATTTTCTTGGATGTACCGAATAGCAACTAATGAATCTATCACATTTATAAATCAAAATGCAAAAAAATTACAAACAACAAGCGAAGAAGTACAACTTTTAGCTATAAAAAATTTAAGCTCTGATGTGTATTTTGAAGGTGATGATATTCAACTTAAATTACAAAAAGCCATTGCTACATTACCAGAAAAACAGCAATTGGTTTTTAATATGAAATATTTTCAGGAGTTAAAATATTCTGAAATGTCAACTATTTTAGAAACAAGTGAAGGTGCATTAAAAGCATCTTACCATATAGCAGCAAAAAAAATTGAAGCCTATTTAACTGAAAATTAAACCTTTTACAAAAATTTAAGTCTTATTACTAAGATGAGTACAAATAAATTACAAAATATTAAAAAAACAGGATTTAAAGTTCCTAAAGATTATTTTGAATCACTTGAAGATTCCATTCTAAGTGATTTGAAACTAAAAGAACTTAGCCCAAAATCTGGCTACACAACACCAGATAACTACTTTAACACATTAGAAGACAACATAATTAACACCATTAATCAAACAAAAGAAGTTAAAGTAGTTAAGCTTATTACATGGCGAAAAGCAGCATATGCAACTGCTGTTGCAGCTAGTTTAATTTTAATGATTAATGTATTTTTTAATAACACAAAAAATATAACCATTGATACTATTGAAACAGCAAGTATTGAAAATTATATAATTGATGAAGATGTTGAAGCTAACGAATTTGCTTCACTTTTTACCAAAGAAGATTTACAAGACGTTCAATTAATTACTGATGGATACAACTCTGAAACACTAGAAAATTTTGTGTTTGACAATTTAGAAATTGAAGATATTATTACAAAATAAAGCAAAATGAAAAGGAGATTACTTATTACTGTACTATTTGTATTGAGTTTTTCACTCATTACAATCGCGCAATCTAACAGAGATAAAATTAAAACACTGAAGATTGCCTATATAACTGAAAAACTGAATTTAAGCGAAAAAGAAGCGCAAAAATTTTGGCCAATATATAATGATTTTGAAGAAGAAAAATCAAGATTAAGAGAAGAAGCTTATAATGTTAGAAAAAAAACTAATATTGAAGCACTTTCTGAAGATGAAGCTAAACAACTTTTAAAAGAAATTCGTGCAAACGAATACAAAAGACAAGCTATTGAAAACGATTTTGTAGATAAATTAACCAATATTATTTCGGCAAAAAAAGTAATTCTTCTACACAAAATTGAAGAAGAATTTAAACGAAAAATGTTTGAAGAATATAAGAAAAGGAAAAATTAAATACTAAGGTGACTAATTGAAACGAGGAACTAAACATTCCTCGTTTTTTATTCTCTAAAAGTAAGCTTGGAAATTCTTCCTGCGCCTGCTGCATAGGCAATACTATCATTTAAAAACCTAATAGTATAAAATCCTTCATCATTTAAATGCTTCCAAGTTTCACCAGAATCATTGCTGTAATCTATTCCTTTAAAACCAATCGCAACCAATTCTTTACCTTTCCTGTTTGGTATAAATTGCACACAACTTCTGTAACTCGGGTTTTGGTTTTCGCCTACTAATTTCCAGGTTTTTCCACCATCAACTGTTTTAATTTTATTAGCCTTATTATCATTTGGTTTGGTATAATTACCACCTATAGCAAAACCATTTAATTCATCATAAAAATCTATAGAGTAAATACCTGTTGTTTCTAAACCTTGTATTATTGGAGTCTCAAAAACTAGCCATGTATTTCCCTTATCTGGAGAATATAAAACCCTACTAGCCTTTCCGCCAGTTGCCACCCAAGTGTTATTCCCTACAATGGTAATATTAGTGTTACTAGCGGCAAATGCAGCTTCGCCTTGTATAGTTTTGGGTAATATGCTACAGGGTAATTTTTTCCAAGTGCTACCACCATCACGAGTTATAATAATACTCATGCAATCATCAATTGGATCGCCAATGGCTATACCTTCTTGGTTGTTCCAAAACTTTATTGCATCATAAAAAACTTTAGGATGGTTTTCAAAATATACTAAATTACCATCGCAAAATAATTTAGCAGGTGAACCAATTGATAATGTAAACGTTTTATCACCT
This sequence comes from Mariniflexile jejuense, assembly GCF_042675665.1. NCBI lineage: Bacteria > Pseudomonadati > Bacteroidota > Flavobacteriia > Flavobacteriales > Flavobacteriaceae > Mariniflexile > Mariniflexile jejuense. The sequence goes on from NZ_JBHTJI010000001.1 coordinate 1,350,889, forward strand.
TCAAAAGCGACAGACCTAAAATTACTATTTTTTAAAGAATCTTCCGTAAAAGTCCAATAATTACCTTCTTCAAAATTGCTCATATAACTCAAAATACTTCTATAAATTTTTCCATTTGAAGCAGCTGCAACAACACGTCCTTCATTTATTTCCAATGCTCTAATATTTAACAAAGAATCTTCAATAAGTGTTTCAATTTCAACCTTTGAAAAATTTCTAGTTTTAAAAGTTTCTCTTTTTCCACAAGAAAACATAATCAACAAAACCAATAAAAGCGAAAAAACACGATTCATACACATTAATTTTAATGAAAGATATGCCTAATCATTCAAATAATAAAAACATTCGTGTATTCGTAGCATTTAATGTAACTTTGCAGACTTATTTAAAACCCATGCGATTACACAGAAATTTATGCTTCTCGGTTATAGACGGATTAACCTTAATTTTTAATGAAGGTCATTATGCCGATAAAGTAATACAACAACTTTTAAAACGAGACAAACGTTGGGGCGCACGCGACCGCGCTTTTGTTGCCGAAACAACGTATGATATTGTGCGTTGGAAACGTTTATATGCTGAAATTGCTGAAGTTAAAGAACCTTTTACCCGCGATAATTTATGGCGCATGTTTGCAGTTTGGGCTACCCTAAGAGGTATAAAGTTACCCGATTGGACCTATTTTGAAAACACCCCAACCCGAAAAATAAAAGGACGTTTTGATGAGCTTTCTAAAATTAGAAAATTTAAAGAATCCATTCCAGATTGGTTAGATGAATTAGGCGAAAAAGAACTAGGAACTACCGTTTGGTCTAAAGAAATTGCTGCCTTAAACGAACAAGCCGATGTTATTTTAAGAGTCAACACCCTTAAAACAACTAAAGAAAAATTACAAGCCGAATTATTTGATTTAGATATTGAATCCGATTTTTTAAAAGACTACCCAAATGCGTTAAAACTTAAAGAACGCGCCAACGTGTTTACCACCGAAGCTTTTAAAAATGGCTTTTTTGAAGTACAAGATGCGTCGTCACAATTAGTTGCCGAATTTTTAAATGTACAACCAGGTATGCGTGTTGTAGATACTTGTGCTGGTGCAGGCGGAAAAACACTGCATATTGCGTCTTTAATGGAAAATAAAGGACAGATTATAGCTATGGATATTTATGAAAACAAACTTCATGAATTAAAACGTCGTGCCAAACGTAATGGCGCACATAATATTGAACCACGTGCCATCGATTCTACAAAAGTCATTAAAAAATTATATGATAAAGCAGATCGTGTTTTAATTGATGCACCATGTTCTGGTTTGGGTGTGTTACGCAGAAATCCAGATGCTAAATGGAAATTACAACCCGATTTTATCGAAAAAATTAAAGTTACCCAACAGGAAATTTTACGACAATATTCTAGAATGGTAAAAGTTGGTGGGCAATTAGTATATGCAACCTGCTCTGTTTTACCTTCTGAAAACCAACAGCAAGTTGATAAATTCTTAACATCGGAAGCTGGAAAAAACTTTACCTTTGTAAAAGACAACAAAGTGTTAGCACACAAATCAGAGTTTGATGGTTTTTACATGGCACTTTTAGAACGCAAAATCTAATTTATATGAAGCATTTTTACTTTTTATTTTTACTTACTACCTATTACACATTTGCACAACTTACACCTCCTGCAAACCTTCAAAGTTATTATAATGGCGTAGATTTTAATAAAACTGGCACAAACTTATTTAACGATTTAGCAGTAACTACAGCTTCAAAACACACAAACTATATAACCTATTCTAATGTTTGGGAAGCCGATAAAATCACAGATGAAGACCCAGCAAATAGTAACAACGTTTTATTAATTTATGGCTATAATGATAATGATGGAAATTACATTACAGACCGTAGTAGAAGCAAAACATTAAATGGTGGCACACAAGGTACAGATTGGAATAGAGAACACACATTCCCTAATTCTTTGGCTGTACCAAGCTTAGATGATAGTGGTTCAAATGTACCGCCGTATGCCGATGCTCATAATCTTAGACCTTCTGATGTAAGAATGAATAACAACCGAGGTAATTTACTATTTGCCGCAGGTAGTGGTAATTCAGGAAATGTGTCAGGAAATTGGTATCCAGGTGATGAATGGAAAGGCGATGTTGCACGAATTATCATGTATATGTATTTAAGATACGGAACACAATGCAAACCTTCATACACAGCAGTAGGTACAACCAACTCTGTGGACTCGAATATGATTAATTTATTATTACAATGGAATGCGGAAGACCAAGTTTCCACTATAGAAGATAACAGAAACACATATCATGGCAACGCCTCAAACACTTATGGTCAAGGTAATAGAAACCCTTTTATAGACAACCCTTATTTGGCAACTCTAATTTGGGGAGGCACATCAGCACAAAATAGATGGAGTTCATTATCAACTAAAAACATTGCTATTATAGATTTTTCAATGTACCCAAATCCAACAAAAGAAAATTTACTTAATATTGTTACAAGTAACTATTCTGCTAATTTAAATATTGAAATTTACAACATCTTAGGCGCTTCTGTTTTAAAACAAAAACTAAACAATAACGCAAAAGAAATTAACATAAGCACACTTAAATCTGGTATTTATCTGGTAAAACTCCAATCAGAAACCGGCAGTATTACCAAAAAGCTAGTTAAAAACTAAATTCTGAGCGACTTTTACAAGTCGCTTTTTTTATGTTCAAAACATAGTGAATAACTAAACATTTTCATGGTATTAATTACATGGAATTACGCCGAAAAAAAGTAAATTTGCACTTTCTTTAAACACACACAAATCAATATATAATGATTCATTTCTTTGGAAACGTAACCAGCAAAGTATTTGCTGTTCAAACAACAAAAGAATTATCAACTGAAACCATCGCTAAATTAACGTGGTTATTTGGCAACCAGCCTAAAATAGAACAAGCATCACTCGATGCTTTTTTTGTTGGTCCGCGTGCTGCCATGATAACACCTTGGAGTACCAATGCGGTTGAAATTACTCAAAATATGGGCATTTCAGATATCATCCGTATTGAAGAATTTCAAGCGGTTTCTGCAGATTTTAAAGGTTTCGACCCGATGATTTCAGAAAAATTCAAAGGATTAAACCAAGAATCATTCACCATCAATATCAAACCAGAACCGATACTTAATATTGAAGATATCGCCGCTTATAACCAAAAAGAAGGCTTATCATTAAGTGATGAAGAAGTTGCATATTTAGAAGGTATTGCCAAAAAAATTGGTCGTCCGTTAACCGATTCTGAAGTGTTTGGATTTTCACAAGTGAATTCAGAACACTGTCGCCATAAAATTTTCAATGGCACGTTTGTGATAGATGGTGTTGAAAAACCAACCTCACTTTTCAAATTAATTAGAAAAACTTCTGAAACACATCCAAACAGTATTGTTTCAGCATATAAAGATAATGTGGCTTTTGTTGAAGGTCCAAAAGTGGAGCAGTTTGCTCCAAAAACCGCCGACAAACCCGATTTCTACGAAACCAAAGAGTTTGAATCGGTTATTTCATTAAAAGCTGAAACCCATAATTTCCCAACAACCGTAGAGCCTTTTAATGGTGCTGCAACCGGTTCGGGAGGTGAAATTCGCGATAGACTTGCAGGTGGAAAAGGCTCACTTCCATTAGCAGGAACCGCTGTGTATATGACCTCGTATTCTCGATTAGAAGAAAACCGGCCTTGGGAAAAAACGTTTCCAGAACGCAAATGGTTGTACCAAACCCCAATGGACATTTTAATTAAAGCTTCAAATGGTGCATCGGACTTTGGAAACAAATTCGGGCAACCTCTTATTTGCGGTTCAGTTTTAACCTTTGAACATGAAGAAGATGCTAGAAAACTTGGTTTCGATAAAGTCATTATGCAAGCGGGTGGTATTGGTTATGGCAAAAAAGACCAAGCTTTAAAAGACAAACCACAAACTGGCGATAAAATAGTTATTCTTGGTGGCGAAAACTACCGTATTGGTATGGGTGGTGCAGCAGTTTCTAGTGCCGATACCGGTGAATTTGCTTCAGGTATTGAGTTGAATGCTGTACAACGCTCCAACCCAGAAATGCAAAAACGTGCAGCCAATGCCATTCGTGGTATGGTTGAAAGCGACAAAAACTATATTGTTTCTATTCACGATCATGGTGCTGGAGGCCATTTAAATTGTTTATCGGAATTAGTTGAAGATACGGGTGGAAACATAGATTTAGATGCACTTCCTGTTGGTGACCCTACCCTTTCTGATAAAGAAATTATTGGGAACGAATCGCAAGAACGTATGGGTTTGGTGATCGACAAGGAGCATATCGATATCCTTCAACGTATTGCAGAACGCGAACGCTCTCCTATGTACACTGTTGGGGATGTTACGGGTGATGACCGTTTTACTTTTCAATCTAAAACCAACGGACATAAACCGATGGATTTAGCTATGGAAGACATGTTTGGAAGTTCGCCAAAAACCATCATGACTGATACAACCATTAAAAGAAATTATGAAGACTTAAACTATAATTCCGATAAATTCCATGACTATTTAGAACAAGTTTTACAACTGGAAGCTGTAGCTTGTAAAGACTGGTTAACTAATAAAGTAGACCGTTGCGTTGGTGGAAAAGTAGCCAAACAACAATGCGCTGGCCCATTACAATTACCACTAAATAATGTAGGTGTGATGGCTTTAGACTATAAAGGAAAAGAAGGTATTGCAACGTCTATTGGGCACTCGCCTATTTCAGGATTGATCAATCCGGTGGCGGGAAGCAGAAATGCCATTACCGAAGCATTAACAAACATTATTTGGGCACCATTAAAAGACGAATTGAAATCGGTTTCACTTTCGGCAAACTGGATGTGGCCTTGTAAAAATGAAGGTGAAGATGCCCGTTTATATGAAGCGGTTGAAGCGGTTTCGGAATTTGCAATCGATTTAGGCATCAATGTTCCAACAGGAAAAGATTCGCTTTCTATGAAGCAAAAATATCCTGATGGCGATGTGTTATCTCCTGGAACGGTAATTATTTCAGCAGCAGGAAATTGTAATGATATTAGCAATGTAATTGAACCTGTTTTTCAAAAAAATGCAGGAAGTATTTACTACATCAACATATCTCAAGATAATTTTAAATTAGGAGGCAGTTCTTTCGCTCAAATATTAAATAAAATTGGAAACGATGCTCCAACAGTAAAAAGTGCAGGGTATGTGAAAACTGTTTTCAACACGATTCAAAAATTAATAAAAGATAAACAAATAGTTGCTGGACATGATGTGGCTTCTGGTGGATTGATTACCACTCTGTTAGAACTTTGTTTTGCAGATAATAATTTAGGAGCTGAATTAGATCTTTCTGCATTGGCAGAAAACGATTCCATAAAACTCTTATTTTCTGAAAATGCGGGAATCGTTATTCAAGCTAAAGATGCTTCAATTGAAAAAGTTCTTTCAGAAGCAAACATTGAATTTTTCAACATTGGAACCGTTACCAATAGTGATGTGTTAAGCATCATTAACGGCACAGATGTTTTCACGTTAACCGTATCTCGCTTACGCGATGTTTGGTATAAAACATCTTACTTATTAGACCAAAAACAAACTGCTAATAATTTGGCTGAAGCGCGTTTCAACAACTATAAAAATCAACCTTTAGAATATACATTCCCAAGTCATTTCACAGGACTTCTCGACTCCGCTCGAAGTGACAAAAATCTGTCTGGTCGAGCGCAGTCGAGACCTAAAGCCGCTATTCTTCGTGAAAAAGGAAGTAACTCCGAGCGTGAAATGGCAAACGCTATGTTCTTAGCTGGTTTTGATGTAAAAGATGTACACATGACCGATTTAATTTCGGGTCGTGAAACTTTGGAAGACATTCAGTTTTTAGGCGCTGTTGGAGGTTTTAGTAATTCGGATGTACTTGGTTCTGCAAAAGGTTGGGCAGGTGCTATTAAATATAACGAAAAAGCCAATAAAGTGATTCAGGATTTCTTCAAAAGAGAAGACACACTATCTGTTGGCATTTGTAATGGTTGCCAATTGTGGATGGAATTAGACCTCATCAATCCGGAACACGAGGTACATGGTAAAATGGTTCATAACGATTCGCATAAACACGAAAGCAACTTTACTTCAGTAAAAATTCAAGAGAACAATTCTGTGATGCTTTCAACTTTAGCGGGATCGACTTTAGGGGTTTGGATTTCACATGGTGAAGGCAAATTCAAACTACCATATTCGGAGGACAAATACCAAATTGTTGCTAAATACGCTTACGCAGAATACCCACATAACCCAAATGGTTCCGACTTTAATACCGCTATGCTATGTGATAAAACAGGTCGCCATCTAGTAACCATGCCGCATATAGAACGCTCTACCTTTCAATGGAATTGGGCTAATTATCCGCAAGGTCGTAAAGACGACGTATCGCCTTGGTTAGAAGCTTTTGTGAATGCTAGACTTTGGTTAGAAAAATAAAATATTTGTAAAGCAAAAATCCCGATTTCAAATTAATGAGATCGGGATTTTTTTAGGATATGAACAAAACTCAATTATGAAACCATTGATACTTTTGCATTAACGGCATCCATTTTTTTATGTGCTTTCATTACGGTTATTTTCATCAAAACTGAAACAACTAGCGCTATTAAAAACATACCTGCAAATACTACCAAAGTACTATCCAAAGAACCTGTTTTTTCCATTACTAAATCATAAATAGTTGGTCCTACTACACCTGCTAAACCCCATGCTGCCAATACCATACCATGTATTGCACCTAATTGTTTGGTGCCAAATAAATCGCCCAAAAAAGCAGGCAATGTTGAAAAGCCGCCGCCATACATTGTAATAACAGTAAATAAAACAACTAAAAAAGTAAGTTCCATTGATATTTTAGGCAAGAAATAGAACGCTAAAATTTGAAAGGCAAAAAATATGATATAGGTATTCGCTCTACCTAAATAATCTGATAAACTAGACCATATAATTCTTCCTAAACCATTAAAAACACCTATTAAACCTACAATAGCAGCTGCCTCCATGGGTGTGTAGTTTAATTTTTCTTGCATCATTGGGCTAGCTGCGGAAATAATGGCTATACCACAAGCAATGTTTATAAACATCATAACCCAGATGTAATAAAATCGTGGTGTTTGTAATGCTTCATTGGCATCAATATTTGCCATATCTTTTTTAATTACTTTACCTTCACCTGGTTTAAAACCTGCTGGTAAATAGCCTTCAGGTGGTCTTTCTATATATCTAGCTGATGATAAAATTAAAATCATATATATAACACCTAAAATATAAAATGCATTTGAAACACCTACCGAATCAAACAGTGATTGCATAACAGGTCCAAAAATTAAAGCTGCAAAACCAAAACCCATAATTGCCATTCCTGTGGCTAAACCACGCCTGTCTGGAAACCATTTTACTAAAGTACTTACAGGTGTAATGTAACCAAGTCCTAACCCAATACCACCAATAACACCATAGCATAAATAGAATAGTGTTAACGATTCTAATTGAACAGCTAAACCAGAACCTAAAATTCCAACGCCATAAAAAATTCCAGCTGTAGTACCACTAATTTTTGGTCCTACTTTTTCAACCCAACGCCCTAAAAATGCTGCTGATAGACCCAAAAGTAAAATGGCTATTTTAAATGCCCATTTTATAACGCTACCATCAACATCAAAAATATCTTTAACTGGATTGGTCATTACTGAATATGCATAAACTGAACCAATTGATATATGGATTCCAACTGCCGATGCAGCTATTAACCAACGATTTTTTAATTTTTGTGTTTTCATCTTTTTGTAATTTTAAGCATTGTCTACCTCAACACTAATTAATTTATTTTTACTTTTTTGAAATAGTCTTTTAAAATATTAACAGTAGCTTGCAACTCTTCTTCAGTATTTTCTCGCGCTTCCTTTAACTGATATTCCCAACCTAAAGCTTCCCATTTATGGACTCCTAATTTGTGATAAGGTTGAATTTCAATTTTTTCGATTGTTTTATAATCTTTAAAATAGTTTCCTAAGGCGTGTAGTAATTCTGGTTTGTTTGTAATTCCTGGTATTAGCACATAGCGTAGCCACATTTTTTTTCCTGAAGCTTCTCTGTATTTAGCAAAGTTGAAAGTGGTTTCTTTGTTAGGCATTCCTGTTAGGTATTGATAGCCATCTTCAGTCATGTGTTTAATATCTAGCATCACTAAATCGGCATAATCGTCTAACAATTCTTGTGTAAAGTGGTTTAATACTCTGCCATTAGTATCAACATTGGTATTTATACCTTCTTCTTTCAATCTTTTAAAAAAAGGAATTAATTCTTTTGCTTGTAATAAAGGTTCGCCGCCAGAAACGGTTACACCACCATTTTTTCCAAAATATGGCTTTTCTTTTATAGCCATTTGCACTAATTCTTCTATGTGATATTCTTTACCTCCTGCCATATCTATTGAATCTGGATTATGGCAATACAAGCACTTTAACTTACACCCTTGCAGAAACACTACCATCCGAATTCCTGGTCCATCATGTGTTCCAAAAGATTCAACTGAGTGCACTCTTAATATGTTTTCTTCTGTTTTAATAATCTCGTTTTTTTAAATTAAACATCTAAAAAGGTAGATTGCTCCGCCTTTTTAGATGTTATCAAAATACTAACAATAACTAAATGGATTCGTGGAAAGAACGTGTTATAACTTCCATTTGCTGCTCTTTGGTAAGTCTAACAAAATTAACAGCATAACCAGAAACACGTATGGTTAATTGTGGATATTCTTCTGGATGTTCCATGGCATCAATTAACGTTTCCTTGTTTAAAACGTTTACATTTAAATGTTGCGCATTTTTAGAAAAATACCCATCTAGAATAGCTACTAAATTATCTATTCTTTCATCTGCATCAGCTCCTAAAGATTTTGGCACTATTGAGAATGTATTTGAAATACCATCTTTAGAATCTTCATAATTTATTTTAGCCACAGAGTTTAATGATGCAATAGCTCCATGTGAATCGCGCCCATGCATTGGGTTTGCTCCAGGTGCAAATGGTACACCTTTAGCTCTACCATCTGGTGTTGCGCCTGTTTTTTTACCATAAGATACGTTTGAGGTTATGGTTAAAACAGACATGGTTGGTTCTGCGTTTTTATAAACTGCCAATTGTTTTAATTCATTATTAAAATCGGCTACAGCATTTGCTGCTAGCGTATCTACTCTATCATCATCGTTTCCGTAGCAAGGAAATTCGCCCTCAATTTTAAAATCTACTGTTAAACCTTCTTCATTTCTAATAGGTTTTACTTTTGCATATTTAATTGCAGAAAGAGAATCGGCTACAATTGATAAACCTGCTATACCATAAGCAATATTAATACTTGGATTGGTATCAATTAATGCCATTTGTGCTTTTTCGTAATAGTATTTATCATGCATGTAGTGAATAATATTCATAGAATCATTATAAACTCTTGCAACTTGTTTCATGGCAATTTTAAAGTTTGCCATTACTTTATCAAAATCTAAATACTCATCGGTATATTCAGCAATACCATCAACCATTTGAACACCAGTTTCTTCACAACGCCCACCATTAATAGCTAATAATAATGTTTTAGCTAAATTGGTTCTTGCTCCAAAAAACTGAATAGATTTTCCTAATTCTTGATAAGACACACAACATGCGATACCGTAATCATCAGAACCTCTGGTTTCTCTCATTAACGTATCGTTTTCAAACTGAATTGATGATGTATCAATTGATACTTTTGCACAATAATCTTTAAAATTTTGTGGTAAATCTTCACTCCAAAGAATGGTAATATTTGGTTCTGGTGATGGTCCTAAATTGTAAAGTGTATTTAAGAAACGGAATGATGTTTTGGTAACTTTAGTTCTACCATCTTCAAACATACCGCCAATAGCTTCGGTTACCCAAGTTGGATCGCCAGCAAAAATCTCATCATAAGCTGCCATTCTTAAGTGGCGAACCATACGTAGTTTCATTACAAATTGGTCGATATATTCTTGAGCTTCTTCTTCGGTAATTAAGCCTTCTTGTAAATCGTTTTCAATATAAATATCTAAGAATGTTGATACATTACCTAAAGACATGGCTGCACCATCTTGCTCTTTTACAGCAGCTAAATATGCCATATACGTCCATTGTACAGCTTCTTGTGCATTTTGTGCAGGACGTGTTAAGTCTAAATTATATTTAGCACCTAACTCTATCATTTGATGTAATGCTTTTATTTGTTCAGAAACTTCTTCTCTTAAACGAATAACAGCATCGGTCATTGGACCAGTAATGTTTTCTAAATCGGCTTTTTTAGCCTCAATTAAAAAATTAATACCATATAAAGCTATACGACGATAATCGCCAATAATTCTACCTCTAGCATAATTATCTGGCAAGCCTGTTAAAAATCCTAAAGAGCGGTATTTTCTAATTTCAGATGTATAAGCATCAAAAACACCATCATTATGTGTTTTAACATAGTTTGAAAATAATTCTGTTAAAGCATCATTTGGTTTTACACCGTGTTCTGATAAAGCTGTTTGAACCACTTTAAAACCACCAAAAGGTTTCATGGCGCGTTTTAAAAGTACATCGGTTTGTAAACCTACAATTACTTCATTTTCTTTATCAATGTAACCAGCATTAAAAGCGTTTACTGTTGAAATTGTTTCCGTATCTAATGAGCGTACACCATTATTTTGACGTTCTTCTTTAGTAGCTTGTTTACAAACGTCCCATAATTTTTTAGTTTTCGTACTTGGCCCTACTAAAAAATTGTATGTACCGTAGTAAGGTGTAATGTTTTTGATTACAAAATCTCTAACATTGACCTCTTCAGTCCAAATTCCGTAGTTAAATTGTTTTACTTCCATTTTTATTGTATTTATGTTTTTGAAAATCGTATTTTGTTTGATACTTCAAAGATAAATCTCAATAATTTGTTAAAAACTGATATTTATCAGTTTACATTTACAATCAACTATTTTTTTTTAAATTTTTCTTAGAAAACGTTTGAGAAACATAATTGTAATAATAAATAATTCATTATTTTAACACTTAAAACAAAAATACAATAACCAAAAACTATTTTCACTAATAGATTTGTTGCGATTTTAACTTAAAATTGCTTTTTATAATAAAACTAACCCCTTTCATTAACTTTATTTTAAAATTTAATTGGAAAGTATAATTAATTAGAAACGACCAAACTAACATATTGAAAGCACTAAATTGGAAATGATTATTTATTTTAGAATGAAAATATGATTTTCCTATTTTTTAAGACGTATTTGAAAATCGTTTTTTATTTACTACTTTGCATTACCACTAATTCCCAACAAACTAAAGAACATGATTACTAGGATTTTTGATTTCCCTCAATATCAGTTAGAAACGTATAATTTACAAAAAGCATTCACAACCAAATATGATGGCGTTTGGAAATCAATTTCTACCAAAGATTTTGTAGAGCAAGCCAATGCAATTAGCCGTGGTTTAATACGTTTGGGAATAAAACCTAATGATAAAATTGCTGTTATTTCTTCAAGTAATAGAACGGAATGGAATATTTTAGATATAGGAATTTTACAAACAGGGGCTCAAAACGTACCTATTTACCCTACTATTGCTTCGGAAGATTATGAGTATATTATTAATCATTCCGAATCTATTTATTGCTTTGTTTCTGATATAGAAGTTCTTGAAAAACTAAATTCAATTAAAAACAATACCAAACTTAAAAACATATATACCTTTGATGCTGTTTTAAACGAAAATCATTGGACAGATGTTTTAAAACTGGGCGAAGATATAAGTAACCAAAACGAAGTAGATACTAGAAAAGAAGCTGTAAAACCTTCAGATTTAGCTACCTTAATATATACATCAGGAACTACTGGCAAACCAAAAGGCGTTATGTTGTCACATAACAATTTAGTTTCAAACGTTTTAGATAGTGAAAAACGTGTACCTTTTGATTATGGAAAATCTAAAGCATTAAGTTTTCTTCCTGTATGTCATGTTTTTGAACGCATGATTTTGTACCTATATATGTATTGTGGTGTTGAAGTTTATTTTGCCGAATCTATTGACAAAATGAGCGACAACTTAAAAGAAGTTTGCCCAACAGTTATGACGGCTGTACCGCGTTTATATGAAAAGGTATACGATAAAATTGTTGCAAAAGGAACCAATTTAACAGGCATTAAAAAAGCATTATTTTTTTGGGCACTTAATTTAGGCTTAAAATTTGAACCTTATGGTAAAAACGGTTGGTGGTACGAACTTCAGCTAAAAATTGCCCGAAAATTAATTTTTAGCAAATGGCAAGAAGGCTTAGGAGGTAAATTAGAACTTATGGTTTCTGGTAGTGCTGCGCTTCAAACTCGTTTAACGCGCGTATTTGCAGCAGCAGGTTTGCCTATTATGGAAGGCTACGGACTTACAGAAACATCGCCCGTAATTTCGGTTAACGACATGAGAAACGGTGGTTTTAGAGTTAGTACCGTTGGGAAAATAATTAATAATGTTGAAGTTAAAATTGCTGAAGACGGTGAAATTTTAGTAAAAGGTCCAAACGTAATGCTAGGATATTATAAGGATACAGAAAAAACTGCTGAAGTAATGACCGGAGATTATTTTCACACTGGTGATATTGGTGAATTTGATGCCGATGGTTTTTTAAAAATAACAGATCGTAAAAAGGAAATGTTTAAAACCTCGGGAGGTAAATATGTTGCTCCAGCACTTATCGAAAATCATTTTAAACAATCGCGCTTTATAGAACAAATAATGGTTATAGGTGAAGGCGAAAAAATGCCAGCAGCTTTAATACAATTAAACTTAGAATTTGTTAAAGATTGGGCTAAAATTCATAAAGTTAGCTTTAAAGGTACTGGTGATTTGATTTCAAATCCGCAATTACTAGAACGCATACAAGATGAAATAGATAAAGCTAACAGCCACTTTGGTAGTTGGGAACAAATAAAAAAATTCGAAATAACACCAGACATTTGGTCTATTGAAGCAGGTCACTTAACACCTACTATGAAGCTTAAACGTAAAGTTATAAAAGAAAAATACGCTAACCTGATAGAAAAAATTTACAGACCATAATCGTGAATTTTTAGTAATCCAAAACCAAAATCTTTATAAAATTTTCATAATTTATTATGCATGCATAATAAATTTTTATATATTTGACTTTACCTTCCAAAAAACATGAAATGATAAAGACAAATACATTTTCTAAAAACAAAACTATAGGATTTTTTTTTAAATACCGTCTGTTCAAAATAAATTACTAAATAAAACAGATGAAAGATAGAACTATAGATTACATATTAAGAACCACATGGCTTGCTGTTCAAAAAATGTATAATGAAGAAGCCTCGAAGTTTGAAAGCACCATGGCTACAGGTTTTACACTATTAAGTATAGACCGCGATAAAGGAACTGCTTCAACCTCATTAGGGCCTAAAATGGGTATGGAAGCAACCAGTTTATCAAGAATTTTAAAAACAATGGAAGCAAAAGGTTTGATAGAACGTAGACCAAACCCTGAAGATGGTAGAGGTGTTATCATTCACCTTACCGATTTTGGACTTGAAAAAAGAGAAGATTCAAAAGAACGTGTTTTAATTTTCAACGAAGCTATTAAGAAAAATATTTCAGAAGAAAAATTAAACCACTTTTATGAAGTAGCCGATGTAATAAACGAACTAATTTCAAACAAAAAAATATACGATCAAAACGACAAGTAATAAAATGAGTAAACGTAGAATTAAAAAAATAGCCATTATTGGTTCAGGAATTATGGGAAGCGGTATTGCATGTCATTTCGCAAATATTGGCGTAGACGTGTTATTGCTTGACATTGTTCCAAGAGAATTAAACGATGCAGAAAAAGCGAAAGGTTTAACCCTAGAAAACAAATTGGTTAGAAATCGTTTAGTGAATGATGCTTTAGCGGCCTCATTAAAATCGAAGCCCTCGCCTATTTATCATCCAGATTTTGCTAAACGCATCACTACAGGTAATTTAGAAGATGATATTTCTAAAGTTAAAGATGTAGATTGGATTATGGAGGTTGTGGTTGAACGCCTCGACATTAAAAAAAGTGTTTTTGAAAAACTAGAAAAACACCGAACTCCTGGTACTTTAATCACTTCAAACACATCGGGTATTCCTATTCATTTTATGAGTGAAGGCCGTTCGGAAGATTTTCAAAAACATTTCTGCGGCACCCACTTTTTCAATCCGGCACGTTACTTAAAATTATTCGAAATTATTCCTGGTCCTAAAACATCACAAGAAGTTTTAGACTTTTTAAATGGTTATGGTGAACAATTCTTAGGAAAAACCTCGGTTGTTGCTAAAGATACACCTGCCTTCATTGGAAACCGCATTGGTATTTTTGGTATTCAAAGTTTATTCCATCAAGTAAAATCTTTAGGCTTAACGGTTGAAGAAATTGATAAATTAACTGGTCCGGTGATTGGACGACCAAAATCGGCAACCTTTAGAACGGTAGATGTGGTTGGGTTAGATACTTTGGTACATGTTGCCAACGGTATTTATGAAAATTGCCCTAACGATGAAGCTCACGAGCTTTTCAAACTGCCCGATTTCATCAATAAAATGATGGAAAACAAATGGCTTGGAAGCAAAACCGGGCAAGGTTTTTACAAAAAAGAAGGTAAGGATATTTTAGCATTAGACTTGAATACTTTAGAATACAAGCCTTCAAAAAAAGCAAGTTTTGCTACTTTAGAACTAACAAAAACGGTTGATAAAGTCATCGACAGATTTAAAATATTAGTTTCAGGGAAAGATAAAGCAGGCGATTTCTACAGAAAAAACTTTGCTTCCATGTTTGCCTATGTTTCTAATAGAATACCTGAAATTACCGATGATTTATATAAAATAGATGATGCAATGAAAGCGGGATTTGGATGGGAACACGGTCCTTTTCTAATTTGGGATGCTGTTGGTGTAGAAAAAGGCATCGAAATCATGAAAGCAGAAGGTTTAGAACCTGCGGCTTGGGTGCGTGAGATGATCGCTTCAGGAAACACATCTTTTTACACCGTAAAAAATGGCGCCACTTATTTTTATGATATCCCTAAGAAATCACAAGAAAAAATTCCTGGTCAAGATGCCTTCATCATTTTAGATAATATTAGAAAATCTAAAGAAGTATTCAAAAACACTGGCGTTGTTATTGAAGATTTGGGCGATGGTATTATAAACTGCGAATTCCAATCTAAAATGAACACCATTGGTGGCGATGTTTTAGCAGGATTAAATA
The DNA here is from genome assembly GCF_042675665.1 of Mariniflexile jejuense. Taxonomy (NCBI): domain Bacteria; kingdom Pseudomonadati; phylum Bacteroidota; class Flavobacteriia; order Flavobacteriales; family Flavobacteriaceae; genus Mariniflexile; species Mariniflexile jejuense. The sequence goes on from NZ_JBHTJI010000001.1 coordinate 1,366,285, forward strand.
AAGCTATTGATATTGCTGAAAAAGATTTCGCTGGTTTGGTAATTGGTAACCAAGCAGCAAATTTCTCTGTAGGCGCTAATATTGGTATGATTTTCATGATGGCTGTGGAACAAGAGTATGATGAATTGAATGCCGCCATCAAATATTTCCAAGATACTATGATGCGTATGCGTTATTCGGCTATCCCAACCGTTTCTGCACCTCATGGCATGACTCTTGGTGGTGGTTGCGAACTATCCATGCATGCCGATAAAGTAGTAGCCGCAGCCGAAACTTATATTGGTTTGGTAGAATTTGGTGTGGGCGTTATCCCTGGTGGAGGCGGTTCTAAGGAAATGGCTTTACGTGCTTCCGATTCGTTTAAAAAAGGTGATGTTGAATTGAACACACTTCAAGAATACTTCCTAACTATTGGTATGGCAAAAGTAGCAACCTCTTCTTATGAAGCCTTCGATTTGGGTCTACTTCAAAAAGGAAAAGACATTGTTGTTGTAAACAAAGACAGACAAATTGCTACCGCAAAAGCCTATGCTAAATTAATGGCGGAAGCTGGATATACACAACCTGTAAAACGTACCGATGTAAAAGTGCTTGGTAAGCAAGCTTTGGGTATGTTTTTAGTAGGAACCGATTCTATGGAAGCTTCAAACTTCATCAGTGAACACGACCATAAAATAGCAAACAAATTGGCCTATGTAATGGCTGGTGGCGATCTATCTGAACCAACCTTAGTTAGCGAACAATATCTGTTGGATTTAGAGCGCGAAGCCTTTTTGAGTTTATGTACAGAACGTAAAACCTTGGAACGCATCCAACACATGTTAAAAACTGGGAAACCACTTCGCAACTAGTTGCGATGCTATAAGCCTTATGCTATGAGCAATAGGCTAAAATTATTTATAAATATATAAGCTTAAAGCATAACGCTTAAAGCCTAAAGCATAGAAAAATGAAACAAGCATATATAGTAAAAGCATACAGAACTGCTGTTGGTAAAGCACCAAAAGGTGTCTTTCGTTTTAAACGTGCCGATGAATTGGGTGCGGAAACCATCCAACATATGATGAAGGAATTACCTAACCTAGATGTAAAACGCATTGACGATGTAATAGTGGGTAATGCCATGCCAGAAGGTGCTCAAGGTTTAAATATGGCACGATTTATTTCATTAATTGGTTTAAATAGTGTAGATGTTCCTGGGGTTACCGTAAACCGCTTTTGTTCTTCAGGTATTGAAACCATTGCTATTGCAGCTGCTAAAATCCAATCAGGTATGGCCGATTGTATTATTGCTGGTGGTTCAGAAAGCATGAGTTCGGTGCCTATGACGGGTTTTAAACCTGAATTGAATTACGACACCGTTAAAGCGGGTCATGAAGACTATTATTGGGGTATGGGAAACACTGCCGAAGCGGTTGCTAATCAATTTAAAGTATCTCGCGAAGACCAAGATGAATTCGCTTTTAATTCACACATGAAAGCATTAAAAGCCCTAGCTGAAAACCGTTTTAAAAATCAAATTGTTCCTATTGATGTTGAACAAGTATTTATAGATGAAAACGGCAAAAAAGCTACTAAAAAATATACGGTAACAACCGATGAAGGACCACGTGCAGGAACAAGCATAGAAGCTTTAGCAAAATTGCGTCCGGTATTTGCCGCTGGTGGCAGTGTAACCGCTGGAAACTCATCGCAAATGAGCGATGGCGCCGCATTTGTGATGGTTATGAGTGAAGCTATGGTAAAAGAATTAAACTTAGAGCCCATTGCGCGATTGGTAAATTATGCAGCAGCAGGTGTTGAACCACGCATTATGGGCATTGGTCCTGTAAAAGCCATTCCAAAAGCACTACAATTAGCTGGCTTAAAACAACAAGATTTAGAATTAATCGAGTTAAATGAAGCATTTGCATCACAATCATTAGCTGTAATTAGAGAACTAAATCTAAATCCAGATATCGTTAACGTAAATGGTGGCGCTATTGCTTTAGGGCATCCACTAGGCTGTACAGGTGCAAAACTATCGGTGCAATTATTTGATGAAATGCGTCAGCGTAACATGAAAGGTAAATATGGTGCAGTAACTATGTGTGTTGGTACTGGTCAAGGTGCTTGTGGAATTTTTGAATTTTTAAATTAATAGAATAACTAAAATAAGAATGGAATCAACTGAAAAAGATATTTTAAGAGGTGGTCAATTTTTAGTAAAAGAAACAAATTGTGAAGACATTTTCACACCTGAAGATTTTTCTGAAGAACAACGCATGATGAAAGAAGCTGTTACAGAATTTGTAGACAGAGAAATTTGGCCAAATAAACCACGCTTTGAAGCAAAAGATTATGCTTTAACAGAATCTTGCATGCGAAAAGCAGGCGAAATGGGATTTTTAAGCATCTCAGTACCAACAGAATACGGTGGTATGGGAATGGGTTTTGTAGATACCATGTTGGTTTGCGACTATATTTCGGGTGCGACAGGTTCATTTAGTACTGCTTTTGGGGCACATACAGGTATTGGCACTATGCCAATTACACTATATGGTACTGAAGAACAAAAACAAAAATACGTACCAAAATTAGCTACTGGCGAATGGTTTGGTTCTTATTGTTTAACAGAACCTAGTGCGGGTAGTGATGCCAACTCTGGAAAAACCAAAGCCGTTTTGTCTGAAGATGGAAAATCATATAAGATTACCGGACAAAAAATGTGGATTTCAAACGCAGGTTTTTGTAGTTTAATGATTGTATTTGCTCGTATTGAAGACGATAAAAATATTACAGGTTTTATTGTTGAATACGATAAAAACAACCCTAATGGTATTACAATGGGTGAAGAAGAACACAAACTAGGTATTCGTGCTTCTTCAACCAGACAAGTATTTTTTAATGACACCGTAGTTCCTTTTGAAAATATGCTTTCAACCAGAGGAAATGGTTTTAAAATTGCCATGAACGCCTTAAATGTTGGAAGAATTAAATTAGCAGCAGCATGTTTGGATGCACAACGTCGTGTAATTTCAGAATCGGTTAAATATGCTAACGAGCGTATTCAATTTAACACTCCTATTTCAAGTTTTGGTGCTATTCGTCAAAAAATAGCAGAAATGGCAACTAACTGTTGGGTAGGTGAAACTGCAAGTTACCGTGCAGCAAAAAATATTGAAGACCGCATTATACTTCGTCAAAACAACGGAAAAGATTCACACCAAGAAGCTGAACTTAAAGGTGTTGAAGAATATGCTATTGAATGTTCAATATTAAAAGTAGCTGTTTCAGAATACACCCAACGATGTACAGATGAAGGCATTCAAATTTTTGGTGGTATGGGATTCTCTGAAGATACACCAATAGAATCTGCTTGGAGAGATGCACGTATTGCCAGAATTTATGAAGGCACAAACGAAATTAACCGTATGCTAAGTATTGGTATGCTTATTAAAAAAGCAATGAAAGGTCATGTAGATCTATTAGGACCAGCTACTGCGGTTGCTAATGAATTAACAGGCATTCCAAATTTCGACGTACAAGATTTTTCAGAATTATTTTCAGAAGAAAAAAGCATCATTGCCAATCTTAAAAAATTATTTTTAATGGTTGCTGGAGCTGCTCTACAGAAATATGGTGAAAAAATAGAAGAAGAACAACAACTCATGCTTGCTGCATCTGATATTTTAATTCAAATATACATAGCTGAATCAGCCATTTTACGTGCCGAAAAAATAGCCAAAAAAGAAGGCGAAGCGAATGCTAAAGAACAAATAGCCATGGCAAAATTAAACTTGTTTCATGCTATTGATGTTATTGAAACAGCAGGTAAACACTCCATCATTTCATTCTCAACAGGCGATGAACAACGTATGATGCTTATGGGTTTAAAACGCTACATCAAATACGTAAACATGCCTAACATTATAGAACTTCGAAATATTATAGCTAGTAAAATAATTAAAGAAAATAAATATTGCTTTTAAGCTAAAAATTATAGTGACTAACTCAATTTTAAAAGCGTTTCAGAATATATTTTTTGAAACGCTTTTTAATTTAAGTATTTTAGTAAAAAAATAAATTACAATGAAAAAATGGCTTTGTATTATCATGCTCTTTATTTCAGCTTCAATATTTGCTCAAAATGAGCAAATTCTTCAACCTAAACTAGAAAACATAAGTTGGATTTCTGGTAACTGGAAAGGAGAAGCCTTTGATGGAAAAACCGAAGAAAATTGGAGTAATCCTTCTGGTGATTCTATGATGGCTACTTTCAAATTAATAGTAAATAACAAAGTAGCTTTTTATGAAATTGAAATAATTCGTGAAATTAATAACACTTTAATACTTCAACTTAAACATTTTAATAACGATTTAAAAGGTTGGGAAACTAAAGATGAAACAATAGACTTTCCTTTAATAAAAATAACACAAAACAAAGCAGTTTTTGAAGGTATGATTTTTGAAAAAATAAGCACAAAAGAAATGAATATTTACGTAGATATTCATCAAGAAAATGGTAGTATTGAAAGAGTAAAATTCAATTATAAAAAGTAAATTTTTAATAGCAAAAACTCATAATTAAAAGCATCTATGACAAATCGTTTTTACATAACTACAGTTCTTTTTCTTTTTTCAATTATTACTATTCAAGCACAACTACTTTCAGAAAAAAATAAATTCACCAAACAAGATACTTTAAGAGGAAGTATTACTCCAGAGCGTGCTTGGTGGGATTTAACCTATTATCATCTAGATATTAAAGTAAATCCTGATGAAAAATATATTTCTGGAAAAAACACCATTCAATATAAAGTATTAGAATCAAACTCTGTTATGCAAATTGATTTGCAACCACCTTTAAAAATTACTAAAGTCACTCAAGACGGGTTAGATTTAGAAATAAAGCATAATGGTAATGCCCATTTTATAACCCTAACAAAACCTCAAAACGTAAACGATTCCAATAGTATAGAAGTTTATTATGAAGGTAATCCAAAGGAAGCTGTTAATGCACCTTGGGATGGTGGCATTTCTTGGAAAAAAGACAAAAACGGTAATCATTTTATAGCATCGTCTTGTCAAGGCTTAGGAGCTAGTGTTTGGTGGCCATGTAAAGACCACATGTATGATGAAGTTAATGGTATGAAAATAAGTGTTAATGTACCAGATAATTTGATGGATATTTCAAATGGTAAATTGCAATTAGTTGAACAAATTGGTGATACAAAAACCTTTCATTGGATAGTAAAAAACCCTATAAACAATTACGGGGTAAACATAAATATTGGAGATTACGAGCATTTCCACGAAGTTTATGATGGTATGGCGGGTAATTTAGATATGGATTATTATGTTTTAAAAGATAATCTAGAAAAAGCCAAAGAGCATTTTAAAGACGCACCAAAAATGATGAAAGCTTTTGAACATTGGTTTGGGCAATATCCGTTTTATGTTGATGGTTTTAAATTGGTTGAAGTGCCTTATTTAGGTATGGAACACCAAAGCTCGGTTACCTATGGCAATAAATACATGAAAGGCTATTTGGGGCAAGATTTATCGGGTACGGGTTGGGGTTTAAAGTTTGATTTTATCATTATTCACGAGTCTGGACATGAATGGTTTGCAAACAATATTACCTACAAAGATATTGCAGACATGTGGATACATGAAAGTTTTACTGCTTACTCAGAGAATTTATTTTTAGATTACTATTATGGTAAACAAGCATCAGCAGATTATGTTATAGGAACAAGAAAAAGCATTAAAAACGACAAACCCATAATAGGCATTTACAATGTTAACAATGAAGGTTCTGGAGATATGTACTACAAAGGCGCCAATATACTTCATACCTTAAGACAACTTATTGAAGATGATGAAAAATGGCGACACATTTTACGCGGTTTAAACACAACATTTTACCATCAAACAGTAACAACTAAACAAATTGAAGATTACATATCAAAAGAAACCAACATAGATTTAACCGAATTTTTCAATCAATACCTAAGAACCACAAAAATTCCAACATTAGAATATAAAATTGAAAAAAAAGCGTTAAAATACCGTTGGACAAATATTATTGAGAAATTTGATATGCCTATTCAAGTTACAATTAACGAAAAACAACAATGGCTGTTTCCCAAAGCAGATTGGAAAACATTACCATTGAACTCAAATAACACGACTTTTGAAATTGACCCAGATTTTTATGTTAAAGCGGAAAAACTATAAGTCCATTGAAAATACCCGAACTTTATTTTAAAACAGATACCGAATGGCGAGCGTGGTTACAAGAAAATTACGCTTCAGCAAAAGGTGTTTACTTAATATTTTACAAAGTTGAGCATGAAAATAAAAGCATGCGCTGGGAAGAAGCCGTAAAAGTAGCTTTATGTTATGGCTGGATAGATTCAACCGTTAAAAGTTTAGGAGATGGTAAAAGGCGACAATACTTTACACCTAGAAATGAAAAAAGCGTTTGGAGTGCATTAAACAAAAAATATATTGAAGTTTTAATTTCTGAAAATTTGATGCATAAAAGTGGACTTAAAAAAATAGAAATAGGGAAACAAAATGGTAGTTGGACAGCTTTAGATGCTGTTGAAAATGGCAGTATTCCTGAAGATTTACAAATTGAATTTGATAAAAATGCTATAGCTTTTCAAAACTACCAAAACTTTGCCCCTTCATACAGAAAAAGCTATCTATACTGGCTAAACCAAGCAAAACGAGAAGAAACAAGAAAAAAGCGCATTTTTGAAATTATTCAATTATGCGCTAATAATATCAAATCAAGATAACTGGTAATTAAATTCCACTTATAAAACTTCCATATGGATCTTTAAATTGAGTGCCTTCAGCAAATCGGTATTTACTTAAAAGTTTGAATTCTACCAAAGCCCAAAGTACAAACTCTTTTACAAAATAAGAATCTGATTTACTTATGTTTGGTTGGTATTTTCCTAACAAATCATCTAAAGGCGAAATAGCGTCAAGCATATTTTCATACTCCTTGTCTCTAACATCATCCAAAAGTTCAAAACCATCTTTTAGGTTAAAAAACCAAGACACAATATCATCATAAGGACTTTCATCTTCTTGTTTTTTAAGCTTTTCAATTTTAGGGAAAAACGCTTCAAATAAACTTTTTACAGCTTCTCCAATCAAATTATACGCCACCACTGAAGCACCTTCTTGCTCACCTTCATAAACCAACTCTACTTTACCAGTAATAGCAGGAATGATACCAACAAAATCACTTAGCCTAACCATAGTTTTATCATCACCCGATTTTAAAGCGCGTCTTTCTGCAGTACTTAGCAAGTTTTCAAAGGCAGTTATACTCAATCTGGCACTCACACCACTTTTTGCATCAATAAATTCACTTTCACGCGCTTCAAATACAATTTGTTCTAATAAATCTTTAGCCAAATCTGGCACTTTTACAGAATCTATTTGGGCTTCAACCACTCTTGCTTCTTGTTCTGTTATTAGTCTTGCGGTTTCTATATCTGTTGGATAATGCGTTAAAATTTGTGACCCAATTCTATCTTTCAATGGTGTAACAATACTGCCTCTATTGGTATAATCTTCTGGATTTGCTGTGAATAAAAACTGAATATCTAAAGGTAACCGAAGTTTAAAACCTCTAATTTGAACATCTCCTTCTTGTAAAATATTAAACAATGCTACTTGAATTCTGGCTTGTAAATCTGGTAATTCATTTATAACAAAAATGCAACGGTTGGCTCTAGGAATCATACCGTAATGTATAACTCTATCATCAGCATAACTTAATTTTAAATTTGCTGCTTTAATTGGATCTACATCACCAATAATATCTGCCACAGTAACATCTGGTGTTGCCAGCTTTTCAGCAAAACGCTCGCTTCTATGCAACCAAGTAATTGGGGTTGCATCACCTTTTTCTTTAATTAGTTCTTTGGCATACCTGGATATTGGATTGAATGGATCGTCATTAATTTCAGAACCTTCAACTACAGGTATATACTCGTCTAATAAATTCAACATTAAGCGTGCTAAACGTGTTTTAGCTTGTCCGCGCAATCCTAATAAATTAATGTTGTGACGTGACAAAATTGCACGTTCCAACTCAGGAATTACAGTATTTTCATACCCATGAACACCTTTAAAAGTGGTTTCTTTATTTTTTATTTTCTGAATTAAATTATCACGAAGCTCATCTTTAATGGATTTACTTTGATAACCTGCTTTTTTTAAATCGTTAAGTGTTTTAATATTTTCTATTTTCATTTTTCTGCTTTTCTTGAATCTTTTTTATCCTCTAATTCTTTTTTTTCTATTGGTTTCATAATCTTCAAAAATCATTTCGCCTAAACCTTTCAATCCGGTATAAAATGCTTTTCCTTGATTGGCATTGGTAAACTCTCTAACAAATTTCATTAAATAATTATCTTGAGCAATCATAAACGTTGTTATAGGAATATGTAAACGGCGTGCTTGTTGTGCCATCATATAACATTTATTGATTATGTGCTTATCTAAACCATTACTGTTTTTATAATATTCGCCATTAGGCAAACGCATACAACTGGGTTTACCATCGGTTATCATAAAAATTTGCTTGTTGGTGTTTCGTTTTCTTCGGAGTAAATCCATTGCTAATTCTAAACCAGCGACTGTGTTGGTATGATATGGACCAACCTTTAAATAAGGTAAATCTTTAATTTCTATTTGCCATGCATCGTTACCAAAAACCAAAATATCTAAAGTATCTTTTGGATATCTAGTAGTGATTAATTCTGCTAAAGCCATCGCTACTTTTTTGGCTGGCGTAATTCTATCTTCACCATATAGAATCATGCTATGGCTAATATCAATCATTAACACAGTACTCATTTGTGATTTGTGAAGGGTTTCTTCAACTACCAAATCATCTTCAGATAATGTAAAATCTGAAATACCATGATTTATTTGAGCATTTTTTAAGCTTTCTGTTACTGATACTTTATCCAAAGCATCACCAAATTGATAGTTTCTAAAATCGCCTGTATGCTCATCGCCTATGCCTGGGCTTTTGCTTTTATGATTTCCTTGACCACTGCGCTTAATTTTTCCAAAAATTTGATCGAGAGCTTGTTGCCTAATTGCTCTTTCAGTTTTTGCTGTAATGGCTAAACTTCCATTACCATCATTGTCAATTTCTTCTCTTAAATAACCTTTCTTTTTAAGATCTTCAATAAAATCATCAATGGTATATTCTGAAGTGGTTAGTTTGTATTCTTTATCTAACTGACGAAGCCAATCGATAGCTTCATCAAAATCGCCCGAAGTATGTGTGATAAGCTCTTTGAAAATTTCAAAAAGTTTATCAAATGGCGATTGGTTTGGGGCTTCATACTTTTTAAATACAAAGCCTTTTTTAAGTGTATTACTTTTTGTCATAGCTGTATAAAAATACTATATTTTCAAACAACTTACATGCCAATGCAATTAGATTTATCTATAACGATAAAAAGAAATTAAATACTACTTATTCAACACGACTTAAACCTGCAAGATCATCAATTTTTATTCGCTTGCCTATTGTTGTAATTAAGCCTTCTTTTTTAAATTGAGAAATTACCCTTATGGCAGATTCTATGGCTGTTCCTACAATATTAGCTAAATCTTCACGAGATAATAACACGCTTAATGTTCCATCTGGGTTTGTACCAAAACTTTTATGTATATAAATAAGCGTTTCTGCTAAACGCTGTCTTACCGATTTTTGGGCCATATTTACAATAATGTTATCTGCTTCTCTTAAATCTTTTGCCATTTCTTTTAAAACATCAAAAGAGAATTTTGGGTTTTTTTGTAAATCGTTTATAATTTCACTTTTAGGAATATAGCAAACTTCCATATCGCTTAAAGCTGTGGCTTGCAAATTAGAAACCTCGTCTGAAACTATAGAACGTTGCCCAAGCAAATCGCCTTTTACCACAATTTTCACTATTTGGTCTTTACCGTTTGAACTTAATTTAGATAATTTACAAATCCCATCGCGCACACAATAAACGCCGTTTACAATTTCACCTTCATCAAAAATAACGTCACCTTTCTTAATTGTTATTGTGGTTTTACAACTAGAAATACGCACTAATTCTTCTTTTGTTAAAGATTTTAATGAATTAAATTGTTTTATTATACATTGATCACATTTACCCATAATAACAAATTGTTTTATAATACTTTAAAACTAAATTTCAACCATTTAATGCAACACTAAAAAGGGAATATCTTTGTAATAACTAATGCCTTTTATTGTTGGGTGAAATAAAATTTTTTGAAAGTAGTTTAGGTTTTTAGCTAACATAGTTATTAAATTAATTTCTTTACTATCTACAAATTTTTGTACGGCATCTTCAAAAAATTTATTGGTTAAAAACTCATAACTATGTTTGTAATTGGCAAAGTAATCGTCTAGATATTCTTTGTTTCGTTGTTGGTCTTCATTAAGTTCAGAACCACTTTTATTAACGTGCAAAACTCGTACTGTTGCATTAAACATTTCTACAACATCAACCAAAGGTTGTAATGTTTCTGCTTGATAAAAAATTGAAAAATCGGTTGGGAATGCTATTTCTTTAGTTGCTATGAATCTGGCATTTTCTGGAACAACCATCGTTGTGCATTTTACTTTTGTAATTACATTTCCTGCATTGCTTCCTATACAAAAATTTTTTAATCCTGAATTTCCCTTTGTTCCCATTACTATAAGATGTATTTTTCTTTCCAACACCTGCTTTCTAATAGAATCGATAATATAATTTGTGTCTGAAATTGTAAAAAACTTGTGATTTGTATTATCCGGAAAATTCTTTTTAACACGATTTAATAGTTCTTGTAATCGCTGTTTTGATGGTTTAACAAGTATATTACTAGAATTGTTTTTATTTGAAGTGAACAAATTTTCTGAACTAGACATAACATCTGGTTTATTAACATGTAATAAATAAATGTTGCATGGCGTTTTGCTAAAAAATTGCAATGCATAGTCTATAGCATTCCATGCGTTTTCAGAAAAATCTGTGGGTATTAAAATGTTTTTCATGCTAATTACTTTCAATAAACAAAAGTAAATGCATGAGGTTTAACCAAATATGACCAATATCATAATTTCAGGTAATTTGCTACTAGCTAGCTAATTTGTTGCAATTTATTTAAATCTAATATTCGAATATTTCTACCTTCAATTTCAATCAACCCTGCATCTTTAAAACTAGATAAGGTTCTTATTAAACTTTCTAAAGCTATACCTGCTACACTTGCTAAATCGCTACGTGAAATTCTTATTGCATCTTCTGTGTTACGGTTAAGTTTTTCTGCAAATTTTAGTATTGTAGAAGCTGTACGTTTTTTTACCGAACTGTAAGCCATTTGCAATAATTGGTCTTTTACACCCATTAAATCGTCGGTTAATAATTGTATCAGTTCTAAGGTAACTGTATGGTTGCTGTTTAATACTTCGGTTAGCTGGTTTTTAGAAAGTGCTACTAATTTTGTATCCTGTATGGCCGTTGCTGTTTCTTGATAAGGTATGTTTTGTGTGAATGATGTGTAACCAAACAAATCATCTTCTTTAAATAAGGCAGTGGTTAGGTCTTTACCATTTTCATCTAGTTTATGGCATTTTACCAAGCCTTTGGATATTAAATAGATGTTATTGGAATGTTGCCCTTCTTCATATACAATACTTCCAGCATCTTGGGTTATTTCTTTACCATTATCATCAAAAAAGTTTTTTAAATCGTTAAGGGTTCTAAGTTCATCATCATTAGCAATAGTAGTATCTTTTTCATTTTCTTGCACTTCTGCTCTATCTTTTAAAATAGCTGCTTTTGCTAAACGACTTTCAATAGCACTTATTAGTTCGTCTTCTTCAAATGGTTTGGTTATATAATCATCAGCACCCAAATCCATTCCTTTTCTAACGTCTTTACGTTCGGTTTTTGCTGATAAAAATATAAATGGAATGTGTTTGGTTTCTTCACTTTTAGATAAGCCTTCCAAAACACCATAACCATCAAGTTCTGGCATCATAATATCGCAAACAATAATATCTGGTAAACTGCTTTTTGCAAGTTCTAACCCAGCTTTTCCGTTAGGTGCTGTAATTACATTATAATCAGATAGTTCTAACAATTCTGATGTGTTTTCTCTTAAAATAATATCGTCTTCAATCAATAATATTTTTTTCATTGCTTTGCTTTATTTGGAATTATGAATGTAAATAAGCTTCCTTTATTTTCTTCACTTTCAAAATGTATGGTACCACCTAAATTTTCAAGATGGCTTTTAACTATGTTTAAACCAATACCTGTACCTTGTGTAAGTAGTGCATTTTCAGCTCTAAAGTAACGGTTAAACACACTTTTTTGGTCATTTAATGGAATACCTATACCATTATCTTTAATTTTGAACGTGGTATTTTTATCGTCTTGTTTTATTTTTATATCTACTAAGGTGTTTTCCGATGAATACTTTATAGCATTATGAACTAGGTTAGACAATGCTAGTTCTACAATTTTTTCATCTTGAAACATCGAGTAATCATCAATATTTTCTGGGTAATTAATAATTTGTCCTTCTTTTAAAAGCATATTGGCATTGTAAACAACTTCGTTTACTACTTTACTTATTTTGAAGGTGCTAAATTTGTAATTTATTTTACCTGTTTCCAGTTTTTCAATTGATAAGAAGTCGTTTAAAATATTATTTAGGTAGTGAACTTTATCTGAAATTGTTTTCACATGCTTATCGCGTTTCTCTTGCTGTTCAGATAATTTGTATTTTCCTAATAGCATTGCAGATGTTAAAATACCGCTTAAAGGTGTTTTAAACTCATGCGATACTAGCGATAAGAATTTTGTTTTTAATTCGTTAAGTTCTTTTTCTTTTTTAAGCGCGTTTTTGGTTTTATTTTGTGCTTCAATACGTTTTTTTATTTCAATATCGCGTTCTAAATTCACAGCTTTTAAAGCTTCAACAGAGTTTCTTAATTCCTTAGTACGGGCTTCTACTTTTTGTTCTAGCTGTACATTTAGTTCTTGCAATTCAAGCTCTTGTTGCTTACGTATTGAAATATCAATTACCAAAGCCATTATAAACTGTTTGCCGTTAATTTCTAGTGGATTTAAACCTGCCTCTACCGGAAAAACTGAACCGTTTTTGTGTGCTCCAAATAAATCGCGACCACGCCCCATTTGCCTGCTTTCTTTTTGTTTCATAAAGCCTTCAACATGTGCGCCGTGTGTAGCATGGTATTTTTGTGGGATTAAAATACTTAATTCTCTTTTAACCAATTCTTGTTTTTCATATCCAAACATACGTTCGGCCGAAGCATTTGTTAAAGCAATTTTCTGATTACTATCTACTACAATAACACCTTCTGATACAGCTTCAAAAAGTACATTAAAAATATCTTTTTCATTTTGAAGCATTACACAAAAAACTTTTGAAGGTTATTACATAAAACTAAAGCAACCTTCCGATTAGGTTTAAAAAAGGAAATAAAAATGGCTGTTGGTTTGCTTTTTAATATCATACTTAAACTTTTGAAGTCGCGTAAAATTAAGTAATATATGACATATATCATATTTTAAAGAGACACAATTTTAAACATTTGCATCAGGTATAAATGAGCAAATAATTATGAGCAAAAGCACATGTTTTCATTGTGGTTTAGATGCTACAACTTCAAATATTTTATATGATGATAAGGCGTTTTGTTGCCAAGGCTGTAAAACTGTTTATCAAATTTTTTCTGAAAACGATTTAACCTGCTATTACGATTTACAATCAGCTCCTGGCACAACACCTAAAGAAATTGATGGTAAATACAATTTTTTAGAAAACGCTAAAATAGTTGAGCAATTGTTAGAATTTAACAATAATAACACACAAATTGTAACGCTATACATTCCGCATATTCATTGTAGTTCGTGTATTTGGATTTTAGAAAATTTAAATAAACTAAATTCTGCCGTAAATGTTTCAACTGTAAATTTTGGAAAAAAAACAGTTCGAGTATCTTTTAACACAGAACAACTAAGCCTAAAAAATTTAGTAATCTTATTAAGTAATATTGGTTATGAACCTTTTATAAGTTTAGATGATTATAGTGTTGGCAAAAAACACATAAACAGATCGCTTATTTACAAACTAGGTATTGCTGGTTTTGCCTTTGGAAACGTAATGTTTTTATCGTTTCCAGAGTATTTTGAAAGGCATGAATTTTGGTTAGAGCAGTACAAACACCTTTTTAGGTGGCTTATGTTTGCCTTTTCCCTACCTGTAGTTTTTTACTCTGGAAATGATTATTTTATTTCGGCATATAAAGGACTTCGTTCTAAAATTTTAAATATAGATGTGCCAATAGCTTTGGGCATTGCTGCGCTTTTTATTAGAAGCACTGTAGAAATTGTTTTCAATATAGGTTCTGGTTTTTTTGATAGCTTAACTGGACTTATTTTCTTTTTACTACTTGGTAAATTTTTTCAGCAAAAAACCTATTACTTTTTATCGTTTGAACGCGACTATAAATCGTATTTCCCGATAGGAATTACCAAAATCACCAATGAAGGAACCGAAGAATCCATTCAAGTTTACGATATTGAAAAAGGTGATAGACTACTAATTAGAAATCAAGAACTTATTCCTGTTGACTGTATTTTAATTAAAGGACAAGCGCTTATTGACTATAGTTTTGTTACCGGCGAATCTGAACCCATTACAAAACAATCGGGCGATAAACTTTTTGCAGGAGGAAAACAACTTAATGGTATTATTGAAGTTGACGTACTAAAATCGGTCGAGCAAAGTTACCTAACCCAACTTTGGAGTAATGATGCGTTTAAAAAAGATAAAGAATTAGCATTCACAAACATTACAAATCGTATAAGCAAACGATTTACAGCTTATGTATTATTAATTGCTTTTTCATCAACACTTTACTGGTTAATTACAGATTCCAGTAAAGCTTTAAACGTATTTACTTCTGTACTTATTATTGCTTGCCCATGTGCTTTGGCGTTGGCTGCACCTTTTACTTTTGGAAATATACTTCGTATTCTAGGGAAGAAAAAATTCTACCTAAAAAATGCAAGTGTTATTGAGCAACTTTCAAAAATAAACACCATTATTTTTGATAAAACAGGCACAATAACATCCAACAAAGAAACATATGTTCAGTATGAAGGTATTCAGCTTTCTAATGAAGAAGAAGCGTTGTTAAAAAACACACTAAGAGGTTCAAACCATCCACTAAGTCGTTCATTATATAACCTTTTAAAAACACACGATATTGTTCCGTTAGATGCTTATGAAGAACATCTAGGAAAAGGAATTGAAGCCAATTTTAAACAAAATAGCATTAAAATTGGTTCGGGTTCTTTTGTAGGTTATGCTTCAGAAACTACTACATTAAACACCAGTGTACATGTTAGTACCAACAACGCCTATAAAGGAAAATTCACCTTTTACAACGCTTACCGCAAAGGACTTTCAAAATTGTTTAACAGTTTAAAAAAAGACTACGATTTGGTAATTCTTTCGGGTGATAATGAAGGCGAAAAAGAAAATCTAACCAAATTACTGCCAACAAAAACCAAACTTATTTTTAATCAAAAACCAGAAGATAAACTTGAATATATAAAATACCATCAAACCGAAGGTGCTAATATTTTGATGATTGGAGACGGTTTAAATGATGCTGGTGCACTAGCACAAAGTAATGTTGGTATTGCTATTTCTGAAAACGTAAATGTATTTTCACCTGCTTGCGATGCTATTTTAGATGCTTCAAAATTCAACCAATTGTATCATTATATAACAGCTTCAAAACATGCTGTAAAAATTATAAAATGGAGTTTTTTACTATCGTTCTTATATAATAGTATCGGACTTTATTTTGCTGTTACTGGCAGGTTAGAACCCGTTATCGCAGCAATTTTAATGCCTTTAAGTTCTATTACAATTGTTGCGTTTACAACCGTTGCAACAAATGTTGTTGGAAGAAAATTAAAATAAATAAGCTTTAAATACACAAATAATTACTAGTGGATTTATAGCCAGAAAAAGAATAAAAAGAAACATGACAAAAGTCATATTTTAAAAAAAAGCATGAAAGTAACTTTGAACCATAACTTCAAATAGGTATGAGCGTTATATATATTTTGTTAACTATTAGCATTATCGTTGCTATCGTTTTTTTTATCGCATTTATACTAGCCGTAAAAAACGGACAGTATGATGATAGTTATACCCCTTCCGTTCGTATGCTGTTTGATGACGAACTAATAAAAGAAAAATCCAATAAATCAATACTAACCAAAAAAGAATAATAGGAACTATTATGGAAATGCAACAATTTCATTACGATAACAAAATCGTTAAAAACTTTCTCTATGCCACCATGCTTTGGGGCGTTGTAGGTATGCTAGTAGGCTTACTGCTAGCCTTTATGTTTTTATTCCCAAATTTAACCGATGGTATTTCATGGCTTAGCTTTGGTAGATTACGCCCTTTACACACAAATGCTGTTATTTTTGCTTTTGTAGGTAATGCAATTTTTGCAGGGGTTTACTACTCTACACAACGTTTATTAAAAGCTAGAATGTTTAGCGATGTTTTAAGTAAAATAAACTTTTGGGGTTGGCAACTTATTATTGTAGCTGCAGCCATTACATTACCTTTGGGTTACACTACATCAAAAGAATACGCAGAACTTGAATGGCCTATAGATATTGCCATAGCCTTAGTTTGGGTGGTTTTTGGTTGGAATTTAATTGGAACCATTTTAAAAAGAAGACAACGTCATTTATATGTTGCTATTTGGTTTTACATAGCTACATTCGTTACCGTTGCTGTACTTCATATATTTAATAGTTTAGAACTTCCTGTTAACGGTTTAAAAAGTTACTCGGTTTACGCAGGTGTTCAAGATGCGTTGGTACAATGGTGGTATGGGCATAATGCGGTTGCATTCTTTTTAACCACACCGTTTTTAGGGCTTATGTACTATTTTGTACCTAAGGCAGCAAACCGACCTGTGTATTCATACAGACTTTCAATAGTTCACTTTTGGTCGTTAATTTTTATATATATCTGGGCAGGACCTCATCACTTATTATATACCGCTTTACCAGAATGGGCACAAAATTTAGGTGTAGCTTTTTCAGTTATGTTATTGATGCCATCTTGGGGTGGTATGATAAACGGACTTTTAACACTTCGTGGTGCTTGGGATAAAGTGCGTGTAGATCCTGTTTTAAAATTTATGGTAGTAGCCATTACGGGTTATGGTATGGCAACTTTTGAAGGTCCAACACTATCACTTAAAAACGTAAATGCCATTGCTCACTTTACCGATTGGATTATTGCTCACGTACACGTTGGTGCATTAGCATGGAACGGTTTCTTAACCTTTGGTATGATTTATTTTCTTGTACCAAAATTATTTAAAACCAAATTATACTCTTTAGCACTTGCAAACTTACATTTCTGGATAGGTACATTAGGTATCATTATGTATGCTTTACCAATGTATGTAGCAGGCTTTACGCAAGCTAGTATGTGGAAACAATTTAATCCAGATGGTACTTTAACTTACGGTAACTTTTTAGAAACTGTTACCGAAATTATGCCTATGTATTGGATGCGTGCTATAGGTGGAACATTATTTTTAACAGGTATGCTTATTATGGTTTACAACATTATTATAACCATAAAACAAGGTAGCAAAGTTGGAGATGAACTTGCTGAAGCTGCAGCTTTAGAACGCGTATCAAAAAAACGTGTTGCAGGCGAAGGCTTCCACACATGGTTAGAACGTAAACCAGTACAATTAACCATTTTAGCAACCGTAGCCATTTTAATTGGTGGTATTATTCAAATTGTACCAACTATTATGGTAAAATCAAACATACCAACCATAGCAAGTGTAAAACCTTATACGCCTTTAGAATTGGAAGGACGTGATATTTACATTCGTGAAGGCTGCGTTGGGTGTCATTCACAAATGATTCGCCCGTTTAGAAGTGAAGTAGAACGCTATGGTGAATATTCAAAAGCTGGTGAATATGTTTACGATCATCCATTCCTTTGGGGAAGCAAACGTACTGGACCCGATTTACACCGTGTTGGCAAAAAATATTCTGATAACTGGCATTTTAACCACATGTACGACCCACAAAGTACCTCATCAGGTTCTATCATGCCCCGATATCCTTGGCTAATAACAGGTAGTGGTAGTGAATTAGATAAATCGCAAACCGAAGCTAAAATGAAAGCAATGGTAACATTAGGTGTACCATATTCTGAAGCAGAAATAGCAAATGCGCAAGCAAATATGTTGGCACAAGGCACCGAGATTGAAAAAAATCTATACTCCGATCCAGACTTTGCAAAAAACTATGAAGCAGACAAAAAATATGCAGCCGAAAATGGTGACGAATTTATTGAAATGAAAAATCGTGAAATTGTAGCTCTTATTGCGTATTTACAACGCTTAGGTACAGATATTCATGTAGAAACAGCACAACAATAACCATCAAAAAAAGTAATTATGTTAAAATATATAAAAGGTCATATGGATAGTATTTCAGGCATAGAAATCTACCCAATAATTTCTCTGCTTATCTTCTTTAGCTTTTTTGTCATCCTATTTTGGTGGGTATTTACTGCTAAAAAAGAGTACATAAAAAACGTTAGTAACATTCCATTAGACAACCAAAACGACCAAATATTATGAGACATTTAATCCCATCTTGGATACGAGTTCCAGTTGTATTCTTCATCATTTTCGCACTTACAGAATACGTTGTAGATTCTGGTGAAAAACCAGCATTTATAGAATATCCAGCTGTATTATTATTTTTATTATTAGTCTTATTAATTCTAATTGCAACCGAAGCTATTATTGGAGCTTTAGAAAATGTAATGCTACATAAATTAGATGAAGAAGCAAAAGCTCGTTTTTTAGCCGAAAAAAGTAAAACGTACCAATTTACATGGCTTAAAAATGCTTACAAAAAACTTGCTGGAAGTAAACCAATTGAAGAAGAAGCTGAAATTATTTTAGATCATAACTATGATGGTATAAAAGAGCTTGACAACAACCTACCTCCTTGGTGGTTATATGGTTTTTATATTTCTATTATTTTTGGAGCCGTTTACTTAATAAGATTCCATATTTTTAATGGTGAAAATCAATTTGATGAATTAGAAACCGAATTAGCTGAAGCAAAAGCATCAGTCGAGGCTTACAAAAAAACAGCTAAAGATTTAGTTGATTTTAATACCGTTACCTTACTTACCGATGCAACAGATTTAAATGCAGGCAAAGCCATTTTTGAGTCAACTTGTGTAGCTTGCCACATGGCAGATGGTGGTGGTGGTATTGGACCAAATTTAACCGATAAATACTGGATTTTAGGTGGCGATATTAGTCATGTTTTTAAAACCATATCTGAAGGCGGACGCTCAGGAAAAGGTATGATAGCTTGGAAAACGCAATTAAAACCTGCTCAAATAGCACAAGTTGCTAGTTATGTTTTAAGCTTACAAGGTACTACACCTGCAAATCCTAAAGAACCACAAGGTGATTTACAAACTGATGAAACCTCTGAAACTCCAGCTGCAACAACCACCGATTCAATACAAGTAGTGACTAATTAAAATAGACAAATGAAACCTAACGACGCTAAATTTTAACGCCGTTAGGTTAAAAAAACACTCCATTTTGGAAACTCCAGAAAACGAAATATTTCGAGACACAATTGGCACCATAACCAAAGAAGGTAAACGCGCTTGGGTGTTTCCTAAAAAACCAAGTGGCAAATTCTATAATTACAGAAAATGGGTAAGCTATGGGTTATTGGCATTTTTACTGGCATCGCCTTTTATAAAAATAAATGGTAACCAGTTTTTAATGTTCAATGTATTAGAACGTAGGTTTAATATATTTGGTTTTCCTTTTTGGCCTCAAGATTTTCATTTGTTTGTTATTTCAATGATAATTGGTGTTGTGTTTATAACCCTTTTTACGGTTGCTTTTGGTCGTATATTTTGTGGGTGGATTTGTCCGCAAACCATTTTTATGGAAATGGTTTTCCGTAGAATTGAATACTGGATTGAAGGTGATAGAGGCAAACAAATTAGATTATCTAAACAACCGTGGAATGCCGAAAAAATAAGAAAAAAAGGATTAAAATTAATTGTTTTTCTTTTCATATCATTTGTTATAGCCAATGTGTTTTTAGCTTATTTAATAGGTAGTGATAATTTAATTCAATATATAATTGATGGGCCAACAAGCCATTTAAGCACGCTATTTTCTCTACTTATTTTTACAGCAGTATTTTATTTTGTTTTTGCATGGTTTAGAGAACAAGTGTGTGTTATTGCTTGTCCTTACGGAAGGTTACAAGGCGTTTTATTAGATACAAAATCGATTGTTGTTGCCTACGACCATAAACGTGGTGAAGCTGAAAATGGCAGAAAGAAATTTAGAAAAAATGAAGATAGAACAGCCTTAGGCTATGGCGATTGTATTGATTGCTTGCAATGTGTAAATGTTTGTCCTACAGGTATAGACATTAGAAATGGCACACAATTAGAATGCGTAAATTGTACTGCTTGCATTGATGAATGCGACCATATTATGGAAAGTGTAAATTTACCTAAAGGCTTAATACGTTATGCTAGTGAAGATAATATTGAAAACAAAGCCTCTTTTAAATTAACTGCTAGAATGAAAGGTTACATAGCTGTTTTAACCATATTAATTGGATTATTAACAGGTATGTTATTTTTAAGAAATGATGTTGAAGCAACTGTTTTAAGGTTACCTGGGCAGCTTTACGAGCATAAAGACAATAACATTATTAGTAACGTTTTTACTTATAAATTAGTAAACAAAACAACAAAAAACATTGCCAATGTGCATTTTAAATTATTATCGCACAAAGGAAATTTAAAGCTGGTAGCTACTCACAATCGTTTTTTGGTACCAAGCCAAGGCATTGCAAAAGGTACTTTGTTTGTTGAAATTAATAATTCGGCTTTAACTGGTGATAGAAATAAAATAAAGATTGGTGTTTATGAAGGTGATAAACTTATTGAAACTACTACGGCTAATTTTTTAGGACCAAGAAGCTATAAATAAGTTGAAACAGTTGATGCATTAGGGATTGAAGTGAAAAGCCCACAGCGAGGTACGAGCGAGGACTTGAAACGTAAAGCCCGACCCGATAGGGAAATGCCATAAAAAAAACAAAAAACATTATCCTGAAACTTATTTAGGGTAAACAAAAAAATAAATACTATGAAAATAAATTGGGGAACAGGAATTGTATTGGCTTTTATTGGATTTATTTCCTTTATAATGTATTTTATTATCACTATGAATGTAAGTGATAAATACGACCATGATTTGGTTACTGAAGATTATTACAAAGACGAATTGGCATACCAAAACAACATTGATAAACTTAATAATGCCAAAGTTTTAGAAGAAAATATTACTTATAAAATTACTAAAGAAGGCATTCTTATTCATTTTCCTGAAAGTTTTGATCCTAAAAAAATTACTGGAAATGTGTTCCTTTATAGACCATCTAACAAACACTTAGATTTTGATACTGCTATTTCATTATCTAAATCAAATTTGCTCATACCTGACATCCGTTTGGTAGATGGTCGTTGGAACATAAAAATTGATTGGCAATATAATGGAAAATCTTATTTGTTTAACGAATCTATAAATTATTAAGCATGCTTGTTTCGGCATTTGTATTAGGCATTTTGGGTAGTTTTCACTGCGTTGGTATGTGTGGACCTATTGCTTTTATGCTACCTGTTGATAGAACAAATGCTTACAAAAAATTACTACAAATTACAATTTACCATTTTGGAAGGTTACTTGCCTACGCTAGTATTGGTTTGGTTTTTGGACTTATTGGTAAAAGCTTGTATCTTTTTGGTTTTCAGCAACAATTATCTATTATAATAGGTGTTTTAATGATTTTTGTTGTGCTTATTCCATATAAAACATTTAGTAAATACAACTTTTCTAAACCTATTTTTAAATTAATTTCTAAAGTGAAATCTGCTCTAGGAACTGCATTAAAGAAAAAAACACCCGAAACATTTTTAACTATTGGGTTTTTAAATGGGTTTTTACCTTGCGGTTTAGTATACATGGCATTATTTGCAGCAATTGTTGGCGGAAGCGCACTAAATGGTAGCTTATACATGGCTGTTTTTGGTTTAGGGACCATACCTTTAATGACAACCGCTATTTATTTATCAAATTTTTTAAAAGGTACTATTAGACAAAAAATACAGAAAGCTATTCCTGTTTTTGTGATAGTTATTGGTGTTTTATTTATTCTTCGTGGTTTGGGGCTTGGTATTCCTTACATTTCTCCTGCACCAGTTCTAGATGTGGTTTCTAGTGGTATGGATTGCCATTAATACAGTAACCACAATACTTTTAAGCGTTTTTAATTATTCTTACAAATTTGTAAATATGTTAAATTTTTACAAAAATTAAATGCTTTACATTCATTTTTAATAGTATTACTATTATATTTGTGTATAATAATATTAATTATGGATAATTTACTTTCAAATTTAAAAATTGCTGTTCCAGAAAAAATTTATGTAAAAGACCCTGAGTCTTCAACACTAGGAAAACGCATTATAGAACAAAGCATCATTTTAATAGATAAAATAGGCTTTGATGCTTTTACTTTTAAGAAATTAGGAGCAGAAATTGGTTCTAATGAAAGTTCTATATATAGATATTTTGAAAGTAAGCATAAACTTCTTCTATATCTATCATCTTGGTATTGGGCTTGGATTGAATATCAATTAGTTTTTGAAACGCATAGTATTTCTGATAATAAAGAAAAACTTCAAAAAGCTATTGAAATTCTTACAAGAACAACCAAAGAAGATTCAAAATACACACACATAAACGAGGTAATACTTTGTAATATTATAATTAACGAAAACTCAAAATCATTTTTAACAAAGGAAGTAGATTTGGAAAATAAAGACGGGTATTTTGTTGTATATAAACGTGTTGTGCTACGTTTAAGAGATATAATTAAAGCTATTAGGCCAGAATATAATTTTGCATCTTGTTTGGCTAGCACTATAGTTGAAGGTAGTTTGCATCAACATTTTTTAAAAGACCATTTTACTACCATAACAGACTGTAAAGCTAACACTACACCAACTATGTTTTTTACAAATTTAACCCTTAATACTTTAAATCTCTAATATATGACTACACCAAACATGACGCCTTGGCAACGATTTATGGGGTTATTACACCTTGAAAAAAAAGATATATTCCAAATTTTTTATTATGCCATTTTTTCGGGTATTGTTTCACTTTCGTTACCGTTAGGCATTCAAGCAATTATTAACTTAATTCAAGGAGCACAAATTTCTACATCTTGGGTAATTTTAGTAATATTAGTAACACTTGGCGTTGCTTTTGCTGGTGCTTTACAGCTAATGCAACTTCGAATAATAGAAACTATACAACAACGTATTTTTACACGTTCATCTTTTGAACTAAGCTACAGATTTCCAAAAATAAAAATGGCAAAATTACGTAACTATTATCCCCCAGAATTAGCTAATAGGTTTTTCGATACTTTAATTATTCAAAAAGGATTATCAAAAATACTTATTGATATTCCTGCGGCTATATTACAAATACTTTTTGCTTTACTTTTATTATCGTTTTATCATCCATTTTTTATAGTTTTTGGTATTCTACTACTTGCATTAATATTGGTAGTTTTTAGGTTTACTGCAAAACGCGGTTTAGAAACAAGTTTAATTGAGTCTAAAAACAAATACAAAGTAGCACATTGGATACAAGAAATAGCCAGAACCTTAGTAAGTTTTAAAGTGTCTGGTAACACAAATTTAGCTCTCACTAAAAATGATAATTTGGTAAGCGAATATTTAACTTCCAGAGAAAATCATTTTAAAATACTAATGATTCAGTTTATACAAATGATTAGTTTTAAAGTAATAGTAACTGCAAGTTTACTATTAATTGGTGGTGCATTAGTACTCAATCAAGAAATGAATATTGGTCAATTTGTAGCAGCAGAAATCATTATCATTCTTGTTATTGCTTCGGTTGAAAAACTAATTTTAGGCTTAGAGTCGTTTTATGATGTATTAACTTCAATAGAAAAAATAGGGCAAATTGTTGATAAAGATTTAGAAGAACAAGATGGCGAAAAACCAACAATTAACGGCAATATTAATATAGAATTAAACCAAGTATCATACACCGTACCTAATAGAGAAGAACCTATAATAAATAACATTTCGCTAAACATAAATAGCAAAACCAGATTACTTATTTTAGGAGAAAGTGGTTCAGGAAAATCAACCCTTTTAAGATTAATTTCGGGTATTAATGAACCTACATCTGGCCATATTCATGTAAACAACTTCTCAATAAATAGTCTTAACCTAAATTATTATAGAGCGCAACTTGGACTTTCATTAACTGAAGAAACACCTTTTGAAGGCACAATAAAAGAAAACTTAACCTTTGATGATGCCAGCATTACAGATGCAGAAATTTTTGATGTTTTAGAAAAAGTTGGCTTAACAAACTTTTTAAAAGAACAGCCAAAAGGATTAAAAACAATTTTATATCCAGATGGTAAACAAATGTCTCATACGGTATCAAAAAAAATAGTTTTAGCCAGAGCTATCTTAAAAAAACCAAAACTACTTATACTTGAAGATGCTCTAGACAGGTTTAACCCTACAGAAACGAATGCAATTATTAACTATTTAACCCATAAAGATAGACCTTGGGCACTAATTGTAGTAAGCGGTAGCGATAGTTGGAAAACCAAATGCACCAATAGTATTCAACTTGAAAATGGAAGAATTAAAAATTAGAAAAAATTATGCTTAATATATCTCATAATCAACTAAATAAAAAAGTGCCTTTATCCAGTTTTAAATCTGGAAAAGACATTTTTAATAAAAACTATTACAAGCAATTTAATAGGTTTTTATTGGTAGCAGCAATATTAGGACTTATTGTGCTTTTTTTGCCATGGACTCAAAATATAACAGGAAACGGCATTGTAACGACATTAAAACCCAATCAGCGTCCACAATATATACAATCTCAAATACCAGGACGTATTGAAGAGTGGTTTGTACAAGAAGGCGATTTTGTAAATGAAGGTGATACCATTATAAGAATATCTGAAATAAAAAGCGAATATTTTGATGATAAATTGGTAGAACGCACCAACCAGCAAATACAAGCAAAATCATCATCTGTAAGCGCTTACCAGGAAAAAGTAGATGCTATAAACAGACAAATTAGCGCAATAAAAAATGAACAACAATTAAAACTATCGCAAGCTAAAAACAAACTTATGCAAGCCCGTTTAAAAGTAAAAAGCGACAGTATAGATTTTGAAGCTTCAAAAACAAATATACGTATTGCAGAAACACAATTTAACCGAATTCAAACACTTCAAAATGAAGGTCTTAAAGCCACTAAAGATGTTGAAGAAAAACGTTTAAAATTACAAGAAACGCAAGCAAAACTTATTTCACAAGAAAACAAATATCTTGCTAGCCAAAACGAATTAATAAATACTCAAATTGAATTATCAAGAATTAATGCAGAGTATGCCGATAAAATATCAAAAGCACAAAGCGATATGTTTACAGCGCAATCAAGTCAATTTGATACTGAAGCCCAAGTAAGCAAATTAGAAAATGATTACACAAATTACAAAGTGCGTAACAATCTTTTATACGTTACAGCACCACAAAGTGGCTATATAAATAAAGCATTACGTGGTGGTATTGGTGTTACTTTTAAAGAAGGCGAAGAACTTGTAGGTATTATGCCTGCAAATTATGATTTAGCTGTTGAAACCTTTATAAACCCAATAGATTTACCTTTACTACATTTACACGAAAAAGTAAGAGTACAGTTTGATGGTTGGCCTGCTATTGTTTTTAGTGGTTGGCCTAATGTATCTTACGGTACTTATGGCGCTAAGGTAATAGCTATAGAACGATTTATAAGTGATAATGGTAAATACAGAATTCTTTTAGCACCTGATGAAAACGACCATAAATGGCCTGAGGCAATAAGAGTTGGCTCGGGTGCAAAAACAATTGCACTACTAGAAGATGTACCAATTTGGTTTGAGCTATGGCGAAACGTTAACAGCTTCCCTCCTAACTATTACCAACCAAAAAATACGACTAAGTCTGATTTAAAAGATTCTAAAAAATGAAAATAATCACACTAGTTATTACTATCTGCTTTAGCCAAATAATTGCAGCTCAAGATAGTTTATCTGTTATAAGTCTTTCAGAATATTTAGGCTATGTAAAAACGTTTCATCCCATAGTTAAGCAAGCTAATTTGGTAATTAGTGAAAGTGAAGCAAAACTTATGAAGGCTCGAGGTGCTTTTGACCCTAAATTAGAAATTGATCACACTCTAAAAACATTTAAAAACACCGAGTACTACAATAAACTAAATGCAACATTTAAAATACCAACTTGGTATGGTATAGAACTTAAAGGTAATTTTGAAGAAAACACAGGTAATTACTTAAACCCTGAAGCTTCTGTTCCTGAAGATGGTTTATACAGTGCTGGCATATCCGTATCTTTAGCACAAGGCTTACTAACAAACAAACGTATGGCAATGCTTAAACAAGCAAAAATATATGTTAACCAAGCCAATGCAGACAAACAAATACTTGTAAACAATATACTTTACAATGCCACAATTACCTATTTCAATTGGTTAAAAACCTATAATGAAAAACGTGTATATGAAGCGTTTTTAACAAATGCCGAAATACGCTTTAACGGTATAAAAAAGAGTTTTCAATTAGGTGAAATGCCAGCTATTGATACTCTAGAAGCTCGAATAGCTTTAAATGATAGAAGACTAAATTTTGAAAAATCGCGAATTAAATTTATAAAATCGTCTTTAGAACTATCAAATTTTTTATGGTTAAATGATGATACACCTATTGAAATTAAAGACTCCATTATACCAGATGTTAATACTTTTGAAACTGTTGATGCTATACTTAACACTTCAAAACTAGCTATTGAAGATTTAAATTTAGATAGCCATCCAAAAATACAATCACTTGATTATAAGCTACAAAGTTTAACAATTGAAAAACGCTTATCACTTAATAACCTACTTCCTAAAATAGACTTACAGTATAATTTTTTATCACAAACCCCAGAAGTGATTAGGTCTTTTAGTACTTCTGCATACAAAAGCGGTTTAAATGTTAGCATACCACTTTTTTTAAGAAAGGAACGTGCCGATTTAAAATTAGCTCAATTAAAAATGCAGGATACACAATTTGAAATTCAAGCCACAAAAGTTAGCTTAAAAAACAAAATAGATGCCATAACACAAGAATTAGATTCTTATACATTACAAAATAAATATACCACCATAATTGTTAGTGATTATACCCAAATGCTTATCGCAGAAGAACGTAAATTCTTTTTAGGTGAAAGCTCATTGTTTTTGGTAAATTCTAGAGAATCTAAATTAATTGATGCAAAACTGAAAGCTATTGATTTAGAAAATAGTTTTTTTAATACAAAAGCTAATTTGTTCAATATTCTAGCGATTTCAAATGTAAATAATTAGAGTTAATTAATTTTAAACGTTATTACAGGTAGTGTTGCGTGGTTTGCAATATCTTCGCCTATACTACCTTCAAAAAAGTGCGATAAGCCTGTTCTACCATGTGTTGGAATAACAATTAAATCGGCACCCAATTTATTTGAAAAATTCAAAATACCTTCTTCAACAGTATAATCAGACACGTAATGAACAGATTCCATACCATCTAAATTTCGTTTTGCTTTAGTGAAAAAATTAACAACAAGTTTTTCAATTTCAATCGAGCTTCTAAACCAATCATTAGGTCTATTTACATGAACCAAGTGCAGTTTGCATTGTAATTTTTGCATCAATTTTTCTGCTTCCAAATATGTATTAATAGATTCTTCAGCAAAATCGCAAGCAAAAACTGCCGATTCAAAGTTTATATTTTTTAACTCATTTTTTATTACCAAAACAGGAACATTAGCAGTTCTAACAACGCGCTCTGTGTTTGAACCTACAAAAAAATCTACAACACCACTTGTGCCTTGAGAACCCATAATTATTAAATCGGCATCATGTTTTTCGGCAACATCATTTACTTCACTAAACACTTTAAAATGTTTGATTATAGGTGTAACTTTTAACGCTTTTAAGTAGTCCTTTTCAAGAAATCTTTCAAACTTTTGTTCAGCTAATTTAACAAAAAACACAGCCTGTTCATTTACATAACCATCAGAAGCTGTTAGCATTACATCGCTCATCTCTAACATGTGTAACGCTAAAATTTCAGCCTTAAATTTTTTTGCAAATTTAGCTGCGGCTTGTAGCGCAAATTCAGATTGCTCTGAAAAATCTATGGGAACTATAATTTTTTTCATGTGTTTATATTTATTTATTTTTAGGTCACATGCTGTTCGCTATTAATCATTTCCTTAAATGATAAAATTTTGAACATGCTCGTTTCATTTTATTTTTTTTAGGTTAAACAGTCATTGAAAATAATTGGGTATTGGGTTGTTTGCGTTGTAATAATAAATCGAACGCCATACAAATGTTTCTAACAAATGGCTGTCCTTTTTTAGTTACATTAATTTCATTTGAAGCTATATGTAGTAAACCATCTGCTTCCATTTCTTTTAATTTTACCAAAACATCTGGCAATTCATTAAAATACAATGAATTTGAAGTCCATGATGTTTTAAATTGGCACATTAAATTAAGAATATGCTTTCTTATAATTAAATCTTCTTCATTTAAAATATGGCCTCTAAAAACTGGTATAATATTATCTTTTAATAAGTTGTAATATTCTTCAATACCTTTTACATTTTGAGAAAAACCATACCAACTATCACTGATAGATGATACACCTAAACCAATCATAGCTTGAGTTTTAGATGCGGTATAACCCATAAAATTTCTATGTAATTTACCCATTTGCATAGATTGATATAACGAATCTGTTTGTAAAGCGAAATGATCCATTCCTATTTCGTGGTAACCAACTTCTGCAAGTAAACGTTTTCCTAGTTCGTATTGTTGTCGTTTTAATTCGGCTGAAGGTAAATCGGCATCACAAAACCCACGTTGTCCGTTTCCTTTTATCCACGGCACATGGGCGTAACTATAAAATGCCAATCTATCGGGTAATAATTCTTTCGTTTTTAAAATAGTTTGTTCTACATGCGCTATGGTTTGAAATGGCAACCCGAAAATAATGTCGTGACCTACAGAGGTGTAACCTACTTCCCTAGCCATTATAGTAGCTTGTTTTACGTTTTCAAAAGGTTGTATTCTATGTATGGCTTTTTGTACCGTTTCGTTATAATCTTGCACACCATAACTTACACGCCTAAAACCAACATCGTATAATGCTTGTAAGTGCGCTTTGGTGGTATTGTTTGGATGACCTTCAAAGCTAAACTCGTAATTTTCAGTAAGTTTTGAAGTTCTTAAAATACCTTTAATAAGTGTTGTTAAGTTTTCCGGACTAAAAAATGTAGGTGTTCCACCACCTAAATGCAATTCCTTAATTATAGGTTTTTCATTAAGCAATTCTAAATATAAATACCATTCTTTTAAAACGGCATTTATATAAGGTGATTCTACATTATGTTGTTTCGTAATACGCTTATTACAACCACAAAACGTACACAAACTTTCGCAAAAAGGTAAGTGAATATATAAACTAATACCTTCTTTTGAATTACTTTCATCAAACGATTTTTTTAATGATGCTTTCCATAATTTTAATGAAAATGATGCATCATCCCAATACGGAACCGTTGGATAACTGGTATATCGTGGACCAGCAATATTATATTTATTGATTAATGAATTATGCATACCTAACATTTATACATCCAAAATTAAAGCTATGCATCTGTTAAAAATATGATATATATCATGTATCCCATTTGCAATTTGTATATTAGTGCATCAATTTTATTTGAAAAAAATATAGAAAATGAAAAAATTAAGCATCCTATTTTTAGCCTTATCAGTAAGCATTATTTCTTGTAAAGATGCTAAAAAAAGTACCGAAACTATTGAAACAAAACCTATTAAAACAAACGTTGTTCAACCTAAAAAATTAACAATAACCTTAACACCAAAAAGCAATAGCAATGTAACTGGTACGGTTGTTTTTACTGAAGAAAATGGCGTAGTAAGCATGTTGGCAACTATGACAGGTTTAGAACCTGGTGAACATGCTATACACATACACGAATCGTCTGATTGTTCTTCACCTGATGGAAAATCTACGGGCGGCCATTGGAACCCAACAAACCAACCACACGGAAAATGGGGTGTAGAAACTGGTTACCACAAAGGTGATATTGGAAACTTTGTTGCAGATGAAAATGGAAATGGTAACATATCAATGTCAACCAACGAATGGTGTATAGATTGTGATGATGCCAATAAAAACATTATAGGCAAAGGCATAATAGTACATACAGGTGTTGATGATTTTAAAACCCAACCTACTGGTGATGCTGGTGGGCGTGTAAGTTGCGCTGGTATTATTGAATAAACAATAAACACTTATAAAAAAATATAAAAGCTACTTTAAAAGTAGCTTTTATATTTTTATTTACTACTTTCGAAAAACCTAAAACATCTTAATGCAATTAGAAATTCTTATAGAAAAATTTAAACAGAAAGACGAAAAAGCTTTTGAAGCACTTTACAATATGTATAGTGATAGTATGCAAGGTGTTATTTATAACATTGTGCGTGATGCTGATATTGCTGAAGAAGTTATGCAAGATGTTTTTATAAAGGCCTGGAACAATGCAAGTTCTTATTCATCTGAAAAAGGACGCTTTTTTACATGGATAATAAACATAGCAAGAAACGCAGCGATTGATAAAACACGTTCAAAAGCCTTTAAAAAATCGAAACAAAACCTTGATGCCGATTTTTTCGTAGATATACTTGAAACCAATGAAAGTTTAGATACGCAAACCGATGCTATTGGCATTGCAAAGTTTGTAAATAAACTAGCTAAAAAATGTATAGAAGTTATTGAACTGTTATACTTTAAAGGTTACACACAACTTGAAGCATCAGAAGCTCTTGATATGCCAATTGGCACAATTAAAACAAGAAACAGAAATTGCATTCAAGAATTAAGAAACATGGTATTAAAATAAAATGGATATTAAAGCATACATAGAATCTGGAATTTTAGAGCTATACGTAGCGGGTTCGCTTTCTGAAAAAGAAAATCAGGAAGTATATGCGCTTATGCAACAGTATCCTGAAATTCTGCAAGAAGTTTTAGATATAGAAGCAGCTATTATTAAATTAACTGCTGCTACTTCGCGATATAAAAACGCGAATACCTTCCAAAAAATAAAAGATCAATTAGGTTTTGATGCTGATGACACAAAAGTTATTTCTATAGCAAAACCAACATACAACTGGATAACCTATACAGGTTGGGCAGCTTCGGTAATTTTAGCAGTTGGATTATTTTACACGGTAACGCAAAACAACAAATTACAAGAAAATATTCAAATTGCTAAAACGCAACAATCGCTTTTAGAAACACAAATTGCTAATTCTAAAAATAGTTTAGAAGAAGCAAATACATTAATAACGGTGTTGCGTGATGATAACATTACCAAAATACAACTTGCAGGACAAGGAAATTTTGCAAGTACGTATGCTAAAGTATATTGGGATAAAAATTCGCAACGTATCTTTTTAGATGCACAAGGTTTACCTGAACCACCTGAAGGTAAAGTGTACCAAGTTTGGTCGTTAAAATTAAGTCCGTTAACACCTACCAGTTTAGGTACAATAGATGATTTTAAAACCGATAGTAACAAAATTTTCGAAATTAAAAACGCTAACGAAAGTGAAGCGTTTGGTATTACTCTTGAACCTGCTGGCGGTAGCAAAACACCAACCATGGAACAACTTTATACCCTTGGTGCTGTATAAATTACATTACGCAAAACATATTACTTACTATTATAAATATCCTCTAAAATTTAGAGGATATTTTTTTTGCGTAAAACATAAAGCACTATTCATTTGTATAAAAATTCAATATTTTGTACTTTATGTTTCAACAAAACAAATACAAACAATGGGAAAAGGTGATAAAAAAACAAAACGAGGCAAAATAAACCGAGGTACTTTTGGCGCTAGACGACCAAGAATAAAAAAGAAACCAACAATTGAAAATAAACTAAGTATTGATAAAAAAGCAATAGTAAAATAACGCTTACTATTTTAGTTCTGCCAAAAGTTTTTCAACTTCTTGAATTGTGGCGCGATACAACCGTTTATTTACACTTGTCATATTTTGAGATTCTACCTTTATTTCTTCCAAAATTTCTTTTGCATCAGCTGTTTTGCTTTGGTTAATTAAAAACTTTGCAAGTGCTAATCGTTCGTTATAAAATGAATAACGAACATCTATTTTTCTTAAATTTAATTCCGCTTCTTCAAATTTACCTAACTTTTCTAAAGCTAATCCGTATAAAAATTGTGCTCTCGATTTTTTAAACTCGACTTGATTTTGAATTTTTTCAGCATAAAAAACTACTTTTTCATAATCTTGCGAACCAAAATATGCTGCTATTAATTTTTTAGTAACATAAAAATCATTTTGAGAAGTATCTTGTAGCGCCTCTAAATAATATGGAATGGCTGTTTTATAATCCTTAATATTTAGCAATGCATCGGCTAAATTAACTCTGTTTTGATAGGTTTCAGAAAATTGAAGGCGTTTTTCTAAATCTTTAATTTTTTTTGTTGGATTGATAACCGAAACTATTTCTTCTTGAATTTTTACGGCATCGCGCTTATTATAAACTTGAGTTATTAAGTAAATTATACAGCCTACAAGGGGTAAAAACATTATTAGAAAATACCAATAATAAGCATTTCCGTTTTTGTATGCATGGTAAACACAATAGCCTTGAAGAATTAATATTAAATAGTATGGCATAAATTACCTTATAAAAGTCAATTCTGTTTCGGTTGACATGGGTTCGCTAAAATGATAACCTTCATAATTGAAAGCTTTTATATCGTCAATGGTTTTAGCATTTGTATCTACAACGTAACGTGCCATTAAACCTCTGGCCTGTTTAGCAAAGGTCATTATCATTTTATATTCGCCGTTTTTAAAATCTTTAAAATTTGCTGTAATTACTGGTGCTTTTAAAGCTTTCATATCAATAGCTTTAAAGTATTCGTTACTTGCAAGATTTAACAAGAATTCACCGTCTTCCAATTCATCATTCAACGCTTTAGCAATGGTTTTTTGCCAAAATTCATAAAGGTTTTTGTTTTTCCCAACAGGAAATTTTGTTCCCATCTCTAAACGGTAAGGTTGTATTAAATCTAAGGGTTTTAGTAAACCGTATAAGCCAGAAATAATACGGATGGTATTTTGAGCACTTTCTATTTTAGTTTCAGAAATTGAGTAAGCATCTAATCCTCTATAAACTTCACCACTAAAAGCATACATTGCTGGTCGTGCATTACTTGGCGTAAATGGTAATTCCCATGTTTGATTGCGCTCATAATTTAACTGCCCTAACGCATCGGAAATACTCATAAGTTTTGATAAGCTTTTAGCCGATTTCTTTTTAAGTAGCTTATTTAAACGCTCGGATTGATTTAAAAATTGAGGTTCTGTATGTTGGGTTGTTGGTAGCTTTGTTTCAAAATCGAGCGACTTTGCTGGTGATATTACTAGTTTCATTCCTTCTTTTTTTATAATTTCAAAGTTACAACTCCTTAGTAATAATAAAAAGGTAGTTAACAAGTATTTGATGATGCTATAATAAAGCAAATTAATAATCTTTTCAATTTATCAAATAAAAAAGCCTACCAAAATAAATTGATAGGCTTTTAAGAAATTAGATTGAGTTAGTTTAGTTTTCTAATTTCTTTTTCTTTTCTTCTTCTTTATTGATTGTATCGTACATTAAAGGCGTAGCAATAAATAATGATGAATATGTACCAACTACAATACCTACTATTAATGCAAACATAAAACCTCTAATAGATTCACCACCAAAAATAAAGATAGCTAATAATACTACTAATGTGGTTGATGATGTATTTAAGGTTCTACCTAATGTACTGCTTAAAGACACATCTACAATTTTATCAAACTTCCAATTGGTATGCTCGTTTATGTATTCTCTAACCCTATCGAATACAATTACGGTATCGTTTAATGAATAACCAATTACTGTTAGTATGGCAGCTATAAATGCTTGATCTATTTCCATACTAAATGGCATAAACTTGTACGTTAATGAGAATACACCTAATACGATAAGTACGTCGTGAAAAACTGCCAAAACAGCACCTAATGAATATTGCCATTTTTTGAAACGGAATAAGATATACAAGAACACCACAATTAACGAGCCTAAAATAGACCAGAATGAAGCTTGTTTAATATCATCGGCAATGGTTGGACTAACTTTGTAATACTTCATTAAACCAACAGATTTCGCTTCAGATTCATTAATAAAATCTTCATAAGAAACCCCTGTTAAGTGTGGTTGTAATGTTGTGTAAAGTTTTTCTCTAATAGCTTCATCTATTTCTGTACCAGATTCGTTTACTTTATATTTTGTTGTAATTTTTAATTGGTTAGCATCACCAAAGGTTTTAGCATCTGCACTACCAAAAGCACCAACTAAAGTTTTTGTTATTTCAGAAGCATTTACATCTTGTGGAAAACGTACTTGGTATGTTCTACCTCCAACAAAATCAACACCTTGATCTAAACTGTTTGTAAATAAAGACCCTAAACTTACTAATATAAATGCACCCGATACGATGTATGCAATTTTACGTTTCTTTAAAAACTCGATATTTAGATTTCTAAATAAATTTTTAGTAAGTGGTGTTGAGAATTCTAATTTACCACCTTTGTTTACATACCAATCTACTAACAATCTAGTTATAAAAATAGCTGTAAATAACGATGTACCAATACCAATTAATAAGGTAGTAGCAAATCCTTTAATAGGTCCTGTACCAAAAATAAATAATATTAAAGCGGTTAAACCCGTTGTAATGTTGGCATCTAAAATTGAGGATAATGCATTACTAAAACCGTCTTGAATGGCTTCTTTTTGACCTTTACCTTTCGCAATTTCTTCACGAATACGCTCGAAAATAATTACGTTCGCATCAACCGACATACCAATTGTTAATACGATACCCGCAATACCAGGTAATGTTAGTACAGCACCTAAGCCCGATAAAATACCGAAGATTAATAAGATATTTAGTATCATAGCAATATCTGAAAAACCACCTGCTTTTCCGTAATAAACTACCATCCAAACTAATACTAAAGCCAATGCTATCATGAAAGACATTGTACCACTATCAATAGCTTCTTGACCTAATGATGGCCCAACTACTTCACTTTGAATAATATCTGCCGATGCTGGTAATTTACCTGCACGTAATACGTTTGCTAAATCGACTGCCTCATTTAATGTAAAGTTTCCTGAAATTTCAGAATTTCCACCAGAAATTGCACCTGTAGTTACACCTGGCGCAGAATACACAACGTTATCTAAAACAATAGCTATTTGACTTCCTTGCGCATACGCTTTTCCAGTCATTTCTTCCCAAATTTTAGCACCTTTTGCATTCATTTGCATTGATACTGTTGGCTTGTTTGTTTGACCGAAATCGTTACGAGCATCGGTTACAACTGCACCACTTAATTGAGGAATATTATCTCTGTTTCCTACTAAAGCGTATAAATCTACTATTTCACTATCTTTTTCTGGTTTACCAAATGCGAATTTCGTATAACGCATCTCAGCAGGAAGTAATGCTCTTACTTTAGGTGAGTTTAAGTAACCAAGTACTTTTGCTTTATCTTTAATTTCGAATTGCGCAATAACTGGTCCACCTTGATAACCATAACCACGAACTAAACCAAGAAGTGGTTCAACAGTTTTTACAGTAGTAGAATCGGTTGCTGCTTCACCTAAAAGGTCGTCAATAGTTGAATCTGTCGTTTCTTTAGTTTCAACTGTAGTCGAATCTTTTTTAACTTCCGTAGTTTCTTTAGTGTCTTTTAAAGCATCATTAGCTTGTGCCATAAAATTGAAGAATTGCTCACCTTTATAAGCATCCCAAAATTCTAATTGTGCTGTACTTTGTAATAAACTTGTAGCACGCTCAACATCTTTAACACCTGGTAATTCTACTAAAATTCTACCAGAAGTTCCTAAACGTTGAATATTTGGCGAGGTTACACCAAACTCATCAATACGCTTGCGTAATACTTCAAACGCAGAAACAATTGATTCATCAATTTTTGTTCTAATGATTTTTTTAACTTCATCATCAGACATATTTCCTTCAATTTCACCATCTAAAGCTTTAGTGTAGAAAATATCTGGAGATGCTAACTTTGTGTTACCTTTAATTTTATCAAATGCGATGAAAAAATCTTCTAAATAAGTATTTTGGCTATTTTTTTGAAGAATTTCAGCATCATTTAAGGCTTTATTAAAAACAGGGTTTTTAGTTTTATTAGCCAACCCACTTAAAATGTCTTTTACAGATACTTGAAGAATAACGTTGATACCACCTTTTAAGTCCAAACCTAAATTCATAGCTTTTTCTTTCACTTCGTTATATGTGAATTTTGCTATACCAATATTAAATACCGTATCTGTTGCTACTGCTGCAAGATAATTTGCTTCTTCAGCACTTCTTTTAGCACGATAATCTGGATCGGTGGTTGGAATTTTTTTAATAGCTACTTCTTCAGCAGCTTTTTCTATTTGATTTGCTTTGAATGTGAATGATAATTGGTAAATACTTACCAAACCAAACAAAACTGCAAATAACTTTACTAGTCCTTTGTTTTGCATTATGAAATTATTTTAGTCAAATTTTTTTAAAACGAGCAAATATAGAATTTACCAACGATTTGACAATTATTTTTTTATGATTAAATGTGAGTGTTTTTAGCTTTAAAATGATTGATTAAAGCTAAACAGTTTTTAGGAAAGTTTCCTTATTAAGAATTAGGTCCTGCCCTAACCTCTGGTATTTTATAAGACGTATTATCTATCGCAATTGCAACAGTGCTATAAAACTTGAAAGCTTCTTTTTCAATAAGCTCTGATGTATTTATAACTATACCACTATTTGGAATAAATATATTAGAAATAAAAAAGCGATTAAAATCCGATTTAATTTCTAAAGCACATTTACCACAAAAACCTGATTCTGCATCGGGTTTATGAATTTCAAAAACATCAAGATTATAGGTAGATTCTTTTTTATTTGAAGGTAACTGCAAAGGGTTTTCGTCCGATGTAGAATTTTCTAAAGCTAATGCGTTTGTTTCTGAAAGTATCTTTTTTACACTAACAGCATCCGTTTCACTGTAATAGGTAATTTTTAAACCACCACTTATCTGTGCTTCAACTTTAATATTTTCTGCACCAATGGTTTGCAACTGCTTTTTTATAATGGCAATAGCATTATCAGATTCATTTTCAGAAACTTTTAAATGCGTAAACTGCAATACAATTTCCTGATTTGCTTCCGGAATTTGATTGTAATTAATAACACCTAGTAGGGTAAAAATAAAAATGAATGTACTTACGTACCATTTTGCCTTCATGCACCAAATATATCATTTAAAAGTTGAAAGTTAAAAGTTAAAAGTTAAAAAGTGCCTAACATTGTAGTTTGCATACAACTTTAGGCACTTTAATTATTTATAACTTTAAAAGTTTTTAACTTTATAGCCTTGTAAACTATAGTAAATCGTTAACTGCTTTTACACCAGCTGCACTTTCTACCATAGTTGCTTTTTCAGCATCATTTAAAGTGATATTTACAATCTCTTCAATACCATTTTTTCCTAAAATTACTGGTACACCAAGGCAGATATCTTTAAAGCCATATTCACCTTCTAACAATGCAGAACAAGGGAAAACTTTTTTAGTATCGCAAGCAATAGCTTGAACCATTGCAGATACTGCTGCTCCTGGTGCATACCATGCAGACGTACCTAATAATTTGGTAAGTGTAGCACCT
Source organism: Mariniflexile jejuense (assembly GCF_042675665.1). Classification (NCBI taxonomy): domain Bacteria; kingdom Pseudomonadati; phylum Bacteroidota; class Flavobacteriia; order Flavobacteriales; family Flavobacteriaceae; genus Mariniflexile; species Mariniflexile jejuense. Next base: position 1,404,554 of record NZ_JBHTJI010000001.1, read on the forward strand.
CCAACTTTAGTATCTTCTTTTACTTGATTTAATCGTTCTTCACTTAAAAATTCTGAAACCGGCACACCATTTCTAGTAGCTAAACGTGTTAAAGGAATCATACCTGTATCACTATGTCCGCCAATTACCATACCATCTACATCGCTTATTGGTCCGCCTAAAGCTTCAGCTAATCTGTATTTAAAACGAGCAGAATCTAAAGCTCCACCCATTCCAATAATTCTGTTTTTAGGAATACTAGTTGATTTATGTACTAAATAGGTCATTGTATCCATTGGGTTACTTACCACGATAATTATCGTTTTTGGTGAAAACTCAATTAAACTTGAAGAAACTGTTTTTACAATTCCTGCATTAATACCAATTAATTCTTCGCGAGTCATTCCTGGTTTACGAGGAATACCAGATGTTATAACACACACATCACTATTAGCTGTTTGGCTATAATCGTTTGTGATACCAGTTATTTTAGTATCAAACCCGTTTAATGATGCTGTTTGCATTAAATCCATAGCTTTACCTTCTGCATAGCCTTCTTTAATGTCTAATAAAACAACTTCTGAAGCGAAATTTTTAATGGCAATATACTCTGCACAACTTGCGCCTACTGCTCCTGCACCTACTACTGTTACTTTCATTTTTTAGTTTTTAATAATTTTTTAGTTGTATAAATGTAATTGTGATATTTTTTCCTTTTAAAAAATGCAAAATTTACAATTGCACTTCGCAAAAGGTTAATTTATAGCTTTTAAGCACGCTAAATTACGAATTTAAATACACTAAATAAAAAAAGAGCAAGATTAAATCATGCTCTTTTTCAACTAAACTAACTAAAACTAAAACAATTATTATATATGAAAATTTTTATTTGAAATATCTTATCTAAATCCGAAATTAATACCAACTGAAAAGGCATCAAACTCGGCTAAATGGTATTCAGCATTCAATCTGAAAAAACCTAATTTTAACTTTGTTCCTAAAGTTCCTCTAACTCCTGATACTTCACTTGATACCGAAAAAGGATCTGTTTCTGTTCTTGAAATTAATGGTCCGCTTGTAACAACATATGTTCCTAACACATCTGATTCTGATTTACCTTTAATATAGCCAATACCACCGTAAAAATTAATAACTGGCAATTTTGTTGAGGCAATTAATTGGTATAACCAAGTGTTTATTTCATTTTCAATTCGTTGATTACTACCGTTAATACCTGAAGATTCAGTAATATCGTAAGATCCTCCTAGATGTGTATATGCTACCAAACCTGAAACAGCAACTGGTAATATTTTATCTGCTGGTAACCATTTTGTAAATTCTACTTGCAAACCAGCACCATACATATTTATCGACACATCTTCAGTATCTACTTTAGGTACAAAACGTGCTTTTAATTCAATTCCTTTGCTTAATCCTAATGCACCTTGGATAAAGGCTGTTGGCAATAAGTTTGCTGTTGCTTCACCAATACCTGACGGCAACGTAATTGTTTGAGAATTAAAATTTGGTGTGGTTTTCGATCTAACTATAAGTTTTACATCTGGATCATTTTCTCCTAAAACGGTTGCAACTAATTTTGTTTGTAATGTTTCATTATCTTCAAAAGCTACTGTAAAATCATAATCAGCACTATTATATTGAGCCATATCCATTAAGAACATTTTATTCTCATCTTTAATACTTGCTGCATTTGCTATTACGGATATTTCAAATCCGCCTAAAGGTTTTGCATCGGCTGTATTAAACCAGTTGGCATTCATACTATACATTAAACCATTTGTTCCTGGTGCTAAATAATCATTAGTAAAACGTTGTGCATTTTCTTTACCAGCCGCAAAAAGCGCATCAATATCTTGTGCTTTAGATATTTGTGTTACCATAAAAAGTAACATAAGTAGGGATATCTTTTTCATTTTTTTAAATTTGGATTAGACAAATATATATAAAAAACTACAATAAACAACATTTTATCGTAATTTTTTGCATTTAATCGGTGTTAAAAGAAAAAAAATAGCCCTAACAAACAATGTTAAGGCTATTTTTTTATTAAATGAGCTAATTAGCTATGCATCAATTTTAGCATAAACAGCATTCTTTTCAATAAAATCTCTACGTGGTGGTACTTCATCACCCATTAGCATTGAGAAAATTCTATCTGCTTCTGTACCATTATCTATTTGTACTAGACGCATTGTTCTGAATTCTGGGTTCATGGTTGTGTCCCAAAGTTGTTCTGCATTCATCTCTCCAAGACCTTTATATCGTTGGATGTTTACACTACCACCAAACTCTTCGGCAAGTGCATCACGTTCTTTATCTGTCCATGCATAGGCTTTCTTATTACCTTTTTTAACTAAATATAAAGGAGGTGTTGCTATATAAATATGTCCGTTTTCAATTAATTCTTTCATATACCTGAAGAAGAACGTTAATATTAACGTAGCAATGTGGCTACCATCAATATCGGCATCACACATAATTACTACTTTATGATAACGTAATTTTGAAAGGTTTAATGCTTTACTGTCTTCTTCTGTTCCAATGGTAACACCTAAGGCTGTGAAGATGTTTTTAATCTCTTCGTTTTCAAAAACTTTGTGAGTCATCGCTTTTTCAACGTTCAAAATTTTACCTCTTAATGGCAAAATAGCTTGAAAATTCCTGTCGCGCCCTTGTTTAGCTGTTCCACCTGCCGAATCTCCCTCAACAAGAAACACTTCACATTTTGTTGGGTCTTGCTCTGAACAATCACTTAATTTACCTGGCAAACCACCAAGACTCATTACGTTTTTACGCTGTACCATGTCGCGCGCTTTTTGAGCTGCATGACGTGCTTGTGCTGCTAAAATTACTTTTTGAACTATTGTTTTAGCATCGTCTGGATGTTCTTCTAAGTAATCGGTTAACATTTCAGAAACTGCTTGACTTACCGATGCAGATACTTCCCGGTTACCTAATTTCGTTTTTGTTTGTCCTTCAAATTGTGGTTCTGCTACTTTTACAGATATAATGGCTGTTAAACCTTCACGGAAATCATCACCAGCAATTTCAAATTTTAAATTTTTAAGTAATCCTGAATCATCAGCATACTTTTTTAAAGTCATGGTTAAACCACGACGAAAACCTGATAAATGTGTTCCACCTTCATGTGTGTTAATATTGTTTACATACGAATGTAAGTTTTCAGCGTATGATGTGTTGTAAACCATAGCAACTTCAACAGGTACACCATTTTTTTCACCTTCAAATGCAATAACGTCTTTCATTAAAGGTTCGCGGTTACCATCTAAGAATTTTATAAATTCTTTTAAGCCTTCATCAGAATGAAATGTTTCTCCTTCAAACGTACCATCATCTTTTTTTGTTCTTTTATCAACTAAATGGATGGTAATTCCTTTATTTAAATAAGCTAATTCGCGCATTCTACTTGCCAAGGTATCATAGCTATATTCAAGGGTTTGAGTAAAAATAGTACCATCTGGTTTAAATGTTACCGTTGTACCACGCTTATCAGTTTCTCCTATTTGTTTAACAGGGTATAATGATTTACCGCGTTCGTATTCTTGTTCCCAAATTTTACCATCACGATATACTGTTGCTCTTAAATGCTCTGAAAGTGCATTAACACAACTTACACCAACACCGTGTAAACCACCAGAAACTTTATATGAATCTTTATCAAACTTACCACCTGCACCAATTTTTGTCATTACAACTTCAAGGGCAGAAACGCCTTCTTTTTTGTGTAAATCTACTGGAATACCACGACCATCATCTTCAGTAGTAATGGAATTATCTTCATTTATGGTAACTGTAATATTATTACAATGCCCAGCTAGTGCTTCATCAATAGAGTTATCTACAACTTCATAAACTAAATGATGTAATCCTCTCACGCCTACATCGCCAATATACATTGAAGGACGCATGCGCACATGTTCCATACCTTCTAAGGCCTGAATACTATCTGCTGAATAATTGTGCTTGTTAAATTCTTCTTTAGGTTCGCTCATATTATAATTTAATATTGTTTAATTCAATTTATAATTCATAAAAAATCCCGTTGTATTTCGGGACTTCTGAATACAAACAAATATACAAAATTATCAACCTTTTAAAAAGCTTTTCGTCGACTCATTCACATAATTATCAACATTTGTTAATTACTTAAAAGTGTCTTAAATCGCCTAAAAAGGGTCTTAAATTTGATTTATTGTATTTTTTTTCATTTTAAAAATACACAAAAACAGAAAGTGCCTTAAAAGTTAAATTTTTGGGTTTTTAATGATTTAATAAATGGAATATTTCATCTATAAAACGCTTAAAAAGTAAATTTATTAGGGTTTTCCCTAAGTTTTAATTTCTATGTTATTCCCTTAAAAAAAACCTATTCTCGAAAAGTAATTTAGCATTATAACTTTTAAATGCTATTAATCATGAAAACAATTATTTTAAACTTTACTTTTTTATTACTTGGTGCAACTTTATTTGCTCAAACCACATGGACGGTTGATAATCGACCAGGAACTACGGCACAATTTACAAGTGTGCAAGCCGCTATTGATGCCGCATCGGAAGGTGATTTTATTTATATTCACCCATCGCCCAATGCTTATCCAAACATTACTATAAATAAAGAAATACACTTAAGAGGTATTGGTCATGGACCTGAACTTGCAAACGGTGAAAGTGCAAAAATTAGCGCTATGATGTTGTTTACAGATAATCTTAGCAAGTCTGCATCAAATTCTAGCATAAGTGGGTTAGAGATAATTAATGGTATTAATGATAATAATTTTGGAGCTATTTCAAATGTATTAATTCAAAATAATAAAATTGGATCAATAAGTCTTAGTCGTCCTTTCAACTATATAATTCAAGGTAATTTATTCAACTCTATAGGAACAGCGAACTACCTGAATATCTTTAATATTAATCATGGGAATAACATAATAACTCATAATATTTTTATACGAAATTCTAGTTCAAATACTCAAATTAACGGTACTGTTTCCGGACTTATCTCATCTGACACTTTTAACAACAATCTTATGGTTTTTGATAATACTGGAACAGAGAAAATTGCTTTTAATAACTGTAATAATCCTATACTTAATAATAATATGTTTTTATTAACAAGTAGAGATGCAATTTCAACTATTATAAGTACCATTAACAATTTTAATAATATTCCTTTAAATTTTCAAAATTGCTTAACATTTGCTTATGGTGGTCAAACTTTAACCACATTGAATGGGATCAATAACCTAAACAATGTCAATCCTCAATTCAGAGATATTGGCTCACCAGAAAATCCTTTATTTACCTACACAAAAAACTACAAACTTAAAGCAGGTTCTCCAGCTATAGGAGCAGGATCAGATAATTCTGATTTAGGAATTTATGGCCAAGGATTTTTATTTCAAATGAAAGGCTATCCATTTGATTTACCATACCCAACAAGCATCAACATTAATAATGCCGTTGTTGAAGCTGGAGGAAATCTTGAAGTAGTTTTTAAAGCGAATGCTAACGTTGAAAATTAATAAACTATGAAAACAAAATACATTTTATGGTTTTTTTGTTTTAACACCTTGTTGGGGTTAGGACAAAAATCCATAACAGAAATAGAGTACTTTTTTGATACCGACCCAGGAACTGGCAATGCTGTAAATGTAGATGTAACTGACATTGCTAATTTAAACGAAACCTTAACAATACCAGTAAACAGTTTAACCTCTGGCATTCATATTTTACACATGCGAACAAAAAACAATGCAAACAAATGGAGTTTGTATGCGCGCCAAACGTTTTATCTTGCTAACTTTTCATCGGCTTTAAACAATACCATCACCGAAGCTGAATACTTTTTTGACACAGATCCTGGGGTTGGCAATGCAGAACCTTTAAGCATTTCCAACGGCACAAGTTTAAACAATACGTTTACTATCCCTTTGAATTCCGTAAGCACTGGTATTCATATCTTACACATTCGAGTTAAAAACAATTTTAACCAATGGAGCCTATACGGAAGACAAGTGCTTTATAAGTCGACCCAAATAAGTAACAATACTATTGTTGCCGCTGAATTTTTTATTGATACCGACCCAGGCGTTGGAAACGCAACTGCCATAGCTTTAACTGAAAGCGCTACGGTTGATGAAACGTTAAACATTCCTGTTCCCATTAATTTATCAGCTGGCGACCATATTTTGCATATTCGAGTAAAAAGCAGCAATGGTACGTGGAGTTTATATGGAAAACCAGAATTTAGCACCACGCTTTCAAACGAGGAAACGGCATTTAAAGACTTTAAAATTTATCCAAACCCCGTTGAAAATATTTTGCATCTATCAATTCAAAATAACACCATTGAACACATGCAATTGGTTGACATGAGTGGTCAGGTAATTCTAGAAGCTTCAACAAATATGGAACAACTCAATGTTTCTAAATTACCAACAGGGATGTACTTACTTCAAATTAAAACACGTGGCGGCAGCATTTCAAAAAAAATAATAAAGAAGTAAATAAATTAATTACATTTAAATTACTATTAAAATTAGAATGAAACGATTCCTGTTCATAGGCTTAGTGTCTTGTTTCCAAATAATATTTGGTCAAAACGACAGCACGCTTATAAATTCAATTCTTAACAAAGCCTATGAACAGGAATCTGCAAATCCAAAAGAAGCTTTAAAACTTTACAAAAAAGCTTACAAAAAAAGCAAAGAAAACAACTATAAAATTGGAGTAATCAAGTCTTTACAATATAGCGGTATTGTACATAGCGATATGGCTAATTACGATTCGGCTATTTATTATTACAACAAAGCGTTACCATATAGTTTGGATGCAAATTACCAAAGAGGTACTGGTGGCCTGTATATTAATTTAGGAAATGCTTATCAATACAAAGGTGCTTTTAATAATGTTATTGATAATTACATTAAAGGTATTAAAATATTTGAAACTGTTAAGGATAGTTCCCGCTTAGGCATGTCTTACGAAAATCTCGCAGCTTTTTACAACTCTTTAAAAAACAAGGAAAAGGAACTTGAATATTTAAACAAAGCACTAAAGATTATTCCTAAAAATGATAAGGAGCGAATAGCTTATGCTATGGGCGATTTGGGTTTGGCAAACATGAAATTTAATAGGTTTGAGCAAGCCTATAACTATTTTATAAAAGCCGATAGTATTACAAAAACTATTAATAACACTCGTTTAAACTATTTTGCCCAACGCAACTTTGGAACCTATTATTTTGAAACCAAAAATTATAATAAAGCCATTTATTATTACAAAAAGGCATTACCTTTTATTAACGACATAAATGACAAATATTATAAAAACGATTTGATTTTAGAACTTGGTAGCTCGTATGCTTTAAACAAAGACCATAAAAACGCTATTACGTATTTAAACGAAGCACTAAAAACCGCAGAAAGAGACCAAAAAATTGAAATACAGGCTAAGGCTCATTTACAATTAGCACAAGTTTACGAAGCTTTAAACAAAACCAGTTCTGCATATTTTCATTTAAAACAAAATGCCCAATTAAAAGACTCGTTGCTAAACGAAAACCACTTAAAAGAAATCAATTTATTAGAAAAACAATACCAATCTGAGAAAAAGGACAAAGAAATCGCAGAAAAAAAAATAGCTTTAGAGCATAACCAATTGGAGCTCACAAAAAATAAAAACAAGTTAGTGCTGGTCTCGATAAGCGGAATTATTTTATTGATAATTTTAATAAGCATTTGGGCATTTTACGCTCAGCTCCAAAAAGTTAAAAACATTGAAATCTCGAAACTAGAACAACAACGCGATATCGAAAAACTACAGGCTTTAATAGAAGGCGAAGAAAAAGAACGCGTGAGGCTTGCACAAGATTTGCATGATGGCATTAATGGCGATTTATCATCCATAAAATTTCAATTGTCCAGTATCGATTCAAAATCGCTTTCCATAGAAACTAAAACCCTTTTCAACAAAGCGATTGATATGATTGATTATTCCTGTGACCAAGTTCGAAACATATCGCACAACCTTTCACCAACCACCATCAATGATTTTGGACTTATAACTTCCCTAAAAAATTATTGCAACAAACTTGAGGGTTTTCATCCTATAAAAATAAATTTTCAACACTTTGGAAATGATATCAAACTATCAAAAAATATTGAAACCGTTATTTATAGAATTGTACAAGAACTGGTTAACAACATCATAAAACACGCCGATGCTTCTGAAGCTGTCGTTCAAATAAATTCGTACGATGACAACCTTTTTATAACTGTTGAAGATAACGGAAAGGGATTTGAAAGTTCTCAAAAAAACGCTGGTATTGGATTAAAAAACATTGCTTCGCGTATTGCTTTTTTAAACGCCACACTTGAGGAAGAACACAACCCAAGCGGAACAACTTTTACTATAAATATCGATTTAAAAAATATTCAAAAAACATGATAACCGTTGCTATAACAGACGACCATATGATGGTGGTTGAAGGTTTAAAAACCATGCTTAAACAAGTGGAAGGCATTCAAATAATTAGCACATACCACTGTGTTAACGACACAATTGATGGTTTACGAGACATCATACCACAAGTTTTGTTATTAGATATAAACCTACCCGATGGTAACGGCATCCATTTATGTAAACAACTTAAAGACACGTATAAGGAGTTAAAAATTATTGCCCTGTCCAATTACGAAGACATTTCATTTATCAAACAAATTATTAAAAATGGTGCCTCTGGATATTTACTAAAAAACACTAATAAAACAGAGTTAATCAACGCTATAAAAGCCGTAAAAAACAACCAATTATTTTTACCGGAAAAGTTGCAACGTTTGCTTCTTAACGATTCATTAGGAAAGCCAACCAACAGTTCATTTTTCATTCCAACATTAACCAGACGTGAAAAAGAAGTGTTAGAATTAATTGTAAAAGAATATACTACCGAAGAAATTGCAGAAAAACTTTTTGTAACCTCAAAAACAGTAGAAGCACACCGTAGTAATCTTATTCAAAAATTAGGTGTTAAAAATGTGGCTGGACTAGTAAGAGTTGCTATTGAAAAAGGATTGATTTAAATATTACTATACTAACAATCCACTCATTTTAAACTATAATCAATTATAATTTGAAAGTTTTTCAAATTAACTTCATGTTTCTTATCAATTTAATAATACAGAAAAGGAATATTATAAAAATAGTGTTTAGTATTGTTATTCTGTATATATTTGAACACGTAAAACATTATGAACAACAATAACAACAATAACAACAATAATAATTTCAATAATCCTAATTTTTAGGACAGGAAGGTTGTTGTTTAAAAATATATGAAGCCTTCCAAATACGGAGGGCTTTTTTTAATTTAAAAATACAGAAAATGAGTAAAATTATGACAGTCGACGTATTGTCGAGTATTAAAGGAGCACAACCCAGTGAGGCGGTGAACAAATTATTTGAAGTGATTAAAAATGCACAACCAACAAATAATAACTCTTTTAATGTTAATCATAATAATAGCGTGTCTTTAAACGATTTAAGAGACGATGTGGTGATTGAAAGTTCTGCATTGGAAAAGAAAATCATTATTGAAAATTTTCCGAAAGAGAAAAAAGGCTATTTAGTGGTTTCTAAAGTTATAGAAGAATAATTATGGAATCTCAGATACACAAAATACACCAACAACTGGTGAACAAAGAAATTACTTGTACAAACTTGGTACAAGAAAAGCTGAACTTATTAAAAGCCAATACCAATAACACCGTAAACGCTTTATTAGATACCTTGGCGTTAGATTTAGCCGCCAAAGTAGATGCTAAAATTGCAAAAGGCGAAACCATCGGGTTACTGGAAGGCATTCCCTTCGGAATAAAAGATGTTTACATGGTTCAAGGCACCTATACAACTGCAAGTTCAGAATTGTTGAAAAATTACAAATCGGCCTACACCGCCACGGCCATTCAAAAATTATTGGATGCTGGGGCTATTCCATTAGTAAAGGAAAACTGCGATAGTTTTGGTCATGGTTCTTCTTCTGAAAATACCATTTTTGGTGCTGTTAAAAATGCCATCAACCCCGATTTAGTAGGTGGTGGTTCCAGTGGTGGTTCGGCAGTCAATGTGGCCAAAGATTACACCGTTTTTTCTATTGGTGGCGATACAGGTGGTTCTGTGCGACAACCGGCTGGTTACAACCATGTATATGGTTTAAAACCAACTTACGGACGTATTTCCCGCTACGGATTGATGGCCTACGCATCTTCTACCGATTGTGTTGGACCTATCGCTAAATCCATTGAAGATATTCGTATTGTGCTGAATGTAATGGGTGGTAAAGACGCAAAAGATCAAACTACATACGCTTCCGCTGAAATTAAAGAAGAAAGTATCTCAAATTCAAATGGTATTAAAACCATCGGATATTTTAAAAATTTCGTTGAAAGTGATGCAATCGACCCAAAAATTAAAGCTGATTTTTTAGCAACTATTGAAAAAATAAAAGCCAAAGGCATTGAAGTAAAAGAATTGGATTTCTTTAAATCGGATATATTAGTTTCAACCTATTATACCTTGGCCATGGCTGAAACTGCTTCTAACCTTTCGCGTTTAGACGGTAGTAACTACGGAAACCGCATTGAAGATAAAAACCTAAAAGAATCATACGCTGTAACGCGTTCCGAGAATTTTTCAGAAGAAACCAAAAGACGTATTGTTGGTGGAAACCAAGTATTATCTCAAGGGTTTTCAGATGAAATCTATTTAAAAGGTTTAGCGCTTCGCGATGCGATTTCAGAAAATTTTGAAAACGATTTTAAAGAAGTTGACATCATTCTATCGCCGGTTACACCTAGTACACCACCTAAAATTGGCGATAGTTTAAAAGACCCACACGCTATGTATTTAAGTGATGCCTATACGGTTGGGTTCAGCTTAGGGCAACTGCCTACGCTTACCGCGCCACAAGGCACCGAAACAGGCTTACAAATAACAGCCGCAAAAAATAACGACGAACTTGTTTTGAAGTTTGCTAACTTCTTAAAAGATACGATATAATGGAATTAGAGCAATTAGACGCAGCACTTAAAGCACACGATTTAGAGTTAGTAATCGGACTGGAAACACACGTTCGACTAAATACCAAAACCAAATTATTTTGTTCTTGCCCAAACCAAGAAATTGAAACCCCAAACCAAAACATTTGTTCGGTTTGTACTGGGCAAATGGGCGTTTTACCTGCCATTAATAAAGAAGCGATTACTAAGGCTATTTATTTTGGGAAAGCGGTAAAATCATCGTTTGAAAATGAAGTGATTTCTTGGGACAGAAAGCATTACGAATACCCCGATAACCCGAAAAATATTCAAATTACGCAGTTTCACAACCCTGTGATTCCTGATGGACAAGTGTCTTGTTTCCGTAACGATGGAAGTCAGTTTACCGTAAATTTAACCCAAGTGCATATTGAAGAAGATGCCGCTAAATTGATGCACGAAAAAACCGTTTCGTTGGTCGATTTTAACAAAGCTGGTGTACCATTAATTGAAATTGTAACCGAACCTTGCATTCGCCATATTGAAGATGCTTCTATTTACGCACAATACATTCAACGTATTGTTCAAAATTTAAAAATATCGGAGGCAAATCTTGAAAAAGGTGAGTTTAAATCGGATGTTTCGGTATCACTTCGTAAAAAACACAGTTACACTTTAAACCCACGTACCGAGATTAAGAACTTAAACTCGTTTAAATTTATGGTGGATGCTCTAAAAGAAGAAGTTGAAAAACAACTTAACTATTTCTTAGAACATAAAGAATTTAGACCCGACCAAACCACTGTTTTATGGGATGCCGATTTAAAGCAAACCAAAACCATGCGTAAAAAGGAATTTGAGGCCGATTACCGTTTTATTTCGGAACCCGATTTACCATTTGTAAACATTAAAGAAGCTGTTGAAACTATTAATGTAGATATCCAAACACTTCCGTTTGCGGTAGAATCTATTTTGATAAATGGTGGCGTTTTACCGCAAGATGCCAAATTTTTTACTGCCGATTCGTTGCGTTCGGAAACTTTTGTAACTATTAACAATGCGCTTCAAGATCCATCTTTTGTTGCCAAAACATTAGTAAATAATATTGGTGCCGATGCCTATGGCGATATTCATCGTATTGAGCATTTAATTGAAATTTTTCAGCTTTTTAAAGATGAAAAAATAACATCCGTATTGGTTCAAAACGCCATTACTTCTTATTTAAAAGATAGAAGTTTTGATTACAATAAATATTTCGAAGAAAACACCATTTCAGAAGAAAAGATACAAGAAGCCATCGCTAAAGTTATTTCAGAAAATGAAGCGATAGCAAACGACATTAAAGCAGGAAACCAAGGAAAAGCAGGTATTTTAGTTGGAAAAATTATTGCGATTATTGGAAAAGGAGCTTCAGGAAAAGTGATTCGCGAAGGTATTTTGAGTCAGTTGCAAAGTTCAGAGTTAAAAGTTAAAAATGCTTCTGAAACAACTAAACAACAAACACCTCAACAACAAACTTCTAAAACACAGGAAGAAGTTTTACCACAAATTCCTATCATTGTAAAAGAAGAGTACAGAACCCATTTAATTTCGGGTGTTTCTGAAGCTAATATTACAGAAACAGTCACTTTTGCTGGTTGGGTTTCAAGCGTTCGCGACCATGGCGAATTGATTTTTATCGATTTACGCGATTCAAGCACCGAAATTTTCCAAGTGCGTTTAAGTAGAGAATCGTTCCCTAATTTAGATGAATTAGTAAAACTTAAACCCGAATCGGTTATAACCGTTACTGGAACTATAGTACAGCGTAAAGAAGATGATTATAACACGGCGTTACGAACAGGTAAAATTGAATTAGAAGCAACCGAACTGGAAATTTTAAACCTATCTAGAACGCTACCTTTTGAAATAAAACGTGCTACAAAAACCAACGAAAACACCCGTTTTCAATATAAATATTTAGACCACAGAAATGACGATGTGCGTCGTGTTATTGTAAACCGCCATAAAGTAATCAAGCTACTACGCGATATTTTAGACGAGCAAAATTTCCTTGAAATTGAAACGCCTATTTTAAGCGCAGGAACCGATGAAGGCGCACGTGAGTTTATTGTACCTTCAAGAAAACAATCAGGTGCATTTTACACCTTACCGCAAGCACCTCAACAATTCAAGCAAATGTTAATGGTAAGCGGTTATGAAAAATATTTCCAAATAGCACGTTGTTTTAGAGATGAAGATTCTCGTGGCGATCGCCAACCTGAATTTACCCAGTTAGATTTAGAAATGGCGTATGCAAGTATGCAACAAATAATCGATTTAAACACCAAAATGTTTAATGAAGTGGTTACAAAAATTTATGGTAATAAATGGATTTTACGTCCGTTTGAAGTAATTACCTATCAAGATGCCATGGATTTTTACGGTTGTGATAGACCCGATTTACGTTTTGGCTTAAAACTTCAAGATATTACTCACATTGTAAAAGATACTACCTTCCAAGTATTTAGCAAACCAATTGAAGAAGGCGGTATTGTAAAATGTATTAAAGTTTCTGCTGAAGAACAAGGTGATAAGCGTTTATCAAAAGGGCAAATTGAAAAACTAACTGCCATTGCACAACAACACGGTTTGGGTGGTTTAGCTTACATTATTGTTAATGAAAACGATTTACAATCGCCTATTATTAAGTTTTTAGGTGAAGATATTGCCGCAGGAATTATAAAAGCAACCAATGCACAAATTGGTGATATCGTATTTTTCTCAGCTGCCGATTATGCTACCGCAAATAAAGCCTTAGATGCCGTTAGGCAAGAATTAGGTAGCATGTTACGATTAATAAACCCTAAAGAGTTACGTCCTGCTTGGGTAATAGACTTCCCAATGTTTGAACGTACAGATGAAGGTAGATGGACGTTTACCCACAATCCATTTTCTATGCCAGCGGTTTATGATATTGATAAACATATGCAAGGAAATGACGCTGAAATTGGTAGCATCATTGCCCAACAATACGATTTGATATTGAACGGCTACGAAATTGGAGGTGGTTCGGTACGTGCTCACAAACCTGAAATTTTAGAAGCCACTTACAGAAATATGGGCTACAATAAAGAAGAAATGTTAAAAAGTGTAGGTACCATGTATAAAGCATTCCATTACGGTGCGCCACCACACGGTGGAATTGCTTGGGGTGTAGACCGTTTGATGATGATTTTAGAGAAAAAAGCATCCATACGCGAAGTAATGGCATTCCCAAAAACTGGTACTAGCGACGATTTATTATTTGGTGCGCCTTCTTTACTTTCTGATAAAAAAGTTGAGGAAATGAATGTGCGTATTATTAGAAAATAATTTTTTTATTAAAAAACAACATCTAATTAACAAAATCCCAATAACTAGTTATTGAGATTTTGTTTTTTTTTAAATAACCAACCATAACAATAAATTTTATTAAATGTGATTAACATTTTGTTAATAGAGTTAAAAAAATTTATACTTTAGACTTGTTATAAGTTTCTTAACTTTATATCAAAGATTTAAAAAATCATACCATTATGAAAAAACTTTATATATTACTTTTCGTTTTAATTACTAGCAACATAAACTCTCAAAATAATGAGATGTTCTCACACAAATTAGACGATTTGGTTAGTTTGAATGTTCCTAAAAATTTCGTTGAATCGGACACACTTGTTGACGGTGTTCAAATTCACCAAATCAGATTTAAAACCAATACATACAACTTTATCGTTCAAAAAGTGCTTTTTGAAAATGAAGACCAAAAGGAAAGCCTATCAAAATTACCATACGATTATGCTAGTTTACTAGATGAATACAATCGTGTTGTTGCTAGAATGCGTTATAGAGTACCTTATTATGTAAAAACAAAATCAATTGTTGAAAAAGAAGGTTTTACAGGCTATAATTTAAAGTTTGTTAACGATATAGGAACACCAACTTACGAGGCTGAATTTTACTTATTAAACAAAAATTTATATACGTTTTTCTATGCTAGTGATAAAAGTTTTAACGACGATGTTAAAGCAGAATTATTTAATTCAATTAAAATAAACACCAAGCAAGATATTAGCCAATACTTAGGTAAACCACCAAAATACAGAATTGGTTACGTAATAGCTACTTACTTCTTTTTAAGCTTAATTGTAGTAGGATTTGTTATCTATATGATAAAACTTTACAGAAAAAAACAAGGAAAAACTAGTATTTTTCATGAGTAATATTTTGAATTAACAAAGTAGAATTTAAGAGCATCAATTATTTGTTGTGAAAATTAGCATTCTGTTACGTTCATACAAATACGTATATTTATTTTAAAAAACTAGTGCTTTTTACATAATACGTTCCATTCACAAAAAAGGCATGTACTAAAATAAATGCTCTAGTTAATTTATAGTGAATAAATAAAAAGGTGAAAAACAAAAAAACTAGCTGGACTATTTGCAATGAATGCCACGGACGAGGTAAAAAAAGGCAACGACTACGCAAAAAAGTAAAGCTAAACTACCAAAAAGCATTAGAAAATTTTGAAAATTCTAAACTTGAAGGAAAAGTACCTGTTCGCCCAAAAGGACATCTAGTTGTTTGCTCAAACTGTTCTGGTTTTGGGTTGGTTCCTACTACAACACCTACAATTCCCAACACAGAACATTATCCGCATGTTGCTATTATTGGCGGCGGTATTGGTGGTATTGCTCTAGCTGTTGCGTGTTTACACCGCGGTATTCCATTTACACTTTATGAACGTGACAATGGTTTTGATGTACGCTCTCAAGGTTACGGACTTACGTTGCAACAAGCCAGTAAAGCTATTGAAGGATTTGGAATTTTAAATTTAGAAGAAGGCATAGTTTCTAATCGACATGTTGTTCATACAACTGATGGAACCATTATTGGAGAATGGGGCATGCGAAAATGGATGCAGAAAGAAACAAAAACAACACCCAAGCGTACAAATATACATATTGCTCGACAATCGTTACGTCTAACATTGCTTGAACAACTTATTACTGACAATACAGTACAATGGAATCATCAACTTATAGATTTTAAACAAAATGAAGATAAAACTATCGAACTTCGTTTTGATGTTAATGGAACAATAAAAAACACTAAAGCAGATTTGGTAGTTGGTGCTGATGGCATTCGAAGTACAGTACGGAAACAACTAATTGGCGAGTACAAAACGCCTTTACGATACTTAGATTGTATCGTTATTTTGGGTATTTGCCCTTTAAAAAATATTAAAAGTGTTGATAGCGATTTACTTGATTCTGCAACAGTATTTCAAACTGCTAACGGTAATGAACGTATTTACATGATGCCTTTTACAACCAACTCTATAATGTGGCAATTAAGCTTCCCAATGCCTGAACAAGATGCTAAAGCATTAAGTTTAAAAGGTGCTAAAGCATTAAAAGATGAAGCCTATAAAAGAACACCTTGGCATGCGCCTATTCCACAAATTATAGAAGCAACACTAGAAACTCAAATTTCTGGCTATCCTGTATACGACCGCGAATTACTAAAGCCAGAATTATTAGAAAATGCAGGTGCAATAACACTTATTGGTGATGCTGCACATCCTATGAGTCCGTTTAAAGGACAAGGTGCAAACCAAGCATTGCTAGATGCATTAACTTTAGCTAGAATGTTAACAAAAAGTTGTAATTCTTTTTCAACATGGAAAGAAGATGGGTTAAGGCATACAATACTAACCAAGTTTGAAACAGAAATGATAAAACGCAGTGCAACCAAAGTAAAAGATTCTGCTGATGCTGCACAATTTTTACATTCTGACATTGTACTTCATGAAGGCAATGAACCTAGAGGACGAATTGCAAAGCGCAAAAAAATAATATAATTCTATTGTTTTTTAGAATCTTCTAAACCCCACGCATCCAAATTTCTTAAAATTTGTTCGAATGATTTTCCTCTATTACTTAACCTGTATTCAACTCTTGGCGGAACTACAGGGTAAACTTTTCGGGAAATAAGTCCGTCTTTTTCTAACTCTCTTACGGTTTGGGTAAACATTTTATTTGAAATTTACACACACAGTTATGAATTAACATATTCATCTGGCGCATATACAAAGTAAAACCTTGGTTTCTTAGTTTTTGTAAAAGTTTGCGTTAGGGATTGCAGTGAAAAGCCCACAGCGAGGTACGAGCGAGGACTTGTAACGTAAAGCCCGACCCTTGTGGTAACGCCCAAAAAATTAAAATTTTAACAGTTAATTACTACTTTTACAAAAACTTTAAGATTTTTTAGACTTACCTTTAAAACTTTACTAAACTTTAAAACTTAAATAATGAAAAAAACAACATTTTTAACAACCATTGCTTTTGCTTTTTTAATGCTTTTTACGGTTAATACACAGGCTCAAAAATTTTCTAACTTAGATAAAAGTCCGTTGGATATAGCTTACCATAGAACAGACAGAAATGCTACACCTATGATTAAGGTTATTTATAGTAGACCACAACTTAAAGAACGTACACTAAGTGAACTTGCGCCAAACGGTAAAATTTGGAGAACAGGTGCTAATGAAGCTACCGAAATTAAGTTTTTTGAAGATATGACCTTTGGTGGTAAAAAAGTTAAGGCTGGAACGTATTCATTATTTACCATTCCGAATGATACAGAATGGACCGTAATACTTAGTAGTGATTTGGATGTTTGGGGTGCATATTCATATAAAGAAAGTAGTGATGTTTTAAGAATTAAAGCGCCAACTAGTAAAGGTGATACTGTTGAAGCGTTCTCTATTGCTTTTGATAATAATACCATGTTTTTAGCTTGGGGAACTGTTCGAGTTGCTATTCCTGTTGGGAAATAAGGCTTTAGGCTTTAGGCTTTAGGCTTTAGGCTTTAGGCTTTAGGCTTTAGGCGAAAATATAAAAGTTCCATTAGTTAAAGTACTAATGGAACTTTTTTTGTTTTACAGATAATTTTGAATGGAATTAAAACTAGGGTATATTTAAATACTTATGTGTTTGTAGCGATACTTTCCATTTTGGATTTGCCATTACATACGCTACAATTTCTGGAATGACTTTATCGCGTTTGCTCCACTCGGGTTGTAAATATAAAATACAGTCTTTGTTTACTTTGGCTGCTTGTTCTTCTGCAAAGCGAAAATCGTCGTTATTATAAACAATTACTTTTAATTCATTGGCTTTTTCATAAACTTCCTTAGTAGGTAGTTTCATTTTTTTTGGTGATAAACATATCCAATCCCAAATACCTGTTAACTTATAAGCACCGGAAGTTTCTATATGTATTTGTAAACCTTCTGCTTTTAACTGGCTTGTTAAAGGCAACATATTCCAAGTTAATGGTTCGCCACCTGTAATTACTATGGTATTACTATATTTTTTAGCATTTTCAACAATTTTTGAAATTTCGGTTGGTGGATGCAACTTAGCATTCCAACTTTCTTTTACATCGCACCAATGGCAACCAACATCACAACCACCAATACGCACAAAATATGCTGCTGTTCCTTTGTGGTAACCTTCACCTTGTATGGTGTAAAACTCTTCCATTAAAGGCAACAACACTCCTTTATTTACTAAATTTTGTATGTCTTTATTCATAATCGTTTGCAAAGATAGGAGTTTGCTTGTTATTTGTTGGAAGTTTTATAAGGCATGTTTTTTTAATTTGATATATAAATACCTATTTTTATAAAAAAATACAGTAAATGAAACAAGCATCTTCAAAATTTCACCATTCAATGGAATGATTAATAGCGAACAGCATGTGACCATTTAAAAACAATAAAATCAATACATGAATACGAAGGACACTTTTTTTAAACATATAACCGAAGGCAATATTTGTAAAGGCGATTATATACCTGTTGGTGCTGCCATGTTAGATGGTGAAACTATAACAGATGCTTTAGTTAAAATTCCATTAAAAACCTTAAATAGACATGGTTTGATAGCTGGTGCTACTGGTACTGGTAAAACAAAATCTCTTCAAGTTTTAGCCGAAAATTTAAGCGATAAAGGCATTCCTGTATTACTTATGGACATAAAAGGTGATTTAAGCGGATTGGCACAACCAAGTGCTGGACACCCAAAAATTGATGAACGCCATGCTAAAATTGGTATTCCATGGGAAAGCAAAGGATTTCCTGTTGAAGTTTTAACACTATCTGAACAAAACGGTGTACGCTTAAGAGCCACAATAAGTGAATTTGGTCCTGTATTATTATCTCGAATTTTAGATTTATCAGAAGCACAATCGGGTGTTGTAGCGGTAATTTTTCAATATTGTGATGATAATAAATTGCCAATTCTTGATTTAAAAGATTTCAAAAAAATATTACAATACGCAACCCAAGAAGGAAAAGCTGAGTTTGATGATGCTTACGGGCGCATTTCAACAGCATCAACAGGTTCTATTTTACGAAAAGTAGTAGAATTAGAACAACAAGGTGCCGATTTATTTTTTGGCGAAACATCCTTTGATGTAGATGATTTATTACGCGTAAACAACGAAGGTAAAGGTTATATAAACATCATCAGACTTACCGATATTCAAGATAGACCAAAACTATTTTCAACCTTTATGCTAAGTTTGTTAGCTGAAATTTATTCAACATTCCCAGAACAAGGTGATAGTGAACGACCAGAACTTGTAATTTTTATTGATGAAGCACATTTAATTTTTAATGAAGCTTCAAAAGCGTTATTAAACCAAATTGAAAGCATTGTAAAATTAATACGCAGTAAAGGTGTTGGTTTGTATTTTGTAACTCAAAATCCAACCGATGTGCCTGAAGCAGTTTTAAGTCAATTAGGTTTAAAAATTCAACATGCCTTACGTGCTTTTACAGCAAACGATAGAAAAGCTATTAAACTAACAGCACAAAATTACCCAGATTCTGAGTTTTATGACACAACTGAAGTATTAACATCTTTAGGAACAGGTGAAGCATTGGTATCTGCACTTGATGAAAAAGGTCGTCCAACACCACTAGCCGCAACCATGATGCGTGCACCAATGAGCAGAATGGATATTTTAACAGAAGTAGAATTAAACGATTTACTATCTAAATCAAAACTGGTTAAAAAATACAACGAAACCATCGATAGAGAAAGTGCTTATGAACTTCTGAATAAAAAAATAGAACAAGCTGAAGCCGAAGAAGCTAAAGAAAAAGCCAAAAAAGAACAAGAAGCACTTAAAAAAGCGGAAGCTAAAAAAACAACTTCAACAACTTCTGGCAGAAAAAGTACTGCTATGAACCCTGTTGTAAAGGTGCTTACAAGTGCTACATTTATTAGAAGTGTTTTTGGGATTTTAACTAAAGTATTGAAAAAGTAACCCCTATTTTATTTTTCAAATTGTAACAATTAATGAATCCATTTTTATCAAAAATATTAGTTGATATTGCGCGGAAACGTCTTCAAGCAAAAGCACAAAATAAACCTGTTAGCAAAAAACAGTTAGTGCCTTTAGTTAGAAGATTTCAAGTTGAAGTTTCACATGCTATAAAGGAATACATCTTCATAATTATTGGTGTATTTTCAGCTGGTTTTGGTTTAAAAGGTTTTTTATTACCAAATCGTTTTATTGATGGTGGCGCTACTGGTATTTCACTGTTACTTCAAAACGTAACCAATTTAGATTTAAGTTATTTTCTGATTCTTGTTAACTTACCATTTTTAATTTTAGCTTCAAAAACCATCAATTTTAAATTTGCTGTTCGCAGTATTGCCGCTATTGCGCTTTTGGCTTTTGTGGTACATTTTGTAGAGTATCCTACAGTTACCGAAGACAAATTACTAATTTCTGTTTTTGGTGGATTTTTTTTAGGATTAGGAATTGGCATGTCCATGCGAGGTGGCAGCGTTATTGATGGCACCGAGGTTTTAGCCATCTATTTAAGCAGAAAATTATCACTAACAATAGGCGATATTCTATTATTAATCAACATTTTAATATTTTCAGTTGGCGCATATATTCTTTCTATTGAAATTGCACTTTATGCCATTTTAACCTATTTAGCAGCTGCAAAAACAGTCGATTTTGTAGTTGATGGTGTTGAAGAATACGTTGGCGTAACCATAATTTCTACAAAGCACGAAAATTTACGGATAATGCTTACCGAAAAACTACATCGTGCTTGTACTATTTATGCTGGCAAAGGTGGTTACGGAAAAAGTGGCGATAGCTATGATAAAGACATTATTTACACCATAGTAACCCGTTTAGAACTTGCCAAACTACAAACTGAAATTGATAAAATTGATAGAAATGCCTTCATCATCATGGGTATTGTTAAAGATTTGAAAGGTGGAATGATTAAAAAAAAGCCGCTAAAATAATTAACAATAAAAAAGGTTAATTAAAAATTATGAAAGAGAAAAAATACATTTTACAAACCAATCCATTTGTAGTTCCAACTGATGATGGTAAAGTAATAAAAGAACATTTTGGTATTCCAACTAACAATAATGCTGATATTAGTATTGCCCACATGAAAGCACCAGCAGGTTGGAGCGAACCGTTTCAAACACCTGAGTTTGATGAATACACTTTCATTATAAAAGGTAAAAAACAATTTATTATTGAAAATGAAATCGTTGTTTTAGAAGCTGGTCAATCTATAAAAATTAACCGAAACACACGTGTTCAATATTCAAATCCGTTTACCGAAGTTTGCGAATATATTGCCATTTGCACACCTGCCTTTTCAATGGATTTAGTAAACAGAGAAGCATAAATGAACCAAACATTAACAAAAACTATTGGAAACCTAATAAACTTCATTAGTTACCCTTTACCTAACTACGCTGCAAAACAAGCTGTTAAAATATTTTCAACACCACGAAAAGGCAAATTAAACATTGAAGAAACCAACTATCTAAAAACTGCATCTCAAGAAACCATTATTTATGAAGATGTTGCTATAAAAACATATAGCTGGAGCGGAACAAAAAGTACTATTTTACTGGTTCACGGTTGGGAAAGTAATGCTTTTAGATGGAAAGATTTAATCGAAATTTTAAAAATTGAAGATTATAATATCATAGCCTTAGATGCACCAGCACATGGCAATTCCGGAAGCAAAATTTTTAATGCTGTATTGTATTCAGAATGCATAAACATGGTTATCAAACAGTTTAAACCTTCTATAGTTATTGGGCATTCTATTGGCGGTACAGCTTCTGCCTTAGCTATTAATAACCATAAACTTTCTCCAGATAAATTAATTCTACTTGGCGCGCCTTCAAATTTTGATGAAGTTATTGATAACTATGTTAAAATAATGGGTTACAACAAAAGAGTTATTAAAGCCATAAATGAATACTATCTAAAATATTTTGGGTATTATCCTGAATTTTATACTGTTGAAAATTTCATAAAGCACATTACAGCCGAAGGACTTATTATTCACGACAAAAAAGACCGCATTATTTCATATAAAGATGCACTACACATTTCAAAACATTATAAAAATTCAAAACTAATCAAAACTGTAGGCTTTGGTCATGGTTTAAAAAATGACGTAGTTTACAATCATATTTTACAGTTTTTAAACGATTAGATTTGTTGTACTTTTGAACCTTGAAACCCATAATGGGCTTTTAGCAACTAAACCATTATAATTAATATAATCCTTGATGGATTGTAAATGGTTTTTGATTTTTTATTTAAATGGAAGTAGAATTAAAACGCATCAATAAATTTTTAAGTGAAGTTGGCTATTGCTCGCGCAGAGAAGCCGATAAACTTATTGAAGCTGGCAGGGTAACCATTAACGGCGTTATACCAGAAATGGGCACCAAAATTTCACCTAACGATTCCGTTCAAGTTGATGGAAAAGACATAACCAACACTAAAACATCTTTTGTTTATTTGGCGTTTAACAAACCTGTTGGTATTGTTTGCACTACCGATACTAGCGTTGAAAAAGACAATATCATCGATTTTATTAATTACCCCAAACGTATTTTTCCTATTGGAAGATTGGATAAACCCAGTGAAGGTTTAATTCTTTTAACTGATGATGGCGATATTGTAAACAAAATTCTTCGCGCCAGTAATAATCACGAAAAAGAATATATTGTTACAGTTGATAAGCCTATTTCTCAAACCTTTTTAGAACGCATGCGAGGTGGTATTCCGTTAGAAGAATTAAAGAAAACCACTAAAAAATGTGAGGTTGAAAAAACGGGTACTTATGAATTCAAAATTATTTTAACACAAGGGTTAAACCGACAAATACGCCGTATGTGCGAATACTTAAATTATGAAGTATTAACATTGAAACGTATTCGCATTATGAATATTAAACTCGATATGCCTATTGGCGAATACCGAGAACTTACTAAACAAGAATTTACAGAACTAGAAAAGCTAATTAGTTCTTCAACCAAAGAATTTGTTCCTAAAATAAAAAAATCAAACCGAAGAAAATAGGCTTACTAGTTTTTACGTCGCTCTCTAGCTAATAATGTGTTTTTAAGCAACATAGCTATCGTCATAGGGCCAACACCACCAGGAACCGGCGTAATATAACTTGCTTTTTTGCTTACACTTTCAAAATGAACATCGCCTGCCAATCTGTAACCATTTGCTTTGGTAGCATCTGGTACACGCGTAATGCCAACATCAACAATTACCACATCTTCCTTAACCATATCGCCAGTTAAAAACTCTGAAATACCAATGGCAGCAACAATAATATCTGCAGCTTTTGTTATTTCGGCTAAGTTTTTTGAACGACTATGAACAACCGTAACCGTAGCATCACCAGCTTTACGTTTTTGGCTCATTAAAATACTCATTGGGCGACCAACAATATGGCTTCTTCCCATTACTACCACGTTTTTACCAGAAGTTTCTACTTGGTAGCGTTCTAACAATTCCAAAATTCCGTATGGTGTTGCAGGTAAAAATGTTGGCAAATCTAAAGCCATTTTACCAACGTTTGTTGGATGAAAACCATCAACATCTTTATCTGGGTGAACAGCCATTAGCACTTTTTGTTCATCAATATGTTTTGGCAATGGCAACTGAACTATAAACCCATCAATATCATCATTCGTGTTTAGTTCGTTAATTTTTGCTAATAATTCTTCTTCTGAAGTATAATCGGGTAAATCTATTAAGGTAGAATTGAAACCTATCTTTTCGCAAGCTTTTACTTTTGCGTTTACATAGGTCATACTTGCACCATCGGTTCCAACCAAAATAGCAGCCAAATGTGGTACTTTTTCTCCTTTTGAAACTAGCGCACTTACGTGTTCTGCTATTTCTTCCTTTATATCGTTGCTTACTTTTTTACCGTCTAAAATTATCATCTTTATAAGTTTTCAGTCGCAGTCGCAGTCGCAGATTATCACTCTACCGACTTACATATGCCATTTTAGTTTTCTATATTAACTCCAAATTTCTCTGGATTATTAATCATGTAATTTATTAATTTTCCTATCTCCTTACCTTCATCTGAACATTTAGAATAATCTTCATTTGAAATATAGTTACAGGCTAAAGCAAAATCCAACCAAGTATTCGTTTCAGAGTTTTCACCATCAGCATCCGTTAACTTACTAATAAAATGTTTTGGATAACGTCTTTTTCTATAGGCTTCAGAAATATTCGCAGATACAGAACGAGAACTTCTTCGTATTTGATCAGTTAAAGAATATGTTTCTTCCTTTGGAAAACTTTTTGAAATTTCAAAAATAAACATCGCTAATTCAAATGATTTTTGATAAGCTAGAAGTTTTTTGAAATCCATAAACAATAATCTTTACTACTGAAAACTGTGACTGCGACTGAAAACTATCTCATTCCTTTCATCATCTGCATCATCTTTTTACCGCCACCACCTTGCATCATCTTCATCATTTTGCTCATTTGGTCGAATTGTTTTAAAAGCTGATTTACTTGCTGTACAGATGTACCAGAACCTTTACCTATTCTAGTTTTTCTACTTGCGTTTATAATGTTTGGATTGCTTCGTTCTTTAGGAGTCATGGAATGAATGATAGCTTCTATACCTTTAAAAGCATCATCATCAATATCAACATCTTTCAACATTTTTCCAGCACCAGGAATCATACCCATAAGGTCTTTCATGTTTCCCATTTTTTTAATTTGCTGAATTTGTTTTAAGAAATCATCAAACCCAAATTGGTTTTTGGCAATTTTCTTTTGAAGTTTACGTGCTTCCTCTTCATCAAACTGTTCTTGTGCACGTTCAACTAACGAAACAACATCACCCATTCCTAAAATACGGTCTGCCATACGTGATGGATAGAACACATCGATGGCTTCCATTTTCTCGCCCGTACCAATAAACTTAATAGGTTTATTGACTACCGATTTGATAGAAATAGCTGCTCCACCTCGTGTATCACCATCTAATTTTGTAAGGATAACCCCATCAAAATTCAACACATCGTTGAAGGCTTTTGCTGTATTTACGGCATCTTGCCCTGTCATAGAATCTACAACAAACAAGGTTTCTTGTGGTTGAATGGCTTTATGGATGTTCGATATTTCGGTCATCATTGCCTCATCAACAGCTAAACGACCTGCGGTATCTATAATTACTACATTATATCCATTTGCTTTAGCGTGTGCAATACCTGCTTTTGAAATAGCAACAGGATCTGAATTTCCTCTATCGCTAAAAACCTCAACACCTATTTGACTACCAACTACATGAAGTTGATCTATTGCCGCTGGTCTATAAACATCACAAGCTACTAATAATGGCTTTTTTGATTTTTTTGTTTTTAGATAATTGGCCAATTTACCAGAAAAGGTTGTTTTACCAGAACCTTGTAAGCCAGACATTAAAATAACGCTTGGGTTACCTGAAAGGTTAATGCCTTCTGCATCGCCACCCATTAGTTCGGTAAGCTCGTCTTTTACGATTTTAACCATTAATTGCCCTGGTTGTAACGTAGTTAATACGTTTTGACCAAGTGCCTTTTCTTTTACTGTGGTTGTAAAATCTTTGGCTATTTTAAAGTTAACATCGGCATCTAGTAACGCGCGACGTACTTCTTTTAAGGTTTCGGCTACGTTTACTTCGGTGATACTTCCGTGCCCTTTTAGTACGTGTAAGGCTTTATCTAATTTATCGCTTAAATTATTGAACATAATTTTTATTGAAATTTTAAAAGTGCAAAGTTAATGATTTGAAGCGTATTATTACCCTTGATTTTTATAAAAATGATGCTTCTTTTTGATGTTAATTTACTTTGTGGTTTGTTGTGGTTTGCGCTAGGGATAGTAGTGGAAAGCCCACAGCGAGGTACGAGCGAGGACTTGTAGCCTTTCGACTGCGCTCTAGATAAACTCCTATCCCGACCCTTGTGGTAGCGCCATAAAAAAAAGGTTGCCAAAATTTGTATTTGACAACCTTTATAAAGGAAACGTTATTTAATAATTTAACCTAACCAACCAAAAACGAATGTTTCCTTTTGTTTATTAAAAGCTTACTTAACTTTTCTTTTCAAGGACTAATATTCTTTCTACAGTTCCTGTAGAACTTAAATCTTTTAATTCAATTCTATTAGGGGTTATTGATTTTATTCGCCATCTGTACGATAATTCGTTAAACGGTGCTTGGTTTGCAAAATGTAAGCCTAAAAACAAACCGTCGTTTCTGTAGGCTAACCATGAGCCTGCTGTTACGCCATTGTTTGGATCGGTTACTTTTATTCTTCCAGTTATTAAAAAATTAACGGTATAACCTGCAAAGTTTATTGTTGGGTCTTGAACGTGTACCAAACCATCATCATATTTTGCTACTTTCCAATCGCCATTAATTATTACAGCGTCAATGTATTTTAAATCGTCATCTACATCTAAACAATGTCTTTGTAACACCATTTTATTGTTTGCGTTTTCTAGTTTTATTAAACCTGGTTCTAAAAAGGTTATTAACCATTCTAGTTTTAAATTTGGACGACCATCTAGGGTTATTTGTAAAATGAAGCCTATGTTTCTTACGCCTATTTCGTAAGTTCCTGAAACATATTCGCCATTAACTCTTAGTTTTACAACATTGTTTGCAAAGAATTTTAATGGTGTTCCTATATAATCTTTTTCGTTATTTATACCATCAACACTTAAACGCTCAATTCTCCAGAAACATTCTTGTAAATAGTTTTCAATACGGTCTTTGGTAATATCTATAACCACATCGCAGTTTTTCTTTAGTATAAGTTTATTGCCATTAGATGTGAATAGCTTAATTTTTCCGTATTCAATTTCGTAAACAAACCATTCTAAAGTAAAATCTACTAGAGTATCAAATTCTAATTTTATTAATGCACCATTTTTTGTTATGCGTGATGACCATGTACCTGTTAGCATATCGCCATTTCTGGTGCGAACTTTAACGATATTATCATCTTTAAACGTGATAACATATTCTCGATACGCATTGCTTAAACTAATGGTATTTCGTTGAAATTCGTTTACTACCCAAGGACATATTTTTAAAAGCGTATCTAGACGTTCTTTTGTAAAATCGTCATCGTGGTAATCGTTATCATCATCTTCATCACAAGAATCTTTAGCTTGTTTTATGGTAGCAGCTAATTCTGCATTGCTATTTACTGTTATTACTGTTCCATCTGCTAAAACAAGATTTAACGGAAAGTTTATACTTGCTATAACTTCGGCATTTTTTACACGTTTGATGAATTTGTGCAATTGGCTATCACTTTCAATTTTAACAACATTTACAATTTGAAATTGTGCATTAAACACTGAAAATGATATTGGATATTGAAAATCAATACATTCAATATCATCATCGTCTTCATCTTCGCCTTTGCATTCTTTTACTAATACTGCTAAAGCTTCTTTGTTTTGCACGGTAACTTCGGTATGATCGGATAAAATAACGGTTATTGGAAATACAATGTTTAAAACATCATCATCATCTTCAAACTCATTAAAAATGGCTTCAATGGTTTTATAATCTTCTTTAGAAGCAATAATAATTTCTTGTCCGTTTACTTTAACTGTTACAGGAAGTTGAACCGACAAACAACTTGCTTTATCAATAATATTATCTGCAGAACCATCCATTACAGATGTAGCACTCATCATACTTGTTAGCTCAGACGTTGCCACAAGTGCTTCACTTTCGGTAGGTTGCGTAATTTCAATAACTTCATCTTGACAAGATGTAAATAGCAATAGGGCAAAAAAAGACAGTAGTAATAATGTTTGTAATTTAGTTTTCATGGTGTTTGATTTTTTGGGTTTGACATAGCATTTTTATTATAAAACAAGATAACTTTAAAAATTCCTACCTAGTTTTTGAAAAAAGTTTTAAAATTTAAAAGTTTCAAAGTTTTAAAAACCTTAATTTAGTCCAACCAACTACCCAAAACAATGGAGAAACAACTTAACGAAAACATCTGTGAAGAACGCTTATTTTCGTCCATATTTAATAAATATGCCAAAGATTTACACAACTTTTTATATTATAAGTATGGTGATTTACTAAACCCTAAAGATAAAGTACAAGAGGCTTTTGTGAAATTATGGGAAAATTGTGCAAAAGTAAGTCCTGATAAAGCTAAGAGTTTTGTTTTTACTACCGCCAATAATTTAATGTTGAATGAAGCTGCGCATCAAAAAGTGGTTTTAAAACACCAACAAACCAAACCAAAAACCTACACTAATGAAAATCCTGAATTTTTAATGCAGGAAACCGAATATATGGCTAAGCTACAACAAGCACTTGCGAATTTAACCGATGCGCAACGTGAAGCGTTTATGATGAACCGTGTGGAAGGTAAACGTTTTAAGGAAATTGCTGATATTTTAGAAATTTCAACCAAAGCGGTTGAAAAACGTATTTATGGTGCTTTGGAGAAGTTGAGAAAAGAGATTAAGGAGTTGTAAAATTTGATGGTTAGAAATCTAAACTTTTTACTTTCAAACATTTAAACTTTAAAACTTTTTTAGAGTTAGGGTAGGAAAAAAATAAAGTTAACTGTTATATAATTGAATACAGAAATGATGAACAGAGAAGCATTAATATCAAAATGGTTAAATAACAATCTAAATGATTTAGAACTTGAAGCGTTTAAAAACCTTGAAGACTATGATGATTTGGTAAAGTTAAACAACAGTTTGCAAGCTTTTAAGGCTGAAGATTATGATACTTCAAATGAATTAGAAACTGTTTTACAAACCATAAAAACAAAAAAACAACCGCAAACACATTGGTTTAAACCCTTTATGCGTGTTGCAGCTATTCTAGCTATTTGTTTTAGTTTATATTATTACACAACAACTTTAAACACAACAATTACTACAGAATTTGCTCAAAAAACAACCGTTGAATTACCCGATGCTTCAAACGTTTCATTAAATGCAAAATCGAGTTTAGTATTCAATAAAAATTCTTGGAAAAAACAACGTGATGTTCAACTTAATGGTGAAGCTTTTTTTAAAGTTGCCAAAGGTTCAACTTTTAATGTTATTACAACATCTGGAACTGTAACCGTTTACGGAACGCAGTTTAATGTAAAACAACGCGATAATTATTTTGAAGTTATTTGCTACGAAGGTTTGGTTGGGGTTAATTACAATTCTCAAGAAACAAAATTAAAACCTGGCGACAGTTTTTTAATTATTGATGGGAAAACAATTGCTAAAGAAAAAGAAAACCGCTCAACACCTTCGTGGTTAAATAACGAAAGTACATTTAAAAGTGTACCTTATAAAGCCGTTATAGCCGAATTTGAAAGACAATACCATGTAGATATTACGCTTTTAAATATTGATTCAAATCAGTTATTCACAGGTAGTTTTGCTCACAATAATTTAGATATTGCCTTAAAAGCAATTACCTTACCTTTACAAGTAACGTATAGTAAATCAAACAGCACTATCATCTTAAAACGTGAGTAGAAACGGATATCTTTCTATTAGTTGTTTACTCTTTTTTTTGAATGTTGCCATCTTAAAAGCGCAAACTATTCAAAAAGAAAAGCAACCGCTTATTACTATTTTAAAAGTACTTGAGGAAAAATATAACGTTCGTTTTTCTTATGTAGACGAAACTATTAAAAACAAAACCGCTTCTTTACCCAACGATGATTTATTTCTAGATGAAGCATTAAAACTTCTTAAAACTGAAACACAGTTAGATTTTGAATTGCTAGATAATAGGTTTATTGTAATAAAAAAACGTATTGAAAACACTACTGAAACTACCACATTTCAAACACAACGACTTGAAGAAATTGTAGTTAGCAATTACCTAACTACTGGTATTACCAAACTAAACGATGGTTCACTTACTATAAAACCCGAAGCATTTGGTATTCTACCAGGTTTAATAGAACCCGATGTTTTACAAACCATTCAATCACTTCCGGGTATTTTAAGTACCGATGAAACGGTATCAAATATTAACGTTCGTGGTGGCACACACGACCAAAACTTACTACTTTGGGATGGTATAAAAATGTATCAATCTGGTCATTTTTTTGGTTTAATTTCAGCATTTAACCCCTACACTACCAAACGTGTTAATGTTTATAAAAATGGTACAAGTGCAAAATATGGCGATGGTATTTCAAGTATTATAGACATGCAATTACCAAACAATATTGATAATGAATTTAAAGCTGGCTTAGGTTTTAATTTGATAAATGCAGATGGGTTTGCAAAAATACCATTATCACGTAAAACAGAATTACAATTGTCTAGCAGACGTTCTGTAACCGATTTAATTTTAACACCTACCTACGACCAATATTTTAAACGCATTTTTCAAGATTCCGATTTAACGAACGCCAACAGAAATTCCATTTCACAAAACGAACAATTTTATTTTTACGATGTAACATTGAAGTTTTTATATGATGTTTCTAAAACAGACAAAATTCGAATTCATTTTTTAAATGTAAATAATCGTTTAGATTATGATGAACAATCAACTATAAATGACAGAAACGATGCTTTTAATAGCAAATTATCTCAAAAAAATCTGGCTACAGGCATTACCTATACTAAAAATTGGAATGAAGTACTTTCAACAACATCGCAAATAGCGCTTTCAAACTACGATTTGGATGCAACTAACTATGATATAACTAACAACCTTCGTTTAATTCAAGAAAACGAAGTGTATGATGGTTCAGCCAAATTAGATATTAATTACACTCACAATCATCACCTTAAAATTAATAGTGGTTATCAATTTTCTGAAGTTGGCATTAGCAATTTAGAAGATGTTAACAATCCTGTTTTTAGAAGTTACATTAAAGAAGTTATAAGAAGTCACGCTGTATATACCGAAGCAAATTTACTTTCAAATACAGCTAAAACCAATTTAAAATTAGGTGCAAGATTAAATCATATACCAAAATTCAATATGCTTTTTATTGAACCACGATTGAGTTTTAGTCAGCGATTTTTAAATAATTTCCGACTCGAAATTTTGGGCGAATTTAAAAGTCAAACTTCAACACAAATTATCGATTTACAAAATGATTTTTTAGGTATTGAAAAACGCCGATGGATTTTATCGAACAACAACGACATTCCTGTTTTAAAAAGCAAACAAGCTTCAATTGGTATTCATTATAACAAAAACAAATTACTTATAAGTGCCGAAACATACATTAAAAAAGTAGACGGTATTACAACGCGAAGTCAAGGATTTCAAAACCAATACCAGTTTGTAAAAGCCATAGGTAGTTATGAAATTAAAGGGATTGATGTATTGTTAAACAAGCAATTTTATGAATCAGTAAGTACCTGGATTTCCTATTCATACAACACTAACAATTATACATTTAACACCTTGAATGATGGCAAACCGTTTCCTAACAACGCCGATATTAGGCATGCTGTAACTTTTGGTAGCACATATACAATTAACAACTTTAAATTTGCTTTGGGCTTAAATTGGCATTCAGGAAAACCAACCACCTTACCTAACACAAATGACGACCCAAATGATAATGAAATAACATATTCAAACCCAAATAGCACCAATTTGAAAGATTACTTACGTGCCGATTGTTCTGCAACCTATCAATTTAACATTTCAAATACATCAAAAGCTACCGTTGGTGCTTCCGTTTGGAATATTTCAAACAAAAAAAATGTAATCAATACCTATTACAATTTAGATAGTAATAATCAAATTGCTAAAGTTGAAAATCAATCCTTAGGCATTACACCCAATGTTAGTTTTAGGGTTCATTTTTAAGTTTTTTTCAATAAAATTTACTTGCAATTAATTTTAATAAACAGAACAATCCATTTCTTATATTTGGCTAAGAAAATATAAGGGTTATGTTATTGCTAAACATTTTAGATACCTCGTTGCCATTTACCAATCCGGTATTAAAATTTCTTGTTATTTTAATCATTATCCTTTTAGCTCCTATTCTTCTTAATAAGTTAAGAATTCCTCATATTTTAGGACTTATTCTTGCTGGCGCATTAATTGGTCCAAACGGTTTTAATTTACTACTACGCGATAGTAGCATTATTTTATCGGGAACGGCAGGTTTGCTGTACATTATGTTTCTCGCTGGTTTAGAAATTGATATGAACGAGTTCAAGAAAAACAAGTTTAAAAGCTTGTTGTTTGGACTTTACACCTTTTCAATTCCAATGATTTTTGGTGTTTTGGTTGGCATTTATATTTTAAAATTTTCAGTTATTACATCGGTTCTTCTCGCCAGTATGTTTGCATCGCACACACTTATTGCCTACCCTATTTTAGGACGGTTTGGTGTCGCAAAAAACAGAGCTGTAAACATTGTAGTTGGCGGCACTATGATTACCGATACGTTGGCTCTTTTGGTACTTGCAATTATTGTAGGTATGACAAAAGGTACAACTAACACTGTGTTTTGGATTAAACTATTCATATCTGTTATTATTTTTGGGTTTATTGTATTACATGTATTCCCAATTATAGGTCGCTGGTTTTTAAAACGTTACCAAGACCACATTTCGCAGTATATTTTTGTTTTAGTAATGCTATTTTTGGGTGCGTTTTTAGCCGAAGTAGCAGGTATTGAAGCTATTATTGGTGCACTACTATCAGGTTTTGCGCTTAATAGATTAATTCCAGCTACATCGCCATTAATGAATCGTATTGAGTTTGTTGGAAACGCCATTTTTATTCCGTTTTTCCTTATAGGTGTTGGTATGTTGCTCGATTTTAGAGCCTTTTTTACCGATATGGAAACCATTTTGGTAGCCATAGTTATGTCTATTGCAGTTACACTAGCTAAGTTTATTGCAGCTTGGAGTACTCAAAAAACTTTTAAATTTTCTACTGATGAACGCCACCTAATTTTTGGGTTAAGTATTGCCCATGCAGCTGTTACTTTAGCAACCGTTTCTGTAGGCTATAACATTATTATTGGTGAAACTGAAACTGGCGAACCTATTAGGCTTTTAGGTGAAAGTATTTTAAATGGCACAATCATCATGATTTTAATAACCTGTACCATTTCAACATTTGTGGTACAAAAAGGTGCGCGAAACCTATCATTATTACAATTTACTGCAAAAGACAAAGAAAATACAGGTAATGAAGAAAAAATAGTTGTTGCTATTAATAATATTGAAACCGTTGAAGAACTGATAAGTTTAAGTACTATTTTTAAATCTACTGAACACAAAAATTCGCTATTAGCATTGCATGTTTTAAGAAACGATTCTACCGATGTTGATGCCGAAACACGTGCTATTAAAATACTAGACAAAGCCATACATATTGCCTCGGCTACCGATATGCATTTGAATAAATTACTACGCTATGATTTAAATATTATGAACGGTATTTTAAACGTAGCCAAAGAACAAAAAGCAACCGATTTAATTTTAGGGTTGCATGTAAAAAAACATATTTCCGAATCGTTTTTAGGTAGTTTAACCGAAGGTGTTTTATCTAAATGTAACGCTACTAGCTTTATTTACAAATCGTTACAACCTATTGCCACCATAAAAAGACACATTATTATTATGCCTAACAATGTAGAAAACGAAATAGGCTTTCCATTTTGGCTTTTAAAAGTTTGGAATATTGCATACAATACAGGTGCTAAACTTATTTTTTATGGTACCGAACAAACCATAAAAGTAATTCAAAATGTACATGAAGAACACCCAATTGATGCCGATTTTATAACCTTTAATAGTTGGAATAACGCCAAAACCTTATCGAGTAACATTAAAATAGATGATAATTTAATATTTATACTTACTAGAAAAGACGAACCTTCGTACCAAAAAAACATAAAGAATATTTCAATTTATTTAAACCGCTACTTAGCTTCCAATAGCTTTATTTTAGTTTGCCCTATTATGGAAAACCAAGTCAATAATAATAGTGTTGACTTTAATAACCCATCGCTTTTAGAACCATTAGAAAAACTAGATGAATTGGGCAAAACGATTGCTAGAGTTTTTAGAAAAAAATAACTTGATTTGTACAAAAATACCACTATCTTGTTTAGGATTAGATAATTAAAACGATTTCAAATCATGTTATTACCAACTACATTTAGATGACCAACTTCTTAAAATACACATTTCTTTTGTTTCCAATTTTCGTTTTTGGACAGTATCCATTTGAAAAATATAAGAAACCAAAAACCTCAAGTTTGGAATTTAAAATGACAGAAGAAAACAGCTTTTTGAAGTATTCAAAAATTGTAAAGTCATTTTTCAATGATAAATCAGATTTGGAAGTCATAATAAATGGCAATACTGAAGACTTAAGAAAAACTAATATTGAAGTAAATACAAAATCAAAAAGTAGAAAATACTTTGAAGAAATTCCGACTCAAGGAACAGACGCATTCTATGTCGCAGACTATAATGGAGATGGCAAAAAAGACTTTAAAATTGTTTGTTATTATATGGGTTTAGGCCTTGCTTCATTGAATGTTAGAGTTATTTACTTTTTTCAAAATGAAAATAAAAGTTTCACAAAAGTTTCATTTGACGATAAAATCGGAGAAAATACAACAGAAAGAGATTTAAATGGTGATGGAAATTTTGAAATTATAACAATGACTTTACAAAACCACAAAAATCACAATTATTGGCTTTTCAACCTTTACAATTTTGTAAATGGAAATTTGATATGCGTTAATAACAAATTGAACTATCCAATTATGGTTCAATACGTATTCAAAGACAACTATCAAGTAACAAAAAAATTGACAAGAAAAGAAATGAAAAAGTATGAACTCAAAAAACCGAAGGAACTACTAGTAGATAATTAATACTAATAGTAACAACCGTTTGGCGCAATAGTTAGTTTTGTTTGTTTTGCAAAATCATCTGTATTTTCAGTTTGGTGTGTACTTGCTAAATTCACCGCTAAACAACGCAACTACTCATAGCCGAAATCGTTAAACGAACCAACTTAAAAATCTTATTCTAAACTAGCCAAACTAGCCTTCAAGGTTTCAATTTTAGCCAATGCATCGGCTTCTTTATTACGCTCGTTGGCAATCACTTGTTCTGGCGCACCGGTAACAAAACGCTCGTTTGATAGTTTCTTTTGTACCGATTTTAAAAAGCCTTCGGTGTAATTTAATTCTTCGGTTAGTTTTTTAATTTCAGCTTCTACATCAATACTGCCTTCCATAGGAATAAAATATTCGTTAGATTTTACTCTGAATGTAAGTGCACCTTCAACTGCTTCATTTACATAATTTACAGCTTCCAAGTTTCCTAATTTAGAAATAATACCATCAAACGATGTACCTGCTTTTTCATTATTAATTACTGAAAAACCAATAGCATCTTTAAAAGCAATATTCTTTTCTTTTCTAATATTTCTAATACCAGAAATAACTTCCGAAGCAAATTCAAACTCAGTAATTAAAGCTTCATTTACTGGTTTTGCTTCTGGCCATTTGGCAACAATTAATGCTTCTTCAGGCGTTCTTTCTGCTATATAATGCCAAATATCTTCGGTTAAAAATGGCATAAATGGATGTACAATTTTTAAGTTATCTTCAAAAATTGCTATAACCGATTTATAAGTAACAGCATCAATGGGTTGTTGGTATGCTGGTTTAACCATTTCTAGCAACCAACCACAAAAATCGTCGTAAATAAGTTTATAAATTGCCATTAATGCGTCGCTTAAACGGTATTTACTAAAATGATCTTCAATTTCTAGTAATGCTTTTTGGAATTTGGATTCGTACCAAGCAATAGCCGTTTTACTAGAATTTGGTTGCGGAATGGTATCGTTAATCTCCCAACCATCAACCAAACGGTAGGCGTTCCAAATTTTATTTCCAAAGCCTTTTCCTTGTTGACAAAGTGCTTCATCAAACATTAAATCGTTTCCTGCGGCGCTACTTAAAAGCAAGCCAACACGAACGCCATCTGCACTATATTCTTCAATTAATTTTAGTGCATCAGGTGAATTCCCTAAGGATTTACTCATTTTTCGGCGTTGCTTATCGCGAACCAAACCAGTTAAATACACGTTTTGGAATGGTTTTTCACCTTTATATTCGTAGCCAGCAATAATCATACGTGCTACCCAAAAGAACAGAATATCTGGACCAGTAACTAAATCGTTGGTTGGGTAGTAGTATTTAATATCGTCATTTTCTGGATTTCTGATGCCATCAAACACGCTCATTGGCCATAACCATGAACTAAACCACGTATCTAACGCGTCGGTATCTTGTCTTAGGTCTTTAGCTGTTAGGTGTTGGGTTTTAGTCTTTTCTTGTGCTAATTTCAGTGCCTTTTCAATGGTTTCTGCAACTACAAAATCTTCTTTTCCATCACCGTAATAGTACGCTGGAATTTGTTGTCCCCATAATAATTGGCGTGAAATATTCCAATCGCGAATGTTTTCCATCCAATGGCGATAGGTGTTTTCAAACTTTTTAGGGAATAATTTAATTTCAGAAGCTTCACCTAAAACCGCTTCAATTGCTGGTTTTACAAGCTCTTCCATTTTCAAAAACCATTGGTCTGATAATCGTGGTTCAATAACAGCTTTGGTTCTTTCAGAAGTTCCTACTTTATTGATATGTGTTTCAGTTTTTACTAAAAAACCTTTTTCTTCCAGTTCTTGTGTAATTTCTTTACGAACTACAAATCGGTCTTTTCCTTGATAATGTAAGCCAAAGCTGTTTAAACTGGCATCTTCATTAAAGATATCAATTACTTCAAGTTTGTGTTTATCGCCTAAAACTTTATCGTTTTCATCATGTGCAGGCGTTACTTTTAAGCATCCTGTACCAAATTCCATATCTACATAATCATCTTCAATAATAGGAATCACACGATTGCAAATAGGCACGATGGCTTTTTTACCTTTTAGATGTGTAAAGCGCTCATCATTTGGGTTAATACAAATAGCAGTATCACCAAAAATGGTTTCAGGACGTGTGGTAGCGATGGTTAAAGTATCGTTGCTTCCTTCAATTTTATAATTTAAATAGTAAAGATTGCCTTGTTTTTCTTCATAAATAACTTCTTCATCAGACAATGTGGTTTTCGCTTCTGGATCCCAATTTACCATACGATAACCTCGGTATATTAATCCTTTGTTATACAAATCGACAAATACCTTAATAACCGCTTCACTCATATCGTCATCCATGGTGAATTTGGTTCTGTCCCAATCGCAAGAACAGCCTAATTTTTTAAGTTGTTCTAAAATAACGCCACCATATTCGTGCGTCCAATCCCATGCGTGTTTTAAAAATTCTTCACGAGACAAATTATTTTTATCAATACCTTGTTCCTTTAGTTTTGCCACAACTTTTGCTTCGGTAGCAATAGAAGCATGGTCTGTACCTGGTACCCAACACGCATTTTTTCCTTGTAAACGTGCACGACGAATTAATACATCTTGAATGGTATTGTTCAACATATGCCCCATGTGCAACACGCCTGTAACGTTTGGTGGCGGAATTACTATAGTATAAGGTTCTCTGTGGTCTGGTGTTGAATGAAAGTAATTATGTTTCATCCAGTAGTTGTACCACTTAGTTTCTACCTGACTTGCATCATATTTTGAAGGCATTTGCATACTTTGGAATAGTTTTTGAATAATGATTTGCAAAAGTACTTATATTTCTTTTTCTGTGAAAGGCATTATAGCAGATTGACAAAAGGTTGTATGAGTTATTTTAACAAAATTTAAGAATTATAATAGAAAAGTAATATGTACATTTATACCATAAAAAAGACACTAAACATGCATTTCGTCCATTATTTTTGCTGTTTGTAGAAAAAATGAGTATGTTTGACCCTATGAAAGTTTGAGTTTAGGGTTATTATTAATAGAAATACCAACAAAAAAGAATAGAAAATTAAAATAATAAAACCATGAAAAAAATATTTACAATTTTATTTATTACAGTAGCAAGTTTTGCAGTTAATGCACAAGAGAAAGTTGCAAAAATTGAGTTTAAATCGGACACTATTGATTACGGAACTATTGAAAAAGGTGCTAACGGTGTACGTGTTTTTGAATTTACAAATACAGGAACTGCACCTCTTGTAATTTCCAATGTTACTTCAAGCTGCGGATGTACAATTCCTAAAAAACCTGAAGGACCAATTTTACCAGGAAAAACAGGTGAGATTGAGGTGAAATACGATACGAATAGAGTGATGCCAATTAGAAAAACAATTACTGTTATATCTAACGCAGACACCCCAACTGTAGCCTTAAAAATAAAAGGTGATGTTATCGACTCAAAAAGTGCTAGTGTATTAGAAAAAACAGACAAAAGTATTGTTCAACAATAAAATGCAAACAATTTAATAACTAAAGCTCTAAGGTAACTTAGGGCTTTTTTGTTAATGGATTTTCTAATTTAAAATTAAAAGTTAATTCATTTCCATTTCTATCTACTATTAATCGAATGCGTTTACCACTATCCTCATGAAATTCTTGTATTAATTGCTGTAAAGTAAATTGATAAGATGCTTTACTGTTAATACTTACTATAATATCGCCTTTTTGTAATCCTACTTTTTCTGCAGGCGAATTTTCTCTTAACTCTACAATAATATATGCAGGTTTTAAAGAAAATTTATAGGTTGTTTCAAGCACTACTTTAGTATTATTTGCTACATCATCATTTCTTTCCAAATTAGATCCGTTTGAAGCTTTAATATCTAATTCTTTAATAAGCCTAACACCATCATGGGCTAGCTCAATTCCGCTTTTATTGTAACTAAATTTTTCTTTAAAAAATGAGTTCTTATTTAGAGTTACTTTAGCTTTTTGATAATCGAAAATTAAATTAAATCGTTTTAAAACATTTCCTGCTAAACTACCATTACGGTCTTTAACCATTCTAGCAAATAACACAGATGTACTATCTGGATATGCAACATTGGCGTTTTTTAAAACAAAACTTTTTAAATGAAGTGCATCAATTGTTGTACGTTTTCCATAAATACTTCCGCTTAACCCATGACCTAAAAAATCATTAAAAAACATGTCACTAGATTTAATTCCTAATGAATCGTTTTCAAAAAGCCACAGCACATCACTGCCGCCAGAATCTATAAGTAGTTTTACTGGTATTTCTTTGTTTTTAATAGTTACTTCTGTATTAATGTAAGGTTTACTGTTATGAAATTCTAAATTAAAAGTTTCACATTTTTTACACTTCTTATAGCGATATACTTCTGGCTCTGTCAACTTTAAATACTTATTTGAGTAATTAATTTCAACTATTAAATCTTTAAAAATATCATTACCTATAATACCATGAACAGGAAACCCCAATTTTGGAGCTAAA
Organism: Mariniflexile jejuense; assembly: GCF_042675665.1. Classification (NCBI taxonomy): domain Bacteria; kingdom Pseudomonadati; phylum Bacteroidota; class Flavobacteriia; order Flavobacteriales; family Flavobacteriaceae; genus Mariniflexile; species Mariniflexile jejuense. The sequence goes on from NZ_JBHTJI010000001.1 coordinate 1,444,431, forward strand.
TTCAAATTAGCATCATAAATAGCATAAAGCTCTTGGTTTAACTTTATGGCATCACCAATTTTAAGAATATTATTACTTGATTTTAAAGCTTCAACCTGCTCGCCTTCACCCAAACCTCTTAAAAAAATAGATTCGGTATTTTTAATTTTCAAAGTATCAGAAACATTTAAAAAATTAAATATAATGGGCTTACTAACGCCTGTATCTAATAAAAAAGACAATGTTACACCATTAATTTCAACAGGTATTATAATAAGATTATTAATAAGTTCAAACCTAACTTTATCTGATTTATGCTTGTTTTGAACAGTAAATTTTCCCTGAGAAAACACAGGATTATTCAAGAAAAAAAATACTATTACAAAAAACACAAACCTTTTCATGTATTTACATTTATTTGATTTTTATTTATTAGAAATTATAAGTGCTAAAATTATGGTAAGCAACTAGGGTTTACATGTCTATAATTTACAAATCTTTACAATACTATGCTTAATTTAGTTTATATTTTAAATAAACTTTAAGATAATTTTCTCAACTTTGCGCCTTATAATTTTTTTAGTAAATGCCAACTATATCAAGAAAAGGGCTTTTAATGCCTGAATCTCCTATTAGAAAATTAGTTCCTTATGCAGAACAAGCAGTTAAGGATGGAAAATCTATATACTATTTAAATATTGGACAACCCGATATTAAAACACCCGAAGTTGCCTTAAAAGCCGTAAGAGAAAATGATGTTGAAATTCTTTCTTACTCGCGTTCTGAAGGTTCTGATGCCTACAGAAAAAAACTAGCAGCTTACTACAACAAGTACGATATAAAAGTATCTCACAACGATATTGTTGTAACAACAGGTGCTAGTGAAGGCTTACTATTTTTATTTAGTAGCATTATGGATCCGGGAGATGAAGTTATTATTTCAGAACCTTTTTATGCTAATTATATTGCATTTTCAACATCGTCTGGCGTAAATGTAGTACCTGCTGTTTGTACTATTGATGATAATTTTGCACTACCATCCATAGAAACCTTCGAAAAATTAATTACACCAAAAACCAAGGCTATTCTAATTTGCAACCCAGGCAATCCAACAGGTTATTTGTATTCAAAAGAAGAAATAGAAAAATTGGCTGCCTTGTGTATTAAGCACGATTTATTTTTAGTTGCCGATGAAGTTTACCGTGAGTTTGTTTACGATGGCAACACCCACTACTCCATTATGCAAGTTGATGGTTTAGACGAACACGCCGTTGTAATAGATTCTGTATCAAAACGATACAGTATGTGTGGCGCACGTGTAGGCTGTTTGGTTTCAAAAAATAAAACTGTTTTAAAAACCGTACTGAAGTTTGCACAAGCACGCTTAAGTCCGCCAACATACGCACAAATTGCCAGTGAAGCAGCTTTAGATACACCTCAAAGTTATTTTGATGATGTAATTGAAGAATATGTAGAAAGACGCAACACACTTATTACCGAATTACAAAAAATTGATGGTGTAAAAGTAGCAAAACCAAAAGGCGCTTTTTATTGCATTGTTGAGCTTCCAATAAAGAATTCCGACGATTTTGCGCAATGGCTTTTGGAAAAATTCAATATAAATGGTGAAACTGTTATGGTTGCACCTGCTGGTGGGTTTTATTCAACACCTGGTTTGGGCTTAAACCAAGTGCGTATTGCATACGTACTTAACAAAGAAAGCTTAATTAAAGCGGTACATATTTTAAAAGAAGCTTTAAAAGTTTATAAAGACTAAACAATTAACAAAAATAAAAATATTATTTGGGCGTTACCACAAGGGTCGGGCTTTACGTTGCAATCTTTTTTTCGTGCCTCAAAAAAGGATTTCCACTTCAATCCCTAACGCAAAAAACACGTTCCAAAAACAAAAACAATAGTGACTATTCAACAAAACATATCTCTTAAACCTTTTAACACCTTTGGTATTGAAGCTAAAGCAAAACATTTTGTTAGCGTTTCTACAATTGATGAATTAAAAAAGGTGCTAGCATTAAAAAACCACCCTAACAAACTAATTTTAGGTGGTGGCAGCAACATGTTACTCACCAAAGATTTTGATGGTTTGGTTATCCACATTAACCTAAAAGGGATAGAGATTGTTAGTGAAGATAATGACCATGTTTATGTTAAAGCCCAAGCAGGCGAAGTTTGGCACGAGTTTGTAATGTGGTGTATTAATAACAATTTTGGAGGTATTGAAAACTTATCATTAATTCCAGGTAATGTTGGTACTGCACCTATCCAAAATATTGGTGCTTATGGTGTTGAGCTGAAAGATATTTTTGAGTCATGTGAAGCCATGTCTATCGAAACCACTGCCAAAAAAACCTTCAACAAACAAGAATGTCATTTTGATTATAGAAATTCGGTTTTTAAACAAGAAGCTAAAGGGCAATTCATAATTACTAGTGTTACATTCAAACTTACCAAACGCAATCATCAACTGCATATTAATTATGGTACAATTGCTTCTCAATTGCAAGAAATGCAAATTGAAAACCCTACCATTCAAGATATTTCAAAAGCAGTAATTTATATTCGCGAAAGCAAACTACCAAACCCAAAAGTTATTGGCAATAGCGGTAGTTTCTTTAAAAATCCATTAGTTTCAAAAGAACATTACAACAAGCTACTTCAAAATTTTGAAGATATGCCAAGTTACCCAGTTTCGGACACCGAAGTAAAAATACCAGCAGGTTGGCTTATTGAAAAAGCAGGCTTTAAAGGCAAACGTTTTGGCGATTATGGTGTTCATAAAAATCAAGCTTTAGTACTCGTAAACTATGGAAATGCCAAAGGTTCAGACATTTTAAAACTTTCAAAACTAATACAAAGTACTATTGAACGTTTATTCGAAATTTCAATAGAAGCCGAAGTAAACATCTTATAATACCAAAGAAATTTCTAACTTTGGAATTATTAAACAGTTTGTTTTCAATTTAAAACCTATTCATCTTGATTTCATCTATAGAAAAAGAAATCGTTACCTTACTGGAACGTGGCGATAAAAAAGCCATTACTTTGCTGTATGATAACTATGCAGATGCCCTTTACGGTGTTATAAAAAAAATTATAGCAGATGATGATACGGCTCAAGATGTACTTCAAGAAAGCTTTATAAAAATTTGGCGCTACGCTAAAAAATACGATGCTAGTAAAGCAAAATTATTTACATGGCTTTATAGAATTGCCTATAATACTGCTATTGACAAAGTTAGGTCGCAAAAAAATAAAGATGGTAAAGAAGTCCAAATTGAAAAATCTACCGTATATAAAATATCTGCGGACGAATTAAATCAGGATGTGATGGACATGCAAAAGCACCTTGGTAATTTGGACGAGAAATATCAAATAGTAATAAATGCACTCTTTTTTGAGGGCATGACACAACAAGAAGCCAGTGAAGAACTCGATATTCCACTGGGTACTATAAAATCGAGATTAAAGATTGGATTGCGTGAATTGAAAAAAATTTATAATCCTTAATTAAAAATGTCATGAATGCGAAAATAACTACTTTTTTAAATTCTGGCCTACTAGAAAAATATCTATTGGGTGATACCACTGCTGCCGAAACAGAGATGGTTGAATCTTATATTTCAAAATATCCAGAAGTACAGAATTATTACAACACTTTACAATACAATTTAGAAATAGTTGCTAAAAGTAATGCTGTTGAAGCCCCAAAGAACATCTTAAATTCTATTTTAGATGAACTTGATGAAGCACCAGTTGTACAATTAAATACTACAAAAAATAACAAATCTTGGTACAAATTTAGTATCGCTGCTAGTGTTGCTGCCTTTATGTTTGCTAGTGCTTCCTATTTATACTATCAAAACCAAAAATTAAGCGAAGAAAACCAAGTTGTGGTTGATGAAATTTTCGATTTACGTAGTGATATTGAAGCTAACAATAAAAAGTTAGATAAAGTTATGGATCAATTTTTAGAACTTAACGACCCAAATACTTATAAGTACATAATGCAAGGTAATAACCGTGCAAAAAATTTAAAAACAGTTGCTTACATAAACCCAAAAGAAAAAACATCTATGATTGATGTAGTTTCTTTACCAGAATTACCAGAAGAACAATGCTACCAAATTTGGGCAGAATTACAAGGCAAAATGGTAAGTTTAGGTATTTTAACTGAAGCTGACAGACAGTTAAGAGTAATACCATATACTGAAAACGCCTTAGCTTTAAATATTACAATAGAACCTAAGGGCGGAAATACCAGAGCATCTTTAAACAATATGGTAGCCGAAATAAATTTACAATAAATTAATAACAAAACACCTAAATAAAAAGCCTCGTTTATCAAGATAAACGAGGCTTTTTATTGTTTTAATATTTAAACACATACAAACAAACTTTTATATATTTTGGGGTAAATAGCTTATATTTGCACAAAATTTAATTTATCACATGAAACTTCTTTTAATAACATTTGCTTTATTAGGATTAGGAATTGCAGGAATTGCAATAAAACTTTGGGCCAAAAAAGACGGAAAATTTTCTGGCACTTGTGCAAGTCAAAACCCAATGCTTAATAAAACAGGGGAAAATTGTGGTTTTTGCGGAAAAACTCCAGACCAATTTTCAAATTGTAACGAACCTCAACACTCTTAATTTTTTATGAGTTTACTTGATTTTGTGTTCTACAGTTTTATTACTGCAGTAGGTATTCAAGTTGTGTTTTTTATAGCTTTCTTTGGAAAATTTGCATTTTTAAAACCAGAAAAAAAATCTCAAAAAAACATTGATATTTCAGTTATTATTTGTGCAAAAAATGAAGCTGAAAACCTTAAAAACTTCTTACCATCCGTATTAGCTCAAAAATACCCTAATTTTGAAGTTGTTTTAATTAATGATGCATCTACCGATGATACACTTGATGTTATAGAAGCCTTTGCAGCAGAACACAATAACATAAAAATTGTAGATGTTAAAAATATTGAAGCCTTTTGGGGCAATAAAAAATACGCTTTAACCCTTGGTATTAAAGCATCAAAATACAATCATCTTTTGTTTACAGATGCAGATTGTAAACCCCTTTCAAAATATTGGATACAAGAAATGAGTTCTTGTTTTAATAATGAAAACAGCATTGTTTTAGGCTACGGTGGCTATTCAAAAATTAAAAAATCGTTTTTAAATAAGCTTATTCGCTTTGAAACCTTAGTTACAGCGGTTCAATATTTTTCATTTGCAAAAGCAGGCATACCATATATGGGTGTTGGCAGAAATTTGGCTTATACTAAAGAAGAATTTTTTAAAGCTAATGGATTTATAAATCATATAAAAATACGTTCGGGCGATGATGATTTGTTTATAAACCAAATTGCTACCAAAAACAACACAGCCATTTGCGTAACAGAAAATAGTTTTACACAATCGCTACCAAAAACAACTTTCAATAACTGGATTAAACAAAAAAGACGCCACATTTCAACAGCGAAATATTATAAATTAAAGCATAAAATTTTATTGGTTTTACTTTATTGCTCGCAGTTACTGTTTTGGCTTTTTGCTACTACCTTGCTTGTTACAACATTTAAATGGCAAATTGTTGTAGCCTTGTTTGCTACAAGAATTATACTTTACTACACAATTTTTGGCGCTTCAGCAAAAAAATTAGGAGAAAAAGACCTTGTTTTAATACTTCCGTTTTTAGAAATTTTTCTAATTATTACACAATTAACTATCTTTATAAATAATCTTATTTCAAAACCCAATCATTGGAAATAAAAGAAGCTATTAAACGTGCCAAGGAAAACGACCAAAAAGCGTTTAATTTTTTGTTAGACACCTATTGGGATGATGTGTATGGTTTTCAACTAAAACGCATTCAAAACGAAAATGATGCAGAAGATATAACTATCCAAACATTTTCTAAAGCTTTTGATAGAATTGAAACTTTTGATGAAAATTTCAAGTTTAAAACGTGGTTAATAACCATTTCAAAAAACATTCATATTGATTTACTTCGGAAGGAAAAAAACTCTATTTCGCAAGTTATTTCAAATGATGACAAATCGGTATATCAAATTTTAGATGAATCGCCTTCACCTGAAGATGAACTTATTACCGAGCAACATTTAGCAAAATTACTTCGCGATATAAAAAAGTTAAAACCGCATTATCAAGAAATAATCAATTTGCGTTACTTTCAAGAATTGAGTTATAAAGAAATCTCCATTCAGCTTAAAGAACCTATAAATAACGTAAAAGTAAAGTTGCTTCGGGCAAAAAAATTATTGGCAGAAATTATTCAGGAACAGTAAAATGATTACTAAACTAAAAAACCTAGGTCCAGGTATTTTGTTTGCGGGTGCAGCCATTGGCGTATCGCATTTAGTACAATCTACACGTGCTGGCGCCGATTTTGGTTTAGGCTTGGTTTGGGCATTACTTTTAGTAAACGTGTTTAAATATCCATTTTTTCAATTCGGTCCGCGTTATGCAACTGCAACTGGCGAAAGTTTATTAGATGGTTACAAAAAATTAGGCAAAGGTGTTTTAGCAACCTACTATGCTTTAAATTTAGCTACCATGTTTACCATTCAAACTGGTGTAACTATTGTAACTGCAGGTTTAGCTTATACCCTTTTTGGCGATTTAGGTAGTTTTACTATTGGAAATAAAGTTATTACTAGTACCGAAATATACACCATTATTATCCTTATTATTTGTTTACTATTATTGGTTTTAGGAAAATATAAACTATTAGACAGGTTGATGAAAATTATAGTCATTACACTAACTATTAGCACCATAGTAGCCGTAAGTATGGCATTATCAAATAACACACAACCACTTTCCTTTAAACAAATACTACCAAGTAACAGTCTTGAAATTGCTTTTTTAATAGCCTTTATGGGTTGGATGCCTGCGCCTTTAGATGTTTCCGTTTGGCAATCGCTTTGGGCTATTGAAAAAAATGAAACTACCAAACAATACACACCACAATCGGCTTTATTTGATTTTAATATTGGCTACTTAAGTACCATTGTAATTGGTATTGGGTTTCTGCTTTTAGGCGCTTTGGTTATGTTTCATAGTAACGAGGCTTTTAGTAGTTCGGCAAGTGTATTTTCAAGTCAGTTAATAAGTATGTACACCAAAAATTTAGGGAATTGGGCATACCTAATTATTGGTATAGCTGCCTTTACAACCATGTTTAGTACTACGTTAACAACGCTAGATGCTTCACCAAGAGCCATGTCAAAAACCACTACCTTGCTTTTTAAAAACGCATCAAAGCTTAATTATTCCTTTTGGATTACTTTATTAACCGTAGGAACCATTTTTATATTTTTATTTTTTGCCTCAGAAATGGGCTTACTTATTAAGGTCGCAACCATTTTATCCTTCATCACAGCACCATTTTATGCCATAATTAACTACATCCTAATATCAAGTAAACACACACCAAAAGAATGGCAACCTTCAATGAAAATGCATGTTTTTAGTTGGTTAGGTATCTTGTTTTTATTAGGATTTAGCATCTGGTATCTAGCAACTTTATAACTTAATTTTAAAAGAATACTTCGTATCTTTGTGCTTTATTTTAAAGACATGGATTTAGAAACTGTTTCAAATATTTTACCCGAAGAACGTGTTGGAAAACCTAAATGGCTTCGTGTAAAACTTCCAACAGGAAAAAAATATACCGAATTAAGAGGTTTAGTTGATAAATACAAACTTAACACCATTTGTACTTCTGGAAGTTGCCCAAATATGGGTGAATGTTGGGGCGAAGGTACAGCAACGTTTATGATTTTAGGAAATGTTTGTACACGTTCTTGCGGTTTTTGTGGTGTAAAAACTGGCAGACCAGAAAGCGTAGATTGGGATGAACCAGAAAAAGTAGCGCGTTCCATAAAAATAATGAATATCAAACACGCTGTTTTAACAAGTGTTGATAGAGACGATTTAAAAGATATGGGAAGCATTATGTGGGCTGAAACCGTAAAAGCAGTACGCAGAATGAACCCAGAAACTACTTTAGAAACTTTAATTCCAGATTTTCAAGGTATTGAACAACATATCGATAGAATTGTTGATGTAGCACCAGAAGTTGTATCGCATAACATTGAAACTGTTAGACGTTTAACCCGCGAGGTACGTATACAGGCACAATACGACCGCAGTATGGGTGTTTTAAAATATTTAAAGCAACAAGGTCAACGTCGAACAAAATCGGGCATTATGCTTGGTTTAGGTGAAACTCGAGACGAAGTTATTCAAACACTTCACGACCTAAAGGCGAATGATGTTGATGTAGTTACCATTGGTCAATACCTTCAACCAAGCAAAAAACACTTGCCTGTTAAGCAATTCATTACACCAGACCAATTTAAGGAATATGAAACTATAGGTTTAGAGCTTGGATTTAGACATGTAGAAAGTAGTGCTTTAGTTCGTTCTTCATATAAAGCTCAAAAACACATTAATTAGGTATGATGAATATAGCTATCAATGGTTTTGGTAGAATTGGCAGACGTGTTTTTAGACTTCTTCAAGATTATAAAGACATTCAAATTGTTGCTATTAACGATTTAGCCGATGCAAAAACACTAAGCCATTTACTTAAATATGATAGTGTTCATGGAGGTTTTAACGGAACCGTTTCCTACGATAATGCCAACATTATTGTTAATGATAAAAAAGTGGCACTTTTAAATAACAAACACCCAAAAGACATTAATTGGATGCCTTTTAATGTTGATTTTGTTATTGAAGCTACTGGAAAATTTAAAACCAAACAAGATTTACAAAATCATATTGATAATGGTGCTAATTGTGTTATATTAAGTGTTCCACCACTTGATGATGATATAAAAACCATTGTTTTGGGCGTAAACGACGTGAGTATTGATGGCACCGAAACCATCATTTCCAACGCATCGTGTACTACAAACAATGCTGCACCAATGATTGATGTTATAAATAAACTTTGTGGCATTAATCAAGCCTATATTACAACGGTTCATTCTTACACCACAGACCAAAGTTTACACGACCAACCGCACAGAGATTTACGTAGGTCGCGTGCAGCAAGTCAATCCATAGTGCCTACTACTACTGGAGCTGCCAAAGCATTAACAAAAATTTTTCCAGAATTATCCGATGTTATTGGCGGTTGTGGTATTCGTGTACCAGTTATTAATGGCTCGTTAACCGATATTACGTTTAATGTAAAAAAGAACGTTTCTATTGAAACCATAAACAATGCTTTTAAAGAAGCTGCCGAAAATCAATACAAAGGCATTATAGAATATACTGAAGATCCTATTGTTTCTATTGATATTGTTGGTAATACACATTCATGTATTTTCGATTCTGGTATGACTTCTGTAATAGGAAATATGGTAAAAATAATAGGCTGGTATGATAACGAAACAGGCTATTCTAAAAGAATTATTGACTTAATATGTAATTTATCGAAGAAAAAGTGTGTTTTATCGATAAAATAATTATATTTGCCCATAATGTTATTTTAAATGTCCCAAATTAAAAACTACATATATATAGTTATAATGCTTTTAAGCCTAACGGTTTCAGCCCAAAAAACAATTGGCGATGATCCTGAATTGCTTCAAAATAGCATAAACTATCACATTTCTCAAGCACAAACCGAGTTAGAGAATTTTAATTATTATAAGGCTCAAAAAAATCTTGATGAAGCTCTTAATTTAGCGAAACAGTCTGATAATAAAAAAAGTACTGGTATTATTTATGCTATAAAAGGCAGACTTCAACTTACAATAGATGAAAATGACAAAGCTATAAAATCGCTTACTAAAGCTATTGAAGTACAACGTCTTATAAACGATAATGCTAACTTAGGAAAATCATATAAAATACTAGGCGATGTTTATGCTGCCAAAAAAGATTATACGCAAGCTTTAGATTATTATAAATCTGCAACTACAAAATTTGAAGAAGAATCTTTAAATGCCGATTTAGCAACTGTTATTTTATGTGAAGCAAAAACGTATATAAATCTAAAAAACTACATTAAGGCTAGAGATATTATTGAACAATCTTTAGCAATTGCAAAAAAAGAAGATTTACTAAGAACAGAAAGTGATGCCTTAATTTCTCAAAGTTTAGTACACGCTAAACTAAACAATAATGAAAAAGCATTAAACTACGCTATTGAAGGTATCAAAATTGCCAAAAACAATAAATTTGTAAACATTTTAAACCAAGGTTATCTAACCATAAGTGACGTTTATAATACTATGGGCGATTATAAATCTTCTAGATCATATTTAAATGCTTATGTACAACTTTCAGATTCTTTAACAAGTTTAAAACGTGCCAACTCATCTAAAGATGAAGAAATGCAATACCAATTAAACGATGCATTAGAGAAAAATAGCGAAATGTTTCAAAAACTTGAAAAAGCTGAAGACGACAATAGTTTAAGCACATTAATTTCCATTTTAAGTGTTGCCTTAATTACTATTTTATCTTTATTAACCTTATCACTTTACAAAAACAACAACATTAGGCTTAAAACAAATAATATGCTTCATAAAAAAAATGGAGAACTTATTATAGCCAAAGAAAAAGCAGAATTAGCCTCAAAAACTAAAGCAAACTTCCTTTCTACCGTTACACACGAATTAAGAACGCCGTTGTATGCTGTAACTGGTTTAAGTAATATGTTGCTAGAAGAAAACCCAAAACCAGAGCAAATTCAGCATTTAAAATCATTGAAATTTTCGGGCGATTACCTATTAACTTTTATAAATGACATTCTTCAAATTAATAAAATTGAAGCCAATAAAGTTGATATAGAACCCGAACCTTTTAACTTAAAAAAGAAAATAAACAACATTGTTTTAGCTTTAAATAACTCTGCTTTAGATAATAATGTGAAGCTTCATTTTGAATATGATAAACATTTACCAGAAAACTTTATAGCCGATCAATTAAAAATATCTCAAATATTAATAAATTTAGTAGGAAATTCTATCAAATTCACAAAAGATGGAGACATCTGGATACGAGTTTACCAAATTGAAGCGGTAAATAAAATTTATACACTACGTTTTGAAATTGAAGATAACGGTATTGGTATTAGCCAAGAAAAACAAGACAACATGTTCGAAAGTTTTTCTCAAGGCTCTATTCAAATTAATCGAAAATATGGCGGTACAGGTTTAGGATTATCAATTGTAAAAGGATTAATTGATATTTTAAAAGGAAAAATTTATGTGAAAAGTGAACTTGAAAAAGGAACAACTTTCTATTTTGAAATTCCTTTAGAATACACTTCAATTGAAGAAGCAAAAGAAATTAAAACAACTTATTTTAGCGGTAATACCGAAGATTTAGATTTAAAAAACGTTAAAATTTTGGTGGTTGAAGATAACAAAATCAACCAAATGATTACCAAAAAGATTTTAACAAAAATGACTTTAAAATGTGATATTGTGGACAATGGTGAAGATGCTGTTGATATGATTAAAGCTAACAATTACGACATTGTTTTAATGGATATTCACATGCCTGGAATTAGCGGTATTGAAGCTACAAAAATTGTGAGATCGTTTGATAAAGAGCAAATCATTTTCGCCCTTACTGCCGTAACTATTGAAGATAAAATGCACGAATTTGAAGAAGCTGGTTTTACAGATATTATTCCAAAACCATTTAAACAAGAAGAGTTTGAGAAAAAACTCTATAATGCATTAGCTTTAAAAAACGGAACATCCACAACTAGTTAACTTGTTACAAACGTTTTAATTAGTCTATCAAACATAACGCTATCATCTATTGTTACTGTTATTGTTAAATAAAACAATTTAGCTTTTAAAGTATTGTATTGTTTTAAGCGCATAAAATCCTTTTCGGTAGTTACAATAAATTCCTTTGTTTCTAAAACTGAAATATCTTGTTCTGAAAACTCATGATGATCTTTAAAGTTTAAATGCTCAAATTGTAAATTTTTATTCTTTAAAAAATTCACTAGAGGTTTTGCGTTTGCAATACCCGTAACTAATGTGAAATTGGTTAAAGCATTAATACTTTTTTTATTTTCTTCTGAAACAACATCTTCTGAATAACTTATAGAACTAAAAAAAACATGCTGATTTTTAGTTGGTGAAATTTTCTCTAAAAACGATTGTTTTTCAATAACACTTATCGTTTCAGGACATTTGGTAACAACAATAATATTAGCACGTTTTGCGCCACTTCTAGGTTCTCGTAAATTACCTGTGGGCAACACATAATCTGAAACGTACGGATTAGCATATGTAGTAAGCAAAATATTTAAACCTGCTTTTACTTTTCTATGCTGAAAAGCATCATCTAACAAAATAACTTCTGGCGAATTTTCAAGTAGTAATAACTGCTCAATACCATTTGTTCTATTAGCATCAACAGATACAAAAACATCTTTTTTAAACTTATTATAAAATTGGAAGGGTTCATCTCCCAAACTTTCAGCACTAGAAAACGCATCGGCCAATTGAAACCCTTTTGTTTTTCGTTTATAACCTCTACTTAAAGTTGCAACCTTATAATCATCCTTCAATAAATTAATTAAATACTCAATCATTGGTGTTTTTCCTGTTCCACCAACACTTAAATTTCCAACACAAATTATTGGAAAATTGTAAGAAGTAGATTTTTTTATTCCCAAATCATACAAGGTATTTCGCAAACTGCTTACTGCATAATATACAGGTACAAAAGGAAATGCTATGTTTCTAATTAAATTCATCGTAACGAAAGTATAATATTTTATCTTTGATACAAACAAATAAATACAATGATTGTTCAAGACGTTATTAACCATTTAGAAGAACTTGCACCTTTAGCCTACGCTGAAGATTTTGATAATGTTGGACTTTTAGTTGGCAATAAACAAGCACAAATAACAGGAATTCTGGTAACTTTAGATACTTTAGAAACCGTTATAGATGAAGCCATACAACAAAACTGCAACCTAATTGTAAGCTTTCACCCTATTATTTTTAAAGGTTTAAAAAAGTTAACTGGCAAAAACTATGTAGAACGCGTAGTTATGAAAGCCATAAAACATGATATTGCTATTTATAGCATTCACACAGCTTTAGATAATGCTTTACAAGGTGTAAATGATATGATTTGCAATCAATTACAATTAAAAAACAAACATATTTTAATTCCACAAAGCGAAACTATAAAAAAACTAACCACATACGTTCCAAAAGATGAAGCCGAAAAACTAAGAACTGCTTTATTTGATGCTGGAGCAGGAAGTATTGGAAATTACTCAAATTGTAGCTTTAATGTAGAAGGCTTTGGAACCTATAACGGCAATGAAAACAGCAATCCAACCGTAGGTGAAAAAGGTAAAACACATACTGAAGCTGAAACAAAAATAACAATCACCTTTCCAAAGCATTTAGAACAACAAGTTATTAAAACACTTTTTAAAAATCATTCGTATGAGGAAGTGGCTTATGAAATAATAACTTTAGAGAATAAAAATCAGAATATTGGCATAGGAATGGTTGGCGAACTAGAAGAATCTATGACTGAATTAGACTTTTTAGGCTATTTAAAAACCAAAATGAATACAAAATGCATCAGGCATTCATCATTTTTAAATAAAAAAATTAAAAAAATTGCGGTACTAGGTGGTTCGGGCAGTTTTGCTATTGAAGCCGCCAAAAGCACTGGTGCTGATGCTTTTATAACTTCCGATTTAAAATATCACGACTTTTTTACTGCCGAAAACAGCATTCTTTTAGCAGATATTGGACATTATGAAAGTGAGCAATTCACAAAAAATCTTTTAGTAGCTTATCTTACAAAAAAAATTACTAATTTTGCAATCATTTTATCAAAGACAAATACCAATCCTGTTAAGTATTTTTAAAGTATGGCTAAAAGTAAAGAATTAACTGTTGAAGAGCGTTTAAGAGCGTTATACGATTTACAACTTATAGATTCTCGTATAGACGAAATTAGAAACGTACGTGGAGAACTTCCGTTAGAAGTTCGCGATTTAGAAGATGAAGTTGCTGGTTTAAATATAAGATTAGAAAAATTAGTTTCAAATTTAGAGGTTATCAATAACGATATCATTTCTAAAAAGAATCAAATTGAAGAATCTAAATCTTTAATGAAAAAATACAGCGAACAACAAAAAAATGTTAGAAATAACAGAGAATTTAATTCGTTAACTAAGGAAGTTGAATTTCAAGAATTAGAAATTGAATTAGCCGAAAAACATATTAAAGAATTTAAAGCGCAAATAGAACAGAAAAAAGAAGTTATTTCTGAAACTAAAGAGCGTTTAAAAGAGCGTGAAAATCATTTAAAACACAAAAAAGGTGAATTAGATGCTATTTTAGCTGAAACTGAAAAAGAAGAGCAAGCTTTAATTCAAAAATCTCAAGATTATCAAGAGCAAATTGAAGAGCGTTTAGTTGCTGCTTACAACAGAATTCGTAAAAACGTAAAAAACGGTTTAGCAGTTGTGCCAATTGAAAGAGGTGCTTCTGGAGGTTCTTTCTTTACAATTCCACCACAAATTCAAGTAGAAATTGCGGCTCGCAAAAAAGTAATTACTGATGAGCACAGTGGCCGTATTTTAGTGGATGCGCAATTAGCTGAAGAACAAAAAGAAAAAATGGAAAAGTTATTTGCTAAATTTAACTAAAAGCCAAAAACATAAACTAAAAAGCCTTCACAATTGTGAAGGCTTTTTTTTTATAAAAATTTTCAAAAAAAATTAAGGTTTTACTATTTTAAACGTCTATAGTAAAAAGAAAAACACAAATTCTATGAAATCTATTACACTAGCTTTAATTTTTTCAGTTTTACTTAGTTGCCAAAACAATGCACAGTCAAACAAAAACCAAGAAACTGTTACCAATGCACAACCCGTTGAAGTTCCTATAAAAAATGGAAAAGCCCGTGCTTATTTTGCTAGTGGCTGCTTTTGGTGTGTTGAAGCTATTTTTGAAAGCGTTAATGGTGTAGATGAAGTAATTAGCGGCTATTCTGGTGGACATACAAAAAATCCAACCTATGAAGCTAGTAACACTGGTAAAACAGGACATGCCGAAGCTGTTGAAGTTATTTACAACCCAAACATTGTGAGTTTTGAAACGTTGGTTGATGTTTATTTTGGTTCGCAAAATCCAACCCAAATAAATGGGCAAGGAAATGATATTGGTTCGCAATACCGTTCTATTATTTTTTACCAAAATGATGAACAGAAACAAATCATTATAAAAAAGAAAGATGCATTGGCTAAAAAATTAAATACTACAATTGCTGCTGAAATATATCCGTTTCAAAAGTTTTGGATAGCTGAAGCATATCATCAAAACTACGAACGTCTTCACCCAAACAACAGTTATATTCAAAATGTTTCAATACCACGATTAAACAGGTTTAAGGCAAAATTTCCTCATTTATTAAAAGACAAACACTAAACTTTAATCAATTTAGGTAAGTTGTTTTTATCTTTACTAAAAATAACAACTCATGAAAAAAGCAATAACCATACTAATCGTTTTAATAGTTGGTGTTTCTTGCAAACAAAAAGAAGCAAGCAAGGTTATGGAAAATCAACTTTCAATAGCCGAAAAAATTGCAAATGCTAATGGCTTTGAAAATTGGAAAAACGTTTCTCAAATTATTTTTACTTTTAATGTTGATAAAGATTCTACGCATTTTGAGCGTTCATGGAT
This sequence comes from Mariniflexile jejuense, assembly GCF_042675665.1. NCBI lineage: Bacteria > Pseudomonadati > Bacteroidota > Flavobacteriia > Flavobacteriales > Flavobacteriaceae > Mariniflexile > Mariniflexile jejuense. Next base: position 1,460,168 of record NZ_JBHTJI010000001.1, read on the forward strand.
GTGGACGCCTAAAAATGGTAATGTAACCTTAATTTCAGAAAAAGATACAATTTCATTTAATAGAAAATTGGTAGATAGCACAACTATAAAAGCTGATAAAGGTTTTATTAATGATAAATTTTGGCTTTTAGCACCATATCAATTGGTTTGGGATAAAGAAACTACAATTTCTGAACCCATAAAACAAAATTCACCCATTACCAAAACACTGCTTTATAAAATTACCTTAACATACCCTAATGAAGGTGGTTATACCCCTGGTGATGCTTATGATTTTTATTTTGACGACAACTTTATAGTTAAAGAATGGGTTTTTAGAAGAGGTAATAGTGCAGAACCAACCATGATGACTACTTGGGAAAAGTATCAAGATTTTAATGGTATAAAATTAGCTTTAGAACACAAAAAACCTAAAGAAAACTGGAAACTTTATTTTACCAATATAAAGGTTGATTTGAATTAATTTCAGATTTTTTTTTTAACATCAACATCCAAAATAATTACTAAAAACGTATATAATATAAACAATGAATATTCCGCGTTATGCGTCTCTATATATCTAAAGCGCTTCCACTACTAGTTGAAGCGCTTTTTTTTACCCCATAAATTGTTCTTTGGTATGTGTACCGTCACAATAAGGTTTATTGTTTGATGTACCACATCTACAAAATGTCGTTGTTTTATTTTTAATTTCTTTTCTGCCATCTTTATGGGTTACGTGTAAAGTGCCGTAAACTAACAACGGATCATTTTGTAATACCTCAACCTTGGTTTCCAGCACTTCAGCTGTTTTGTCTTTTTCATTATTCATATAAAAGCTTAAAACACCCGATGGACATTTCTTTACAGTTTCTATAATAGCATCTGTTTTTGCGGCATCTATTTTTATCCAAGGCCGTTCCCTAGGTTGAAACACTTGTGGCAAACCTTTAGCACAAATAGCCGAATGAATACACTTTTCAACTTACCAAACTACAGTTGTTTCTCCGTTTGTATATTCTTTTATCTTGCCCATGTCTAAATTATTTTACTAAATATACAAAATTCAGAGCTAAAAATTAAGTCTTATTCGTAACTTCATTTCTAAGTTTAGAATTCTTATTTTTGTTGGAAACCGAAAAAACAATCGCCTTGCTCAACTATAAATTAGGTCTCGATTTTGCTTTAGAGCAAGATAAAAAAGACACTTTATCATCCTACCGAAATCAATTTCACATACCTAAAGACAAAGATGGTTACGATTGTATTTATATGACTGGAAATTCACTCGGGCTTCAACCAAAACAAACCAAGGCCTATGTAAATCAAGAACTGGAAGATTGGGCAACTTTAGGTGTTGAAGGGCATTTTGATGCAAAAAACCCGTGGTTGAACTACCATGAATCTTTAGGAGAACAGATGGCAAAAGTGGTGGGCGCAAAACCTATTGAAGTGGTTGTGATGAATACCTTAACGGCCAATCTACATTTTTTAATGGTATCTTTTTACCAACCAACCAAAACACGCTATAAAATTTTAATGGAAGCCGATGCGTTTCCTTCAGATAAATATGCTGTAGAATCGCAATTACGCCATCATGGTTTTGATGACAAAGAAGGCTTGATTCTTTGGAGACCCCGAAAAGGTGAAGAATTAGCCAATTACAACGATATAGAAGCTATTTTAGAAACCCAAGGAAACGAAATAGCATTGGTTATGATTGGTGCCGTAAACTATTATACAGGGCGGTATTTCGATTTAAAACGCATCACACAATTAGCACACAATCGTGGATGCATGGTGGGGTTTGATTGTGCCCATGGTGCCGGAAATGTTGCTTTAAATTTACACAATTCGGGTGCCGATTTTGCTGCATGGTGCACCTACAAATACTTAAACGCTGGCCCAGGTAGCATTGCAGGTTGCTTTGTACATGAGCGTCATGCCTACAACAAAAAACTCAACCGATTTACAGGTTGGTGGAGCCATAATAAAGAAACACGTTTTAAAATGCGTGATGAATTCGACCAGCTTGCAGGAGCCGAAGGTTGGCAATTAAGCAACCCGCCCATTTTATCCATGGCGGCCATAAAAGCGTCTTTGGCCATTTTTAATGAAGTTGGCATGGATACATTGATTGAAAAATCAAAAAAACTAACGGGCTATTTAGAGTTTCTTTTGAAAGATTTAGGTGAAGACACCATCAAAATCATCACCCCTAGCAATCTTGAAGAGCGCGGTTGCCAACTTTCAATAGCGGTAAAAAACGCCGATAAATCATTGCACAACAAACTAACCGATGCAGGCGTTATTTCCGATTGGCGCGAACCCAATGTTATTCGTTGTGCCCCTGTGCCCTTATACAATTCGTTTCAAGATGTGTATTATTTAGTAGAACGGTTGAAAAGCATTTTAAATGAATAAACAACAAAACATACTCATTATTGGCGCGGGACTTTGCGGTTCACTCCTAGCCCTACGTATGGGGCAACGTGGTTACAATGTATCTGTTTACGAAAAACGTCCCGATTTACGTCAAGTAAATTTAGATTCTGGTCGTTCCATAAATTTAGCATTTTCAGATAGAGGCAACAAAGCCATGAAATTGGTTGGCATTGAAGATAAAGTAAAAGCTTTATGCATTCCTATGAATGGTAGAATGCTTCACGATATAGAGGGCAATACCGTTTTTGCACCTTACAGTGGTCGTAAACATGAACATATCAACTCCATTTCACGCGGAGCATTAAACGCTTTACTTTTATATGAAGCCGAAAAACACCAAAACGTTTCTATTTATTTCAATAAAAAATGTAAGTCGGTCAACTTTGAAAAAACCACAGCGCTTTTTCATGATTATGAAACCAAAAACGAATTTATAGAAGATGCCGATGTTATTATAGCTACCGATGGCGCTGGTTCCATCATGCGCCAAAGCTATTATTTAGGAAAAAAATTCTTATTCAGTTTTTCGCAAGATTATTTAACGCATGGTTATAAAGAATTAAGCATTTTACCTACCGAAAATGGCGATTACAAAACCTACAAAAATGCATTACATATTTGGGGAAGAGATTCATTTATGCTTATTGCACTCCCAAATTTAGATGGCAGTTTCACGGTCACGCTTTTTTTAAGTTATGATGATGGTGCATACAACTTCAACAACCTTACTACCAAAGAACGTGTTATTGAATTCTTTAGTAAATATTTTAAAGATGCTTTGGAATTGATGCCAAATGTGATAGACGATTTTTTCAAAAACCCAACATCGCCACTTGGCACTGTAAAATGTTCGCCTTGGCATTATAAAGGAAACACGCTTTTAATGGGTGATGCTGCCCATGCCATTGTACCGTTTTATGGGCAAGGTATGAATGCGTCTTTTGAAGATGTCGTGGAATTTGATAAGGTTTTAGATACTTATAAAGGCGATTGGGAAACCGTTTTTAAAACCTACGAAGCATCACGAAAAAAAGATACCAATGCCATTGCTGATTTAGCTATTGATAATTTTCATGAAATGAAAGGCCATGTAAACAACGCTATTTTTAGGGAAAAACGTAATTTGGAAATGGCTTTGGAGAAACAATTTCCAAATGATTATTCATCAAAATATTCCTTAGTAACTTTTAATGAAGACATTGGATACCAAGAAGCCATGTTGCGAGGCAGGGCTCAAGACAAAGCCATTTTAAACATGCTTAACGATGGTACTTTAAATTTAAAAGACGATTTAAAAATCATCCTAGAAAAAGTAAAAAAAGAAACTGAAGCTATTCTTGAAGATGATAGAATTGCTGGGTTGAAATAAAGCTATGAAACTATTTGCTAAATGTTCAAAATGTAAACATGAAATAAGCTTCAGTTCTAATCATAAAACTAGGGTTGAATTTGCCATGTACGAAGGAAAGATAAAAACTTTAATTTGTGATAATTGTGGTATTAAAAATAGTTTTAAGGTAAATGATATTTTTGCAAAAGAATCTAAACTTGCATTTATTAATGCAGGAATAGTATTTTTAATTGGCACTCCAATTTTAATATATTACCTCCCTATTTTCATTCTTAAATATGGTGGTTTATATACAAGCTTAGGAGCTGGTGGTCTTTTGCTAATTCCTGGTTTTATATATTCCAACATTTTAAAAGAGGATAGAATAAGAGTAAACACTTTTAATAGAGGATGGACATAAGATTAATTAACATATTATGAACTTAAACCTAAAAAACAAAAACGCCTTGGTGTGCGGAAGCACACAAGGCATTGGAAAAGCAACCGCCATAGCCTTGGCTAACGAAGGTGTGAACGTTACTTTGGTTGCCCGAAACCGAGATAAATTAAAGCAGGTTTTAGCTGAATTACCAAACAGTGAAAACCACCATTTTATTGTAGCCGATTTTACAAACCCAAAAGATTTACGGGAAAAAATAATCAAGTTTATAGATGAAAACCATGGATTCCATATTCTTGTAAACAATACAGGCGGCCCCAGAAGTGGCGATATTGTAAACGCTAGTTTAGATGAATTTGACCAAGCGTTTACCATGCACTTAAAGTGCAACCACGTATTGGCACAAGCAACCATTCCGTTTATGAAAGAAGCTGGTTTTGGCAGAATTATTAACGTGATTTCTACATCTGTAAAAGAACCTATTCCCGGGCTTGGTGTAAGTAACACCATTAGAGGCGCCGTTGGCAACTGGAGTAAAACCTTATCGGTGGAATTGGGTGCTTTTGGCATTACCGTAAACAATGTGCTGCCTGGTTTTACCGATACCGAACGTTTGGCTGAAATTATTAAGATTAAAGCCAACCACGAGGGCACAACTATTGAAGAAATGACTGAAATAATGAAAAATTACAGTCCTGCAAAACGTTTTGCTAAGCCAGAAGAAACTGCCAACGTTATTACATTTTTGGCTAGTGAAGCCGCTAGTTATGTAAACGGAATTAACGTTCCTGTTGATGGTGGTCGAACAAAAAGTTTGTAACTTTATACTAATTCTGCGTGAGGGATTGTAGCGACATCCTTTTTTGCCATTAAAAGCAAAAAAGATATAGCGAAACATTTATGTTCATGAATTCATTAGTTTAAAATAATAAAGCATGAATAAAAGCCCGACCCGATAGGGGCACGCCCTAAAAATTACATGTATGAGCAAATTAGTTTCTCCTTTAAATTTTAAAGCTTGGATTGAAGAAAATCGGCATCTTTTAAAACCGCCTGTTGGCAACAAAGTGGTTTGGGAAGATGGTGAATTTATTGTGATGGTAGTTGGCGGACCCAACAACAGAAAGGATTACCATTATAACGAAACGCCCGAGTTTTTCTATCAGGTTGAAGGTGATATGATATTAAAAATAATGAATGGCAAAACGCCAAAAGACATTCAAATAAAAGAAGGTGATATTTATTTATTGCCTGCAAAAGTACCACATTCGCCACAACGTGTTGCCAATACCGTTGGTTTGGTTATTGAGTATCCGCGCTCAAAAAAGATGAAAGATGCTTTGGAATGGTACTGCGAAAAATGCAATAATTTACTGTATAGAAAGAAGTTTAAATTAGGGAATATTGAAACCGATATGCCTAAAATTTTCGATAAATTTTATGGTGATGAAGAAAAACGAACGTGTACAAAATGCACCTACGTTATGGAACCACCAAAAAAGGTTTAAACCTGTTTGTATGACACGTAAACTTCGTATTAATGGTCATTCACACTTACTGCCTTATCCTGAAGAAATACCTGATTTTATGCGTGAAAAAGGTATTTTTTGGGTTGATAAAGACCGTAAATTCATGCTTCAAAAAGATTGGAGCAGACCGGTAACGGACTCTAGTTTTTTCCTTCATGAAAAACTGGAATGGATGGCGCGTTACAATATAGACCATGCAGTTGTTTTAAACCTATCGCAACTTTATGGTAATGGGCTGCGTGTTGAGGAAATGAAGCAAGCTTTACGGTTTCAAAATGATTTTAATGCTCGCATGCAACATGACAACCCGAGTAAATTTACCTGTGGTTTTGTAGTGCATCCTGGTTTTGTGCGCAGTGCTTGTTGGGAAATTGAACGCTGCGTAGAAACTTTGGGCTTGCAATTACTTTGTTTACCAACCCATTACATGGATTCAATTGGTACATGGCGTTGTGTTTTTGATGTTGAAAATGAGCCTATTTTTGAGCTTGCAAATAAATATAATTTGGCTGTTGAAATTCACCCCTATGATGGTGAAAAATTTATAAAGTTAGAAAATACATCATGGCGTTTTCACCTTATTTGGATGTTGGCACAGTGTGCCGATGCTTACCATTTTTTAACTTTAAATGGCTATCAAGAAAAGTACCCAAATATGCGCACTTGTTTTGCACATGGCGGACAGTTGGCACAAATAAATTTAGGCAGACGCATACAAGGGTTTGATGGCAGACCCGATTTATTTGAAGGTAAACACCACCCTAGAAAAGCCGTTGGGCATAAAAATATATTTTTTGACACCTTGGTACATGATACTGGAAGTTTACAATTGCTTATTAAAAATCAAGGCTATAAACAAGTTTTAATGGGTTTAGACGATCCATATCCATTAGGCGAAATGGAAAGTGCTAAACAATCGTCTTACCCCGGAAAAATACTAGATTTGGCAATTGAACAACGTATCATTTCTGAAATCGAACGCGATGCCATGTGGCAAGATAATGTAATACAATGGCTTTGTGGTGATGATGAAACAGCGAAGCAAAAGTTGATTAATAGAATTTTAAATTAAAAATAGGTATCGACTGCGCTCGACCTGACACTATACAACAAACTATCAAATTAAAGTTAAAACTTTCTATGCATTTTTTACCCGAAGAATTAGACGATTATGTAGTGGCACATTCTGAAGCAGAACCAGAATTGTTGCAACAACTTACCCGAGAAACTTATCAAAAAATACTGCAGCCTATTATGCTTAGCGGTTCGTATCAAGGGCGTGTTTTGAGTATGATTTCTAAATTAAAACAACCTAAAACCATATTAGAATTAGGCACATTTACTGGTTACGCTACCTTGTGTTTAGCTGAAGGTTTACAAAAAGATGGTGAAATACACACCATTGATATTAATGAAGAATTGGAAGATTTTCAACGGAAATATTTTGATAAATCTGCATATGGGCATCAAATTTTCCAGCATTTGGGCGATGCTTTAGATATTATCCCGAAGCTGGATAAAACTTTCGATTTAATTTTTATTGATGCTGATAAGCCTAACTACGTTAATTATTTCCATTTAATTATTGACAAACTAAATCCTGGTGGTATTATTTTATCTGACAACGTATTATGGCACGGGAAAGTGGTAGAACCTTTAGACCCTAAAGATGTTTCAACCAAAGCGGTTTTAGATTACAACACACTTTTAAAAGAAGACCCAAGAATTGAAACGGTTTTATTACCTATTAGAGATGGGTTAACTATTAGCAGGAAACTATAGCTAACAACTTTATTTTTGGAATTGCTTTTTATTTGCTGATGGGTGCGTTAGGGATTACTCATGCATTATATTATATTTTGAATTAATGAAATCGTGAATGTTTCGCATTTGAAGTAAAAATCCTTTTTGCCATAAAAAGGTGCAGTTGCTTTAAATTAAGAGATTGCCACAGAAAATTTTAGATTTTCTTCGCAATGAGGCAAAAAGATTGTAACGTAAAAGGCCTACACTTGTGGTAACGCCCAAATGATTTACATGTTTCGTTTTATAGAGCCTGTAAAATCGCCCAAATCATCTTTTACGCTGTCAAGTTCTTTTTTTACATCGGAAACAATGCTAGTGTCGATACCATTTTTCTCGGCGGTTTTGGTTATTTCGTGCTTAATATCATTGGTTGCATCTTTAAGTACACGCATACCTTTGCCTAAACCTCGGGCTATTTCAGGCAATTTATCGGCACCAAAAACCATAATGACGATGAATAGTATAAAAGCTATTTCGGCACCAGAGATAAATAAAAATGTAGTTTGTAGTATCACACTGCAAATATAGTAAGTTGTTGGAATACTTTTAAAAATGTTGCGTTAAAAAAAATAAAAAAGCCAACGTTATGTTGGCTTTTTTATTTTTATTTTTTTGATTTTTCTTTAAACTTTTCAAAATCGTTTTTGGCTTCTGTTTTTGGCCAAGTATTATTTGATGTATCAATATCTGCCGTTTCTAATTCTGGATCTACATCAATTCTTGTAATTTCTTTATCTGTAGCTATGGCTTTTGTAACTTCATTATCATTTAATCGCCAAATTTCGGCTGGATAGGTTTCTGTTTTTGTAGTTCCATCAGCGTACGTGTATTTTACAATGATTGGCATTACAAGTCCGCCTGGTTTATTAAATGTAATGTTGTAAAAATATTTAGGTTCTTTAATGTTTTTACGCTCTGCTTCGGTAAAGTTATCCATTAAATAATCTTTTAATGGCTTCGATTTTTCTAAAAGTGTACCATTTTTAAGATCTTCTTTAAATTCATCACTACCTTCTTCAACCATAAATACTAATGGTCTTAAATCTTTTAAACTTCTGTTATTTTTTGCTAGATAATCTTTAATGTATTGATTTGGTTTTGATGATACATAGTATTTTTTCACTTCTTTTATACCTATATCAACCCAATCGGTGGTGTAAAACCAACCTCTCCAATACCAATCTAAATCTATTGCTGATGCATCTTCCATTGTTCTAAAAAAATCTTCTGGTGTTGGGTGTTTAAACATCCAGCGGTGTGAATATTCTTTAAAAGCGTAATCGAACAGCTCATGCCCCATAACAGTTTCTCTAAGAATATTTAAGGCTGTAGCTGGTTTCCCATAAGCATTATTTCCAAATTGATATACGTTAAGACCTTTACTCATAATAGGTGCAATAAAATCTTGATTTCCTCCCATATATGGTACAATCATACGCGCTGGACCACGATCGGACGGAAATGTTTTATCTTGTGGTGATAAAGCATTTGGGTATTTTGCACCAAACTCTTGTTCGGCTACATATTGTACAAACGTGTTTAAGCCTTCATCCATCCAGGTCCATTGGCGTTCATCACTATTCACAATCATTGGAAAAAAGTTATGACCAACTTCGTGAACAATTACACCCATCATACCGTATTTTGTACGATCGCTATATGTTCCATCTTCGTTTGGACGACCATAATTCCAGCAAATCATTGGGTATTCCATTCCTTGATTGTGAGCATGAACTGAAATGGCTTTGTGATAAGGATAATCGAAAGTCATCTTAGAATACGACTCTAAAGTACTTGCAACAACTCTGGTAGACCATTCTTCCCATAGTGGATTTCCTTCTTTTGGGTATAATGAAACTGCCATAACATCTTTACCGCCAATTTTTACAGCCATCATATCCCAAATGTATTTTCTTGAAGTAGTGAAGGCAAAATCGCGAACGTTTTCGGCTTTTAGTTTCCATGTTTTGGTTTTATCTAAAAATCCCTTTTCAGCAACTTCAGCTTCAGCTTGTGTTACAATTAAAACAGGTTTATTATAGGATTGTTTAGCTTGTTCAAAACGCTCTAGCATGGTTTTAGTAAATACATCTTTTCTATTTACTAATTCACCTGTACCATCTAAAATATGATCTGCTGGCACAGTAATATTTACTTCATAGTTACCAAAAGGTAATGCAAATTCATCACGTCCCCAAAATTGAGAGTTTTGCCAACCTTCAACATCATTATACACCGCCATTCTTGGAAAAAACTGTGCTATAACATACGCTCTATTACCATCTTTTGGAAAAAACTCATAGCCAGAACGTGCTCTATCTGTAATATGGTCGTTTATGTTATACCACCATTTTATAGAGAATGAAAAATTTTCTTTAGACTTTAATACTTTAGGCATCTCTACACGCATCATGGTACTGTTTATGGTGTATTTAAGCGGGTTGCCACTAGCATCTTTTACTTCTTGAATATTAAAACCACCATCAAAAGGGTCTTGCATATAGTCTTTTACAAATTTTTCTGGAGTTGCAACTTGTGAAATATTGCTTTCTTCTATTAGCGGGCTTTTTGAATTTTTTGCACGTTTATTTTGGTCTAATTGAACCCATAAATAGGTTAAATTATCTGGAGAATTATTAGTATAAGTAATTGTTTCAAAACCAGATAGCTTAATATTTTTATCGTCTAAAACAATATCCATTTTATAATCTGCTTGCTGCTGGTAATAAGCTGGTCCTGGAGTTCCAGACGCTGTTCGAAACATATTTGGTGTAGCCAGTAAGTCATACATTTGTCTAAATTTATTAGTGTTTGTATGTCCTGGTTTACGCTCTTGGTTTGTGTTTTCTTGTGCAAAAGTTGCTACGGAAATAAAAAGGACTGATAAGAAATAATACTTTAGTTTTATCATTGTTTGATTTTATGTTATAATAGAAGAATTTCAGTTTTTTGTAAAAATTGTTCATTCAATTTTACAAAAAACGAAAGAATATTGCGAATAATAAAATGAATTAACTTTTTTTTAGTTATATTTTGAGAAGAAACTACTATTTTCAGGTATTAAAATAGCACTTTTTTGTTGTGAGTTTATGTTTGTTTTGATGATATTTTGCTGTTCTTGAATAATATCAAACAAAACTTTATTGCTAATTTCGAACGATTTTATGCTTTTTACTTTTGGTATTTCAAGATAACATTTCATAATGTCATAATCATATTCTTTTCCTATAAAAACAAAATTAACTTTTTCACCATTAATTTTTATGGTTAATTTTTCTCTTAAATATTGTTGAATATAAGTGTCTATGTTTTTTGGCTCTAGTGCTTCACCAAAAGAAATGGACCTATCATATCGTTGGCGTAACACACTTTCAATATCAGAAAGAAATATTCTTGAGGTTATTTGTACAGATTGTTTTTCTTTGGAATAGTCAATTTGTGTTACACTTACATAATAATCGTGTAATGCTGTGAATGAGAAAAAAGACAACGAACAAACCAGTATGATATTTTGTAAAAACTTCATTTTTGTATATTTAGTGCTAAAGTAATCTTTTCAAAAAGTATTCCAAAAAACAATTAATTTTTTGTTGTTTCTCGATTTTCTATGTACTGTTTATACTTATGCCTTAAAAAAATTAATATTTTAAAATCGGTTTCGTTTTTACAGTATTTAATAAAGTTTTCATCATCAGCACAGAAGTAAAAAAAGTCCATTTTAAGGTCTTCTTCCAAAGGATTGGAAGCAAAAAAATCTTTTGACAACCTGCCTATTATACTTTGTATTAAAACTTCTCGTTCTTCCAATGCAACTCTGGCTTTTAGCATTTTTGTTCTTCCTGAAATTGCATTTATTAAAGCTACCGCAGATATTGAGCCACCTGCCCCACCTAAAGAACCGCCTGCTTTTGGACTAAAATTTGAGGCCTCATCTAAGCGTCTTTCTGTTTGGGTTGCAGGTTTTCCTGTGTAACCAGGAATACCTACATCGTAAAAATTTATTGGTGGATCGCCTTTTGTGTTTTTTATATCTGAAAGTAAATTTCCTGTAAGCACTTTACCAACTAAAACTTCATCTAGTTCATTAATTTGTTCTTCTAAAGTTACTTTAATTGTTCTAAAAAACATCATGTTTTTATCTATAACAACTGTTTTAATTTGGTGCTGTATTGATGAAAACGTTAATGAATCATTCAAACTTACCGAGATTTTAAACTCACCTTTTTGGTTTGTAATTGTAAAAACCTGAGCCGTTTTATTGATAACATGTATATTTTCTACACCCACCTTGCTCTCTATTTTTCCTGAAATTTCTATGGATTGTGAAAAGGCTATTTCAACACCAAGCAGCACAATTATTAAAACAAGATATTTAATTTTTAACATACTTTGTTTTTAAAAATAACTCGCTTTGTTTCACTAAAAATTCTATTAACAAAAATTCATTTTCTTCTTTTAAAAGCTCTGGATTTAACCCATTATCTTCAACAAAAACCACAAAAGCTTCAACAGCTTCTAAAGGAATATTATAGGTTTCACTTAAGTGTTTACTGGTAAAAACATCTATTAATTTAATATTTTTTCTGGTATCTATAATTTCATTATTTGTTTGATTTTTCTTTTTTGGCTTAAATAACAATTTAGTTATTGCACCCAAATTCACACCATTATATAGCATACCTTTATTAACTGTAGCGTTTAAAGCATCTGTAATAACCTGATTATCAAAAGCACGTTCTTCAAAAAACTCCATAGCGCCTATATTTCCTAAATCTATAGTAATTTCTGGTCGTTCTTTAGCATTTTTTACATCTAAAGCTAAGACTCCAGATAAGCCCGATGTTAATAAAACGGCATCTAATTGGTTTATTTGTTCGGATAAGTATATTTTTAAAAGCTTAGATTTTATTATATTGCTGGTAACCGTTACCGAAACCGTTTTAAATTGCAATGCTGTAATTTCAATAACATCGTTTAAGGCTACTTCTATGTTGAATTCGCCTTGTTGATTTGTAACAATACCTTTATTTGATGATGTGTTGTAAATTGCCACATTCTCAACATCACCAACTTCCGACACAATAACACCTTTAATTTCAACACGTTCTATATTTTGCCCTAACATAGAACCAACCGAAAACAGTAATAAAATATAAAGTAATAAATGCTTCAAATTGGCTTCGTTTAATTTCTATAAATAACGCACACAAACTCTTAAATAAAATGAAAAACTATTTTAAACTTTTGTTAAAACCTGTAATTGGTTAATTTTACCTAATAAAAACACATATGAAAAACATTATAATTGCTAGCACATCTACATTACATGGCAGTGGATATTTAGATTATATTTTAGATGAAATAGCTATTTTTTTTAAAAACGCTAATACCATTTTATTTATTCCGTATGCCAGACCAAGTGGTATATCGCATACTGAATACACCACAAAAGTAGCTGAAGCTTTTGCGAAAATTAATAAAAATGTAAAAGGAATACACGAATTTGAAAACCCAATTGAAGCCATACAAAATGCTGAAGCCATATTTACAGGTGGCGGCAATACCTTTGTTTTAACCTATCAATTATATAAAAACAACCTTATTGAAGCACTCCAAACCGCAGTAAAAAACGGCACACCGTACTTGGGAACTAGCGCAGGAAGTAATATTTGTGGACTTACCATAAAAACCACAAATGATATGCCTATAGTATATCCGCCAAGTTTTAATGCGCTTGCTTTTGTGCCATTTAATATCAATCCACATTACTTAGACCCTGATACAAATAGTACACATATGGGTGAAACACGTGAAACTAGAATAAACGAATTCCATCATTACAACACACCTCCTGTAATAGGTTTGCGCGAAGGTAGTTGGCTGCAGGTAAATGAAAACTCCATAATTCTAAAAGGCACATTAACCGCACGCATTTTCGAATATAACAAAGCGCCTTATGAAGTTGAAACAGGCACAGAACTAAACTTTTTAAAATAAAAAAGCTTCATATTTCTATGAAGCTTTTTTGAGCGGGAGACCGGGTTCGAACCGGCGACATTCAGCTTGGAAGGCTGACGCTCTACCAACTGAGCTACTCCCGCAATTCCATGGCAAATATATAAAAACGGTTTATTATACTACAATAAAAACTATAACTTTTTTAAAAAATGAAAACCTAAAATTTTAAAACCTTCGTTGTAGTAAAATTTATGCGACTCATGGTTTGAAACATAAGTATTTAGCTCAACCGCATCACACTTTTTTTCTTGAGCATAGTTATAAATCCATTCAAAAAATTGCTTACCCAAACCCTTACCTCGGTATGTTTCATCTATAAAAACATGGTCTGCTTCCATACTTCTACCCGAATAATGCCTAGTACAAAACCATAATCCACAAACACCTATTAATTTTTCACCATCATAAATACCTGCACATTCATAGTTTTGGGTAATCATTTCTGCAAATCGCTTATTTAAAACTTCTAAACTAATTTTAAAATCGTTAAGTTTTTCTACCAAAGAAACAACGCTAGTTATGGCTTCTTTTTCAATTATTTTAAATGTAAAAGACATAATCACTTTTTTTTGTGAAGATAAATAATTTTAATAGGTTTCTTTAATCAAAAAATAAATTTGACTATGTTTGAAACGCATCATTAAATATGACTAACATTTTGAATTATCATATAAAATATATTTTACCATCTGAAGCTTATACAGTTAGACATCCTGTTTTAAGAAAAGAAAAACCAATAGAATCTTGTGTATTTGATGGTGACGATTTTGAAACAACATTTCATTTAGGCATATTTAAAGAAAACAAGCTTATTGGTGTATGTTCTTTTTTTAAAAACAATCAAAACTTAATACCTGAAACTTCACAATACCAGCTTAGAGGTATGGCCGTTTTAGATGATTATCAAGGTTTAGGCATAGGTGCTATGGTTTTAACTTACGGTGAACGTTTATTAAAAGACAAAAACATTAAAATTATTTGGTGCAATGCCAGAGAAAAAGCTTCTAATTTTTATAAAAAAAATGGTTACAACAAAATAGGAAACCCTTTTAATATTAAAGATATAGGTTTGCATTATATTATGTATAAAGCCTTATAAATACACCTAAAATATTTACATAAAAAAACCCTGAAATTCAGGGTTTTTAAGAGTGACTAGCTCAAAATAATTATAGATATTTCTAATTACTTTTTTGTTAATGTTTCTTCAATAATTGCATGGGCATCTGTAGCACCGTGTAGTTTAGCATAATCTGCGGCTGTCATCTTTTTGTCAGATTTTGCTTTTAAATCGGCACCTCTTGCAATTAGAAGTTCTAAAATTTCTGTTCTGTTGTATTTAGCTGCATACATTGCTGGCGTCATTCCTTCAGATTTTTGATTTACATCTTCACCTAAAGAGATTAGTTTTATTACAGTTTCAATATCGCCCTTAGCAATAGAAACACAAAATGAATTTACTTTAAATACTTTTACTACGTTGTGGTTTTTAACGTTAAAGTTGGCTGTTTTTGCATTAATAGTTCCCATAGAGAAACATAACGCGATTGCGGAAAAAATGATTGTTTTTTTCATGATGAAAGATTTTTGATTTGATTAATAATTCGTTTTTTGATATACTAAAGAGACGACAAAAATTTCAAATTGTTACACAAAAAATAATTTATAACACATTATTAACGTTTAATTCACAAATTTTTAACGGATTCACTGTTTTTTAAACTTCTTATAAAAATCAATACATTCAACGGTTTTTCAAACAGATTTTCAATCGTATTAATCCAAACTTCAGTATATTTGATTTCTGTTAAAAATGTTAAAAAAAATGAACAAAAAAGTTATCTTAATGATTCTTGATGGTTGGGGAAATTCTCCTGACCCAAAAGTTTCTGCCATCGACAATGCTAATACACCTTTTATAGATTCTTTGTATAAAAAATATCCTTATGCCACTTTAAGAACTGATGGTTTACACGTAGGTTTACCAGAAGGACAAATGGGTAATAGTGAAGTTGGACATATGAATTTAGGTGCTGGTAGAATTGTATACCAAGATTTAGTTAAGGTAAATTTGGCAGTTGAAAACAAAACCCTAAATACCGAGAAAGTTTTGGTTGATGCTTTTAATTATGCTAAAACAAATAACAAAGATGTTCATTTCTTAGGCTTATTAAGTGATGGTGGTGTGCACTCGCACATCAATCATTTATTCGGATTAATTGATGCTGCCAACGATTTTGGCCTAAAAAACACCTACGTTCATGCATTTACCGATGGGCGCGATGTAGATCCAAAATCTGGTTTTGGTTTTTTAACTTCTTTAGAAGAGCATATTGAAAACACAAACACAAAACTAGCAACAGTAACCGGGCGTTATTATGCTATGGATAGAGATAAACGTTGGGAACGCGTTAAGTTGGCTTATGATGCTTTGGTAAATAGTGTGGGTGAAAAATCTACAAATGTTACAAAAACAGTTCAAAATAATTATGAAAATGATGTTACAGATGAGTTTATCAAACCAATTATTATGGTTGATAATGCAGGAATTCCAGTAGCAAAAATAAAGGAAGATGATGTTATTATTTTCTTCAATTTTAGAACCGATAGAGGGCGTGAGTTAACAGAAGCTTTATCGCAAACCGATTTTCATGAGCAAAACATGCACAAATTGAATTTGCATTATGTAACACTTACAAATTATGATGACACCTACAAAAACGTTAATGTTATTTTCAATAAAGATAATTTAACCGAAACCTTAGGTGAAGTTTTAGAAAACAATAACAAAACGCAAATTCGTATTGCGGAAACTGAAAAATATCCACATGTTACTTTCTTTTTCTCTGGTGGTCGTGAAGAACCTTTTAAAGGAGAAACCCGTATTTTACGTAACTCTCCAAAAGTAGCTACTTACGATTTACAACCTGAAATGAGCGCTTTTGAACTACGTGATGCTTTGATTCCTGAATTGCAAAAAGGCGACGTAGATTTTGTATGCTTAAATTTTGCTAATGGTGATATGGTTGGGCATACAGGCGTAATGGAAGCTGCTATAAAAGCCTGTGAAGCGGTTGATGTTTGCGTTAAAGATGTAGTAACTACTGCACTAGAAAATGGCTACACAACCATACTTATTGCCGACCACGGAAACTGTGAAACCATGATAAACCCAGATGGAACACCAAATACAGCTCATACTACAAACCCTGTACCTGTAATTTTAATTGACAACGAATTAAAATCCATTAAAGATGGCGTTTTAGGTGATGTTGCACCAACAATTTTAAAGTTAATTGGTGTTGAACAACCTGCTGCCATGACCCGACACGCTTTAGTATAGATTTAAGTATTCAGAAAATAAATTATTGTACTTTTGCAGTAAACTCAAGTCTATATAATTTAAATGAAATTTACCGAACACTTAATAATTGCTGTTGATTTTGATGGTACTATTGTTGAAGATGCCTATCCACAAATAGGTAAACCAATGATGTTTGCTTTTGAAACGCTAAAAAAACTTCAAGAAAAAGGGCATCGTTTAATATTATGGACTTACAGAAATGGTTCAAAATTAGACGATGCTGTTCGTTTTTGTGAAGAAAACGGCATTCATTTTTATGCTGTAAACAAAAGCTTTCCAGAAGAAACTTTCAATAACGAAATAAGCAGAAAAATACATGCCGATTTATTTATTGATGATAGAAATGTTGGCGGTTTTTTAGGTTGGGGAGAAATTTATCAACTACTTACCAATACCAATCCTCCTATTCCAGAAAAAAAGAAAAGTATTTTTAATTTCTTCAAATAACACGTTCCAAAAAAAAATCATTCCTCATAACAAAAAGCTAATACTTACATTTTAAGTATCTTTGCCAATATTTTTTAAGTATGATTGTAGTAAAAACAAAAGAAGAGATTGAATTAATGCGCGAAAGCGCCTTAATAGTCTCAAAAACATTAGGCGAAGTAGCAAAAGCTATAAAACCAGGCGTAACAACTTTAGAATTAGATAAAATTGCTGAGACTTGTATACGAGACCACAGTGCTATTCCTGGGTTTTTAGGGTTGTATGGTTTTCCTAACACCCTATGCATGAGTCCTAATACGCAAGTAGTACATGGCATCCCAAATAGCACACCTTTGGTAGAAGGCGATATAATTTCAATAGATTGTGGCGCTTTAAAAAATGGTTTTTATGGCGATCATGCATACACCTTTCCTGTTGGTAACATTGCACCCGAAACTGAAAAACTACTTCAAGTAACCAAAGAATCATTATATGTTGGTATTCGTGAATTTAAGCTAAATAACCGCGTTGGTGATGTTGGTTTTGCTATTCAAAAATATTGCGAAGACCATGGTTATGGTGTAGTACGTGAATTAGTTGGTCATGGTTTAGGCAAAAAAATGCACGAAGACCCAGAAATGCCAAATTACGGAAAACGTGGTAGAGGCAAAAAATTTGTTGAAGGTATGGTAGTTGCCATTGAACCCATGATAAATATGGGCACACATCGGATAAAACAACATAATGATGGATGGACTATTACAACTTTAGACAATAAACCATCGGCACATTTTGAGCACGATGTAGCCATTGTAAATGGTAAACCAGAATTACTTTCAACCTTTGCCTATATTTATGAAGCACTAGGAATTACTTCAAATGAAGAAGATGAATTTAGACAAAAATCACTAGTTCTATAATCTCAATGAATACTATCACGCTTATTGAAAAGGAACTTGAACCTTTAAGAACCAAACTCAACAACCATAAGTTATATAGCGCTTTACAATCTATTGACGATATCAAAATCTTTATGAAGCAACATGTATTTGCTGTATGGGATTTTATGTCGCTTTTAAAAGCACTTCAAAATCATTTAACAACTACTTCTCTACCTTGGACGCCTGTTGCAAACCCATCAACAGCACGCTTTATAAATGAAATTGTTTTAGGTGAAGAAAGTGATGTTAATGAGTTAGGCGAACCAAAAAGCCACTTTGAAATGTATTTAGATGCCATGAAGCAAATAAATGCAGACACAACCCAAATTCAACATTTTATAAATTATATTCAAACAGGCTTTTCTATACATGAAGCCGCTTTAAAAGTTAACCTGCATCCTGAAACATTAAAATTTATTCAATTTACTTTTAATGTTATAAACACTAACAAAGCACATGCTATAGCTTCAGCATTCACTTTTGGACGAGAAGATGTGATTCCAGATATGTTTTTTCAAATAATAAACCAATCGAAAACAAGTGATAATTCTTATAGCAAATTAACTTACTATTTGAAAAGACATATTGAATTAGATGGTGATGAACATGGTCCTTTATCATTAAAAATGATTGAAGCACTTTGCGGAACCGATACTACCAAATGGGAAGAAACTCTAGCCATTGCCAAAGAAGCGTTACGTTACAGACTTTCCCTTTGGGATAGTATAGCTAGTTTAATAAGTACACCTATAAAAGCAGAAGTTTAAATCAATTGAAAAAACTATTCAAATTAATTTTAAACCTTGTACCTAGACCGCTACTTATTAGGTTAAGTTATGCTATTCGCCCTATTTTAGCTTTCTTTTTAAAAGGAACAAATTTTACCGATCCAATTGATGGCAAGAACTTTAAAAGTTTTTTACCCTATGGCTATGGCAAACAACGTAACAATGTACTTTCGCCTTCAACTTTAAGTTTAGAACGTCACAGATTGCTTTGGTTATATTTAAAAAATGAAACAAAGTTCTTTTCTGAAAATTTAAAAGTATTGCATTTTGCTCCTGAACAATGCTTTTTAAAACGTTTCAAAAATTTAAAAAATTTAGATTATACAACAACCGATTTGCTGTCGCCTATTGCAGATGTTAAAGCTGATATTTGCAACCTTCCGTTTAAAGATAATACCTATGACATAATTCTTTGCAATCATGTTTTAGAGCACATTCCAAACGACACTAAAGCCATGCAAGAATTGTACAGAGTAATGAAAGTTGGCGGCATGGGTATTTTTCAAATTCCGCAAGATTTAAATAGAGCAACAACCTTTGAAGACAATACTATAACCAATAAAAAAGAACGCGCTAAAGTATTTGGACAATACGACCATGTTCGTGTTTACGGACGTGATTATTTTGATAAATTAAGAAGTATTGGTTTTAAAGTTGATGCTGTTGATTATACCGCGACACTTTCTGAGGAAGCTATAAAAAAATTCTGTTTAGCTAAAGGAGAACTTATTCCTGTGGTTTATAAAATATAATAAACAAAAAAAGCTAAATTGATATATAAATCTCTCCAACTTTTTTATTGATTAATAGCATCTTTATGACACTGTGTTTATTGAATAGTCACACTAACCATATAAAAAAAACGCTATTCTTTTTCAGGGAAACCGTTTAAATTCATAGTTTCTAATTCCTTTTTATCATTTTCAAAAATTAAAAAAACTTTAAGTTCTGGATGCGATTTTAAATAGGTTTTTACGTTTTCAATACCCATGGCTTTAAAAGTAGTTGCATAGGCATCGGCAATCATACAATTTTCTGCAATTACAGATATACTTAGCAAATTGGTTTTACTAGGATAACCCGTTTTGGTATCAATAATGTGTGCATACCTATTACCTAAACTATCAACTTTAAACTTTCTATAAGTGCCCGATGTAGCCATAGCTTCATCACGTATTTCAATAGCTTCTAAAATTGACTGTTCTTCATCAAAATGAGGCATTTCTATACCTACTTTCCAAGGTGATTTTTTTTCTAGATTTTGACCTCTAGCTCGTATTTCACCACCTATTTCAACCAAATAGTTTTTAATGTTTTTACTTTCTAAAAACTCACCAATAACATCAACACCATAACCTTTTGCTATAGCGTTAAAATCTAAAAAAGTGCCTTTAGGTTTTATAATTTTATTATCGATGCGTTTAACTTTATCTAAACCAACCGACAGCATTAAACTATCAATTTTTAATCTATCTAAATTGATTATTTTTCCTTCTGGACCAAAATCCCATGCATTTACAACGGCTCCAATTGTAGGATCAAAAACACCTTCTGTTAGGCTATAAATTTCTTTTGAAGCTTCAAAAACTTTTATAAAATGTGCATCTACCAAACTATCTTCATTTCTATTTAATTTAGATATATCTGAATTTGGTTGATAAGTTGACATCGATTTATTTATAACATAAAACAAACTATCAAATTGTGCTTGATAATTAATTTCTGAATTGTAAATTATAGAATAACTAGTACCAAAAACAAAACCTGTAAGTTTGGTGTTTTCTTGTTCTTTATTGCAAGAAACAAATGCCAGAAAAGTTAAAAATAACGCAATTTGCTTCATATTAATTCAAATTAGTTTCTAAAACTTGTATACCATTATATTCCATCAAGTAATCTTGATTTAAATAAATTGGCTCTTTTTCACCAGCAATATTACCAATACCAACACCTGCATAAAGCACTTTAGCATTATTTTCTCTGGCATGCTTTTTAAATGTTTCCATCCAAATAACGTCATAATTATTAGGGTTATCGGGTAAAATAACAGCTCTAACAATTACAAAATAGTACTGTTTGTTTTTATCCATACAAACAAACTGAGGATGCTTTTTTAATTTACTATTTATCGCAATAAACTCAAAACCACGTTGTTCCAAATCTTTACCAACATGGTTCATTGCTAAATTATGAAGTTCTTGTTCTGTAAGTGCTTTACTCATGCTGCAAAAATACAATAATAGCTAAATTTAAAGCATAAATTAATTGTTGAATACTTAAATGAAGGTAAGATTTGTTTAACTTTAAAAATTCTAAACCAATTTTAAACTTAAATGAGTAAACAACCAACCTCAAAAATAATAGGTCTTCTTTTAGGACCACTTTTATTCATTATTGTTCAACTATTACCTTTCGATATTATTTCAAACAAAGCGGATACCGTTATTGCTACAGCATTATGGATGGTTTTTTGGTGGATTACAGAAGCTGTTTCTATATCGGTTACGGCTTTACTTCCTTTAATATTATTTCCGCTTTTTAAAGTTATGCCTATTGATGCTGTTGGTGCTAATTATGGAAGTTCTATTGTATTCCTATTTTTTGGTGGCTTTGTTTTAGCACTAGCTCTAGAAAAAGTGAATTTACACAAACGTATTGCTTTAAGTATTATAAAAAAAACAGGTACTACTCCTAATAAAGTTGTACTTGGTTTTATGATTGCTACTGGTTTTATGAGTATGTGGATAAGTAATACAGCTTGTACCGTTTTTATGCTTCCTATTGCTATGTCGGTTATACAATTACTTATTGACGATGCTGATGGCTACACAAAAAGCGATCAAAATTTTGCCATTAGCGTTATGCTTGGTATTGCCTTTGCCGCTAATGCTGGTGGTATTGCAACCGTAATTGGCACACCGCCTAATTCAATTTTAATTGGCTTGTTAGAAAAAGAATACCATATTGAAGTGTCATTTTTTAAATGGATGTTAGTAGGGTTACCTTTTTCAATCATACTAATTGCTACCATTTATTTTATTATGGTGAAATGGTTTTTTCCTAACTCTGGTATTAAATTTAATGCCTCAAAAGATGTAATAGATTCTGAACTAAAAAAACTAGGAAAGATGTCTCCAAAGGAAAAACAGGTTTTAATAATATTTAGTGTTGTTGTATTTCTTTGGATTTTTAGAAGTTTAATAAATTCTCTTATACCTAATTTAGAATTATCAGATACTATGATTAGTATTTTTGGAGCCTTGGCATTATTCGTTATTCCATTTAATTTAAAAAAAGGCGATTTTATATTAGAATGGAATGATACTCAAAAACTAGCTTGGGGAATATTAATTTTGTTTGGAGGCGGTTTAGCATTGGCAAACGGCATGTCTGAAAGTGGTATTGTAAATTTAATTGCCGAACAAATATCAAAAAGTAACATAAGTGTTTTTGTTACAGCATCACTTCTAATTGTATTAATGCTATTTATGACCGAATTAATGAGTAATGTAGCACTAACGGCTGTTTTGGCACCAGTAGTTGCTGGTATAGCTATAGGTTTAAATGTGCCTGTTTTACACCTTTTAATACCTGTTACCATCGCTAGCAGTTGTGCCTTTATGTTACCAATGGCAACACCACCTAACGCCATTGTATTTGCAAGTGGTTACATAAAAGTAAGTCAAATGGCTCGTGTTGGCATTATTATAAACTTAATTTCTGCCGGTTTATTAATACTTATGTTTCAATTTGTTATTGGTATAGTGTTCTAATTTTTATTGGAAAAGCAACTAGTTTTTAATAACTTAGAAATAAATTTATTGAATGATGAAAACTTCTCAAAGACTAGATTATGCTATTAAAAAGCTATACAGAGCCTTTTATAATAATGAATTACATCCTGAATGCTGCAAACAATGTGCTGTTGGAAATATTTTAGACAATACTGATAGTTGGAAACATCTATCTGATGAACATGGTGCTTTAAAATTAAATTATATTGGAAACCTTCACCAAGCATTTGGCAGAAAGTTTAATGGCTATACACCATTAGAACTACTAGAAATTGAAGCTACCTTTTTAAAAGCTTGTGGTTATAAACTTCCACTTCATCATAAAAATAAAAAACCTAAAAAATCTACAGATAAAGATCTATTATTTGAAGGACTCACTGCTGTTATAACCTATTTATGTAATCTTGATAACATTCCAAATATTATGGATTACACAAAATTATTTGAGTATAAAAACGAAAAGGCAACACATCAAACAAAAGAATTAATAGCATAAAAAAAACCGATACTTTCGTACCGGTTTTTTTTATATTTAACTTTAGGCTTATCCTCCAAAGTCATCAAAACGAATGTTCTCGTCTGGAATTCCAAAATCTTCACCCATTTTTTGAACAGCTTTATTCATTAATGGTGGTCCACAGAAATATAATTCTATATCTTCAGGCGATTCGTGTTTGCTTAAATAATTATCAATTACACAATTGTGAATGAAACCTACAAACCCATCACCAGGTGAATCGATATCAGCTTTTACTTTCCAATTATCTTCTGGTAAAGGTTCTGATAATGCTAAATAGAATTTAAAGTTAGGGAAACTATCTTCTAATTGTTTAAAATGATCTAAATAGAACAACTCACGTTTAGAACGACCTCCATACCAATACGTTACTTTTCTTCCGGTTTTTAAGGTTTTGAATAAGTGGTATAAGTGCGAACGCATTGGCGCCATACCTGCTCCACCACCAACATAAAGCATTTCAGAATCTGATTCGTTAATAAAGAACTCACCATAAGGACCTGATATAGTTACTTTATCTCCTTTTTTCTGATTGAAAATATATGATGATGCTACACCTGGATTTACATCCATCCAACCATTTTTATTTCTATCCCAAGGTGGTGTTGCTATACGTACGTTTAGCATAATTTCACGCCCTTCAGCTGGGTAAGATGCCATAGAATAGGCACGCTCAACAGTTTCAGCATTTTTCATGGTTAAACTCCATAAACCAAACTTATCCCATTCAGCTTTAAATTTGTCTGGAGTTTCATGTTCTTCAGGATGCGCTGTAATATCCATATCTGAATATTTTACTTCACACGGCGGAATTTCTATTTGAATATAACCTCCTGCTTTGTAACCCATATCTTCAGGGATTTCAACTACGAACTCTTTAATAAATGATGCAACGTTATAATTTCTAACAACAACAGCTTCCCACTTTTTAATACCAAAAACTTCTTCTGGAATAGTGATATTCATGTCTTGTTTTACTTTAACTTGACATGCTAAACGCGCACCATGTTGTAACTCTTTACGAGTGAAATGAGGTGTTTCAGTTGGTAATGCTTCACCACCACCAGAATTCACATGACATTCACATTGAATACATGTTCCACCACCACCACAAGCAGATGGTAAGAATATTTTTTGGTTACCTAAAGTTGATAGTAAGCTACCACCTGAAGCAACTTCAATTACTTTTTCACCATTAATGGTAATCTTTACAGGACCTGATGGTGATAATTTTTGCTTTACAACTAATAATAATGCAACTAATAACAATGTAATTATTAAAAAGGCTGTTACGGTTGCAATTACTGTTCCTAATGTTCCTACGGCTAAAATCATGTTACTTATTGTCTTTTATGTTGTTAGCTAACACTTTATCTTCTTTGTCTGTTTTATCAACAGTGGCTGTTTTAGTTTCTTTTTTTCCAGCATCATCACCACCTGTTAACATACCTCCAAAACTCATAAACCCAATAGCCATTAAACCTGTTATAATAAATGTTATACCTAAACCTCTTAAGGCTGGTGGTACATTTGAATATCTAATTTTTTCACGAATGGCAGCAATAGCTAAAATTGCTAAAAACCAACCAATACCAGAACCCACACCATAAACGGTAGCTAATCCTAAAGTTGGAATTTCACGTGATTGCATAAATAACGAACCTCCTAAAATAGCACAGTTTACTGCAATAAGTGGTAAAAATATACCTAGTGAGTTATATAATGAAGGTGAAAATTTTTCAACTACTATTTCTACCAATTGTACCATGGTTGCAATAGTTGCAATAAACATGATGAATGATAAGAAACTTAAATCGTATTCTGCATATTCAGCACCTAACCATGCTAAAGCACCAGGTTGCAATAAATAATGATCTAGTAACCAGTTTAAAGGTACCGTAATAAACATTACAAATATTACTGCAGCACCTAAACCCACTGCGGTGTTTACTTTTTTAGATACGGCTAGGTAAGAACACATCCCAAGGAATGTAGCAAATACCATGTTATCTATAAAAATCGATTTTAAAAACAATTCTAAATGTTCCATATTCTTTTAAGTTTTCAGTTTCAGTTTCAGTTTACAGTAATTACTGTTTACTGCAACTGTAAACTGTGTACTGATTAATCTTCTATTAATGCTTTGTTTCTTGAACGTTGTACCCAGATTATAATACCTACAACAATTAATGCCATAGGAGATAATAACATAAATCCGTTATTTTCATAACCCAAAGCGTACAATCCTGTTTTTTCAATTGGATCTCCTAAAACTTTAAAACCTAATAAGCTTCCTGAACCTAATAATTCTCTAAAGAAACCTACTATAATAAGTATTAAGCCATAACCTGCACCGTTACCAATACCATCTAAAAATGAACGCCAAGGTCCATTTGCAAGTGCAAAGGCTTCAAAACGCCCCATGATGATACAGTTAGTAATAATTAATCCCACAAATACTGAAAGTGTTTTACTTAATTCATATGAATATGCTTTAAGCACTTGGTCTACTATAATAACTAAAGCTGCAACAATAACAAGTTGCGCAATAATTCTAATTTTAGAAGGGATAATATTTCGCATTAATGAAACAATTAAGTTTCCTATGGCAACTACTGCTGTTACAGAAACAGCCATTACTATTGCCGCTTTTAATTGTGCAGTAATAGCCAAAGCAGAACAAATACCTAATACTTGAATAGTAATTGGGTTGTTATCTGCTAATGGGTCTAAGATTAACTTAGCGTCTTTTTTTGATAAAATTCCCATAATATTAATTGTTTTTTAAATTATCAAAATAAGGTTTATAAAGTTTCAAATCGTCTTTAATCATTGCTGAAACACCATTTCCTGTAATGGTAGCACCAGCAATGGCATCAACCTCATTATCTGTTTTATCTTCATTTACTGGATCAGCATTTCCTTTAGCTACGGTTATACCTTTAAAGTTTCCTGTAGCATCTAATAAATGTTCGCCAATAAAATCGTCCATAAAGAAACGTTCTTTTATGTTTGCACCTAAACCAGGTGTTTCACCTTTATGATCAAAATAAGCACCTTGAATAACCATATTTTCATCTAAAGATACATAACCCCAAATAGCATCCCAAAGTCCTTTACCGTAAATTGGTGCTACATAAAATGTTTTTCCGTCTTTTTCACCTATAAATAAAGGTAATTTTCTAACGCCTCCAGATTTTGCTTTAGCTTGTTCTTTTTTAACATCTATTAAATAAGCTTCATCATCTTCTGTTACGTTTGCTCCATCAATAACTATTTGTTTTTTGATGTATTTTGAAAATAAACTTGCAGCTTCCTGTGTAGATACGAAGGACGCACTACTTTCATCATTATTATTTACACCCATAGCATATAGAATATTTTGTTGTTTTTCTATACGTTGGTTTTCTGAAATTTTTGGTTTTAATGAAGACGCTGTAAATGCTAATAAAGCTCCTACAATTATCACCATTGCAACTGCAAATAGTATTGTATATGAATTTTTATCTGTTCTACTTTCCATGGTTATGCAGTTTTAGCTTTTAAACGTTTCATTCGTTGTTTCACATTTCCTTGAACCACATAATGGTCTATAGTTGGTGCAAACACATTCATTAATAAAATTGCTAACATAACACCTTCTGGGTATGCTGGATTAAATACACGTATTAAAATAGAAATGAATCCTACAAAAAACCCGTAAATCCATTTTCCTTTGTTTGTTTGTGATGCGGTTACAGGATCGGTAGCCATAAATACAGTACCGAAAGCAAAACCACCAATAATTAGGTGTTCCCAAAACGGTGTGCTCATTAAACCGTAAAATTTGCTAGTTTCTGTAATAACACCTGCATCAACTATTTGGTTAAATATTAACCCCATTGCTATTGCTCCTAATGCAGAAGACAACATAATTCTCCAGCTTCCTATTTTGGTGAATATTAAAAATAAGCCTCCTAATATGATTAAAAGTGTAGAGGTTTCACCAACCGATCCAGGAATAAATCCTAAGAACATATCCCATGTTGAATAGGCAACGTGTTTTCCTTGTGCTAATGTTCCTAAAATGGTTTCGCCAGAAATAGCATCTAGATTTGCACCTGCAGCTATATCTTTGGTTCTTTGTACAGCACCTTCAACCCAAACTTTATCTCCAGACATCCATGTTGGATATGCAAAGAATAAAAATGCTCTGATTGTAAGTGCCGGATTTAGAATATTCATTCCTGTACCACCAAAAACTTCTTTTCCTATTACAACACCAAAAGCTACAGCTACTGCCAACATCCATAGTGGAATATCAACTGGCACAATTAATGGCACTAACATACCTGTTACAAGATATCCTTCTTCAACCTCGTGTTTTTTTATGATAGCGAATAAAAACTCTATCCCTAAACCTACACCGTAAGAAACAATAACCAATGGAATTATTTTCCAGAAGCCAATAAAGAAATTATCTAAAGTCCAAAATTCTGAACTAAAGAAACCTGAAGTTACTGCTTGAATATCACCAACCGCTAAGTTATGTTGATATCCTGCATTAAACATTCCGAAAATTAAACACGGTACCATTGCCATAATAACGGTGTTCATGGTACGTTTCAAGTCATCGGCAGCTTTAATATGAGTACCATTATGTGTGGTCTCATTTGGCAAGTATAAAAAAGTATGAATTGCGTTAAACGCAGGCGCCATTTTAGAGCCTCTATACTTTCTTTTTAAGACATGCAATCTATTTTTTAAACTCATTATCCTATTTCTTTAAGCATTACATCTAATCCTTTTCTAATAATCTCTTGATGCGGTTGTTTTGATACGCATACAAATTCGGTTAATGCGAAATCTTCAGGTGCAACTTCGTACATTCCTAAAGCCTCCATTTCATCTAAATCTTTATACATACAAGCTTTTAAAATTTGCATTGGATAAATATCTAAAGGAAATACCTCTTCATAACCACCAGTTACCACAAACGCACGGTGCTCACCATTTGTATTGGTATCTAAATCGTATTTTTTATTAGGGTTTAACCATGAAAATGTTAATGCTCTAGATGTAGATATTTTATTAAATACAGGTTTATTCCACCCAAATAACTCATAATCATCACCTTCTGGTATTACTGTTATTACATTGCTATAATAATCTAAATTTCCATCTGGTTTTATTTGTTTACCACTTAATATATTTCCAGAAATAACACGAACATGTGCTCTTTGCGCAATACCTTTATCGTATATCATGGTAGCAACTTCACTACCTATTTTAGTAACAAAATATCTTGGACTTTCTACTGAAGAACCTGCCAACGCTACAATACGTTCTGCATTAAATTTACCTGTTAAAAGCAATTCGCCTATTATTACTAAATCTTGTGCAGCAACCGTCCAAACAACTTCGCCTTTATTTACAGGATCTACTTTATTAATTAGCGTGCCTACATTACCCGACGGATGCGGACCAGATACCTTGTGTAAAGTTACACCAGTTAATGTTGCTAATGGTGAATTTGACTTACTACCAACCGAAACATGCACTTTACCTTCTGTAAGCTTGCCTAATGCAGTTATTGCCGCTTGTAATTCAGCCTCTTTGCCTTTTAGTGTAAAATCTAAATCGGCTGCTAATGGTGCGCTAGCATAACCTGAAATAAAAATAGCTTTTGGCATTTTATCTGGGTTTGCAATAACATCATACGGTCGTTGTTTTACAAAAGGCCAACAACCAGAAGCTAACAAATGAGCTTTTATCTCATTTGGTTTAGCGGTATCCAGATTAAACTTACCATAATCATGATAAGCATCTTCTTTATCTGCTTGTAATTTAATTGATAGAATTTTACGTTTTTCACCTCGTACAATTTCAATTATTTCACCAGAAACTGGCGAAACAAACTTTACGTTTTCATTAGATTTATCGTAAAAAACAGGTTCTCCTGCCTTTACTTTCGATCCAACTTTAGAAATTAATTTAGGTATAACGCCGTGGAAATCATCAGGCCTTAAAGTATAAAAGTTGCTTAAAATTGCCTTTTCTAAGGTTTTTTCAGCTTCACCTTTAAGTTTAATGTCTAGACCTTTTTTAATGCGAATGTCGTTTGACATATTTTATATATTGAAATTATTTGTCTAAAAATCGGGGCAAAAATACAAATTAATAATACAGTTTACATAATAATACTTAGTTTTTTTTTAGCAAATAGCATATATTTTTTCGGCACTAAATTTGCCTATATTTACCAAAAAACAACTATTAAAAATGCAAGTAATAAATCGCAAATTTTTTATTCCTATTCTTCTTTTTCCTTTGTTTTGCCTTTCCCAGATTTCCGAAGTAAATCCTCCAAACTATATTAAAACCGTTAATTTTAAAGGCAATACACCCGAAACACAATTACCTATTTTAAAACTTGGCGAATATGTTATTTTAGAATTTGATGCTTTAAACGGTAATGAAGCCGATTATTATTATAAAATAACACATTATAATTACGATTGGACGCCTTCAGTTTTAATGAAATCGGAATACATGGATGGTTTTGACAACCAACGTATTAGAACTTATGAAAACTCATTCAACTCCTATCAAATTTATTCACACTACCAACTTACCATTCCTAACCAACAAACCAGAGGGTTGAAAGTATCAGGAAACTACATGCTTAGTATTTTTAACAGCAATGACGAATTGGTTTTTTCAAGAAAATTTATGATTTATGAAGATGCTACTGCTGTTGGCGTGAATATAAAACGATCTCGCGATGTTAAATTTATTGAAGAAAAACAGCGTGTTGAAATCATTATTACTTCCAATAACATACAATTAAACAACCCAACACAAAACGTTAAAGCAGTTATTGTGCAAAACAACAATTTAAAAACAGCTATTAAAAACCTAAAACCACAATATACCTTAGGCAACCAACTTATATATAAATATGATACCGAAACCAGTTTTTGGGGCGGAAATGAATATTTGTTTTTTGAAAACAAAGATGTTCGGGCAGCCAATACAGGTATTAGAGCGATAGATTTACAAGAGCTTTACCACAACTATTTATTTACTAATGTTGAACGCGCAAGCAAACCTTACACTTACAACCCCGATATAAATGGCAATTATGTAATTACTGCTTTAGATGCTGAAAACCCAAGCATTGAAGCCGATTATGTTTGGATTCACTTTTCGTTAATTCCGAAGGAAACATTTAAAAATAAGGACATTCATGTTTACGGAAATTTCAATAACTACGTGATTGATGAAAGCACCAAACTTCAATATGATGAAACTTACAATGTTTTTACAAACACAATGCTTTTAAAACAAGGTTTTTACAACTATAAATATGTTGTAGTTAACAAAGATGGTAGTTTGGATGAAGGTGCTATAAGTGGAAATTTTTATCAAACTGAAAACAACTACAAAGTAATTGTTTATTACAGAGATTTAGGCGCACGTTACGATAAAATTATTGGTATTGGCGAAGGTAGCTCGGTTAATATCTCGAATTAATTGCACATTTTAACTAATATTTTAACCAAAGACGTTAAAATTCATCGAATCGCTTTAATATTTAGTATTTTAGCAGCATAATTGAATTTTTATTTCAATAAACCACATGGTTCAACAAGTTACAAGAGGCATTAAAATTTCGGTAGAAACCACCTATGAAGGCTCATTTTATAAAAATTATAAAATACAATACGCCTTTGGATATACGGTAACTATTGAAAATCAAAGCAAAGATTCTGTACAACTTAACGCTCGCCATTGGGAAATTTTAGATGCTTTAAACAACATTGAAATTGTTTCAGGTGAAGGTGTTATAGGCAAAAAACCTGTTTTAAAACCCGGTGAATCATATACATATTCTTCTGGTTGCTTGCTTACATCGCCTTTTGGTGCAATGCAAGGGCATTATAACATGGTTAATTTCACTACTACTAAAAACTTTAAGGTTACTATTCCCACGTTTAAATTGAGTGCACCATTCGCTATAAATTAAGCTTTTCTTTTAGTTTTTAACTAAAGCCACTTTACAAATTATTCAACTGATTGCTTTTCTTATCATCGCTTATCGTCCAAAAGAAACCTACAAAAAAGAATTGATCTGTTGCAGGTTGTAATGCACGTCTGTTAAAATTACCATTTAAATCAGGCGTATTTGCGTATTGATAGCCGTTAATATTTTTATGCCCCAAAACATTGTTTACAGATGCGTATAGTATTTTTTGCGGACTAATTAAATACGCCCAATTCAAACTTAAGTTATTGTATGACTTTGTTTTTTCATTTAAAAAACCAGATTTATTAGGGTTTGTGTACGTTCTTCCTGATGCGAAACCGTAACTAAAACCAACTTGACTACGCCAATCGTCAATCCAATATTTCCCAACTACCGATATATTGTGTCTATTTGCAAAACTAGGCTGCGCTTTGGTTGGATAGTTTTTATAATCGCGTTCGGTATCCAACAACGAATAACTCACCCAATATTCTACATTTTTAATGCTTTTACTATCTCGCCAGAATACATCAACACCTTTAGCAAATCCTGAACCGCTGTTGTTATAATCACTATTAAAGTTGGCAACATCGGAATTATACTTAACCAAATTATTATAATCTTTATAATAGCCTTCTAGCCTAAATAATTTCCTGTCTGCATTATACTGATAATTAAAAATATAATGCGATGTGTTTTGGGCTTTTAAATTTTGATTAAATTTTAAAACATCACTTGATGGGTTTTGATAAAAGTTACCATAAGCTAAAGACACCTGACTTTTACCCGATGTTTTATAAGCCATAGACAACCTTGGTGCTAGTGTGAAATCTTTAAACAATGCACTATATTCGGCACGTAAACCAGTTTTAAAAGCTAGCTTTTTTGACATAAATATATCGGCTTCTGAAAATGCTGCCGCAATATTATTATCAAAACCGTAATTAGCATTGGTTACAACCGCATCATTATAGTTTTCTTTAAAATTAGTAATGAAGTATTCCGCACCAAAATAAAGCTTAAACCTGTTGCTTATTCTATTTCTAAACTTCAATTTAGCATGCAATGAGTTTTCCGCACCTTTAATATCGCTATCAATAATAGCCATATTATTAGTTGCATACGTATAGCTAGCGCCTCCAAAAAGTGTCCATGTAGCATTCAATTCACTTTCATACGACCCGTTTACATACCCGTTTTTATTGTTTAATTTAAAATGAACACCATCTACATAGTTAATATCTTCTTGTGTCAATTCAAAATTAGTTGTATCAAAAGCAGCATATAATTTGAACAACCCTGAATTTGTTTTTTTTCGGAATACCGTTTCACCTGAAAAGGTTTCAAAAGGTTTTATCCAATTATTTCTATTTGAAAACACCTCGTTATAGGGTGCTAAATTAATGTAAGACACATTCGCACTTATAGAACTTTCTTTCCATTTTTTAGTTTTTCCAAGTGCCGCACCAACACTCATAATGCCAATATCAGTTTTATTTTGGTCGGGTTCATCAATCGTATTTAATAACAACACACTTGAAAGTGCTTGCCCAAATTCAGCCGAATAACCACCTGTTGAAAACGTAATACCATCAAACAAAAATGGTGAATACCTTCCTCGTGTTGGGGTATTATTGGTTGTTGGTGTGTACGGTGTAAACACACGAATACCATCAATAAAAATTTGTGTTTCATTAGCATCTCCACCACGCACAAACAACCTACCATCTTCCGCAACCGTAGTTGTTCCTGGCAGGGTTTGTAGCGCACCAACAAAATCGCCCAAAGCACTTGCTGTAGTAACAACATCTAAAGGTTTTAAAACATTCACCTTACTATTATCTCCTGCTTGAAATGTTCCTGCTGATAGCACTACGGCATCTAAAGAACTAACATCTTCTCGCAAAACAATCTTTAAATTCTTCATATTTGCAACATCGGCTATCTTAGTAAATGTTTCAAAAGACAAGTAAGACACCACTAAAGTTTGGTTTCCTGTGTTGGTTGTTTTAAATAAAAATGCTCCAGTTTCATTTGTTGTACCACCATCATAAGTACCATCTAAATAAATATTAGCACCTTGAATTGGCATGCCTTTTTCGTCCACTACCGTTCCGTTAATGGTTGTTTGCGCTACTAAATTCAGTCCTAAAAAAGCAATGAAAAGTGTAATTAATTTTTGCATGATTTTGGTTATTGTTTGTTTACTCAGCAAAAGTGTAGCATTCTTTTTTGGCTAAAAATTATTGATTACCGAACTGTAAAAATTTGGTGATGAATTGAAAAATTCACAAAAAAAAAAAAAAAAAAAACAAATAAAAATACGGACTAAAAAAAGCATATTAAAACCGTTTTTTGATGAAAAATTATTACCCTTTTTACATCAATTAATATTAAAAAACAACCAAAAAAAACAACCGCTTTCTGGTTCGTGAAAAACAAAAAAAGGCATGTTTTATCTTGCTTTTTTTTGAATCAAAATAAACGTTTTTT
This sequence comes from Mariniflexile jejuense, assembly GCF_042675665.1. Lineage (NCBI taxonomy): Bacteria > Pseudomonadati > Bacteroidota > Flavobacteriia > Flavobacteriales > Flavobacteriaceae > Mariniflexile > Mariniflexile jejuense. The sequence continues at coordinate 1,494,006 of NZ_JBHTJI010000001.1, forward strand.
TACCCCATACTTTAGCTAAGCTTTTTTGCAATTAATTTGAAATTACTTAAACTTTTATTCCTTTAAAAAAGTTAATTGCTTGCCTAGAAAATATAGTTTTTTTAAACGAATATATTTTATAATTTCGAAAAATACTGGCTTAAAAAAGTTTTCACAAGCTTTAATTATTCAAGAACTGTTTAAGCGCCTTTTTCAAATAAAATTTCATTATTTTTCTTGTTTTGAAGCTCAAAAACTCACTATAGATAAAATCTATTAATACCAATTATTAAATTAATAATCAATTAATTAATACAATCAAAACAAACTAATGGTTTAACTTATGAAACGGACGTATAATAAGGCGTGCAGCTTTATCAAAATTAATATAATTATAACACCAATTAAAGAAAACCACTACTCTATTTCGAAAACCAACCAATGCCATAAGGTGTACAAACATCCAAACAAACCACGCAAAAAAGCCAGCAAATTTGTAATGTTTTAAATCTACAACTGCCTTATTTCTTCCCACAGTTGCCATCGATCCTTTGTCAATATATTTGAATTTTTTTAGTGGTTTATTGTTGATTAAATTGATGATATTTTTACCCAAAAGTTGCGCCTGTTGTATGGCTGGTTGCGCTACTTGCGGATGCCCTTTTGGATAGTCTTCAGTAGCCATTAAAGCAATGTCTCCTAACGCAAAAATATTAGAGTAACCTTCCACTTGATTATATGCATTTACTTTATATCTGTTCGCTCTTTCAACTAGTGCTTCTGCTTTTAGTCCGTTAACCAAATCGCCTGTTACACCGGCAGCCCAAATTAAGGTTTCAGACTCTAATTCAAGACTTAAATTGGTCTTAACTTTTTTGCCATCATAATCTTTAACAAACGTATTAAAATGAATAAGCACTCCCAACTTAGTAAGAAATCTTGCTGCTTTTTTTGAGGCGTGTTCACTCATTGTTGGTAACACGCGTGGACTACCTTCTAACAAATAAATTTGCATATCCGAAGGTGTTAAATCTCGATAATCTTTTGGTAGAATATTGTTTTTAAGTTCTGCTATAGCACCTGCAAGTTCCACACCCGTTGGTCCACCTCCTACTATCACAAAATTTAACAATGCCTTGCGCAATACTTTATCATTAGTAATAGCAGCTTGTTCAAAATTTTGCAAAATCAAACTTCTAATGTTTAAAGCTTGAGGTACTTTTTTCATAGGCATACTATTAGCTTCTATTTGTGTATTGCCAAAATAATTAGTTTTAGTACCAGTAGCAATCACCAAATAATCAAAACTAATTACACCTATATCTGTTTGAATTTCCTTAGCATCGGCATCAATAGCACGCACTTTCGTCATTCTAAAATACGTATTATCATAACGCTTTAAAATTTTACGAAGCGGATACGCTATAGAATCGGGCTCTAAACCTGCCGATGATACTTGATACAATAAGGGTTGAAATGTGTGGTAGTTACGCTTGTCTATCAGCACAACTTGTACTGGTTTATTACCTAGTTTTTTTACTAAATTTATACCAGCAAAACCGCCTCCAATTATTACAATTCTAGGCAAACTTGTTTGAGGAATATTCATAAAATACAAAAAAATATCATACAAAGATATAGCGTATCAAATATTTTATACTATTTATAAATTATTATTTTTACCAAGTTGTAACATTTTAAAACAACTAGCTACTTATACAGTAACCAAACCAAAAAATTGAATAAAGAACTAGAACATAGTTTTGTTGAATTGCTAGAAACGCATCAAAACATCATCCATAAAGTGTGCCGTTTGTACACTAATAATTATGATGCACATAACGATTTGTTTCAAGAAATAACCATTCAACTATGGAAAGCGTACCCAAAATTTAGGGGTGATGCAAAATTTAGTACTTGGATGTATCGTGTAGGCTTAAATACCGCCATAACACTTTATAGAAAATCGAAACGTAGCATTGTAACTCAAGATTTTGAAGGCGTAGCATTTATGATGAAAGCTGAAGCCTACGATGATACCGAAGAACAACAACTTAAAATACTTTACAAAGCAGTACACCAATTAAACGATATTGAAAAAGCCCTTGTGTTTTTATATTTAGAAGATAAAGACTATAGCGAAATAAGCGAAACCATAGGTATAAGTGAAGTGAATGCCAGAGTGAAAATGAACCGAATTAAAACAAAACTTAAAACCATTTTAAACCCCTAAAAACTATGGATGAGTTAGAACTATTAAAAAAAGACTGGAAAAAACAAGATACCTCCAAGTATCCACAGTTAACATATAAAGAAATTTATTCGATGATTCATGCCAAATCATCAAACATTGTAAAATGGATATTCATCATCAGCCTACTAGAATTTGCGTTTTGGTTGGTTATTTCCGTATTACTAAAAGGCACACCCATATCCAATAAAATGAACGACCTAGATATAGACCACATTTTAATACCACTAACCATAGTTAGCTACATTGTGTTAATCTATTTCTTTTATCAATTTTACAAAAACCACAAAAACATATCGGCAACCGATAATTCTAAAACCTTAATAGAAAACATATTAAAAACAAGACAAACCGTAAAACAATATGTCGTTTTCAATTTAGCATTTCTAGTTTTAGGCACTTTTTTAGGCGCAACATACGGGCTTAAACACGACCCCAACATTACAGCACAACTACAATCGGCATCATTAAACGGCGGTGTATTTCAAATTTACGCAGGCATTATTATAGTAACCATATTATTACTAGCCGCAGCCATAGGTATTTTGCTATTAATCTATTGGTTAACCTACGGGTTACTACTAAAACGCCTAAACCGTAATTACAACGAATTAAAAAAGTTAGAAATATAATTTATTTGGGCGTTACCCGAAAAGGGTCGGGCTATACACTACAAGTCCTCGCTCGTACCTCGCTGTGGGCTTTTCGTTGCTATCCCTAACGCAAAACAATTAACAATTAACAAAAAAACCAAAGTTACTTCAACTGTTTTTTTTCAAACCTCATTTTTATAACCCTCTAACATTCTAACCGAAAAACCTCAATAACATCACCAACTTCCATAGTATTTAAAAAAATTCTTCCTACCCGAACCCGAACCAAACGCAAGGTAGGAAACCCAACTGCCGATGTCATTTTTCGTACCTGCCTAAATTTACCTTCATTTAAAGTGATTGATATCCACGATGTTGGTCCATGTCTATCATCACGTATTTTTTTTGAACGTATTGGCAAATTAGGTGCTTCTTGCAGTTTAAACACCTCACAAGATTTGGTTTGATATTTTTTACCTTCAAAACCAATTTCAACTCCTGTTTTTAGTTGCTCAATAGCTTCTTCAGTTATATCACCATTTACTTGAGCATAATATTCTTTTTCAACTTTTTGGCTATTTATAAAATCACTCATTTTACCATCGGTAGTAAGCAACAACAACCCTTCCGATTTTTCATCCAAACGACCAATAGCCATAATCCCTTCAGGAAACTCATGTAAATCACCCAAAAATTTTTTTGATTGTTGTTTTGAAGCATTACTTGCAAACTGACTTAAATACCCGTAAGGCTTATAGATTATATAATGCTTATGCATCATTTAAACACTTTAGTTAATATACTATAAACCAATTCTTTAGTTGGCTTTTGCTCGTTTATTTTTTCTCGAACTAACTCAAACGTTACTTTAAAATCACAACCAAGTTTATAGTTACTACACCCATATGCAGTATTTCCTTTTATAACGGCACCTTTTTTACATTTAGGGCATGTTAATTCATCAATTGTGGTTTTAGCAACAACCTGCTTTGGCTCTAAAACCAGCTTAAAATCTGCATCAAAACGCAACAAACCTTCAACCGTTCCTGTTTCTGTTTTAAAGTCTTTTAAATTTACCGTACTACCTTTTTGAAGCAATCGCATATACTGGTTTTCCGATATTTTTTTATCAGCAAAAACAAAAGGTAATACAAAATGGCAACCTACTTTATAATTACCACAACCATACGCCGATTTCCCTTTTATAAGTGTTGCTTTTTTACATTTTGGGCAAACTTCAGCCAAAATACCTGCGGCTTTTAGTTTTTCAGCTTTGGCTTCACGCTTTTTCACATTGATTGCGTGCGATATGTTGGCACGTGTGGTTTCACTACGTACTTCATACACCAAAGCATCAACCATTTGCTTCATATTATTTATAAACTCAGCAGCACTAAATGTCCCTTTTTCAATATCTTTTAATTGCTTTTCCCAAGTACCTGTAAGTTCTGCAGATTTTAATAATTCATTCTGAATCGTATCAATTAATTGAATACCTGTTTGTGTTGGTAACACCTGTTTTTTATTACGAACAATGTATTTACGCTTAAAAAGGGTTTCAATAATATTAGCTCGGGTTGATGGTCGTCCAATGCCATTTTCTTTCATTAAATCGCGTAACTCCTCATCATCAACCTGTTTGCCTGCGGTTTCCATAGCACGTAATAAAGTAGCCTCTGTAAACTGATTAGGTGGCTTGGTTTCTTTTTCTAAAAACGACGGTTCGTGTGGACCTTTTTCACCTTTTATAAAGGTTGGTAATATATCTGGTTCTTTTTCTTTGGAGTTTGAGCTTTCAAAAACCACACGCCAACCTTTTTTTAATATTTCTTTGCCTGTAGTTTTAAATGCTACATTGGCAGCGTTTCCAATAACGGTGGTATTTGACACTGAACAATCATCATAAAACACTGCAATAAAACGTTTTACAATAATATCATACACCTGTTGCTGGTTGTATTGTAAATTTATTTGAACACCAGTTGGTATAATAGCATGGTGATCGGTTACTTTTTTATCATTAAATACTTTAGGCGATTTTTTAATTTTCTTACCTAAAAGTGGCTGTGTTAAAGCGCCATAATTTGTTAGTTTTTGAAGTATGCCATTTACTTTTGGGTAAATATCATTTGGTAAAAACGTGGTATCTACTCTGGGGTAGGTTACTACTTTTTGCTCATAAAGCGTTTGTGCTATTTTAAGTGTTTCTTCAGCTGAAAAGCCAAATTTGGTATTGCAATATACCTGTAAACCCGTTAAATCGAATAGTTTAGGTGCATATTCATTGCCCTTTTTCTTCTCAATAGATACAATTTCAAAATCACTTTCTTTTACTTTATTTGCTAAAAACTCACCATCTTCCTTATTTAAAAAACGGCCTTCTTCATAGCTAAAAAGTGTTTCTCGATACATGGTTTGCAATTCCCAATACGGTTGCGGTTTAAAGTTTTCAATCTCTTTAAAACGGTTTACCACCATTGCTAATGTAGGTGTTTGCACCCTACCAATAGACAAAACCTGTTTGTAACCACCATGTTTTACTGTGTATAATCGGGTAGCGTTCATACCTAACAACCAATCGCCAATGGCTCTTGAAAACCCTGCGTAATATAAATTATCGTAGTTTGTGGCTGGTTTTAAATTCTCAAAACCTTCTTTAATGGCTTCGGTAGTTAATGATGAAATCCATAAGCGTTTTACTTCGCCTTTATAGTTTGCCTCATTCATCACCCAACGTTGAATAAGTTCACCTTCCTGACCAGCATCACCACAGTTTATAACCACCTCAGCTTTATCAAATAAACTTTTCACTATTTTAAACTGCTTTTGTATACCAGAATTTGCTACCACTTTGGTTTCAAACTTTTCAGGCAACATGGGTAAATTGTTTAAATCCCAGCTTTTCCAATATGGTTTATAATCGTTAGGTTCTTTTAAAGTACATAAATGCCCAAAGGTATAAGTTACTGCATAGCCATTACCTTCAAAATACCCATCATGTTTAGTATTAGCACCTAATACTTGGGCTATTTCTCGGGCTACACTTGGTTTTTCGGCAATACAGACTTTCACTTAATTTCTTTATTATTTTGGTGGTGCAAAATAGGAATTTAAGCGTTGGTTTTAAAAAGGAATTGTTAGTAGTTATTAACGTTTTGATGACTGATTAAATAAAAAGATTCTTAATCTTCTTTTAAAAAACACTTATAGAAAACATCGCTACTAAATATCTCGACCAAAACTCACAATTAACTATTAATGATATAGAAAACAGAACTACTGTATGATTTTAATTATTTTAAATAAATAATGAATTAGCTTACAAAAAAATAAAAATAAAAGAATAATCTTCAAAATACTGTTTTTCAAATACTTACAAAATAGTGAAAATAATTTTACAAAAAAAACAGATTAAATGTATTTTTTATCAGTTAAAATGTATATATTTGAATTATTAATGAGGAATTTCTTTCTTTTTCAAGCTTCTCTCCATAGTAAATTAAAAAAATCCTACAAAACAAATCTATATGGTAAAGACCACATTTGTAGCATTATTACTCTGTGCTACGCACTCAATTTTTTCACAAGAAAGCCTTTCTACATCGGGAGGAGAAGCCACAGGTAGTGGCGGTACATCAAGCTATTCGGTTGGGCAATTAGTTTACACAACCAACTCAGGTAGCAATGGAACTTTAACACAAGGTATTCAACAAAGTATTGAATTATTTTCTTTAAGTAATCCTGAATTTACAGGATTAACTTTAAAGTTAGCCACCTATCCAAATCCAACTACCGACTACATCATTCTTAAACTAAAAGACGCTAACTTAAAAGGTCTTACTTATGTAATGTATGATATACAAGGTAAAACTATTTCAAAAGGACAAGAACTTGCAGAAACTACACAAATAAGTATGCAACATCTAGAAACAGGTACTTACATCCTTAAAGTAAACCAAAGTAGTAAAGAATTAAAATCATTTAAAATCATTAAAAATTAAGAATATGAAAAAACTATACACCCTAATAGCAGCTTTATTAATTACAGCTGTAAGTATTGCTCAAACCCCAAGTAAGATAAGTTATCAAGCAATTATTAGAGACACTAACAATAATCTTGTAGCAAACCAAGCCGTTGGTATGCAAATAAGCATATTACAAACGTCGGCGTCTGGAACTGCTGTTTACGTGGAAACACAAAACACCAGTACCAATACAAACGGATTAGTTACTTTAGAAATAGGAACAGGAACTCCAGTTTCTGGTGACTTCTCAACTATTGATTGGGGATCGGATAACTTTTTTCTTAAAATAGAAACAGATCCAACAGGAGGAAGTAGTTATACAATTACAGGAACAAGCCAAATGCTAAGTGTTCCTTATGCATTGTATGCAAAAACATCTGGCAGCTCTACACCTGGCCCTCAAGGTCCAGCAGGTGTTGACGGTTTAGATGGTGCAACTGGTCCAATGGGTCCGCAAGGTCCTGCTGGTAATGACGGTTTAGACGGTGCAACAGGCCCAATGGGTCCTCAAGGTCTAGCAGGTTTAGATGGTGCTGACGGTTTAGATGGTGCTACAGGTCCAATGGGTCCGCAAGGTCCTGCTGGTAATGACGGTTTAGATGGTGCAACAGGCCCAATGGGTCCGCAAGGTCCTGCAGGTTTAGATGGTGCTGATGGTTTAGACGGTGCAACAGGCCCAATGGGTCCGCAAGGTCCTGCAGGTTTAGATGGTGCTGATGGTTTAGACGGTGCAACAGGTCCAATGGGTCCGCAAGGTCCTGCTGGTAATGACGGTTTAGATGGTGCAACAGGTCCAATGGGCCCTCAAGGTCCTGCTGGCAATGACGGTTTAGATGGTGCAACTGGTCCAATGGGTCCTCAAGGTCCTGCTGGTTTAGATGGTGCTGATGGTTTAGACGGTGCTGATGGTTTAGACGGTGCAACAGGTCCAATGGGTCCTCAAGGTCCTGCTGGCAATGACGGTTTAGATGGTGCAACTGGTCCAATGGGTCCTCAAGGTCCTGCAGGTACATATACAGCGGGTACAGGTATTGATATTTCCGGTGGAGTAATTAGTGCTACTGGCGGTAGTTCAACGGCTCCAGAATATGCTTATGCTTATCTTGGAAACTCTAGTACTTTAGGCGCACAAACACTAACATCAATGTTCCCAGCTTCAACTTATGTTAATGGTGTTGTTATGAACGGTTCTTCAATCACACTACATGCTAATAAAATGTACGAAGTTACAGTTGCTTTTTATATCTACAATGCAACTGGTGGCCATACATATAAAATGAAAGATGCCACAAATAGTGCATACCTAGGTACAGAAATCTATTTTGGACAAGGTGGTTCAGATATATCATATAACATGTCTACTACAAACTTTTTATTCAAACCATCAACAGACGTTAATCTAGAGCTTGAAAAAACTCAAGGAACTGATGTTAACTTAATTGGTAAAATTGTAGTAAAAGAAATTAAATAATAAAAAGAATTACTATTTACAAATAAAAGGCTACTAATACAATTGGTAGCCTTTTACTATTTAAATACTTACAACAAACCTTATAAATTCATTTTAATTCAACTGGTTTAAACAATGGTATTATACCCTAAAAACTGTTTATACCATTTCCCTGATGCTTTTACAATACGCTGTTGTGTATAAAAATTAGTATATACCAATCCAAACCTTGGATGATATCCTTCTGCCCACTCAAAATTATCAGTAAATGTCCATGCAAAATAGCCTTCTACATTTAGCCCATCACTTTTGGCTTTATGTACTTGTTCTAAACACGATTGTATGTACTCTAGTCGTTCTGTATCATTAACTTCACCATTTATAAGTTCATCAGTAAAAGCAGCACCATTTTCAGTAATAATTACTTTTTTAACACCTTTATATTGATTAAACTTATGTATCATATTATAAATACTTGGTGGATATACTTCCCAATCCATAAGCGTTGTTTTAACGTTTCGCTTGGAGGCTTTTACTATTTTCGCCTTTAAATATGGTACAAAATAGCTATGTGTTATTACTTCGCGCGTATAATTCTGAACACCAATAAAATCGAAATCAAACACTGCATTTTCAAGGTCGTCTGATTTTACATATGCTTCAATACGCTTTAAAACAGGCACGTATTTGGTAGGATATCCTAAACCTAATGATGGCTCTAAAAATAATCTGTTTAATAAGGCATCGGCTTTTTTTGTTGCCAACACATCTTTAGGTGTATTTCTAAAAGGTGTAACCTGTGAACAGGAAAACGTTGTGCCTATTGTAGCATTTTGCACTAAGGCACGTAATACTTTGCCACCTATGGCTTGACACATTACGGCATGGTGTACTGCGGGTAAAAAGTTTTTTAAACCTTTATTTCCTGGCGCATGCACACCTAAAAAGTAACCCGCGCCCGTAAACACCATAGGTTCATTTAAAACCATCCAATGCTTTACTCGGTCGCCAAAATGAGTAGCACATACCTTGGCATAGTCTTCAAACCAATGCATTATAGCTCTATTTACCCAACCACCTTTTTCCTGTAGGGCTTGTGGCAAATCCCAATGATATAGGGTTACCCAAGGCGTAATACCACATTTTAAACAGCAGTTTATAACGCGATTGTAAAAATAAATGCCATCAGCACTTACCGTTCCGGTGCCGTTTGGCATAATGCGCGACCATGCTAAGGAAAACCTAAAATGTTTTATGTTCATCGATTTCATAAGCAGAATATCTTCTTCAAACTTATTATAAAAATCGCAAGCTATTTGCCCGTGTTGATTGTTTAGTATGTTGCCTTTTTTTGACGTGAAATAATCCCATATTGAAGCTCCTTTATCATGTATGGCATGAGCACCTTCTATTTGATAAGCTGCCGTTGATACACCAAATACAAAGTCTGTTCCGAAATCTTGAGATGTTAAATTGATGTTTTGTTGGGGATTGGTAAAATCCATATCATGGTTTTGCATTATAGATGTTCCTGTAATAACTTATCTATAATTTGTTCTGTACTATCTGGATAATCAACTGTTACAATAGTATCATCTGCTATCCAATTTATAATATCTTTTATATATTTCTTTTTCAATGCTTTTATTACAGGAACGCCCATTTCTTTTAAAGCTGCCGCATTACATTGCTGTTCATACTGCCCTTTCATAGGTATAACCATCAGCTTTTTACCCATAAATAAGGCTTCTGCTGGTGTTTCAAAACCACCACCACACAAAATACCCTTGCTAGTTGCCATACTTTTTACAAAGGCTTCGTTGGTTATCGAATGAAGGCTTATGTTTCCAATAACACTACTTTTTTTAGTATGTTTAGAAAACACTTGCCATGATACTTCTGGTATTTTTGATAGTATTTTTATAATCTTTTCATCATCATACGATGGTAGATACACGGTATAATGTGTACCTATTTCACAAACTACTGTTCGAATATCATGCCGTATTACAGGTGTAAACACATTATCTTGATATGCTTTAAAATGAAACCCATATTGCTTGGTAGTTGGTGCGTATTTTTTAAGAATGAGTTTTCCTAAAGCATCCTTTTTTTTAGGTTTTGGTGCATTTGAAGCTAATACAGCTGCTTGATGACTTAAGCTTACGCAGGGTTTCTTTTTTAGTTTACATGCCCAAGCTGAAACAGGTTCAAAGTCATTAATTACTAAATCATATTTTTCAATAGGCAGCGTGTTTATCTCTTTATGAAGTCGCATAGACTTTGCTTTAAAATACGTTTTCCAAAAATCAACACCACCCTTTTTACCAAACACAAAACTTAACCCTTTTAGTTGGTAGGTTATGGGATATGGTATGTTTATATCGGCCTCTGTGCCACTTACCAAAATATCTAACTCTATATCTTTTTTTTGAAGTATGGGTATAATATCGCGTGCACGACTTAAATGCCCGTTACCCGTGCCTTGTATAGCGTAAAGTACTTTCATACTATTATAGGGTTGCTTTGGGTTGTTTTACATCGGTTTGAAACTCCTTCATCATCATTTGAAAAAGTGCTTTTGTTTCTAAAACATCTTCATCATTGGTATCTACATCTGTATCTTCTTCAACTAAAAAGTGTTCTTTAAAATTAAACAATTGCCAGTTACCTTCTACATACTCTAAGGCTGTTAAGTTTTCAACCCAATCACCCGAATTCATATAGGTTACTGCACCCGCTTCGGTTTCTATGCGTTTTATTTCAGGTTGATGGATGTGCCCACATATTACATAATCGTAATCGTTTTCAATAGCTATATCAGATGCTATTTTTTCGAAGTTATTGATAAACTTTACGGCAGACTTTACACTATTCTTTATTTTTTTAGACATTGATATTGGCCCTTTTCCAAACTTTGATGCCAAAAAGTTAATGGCACTATTAAGTAGTATTAACGAATCGTAACCCACCGCGCCTAGTTTGGCTATAGATTTAGAATGTTGCATAGTTACATCAAACACATCGCCATGAAATATCCATGTTTTTTTACCATCTATGGTTAGCAGCTCTTTGTTTGAAATACTAAAAGTACCCATTTTAAAGCCTACAAACTTTCGCAGCATCTCATCATGGTTGCCGGTTATGTAATTTACTTGTACGCCATTTGTAATCCATGTGGTAATGAGTTTTATTATTTTCATGTGCGACTTTGGCCAGTACCGTTTACTAAATTGCCAAACATCTATAATATCACCATTTAAAATAACGCGTTCTGGCTTTATAGATTTTAAGTATTTATGAAGCTCTTTGGCGCGACAACCATAGGTACCTAAATGCACATCGGAAATCACAACAATATCAACAGCTCGTTTCTTCATGCTATTACACTGTTTTTGTTTGTTTTAATTTTTAGGGAGAAAATAAACCTACTTAAAAACCAAGTAGTTAAAGGCTTTACTGCTAGTATAGATACATCATGTACAATTATCAGCATAGGGTATTATAAAACAACAAAGTTGTAACATTACCTTTAAATACAAGTTACCAACGTATTAAAAAGATGTTAAATGACTTAGCTATTAATAAAATAAGACTATTAATTGAAATGAGTAACGCATTGAAGTTATATATGCACTTTACACCAATACATTACTAAGCTCTTTTTCAAGTCTATCAAAATTTTCTTCGTTTTTAGGAATTGCAAACGCTTTAATTTTATTGCATTCTTCGGCTGTATCAAACAGCATTCTAAAAGCTATTTTGGTTTCTAAAGCACTGATGCTTTCAAAAGTTACTTCCATATTAAACAGTGGTTTACTTACCCTGCGCCATGCAATTAACCGCATGGGTTCTACTATGGTAAACACAGCTTCGTTTTCATAATGTCCTTTATCGGGTCCATGCATGGTAAGTTTCCATGTACCATTAGGACGCAAATCAAACTCATGAAAGGTGTTTGTAAAACCTTCTGGCCCCCACCATTTAGTTAAATGTTCTGGAGTTTCAAAAGCTTTATAAACTTTTGCCAATGGTGCTTTTAGCAACCTAGAACTATATATTTGGTTATTAAGATTCTGTTCCATGTGCGTGTTTTGGTTTTTTAATTACTTACAAGGTTTATAATAAAGCGTTACCGCACCACCTCTAAAGGTTTTGGTTTTTATTAATTTGAGAATGGTTCTGTTGGTTAGGTTTTCAAACAAAGGCAAACCACCTCCTGCAACAACAGGATGCACACACAGTTGGTATTCATCAATTAAATTAAGTTTCATTAATTGTATTATTAAACTTCTACTGCCTACCAAAATGTTTTTACCTGATTGTTGTTTAAGTTCTAAAACTGTTTCCTCAAGAGGTTTGTTTGCAAGTTTAGCAGTATTCCAAGTTAGGTTTTCAAGTGTATGCGAAAACACTATTTTAGGAATGTTGTTCATAGCTATGGCAAAATTATCCATTACTTTTTCGCCCGAAGGTTTTTTTAATAGTGTTTCCCAAAACCCCATAAGGTTATAAGTTATTCTGCCATACAGTATTACATCTGCATTACGTATTAATTCGGCATAATGCTGGTGTAATTCGGCATCGGGTAGTCCTGCGGTATGGTCGCATACACCATCAAGTGTTGTATTTATTGCAGCAATTAGTTTTCTCATTCTGCATTAATTAGTGGTTGTTATATTACGCTTTACTTACAATTCAATAACCGAAAACCCAATATGTATATTTCCAGTTTCTTTATCAACAAATAATTCTCTATCTTCTATGGTGCCATGACACGTTTTTTCAGAGCAAAAAAGCGAGCCACCAGCAAGTCTTACCAAGTTATTCACTTTAGTTTCTGTAATATCCCATACATTACCCACAATATTTACTTTATCAATTTCAGAAATGGGAAATTTGTTTTCCGAAACAATAATGCGGTTATCATGCTTTACAACTTCCCAATATTCGTTATAAGTAGGAAGTCTTTTTTTAGCCCATTTGCAGTAAGCTTTTGCGTCATTATAACTTACTTGAGTAACTGGAAGTTTTTTTGAAGAAACGCCATTAATGCCATCAGGTTTTTTCCAATTTGCATTATCTACTTTTTTATAATTATACACGTCAACTTGTACTATAGACCATCCATATGCATCAGCATCGGTAACATATCCTGTTTCGTTTACAAATTGCTCAAATTCAGCATATGATACTGGTTTTAAGGCTAATTCCTTTTTTTTGCAAGACGTAAAAAGGATAAGACAAAGTAAAATACACTTCCAAATATTCAAGGTAATTTCAGTTTTTTAATATTGGTAAATAATATGTTTAGATTTTGGTTTTTGGTTTTCACCTAGCCTTATGTATTTGATTGCAAAAGGTTATTTAGGCTAATATAATGAACAATTGGTAATTGACAATTGATTTACTTCTTTGCTAACAAAATGACTAATCTACTTAATTGTAATTCCTAATTATAAGATTGTTCCTTTACATCCAATAATAATTCAATTCAGACATCGATTTAGATTTAAAAAACATGGTTGTAAGTATTAAACTACTAAACCATGAAGATATAGAAAATACTTATATGCGTATATTTTTTTACTGATAAAAAAGGGAATTTCATTAGTTTTTATATTGTTTTAAACACAACTTCAACCTTTATCTCATTTAAAACGCATGCTTTAACTTATACCCTATCTAATGTTCCTAAAACTCTCACCTAGTTTACCAAATTATTACACACAAGCCCGTTTTTAAACATGTAAGAGCAGGATAGTTATCATAGATATTAAAAATATATTTGTTTAGATTGACTAAATGCAGCATTTGAACCTGCAAATATAAGCTTAAAAACAACCAACTAAACCACCTATAAAAATGAAGACAACCATAAAAAACATATTGTTTGCCACTCTTTTTGAAGTTAAAAAATTATTTAAAAATAAGGTACGTACAAACCTATCTTTAATTAGTTTCATAGCTCTTTGGAGTTGCTCACTTTTTGGGCAACGTTACATGGAAAACCTTGACAGGGGATTAATTGCCATGCGAACAGGTAATAATTCTGTACTAATAAGCTGGCGAATAACTGGGATAGAATACAAACAGAATGCCACTTATAATCTATATCGTGGCACAACATTAATTGCTTCTAATCTTAATGTTTCAAATTATGTTGATGCTACCAATACTAATTACACCTACCGAGTAGCCGCAATAATTGATGGCACCGAGCAACCACTATCACCTGCTAAAAGTCTTAAAGAGCTAGAGTACTTTACAATACCAGTAAGAGCAGTAAACGGTGGTTATACTACCCATAATTTAAATGATGCCTCGATAGGCGATTTGGATGGTGACGGTGAATACGAAATTGTTATAAAAAGACTATCAAATGACGAATCGCCAACATCACCCCACAACCATTACCTTGAAGCTTATGAACTTGATGGTACCTTTATGTGGGCTATAGATTTAGGCCCTAATTTACTACACGCCGTAGAGGTAAACTTTTTGGTTTACGATTTTGATAATGATGGAAAAGCAGAAGTTGCTACCAGAACTTCAGATGGTATGATTGACGGTGTTGGTAATAATATTGGCGACAGAGATGGCGACGGACAAACCAATTACCGTTCTTCTGCAGCACAAAATGGCCCTTTTTGGTTTAGAACCCAAGGTCCCGATTATATATCAATATTTAATGGTGAAACTGGCGCAGAAATGGCATGGGATTATTACATTGCTTTAGACCCAATAGCACATTGGGGCTTACCAGGGCAAAACCTTTCTCAACTTGGGCACAGGGCTACCAAATGCATGTGGGCAGTTGCCTATCTGGATGGTGTAAACCCAAGTATAGTAATTGGGCGAGGTATTTATGAACGCACAAAACTTGAAGCATGGCATTTTAGTAATGGTACTTTAACAAAAGATTGGGCTTGGGATAGTAGCCCTAATGGTGTAGCAACTGCTTATCATGGGCAAGGAAACCATAACCTAGCGGTTGGTGATG
Source organism: Mariniflexile jejuense (assembly GCF_042675665.1). Taxonomy (NCBI): domain Bacteria; kingdom Pseudomonadati; phylum Bacteroidota; class Flavobacteriia; order Flavobacteriales; family Flavobacteriaceae; genus Mariniflexile; species Mariniflexile jejuense. The sequence continues at coordinate 1,509,307 of NZ_JBHTJI010000001.1, forward strand.
TAGATGGCGACGGCAGAGACGAAATAACCTATGGTGGTATGGCGGTTGATGAATACGGTAATGGCCTTTACTCTACCACGTTTGGCCATGGCGATGCTGCTCATTTGGCAGATATAAATCCTGATATTACTGGTTTGGAGTATTTTAGCTGTCAAGAGCATGCTAATGGCACAACAATACCTGGCATATCTTTAAGAAATGCTGAAACTGGTGTCATACAATGGGCAAATTGGTCGAGTGGTGACATTGGAAGATGTATGGCTGCCGATGTAGATAAAAATTATAAAGGCATGGAAATATGGGGTTCTGATGGGTCTGGTCTTCGCAGTTGTACAGGTCAGCTTATATCTACCTCAATACCACAAACGGCAGGTAACGGCGATTCATATAATTTTGGTATTTGGTGGGACGGTGATGTACAACGTGAAATAGTTGACAGAACCGTAATTACCAAATGGAATGGCTCTGGAACCGACAGGGTTGCCACATTGTATAATATTGCACCTATTTCATCTAATAATAGTACTAAATCAAACCCTTGCTTGATGGCTGATATATTAGGCGATTGGCGAGAAGAAGTTATCTTCAGACGTTCGGACAATACAGGATTAATTGTATTTGTTTCACCTTATAGTACAACGCAAAGAATGTACACATTAATGCACGACCCTAACTACAGAACAGCTGTTGCATGGCAAAACAATTCTTACAACCAACCACCTAACCTTGGGTTTTATTTTGGCGGCGACATGGATACACCTCCATCACCTAATATTCAATTGGTTAATGCTGGGCAACCGCTAAACGTATCTCAAAGAGAAACAAAGGCTATAAATTTGTATCCAAACCCATCAAAAGGTATTTTTAATGTAAATTTACCAGTTGCTATTAATACAGTTACTAGCGAATTATATAACATTAATGGCGCATTAGTTTCAACCCAGAAGCATGAGCTATACGGAAGAAACTTTAAATTAGATATAACTGATAAACCTACTGGAATGTATTTCTTAAAAATTAATTTAACCGAACCAGTAACCTTAAAAATTATAAAAACCGATTAATAATAACTTCATTGAGAACGCAGTGAAGCAATCTGTTCATCATTAAAGTCATTGCGAGGAACGAAGCAATCTGTTTAATCGAAACTCCTATCATGAGTTTACTTCGGTCGTTCCTTCCTAGTAATGACGTTAGTTAAGTCATTGAGAACGCAGTAAAGTTATCTGTTTAATAAGCACGTCTTTGCGAGGCACGAAGCAATCTTTTAATTGATAGTTCTTATCATGAGATTGCTTTGTGCCTCGCAATGACAAATACTTTCATAAGTTTACTTCGGTCGTTCCTTCCTCGTAATGACGTTAATCAAAATAAAACAACCAACCGTCAGACAAATCATTCCATTCTGGATTAGTATTTATTATTAAATCTTCTTTGTTTTTTCTATTGCCTGCTTTTAGCTGTTTTTCTCTAGTAATTGCTTGGTTAATATCTGAAAAATCTTCAAAGTAAACCAACTTATCACAATTATATTTAGCTGTAAAACCTTTGTAGGCTTTTGTTTTATGCTGATATACTCTTTTTAATAAATTAGCAGTTACGCCTATATAAATAACAGTGTTATTCTTATTGGTCATAAAATATACATATGATTTATTCATATAATAGTTTTGTCTTTTACGCCTTTGCGAGGTACGAAGCAATCTGTATAATTGGAACTCCCTTCATGAGATTGCTTAACTGCGTTCGCAATGACGGTATGTTTATCGTTTACGTCATTGCGAGGAACGAAGCAATCTTTTTAATCACAACTCCAATCATGAGTTTACTTCGGTCGTTCCTTCCTCGTAATGACGTTAGTTAAGTCATTGCGAACGCAGTAAAGCAATCTGCTAATCATTAACGTCACAGTGGCGGCAACTACTTTTATTCCTTATTTATTTTAAATGTTGATATGTAAATTCCTATTGCTAAAGAAATTCCAATAAAAAGTAACGAAAACCATTCAGGAATATCAATCCAATTTGCTGTTATTAATTTTAGTGAAACAAAGACTAAAATTGAAAATACGCTATATTTTAAATAAATAAATTTATCTAACATATTAGCAAGAAAAAAATAAAGCGACCTTAAACCCATTATTGCGAATATATTAGAGCTATAAACAATAAATGGGTCTGTTGTAACCGCAAAAATTGCAGGAATACTATCTAAAGCAAAAAGTAAATCGGTAAATTCTATTGTTATTAAAGCTCCAAAAAGTGCCGTAAACACTCTTTTTCCATTAACTTTTGTTATATATTTCCCACCGTCTAATTCCTTACTAAATCGAAATATTTTAGCTATACCTTTCGGTTCTTCAACTTCTTTATGTTCAGCTTCTTTTTTTAGCATTTTCAGAGCAGTAAACAATAAAAATAAACCAAAAACAATGTTCATTCCATGAATTTTTTTAATCAAAATTATTCCAACACTAATTAAAATAGCACGAAATATTATTGCTCCAAGAATACCTAGAAAAAGCAATTTGTGTTGGTATTGTATTGGTATTTTAAATGATGTAAAGATTATTGCAATAACAAATAGATTATCAACACTTAAAGATAATTCAATAATATACCCTGTTAAGTATTTTACTACTGCTTGTATTGGTTTAAGGTTGTTTATATTATCAACAAGACTATTGTTATAAAACCAATAAATAAAAGAGGCAAATATTAATGCATTTGCTACAAAGAAAATAGTTTCAAAAATAGCTCTCTTAACTGAAGTAATACGGTTCTTTTTGTGCAAGACGAAAAAGTCAATTAACAAAAGAATTACTACGTAAGATATTAGTGTAATCCAAGGCAAATAATTCTCCATAGTTCTTGCTTTTTTTTAAGGTAGCAAATCTATAATGTAAATGGCTTGTTGCGTGTTTTAAGCACCTAATTTAGCAAATACGTACCGAATAAAAAACCTCCGAGGATTTATTTAAAGTAAGATATTACATCAATTACTTATAACCATTGTTGTACCTCGTTTCTTATTCAAATAATTCTTTGTCTAATTTGTTCTTTTCGTAAGCTTTATAATATTTTTCTGTTTTAGAAGACATTGGAACGTTGTTCTTTTCGTTACCTATAAATTCTAATAAAATTTTAGCTCCGCCAAGTTGAACTTCTTTAACATCTTCTTGTTCACTATATTTTTGCCCTTCTTTTGGTTTGCATTCTAAAATTCTATTATAATTTATTTTTTGATCAAGTGAATAATTCATCATAGCAATCATGTATAAATACTGTTGTTGATTTTGGTTAGTTAATACTTTGTAGAAATCACTACCTATTGGTATGTTTAGCCCAGTATCTCTATTTTTCCAAAATCCAATAATTTTGTTTGCAGCTATAAATTCAGTTCCATTGGGATATATAGGGTTTGAAAAAATGTAGTTACATGCATCAAAAATCAAATTTTCATAGTTTTTATATTCAGGATTTTCATCTTGTTCCATCTTTTCAAAAGATTCCGAAAAAAGTTCTTTTGATGATGAAGGAAATGTAAAAGAAGTCCAAAGTCTTGATTTTACAATTTCGTTTTCAAATTTACCTGGTTTAAATTCCACCGTTTTAATAGCTTCCTCAATTAAATCATTTGTTGATTCTGAATTTGGATATGAATTTACAGTAAGATCAGTAATTTGTGCATCTTCTGTTATAGTTAAATAAACATATACATTTCCTTTGAAATTAAGTTTTGAAGTAAGTTTAGGGTAAATAAGGTTTCTTAAATTCTTTTCAGAACAAGCAATTTGCTCTTTTTCTGAGAGTCCAGATTCGCAGTTGTTTTCAAATGGTAATTCTGTTAATACTGCATAATGATAAATTCCTTCTTTTTCTTGTTTGAATGGTTTTACTTTATATCCTCTTTCAGCTGTTTTGTCAGCATCTAAAAAATGTCCTTTTGGTATTTGTCCAATTGCAAAACTTGGAATTAAAAGTAAAAAAGTGAGAATGTTTAATTTGTATTTCTTCATTTTGTTTATTTGGTCAAATGTTTTACAACGGTTACATCTAATAATAGTGCGGTTTTGTGTGTGAGGATTTTCGAAGGAAAATCAGAGTGACCAAATACGCACTAAACATTAGATTTAATTAATAAAATTAAAAGCAATATTTTTTTCATGTTTAAATATTTTATTTATCTGTTATCTGTATTGCTAATTTTTAATGTTTCACTGTCTTCTTGTATTTTACAACTGTTTGACTGTAGTTTCGTTATAGAATCATCCACAGGATTAAGGCTAGCAGTCTAGAACAAAAAAATACTTATAGACATTGTTATAAATAACACTTTTTCAAATACAGCTTTTATTGTAATATTCAATAATTTTGATAATCTCTCTTTTATTAAATTCTTTCTTTTCAATTTTGTCTATTAACATAGGGCAATCTTCAATTAAGTGTAATTTTCCATTTTTAAATTTTACCCCTGTTCTTATTGTAATATTATTTTTTTCTAGAAAATAAACGTTACCTGACGAAGTAGGCAATCCCATTCCCATTGCAGTGCTTGAATTTGAAACAAAAATGCTATATAGGTTAATTTTACCTAACCTCACTATTTTCATTTTTCGGGAAACACCCTGTACATCTTTAAATCTGTACTTATCAATTGTTCCGTCTTCTTTAATATCATAACCGCTTAATTGATTGTCTTCAAATTCTTTTATATCTGAACTTTCGCTTTCTTTGTATTTTAACCCACCAAATGTTTTGGCTTTTATTAAACCTTTTATTTCAGTTGAATCTTTTAAATAAATTGTTCCTTCATAAAATTGAGCATTGGCTAAAGAAAACGAAAGGACTACAAGCACAATAAAAAAATGCTTCATAATATCTAATTATTTATATTTTTAAGAATTAAGTTTTCATTATTATACCAATTACCATCTTTATAGGTTATTGCACCATATTTTGGATGGTAAAAAACATTTCCTAATTCAACGCTCTTTTCTATTCCTACAACATAGTCGGGTACACATACTCCATTATCAATTTGAGTATACCCTTCATCACAAGGGTCACTATCACAATTGATGGCAATCGCACCTATTATTAATGCTATTAAAATTAAACTTAATTTTTTCATTTTTTTCTGATTTTGATTTGTGTTATTTTATCTACAATTTGAGTAATTATTCTAATTATTGAACTCTACGAATATAATAAATATTTACTTACAAACATATACATCCTTTTAGCATTATATTAATTTACCGCTAGCATTGTTCGGGTAAAACCCCATCTAAAAAAAATACACCCAAACCGTAGCCGAACAAAACCCGAACAAAATCATAGATACTCCGTAGATACTCCGTAGCAAAGGCGTAGATAAAGCGTGGATAAGGTTACCTAATGTTAAAAATACAGAATCTCCAAAAACTCCAAAATTTCCAAAAATACGACAAGTATCGTATGGCACAACACTTGGCTAATTTCTATTTTTGTTACTTAACTCAACAACATATATTATGGGTATTTTACAGCGCAACTACTTAATAATAGTTTTATTACTTTGCAACTACATAGCATTAGCACAACAACCCGAATTTTACGCAAACGGGCAACTAAAAGCAGAAGGCAAATACAAAAAAGACCAAAAAACAGGCGATTGGGTGTACTATCGTGAAGATGGTAGCATATCGTTAAAAGAGAGCTACAACCGTAAAGCCCCTAACATGAAAACGGTTGAATACTTTCACCCTAACGGAAAAACCAGCGCTACAGGTACGTTTATAAACAACTTAAAATACGAAACATGGACGTGGTACCGTGAAGATGGCACCAAAGACCAAATGGGTACTTACATGAAAGATAAACCCTTTGGAAGCTTTAGCTATTTTGATAAAAATGGTGTTTTAAAAGAAAAAGGCGAAATAATTGATGGTTTAATGCATGGTGTATGGGAATACTACTATACAAATGGTAAGCTACTAAAAAAAGGCGTTTTCTTAAGAGGTAAAGCCATTGGCGAATGGGAATGTTATGATTTTAATGGCAATTATGAAAATACTATGGTTTACCCCAATGCCTTTGATGATATTAAATTTTACGACCCAAAATCGAATTACCGTGCTTATGCCACAAACGAAGGCAAAGTACCTTACACAAAAAACTACCCTAACGGGAAACCCGAGGTTGTTGGACAAAAATACCGCGGCTATAATGATGGCGATTGGAAATGGTATTACGAAAATGGGCAACTTAAAGAAGAAGGTAGTTTTAAAGATGCTTTACCTACAGGCATTTGGAAAACTTACTACCCTGATGGTACTTTGCGCTCTGAAGGTACGATGTACAAAACTGGTTTCTCTAAAGATTTCATTCTATACCACCCCAATGGCAAGGTAAAATATAAAAACATTGACAGCGGTAAATATGCCACGTATTACGAAACAGGTGAACTCTATATTGAGGAGTTTAAAGTATTAGGAGTAACAACAGGTAAAAACTACTACAATAAAAGCGGGAAGCTTGTAAAAAGTGAGTAATACGGTTGATTGCTAATGGTTAATTTTTAATAATTCGTTTAACCAAACTTACATTATTAGTTACTATTTTCACTAAATACATTCCTTGTGTTAAGTTTGATACATTGATATTAAAATTATTATTTAAAACCTCAAATGCTTTAACTGCTTTTCCTGTTAAATCAAAAACAGTAACATTCACTTTGCCTTGTGTGTTTTTATCTAATGAAATATTTAAAACATCTTGCACTGGTATTGGATACAAAATGCCATTGTTTCCATTTTGCTTATCAAAACTGTTACTGCTTAGTGTTTTGTTTATATCGCCAATTACAGTTCCATAATTAACAAAATTATTAATTCCAGACCCGTTCCAATCTGATACATCTAAAGTACCATAGTTTACAAAGGTATTACCCACCGTAAGTACCGCATCACCATTTAAAACAAACGTACCGTTGTTGGTTACCACATCAACATTTAAAGTACCGTTAGTATCTACATTCGTTTGCGAACAGGCATCGGTTTCTAGAGTATTAGCTACTTTTAACCAACCTGTTATTATGTTTAAAGTTGCACAATTATTTAACTTTAAAGTACCCGCATGTTGATCGATAGCATCAACCAATACCGTAGCATTATTAATAATAGCAGTATCAAACCTAGAAGGTTGAAATGCTAAATCCCAATTTTGTATCTTTGCATAGCGGCTATCAACATCACCATCCCAAACAATATCTTGTACCGCTTTAAAAGCTCCAATATCATTTAAGTATTCCTCTAAATTGGTGTAACCATCATTATCATAATCATGGTTTCTATCGGTAGCATCATTAGGGTTTAGGTTTCTTTCAAGCTCCCAAGCATCGGGCATACCATCTAAATCTGTGTCCCAGTTTAAAGGTCGTTGTATCTGTGCTATTACGGGATAACCACCAACTTCATCGGGGTGATTTATAATACCATTACTTCTAGACCCCGCTGTAGCATTACCTGTAGCTGTTACATTAACTATTCTAACATCTACAGCATCTCGAATTGGTAGTGTTGCACCTGCACCTGCAAGTACAGATGTATACGAATCTGAAGCTGTTTGTGTAGCAATAATTGGTAAATCTGGTATTACAAATGTTGTTCCGCCAGAACCATCATAAGGGTCTAGTGGGTCTTCAGGAAACGATACACGCGTATGTGGTTGGTTAACTTTAACCCACTCTAAATGATCGGACATATATTGCCCTTGCCATTCAGGATGTGCTTCACCTATAGCTGGACCAATACCAGGATATGGTTCAACAATGGAGCTCCATTGTACACCTTTATAATACTTACCATCAACTAAAGATGTACCTTCCCAATTATTATTGGTTATTGTTGGATGCCCTTCCATAACGTTACCATCTATATACCACCAACCAATAACTCCGGGTCCTGAATACCGCGACTTATTATTTAAACCTAAAGCTAGTGCAGTATCCCATGTGCGTACTTCTGGCAATACAATACGAACTTTCAATTCTGGAGCTGGCAAAGACCAATTATAGTTATAGCCAGTTGCTGGACCGGGTTTATAGTAATTATTAATAACATTCATGTGTGCCTCTTTACCTGCACCATCCATACTTCTATCGCGCCAATTAAAGATGACGTTATTACGAAAATCCATAAAATGCGAAAAAGAAATACTCGGGTTTCTACCTACATTACAAGCCATAAGGTTATGGTGATGGTTAGCGCCTTGTCCGCCCCATGTATTGGCAAACCCATGATTTTCTGGGTTAAGAGCTTCTGAAATAATACTCCATTGTACTGTTATATTTTTGGTAGGAATAAGTTTGCCTCCATCTAATTGGCAACGATACATAGACATATTTTCATCGGTTCCCCAACTTGAAGACACATGGTCTATCATAATATTTTTAGACACACTCATACCTACCAAACATTGTCCTGCACTTGGTTGATTTGGTATAGGTGCTGGACCCGATTTATCATAACTTCTACGAAAACGCATATATCTAATTAATATATCGTTTACCCTACCCGTCATGTTTACGGTTGCTCCTGCTATTATTACACCATCACCTGGAGCTGTTTGCCCTGCTATTGTAATGTATGGATTAATAATTTGAACCTCACTTGTTAAATTAATAATACCCGACACATCAAAAACTATTGTACGCGCACCAGAAGCTTGACATCCTGCTCTAAAACTTCCTGGTCCTGAATCGTTAAGGTTTGTTACATGGTAAACGTCACCGCCTCTACCACCTACAGTAACAGCTCCAAAACCCTCTGCGCCTGAAAACGACGGAATATTTTGTGAACACAAGGTTTCATTAATAAAAAATGCTAGAACCAGAACTACTGTTTTAGCAATATCAATATTGGTGTGATGCAAACGATGCCCCATAACGCATACAACTATTAAGTGTTAAAACTACAATTACCAAATGTATAAATAATTTATAGTAAAAAATTAAATAGTTAGATATAAAGCAAATACAACCGAAGAACATATTATTTAGAACTTCAATTTTAAAGATTACTATGCTAATACTTTTGTTGTAATCATATTTGTATTAGGTTATTTGATTGCAACAAAGCAATTTTATATTATTACATAACCAAAGGGCTACTTATTTAAGTTCAGAAAGTATCAATTTTTTCTGTTTCAATGTGTTTTTCATGGCCTTTTCTCTAACCTTTGGATTATTACTATGAATTAACTCGTAATATTCAATAGGTACAACTTGCCAAGACAAGCCATATTTATCTTTACACCATCCACAGGAACCTTCTTCGCCGCCATTGGCAGTTAGTGCTTCCCAATAATAATCAGTTTCTGCTTGGTCTTTGGTGTTAATAACAAAAGAAACTGCTTCATTAAATTTGAATAATGGGCCAGCGGCTAAAATACTAAACTCCATTCCTGCTATTTCAATTACTGCGGTTTCTATACCTGCATTATTTCCACTTTCATCAGTATCAAATTTGCGGAAATCTTTCAACTTACCATCTTTAAAAATAGATAAGTAATAATCTGCAACTGCTTTGGCATCTTTCTCTACCCACAAATAAGGTGTGATTTTTTGAGTAATCAAATTAGTGTTAGGTTTTGTGCTATCCATTTTAACTACAGTTTGATTGCTTGCATTGTTCGTGTTTTTTGTTCTATTTGAATTTGAACATGAGATTGTAAAAGTAAATACTATTGCAGTAAGAAGTATTAATTTATTCATTTCAATAGGCGTTTTTAAAGTAACTAATTTAATAACCAAACGTTTAAGTTAACAAGTCTGCTTTAAATTTACACAAATCCTAAGTCTTCTAGTACTATAACTATTAATTATTATTTCTCAATTAATCACCATCCATTTCTAAAATAAGGTTAGCTATTAATGCTGTCCAGCCTGTTTGGTGCGATGCGCCTAAACCTTCTCCTGTGTCACCATCAAAAAACTCGTAAAATAGATGCAGATTTTTAAAGTGTTCATTTACTGCATACTGATTATCTGGAGCATCTGCATGGTATTGAAACTTGCCATCACTATTGGCTTCAAACAACTTTATTAAGCGTTTGGTAAGAGCATTTGCTATTTGTTTTAAATTAAGTTTATTACCTGAACCTGTTGGAAATTCATAAACATAGCTGTCGCCATAAAACGTGTAATACTTTCGTAACGATTGGATAATCATGTAATTAATTGGCATCCAAATAGGCCCACGCCAGTTGGAATTACCGCCAAACATACTTGAACGACTTTCACCAGGTTCGTACTGAATTTGATGATGCCCATGATGTTCAAATACAAACGGATGTTTTTCATGGTATTTGGATAGTGAACGTATGCCATAATCAGATAAGAATTCATCTTCATCTAACAAACGCTTTAATAAATGCTCCAACCTAAACCCACGCATAATAGAGAACAAATAATTGCCATCTTTATTGGCTTCATCTAAATTGGTAATTAACGATGCTAAGTCTGGACGTGTGCGTATAATTTCATTTGCCCGTAAACGGAAGTCTTTTAATTCTTCAAACAAATCTTTATGCATAATTTCTACAGCAAACATAGGAATTACACCTACTAATGAGCGTACACGTAATAAGTTGGTAGCGCCGTTTGCCATTTCAACTACATCATAGTAGAAGTTATCTTCATCATCCCACAACGAAATATCTTTTTTACCTATGTGGTGCATAGCCCAAGCTATGTTTAAAAAGTGCCTAAAAAACTTTGCAGCTACTTCTTCATACATATTATCTGCTTTGGCAAGTTCTAGTGCCATACGCAGCATGTTTAATGAAAACATAGCCATCCAGCTAGTAGCATCTGCCTGTTGCATTCTGGCAATACCAGGTGGCATGTGGTTTCTATCGAACACGCCTATATTATCTAAACCTAAAAAGCCACCTTCAAATAAATCGGTACCATTTTTGTCTTTTTGGTTAACCCACCATGTGAAATTTATTAGTAGTTTTTGGAAGGCTTTTTCTAAAAATACCGTATCTGGTTTGCCTTTTAATTGCTTGTCTTTTTCATACACATGCCATACAGCCCAAGAGTGTACAGGTGGGTTTACATCGCTAAAATTCCATTCATACGCAGGTATTTGCCCGTTAGGGTGCATGTAATTTTCTTTTAATACCAGTAGCAATTGGTTTTTAGCAAAGTTTGGGTCTATTTCTACAAACGACGCCATATGAAATGCTAAATCCCATGCGGCATACCATGGATATTCCCATTTATCGGGCATAGAAATTACGTGCCTGTTGGTAAGGTGTTGCCAACTGTAATTGCGCATATTGGTACGGTTGGGTTTTGCTTCACCAGGACCGCCAAACAACCATTTAAACACATCGTAATAGTAAAACTGCTTGGTCCATAACAAACCCGAAAAAGCACTTTTAACAATATGCTGTTGGTTTTCGGGTATCTGTTTTTTTATAGTTTCGTTGTAAAATGCTTCACACTCTGTAATTCTTTCGTTAAAAACAGTATCAAAATCTGTCCATGCATCTTTAAGTTTGCTTTTACTTAAACGCATTTTCACGGTTTTTTCTTCACCCGCTTTAAGTGTTAGCTTATGCCAAACGGCAAACTTTGTACCGTTTAACTCTGGGTTAATGGTTGGTTTATTGTGTATTACATGGTCGTTAATACCATCTTTAACATAATCAACATCATTTGGAATGTTATAAATACGTTTGTTATTGGTTTCATTTTCACAAAAAAGTTGTTTACCATTTTCATGGTACAAATAATAGCGTCCGTTTCGGGTGCTTCTTGCTTGCACACAATCATTTGAAATTGCTTTCATGCTAGGGCGTGTATGCTTTTTGTTGTGTTTCCAGAAATTACGAAACCAAAGGTGAGGCAAAACGTGAATACTAGCTTCTTTAGCGCCTCTATTCACTATGGTAATCTTCATTAAAATATCGTCTATGTCAGCTTTAGCGTATTCAATAAAACAATCAAAATACGCATTGTCTTTAAAGGCTTCGGTATCTAACAGTTCGTATTCAGATTCGTATCTGCTTCTGCGGTTGCTATTAACTAAATCGGAATACGGAAATTCGTTTTGTGGATATTTATATAAGTACTTGCAATATGAGTGCGTTGGAGTTGATACTTGGTGAAAATAGAGTTCTTTCACATCTTCACCATGGTTGCCTTGGTTATTGGTAAGCCCAAATAAACGTTCTTTTAAAATAGGGTCTTTACCATTCCAAAAGGCTGGTGCTAAACATAGTATTTCGCGCGAGTCGCAAAACCCACCAATACCCTCTTCGCCCCAACGGTAGGCATTACTACGTGCTTTTTCATGGTCTATAAACTCCCATGATTCGCCATATTCGCTATAATCTTCTCTTACAGTTCCCCATTGTCTTTCAGCTAAATATGGTCCCCATTTTTTCCAGTTTCTATAATTATCGCGTACTGATAAGCGTTCTGCTTCATGTCCTTTCTGAATCATATACTATGTATAAACGTTGCGTGTTATTCAAATATTTAAGGTGGTAGTTCTAAAAAAACAAACCATAATTACCTACTAATTGTAGGACAAACATGCTTGTTTTAATAGGCTTTTGAATAAAAATAAGTCTTTTTTCAAGAAGTTGTAGCGAGGTAGTAAACTATTGCTTAATTGCTGATTTTGATTGTATAGATTTAAAATGTCGCAAAAAAAAGTATCATAATTTAACGAACTCACAGGAATAAATTTACCACTCGCGCAGTTTATTAAGTGCTTCTTGTTCCTCAATTTCTTTTTGTGGAATTACTTTTAAAAATGATGGATGCTGCTCGATAGCATACTCGATGCGTTTTACAATATCATCGGTACTTTCATTATCATAATCTATAACCAATGGTTCTTTTATTTCCATGGTTTGAAGTATGTTTTTCTTTTTAATACGCAAGCCTTTTTTATCGAACGACCTACGAAAACCATCTATAACAATAGGTACTACAACAGGTTTGTAGCGTTTAATAATATGTGCGGTTCCTTTTCTAATAGGTTTGAAAGGTGTTGTTGTACCTTGTGGAAAGGTAATTACCCAACCATCATCAAGTGCCTTTCCTATGTTTGAAATATCACTCATTTTTACTTGGCGGTTTACATCTTGCCCTTCTGCGCGCCACGTGCGCTCAATACTTATAGACCCTACATAGGCTAATATTTTTGGCAGCAAGCCCGCTTTCATGGTTTCTTTTGCGGCTACATAATAAATATTAAGTTTTGGATTCCATAAATAACCAACGTTTTTTATAGAATCTGTACGCCCACTTAAACTAGCGTTAAACACATGAAACATTGCCACTACATCGGCAAAATACGTTTGATGGTTTGAAATAAAAAGTACGTTTTTATCTGGTAGGTTTTTAATAATTTCTGAGCCTTCAATTTGTAGTTCATTAAACCCACGAAAGCGCCTATGCGTTAGCGTTCCTAGAATTCTAATAAGCCACTTTTTAACAATAAGTATATGGCCAAATGGATTTTTTTTAAACAATCCCATAAATCACACGTCAAATTGGTTAGTTATTACAAATGTAGTAAATCTATAAACTACATAAGTTGTTTTAACAAGTCTTTTATCTCGCTAAGCATCATAGCTGTTGCACCCCAAACCACATGGTTGTTAAGTTTAAATGCAGGCACCTCAACCTCAATACTATACGATGTTTTTACGTATTGAGTTATAATACTAGCATCATCTAAAAAGTGGGTTAAAGCTACTTCAATAATGGCTTCAACCTCATCATCTTGCTTTATAAACTGTGGTGTTTCTTTTGAAATGGCAATAAACGGATACACATAAAAATTACTTGGTGGTATATAAACTTCACTTAAAGCACGAAGTACTTTAATGTTTTTTGACGGCACACCAACTTCTTCAAACGTTTCTCGTATTGCTGCGGCTTCAATAGAGGTATCTTGAGGTTCTAACTTGCCACCTGGAAACCCTATTTGTGCTGAATGTACACCTTTATACGTTTTCCGTAAAATTAAAACCAAGTGTGTTTCCTGGTTGTTATTTGGGTAAAATAAGGCTACTACACCTGCGCTTTTAGCTGTTTTAATGGCTTCGGCTTGCTGTTTTAATAACTCTTGCCGAAATGGAGGCACCATTTTAAATTGCGATGCTTGGGCTGGTAGCGGTATATTTTTTATTTTTGAAGTTAAAATTAAAAAATCATCAAAATTCATTCTGTATGCGCGTTATCTTAGTTTTATGTGGTTTTATTTTGTTTTTCAATTGTGAAGATAAGCAAAGTAAAAAGAAAACAATTCCTAAAAAAGAAATAACAACGGTTGAAAAAAATGAAGTTGTAACAGGTGATGAAGACACTACCGATGTTGAAAAAAGAGCGTACCCAAAGCTAAACTCTAAAAACGCTATGGAATTCTTTTTACAATATGACAAAAAACACAAGGAGAATAAAGTACGTATTACTACCGATTTTGGAAACATTGATATTTTATTGTTTAATGAAACTAAGTTTCACCGCTCTAACTTTATATTTTTAACCAAACAAAAATATTATAACGGCACTCAGTTTTACAGAGTCATTAATAACTTTATCATACAAGGAGGAAGTGGTGACGATAAAAAAACAGCTAAAAAACGTGGTTATATAGGCAAATATTTATTACCACCTGATACCAAGCGTGGTTTTAAGCATGACAGAGGAGTTATATCAATGCCTAGTAGCGATATTGATAACCCACACAAACTAGCATCGCCTTACGAGTTTTTTATAGTACAACAACAAGGTGGCGCACACTTTTTGGATGGTTATTATACCATTTTTGGAAAAGTTACAAAAGGTATGGATGTTGTTGATAAAATTGCTGCTGTTGAAACCGATAGTTCAGACTGGCCTGTACAAAATGTATATATTAGGGATGTTGAAATTATTGAGTAAAGGCTTTAAGCAAAAGTAACTTTCATCCTTTTTATTACTTTGCTACATCATCTTTATACAAACTAGGTAGTGTAATTTTAAAAACAACAGCTATTAAACGAACCGTAATAACCACCAAACCAGATATTACAAACACAATATTATTATCTATAGGTAATTTGCGAAGTAAAAAATAGGTTGCTCCTCCCAAAATACATGCTGTTGCATAAACTTCTTTTCTAAAAATAACCGGAATTTCGTTACAAAGTATATCTCTTATTACGCCACCAAAACACGCTGTTATAGTACCTAATGCAATGCATATAATAGGGTGTAAATGCATAAACAAACCTTTCTCTATACCAACAACAGTATATAAACCTATTCCTATGGTATCAAACAAAAACAAGGATATTCTTAAATAATTAAGTCGTTTTCTAAATATGATTGAAAAAATAGTAGCTGCTAAAATTGCGTAAACATAAATCATATTCTCCATCCAAGTTACTGGCGTTTGCCCAATAAGCACATCGCGAAGTGTTCCGCCTCCTACCGAAGTTACAAAAGCAATAATAAGCACTCCAAAAGGATCCATGCGTTTTTCTAATGCTACTAACACACCAGAAATGGCAAAAGCAAAGGTTCCTAGTATTTCTACAATTTGAAAAAACATTTTTTAGGCATTAGGCATTAGGCATTAGGCAAAATAACTTTTCAACTTTATTACTTTCAACTTTCCAGCTATTTAACTCACATATTCTGAGTATAATAATTATAATCCTTTAAAACGGTGTTTAAAAAATCAACATCATACAAACTAGATTCTACATTTAGCACGCTAGCCACTTTGGTTCTTAAAAGGGTAAGGGTTTTATAGTCGTTATTCTTTTTTGAAATGATAAAAGCTTCTTTTATAATACGCACATCTTTATCAGTTAACAACGTAACGTTATTAAAAACTGGTTGGTAATCTGCTTCCAAATCTTCTAAAATAGTACTTGTTATTTTATGTTTCTTTTTTACACTAATTACCACAGTTCCTGCTGCTGCATCACCAACACGTTGTTTTTTATCTGATAATAAAATACTTAACACGCCTATAGATGCAAAAAACAACCAAATATCTATAATGCGTAACATCCATCTAACTAGTAAATTGTACCATTGTGTTGGTGCGCCATCTAAACGCACCACTTTAATTTTAAGTATCATTTTACCAATGGTTTGTCCGCCAAAAATAATATGACACAAAACCGAATAAAAAAGTGCTGGCAAGGTTATTAAACCCAAAACCCCACGTTTAGTCCAATCATCTGTACCAAATATTTCAGACAAACCTACTAGGCTTTCCATAATGGTCATGTAGGTTAGTAAAATAAGCGCATCAATTAAGAATGCAACAAACCTTTCGCCTAAACCAATTAATTTGTAATCCAAATTAACATTTTGTGCTGTGTTAATTGCTAAATTGCTCATGGAAATGTATATTCGTTTTTAATTAAAATAAATTTATGCGCGAGGCATCTTTCGTGAAGCAAAATAAGGAAAAATGGCTGGTTTTTGAAAATGCATTACATAATAATGCTAAAATAAATCCGGACGACTTAGCTTCTTACTACATTCATTTAACCAACGACCTTGCTTATGCACAAACGTATTACCCAGAAAGTAAGACCTTATTGTATTTAAATTCGTTGGCTTCAGAAGCGCATCAAAAAATTTACATTACCAAAAGAGAATCGAAAAACAAAATAGTATCCTTTTGGAAATATGAATTTCCGTTATTTTTCCGAAGCTATCAAAAAACCTTACTATACACCTTTTTAATATTTATGGTTGCTGTTAGTATTGGTGTAGTTTCTACTTTAAACGACGATTCGTTTGTGCGTTTAATTTTAGGTGATGCTTACGTAAATATGACTATTGAAAATATTGAAAAAGGCGAACCTATGGCAGTTTACAAAAGTGGTAGTAATATAGGGTCGTTTTTAGGTATTACCATAAATAATATACGTGTTGCTATTATTGCATTTGCATTTGGCGTACTTTTTAGTGTTGGTACGGTGTATATACTTTTTAGTAATGGCATTATGTTAGGTGCATTTATCACCTTTTTTTACAACTACGGTATTTTAGAAAAAACTTCAACTATTTGGCTGCATGGCACTATTGAAATTTCGGTAATTGTAATAGCTGGTTGTGCAGGTTTGGTTATGGGTAATAGCTTTTTATTTCCTAAAACCTATTCAAGGCGTGTAGCATTTACTAAAGGTGCAAAAGATGGTTTAAAAATAGTTGTTAGCACCATTCCGTTTTTTATTATAGCAGGTTTTATTGAAGGTTTTATAACACGCTATGGCGAACAAATGCCTTGGTTTTTATCGTATGGCATTATTGCTTGCTCGCTATTTTTAATACTATTTTATTACGTTATTTACCCCATAAAATTGAACAACGCTTACCAATCTGATTTAAAAAAATGAATAAACCCTATATAGAACTTCGCAACAGAAACGATTTTGGCGAAACCATAAACACCTATTTCCTATTTTTAAAATACAACTTTAAAAAATATATCAGTTTGTATTTACGCTATAATGTGATAAGCATCATTTTACTTGTTGTAGCATCATATTTATTAGTAACTGGCTTTATGGGTTTAGCTAGTAGAGATTTTAGATTTGGTATGAACAACGATGGCGACCATACCATTTACTTAATAGTTGGTGCTGTTGTTTTAGTACTAATATTGTTTATTTCTGCCCTAATAAATTATAGCTTTTCAAGTTCATACATGGCAGAATATGTAAATAGTGAAGGCAATGTAGCACCCAAAAACGTTTGGCAAAAAATAAAAAATAATATAGGCACTATTATTCTATTTATATTTTTAGGTATCGGTATTTATATTGGTTATTTAATTGTCTCAATCATTTTTGCTTTTATCCCTTTGCTGGGCATACTAATACAATACGGACTAAGCTTTTTGGTAACTGCTTTTTTTGGTTTATCATTCATGTCTATTTTTACCGATAATAAAAGTCTTGGTCTAGCGCTTTCCGAAGGATGGCAATTTACCTTTTTAAGCTTTTGGAAATTAATTTTATTTGGCTTTGTAATAGGCATATTAAATTTGATGCTAACAATGCTTATCATTTCAATACCTGGTTTTATAATTAGCATATATGTTTATTTTTCACTTGAAAGCAATGTAGATTTAGCAACAAGTGTATTTGCTAATGTTATTTTTACTTTGGGGTTTGCTATGTTTTTATTGTCATTTTTATTTTCGCAAGCTTTATCTCAAATAGCTTATGGTGTTTTGTATTACAACATTTACGAGCAAAAAAACAATGTATTTTTAAGAAACAAAATTGAACAAATTGGTGTTAATGAATAAAAATAAGTTTCAAATAGCACTGTTTACGTTTGGGTTGTTTTTTAGCAATACCTATGGCTTTGCACAAGATACTATTCAAAAAGATTCTTCAAACATAAAAGTTACCTACTTTAAAGAAGCTATAAAAAAACGTTATGCCGGTGATGATTTTAACTATAACATAAACGATACAGGTGGTATTAACCTACTGCAACGCATTTTACAAACCTTTTTTGGCTGGTTAAACGACGTTTTTGGTATTGATATCGATTTTATTAATTATGAAACTTTAGAATACATAGTATATGGCTTTTTGGCAGTTGCTTCACTATATTTAGTAATCAAGTTTTTAATGCAATCGCCTATAAATTCGGTATTTAAAACCGAAACAAAAGATATTGACACCTTTAAATATGTTGAAGAAAACATAAAAGACATTAATTTCGACACTTTAATTACCGATGCTTTAAAGGAAAACAATTACCGTTTGGCAACCCGCTATTTATACTTAAAATCGTTAAAACTGCTTACCAATAAAAATAGTATTGAATGGCATTACGACAAAACCAATAGCGATTACATTAATGAAATTAAAGACGAAAATACCAAATCTGCTTTCAAGCGTATTTCCTATATATACGATTATGTTTGGTATGGTGAATTTCCTATAGATGAAATTGTTTTTGAAAAAAATAAGTCCGATTTCGAAAAACTAAACACATTACAGCATGGATAAACGATCTAGAATAGCATTATATGCCATTGGAGCGATTATTGTGTTGATGATGATTGCCGAAGTTTCAAAACCAAAAGCCTTAAACTGGCGCGATTCTTACACAGCTACCGATAAAATTCCTTTGGGTAGTTATGTACTTTTTAATGAATTAAAAACCATTTCAAACAAACCTATTTCAGTTTCAACAAAAACAGTTTTTGAGAGTTTAAAAGATTTTGATACCAATAAAAAAACAGTTAGCATTTTTATAAACAACGGTATTTCGTTTGATAAACAAGACACTGAAACACTACTTAAATATGTTGAAAATGGCAACTCTGTATTTATAAGTACCAATTACATGTATGGCAATTTGAGTGATACGCTAAACATTCGTATTGGAAGTGATTACAACAACTTTTTCAAAAAGCCATCTTTAAACGGTTTTATAAGTCCAGGTTTAAAACCTAACCAACGCACTTTTAAAGACGTTATTGAAAACAGTTTTTTTATAAGTATAGATACACTTAATGCGGTTGCCTTGGGTACAACAAAAGTTGAAAAAACCGAAACTATAACTAAAGACACCTTTCCTGATACTAATATAAACTTTATAAAAGTGCCTTTCGGAAACAAAAACGGTGCGTTTTATATGCATACAAACCCATTTGCATTTAGTAATTACCACATGCTAAATGGTAATGATGTATATGCGGCAACCGTTTTATCATTTTTACCAAAGCATGAAATTATTTGGGACAACTATTATAAAAGTGGTAGAAAAGTAATTACAAGCCCTTTGCGGTTTGTGCTTCAAAGTAAAGCCTTAAAATGGGCATTTTACATTACATTAGTTTCATTAATTTTATTTGTAATTTTTAAAGGAAAACGCACACAACGTATTATTCCTGTAGTTGAACCTTTAAAAAATGCCACCCTAGATTTTACAAAAACTATTGGCGATTTGTATTATCAACATGGCGATTTTACAAACATCATAAACAATAAAATTCAATATTTTTTAGAACAAATACGCTCAAAATATTACCTAAACACAAATGAATTAAGTGAAAACTTCATTTCTAAATTAGCTATAAAATCATCTAATAAAAAAGAAGATACCAAAGCCTTAATAGATTATATTGTGTTTTTAAAATCGAAAAACACACATACCGAAACCGACTTAATTCAACTTAACAAACTCATAGAAACATTCACGAAAAACAATATATAATGGACGAACAACCAATTGAAAATCAAGATATAAATTTTGAAAGCAGACTCGATTTAAAACCACTTCAAGACCACGTTGAAGCCATCAAAAAAGAAATAGGAAAAATAATAGTAGGTCAAAATGAAATGATTGAACTGCTTATTATTTCGCTACTTTCAAACGGGCACGCGTTAATTGAAGGTGTTCCAGGGGTTGCAAAAACCATAACGGCGAAATTATTAGCAAAATCATTGGCGGTAAATTTTAGCAGAATTCAGTTTACACCCGATTTAATGCCAAGTGATATTTTAGGAACGTCTGTTTTTAACATAAAAACCAACGAGTTTGAATATAAAAAAGGACCCATTTTTTCAAATATTATTTTAATTGATGAAATAAACCGTGCACCTGCAAAAACGCAAGCTGCTTTGTTTGAAGTTATGGCAGAACGCCAAATTACAATGGATGGCACCAAATACATTATGGATGCGCCATTTTTAGTATTTGCTACTCAAAACCCTATTGAACAAGAAGGTACTTATAGACTACCAGAAGCACAATTAGACCGTTTTCTGTTTAAAATTGATGTTGATTATCCAACGCTTGAAAATGAAATTCAAATATTAATGGATAATCATCAGCGTCAAGATAGTTTAGATTTTAATGCGGTAATACCTGTTTTAAACGCGCAACAAATTGCATATTACCAAGGCTTAATAAAGCAAATAGTTGTTGAAAATCATTTAATTACGTATATCGCGTCTATAATTGCTAATACTAGAACCAACGCCAATTTATATTTGGGTGCATCACCAAGAGCATCAATTGCGATATTAAACGCCGCCAAATCTAACGCCGCTATTCAAGGTAGAGATTTTGTAACGCCTGAAGATATTAAACGTTGTACTAAAGCGGTTTTAAAACACCGTTTGGTATTAACGCCAGAGCGTGAAATGGAAGGTTTTACCGTTGAAAAAGTGATAGAACAAATATTAGAAACTATAGAAATACCTAGATAAAAAAATAGCACCACAAATACACAAATATTTATAAAAACCATTTGTGGCAAAAAAAAATATGAAACGTTTTTTTAAAAATATCTATTTGAACGCACGCTTTTTTATAGGCGTTGGTTTCCTTGTATTTCTATTCATTCTATCTTATTTATTTTCAGGTTTATTTGTAATTGCTCAAATGTTGTTTTTTGTTTTTTTGAGTTTGATAGTTGTTGATTTTATTCTACTTTTCAAACAAAAAGGCATTACCGCAACACGCATTTTACCTGAAAAATTGAGTAATGGCGATGATAATCCTATTGAAATTTCATTACAAAACAACTACAATTTTACAAGTACAATTAAACTAATTGATGAGTTACCGTTTCAATACCAAAAACGTGATTTTGAAATTGACACCAAGTTAGAAAAATTAGATAGTAAAAAAATAACATATACCCTACGTCCATTAGAACGTGGCGAATATTATTTTGGCAATTTGAACCTTTACGCTACCAGCCCAATCAACTTAATTTCCAGACGCTTTCAATTTGGAAAAGATGCCATGGTGCCAAACTATCCATCATTTTTACAATTAAAAAAGTACATGCTGTTAGCGTTTTCAAACAAGATTTTTGAATACGGTTTAAAGAAGATTCGTCGTATTGGTCATACTATGGAATTTGAGCAAATTAAAGATTATGTTCAAGGTGATGATTTGCGAAACATTAACTGGAAAGCAACTGCCAAAAGCAACCGACTGATGGTAAACCAATACCAAGATGAACGCTCGCAACCCGTTTATAGCGTAATAGATAAAGGGCGCGTTATGAAAATGCCGTTTGAAGGTTTAAGTTTGTTGGATTATGCCATTAACGCATCATTAGTAATTAGCAACGTTGCTTTAAAAAAGCAAGACAAAGCGGGTATTTTTTCTTTCTCTAGAAAAGTTGAAAATCGTGTGGTTGCAGAACGCAGACCATCGCAAATGAATACCATTCTTGAAACACTGTATAATTTGAATACAGATTTTGTAGAATCGGATTTTTCAAGATTGTACATAGATGTAAAACGAAATTTAAACCAGCGTAGTTTATTACTATTGTACACTAATTTTGAAACGTTGGATGCCTTGTACAGACAACTACCCTATTTAAAAGCTATTGCAAAGAATCATTTGCTAGTTGTTATATTTTTTGAAAACACCGAACTACAAAAACTTACCAAAACAACAGCCATAAACACTTATGATATTTTTGAAAAAACTATTGCAGAAAAATTTATTTACGAGAAGAAGTTAATAGTAAACGAACTTCAAAAACACGGTATTCAAAGTATTTTAACGGCACCAGAGCATTTAACAATTAATACAATTAATAAATACTTGGAAATAAAAGCAAGAGGTTTATTATAAAAAAAGACCTTCAAAAAACGAAGGTCTTTACTGCTATTAATCAATTCAGATAGTTAAACCGTTTCGCTTAACCAAGCTTTCATCATCCAAACTGTTTTTTCTTGCTCTGTAATAAAATCACTCATCATTGAATTTGTACCTTCATCATTAGCTTCGCCCGATTTATTAAGAATTGCGCGTTCTATTTTTAACAATTCTGATAAAGAATCTACAATTAAGGTTACCGCCTTTTCATCTTGCGATATATTTTTTCCAATAGGTACTTGAGCATTTTCAATGTAATCTTTAAAGGTATGATGCGGTGTTTCACCCAGTGTTAACACACGTTCTGCAATTAAATCTACTTTTGTATTAGCATCGGTATATAATTCTTCAAACTTCACATGTAAGTCAAAAAAGCGTTTTCCTTTAATATTCCAATGAATTCCTCTTAAATTTTGGTAATATATTTGAAAATTAGCTAATAAATTATTTAAATCGGTTGCCAACTCTTTTGTTTTTTTAATATCTAATCCTATACTATTAAATGTCATAAATTTACTTTGTTTTAATTATACTACAAATTTAACCTATAATTAGCCGCTATTTTAATAAGTTTTATTGATAGTTTTTATACTTTTATAGTCTAAATTGATATGCATGACAATTACACAATTATACTATGTTTTGGCAGTTGCCGAAAACCAAAACTTTACTAAAGCTGCCGAAAAATGCTTTGTTACACAACCTACATTAAGTATGCAAATACAAAAATTGGAAGAGGAATTAGATATTCAAATTTTTGATAGAAGTAAAAAGCCCATAGAATTAACCGATGTTGGTAAAAAAATAGTAACCCAAGCTAGAAATATTGTAAACGAATCGTATAGAATACAAGATATTGTAGATCAACAAAAAGGCTTTATTGGTGGCGAATTTAAACTAGGTATTATACCTACTGTTATGCCCACATTATTGCCCATGTTTTTGAAGAATTTCATTAAAAAATACCCCAAAATTAAACTTAAAATAGAAGAATTAACTACAGACGAAATTATTGAACGCTTAAAAGATGGTCATTTAGATGCCGCAATTGCTGCAACACCCTTAGAAGACGAAAATATTAAAGAACGTGTTTTATATTTTGAACCTTTTGTAAGCTATATCCCTAATGGACACCGCCTACATTCCAACAAAAAAATTGCCGTTGAAGATTTGGATATAAATGACATGCTACTTCTTGAAGATGGCCATTGTTTTAGAGATGGTGTTCTCAATATTTGTAAAGCTTTTAAAGACAATATAGATGATAAATTTCAGATAGAAAGTGGTAGTATTGAAACCTTAATAAAATTATCAAATGAAGGTTTAGGCATGACGCTTTTACCCTATTTACATACTTTAGATATTAATGATAAAGAAAAAGCAAATCTTCACTTTTTTAATGAACCATCTCCAGCCAGAGAAGTAAGTTTAATTTACCATAAAAGTGAATTGAAAATGCAAATTATTGAAGCATTGCAAGATGTAATATCTGGTGTAGTACGCGGTGCAATTGCATTTCAGGATGTAAAAATTATTAGTCCGTTAATTTCTAAATAAGTTTTATAAATTAAAAACTATGCTGTTTTTATTATAGCATTAAAAAAACAGACTTATTGGCTATAAAAAAAGCGACCAAAAGGTCGCCTATATTTTTAAGATTTTAAATAAATCAAACTTTGATTTAATTCTGGGTTTTGCTGTACAAGAGAAAGGATAAATTGTTTGAGATCTTCCAACTCATGTGGTAGTAGCCTTTGTACTGCCTTTTGCACTTCTTTGCAAAACAATGTAACATCAAAACTAACTTTATTAAGTACAGTTTTTGTATAATCAAGCATTGCTCTTGCCATAATTTACTAGGGTTTAGGTTATAAATGTAGATTTTTCTAATAGGCTTTACTCTTTTTTAGTTTATAAATTTAATAAAAATTATCAAGCATTCTTGAATTTTAAATAAAATTAACGTTTTGGTAATTAAACCCTTTTTTATTTAACAAGCATTAAAAAATTAATTTTTTAATGCTTTATTACAAATTTTTATTTGTTTTAGTAACAGGTTTATACATTTTAGTAACACTTGTTAATCGATATTTTTTCAGCTTAATATAATTTATGTATTTTTACATTGTAAATATTTAATGCTAATCTCTCAATCTTCAATTATTATGAATCTATTCAAAATTTTCATTAGTTAAATTTTATGTAATGTGACCATATTATAAAATTCTGGTCTAACTACACGAATTGTTTACTAAAATTATCTCTCAACTTTCATTGTCTCTCACACTATGAATATCTCTAAAACATTTTCAATATTTCTTATTTTTATTTTTCTTAACAATACCAATGCACAAACTGGTCCTGGTGGAGTAGGTAACTCAACAGATAATGTATTATGGTTAAAAGCAAATAGTGGCACTTCCTCTACAGTAAACGGACAGCCTATAAGTTTTTGGAATGATTCTTCAGGAAATTTAAATAATACCTATCAATCAAATATAAACCAACAACCTCTATTTACTAGTTCTTTAATTAATGGGTATCCTGCTATACAATTTGATTTTAGTCAAACTGCAGGGCAAAATGATTTTTTAAGTGGTTCTGATGCTCCTAACTTAGATAATACTAACGGATTATCAATTTTTAGTGTTATTAGACCCACAAACTCTGGAAGCGCTAGAGCCATAATTTCAAAAAGAAATAATGTTGGAGTTAATCAGTCTTACATGCTATTTTTTTTTAGTTCTGATTACTTCTATGTTGATATTGATAACAATAATAACCGATTTTCTACTTCACCTACTTCTTACAATACAAATACAGATTACATAATAAGCACCCTGTATAATGGCTCTCTACCAACAGCATCGAGAGTAAGTGTTTACAACGGCGAAACATTAGTTACTACAGGAAGTGAATCATCGGCTGTAATTCCAGATTATAATTCTCCATTTACTATAGGAGCAACCCATATTGGCGACAATAGAGGCTTTGGCGGTTACATGTCTGAAATTATTGTATACAGAAAAACATTGAATACTGCTGAAAGAATTATTGTAAACAACTATCTTTCTTCAAAATACAATCAATCGCTATCTAGCAATGATATATACGTACAAGACGATATTGGAAATGGAAACTTTGACCACCATGTAGCAGGTATTGGACAAGCAAGTGATGGCACAAGCCATTTTGATTCTCAAGGAACTGGTATAGTAAGAATAAACACCCCTAGTACAACTGGCAGCAATAGGTTTTTATTTTGGGGTGAAGAATCACAAAATCCTACATATAATTTTAGCACAAACACAACAAATTACACCCAACAATTAAACTCAAAATGGCGTGTTAGCAGGCAAGGGAATCTTGGAACTGTTACTGTATCTTTTGATATAAGTAGTATGAATTTAACTGGAAAACCAAGTTGTTCACCATTACAATTGGTAGTTGATAATAATTACGATTTTTCTTCGCCAAGTGATATTTACAATTTAACAATTGTTGGCAATACAGCTACCGCCACCGGTGTTTTGCTTCAAAACAACCGCTATTTTACACTTCGCTATGTAGACGAAATTGTTTGGGATGGTTCCAATTTCTTTAATGGTGCTGGAACTGGAAATGCACCAAACACAACAAACGCTTGCTTAAAATTTACAGTAAAAGCAGGAACAACTAGTACATTAATTTATAATGCCCGCGTTAGAGAAGTTGAAGTTGAAGCAGGTGCTACATTAAATATTACCAATGGCTTTGTACTTGAAACTGAAAATAAAGTAGTTAACAATGGCACTATAGATTTGTTAGGCGAAGCACAACTTATACAAAACCACACAGGTGTTTCTTTAAATACAGGTACAGGAAACTTAAAAATTAGGCAACAAGGCACTTCTAATTTATTTAATTATAACTATTGGAGCGCACCAGTAAATAGAAGTGGCTTTTGGAGAATTGGCTATTTAGAAGACGCAAATGGCAGCAGCATTAATTTTACTAGCGGTCTTAACGGAAACACATCAACAACGCCTATTACACTAAGCAACAGATGGCTTTATACTTTTAACGGACCAATTGGAAATTATAATGCTTGGACAAAAATTTCGACTAGTTCAAATTTATTACCTGGTATTGGTTATTCTATGAAAGGTTCTGGTGCTGTAACTTCAGAGCAAGAATTTATATTTAGAGGAACACCAAATAATGGTAACTATTCAATACCAGTAACCGCATTTACAGAAATTTTAGTTGGTAATCCATACCCTTCAGCTTTAGATGCCAACAGGTTTATTCTTGATAATTTACTTACTACAAGTGGCACTTTATATTTCTGGGAATCTTTCCCTAGCAATAATAGCCATTACTTATCAAATTATGAAGGTGGTTATGCTACTTACAACCTGTTAATGTCTTTACCCGCCATTGCAGATGCTTCAGGACTTACAAGCGGTTTAGGAGTAACCGGAAAATCACTCCCTACCCGATATATTAATATTGGACAAGGTTTTTTTACAACTATTCTAAATTCTGGTTCTTTGCTATTTCAAAATAGTCAACGTTATTTTGCTAGAGAATCATTAAATGAAACTGTTTTTTATAAAGGAAGTAATAAAAGCAAGCAAACAAGCACCTTAACAGATGAAAGACCTAAAATTTGGTTTTCATTTACAGATCCTAACAACTATATTAAAACCATTGGACTTGGTTGGGATAGTAATGCGTCCTATAATTACGATATAGGTTATGATGCAAAAACAAATGAAGATTTCAAGAATGATGTTTATTGGTTATTAAATGACGAAAAATTAGTAATTCAAGCCTTACCACAAATTAATATTGATGACATTTTACCGCTTGAAATTAAAATATCCGATGCTGGTTTGTATAAATTTTCATTGAGCAATATGGAAAATATTCCGGAATATTTAAATATATATTTAGTTGATAACATCCAAAGCACCTATTATAATTTAAGAACAACTGAAGCGCAACTAGTTTTAAATTCAGCAACAAAAAGCAATCAATTTTCAATAGTATTTAAAGAAAGTAATTTATTAGGAACAACACTTTTTGATAATAAAAACATAGTATCAACATACAATTCAAACACAAAAACACTTGAATTACATGCTGAAAATTTATTAAACTCTGTTGAAAGTTTTAAAATATTCAACACGATTGGTCAAGAAGTTTTAAGTATAACATCGCCAACATCTACCAAAATAAACTTATCACTTTTAACCGATGGTGTTTATATTCTTAAAGTTAATATGAAAACCAATAATAACTTGGAAAGTATAAAATTTGTAAAATATTAAATGAAAAAGCTTGGATAAACTCCAAGCTTTTTTTATTTCTATTTCTAAGATTTTTTAAAACCTATTATCACCATCTAAAAGATTACCTAAACCGCCCAACAAACTACCTTCACCTTTATCTTTTCCGCCACCTTGAGGTGCAGAAGCTAACACACGACCAGCCAACCTGCTAAATGGTAATGATTGTATATAAACCGTTCCTGGACCTTGAAGTTTGGCAAAAAACAAACCTTCACCACCAAAAATGGTATTTTTAATACCGCCTACAAATTCAATATCGTAATCAATATCTTGAGTGAAACCAACAATACAACCAGTATCTACACGCAACGTTTCACCACGCTGTAATACTTTTTTAGCCATGGTACCACCAGCATGCACAAATGCCATACCATCGCCTTCTAGTTTTTGCATAATAAAACCTTCACCACCAAAAAGTCCACGACCTAATTTTTTTGAAAACTCAATACCAACACTTACACCCTTCGCAGCGCATAAAAACGCATCTTTTTGGCAAATGAATTTACCTCTAAATTCGGTTAAGTCTATAGGGATTATTTTTCCGGGATAAGGTGATGCAAAACTAACATTTCGTTTACCAGTTAGGTTATTATAAAACGCCGTCATAAACAAACTTTCACCTGTAAGAATACGTTTTCCTGCGCCTAAAATTTTTCCTAAAAATCCAGAATCGTTTTGCGAACCATCGCCAAAAATAGTTTCCATTTTAATGCCATCGTCCATCATCATAAAACTACCCGCTTCGGCAACAACGCCTTCTTGTGGGTCTAGTTCAATTTCTACGTATTGCATTTCTTCACCATAAATTCTATAGTCTATTTCGTGCGCTGTCATTTTTTATTGTTTTTTGTTGTTTTGCTTATTTGTAGCATTGTTTAATAATTTGTTACATTTTTTGTTGTTAAGTTGTAAATAAACTATACGACTTTACGACAAACAACTTAACTCTTAGCTTTTATACTCCACTCAAAAACAAAGGTTGAAACTTCTACTCCTTCTTCATTTACTCCAATAGAAGTCATTTTAACAATTTGCCCTTCGCCCGTTTCAATGGCTTTTTTTAATGCTTCGTCTATTAATTTTCCATCATTACACGTAAATGCAATTCTGCCTGTTGCTTTTTTTGTAAATGTTGCTGTGTTTGATGTAACTAACATGGATATTTTTTTACCCGATTCTTTAATTTTTAACATCATTAAAGCGCCTGTAGTAAACTCTGCCGCCATACCTTGAACTGCCCAAAACATGGAATTAAAAGGGTTTTGATTTATCCACCTATGTTTTACCGTAACAACACATTTATTAGTATCAATATATTGGGTACGAACACCACACAAATACGCTGAAGGCAGTTTAAAAATGGTGAAAGTATTTAGTTTTCTGGGAGTTATATTCATTTATAATAATTTATTTTTTTACTAAGTTATGAAAATATTCTTCATTTTAAAATGTTAATTTTATGTTAAATTATGGTACTATGCGTTACATAATACCTGTTTTAAGACATATATTTGCATAAGAAACTATTATATGTTTTAAAATCATGCTAGACAATCATCAAAAAAACATCGCAACATTTATTCATTTATCAACCTTTAGTAGGTTTTTAATTCCGTTTGGAAATTTTATTGGACCTATTGTATTGTGGGTTGCTAATAAAGAGAAAAGTGTGTTTGTAGACGAACACGGAAAACAGGCTATTAACTTTCAAATAAGCATGTTGCTTTATGCTATTATTATTGGAACTATTTCTATCCCTTTTTTTATTTTTAACATATTTAGTGATTTCGACTTTATAGATTTTAACGGGTTTAGTGATTTTCATATTAACATAGGAAAACCATCGGCACTTTTATATATAGGTGGTGCTTTGGGTGTGTTGGCTGTTATTGCTTTTATAATTGAACTTGTATTAATTGTTAATGCCAGTTTAAAGGCTAGAGATGGTGAACATTACAAATACCCTTTTACTATTAATTTTTTAAAGTAAATAGCAAATACGCCCGCGTTAGGGATTGCAGTGGAAAGCCCACAGCGAGGTACGAGCGAGGACTTGTAACGAAAAACCCGACCCGATAGGGTAACGCAAAAAAAAAATTAAAATTTCATCAATAAAAATCATCAAAAATCAATCAAAAAATGAACAGTTTCACAAAATTAAATCGCTTTAGAACATGAAGATAGAGAACACAAAAGCACAGATGCGTAAAGGGGTTTTAGAATTCTGCATATTATCGGTATTAAAGGACGACGATGCATACGTAGCAGAAATTTTAGACACCTTAAAAGACGCAAAACTGCTAGTAGTTGAAGGAACCATTTACCCACTACTTACTAGATTAAAAAATGCCGGACTTTTAAATTACAGATGGGAAGAAAGTACTTCTGGACCACCAAGAAAATATTATGGATTAACTGAAACCGGAAAATTATTTTTAAACGAATTGAACACCACGTGGAGCGAATTGCAAAACGCTGTGAACTTAGTAACCAACACAAAAAAACAACATTAAAATGAATAAAACAGTCAACATAAATTTAGCAGGAACCTTCTTTCACATTGATGAAGATGCTTATTTAAAACTGCAACGTTATCTTGAGGCTATAAAACGTTCATTTACAGACTCTCAAGGTCGTACTGAAATTATTGCAGATATTGAAGCGCGTATTGCCGAACTTTTTAATGAGCGTGTGCAAAACGACCGACAAGTAATTAGAATTAAAGAAGTAGACGAAGTTATATCCATCATGGGACAACCAGAAGACTATTTGGTTGATGATGAAATATTTGAAGACGAGCCACAAAGTGCTTACGAACGAAAATCGACAGTTTCAAAAAAACTATTTAGAGATACCGACAACTCGTACATTGGTGGTGTAGCATCTGGTTTAGGGCATTATTTAGGTATTGATGCCGTTTGGGTTCGCTTACTTTGGGTATTGCTTACCGTTGGTTCTGGTGGTACATTTATATTTATTTATATTTTGTTTTGGGTTTTAGTACCTGAAGCAAAAACAACTGCCGAAAAAATAATGATGACGGGCGAACCTGTTAATATTAGTAACATTGAAAAAAAAATAAAAGATGGGTTTGACACTGTATCTGAAACCGTTTCAGATGTTGCAAAAAACGTAACAGAAGCCGCTAAAAAAGTAGATTTAAAAAAGCAAAGTAACTCTATAAAATCGAGTTCAAAAACCTTTTTTGATACCATTGCAGACGTTATTATGTTTTTCTTTAAAGTGTTTGCAAAATTTATTGGAATCATATTAATTTTTGTTGGCGCATCAGCTTTAATTGGTTTAATTATCTGCTTATTTTCATTAGGCGTTACCGATATTGTTCATATTCCAGGTGTTGACATGGCAAATATTGTAAATGCAGGCAATACGCCTATTTGGGTTGCGTCTTTATTGTTCTTTTTTGCTGTAGCTATTCCGTTTTTCTTTCTATTTTATTTGGGTTTAAAAATTTTAATCACCAACTTAAAATCTATAGGTAATATAGCAAAATTCACACTTTTAGGTCTGTGGTTGTTTTCAATAATTGGTTTGATTGTAATTGGTATAAATGAAGCTAGCGAGCATGCCTATACTGAGCGTGTAATTGAGAAACAAGAAATACCCTTTACAGCTTCCGATACTTTGAAAATTAAAATGGGTGATGACGATTTATTTAATAACCGATACTACAGAAATCATTCATTTAAAATAGCAAATAATGATAAAGGTGAAAAAATCATTTATAGTTCGGATATTAGAATTATCATTAAACCAACTACCGATACTATTGCAACCATAAGTATTGAAAAAAGTGCCGATGGTAGAAACTACGAAAAAGCCATAGCGCGAGCCAAAAACATACTTTACGGCTATACTTTTGAAAATAACGAATTGATTTTAAACCCTTATCTATCAACACTTGCTAAAAATAAATTTAGTGATCAAGAAATTGAAGTTACCCTACAGCTTCCAGAAGGTAGTGTAGTTAAATTAGGTGATAATACAACCCATTATTTAGGGCATGAGTTACATTCAAACCACGTAAACAAATATTTAAATATTACTGAAGATGGCGTAAAGTGTGATGACTGTGAAGATGATGAATTTGAAATAAATATTGATTCACCAAACGTAATTATAGACGAAAATGGCATTGAAATTAAAAGTGATAATAATACCATAAAAATTGACAATAACGGTATTAAAGCCGAATCTGAAGATGTGAAACTAAACATAAATAAGAACGGCGTAAACGTAAAATCTGAAAATTAACAATTCAGCATTAAAAAACAACGGTTCAGGTATTTAAGTTACTAATCAAAACATAAAAATTAGATATTTGAATTATAAATCATCAATCAAAAAACGAACAATTATGACAACATTAGCAAAAATTATTGTAGCAACCCTAATAAGTTTAAGCTTGTTTTCCTGTAACTTCGATATGAATATAAATTCTGGAGTAAAAGGAAGTGGTAATGTAACCATTGAAAACAGAACCATAACTAAACCATTTACAGCCATAAAAGCAACCGAAGGTTTAGATGTTTACCTTACACAAAGTAACACCGAAAGCATAAGCGTTGAAGCCGACGATAATTTACAAGAACTTATTGTAACCGAAGTTGTAGATGGCGTTTTAAAAATTCACACAAAACAAAGTATAGGTAAAAGCAAATCGAAAAAAGTAATGGTAAGCTTTAAAAGTGTTGATGCCATAAAAGCTACAAGCGGAAGCGACGTTTATTCTACAAACACCATTACCGCAAACCATTTAGAGTTAGAAACCACAAGTGGAAGCGATATGACATTAGCGGTAAACACAAGCAGCATAAATTGCAAATCTACAAGTGGAAGCGATTTAAAACTATCTGGAAAAACTAACAAACTAACTGCCGAAGCAACAAGTGGTAGCGACATTAAAGCAGCAGAATTGGTAGCAGAATCTAGTCATGTTAAAGCAACAAGTGGTGCAGATATAACCATAAATACCGTAAAAGAATTAACAGCTAGTGCTTCAAGTGGTGGCGACATTAAGTACAAAGGAAACCCAGAAACTATAAATAAAAACGAATCTTCTTCAGGTAGTGTAAAAAAACAATAAAACACCTTAAACCAACCATTTTAAAACCATCTACAACGTAAGTTTAAGATGGTTTTTTGTTTATATTTGTTTATAACACAATATTTTGCTGCCATGCACAAACAAATCATTACTTTTTTAGCATCCTTAATATTTTGCTTTTATTCTGAAGCGCAAACGCTTGAAAAAATAAAAGGCAACAAAAACGTAACCATTATACAAACTGAAATTGATCCGTTTCACACCATAATTGTTGATGAAGATTTTGAGGTTGAAATAATTTACAATCAAACCCCATCGGTTACCATTGAAACAGATGAAAACCTACATGATGTAATTAAGTTTGATGTAATAAATGGTGTTTTAACATTTGATAAAGTTGCTAGAATAACTTCAAAAAAACGGTTAAATATTACCGTAAATTATGATGAAAGTCTAAACAACATTAAAACTACCGATAAAGGTGAAATACTATCACTCGCCACAATGGAATTACCAAATGCTATCCTAATAACCCAAGGCGCATCAAAAGCTGGTTTAACTATAAAAACAAATCAATTTGAGTTTCAAGGCAAGGAAAAATCAAAAGTAAAACTTAACCTAACTTGCGAAGATGCTAAATTAAACTTGAGTGATAATTGCAAAATAGATGGCTTAATTTATGCACCAATAACAACCGTAGATTTATATTTGCGTGCAACAGCAAACATTGAAGGCGAAACAAACGACTTAGCTTTAAGAACCGATAATTTTTCTATGTTTAACGGTAAAAACTTTACTACTAAAGTGTGTACTACTTTAAATGAACTTTCAAGCGATGCTTATTTAGAAGTCACTGATAGTGTTACTATTGAAGCTTCAGGAAATAGTAGCATTTACTTATATGGTAACCCTAAAATTGTTGTAAATAAACTCGATAATACTTCGAAACTTCAAAAGAAAGAAAAATAAACAGCTAATTTTCTTTTACTGCTAATTGAAAATAAATATCAATTTTATCATTTACTGTAACAAGACCCAAAAACTTTTTTGGTGGTTGTATGTTAAATTCTGTTAAGCTTAAACTTAAATCGCCAGTAATTAACATGCTTTTGTTTTTTTTAAACTTAATAGGTACTTTATAAGTATTTGTAACACCTGCAATTTGTATGTCAATTAATGCTTGTACATTGCTAGCTTCAAAATTATTTATTTCTTTTAATAGCAATGTTATTTGTGGATATTTATCTGATTTTAAAATACTTTGAAAATCGTTATTTATGGCTTTTCCGCCACAATCAAAACAATTATTATCTAAAATTAAAGCTGTTTTATTGAACACCATCTTCGCATCTTCAATTTTATAAGTTACTTGAATGGGGTTTTTAAATTTATTAATGTTGAATGCACAAGAAAAGGTGTTTACATTAGTAGTACCTCGAACCAACAATGAACTTTCTGACGTTAAAATAACTGAAGTGCTTTTAATATTAGAATCTCTATTTGTAAAAGCAAAAGCTATAAAAATTGAAACTAAAAAAAGTAACTTTTTCATAATCAACACTTTAAAATATTCTATATAAAATAAACAAGCCTCAAAAGATATGTAAATTTAATATTTTTTGAGACTTGTTAAATACTATTAATCTACTTTTTTGGTTAGAAACTTATTGCTGCTTCTGCCATTAAGCCATTAAATTTACCACCATCTAATGCACTAGTTGCAGAATAGCCATCATATTTTTGGTTTACATATTCTAATTTCATTAAAATATTTTTTGTCATAAACCAACCTGCACCAAGTTGTGTTCTTGTAATTTCGATGTTTTCACCACTTGCTTCTTCAGAATCTACTTTATTGTAACGAGCCCCAATATAAAAGTTTTCATTGTTTCCAAATCTGTAAACAAGTTCACCAGCAAATTGTTTAGCAGTTCTTTCAGTAGCACCAGTTGCATTACCTTTTGCATTTTCAATTGTTCCAAAAAATTCTAAGCCTTGGTATTTTAAAAATGGATTGAACATGATAGCTGTTATGCTATTTTTTAAATTAGGGTTGTAACGTCCAGATCTAAAATCATCTGCAGTAGCAGTAGCAGGAATCATTACACCATAGTATCTAGAACCAGTTCTATCTGCACTGTATAAATATGAACTTGGCACATAACCTGTATTGTAAAGAGAACCAGTTAATCTGAATCTAAAATCATCATTAAGTTGTTTGTCATAACCTAATTTAGCTAAGAATGATGCGCCACCAGTATATTCACCTGATTTATTGATAGATTGGTTTAATTTACCATTTGCTATACCTACCATTCCTAAAAAACCACTATCACATTGGTAATATAATTCTGCTCCAACTTCAGTTGTAAAAGCATCCATAATTAAGTTGCCAACAAATGGGTTGTAAATAGTTTCAGCATTATCACTTCTTCTAAAGTGTGCATCACCATAGTTGTTTTCCATGTGTCCTATTTTAATAGTTACATGTTTCATTAAATTTTCAGCAAAACCTTCACTAATAAAATCTAATTTATCAATTTGGATATAACCACCTTTTACGTATGGTTCTGGGTGGTGACGAGATGATAAATAGGTACGTAAATGCATTCTAACACCATCATATAGTACAACATCTAAATCTAAATTGGCAGTTGCTAAGTTAAAGTTAGCACCAATTTCTTTTAATGGCACTACACCAGAGTTTTCATGGTCTAGGGCTTGATATTGAATGGTTGATGCACCACCAATACGCACTTTTACTTCATCAAAAGTTGAAACTGTGTCTTTTGGTGTTTCAAAAACGTTTACACCGCGTTGGTCTGGTTTTCTGTAATTGTCTAAATCTCTGCTTTGAGCATTAATTACATTGAATCCTATCAATAGAATTCCTAATAATATGGCATTTTTTAAATTTGATTTCATGATTATTTGTTTTAATTAAGGGTTATAAATTGGTTGTTTATTTAAAAATTATTGAAAATTTAATTGTGATATCATCACCTGTTGTTATAGTACCAAGTAGTGCTTTTGGAGGTTCAATTTTAAAATCGGTCATTTTAATTTTTTTCTCTCCTACCAGTTTTACTTTAGAATCTGATATTGTAATTGTAAAATCTAAAGACACGCGTTTTTTTGTTCCAGATATGGTTAAATCGCCTGTTGAACTTATGGCATAAACACCATTACCTTTACTGGTTGTGCTTTTAATTTCAGCTAATTGAAATGAAATGTTTTTGTAACTACTAGTGTTTAAAGCTTTGTATGTGTTTTTATCCATTGCAGATTTTCCACTCTTTAAACTTTCGGCAACTATTTCTATTGAACATTTTTCTATTTGACCAGTTTCAATATTTTTAAAGCTAATTTTCCCGCTTTGTTTTTCTGCAGTTACATGCCAATCATGTAAACTAGATGTTCCTAAAACAGTTAGTTTTGATTCTCCATTTATTAAATTAAATTCTTGCGCTTGTATTACATTTAGTGTTACTATAAAAAAAGCAGCTAAACCTAATATGCTTCTTCTTATACTTATATTCATTTTTTGTTGTTTTTAAATTATACAGCAAATTTCAAACATAAATAGAAGTACATCTATGACTTTTGTCATATAGCTTTTTGAAAATAAAATGTTGATATTTGTTATTGTATTATTAAAAAACACAATAAATTAATTATGGATAAATATTTTTTGTAAAAACTATTTAAACTGCATTATTAGTTAAAATAGTAATAGGTGAGATTTTAATAAAGTCAACATTTTGGTTTACTGTATTACTATTCAATAGGTTTATATAGATTAGATAACTATGATTGGAATTCGTAGTGATTTTAAACTTATTTTTATGTTTGCTATCCCAGTTGTTGTTGCGCTTTAGTTGTTCTGAAATTCTAGTAATACCATAATGCTTTTAACAGGTCTCAAAGTCCTTTTTTATTAAATTTGTAAAGTAGCTAAGTTCCAATATTCGCTTTGAAGGTTTTCGAACAAACCATCTGTAATAACTACTTCGGATTACTTTTAATACTTTGCAAATTTTCTATTGAACATATATGTCGATAACTAGCTATGAATTGATAAACCTTAAACCGTTTTTAGAGATAATATGAACGTATTTTTAAAATATTTCAAGTTCTAATTCTTTTTATTTAAATGTTTTTGCAACCGTTTGTTCTCTAAAGAATCATATTAGCTGATTTTTTTTGTTTAAGAAATTGTTTACTATTTAAATTCAGTACTGTAAATACTTTTCTTTATGTTTCAAGATATTTGTTTTATAAGAAACAATCTTATTTTTTTGTCCTAACTTTTTGTTGCAAACCAAATATTAAATATTTTTTTTTATAAATTTTATCTAATATATATTTAATTAGAGTAGTTGTTTTAGATTTCTCAATTTTGTTTTTTTATTTTTCATAATTAAAACAATAAATTTGCTAAAATTAATAAGTGTAATTTAAACAAACAGGTATTATGAAAAGTTTTGGAGCAAGCAATGTGTTTTTATTAAGTGATGATATTGAATGGGAAGATTTAGGCGGAGGTATAAAACGAAAAATTATGGCTTATGATGATAATATTATGCTTGTAAATGTTCACTTTGAAGCTGGTGGTGTAGGTGCAATGCATAATCATTATCACTCACAAGTTACATATGTTGCAGGTGGTGAATTTGAATTTACTGTTGGTGATGAAATAAAATTAGTAAAGGAAGGCGATGCACTTTATATACCACCAAATGTAATGCACGGAACAATTTGTAAAAAAAGTGGTATTTTAATTGATGTTTTTAGTCCTATTCGTGAAGATTTTATTAAATAATCATAATTACTTTTTATTTGAAGAATCTCTAATTATTAATTCAGCATCAAGAATAACTTTATTTAGTATTTGCTTTACAAAAGGTTCTTTTACGCGTTCTAAAAACGTTAAAGCAGCTTGCTTACCAATTTCAGCACTATGTTGCTCTATACTAGTTAAGGTTGGCGTTACCATGGCGGTAAACGATTCGTTTCCAAAACCAACCAAAGCAATATCTTTAGGTATTTGAATATTTTGTTCGTTTAAAACTTGTAAAGCACCAAGTGCAGCATAATCGCCCGCTATATAAACAGCATCAGGTTTATTTTTTAAAGCTAATAATTGTATCATTTTTTCTCTACCATCTTCGGTAGTTAGGCTACTTTCTAAAAGCAATTCGTTATCTAAAGGCAAGTTGTGCTTTTTTATGGCATCAACATACCCTCTAATACGGTTATTAAAAATGCGCGTATGTTTGTAACCACCTATATGCGCTATGCGTTTGCAACCTTGTTCAATTAAATGTTCAACAATCATGTGGCTACTATCATAATCATTAATGCCAATATAGTCAACATTCAAATCGTTTTCACCTCTATCAAACAAAATTAAAGGAATGCCTTTCGATTTTATCTTTTCAAAATAATCTAGCTTTATAGTTTCATTAGCCATAGAAGCAATAATACCGTCAACTTGCGTAAACAAAAGCGTATCAATGTTATTACATTCTTTTTTATACGATTCGTTTGATTGGGTGATGATGATGTTGTAACCTTCCTTATTTAAAACTTCTTCAATATTTTGAATAACAGATGAAAAGAAGTTACTGTTCGTTCTAGGAACAATAACACCAACCAAGTTACTTTTACCTTTTCTAAGCGCACTTGCCAAGTGGTTTGGTTGGTAATTTAACTCTTTAGCTACCTTTTTTACAGCATCTTTAGTCTTAGTACTTATTCTTGAATCATCATGTAAAGCTTTAGAAACAGCAGCAGGAGAAATATTTAAAACGCTAGCAATGTCTTTTATAGTAGTTTTTTTTTTGTTTGTCATTTTTTTATATATTTGCTTAAACGTTTAAGCAAATATAACATTTTAGTTTTATAATTTAAATCTAGAATTCTATTTAATGTTTTCTTATATTTACTAATAAACCATTGCTTAAACGTTTAAGCAGAATTAAATTTAACTAAATCAATAAATTGTAACAAAATGAGTAGAGTAGTAACATTTGGTGAGATTATGCTTCGTTTAGCACCTCAAGGATTTTTAAGATTTTCTCAAGCAGACAACTTTGATGTTGTTTATGGTGGTGGAGAGTCTAACGTAGCAGTATCATTAGCAAATTATGGTATTTCTGTAGATTTTGTAACACGTTTACCTAAAAATGATATTGGTGAATGTGCTATGATGGAAATGCGCAAAAGAGGTGTTGGTGTAGATAAAATTGTATGGGGTGGTGAACGCCTTGGTATTTATTTCTTAGAAACTGGTGCAGTTTCTAGAGGTAGTAAAGTAGTTTACGATAGAGCATATTCTTCAATGTCTACTATCCAATCTGGTATGATTAACTGGGAAGAAGTTTTTAAAGGCGTTGAGTGGTTTCACTGGACGGGTATTACACCTGCTATTTCTCAAAGTTCTGCCGATGTATGTTTAGAGGCTGTAAAAGCTGCTAGCAAATTAGGCGTTACTATTTCAACCGATTTAAACTACCGTGCGAAGCTTTGGAAATATTGCGACGCTGCAAAAAGAGAAGAAATCATGACTGAACTAACATCGTATTGTGATGTGGTTTTAGGAAATGAAGAAGATGCTGAAATGCACTTTGGTATTAAGCCAGCAGGAGCAGCAGTTCAAACACATGGTCACGATGTGAAAGCTGAAGCATTCTTATCTGTTTGTCAACAAATGATGAAAAAATTCCCAAGAGCTAAAAAAGTTATTACAACTTTAAGAGGTTCTATTTCGGCATCTCACAATACTTGGGCCGGTGTTTTATACGATGGAAAACAAATGTTACAAACACGTCAATACCAAATTACCGATATCGTTGACCGCGTGGGTGGTGGCGATTCTTTTATGGGTGGATTAATCTACGGATTATTAACTTACCCAGATAACGACCAAAATGCATTAGATTTTGCTGTAGCGGCATCGTGTTTAAAACACACCATTAAAGGTGATGCTAACTTAGTAACTGTTGATGAAGTAACCAAACTTATGGGTGGTGATGCTTCTGGTAGAGTTGCTAGATAATAAATTTTTAGAACCTGCAAGATTTAAAACCTTGCAGGTTTTTTTAACCTTTAAATCATCTTTAATTCATGAAAAAATCGATAGCCATAATTTGTGGTGGTGGTCCTGCTCCAGGTATAAATACTGTTATTAGTACAGTTGCTAAAACGTTTATGAAAGATGGCTTTAAGGTTATAGGTGTTCATCATGGCTATAAAGGCTTGCTTTCAGATAATCCTGAAGTAAAAATTTTCGATTTTCATCATGCCGATCGTATTTTTAGTCGTGGTGGTTCTACGCTGATTATGAGTAGATTCAAACCAAAAGATAGCGATTTTAAAGCCGTTTTTTTCAAAAAAAACAATGTTAAATTACTTGTAACTATTGGAGGTGATGATACCGCATCAACAGCCAATAGATTAACAAAATACCTTCAGTCTCAAAGCTTAGATGTATCTCACATTCACGTTCCAAAAACCATAGATAATGATTTACCGTTGCCAGATAGAAATCCAACATTCGGGTTTCATACGGCAAAAGATGAAGGTGTTCGTATTGGTAATACAGTTTATGAAGATGCTCGTACAAGTGAAAACTGGTTTGTATTGGCAGCTATGGGGCGTTCAGCTGGACATTTAGCTTTTGGCATTGCTTCAGCGTGTCATTTTCAAATGATGATTATTCCGGAAATGTTCAACAAAACTACCATTACATTCGAGAAGATTATCAATATGATTATTTCTTCTATCGTAAAATGTAAAATTAAAGGTGTTGAGTATGGTGTAGCATTGGTAAGTGAAGGCGTTTTTCATTTTATGGAAGAAGATGAAATAATAAATTCTGGTATCAACTTTACCTATGATGCTCACGGACATCCAGAATTAGGAAACGTAAGTAAGTCGCACATTTTTAACTACTTATTACAAGTAAAATTGAAGGAATTAGGGCTTGATATTAAAACAAGACCCGTTGAACTTGGTTACGAATTAAGATGTTGTAACCCAATTGCATTCGATTTAACTTTATGTACTTTGCTAGGAATAGGTGTTAAAAAATTATACGATCAAGGAATTTCAGGTTGTATAGTAAGTGCAAATTCAAGAGGAGATGTAACCCCGTTATTTTTAAAAGATTTTGAAGATGAAAATGGAAAAATTCCTCCAAGGTTAGTTGATATCAATTCCGATATGGCACAATTATTTATAAATAATCTATTCTTTATTCAAGAGAAAGATTATGAAAAAGCAAAAAAATATCTACCCAATCCAGAGGCGTATGATTTCAAAAAAATATTAAACTGGAATTAAAATTTAAAAACAATAAAATGGCACAATTTTCAAGATTAGAAGTAGCTCAAGCCATGAAAGATACAGGGATGATTCCTTTATTTTTTCATAGTGATATCGAGTTAAGTAAAAAAGTATTAAAAGCATGTTACGATGGTGGCGCTCGCTTAATGGAGTTTACGGCACGTGGTGATTTTGCTCACGAAGTTTTTGGCGAATTAACAAAATACGCTATTAAAGAATTACCAGGTATGATTATGGGTGTAGGTTCTGTTACCGATGCAGGACAGGCAACTTTATACATGTCTTTAGGCGCAAACTTTATAGTAACACCTGTTTTAAGAGAAGATATTGCTATAGCTTGTAACCGTAAAAAAGTATTATGGTCTCCAGGTTGTGGAACATTAACCGAAATAGCAAGAGCTGAAGAGTTAGGTTGCGAAATAGTAAAACTATTCCCTGGTGATATTTACGGGCCACAATTTGTAAAAGGTATTAAAGGTCCACAACCATGGACAAGTATTATGCCAACAGGTGGTGTTGCTCCTACAGAAGCAAACTTAAAAGGTTGGTTTGATGCAGGTGTAACGTGTGTAGGTATGGGTTCTCAATTAATTTCTAAAGAAATTATTGCAAATAAAGATTACGCAAAGTTAGAGCAAGATGTAAAAGCTGCTTTAGCAATTGTAAAAGCTGTTAGAAAATAATTTAATTATTTTTTTAAATCTTGAAAAAGCCGAACTTTTTAGTTCGGCTTTTTTTTATTCTATACGTTTATAGTTTTCACCATAAGTTGGTTGTTCTAAACTATCTACTTCTATTTGAGTAAATTTATTTTTATCTAGCATTATATTAAAAACAAACTTCTTTTTCTCTTTAATTCTGCTCTCCATTGCCTTAGAGCCATAATCTAAAATTTCAGTTAGCATACCATCTTTTAAAGTGTAGTTTCCAACACCAAACCAATCAAGAGAATCCGATGTTCTTAACCTACTCCACATTACTTTAGTTTGAGAAAACATTTTCATTTGTTTATAATTACTTGAAGATTTTATGGTGTCTACACTACCATCGTCTCTGTAGTTTAAAAAACTAACAAGTTCCCAAGCACCTTCTAAAGTAGGTGGTTTTGCTTCAATTTCGGTTTTATTTTTTTTATTACAAGAAAATAATAGGGTAGCACAAAGGATGAATGATAAAGTTTTCATAATTGGTTTATTTAGTTAAAAGTCAGTTTATTACAATTTACAAAAAAAATAGATAAATAGATAATGGAATAGTTGCTAATTATGGTATGATAATATCTTTTGATAATTTTAGTGAAAGTTTTAAACCAAAAATTCTACTTTTGTTATGATTAATAATTAATAGCAATTATGTCAGATACAATAGAAAAAGTAAAATGCTTAATAATAGGTTCTGGTCCGGCAGGATACACAGCAGCCATTTATGCTGCCAGAGCAAATATGAACCCCGTTTTATATCAAGGAACACAACCAGGAGGTCAATTAACAACAACTAATGAAGTTGAAAATTTTCCAGGATATCCAACAGGTATAACAGGACCAGAAATGATGATGGAGTTACAAAAACAGGCAGAGCGCTTTGAAACTGATGTACGCGATGGTTGGATAACTAAAGTAGATTTTTCAGGCGATATACATAAAGTTTGGGTAAATGATACCAAAGAAATACATTGCGAAACTGTAATTATATCAACAGGCGCATCTGCTAAATATTTAGGTTTAGATTCTGAACAGAAATATTTAAAATTAGGTGGTGGTGTTTCGGCATGTGCTGTTTGTGATGGCTTCTTTTATAGAAATCAAGAAGTAGTAATTGTTGGTGCAGGAGATTCCGCCTGTGAAGAAGCACATTACTTATCAAAACTTTGTAAAAAGGTAACTATGTTAGTAAGACGTGATGAGTTTAGAGCATCAAAAATTATGGCAGAACGTGTTAAAAAAACAGCTAATATAGAAATACTGTTTAATACCGAAACCGATGAGGTTTTAGGCGACGGACAAGTTGTAACAGGTGTTCGAGCTAAAAATAATATAACAGGTGAATTAACTGAAATTCCTGCAACTGGATTTTTTGTAGCCATAGGGCATAAACCAAATACCGATATTTTTAAAGATTTTTTAAATTTAGATGAAACAGGTTATATTATAAATGTACCTGGAACATCAAAAACAAATATTGAAGGAGTTTTTGTTTCTGGTGATGCTGCAGACCACGTTTATAGACAGGCAGTTACAGCTGCAGGAACTGGTTGTATGGCGGCTTTAGATGCAGAACGCTATTTAGCAGCAAAAGATTCAACTTTTGAAGTATCTACATCTAATTACAATTAGATTATAAAAATTAAAGTTTGAAGCCGAAGTATTTGCTTCGGCTTTTTTTATTAATTGTTTTTTAAAATTTAATAAAATGTGTTTTCTTTGAAAACAGTTTTAAACGGGATGTGGCGCAGTCTGGTAGCGTACACGGCTGGGGGTCGTGTGGTCGCAGGTTCAAATCCTGTCATCCCGACAAAATAGACTTACTATATTGTATATGAAAAAGGTTGCGAGATTTCAGAACACTTACCGCACACCGTAATTCTGGCATAAAGTGGAGCTTTTTTGTTTTTGGCACTTGCCAGTTTTAGCCAAAACAGGATAGTAAAGGTGTTTGAATGTGTTATAATCTTTCATTTTTAAATTAAACATTAAAAACAAAAGTCAAATCAAATCATTCGGTTACCTTTTTTATGGCTTTTTAGTATTAGTAACCGAATAGGTCACTTTTTCACCAAACAAAAACAAATTAACCGAACATTTTAAAACACAAAACCTTGATAATAATTAAATTACCAAGGTTTTATTTGTTATTAATTCTGATATTGTCGGGGTGGCAGACTTAATTCAAAATCTCCTAATCCCCCAATACTACTGATTTATTGCGGTTTTTACCTTTTTGTGCTCACCTAATTGTACACTAAACTTCAAAAGAACATCGATGTAATTTAATTTGATTGTTTTTAATGTAATAAAAGTACAAATTTAATCAATCAAGAAATACATCATAACTTACATTTTTTTAAGTTACAATATTAGCATAACTTG
Organism: Mariniflexile jejuense; assembly: GCF_042675665.1. Taxonomy (NCBI): domain Bacteria; kingdom Pseudomonadati; phylum Bacteroidota; class Flavobacteriia; order Flavobacteriales; family Flavobacteriaceae; genus Mariniflexile; species Mariniflexile jejuense. The sequence continues at coordinate 1,553,820 of NZ_JBHTJI010000001.1, forward strand.
TAAGTTTTATAACCCTTGAAGTGATATCTTTGTTATAATACTGTTAGTTAATTCCACTAAAACGTAATTTTCTTCAGGAGTAAAGAATGTATTACTATTAGGATTTATTTTAATAATTATATCTCCAGATTCTGAATTTGTAACAAAATTACTTCCCAATACACTAACCGTATCACCTACTTTAAACAAAACACCTTTTATTTCCACTGAAATATCAGGAGATATCACTTCAATCTCAGCTATTTCATAATTTTGATTTGTTCCTTGGCTACTTTTTAAAAAGGTAATGTTTAATCCGTCTTTTGAAAATCTTTTATAACTATCAGGTATTTCAATTACTTCGTATCCAAATGTTCTGTTAAAAATTGAATTCATTTGAGTAATATCCGCATTTGTATTGTTAATATTTAAAAACGTTACTCCATCTATTTTTATATTAACATATTCTTGATATGTTAATAGATTAAAAGTTTGTGAAGTACAACTTAAAGAAAATAAAAACAAAAGTTGAATTGCTGAATTTAAAATTATTTTTTTCATATTTATTTAATTACAATTATTAATTGGTTTACCACTGGAGTCAAATTTAGTGGCCAAATAGTTTTCAGGGTTTAGTGCTGTTCCACTACTATTCTTAATCTTAATATGTACATGAGAAACAGATAGCCCTTGACTAATTGCGTTACCTAAATTCCCTGAATCACCTTGATAACCTATTATATCTCCAGCTTTTACATCCCCAGTAACTCTATTATTTTCCTGTAAATGAAAATATTGAATAGATATGTTTTCACCATTTACAATAGCTGTTTGATAAACTACATAACCTGCTTTTGGAATTAAAGCGGTCGCTTGGGCATGACCATCAAACATAGCATAAACTGGTGATCCATAGGAGTTTTTTATATCCAGCCCTCCATGAAATTGTTTGCCTCCTGATCTAGTATATCCAAATTTCCCTCCATTAATCCCAGAATTTTTTTGTGCAGCAACCTCAGGGTTCTTTACAGGATCTCCTTTACATGGCTTATCATTCACACAACTACTGCCATCGCCACCACAAACACCACAATTATCTTTTACACCAAAACAATCATCTATGCAGTTATTTATACCATCACCATCGCTATCATTTTCACAATTGTTATAATCCATACATCCTATACCAAAGCATTCACAAGCATCCCCACTGGGGCATGTTTCTTCTTCTGGATCTGGATCTGTAACTGGTGGACAATAATATGGGTCGCAGGCACAAGAAATACATTCATCATCACTATTAGAAGAACTTCCAATAATTACCATTTCATCAAAATTTTGACCATAATTAGTTTGAATTGCTGCGTCATAAACATCAATAACTCCATCATCATTCCAATCGTAAACATCATTGGTAACGTCATCGTCATTATTAACATCATATATATAATCATTAGGGTCAGTAAATACATCGTAATCAATATCATTATCTTCTGCCCAACTAATCCAATCATCCACTCCCCAATCATCTCCTGCTTCACTGTAATCTTGGGCAATTCCCAAATTACACCCCAAACAAAAAAACAACCCTAAAAGTAAAAAATTTTTAAAAGCTAATTTAGTATAATTTTTCATATCAATTTTGTATTAGTTGCTTTTAACAATCATTCGGGTGTAAATTTGGTTGCCCGCAATAATCCTTACTACATAGTACCCTTCGGGCAAACTACTGTCTATGGGTATGGTGTAGGTGTATTCGCCTGCTTGCTGTGTGGTATTTGGCAGTATGCTTATATGCTGCGCTGTATGCAAACCAACCAATTCTACAAACACCTCGCTAGCGGTTTCCAGTTGATACTGTACTGTTAGACTATTATTGAACGGTACAGGATAAAGCTTAATAAATTGGTTTTCTTGGGCTGCAAGTGCTTCTAGTATTTCAGTATCCAAGGCATCTACTGAGTCTTTTGGTCTTAGAACCAAACTCATGGGTTGCCCATATTCTGTCCAAGATTCTATAAAAGTGTCAACTGTTCCCGTTAAATACGTAGTACCCAATAGTTCCTTTTGTTGAAGGACTAATGTAAAAACCGTATAATCTAAGCTTAACTCGTTGGGATTATCCGGGTATAATCTATCCATAGCAAAGCTTAAATTGGTATCTATATAGATATTACCATCTTGCCATTGTGCCGAAGCTGTTTTTTCCTGACCATTAATGGATGCTTTTATACCAATTGCAGTATTGCCAGAAGCATCAAAATTAATTGATATTGGCACAATGCGTTCTATAGTTTTCCCAGACCAATCGTATTGTACAAGCTTCCCAATCCATTCACCAGCAACCATTTCTTTTGTTAAAGTTTCCTGATAGGTTTCTATATTAATTTCTGAAATCACTTCGGGTTGTATATAGGTAGAATCCACTTCTATATTAGTTTGCATTGTTGCTTCTATAGCGACCTCGTTCTTTTCTTTTTGTTGTGCTTGTATGTATTTTGCAAGTGTTTTACTATTTACCGTATTGTTGTTCAGTAAAAACTCTAGAGCTTTATTTTCATCGGCAGGCACGCCATAACCTAAATAATAACATAAGCCTAAAAAGTGGACTGCCATAACATCGGTACTTTGGTTAAACCAATACACGGCTTTTTGGTAATCCTGTGTTACTCCATAACCTTTAAAGTACATATAGCCCAAGGTGTATGCTGCTCTTTGGCTACCGTTTTCTGTTGCTTTTTCAAACCATTCCATGGCTTTAGCAAAACTAAGCTCACAGCCCATGCCATATTTGTAAAGCCTTCCTAAATTATATTGGGCTTCTGGATACGCTTTATGTGCAGCACTTGATATATAGTAAAATGCTTTATTTATATCTTTTTTGGTTTGAATACCATTTAAGTAAAACATGCCTAAATAGTTTTCTGCTTTGGCATCACCTTGTAAAGCACAAGGTTCTACTAATGCAAATAAGGTGTTTTGCTGCCCGAAAGGTGATTTTTTTAATAATATACTATTGGCTTTTTCTAAGTTTTTTTCACAATCTTCCTGTGCATTTAATGCAAATACAACTAAAGAAAAATGAAAAAAGAGATACATGAATTTTTTCATCGATAATATAATTTAATTGAAATTAGTTGGTTGGATTATAAGCTGAAGAGGATAAAGCTTAATACTGAAAAGTATTTGTGTCCACTTTTTTTGAAATTCCTAATTCTATTCCAAAGCTTTCCATTAGTTTTTTATAGTTTTTCTCAAAATAAAACCTTAAAGCACTCAACTTCTGTTCTTTTAGCTTTTTATCGTATAAATAATAGGCTTTGGTTACCGACTGGTTTAGGTAATAATGTGCTATAAGTGCATAAACTTTCTTTTTCTGGTCATCAGTTAATTCATGAGCTTTTAGCACGTTGTTCATTTCCTTTGTAGCCTCCTTAGTTGCTGCTTGCTTAATCTCTTCTTCAAGAATTGAAAGGTATTCTTCTTTACTAATAAGATTTGCCAAATTTTTTGCAAATTCCATTTTTACTTCTGTATTGGTTTTTTGCATGGGAGATTCTAATATTCCATAAATCGATTCATCTTTACTGCTGTTCTTGATTTCCAAGAGAGCAGCTTCTTTTTGTTTAATCAGATCTAAAAATTTGATAATCCTATCATTATCCAATCCAGCCTTTTTAGCTCTTTCTACAAGCACTTCCAATTCGGTGTTATTGTTTGATTGGGCAGTCACATTTAGGAATAAACCTAATAAGATTATGAATACAATTTGCGTTTTTCTTTTCATCTTTTGGTAGTTTAGTTGTTGATGGTTTAATTAGTTTGCTCTATATTAAGTAAGATAAGTTTTTAAATGACTAAATTTTTATCTTACAATATTAACAAGTGCAATTATACATATTCTTTTTTAATTTGAATTGCGGTTTTGTCGTATACAAAATACGGGGAAACCGTAAAAACATAGATTACACTTAGAATTAATCATACTTTTTTATAAAAAAAGTGTTTTTTAAAAAGAAATAACTTTAATTTACTGTAGTTAAACCTTTATCTTAAGATATAGTTTAACTTACTAAACCTAATTATCTTTAATGAAAGAAGAGTCAATTTCAAAGCATAAAAAAAAAACGATATTACTGGACGGTATTTTTATAGTACTTTTATTTGTATCCCCCTTATTCTTAACCATTTTTTTTCAATTTAATACGTCTCAATTAAGAATAAGCTTTATAAGTATACTTGCTTTCTGGATGTTATGTAAGCCAACTTATTCAAAATTATCCCTTAAAAAGGCTTCATTATTTGACATAGGCGTTTTGACCTTATTTTTATATGCCGTATTTCATTTTTGTTTCTATTCCAGTGCCTCTTTATATTACTATATGCTATGGCTCTATATTGGCTATTTTTTTATATTCTATATGTTTCGTTGGATGTTAGAAACCCAAGGTAAACCCATGTTATCAGTACACTTTATATTGCTTTTAATTATTTTCACTTGTCTTATCCAATCCTTAATTGGCATTTTACAATATTTCGATGTACTAAACGGAAAGAATGATTTTTTTAAATTATTAGGTAGTTTTAGAACTCCTAATTTTTTTGGAGTTTATTTGGGGTTTGGTTTTATTATTTTAATTTGGTATCTATTCATTATTAAAACCAAAAAAAACATTCTTTTTGTCCTATGCTTTTTTGGAATATTACTGTTTACCATACTTATCATACTGTCCAATTCAAGAGGTACGTGGTTGTCAATACTGGTGGCGTTAACAGTGTTAGCCTTCACTTCTAAAAAAGTCATTACTTCAATAAAAAAACTTTCTGTTCCAAAACTTGTTTTTGGCTCATTAATTATAGTTTTTCTATGCTTTTTTGGGAGTAAATACTTATATGCTCTAAAACCAGAATCTGTTAACGGACGTGCTTTTACAACACAAATAACTTTACAAGAAATAATGAAGCAGCCAATAAAAGGTCATGGGCTTTTTACCTTTGCTGGTAAATACAATAAAGCAAAAGCCGATTATTTTATAGAGCAACCCAGACCATGGGGTGACATGAAAATAGCTATTTACTCATTTTCTGCCTTTAATGATTATTTATTGATTGCTTTTGAATTGGGGGTATTGGTTTTAATAGTTCTGTTAGCTCTAGTTATTTTTGTATTTAAAAAACTTAAAATAACACCTGAAACAAGAATTGGACTCGGGCTTTTTGTAACACTCTGCATTTTTGCCATGTTCAATTCCCCTATACATAATCCATATATAATGTCTGTTGGGCTTTTAGGATTTGCTTTAATACTGAAATTTGGAGAGCTTAATCTATTTTCTATAAAACTCCCATTTTCGTTAAAGAACATAACTTTAGCAGTTGTCTTTTTTGCAGGTTGTCTCGGATTATATGCAGTCTCTACAAAAACTATCAATCAAAAAAAATTTAAGGACTATAGCATTATTAATGATTCTTTAGATGTAAAAAAGGTTGTTTGCTTAAATAAATCAACAGATGATAATTTATTTTCTGAATATATTTTAGGAAAAAAGCTTTACGATAATGGTTTCAAAAACGAGGGTATAGCACATATGGAAAAAGCTTTTAAAAAAAGCTATGCTCCCAAAATAGGTAAACAACTTGCTTTTTGCTATATAAAAGAAGGCGATTACAAAAAAGCCGAAACGATATTTAGATTTAATATTCATGTAGAACCGTATCGATACGAACCCAGAATGGATCTGTTAATGTTCCTACATAAATTTAACCGTCATAAAGAAGTGTTTGAACTATCCAAAGAAATTATCAATCTTCCTGTAAAAATCCCTTCAAAAGAAATTGAAAAATTCAAAAAAACAGCTTCAAAATATGTTGAGAACTATTCACGCACTGGCAATACAAATATAAAAGGGAGCTTATCCAATTTAAAAATAATAAAGAGTACTGTTTTAAATAAATCTTTGCTCTATAAAATCTATTTACCACCACTATATAAGGTAAATAAAAAATTACCTGTCATTTATATTAATGATGGTGATAATTATATCAAAAAAGCGTCACTTCCCAAAGTGCTAGATAGCTTAATATCAAATGATATCATAGAACCAGTTGTAGCCGTTTTTTTAGAACCAAGAGATGAAAAAGAAAATTGGAGAAACATCAGGCAAGAACTATTTTTATGCAATCCTTTATTCGTAAGTTTTTTCACTAATGAATTTATACCAACCATTGAAAAGTTATATACCGTAAGTAACCATCCTAATGATAGAAGTATAATGGGTGTTTCATTTGGAGGTTTAGCGGCAGCTTATATTGCTGATAACGCTCCAAATACGTTTAAAAATGTTATCATGCAGTCGCCAGCATTTCATCCATGTAAGGATATTTATAATTCATTTTACATGAAGCCAAAAAAAGATTTCAAGATGTATTTGAGTTATGGCACAGGTAAAGACACAGAAAAACAAGATATTCCATTTATTCAAATTTTAAAAAACAAAGGCTATAATTTAAAAATAAATCGAGTTGAAGGTGCCAATCATGAGTGGAGTGTATGGCAAGAACAATTAGACGATATACTTGTTTATTTTTTTAACAAAAAAATCATGTAACCAACTTTATTATCAATTATATTTTTTTATCAAATTTTAATCTATTTTTTTATGCCATCTTATACCTTCAATATTACTTCTAAGCTATTGTCTCTTCAAAATCTACATTATTTTTTACTTTTTTTAGTATTAAGTTCTTGTTCGTTATATGCTCAAACAAGTAGCAATTATACCAAAAGTGTAAATCTCACGCTATCAAAAGCAGGTAACAATAAAGCTGAGTTCATTAAAGTTTTAGAACACTTTAAATCAGACACATTAAAGTTTAAAGCCGCAAGCAGTTTGATTTCTAACATCTCTTTTCATTCCTTTAAAAATAATTATGAAGATTATAATGATTTAATTGATTTTTTGCACAATGAAAGATTGAAACAAATGGAAGATGGTATTGAAGAAAAAAAAATTAGAGATTTTGTTCGGAAAACATTTGAGAAGGCTTCTGCATCAGTATATCAATTAAATCGAGGGAAGAAGCATGCTTTAATAAGCGATATAGACATTCTGAAATCTGACTTTTTAATTGAAAATATTGAGTTAGCTTTTGAAGCTCACAATAAATTACCTAAAAAATACCAGTCTAATTTTGAAGATTTTGTTAAATATGTGCTACCATATAGAGTTAGTAGTGAACCTCTTGAACTTACAAAAAGAAAAGAGCTATACAAAAAATATTCTTGGGTTTATGACTCTCTTAAAACAAAGCCCTTGGATATAATTATTGAAAGAATTTATGATGATTTGAATCTTGATGGAGGTCAAAGTTTATTAAAGAAACTAAACGGTCTATTATCGTTAACCCAAATTGAAAAACTTCAGTTTGGACGTTGTGACGATATTGTAAATTACTTTGTTATGCTTTTTAGGTCTTTGGGTTTTGCTGCTGGAGAGGATTATATTAGTCATTGGGGAAATTTTCATCATGCGTCAGGTCATGCATGGGTATTTTTAAAAATCAAAGATGAGACATTCCCTATTCAGGTTAGCGTGGATAGTTATTCAAATTCTACATCTAAAAAAATATTTATGGTTGGTAGTATGCCAAAAATATTTAGAAATAACTTTATAAAGATAGATGAAGAAACTTTAGAACTTTTACCTATACAAGATGTGACTTATGTTTATCGCCTAACCTCTAATGTACATGTTAAAAACAGTTTTGAATCTAACTTTAATGAAGATTTTAAATTATGTGTTTATGATAATCAAAAACAATGGGCTATCGTTGATGATAATTATACCTATAGTAATGAAACAGTAACTTTTAATAACGTTGGCAGGGGTATATTATATTCCATTGCAATATTAGAAAATAAGGATTTGAAATTAATTAACTATCCTTTTTATCTAGATTTTAAAGGAAACTTAATCATGTTGGATAATAAATCTCCCCTAAATAAAACTTCATTTGTACTTAGAAAATACCCTCCTTTCTTTCCTCATATTAATGTTAAACTTGACAGACTTAAAACATTAAACTATTGCAAAATTCAAGGATCTAATACTTTAGATGACCAAGATTTTAATGATATTTATAAAATTGAAAATTTTTGTACTTCACAAAAAATAAAATTTTATTTTAATGAAAAACAAAAGTACAAATATTATAGATTGATTAGTGATAACGATGTTCTTATCCAATTAGCTAATTTTAATTTACTAGATGAACATGGAAAACCTTTTGAGAATTTAGATTTGGCGTACAATGGCTTGGAAACAACCGATAGGTTGTTTAAAGTTTTAGATGATGACCCTTTAACTTATATCGAATACAAAAATTTAAATATAGCTTTTGAAATATCTAAAAATCAATTTGTATCTGGATTTCAAATTCAAGCTAGAAATGATGATAATCATATCAATATTGGAGAAGAATATGAATTTATGCAGTATGATAAAGGTTGGAAGAGTATAAGAAAAGAAATAGCTAATGATACAGTACTTAAATATGATAATTTACCTAAAAATGGCTTATATATTTTAAAGAACCTAACCAAAGGTAAAGAAGAAAATGTTTTTTCGTTTGATAGTGCTGGAAATCAATTTTGGTTTGGTGTTTCTGACATAAATGAAATACTTGAAAAAGTAGAAAATTAAATTCATGTATGTGTTTTTTTCAAAAAAATTAAAATTGATTCATTAAAATTATAATTACAGAAAGTTTTCCCTCGATATAAAGTTACTAATTACAAGAACTTACTATTATAAAAAATTCTCTATATAAGCGTGATTGTAAAACTAAGGGAAAAGCTAAGGGAAAAGCAAGAGGGTAACACGCTAAAGCGATGTTACTTTTTTTAACCCCTTAGTTTTCAATAGTTTTGATGCTTTAAATGAATTAAGTTCTAATCATTTTTCACGGAAAAACGCTCGTAAGTCAATAAAATCAAAGAATTATTCCGTGAAAAAGCAGGCTTTGAATCCATTTTGTTACATTTTGGGCTGTTTTGAGTTTCTGAAAGTCTTTATGAGAATTTAAAAATTCATTTTTACGAAAATAGGCTCAGCCCAGTGAAATCAATAATTTTTTTTTACTAATAAATCAAATTTCAGCCCTGAATTCTCCAAAAACACTTCATAGTATTAGCTCGATAGATGTTGGGGCTTTTAATTCGTAAAAAGTATTAATTTGTAACTTCTTTTGGAAACATTCTAAATTCAATGCCTTTATCCCTGTCTTTGTCTTTTTGACAATAATAGTTTTTCAATGGCATCATAGCTTACCAACTGTGAATCGGGCAATATACTATCAACCAGTTCCAATACGGTTGCTATGGTCAGTTCCTTGGAACAATTGTTCAGTCTGGGTGATGCAAAGTCATTCTCACTGTCCAAAGCCAAAATACATGTCCTTAACAGACAAGATATAATATAACGCAGTTCACCATTGTCAGTTACTTCAAAGGTCACTTCCTGCATAACAGGGTTGCCCTCCCTACTATAGTATTTACGCTCTCGAGGGTTCAATAACCTAAAGACTGTTTCCAATGTTTCCTTGTCTTGTTTATGGTTTTTGTTTTTTGTTTTCATCAGCTAGGATTTAATTATATCGGAGTATGAGCTTCACAGTGGACTTCTTTTAAATGTTTCAGTTGAGTTTCTCCTATTTGGTGGGACTCCTTTAAGAACTGCTTACAGCGTTTTAAAACCTTGTCCACATCCTTTAATCCAAAATCATATGCTCCATTTGTGCCTTTAAATTGTATGATTTCAGATGCGTTACAAAGCATATAATACTGGCGTTGTACACCAAAAGTCGTTTGGAAAAATATGTTATTGGGCAGAGAAGTAAAAGTGCTGCACAAGTGTAATAAATAGGACAGGGCATAATGATGGGGCTTAAATTCCCAAAACACATACAAAAGTCCCAAACATATTTGTTCCATCGCATTATGGAGTACCGCAAGCTTCGATAAAGGTTCTTCATCGTCATGGATGACATCAATAACCGAGAACAAATATTTTGCCCGTTTCATACGGTGCTTCCAAATGGTTTTAATCTCTTTGTATATTGACACATGATACATCAACCCGTATTGGCTATATCTTGACAACACATTATCTTGTTTATACATACAGGGTGTTTCTTTTATAGTCCGGGTTAAAAAATTATCGCCAATATCAATCCTTTCCATGAGGTTAGACAAGGTTACATATATTACACAAACCTTGCAACGCTGCTCCATTTTGTTATACATTTCTTCCATAAAATCATCAAGGTCTTTCTGGAGTGTTTTATCACCTACAAGTAATAAAGTGTACACTGCTTCCAAATAAATTTGTTTGTCTTTTGGTGATAAATAAGTTAGGTGCTTGCTTTTGCACGTATTCATATGAATGATATATACTGAATGCAATGGTATCAAACTTTGTAAAAGGACTAAAAGTTCCGTTTGTAAAGGAAATTTTGTTGATGTTTTTGCTGACACTTCTATAATCTTAAAAATTAATATTCCTAATTTATATATATTTGTTACTAATATAGGAATATTTATTTTAAAAAAAGTAAATAATAACTAGAATTTTATAATAAAATTGTAATAGATGTTCTTAATAGGTAAATTTATATTCCTAAAAAAGTAACAATGACCGAGCTTGGACTATATTTATCTAGAAGATCAATTAACCGATCAGATGTTTCTAGAAAAACAGGAATTAATACTACAAGACTTAACGAATTATCTAACAATCCAAGAACTAAATTTCGAGTTGATGAACTTTATAAAATCGCTTTAGCGATAGAAGTTAATCCTTGTGAAATGCTAAAAGAAGTTTGTAAAGATATCAAGCTTTCTAATTAACATATATTATTAAAATTTTGTGTTTATTAATTGAATGATATTTATAATAAATTCTCTTTCAATACACTCCCGTCTTTTTGTGAAGAGTGTATTGAAAGGGAATTCTATTTTAGCCTTAAAAAATAGTGGTTTTGGTTTGTATTTCTGATTGTAGCTTTTTGGTTTTAAATCGCTGCAATAGGTTACTTATATCCTCACTTATTTTTGTTTCTACTACCCTAGCATATACCTGTGTGGTTGATAATTTAGCATGCCCTAGAAGCTTCGATACCGTTTCTATGGGTACACCGTTCGAAAGCATGACGGTTGTGGCAAAAGTATGTCTGGCAACATGAAAGGTTAGGTTCTTGTTTATACCGCAGTCATTTGCTATTTCCTTTAGGTAGGCATTGGTTTTTTGGTTGGAGCTCAAAGGCAACAAGGATTCTCCATAGTTGTTTTCTGAAATATCTTTATACTTTTCCAATATTTCCATTGCTTTAGGCAAAATAGGGACTTTTACCGTTTCGTCCGTCTTTTCCCGTTTGGTAAATATCCAATGGTTGTTGTCTATACCCCGAGTGATTTGCTTTGTTGTAAGCTCTTTAACATCTACATAGGACAATCCTGTATAACAGGAAAAAATAAAGCAATCCTTTACTCTTTCTAAGCGTTCATTTTTATAATATGTATTTTCTAATAACTCCAGTTCCCTTCCCGTTAGGTATGCCCTATCATACTTGTCAAACTTCAATTGAAATTGGTTGAACGGGTTCTTTGGTATCCATTCCAATTTTACCGCTAGATTTATCATTTTCTTGAAACGCTCCAAATGTTTCATTACACCATTATTGCTGAGCATAAGCTTTTTCTTAGCGTTTTTGTAAGTTCGCAAATACTGTTCGAAATCGCTTATAAAACGGTAGTTAAGTTGCTTTAAATAAATGTCATTTGTTTTTAGTTTTTGGCTTAGGAATTTATCCAAATACTTTTCCGTAGTAGTATAATTTTTCATCGTACCGTGTTTTAAAACGCTGACCATATTGGTATTGTGGTAAGCAATCAGTTCTTTTAAACTTTTATGGTTATCGTCTTCTCCCAAGTATCTTGATTTAATGGCATTGGCGGTAATGATTTTGGATTCTTCCAACAACTGTTTATGGCAGTCTAATAATTGACTATATAACTGGTCCAAATAAGAGTTCAGAACTCTTATTTTATAAGTGCTTCCACGTCCCCTATTTTTCGAACTGTCCCATTCTCTAATGAGAACGGTTCTTTTAAGGCTAATTTCTGAACGTCGTCCATTGACTGTAATGCGAACGTAGATAGATAGCTCGTTCGCGCTGCTTCTTGATTTTCTTGTGAAGAAAATAATTGAAAAGGTGCTGTTTGTCTGCATTTTTAACGGCTTTAGTTTGACATTTTTTTGAAAAAACGAAAGTCAAATTGCTTTTAAATGCTCTTTAAATTTACGACAATTTTGGTGAGAAAGTGCACACCTGATTGCACACCTTTTTATTGAGTTAAATTGTTTTTATTTGCCATCAAACAAAATACCTAAAAACAAAAAACACTGATAATCATACAATTAACAGTGTTTTGATACTTCCTATTTCTAGGTTCGTCGGGGTGGCAGGATTCGAACCTGCGACCTCCTGCTCCCAAAGCAGGCGCGATAACCGGGCTACGCTACACCCCGAAGTTAGTTCTATTCTAACGGGATGCAAATATACTTTTTTAAATAATATACAAACTAAATATTTAATATAATTTTAAAAAATCTATATTTAACCTTTTCTGGACAACTATAGCTAATTAAAACCAAATCTTAATATGCCAAAATTTAAAATGACCCGACTTAATTCTCTCATTTTAAAAAAAACGCTGTTATCAGGTGTTTTTTTAATTAGCATATTGTATACGCATTCTCAACAAATTTTAAAAGGCAAAATTATTGATAGTGAAAGCGGCACACCAATAGCCAACGTAATAGTTAAAAACGTTCAAAACAATACAACATCAACATCAAACAACCTAGGTTTATTTGAATTTCAAAATACAGGATTTTACAATTTTTCAAAAGCTGGTTATGAAGAAAAAGAAATTGAAATTTCAAAAGCTGAATACATAATTATTCAATTAGAAATTAGTCCTTCAAATTTAAATGAGGTTATTGTAAGCACTAACCATATTGCTCAAAAATTAAAAAAATCTAATACAACCATAGATCTTATTACTACTAAAGATATTGAACGTGGTAATACTACTAATGTTCTTGATATTTTAAATAGAGTGCCGAGTATTTTTATGCAATCGGGTGCTTTAAACACTAACAAAATTTCTATTAGAGGTATAGGTTCTAGAAATTTGTATGGCACTTCAAAAATTCGTGCATATTTTCAAGATATACCTTTAACTTCTGGTAATGGAGAAACTTCAATTGAAGATTTTGAATTGGGTTCCATTTCGCGTTTTGAAATTATAAAAGGTGCTGGTTCTAGTATTTACGGTGCTGGTTTAGGTGGCACAATTCACCTTATTCCTCAAAACGCCTATTTAAATCAAACCAGTATACAAAGTGATATTTCTTTTGGATCTTTTGGGTTAATGAAAGGTGTACTAAATGTGAACCATGGTACTACAAAAAATAGTTTTAGAGCCATTTATAGCAACACACATAGTGATGGCTACAGAGCGAATAATGAATACAACCGAAAAACCTTTACCATAAACACTAACCACTTTATAAGTAATAAAGACGACATTACATTATTGGCTAGTTTTGTTAATTTAAAAGGGTTTATACCAAGTTCTATAAATGAAACTAACTATTTAAACAACCCTAAATCGGCTGCATTTACATGGGCACAATCAAAAGGTTATGAAGATTCTAAACGTGGTATTTTGGGTGTTTCTTGGAATCATCAATACAACAGTAACATAAAGCAAGCTACCAGTATTTTTTCATCTTTTAAAAAAGCTTATGAACCAAGACCTTTTGATATATTAACAGAAAACACAAACGCTATTGGTATTAGAAGTCGTATTTTAGGAACAATTAATAAACTAAATTGGACACTTGGTGGTGAATTATTTAAAGACACTTATAAATCTAGAAATTTTGAAAACTTATATCAAAGTTATCCTGCTGGAACTGGTAGTGTTAAAGGCGATAAATTTGCAGATTTAAAAGAAAAACGAACCTACTACAACCTGTTTTTTGAAACCAACTATAATACTTCTGAAAAAACTACAGTGTCTTTAGGATTAAATTTCAATAAAACTTCTTACAACTTATATGATAAATTTTTAACTGATGAAAACCCAGACCAATCAGGCTCTTATAGCTTCAAAGGCATGCTGTCGCCAAAATTAGGTATATCGCATCTTTTTACTGAAAATATAAGCTTTTATTCTAATGTAAGTCATGGTTTTTCACCACCTTCAACAGCAGAAACTTTACTACCCGAAGGATTGATAAACCCTAACATAAAACCAGAAACTGGTTGGAATTTTGAAGTTGGTACTCGCTCAACATTCTTCAACAACCGTTTACAACTTAACTTAGCATTGTATAAAATGGCTGTTAAAAATCTTTTAGTTGCTAGAAGAACAGGTAACGACCAATTTATTGGTGTAAATGCTGGAAAAACACAACATAATGGTTTAGAAATGGTTGTGAAATACCAATGGATACAACATGAAACTGTTTCTTTGAATCATTATATTTCATATACACTAAACGATTTCAAGTTCAAAGAATTTGTTGATAATGAAACTGATTTCTCTGGAAATAAACTAACAGGCGTACCTTCTGAAGTTTTAAATACTGGTATAGACTTTGAAACTAAATTTGGCGTATACACCACAGTAAACTATCAGTTTGTTGGCAGTATTCCTATAACAGATAACAACTCACTTTTTACTAAAGATTACAGTTTAACAAACACAAAAATAGGCTACAAACACAGTATCAACTCAAAGCTAAAACTAAATGCTTATTTTGGTTTAGACAATGTTTTTAACAAACATTACGCTTCGCAAATTCTTATTAATGCTACTGGTTTTGGCGGTGCTGCTCCACGATATTATTACCCAGGCAATCCAACAAATTATTACACAGGAATTAATATAATTTATATGTTTTAACTAAATTTAGGGCAAAAAGAAATTATGAAACATGGTCTTTTTATTTTATCAATCATTTTTATGTCTTGTTTTGCTTGCGCACAACAAACCGAATCTACAGTAAAAGCTGAAGATCCAACCACTATAAACTACACGACAGAATTAGTTGTTTCCGATATAAATATACCTTGGGGAATAGCCTTTTTGCCAGATGGCAGCATGCTAATTACTGAAAAAGCAGGCGAACTTATTCACTTCAAAAACGGTACAAAAACTTCAATTTTGGGTGTTCCAGAAGTTTATGTACGTGGGCAAGGTGGTTTTATGGGCATTAAATTACATCCAAATTACGAAACTAATGGCTGGATTTATTTTGCTTACGCTTCTGCAGAAGGTGAAGGTGATGGTGGTAATACAGCCATTATGCGTGGTAAACTAAAAGACAATACTTTGGTTGACAAAGAACTACTTTACAAAGCCAGTCCCAACTCTAAAAGAGGTCAGCATTTTGGTTCTAGAATAGAGTTTGATAACGATGGTTATCTTTACTTTTCTATTGGTGAACGTGGTGAAGGCTCGCTTAACGCACAAGATATTACTCGCGATTGTGGTAAAATATACAGACTACATGATGATGGTCGCATTCCTGAAGATAACCCATTCGTTAATGTTCCAAATGCTAAAAAAGCCATTTACACTTATGGTAATAGAAACCCGCAAGGCTTAATAAAAAACCCTTTTACTGAAGAAATTTGGGAGCATGAACATGGCCCTAAAGGTGGCGATGAGATAAACATCATCCAAAAAGGAAAAAATTATGGTTGGCAAGTCATATCATACGGTATTAACTATGATGGTACTTCATTTACAGATATTTCAGAAAAAGAAGGCATGGAACAACCACTATTTTATTGGGTTCCATCTATTGCACCTAGCGGAATGGATTTTATAACCTCAGATAGATATCCTGATTGGAAAGGCGATTTATTAGTTGGTTCACTCAAATTTGAATATCTAGAACGTTTAGTTTTTGAAAATGGCAAGGTAGTTAAACGCGAAAAACTATTAGAAAAAATTGGTCGTGTTAGAGATATTGTTCAAGCTCCAGATGGCTATATTTATGTAGCAGTTGAAGGAAAAGGTATTTTTAAAATTATTCCAAAAAATTAAAAAAATCAATATATGAAATCATTTTTATTAAGCTTATTTATTTCATTTTCATTCGTAATTATAGGTAGTTCACAAACAAATGCTTTAAAATCAAGTATCGCTAGAGGTCAAGAAATTTATACCGATTTCTGTGTATCATGCCATTTACCTAATGGAAAAGGCGTAGAACGTGTTTATCCACCTCTAGCAAATTCAGATTATCTAAAAAAGAACCGAGAAGCAAGTATTAAAGCTATAAAATTTGGACTTCAAGGAAGCATTACCGTTAACGGAAAAAAATACAATAGTGTTATGACGCCGTTAGGGTTAAGTGATGATGAAATTGCCGATGTTATGAATTACATTTCGAACACTTGGGGCAATAAAAACGACAAAATAGTAACCGAAGCCGAAGTTTCAAAAGTTAAAAAATAAAACAAGAGTCTCATTAATTGACTTGCATTTAACTAACTTTGTAACGCCTAATTAAACAAAACTATTCATGCTTATTATAGGAATTGCTGGAGGAACAGGTTGTGGAAAAACAACTGTTGTAAATCAAATACTTAACGAACTTCCAGAAGGTGAAGTTGGTGTAATTTCACAAGACTCGTATTATAAAGACACCACCCATTTAAGTTATGATGAGCGTGTTAAAATTAATTTCGACCATCCAAGGTCTATCGATTTTGAACTTTTGGAAAATCATCTTAAAGATTTAAAAAACGGCAATCCCATACACCAACCTGTCTATTCTTTCGTTAAACATAATAGAACAGGCGATACTATTTTAACACACCCAAGAAAGGTGATGATAGTAGAAGGCATTTTAATTTTAACACATCCAGAATTGCGTGATATGTTTGATATTAAAATATTTGTACATGCCGATACTGATGAACGCCTAATACGCCGATTAAAACGCGATATTACAGAACGTGGTAGAGATTTACATGAAGTTTTAACACGCTATCAAACTACATTAAAACCCATGCACGACCAGTTTATTGAACCCATGAAAGAGTATGCCGATATTATAATACCAAACAACAAACACAATACAGTGGCTATAGATATTGTTCGCACTATTATAAATAACAAACTATAAATGAGTATTCTAAAACACAAATTATTAAAACCCTTCAAAAACATTTTTATCCTTATTTTGGCTGTTTTTGTAGTTTGGATGTTGTTTTTTGATGCTAACTCTTGGTTAATTCACCACGAATTAAACAATGATATTGATGCTCTAGAAAGTGAAAAAGAATACTATCAAAAAGAAATTGAAAAAGACAATAAAGCTATAAAAACCTTAAACAATAAAGAAGGCTTAGAAAAATTTGCTCGCGAAGAATACTACATGAAACGTGAAAATGAAGAAATTTATATTATTGAATATGAAGATAGCTTAAAAACAAAAAAAGATGACTAGTGGCTTGTTTGAAGATTTTGATGAAGTTTCAGCAAAACAATGGAAACAAAAAATTCAGTTCGATTTAAAAGGAGCCGATTATAATGAAACGCTTATTTGGAAAACAAACGAAGACATTTCAGTAAAACCATTTTACAATGCCGAAGATTTAAAAACACTTCCCGAAGTTTCAAACACAAAAGCAACCCAATGGCAAATTTGCCAAACTATTTTTGTGGCAGATGTTGAAAAATCAAATAAAAAAGCCATAAAAGCAATAGAACGCGGTGCAGAATCCATCATCTTCATCATCCCAAACAAAACAATTTCAATTGAAAATTTATTAAAAAACCTTCGTAATATTCCTGTTTTTCTAGAACTTCAATTTCTTTCAGAATCTTTCAATAAAAAACTTTTCACCATTTCTAACGCACTTGAAAAACAAGAAAACAAAGTTTACATTCAAACAGATATTATTGGAAATTTAGTAAAATCTGGAAATTGGTTTAATACGTTAAATGACGATTTTTCTAAATTTAAATCCATCATTAAACTCTCAAAATCGTTTCATATTAACGCATCCACATATCAAAATGCAGGTGCAACAATGGTGCAGCAATTAGCTTACGCTTTGGCACATGCCAATGAATATTTAAATGTTTTAGAAGGCGATTTTTCGAGTGAAGAAAAACAATCTTTTAAAATAACATTCAATATTTCAATAGGAAGTAACTACTTCTTCGAAATAGCAAAACTTCGTGCTTTACGCCTTCTTTGGAGTACTTTAGCTTCAGAATACAATATAACTGCGCAATGCCATATCATTGTTATACCAACAAAACGCAATAAAACTATTTACGATTTCAACACCAATTTATTACGCACCACAACCGAATGTATGAGTGCCATACTTGGTGGCGCAAACACAATTTGCAATTTACCTTACGATGCTATTTATAAAAAAACAAATAGCTTTAGTGAACGTTTATCGCGAAATCAATTACTAATACTAAAACACGAAAGCTATTTTAACAAAGTTAACAACCCTGCCGATGGAGTTTATTATATTGAAATATTAACCAATCAATTAGCTGAAAAAGCATTGACTTTATTTAAAGATATTGAACAACAAGGTGGTTTTTTAAAACAGTTGAAAGATGGTACCATTCAAAGAAAAATTAAAGAAAGCGCAAAAAAAGAACAACAGCAATTTGATGTTAATGAACACATTTTGGTTGGCACAAACAAATATTCCAACCAAAATGATAATATGAAACATGAATTGGAACTTTTTCCATTTGTAAAAACAAACCAAAGAAAAACGTTGACAGAACCTATTATTGAAAAGCGTTTAGCCGAAACTTTGGAACAAAATAGATTAAAAAATGAATAAAAACACATTCATACTGTACTCACTAATTGCAATTCTTGCATTAAACACATCTTGTTTAACCATCGCTAAAGACGTAAAAAGCTGGATTGAAGTTAGCAATATTGAAGAGGTAAAAGGCAAATATCATTTTTTAAGTGATGATGGTATCAAAATATATTTACCAGAGGCTTTTAAAAAATATTCAAGAGTTAGTTATGAAAAATTATTAGACTCTTTAGCAAGTAAAAAAGATTATGAATTAGAACTAAAACGGCTAGAATATCTTCGAGAAATGGAAGGTAATTTTTACATCTTTTTTGATGAAGAAACACGTTCTACCTATACAATAAATACCATGCCTTACATGCCTATTCATAAAGGCGATGCACAATATATTTTAGGCATGATTAGCATGAATAATAAAAAAATCGCTAAAGAAAGCGACTTAGAAATTACTAAAATAACTGCAAAATACAGTGCCAATAACGGCATACAAATTTTTAAGGCCATTCATAAAATTGACAATAATAAAAAACAACACACCAGTTACAATTCATCATATATCGTTTCTGCAAACAACAAAACGATATACATACAATTACTATCTGGTTTCGATGTTAATTTCGATCCATTTTTACAAAAAATCATTTTATAATGGGTAGAAAAAACCTTCAGCATATTGTTTTAAAAACAGAAGATGAAAAACAGAAGATTGATACTTCTGAAACTTTCACTAACTCTGAAGATATTGCTATTAAATCTACCTACACAAAACTTGATATTGAAAATTTAGAACACCTCAACTTTGCCGCAGGTATTACACCAAATTTACGTGGACCATACAGCACCATGTACGTTCAAAAACCTTGGACTATTAGGCAATATGCAGGGTTTTCAACTGCCGAAGCTAGTAATGCGTTTTACCGACGCAATTTAGAAGCAGGACAAAAAGGACTTTCGGTTGCCTTTGATTTGGCAACCCATAGAGGTTATGATAGCGATCATGACCGCGTAGTTGGTGATGTTGGGAAAGCAGGTGTTGCTATCGATTCGGTTGAAGACATGAAACTACTTTTCAACCAAATTCCGCTCGATAAAATGAGTGTTTCCATGACCATGAATGGTGCTGTTTTACCCATTATGGCATTTTACATTGTAGCTGCAGAAGAACAAGGTATAAAACCAGAACTACTTTCAGGAACAATTCAAAATGATATTTTAAAAGAATTTATGGTGCGTAATACCTACATTTATCCACCTACGCCATCCATGAAAATTATTGCTGATATTTTTGAATATACAAGCAAACACATGCCAAAATTTAACAGCATTAGTATTTCTGGCTATCACATGCAAGAAGCCGGTGCTACTTGCGATATAGAACTAGCTTACACCCTAGCCGATGGTTTAGAATATATACGAAAAGGATTGGAAGCAGGTATGGATATAGATGCATTTGCCCCAAGATTATCGTTCTTTTGGGCTATTGGCATGAATCATTTTATGGAAATTGCAAAAATGCGTGCTGCACGTATGCTTTGGGCTAAATTGGTAAAACAATTTAACCCTACAAATGAAAAATCATTATCACTTCGCACACATTGTCAAACCTCAGGATGGAGTTTAACCGAGCAAGATCCTTTTAATAATATTGCAAGAACCACTATTGAAGCAGCCGCAGCAGTTTTTGGAGGCACACAAAGCTTACACACAAATGCCTTAGATGAAGCTATTGCTTTACCAACCGATTTTTCGGCTCGAATTGCTAGAAACACACAACTTTTTTTACAAGAAGAAACCAAAATAACAAAAACAGTAGATCCTTGGGCTGGAAGTTTTTACGTAGAAAAATTAACCCATGATATTGCCGAAAAAGCATGGGCTTTAATTGAAGAAATTGAAGCGCTTGGTGGTATGACAAAAGCTATTGAAGCCGGCATTCCAAAAATGCGTATTGAACAAGCTGCTGCAAAAAAACAAGCACGAATTGATTCAAATCAAGATATTATAGTTGGTGTTAACAAATACATACTTACCCATGAAGACACCATTGCAACGCTTGAAATTGACAACCAAACCGTTCGGGAACAACAAATTGAGCGTTTAAATACCATTAAGGCTGAAAGAAATTCTGAAAAAGTAAACCTAGCATTATCGAAATTAACAGAGGCAGCACGCTCAGAACAAGAAAATTTATTAGCTTTAGCTGTAGAAGCAGCTCGCCAACGTGCTACACTAGGTGAAATAAGTGATGCACTTGAGCTTGTTTTCGGGCGTTATAAAGCAGATATTAAATCCTTTTCTGGTGTGTATAGTAAAGAAATAAAAGATGATGCCTCATTTAAAAAGGCTCAAGAATTAGCCGATACTTTTGCCAAACAAGAAGGTAGAAGACCGCGTATTATGATTGCAAAAATGGGGCAAGACGGTCATGACCGTGGTGCTAAAATAGTAGCAACAGGTTATGCTGATGTAGGCTTTGATGTTGATATTGGTCCGCTTTTTCAAACACCACAAGAAGTAGCAAAACAAGCCGTTGAAAATGATGTGCATATTTTAGGCATATCATCGCAAGCTGCAGGTCACAAAACTTTAGTACCACAAGTTATTGAGCAACTTAAAACATATGGACGTGAAGATATTATGGTAATTGTAGGTGGCGTCATACCAAAACAAGATTATCAATTTTTAAAAGATGCTGGAGCTACAGCTGTATTTGGTCCAGGCACAAAAATTAGTGATGCTGCCATACAAATTCTAGAAGTTTTGATAAACTAATAAAAACAAAAAGCCAATTTGTTTAATTACAAATTGGCCTTTTTTATAAATTTTCAAAATTCAGAATTAATCTACTTTACCGTCTTTATTCTTTATTTCTTGTTCAACAAAATCGCCAGCATTTACTACTGTCCATTTATCAAACGTTTTAAAGTATTTTTTTATTACTTTGTTTACATCGGCAACTGTTAATGATGTTATTTTGCCTTCAACAGCTTTATGAAATGCCATATCTCTATCATAATATAAATTGTTATTTATGATAGAAGATAACTCATTATCTTTAGCTCTAGAAACATTTTCACCTTGAACCCAACTGGTAACAGCTACTTTTAATTCTTCTTCCGTAATACCATCTTTAATAAAACGTGCTATTTCTTCTTTAAAACCAGTTTGTACTTTAGTCGCATTTTCAGGAGCATAAATAGCATAAACTAACATTGATGAGTTTTTATCATTTTTATCGCCATCAACACGTATTTGTCCGCCAGCACCATAACTAACTCCATCTTGTTGGCGTAAACGTGTCGTAATTCTAGAGCTTAAAACACCTCCACCAAAAATTTCACTAGCTATTTGTAAGGCTGCATAATCGTCATCAACTACACTACCTTCAAAAGGTAAAACACCTATGCTTATAGCATTTTTCTTGTCTGGTGTTTTTATGTTTTCGTTTACTGGCGTGTTTTGAGTAAACTTATCAGCTATTGGTGCATATGGTTTGTTCGATTTAAAATTAGCATATTCTGTTTCAAAATATTTTTTTAATTCTGACTCGTTAATATTCCCAATTGCAACTAAAGTTGCGCTATTAGAAAGTCCATAAAACGTATTGTAATAATCTTGTATTGCTTTTACAGAAACCGCTTTTACAGCTTCAATATCTTCTTCTATGGATGTAGCATAAAGTGGATGACCTTTTTTATACTTCTGGTTCAATAATGATAGCTTTTTACTGGCTAAAAATTGAGGTTCAGTTTTATTTTGCTCGATACCTGCTAATTCTTGAGTTTTAAGTTTTTCAAGTTCGTCTGCATCAAACTTTGGATTTTTCAACATATCGGTCATTAAAGCCAATGTTTCCATAAGATGTTCTTCAGTGGTATTAATATTTGCCGTTACACGACCGTTTGAACCACCAAAACTAATAGACGACTTTATAGCACTTAACTTATCTTCAATATCTTGTCTTGAGTTATTTTTTGTGCCTTTATTTAACATTCTAGCTGTATAACTTGCAACTTTTCCTTTGTTCATAAAGTCGTTTACATTACCAGTTCTAAATGTAAATGATAATGTAACTGTTTTTCCTCGATTATCTTTTTTAATAAAACCGTATTCAATAGGAGTTTTAGGTAAAGTACCAGAATCTAATCTGCTTTGAATATTATCATATGCTACATCAAACGCTTCACCTTCACCCAAACCTTCTTTTCCTTTATAACTAGCTACTAATGCCTCAACACCTTCTGTGTGTTCAATTTCTACACGAATTGGTTGTTTACTCGGAACAAAATTACCTACGGTTCTATTGGTGTTTATTAAATAACGTTGAACTGCCGCGTTTACTTTTTCGGCAGTCATACCTTCTATTCTATCGCGTTGAATGAATGATAGACGCCAATCGCCAGCACCAATAAATTCACTCATATAGGTACCTAAATAAGCCGAATTTCTACTTATTTGATCATATTGTTTTAACAAATTAGCTTTTGCTCTATTAACTTCTTCTGCAGTAATTGGGTTATCTTTTAAACCATCTAATAAGGTTGTTAGCATTGATTCTGCTTCGGTTAAAGATTTATCAGAAGGCACATCTACATTGATATATAAAAATGAAGGTTCTTTAGTAAATGGTGAATACGACCAAATTGATGCTGCTTTTTTACCATCAATCAAAGCTTTATATAATCTACCTGATGGTTGATCGGTTAAAACTTCCTCAGCAATTGCCATAGCCGCATAATCTTCATGAGAACCTGCTGCTATATGATAAAGTGCAGAAACTATTTGTAAATCGCCAACACGACTAACAGTTACACGATTTTCACCATCTTGTGCTGGTTCTACGGTTGGAACATCATTTAATGGTATGCTTGGATTTTTAATTTTTGAAAACTTTTTATCAATTAACGCTAAGGTTTTATCGGTATCAAACTTACCTGTTACCATTAAAACCGCATTATCTGGTCGGTAATATTTTTTGTAAAATGCTTGTAAATTATCAATTGGCACACGCTCTATATCCGAACGATTTCCTATGGTAGATTGTCCATAATTATGCCATAAGTAAGCTGCACTTATTACACGTTGCATTAAAACTCTAGATGGTGAATTCTCTCCGCTTTCAAATTCATTTCTAACTACTGAAAATTCAGATTCTAAATCTTTTTTAGCTATATATGAATTTACCATTCTATCAGCTTCTAAATCCAAAGCCCAATCTAAATTTTCATCATTTGCATTAAATGCTTCAAAATAGTTTGTTCTATCATAATAAGTTGTTCCATTTGGTCTTGCACCTCTTGCCGTTAATTCTTTTGGAATGTCTGGATGGTTTGGCGTTCCTTTAAACACCATATGCTCTAATAAATGCGCCATACCTTTTTCACCGTAACCTTCGTGTCTAGAACCTACTAAGTAGGTAATATTAACTGTAATGGTTTGCGATGAATTGTCTGGAAATAAAAGTACTTTCATGCCATTATCAAGCACGTACTCTGTTATGCCTTCAACACTTGCTGTTTTTTTAATTTGAGCTACAGAAATTGTTGAATACGCAACTAATGCTAAAAAAAGTAGCAGAAACTTAGTTTTTTGATTGATTTTTCTCATATGTATATTTTGTGTTTTTGTAAAATTAGCAAATTTTACTTTAAAAAGTATTAAATATACTACAAAAAAGAGTGAATCTTTAAGTATTTATCATCATAGCTTAAATCATATTTATTTAACTTATTTTTCGACAAACTGTTTACGATTAGGATTTTTATTCCTCATAAATAATTGTATTTTTACCGTTCATAAAACCAAATCATTTAATGGGCAAAATTATTGCAATTGCAAATCAAAAAGGAGGCGTTGGAAAAACAACAACATCCATAAATTTAGCTGCTTCACTTGGTGTGCTAGAAAAAAAAGTGTTACTTATTGATGCTGACCCTCAAGCAAATGCAACATCTGGAATTGGACTTGATGTAGAATCTATAGAAATTGGCACATACCAACTGTTAGAACATTCTAGCACCGCTAAAGAAGCTATACTAAAAACTGAAACGCCAAATTTAGATATTATTCCAGCGCATATTGACTTAGTTGCTATTGAAATAGAACTTGTTGATAAAGATGCTAGAGAATATATGCTAAAAAAAGCATTACAAGAAATTAAAAATGACTACGATTATATTTTAATTGATTGTGCACCTTCATTAGGTTTATTAACTTTAAACGCCCTAACGGCTGCAGATTCAGTTATAATCCCAATTCAATGTGAATATTTTGCACTTGAAGGTTTAGGAAAACTATTAAACACGATAAAAAGTGTTCAAAAAATACATAATTCTGAATTAGACATTGAAGGTTTACTACTTACCATGTACGATTCTCGATTAAGACTTTCAAACCAAGTGGTTGAAGAAGTTCAAAAACATTTTAACGATATGGTTTTTCAAACCATTATACAACGAAACGTAAAACTAAGTGAAGCACCAAGTTTTGGCGAAAGCATTATAAATTATGATGCATCTAGTAAAGGCGCTACTAATTACTTAAGTTTGGCAAAAGAAATTATCAATAAAAACGCTTAATTATGGCTAAGGCAATAAAAAAACAAGCTTTAGGCAGAGGTTTATCTGCACTCTTAAAAGATCCTGCAAACGACATTCAATCAGTACAAGATAAAAATGCTGATAAAGTTGTAGGTAATATAATTGAGCTAGATATTGATTTTATTGAAGTAAACCCATTTCAACCACGTTCAAATTTTAGTGAAGAATCGCTACGCGAATTAGCCTCATCCATCAAAGAATTAGGCATTATTCAACCAATTACTGTTAGAAAACTAGGCTTTAACCAATACCAATTAGTATCTGGTGAACGTCGTTTTAGAGCCTCAAAACTAATAGGTTTAGAAACCATTCCTGCATACATACGTATTGCAAACGACCAAGAATCGTTGGAAATGGCTTTGGTTGAAAACATTCAGCGTCAAGATTTAGATCCAATTGAAATTGCACTTTCATACCAGCGTTTAATTGACGAAATTAACCTTACGCAAGAACAAATGAGCGAGCGTGTTGGCAAAAAACGTTCAACCATAACCAACTACTTACGCTTATTAAAATTAGACCCAATTATCCAAACTGGTATGCGCGATGGTTTTATTTCTATGGGACATGGGCGTGCGTTAATTACCGTTGAAGACCAATCAATTCAGTTAGATATTTACGAAAACGTACTCTCAAATGAATTATCGGTTAGAGATACCGAAAATTTAGTACGCAACTACAATACCAATCAAGAAGTAAAAGTTTCTTCAAAAAAAGAAAAAGAAACAATTCCTAGCTATGTAAAAAATGGTATTAGTGCTTTTTCCGAATACTTTGGACACAAAATAGACGTTAAAGTTTCTAAGAATGGGAAAGGACAAATTACCATTCCGTTTCATTCAGAAGAAGATTTTAATCGTATTAAAAAATTAGTTGAAGGTGCCAAATAAACTTCTAACAACCAGCGTATTCGCACTATTATTTTGTTGCTTAATTACAGCGCAAGAAAAAAACAAGAAAAAAGAAACGCTTCCTGAAGCTATTGTTGCAGATTCGCTAGTTAAAATTGAAAAACCAATCAATCCATTATCACCTGCAAAAGCTGCATTTTATTCGGCAGTATTGCCTGGTTTAGGACAAGCTTATAATAAACGGTATTGGAAAATTCCAATTGTATATGGTGGTTTAGCTACTGGTGTTTATTTTTATACTACAAACAATAAAGAATACAATCGCTATAGAGATGCATATAAAAGTAGACTTGCTGGTTTAACAACCGATGAATTTTATTTTGACGTTCAAGGAAACCAATTAACTACACCTAGAGTATCTACAGATGGTTTACAACGCGGACAAAAATTTTACAAAAGAAACAAAGAAATTTCACTTTTAGTTACACTTGGCATTTATGCCTTAAACATTATTGATGCCAATGTTGATGCTCATTTAATGCAATTTAATGTAGATGAAAACTTATCTTTGGTGCCACATTTTAAAATGAATGAGATTGATAGAACAAGCAATCTTGGATTAACATTAAATTTTAATTTTTAATTATGAATATTGCTTTACTTGGATACGGAAAAATGGGAAAAACCATTGAGCAAATCGCCATTAAACGCGGACACACAATTGTTTTAACCGTTGATAAAGATGATGAAGGTTACGACATTACAAAAGCTGATGTTGCTATTGATTTTAGTATTCCAACAGTAGCATTTAACAATATTTCTAATTGCTTAAACAATGGTGTTCCTGTTATTTCAGGCACAACAGGTTGGTTAGAAAATTATGATAATGCCGTTGCTTTATGTAACCAGAAAAAAGGCGCTTTTATTTACGCTTCAAACTATAGTTTAGGTGTAAACATTTTTTTTGAACTTAATAAAACACTAGCTAAAATGATGAGTACCTTGAAACAGTATAATGTTTCTATGGAAGAAATTCATCATACACAAAAACTAGATGCACCTAGCGGAACAGCTATTTCATTAGCCAACGACATTATAGCAAATAATTCAAATTTTGAAGCTTGGAAACTAGATGAGGCTGCCGAAAAAACAATTCCGATTGTAGCAAAAAGAATTGCAGATGTTCCTGGAACACATACAGTAAACTATGAAAGTGAAGTTGACACAATCACTATAGAACATATAGCGCATACCAGACAAGGTTTTGCTTTAGGTGCTGTAATTGCTGCAGAATGGTTGGTTGGTAAAACAGGCGTTTTTACCATGAACGATGTGTTAAATATTGGTTAATCCTTACTTAAAACGTAACAACTATAGTAAGTTAGCTTCAAATAGAACAATTAAAAAATTACGATTATGACATTGATGCAATGGTTTATTTTCATCTTGATTATTCAAATAGTACATGGTTTAGGTACTTGGAAATTATACACTAAAGCTGGTAGACAACTTTGGGAAGCCTTTGTACCTGTTTACAATGGCGTTGTGTTAATGAAAATAATCAATCGCCCGTGGTGGTGGGTAATTTTATTGTTTTTACCAATAGTAAACCTAATCATGTTTCCTGTGGTTTGGGTTGAAACTGCTAGAAGTTTTGGAAAAAACACGAACTTAGACACCTTTTTAGCAGTTATTACATTAGGGTTTTACAACTACTACTTAAACTATGTTACTGATGTTAAATATATTGAAAACAGAAGTTTACATCCAAAATCGGGCGTTGGCGATTGGGTAAGTTCTATTTTATTTGCCATTGTTGCTGCAACCATTGTTCATACATATTTCATTCAACCGTTTACCATTCCATCTTCTTCATTAGAAAAATCGTTATTAGTAGGCGACTTTTTATTTGTTAGTAAATTTCATTATGGCGCCAGAGTTCCTATGACAACGGTTGCTGCTCCAATGGTACATGATACAATTCCTGTAATAAAAAGCAAATCATACTTATTTGATGACCATAAAGGAAGTTCTTCATGGAAAAACAAATTGCAATTACCATACCTTAGAATTCCGGGGTTTGAAAAAATAGAAAGAAATGACATTGTCGTTTTTAACCAACCAGCAGATACGTTGTTGGATATGAACGATTTTCATCCAGACAGAAATTATTACAAACCTATTGATAAAAAAACGAATTTAGTAAAACGTTGTGTAGGTATTGCAGGCGATTCTTTAGAAGTTCGTAATGGTTATGTATATATTAACGGAAAACAAAATGTTTTACCAGATAGAGCGCATCTACAATTTAGCTATTATGTACAACCAAAAACCACACAATTTAATCCGTTATACTTAAAAGAACGTTACGATATTACAGATGGTTTTGGCATTATAAACAACCAAAACACCTATTATTTCTCTGCTATTTCTGATGAAGCCAGAGACAAATTTAAAGACAACCCAAATGTTATAAGCATTACACCAATAAAAGCTGAAAAAGGCGTTAGAGACGCAAATATTTTTCCACACGACCCAAATTACAACTGGAATGTAGACTTTTTTGGCCCATTATACATACCAGAAGCTGGAAAAACTATTGATATAAATTTAAAAGTTTTACCACTTTATAAACGCGTTATTACTGAATATGAAGGCAATACATTGCAGGTAAAAGGCAATCAAATTATAATTAATGGTAAAGTAGCTACCAGTTATACATTTAAACAAAACTACTACTGGATGATGGGTGATAACCGCCACAACTCCATTGACGCACGCGCTTGGGGTTTTGTACCGTTTGACCATGTGGTTGGAAAACCTGTATTTATTTGGATGAGTTGGGATGGAAAAAAACCGCGTTGGGAACGTTTTTTTACAACAGTTGGTGGTAATGGAAAAGCAACGTCTTATCTTATTCCATTTCTTGTATTATTGTTAGGATGGATTGGGTTTAATAAATGGAGAGCTAGAAAGAAATAGATTACTTAATATGTTTATTTGTTCATGCGTTTATTTGTTGATTTGAAATGTATATATATAGTTTTGAAAAATTAGAAGTTTGGATTGAAGCTAAAAAACTTTCAAAAGATATTTACAGTGTAACTAGTAAATTTTCACTAGATGAAAAATTCGGATTAACGTCACAATTAAAAAGAGCTTCAATTTCTATTTGTTCAAATATTGCTGAAGGTTCTGCTAGAAAAAGCAACAAAGATAAAGCTCATTTCACAACAATAGCATTTAGTTCTGCTGTTGAGGTTTTAAATCAAATCATCATTACTTACGAGTTAGATTTCATAAATAAAAAAGAATACGTTTCTTTAAGAGAGCAAATTGAAAGTATAACTAATAAGTTGAATGCGTTACGAAACTATCAAATTAACAAATAAACGCATCAACAAATGAACGTTATATTACATCCAACATACTTTCCTAACATAGCACATTTTGTAGCTATTGCTAAAGCAGATGCTATTACATTTGAAGTTGAGGATAATTTTTTAAAGCAAACCTACAGAAACCGTACGTACATTTATGGCGCAAACGGTAAATTAACTTTAAACATTCCTGTAATTCATACCCAAAAAAACAGGCAAAAGTACAAGGATGTTAAAATTTTTAATGATGAAAATTGGCAAAGCAATCATTGGAAATCGTTACTTTCAGCTTATAAAACATCGCCTTTTTTTGAATATTATGAAGATGAACTTCAACCCTTATTCAACATAAAAGCTGATTATATTTTAGATTTTAATTTAAAATGTTTTGATGTAATTTGTGATTGTTTACAGTTAGATTTAAACATATCTAAATCTGAAACATATCAAAAAACTATTGAAAAAAACTTGGATTTTAGACCATTAGTGAATGCAAAAAAAGAACACATTCAACCTTTTGAAAATTACACCCAGGTTTTTGGTGATAAACATGGTTTTATTCCTAATTTAAGCATTTTAGATTTACTTTTTAACGAAGGTCCTAATGCTTTAAATTATTTAGAATCGCAAACAACACCACTTTTATAATGCTTCAAACAGTAGCGCATTACGGTTGTCATTTTTTATTGCCTTTGGCAGTAGCATTACTTTTTTATAAACCCCGTTGGAAATTTGCTTACCTCATCATGGTTTTAGGTATGTTGATAGATTTAGATCACTTATTAGCAAACCCTGTTTTCGACCCAAATAGATGTAGTATTAATTTTCATCCGCTACACTCCTACTATGCTATTGCTATTTATTTACTGCTTTTACTTCCTAAGAAAACACGATTAATTGGCTTAGGCTTGGTAATACATATTATTGCTGATATGGTTGATTGTTCACTAATGTAAAAAACAAGAATTGATGCCTTCAAGCAGAAATTAATTATCATTTGACAAACTCAAAGTTGTTGAAATAGGATAATGATCGGAAAAATGTTCATTATACGATTTAAAACCATTTACAGAAAACGCATCGTCAGCAAAAATATAGTCTATTCGAACGGGGAAAAATTTAAAATCGTATGTTCTACCAAAACCATTGCCCGCTTCTAAAAAGGTATCGTTTAAATCGCCTTTTATTTTTCTATATACATATGAAAATGCTGTGTTATTAAAATCGCCACAAATAATTGTTTTATAACGGCAGTTGGCTTTATGGTTTAAAAGTAATTCGGTTTGCGATTGTTGCATTTTAAAAGTGGAACTTACCCTGTTAAATAGTCGTTCAGAATTTGCATTTTTTAAGCTATCTATTTGGGTATTGATACGTAACGATTCTAGATGAACGTTGTAAATTCTAATAGTATCTTTCCCTTTTACAACATCGGCAAAAATAGCATTGTTGGAAGTATTAGGAAACTCTACCGATCCCGAATTAATAATACGAAACTGTGAAAAAATAGCTTGACCATGCTTTATTTTTTTTCCTGAAAGATGCTCGTATTTGTATTTGAAAAAGGCTAAATCGTTATTTTTACGTGGATGATAATCTTGAATACATAAAATAGCTGGTTCTTGCTTTTTTACAAACTCAATAATTTTGGTATCAATATCTTTTTCTGGAATCCAATCAAATAAATTAAATAACCTAACATTGTAATTCATTACCTTAAAATTACTAGGATTTTCAATTTTTTTAGAAGATGAAAACTTATATAAAGAGCCAAATGCTATTTGACCAATTACCAAAACTCCTAACGACAGTATTAATTGCTTTCTAACTCTAAACAACCAATACAAAAAAAACAACACATTACTTAGTATTAAAAAAGGCACACCCAAATTAAGAACAGATAAAACAGAATATGTTTTTGGAGGTAAAAATGGCAAGACAAAAGCTAGCAACAAAACAAAAGCAACCAACATGTTGATAACATATATAACCTTGTTTATGGTGCTTAATTGTTTCATTTTTACTTTCCTGCCCTAAATAAAAACTCTTTTTCTTCGGCTGTTAAACTATCGTAACCGCTTTTGCTAATTTTATCTAAAATAACGTCTATTTTCTTTTGGTTATTAAACTCGTTAAAATCCGATTTCGTATAACCACCAACTTTACTTTTATTTTTATGAACCGTTTTTAACGGTCCTTTTTTTGATGGTTTAAACATATGAGTAAAAAGGTTCATCAAACCTTCAATACCTTTTCCTATATCATTGCCAACTAATAATTGTTTTGCATACAAATACCCTAACAAAGCACCTCCTAAATGCGCTAAATTTCCGCCTGCATTTCCTGTTACAGGATTATTTATTCCTGAAAATACACCAAAAACATCTAACACAACTATAAATAAGCCAACATGCCAAAGTTTTATGTTAAACACAAAAAAACGCACATCTTGATTTGGTAAATAAGCGCAAAGAAAAATTAATAACGCCCTAACAGCTGCCGATGCACCAACCAAATTAGAATTAGCAGTAAACACATTAGGAAATAATGTGTAGCATAGCATATACAAAACACCGCCAGCCATAGCACCAAGCATATAAATATTTAAAGCCATTTTAGCGCTAAATAAATTTAAAAACATACGCCCAATAAAATACAGCCATAGCATATTGAAAAGAATATGCAAAAAATCATAATGTACAAAAGCATAGGCAATTATAGCCCAAGGTTTTGTAAAAAAAACACCAAAATCACTTGGTAAATCTAGCCAATTTAAACTTGTATTATCTGGTAAGCCTAAAAACTTAGTCAGTAAAAAACCAATAAAAAAAACTATAACGTTAACTATTATAATTTTATCTAAAACATTAAGGTTAGATAGCTTATATTTTACATCATTAGCTAAACTCATTAATACCAACGGTTATTATTAAACTGATTTTTTTTCCAGTACCACATTATAAAAAAGCCTGTTAATGCACCACCTACGTGAGCCATATATGCGGTATTACTAGGACTAAAAAACGATTGTCCTGTAACACCAGATATTAAATCTAAGATAATAATTCCTGGAATGAAATACTTAGCTTTAATAGGAATTGGCAGAAATATAAGCATCAATTCTGCATTAGGATTCATCATAGCAAAGGCTGCCATAACACCCATAATACAACCTGAAGCACCTACCATAGACGCGTTAAAAACTTGAAACATGTCCTGCAATTGCAAAAATTGAGCCTGTGTAACACCTTCTAAAACTTTAGTAGATGTAAGCATGTAATGAATTTGGTCTGAACTTAAACCAGAAGCTATTAAAGAATTATAATTAGGCAAATATTGCGAATAGTAATAGCCAACTTGTAATGCTACCGCACCCAAACCAGCCGAAATATAAATAAATAAAAAACGCTTAGACCCTAAAACTTGCTCTACTGGCGAACCAAACATCCACAAAGCAAACATATTAAACAACAAATGCGTAATACTTAAATTTTGCAAATAACCGCCACCATGCATAAACATATGTGTTATTATTTGCCACGGTTTAAATAAATCGTTTTTTGGAAAATACATTGCAAACCATTCATAAAAAGCACCATTTGCAACAAACAATGTACCTATAAACATGAGTACGTTTATAATTATTAAGTGCTTTACGGTTTCTGAAATTCGCATCATAGTTACATAAATTTTTTATCTAATTCATCAACACTCATGGTTACAAATGTTGTTCGGTTAGTTGGTGATACATTGGGTTCTTTACACGCAAATAGTTTGTTTACCAAATGCTCTTGTTCATCTTTTAAAAGTGATTGCCCTCGTTTTATTGCTAAACTTTTTGCCATCGATTTTGCTAATAAATCGGTGGTACTAAAATGACTATCTGGCACTTCATTTTCAACATCACTAATTAATTGTTCTAAAATTATAGACACTTCACTATCTGGCACCGTTACAGGCACTCCTACTATCTCAACAGTTTCTTTAGTAACGTTTAAAAACACAAAACCTGTATGTTCTAAATCGTCTTTTAATTGATTAATTATTTGAATTTCTTGTGTAGAAAAATGAAGTTCTAACGGAAATAGTAATTGCTGACTTACGCCTGCTTTTATGGTTAAATTCTTCAAGAAATCTTCATACAACACACGTTGATGCGCTCGATGCTGGTCGATGACTAACATACCCGATTTAATAGTGCTAACAATGTATTTATTATGAAGTTGATAGGTAGTTTGTACTTGTTCTATAGCATTATCATCACTAAAAACAGACAACGTTGTTTCTTCACTTTCAAAATGCACTTCGCTAAAATCGTGTTCTGTTTTTGTTCCTTTTGATTCTAAACCAACATACAAACTATCCCAATTATTAACAGTTTGTTTCTTAAATGCTGTTGTTTGTTTGCCAGAAGTATAGGTTTCTTTAAATGGGTTAAAGCTTCTATCTACTTCTATAACAGGCGTATTTGTTTCTTTATTATTGAAATTATATGGCGTATCTAAACTAGCATCACGCTCAAAATCGAGTACAGGTGCAATATTAAATTGCCCTAAACTATGTTTTACTGCCGAACGCAATAATGCATAAAGCGTATGCTCATCATCAAACTTAATTTCTGTTTTTGTAGGATGAATATTGATATCAATGGTTTGTGGATCGACATTTAAGTTTAAAAAATAACTTGGATGGTTGCCATTTTTTAATAAACCTTCAAACGCTGATGAAATAGCATGGTTTAAATACGGACTTTTAATAAATCTATCATTCACAAAAAAGTATTGTTCGCCTCTGGTTTTTTTTGCAAATTCTGGTTTACCAACAAAACCTGAGATTTTTAAAACTTCGGTTTCTTCTTCAACAGGTACTAATTTTTCATTCGTTTTTGTTCCAAAAATATTTACAATTCGCTGTCTGTAATTACTAATTGGCAAATTAAAAACCTCACTTCCATTATTATATAATACAAAACTTATACTTGGATGCGCTAAAGCTACACGATGAAATTCATCAATAACATGGCGTAATTCAACAGCATTCGATTTTAAAAAATTACGTCGCGCAGGAATATTAAAAAACAGATTTTTTACTGAAAGTGACGTTCCTTTTGGTGTTACCACAACTTCTTGAGAAACAATAGAACTGCCTTCAATAATAATTACAGTACCTACATCATCATGTTCTTGTTTTGTTTTTAATTCTACATGCGCAATAGCTGCAATACTTGCCAACGCTTCTCCACGAAACCCTTTGGTGTGCAAATGAAATAAATCGTCGGCAGAACGAATTTTAGAGGTTGCATGACGCTCAAAACTTAATCTGGCATCGGTAGCACTCATGCCTTTTCCATTGTCAATTACTTGCACAAGGGTTTTTCCTGCGTCTTTTATAATAAGTTTAATAATGGTAGCATCGGCATCTATGGCGTTTTCTAAAAGTTCTTTAACCACCGAAGCGGGACGTTGTACAACTTCTCCAGCAGCAATTTGGTTTGCTACATGATCGGGTAATAGCTGTATAATGTCTGCCATGTATTATTTAGAAAAGAATATAGATAAATCGAAATCGATAATTAAAAGAAACACCAAAACCAAAATAGCTACTATAATTAGAATTCGTCTATCTGCTTTTTTATCTGGATTGTTTTTTAAATCGTCTAAAGCGTTATTTAGTTTGGTTTTAAAACCTGTATTACCGCCAACGGTTTTTCTATGTTCGTCAAATTTATGTTTTATTTCAAACGGATTTCCTTCACCTTTATCATCAAAATAACGCGGTGTGTAGCTGTACTTTTTGTTTTTTCGCAATTTCAAGATTCCCATAATTTCTAAGTTTTAAGTTAATTGAATTTTGAATCCAATACATACATACAAATCAATAATAATACCAAAGCTAAGATTAGAATTGGTAAAGACATAGCGCCTTTTACTTTTCTACTGCCTGTACTTTCTCGTTGCCATTTAGAAACAAAGTCTTTTTTCTTAGGTAACTCTAAATTTGCATCCGCACTTTTTTCTTCTGAAAAAACGGATGAATGCTTAAAGGTTTTATGTTTGCGTTGTTTAAACAAAGTTACTACTACTTTTACCTCAAAAATACTTAAAAATAGGCAGAAACCGAGAATTGAAATGCTAAATAATTCCAAAAAAACAAATTCCAAACTCCAAAAGTGGTTTACAATACACTGTTGGAATTTGGAATTTTAAGATTGTATGTTTTTTACTAACTGTTTTTCCGTAATTCCGCCATTTTTATGGCAGCTATAGCAGCTTCAGTACCTTTATTTCCGTGTTTACCTCCAGAACGGTCTATTGATTGTTGCATGGTATTATCTGTAAGTACACAGAAAATCACTGGTGTTTCATGTAAAACATTTAAGTCTTTTATACCTTGTGTTACACCTTCGCAAACAAAATCAAAATGTTTTGTTTCGCCTTGTATTACGCAACCTATGGCAATAACAGCATTAACCAATTGTTGCTGCATTTTTTTACTGCCGTAAATAAGCTCAAAACTTCCAGGAACATCCCAACGGACAATGTTATTAGGCAACACCCCATTTTCAATCAAAGCATCGTAAGCGCCTTTATATAAGCCTTCTGTAATGGTATCATTCCATTCTGAAACAACAATCCCAAACCGAAACTTGTTCGCATTTGGGATTGTTGTTTTATCGTAATCTGATAAATTTTTGTTTGCCGTAGCCATATTATTTGTTTGCCAACACCTGTGCTTTACCAATAAAAACATCTATGGTTGCAGCTTCAGATGAATTTGGAAATTCGTCTTTAATTTTGTTAAAATACGTAAGTGCTTTATCAGCTTTACCTAATTCTAAAGCAATTGCGCCAGCTTTGTATAAATACATTGGTGTTGTGTATTCATTATTACGCATTTCTGCAGCTTGCTCATAATAATCTAAAGCATCATCAGATTGGTTTAATTGCGCAAACGCATCGCCAATATTTCCTTTAGCTAATGGTGCTAAAATTTCATCATCACTAGTAAATTCGTTTAAATGCTCAATAGCTTTTTTATAATCTTTTAAATGCAAATAAGCTGTACCAGCATAGTAGTTTGCTAAGTTTGCAGCTGGTGTTCCGCTATGTTCTTTAATAATATCTAACATACCAAATTTACCTTCACCACCTTTTAAAGCAAGCGTAAAAAGTGAATCTTTTGCTGTACTATTTACGGCATCGTTAAAATAGTTTTGTGCTTGAGCCATATCGTTCATAGCAGTAACCTGTTTAGGTTTTGCAACAAACTCGTTATACCCTAAATAACCTAAAACTACTGCAGCAACAACACCTATAACTATGAAAATATATTTTTGATTTTTAGCTACAAAATCTTCTGTTTTTGATGCTGTTTCGTCAAGCGTGTTAAAAACCTCGGCAGTAGTTGAGTGTTGTTCTACTTCTTCTACCTTTTCCTCTACTGTTCTTGGTTTGTATCCTCTTTTATTATAAGTTGCCATGTATTTAGTCTAAATTTTAATGCGCCGCAAAAATATAATTTTTCTTCATAACTAAAAGGGTATTTATTTGATATTTTTCAATAATTTGCACATCCTTAATTAATAAGCGACCACTTGCTGATACTTTTAAGTAACTTTTTGTATGATTTTAAAATCACTTTCATTATTAAATTATAAAAATTTCGACAGTAAATCGTTCATTTTCAACGACAAAATAAATTGCATTGTTGGAAATAATGGCATTGGAAAAACTAACATTTTAGATGCTATTTATCATTTATCTTTTGGAAAAAGTTATTTTAATCCGGTTGCAACACAAAATATAAAACATGATGAAGAATTTTTTGTGGTTAATGGCGATTATGAAAAGGATAATAAAACCGAAAAAGTTGTTGTAAGTTTAAAACGCGGACAAACAAAAGTAATTAAGCGCAATGGAAAAGCGTATGAAAAATTTAGCGAACACATAGGTTTTTTACCTCTAGTTATCATTTCACCTGCCGATAGAGACTTAATTATTGAAGGTAGCGACACACGCCGAAAATTTATTGATAGCGTTATTTCGCAAAGCGACAAAACCTACCTAAGCAGCCTGATTAATTACAACAAAATACTGGCGCAACGCAATGCACTTTTAAAATATTTTGCTTTAAACCATACTTTTAATAAAGATACTTTAGAGGTTTACAACAACCAATTAAACGATTTTGGAACTGTTATTTTTGAAAAACGTGATGCGTTTTTAAAAGCATTCATTCCTATATTTAAAGCTCGTTATGAAGCTATTAGCAATGGCAATGAAGTAGTTGAATTAAATTACCATAGCGATTTATTTGAAACCGATTTAAATACTCTATTACAGAAAAACATTAATAAAGATAAAACCTTGCAATATACAAGTGTAGGCATACATAAAGACGACTTACATTTTAACATTGAAAACCATCCTATTAAAAAATTTGGTAGTCAAGGGCAGCAAAAATCGTTTTTAATTGCGCTAAAGTTGGCTCAATTCGATTTTATAAAAGCACAAAGTAATGTAAACCCAATTTTACTACTTGATGACATTTTTGACAAACTTGATGAAAACAGAGTTGCACAAATAATTAAGTTGGTTGATGATGAAAATTTTGGACAACTTTTTATAAGCGATACACATGCCGAACGTACCGAAAATGCTGTAAAACAAGTACATCAATCATATGAGATTTTTAGGCTATGAATCTAAAAGAACATTATGAATCACTTTACAAAACATCAATAAAACAAATTGAAGCAGACGCATATGATATTGACACATTAATTGATTCACCTTCTGATAATCGTTTTGGAATTACACTTTTAATAAGACCTTCAGAAACAATAAAAAATGAGATTCAAAAGTTTTTAGATATACTAAAAGCAATTGACCCTAATCAATATTATTATGTAAATTCGGATATTCACATTACGGTCATGTCTATTATATCTTGCTATGATGGTTTTGAATTAAAATCCATTAATATTTCAGAATATATCACATTAATTAATGAAAGTATTCAAAATGTTTCAAACTTAAAAATAGAGTTTAAAGGTATTACGGCTTCAACGTCTTGCATCATGGTTCAAGGTTTTATGAATACCGAAGCATTAAATGATGCAAGAAATAATTTAAGAATTAAGTTTAAAAATTCAACATTAAAACAAAGTATTGACAAGCGTTATACAATACAAACCGCACATGCAACAGTACTTCGCTTTAAAGAGAAAATAATTGATAAATCAAAATTTCTAGAAATTGTTGAAAAATATAAAAATCACGAATTCGGAACCTTTGAAGTTAAATCCATAGAATTAGTATACAATGATTGGTATCAAAAAGCTAAATTTGTAAAAAAACTATCAGAATTCAGCATTAAAAACTAAAAACAAATGGCAAAACGCAACAACGAACACATAAGTATAGCAGATGCGCTTAAAGAATTTGTTGAAACTAATAAACTTGAAAAAGGATTAAATAAAGTAAATGTTGCAGATGCCTGGACAAACTTAATGGGCAATGGAGTAAACAATTATACAACTGCTGTAAACCTTGAGCGCGATACACTTTATGTACAACTTAGCTCGAGTGTATTGCGTGAAGAATTAAGCTATGGCAAAGAAAAAATTATAACCATGCTTAATGAGGCTTTAGGAAAAGAAATTATTAAAAAACTGGTTCTCCGATAATTAGATAATGCGCTTGAAAATAAAAAAAACAACAAAAAGCAAGGTTGTCTGAATAATTATACTACCTTTGGCACTTAAATTTTTTATAAATAAATACAATGAGTAAAGGTACAGTAAAATTCTTCAATGATTCTAAAGGTTTTGGATTTATCACTGAAGATGACAACAACAAAGAACATTTCGTACACATTTCAGGACTTATCGATGAAATTCGTGAAGGTGACGCTGTTGAATTCGATCTACAAGAAGGTAGAAAAGGTTTAAACGCCGTAAACGTAAAAGTAATCTAATACATATACTTTAACAATTACATTAAAAGTCTATCAATCATTTTGATAGACTTTTTTGTTTTTATAGACTTTCTGAAAAAAACATTTTTTTTTTCAAACTTTTTTGCATTACATTTATGGTATCTAATTTAATAATTTAAAGTATGAGTAAAGGAACAGTTAAATTCTTTAACGATGCCAAAGGTTTTGGTTTTATAGTTGAAGAAGGTTCGAAAAAAGAACATTTTGTTCACATTTCAGGTTTAATTGATGAAGTTCGTGAGGGCGATTTAGTTGAATTTGAATTAAAAGAAGGTAAAAAAGGATTAAACGCAGTAAATGTAAAAGTAATTTAATATATACTTTTTAATTTTTTTTAAGACACAAAAAATCCCGCAATTGCGGGATTTTCTATTTATAAATTGAAGCTTTTATTTAAAACTGCTCTCTTCCAGAAAAGTGAAACGCACCTTCAATAGCTGCATTTTCATCACTATCACTTCCGTGTACTGCATTTTCACCAATAGACGCTGCGTACAATTTTCTAATAGTTCCTTCAGCTGCATCAGCAGGATTTGTAGCACCTATTAACGTTCTAAAATCTTCAACTGCATTATCTTTTTCTAAAATTGCAGCTACAATAGGACCGCGTGTCATGTATTCTACTAAATCTGGAAAAAACGGACGTTCGCTATGTATTGCATAAAAAGCTTTAGCATCTGCCGTTGTCATTTGTGTTAATTTCATTGCAACAATTCTAAATCCTGAAGCTGAAATTTTCTCTAATATTGCACCAATGTGTCCTTTTTCAACAGCATCTGGCTTTAGCATTGTAAATGTTCTGTTTGTTGCCATTTTGTTTTATTAAATTTTGTGCAAAAGTACGGTATTTATCATTAAAAACAAGGCTATCAAATTTTAAAAAAATTGTATATTCGTCATCTATGAAAAAACAAGATATCGCAGATATAAAACACTTATTATCAAGCCCTAAGAAAATAGTGATTGTTCCACACAAAAACCCTGATGGTGATGCTATTGGCTCTACATTAGGCTTGTATCACTATTTAAAAAAAGGAAATCACAACGCGCAAATTATAGCTCCAAATGATTATCCAAACTTTTTAAAATGGATTCCAGAAGAACATACCATATTAAAACACGACTCGCAAACTAAAGTTTGCGATACTTTAATTAAAGATGCCGATATTATTTTTACTTTAGATTTTAACGCACTTCACAGAGCTGGTAATATGGAAACCGCACTTGCCAAAAGTAATGCCGTTAAGATAATGATTGACCACCATCAAGCACCAGACAATTATGCAAAATACATTTTTAGCGATGTTAGCATGAGTTCAACCTGCGAAATGGTATATCATTTTATTAATATGTTGGGCGATTTAAATGAGATAGACTCAACCATTGCCACCTGCTTGTATTTAGGAATTATGACCGATACGGGTTCGTTTAGGTTTCCATCTACAACTAGTGAAACACATAAAATTATAGCACATCTAATTGAAAAAGGTGCCGATAATGCGCAAATTCATAATAACGTGTACGACTCCAATAGCTACAACAGTTTGCAATTATTGGGTTGTGCATTAACTAATTTAAAGGTTATTCCAGAATCTAGAACAGCATACATAACACTTTCACAAGAAGAATTAAATAAATTTGATTACAAAAAAGGTGATACTGAAGGCATTGTAAACTATGGTTTATCATTAGAAAACGTTATTCTTGCAGCCATTTTTATTGAAGACAAACAAGAAGGTATTGTTAAAATTTCGTTACGCTCTAAAGGTAATTTCTCGGTAAACGACATGTCTAGAACCCATTTTGAAGGCGGTGGTCATATAAATGCTGCTGGCGGAAAAAGCTATTTAAGTTTAAACCATACGGTTGAAAAATTTATTAGTATATTGCCTAGTTATAATAAAGCCCTAAATAATGAATAAACTATTTCTAATTGCACTTATTTTACTCGCTGCTGTAAGCTGTAAACAACCTGAAGCCAGACGTCCTGTTTCTGTAAAATCTGGTTCTTTTATTGATGCTTCTGTAGAACGAAATAAAAAATTGTTCGCCAAAGAGCAATCTCAAATAGAAAAAATAATGAAGCAGCATAAAGATAAAGACTACATTGCTTCATCTAGCGGATTTTGGTACTACTACAACACCAAAGTTGAATTCGACTCTATTGAAAAACCAGACTTTGGTGATATTGTTAACTATAATTACAATGTAAAATCGTTAAGTGGTAGCGTTATATATTCTAAAGAAGAGCTAAAAACACAAACCTATACCATGGATAAAGAAGAACTATTTACGGGTTTACGTGAAGGTTTAAAACTTATGAAAACCGGCGAAACAGTTACCTTTTTATTTCCATCTCAAAAAGCATATGGCTATTATGGCGACGAACATAAAATAGGTGGCAACATGCCTTTAATGTGCGAAGTAACCATCAATTCAATTACCCAAAATCAAGCAGATTAAAAATGAACAACTTAAGATTGTCTTTTAAAATATCATTCATCATTTTATTAGTTGCATTTTCATCGTGTAAAGCCCAATACCCCGATTTAGAAGACGGTATTTATGCAGAATTTATAACTACAAAAGGCACTATGGTAGCCAAACTAGCATATGATAAAACACCTATAACGGTAGCAAATTTTATAGCACTTGCTGAAGGCACAAACACAATGGTTGATAGTGCTTACAAAGGAAAAAAATTCTATAACGGCACCATTTTTCATCGTGTTATGGACAAATTCATGATTCAAGGTGGCGACCCAAAAGCAACCGGATTAGGAAATCCTGGTTATAAGTTTATGGATGAATTTCATCCTGATTTAAAACACGATAAACCTGGTATTTTATCAATGGCGAATTCGGGGCCAAAAACAAATGGTAGTCAGTTTTTTATTACTGAAGTTCCAAAACCACATTTAGACAACAAACATTCCGTTTTTGGCGAACTTATTTTAGGTTTAGATGTGCAAGACAGCATTTCAAATGTTGAAACTAACAGTAACAACAAACCACTTGTTGATGTTGTTTTAAAAGAAGTAAACATTATAAGAAAAGGAAAAGCAGCCAAAGCATTTGATGCACCTAAAATTTTTATCAATCATTTTGCTGAAGCTGAACGAATTGAAAAAGAACGAATTGCAAAATCTGAAGCACTTTTAAAAGCAACTAAAGACAAGTTTAATAAACAACAAGAAAAAGCAATTACTTTACAATCTGGCTTAAAGTATACTATTACAGAAAAAGGAACTGGTGAAAAACTAACTGAAACCTCAAAAGTTTTAGCCAATTACACTCTGTTTTTTGAAGATGGTAAACTGCTAGATACTAACAAACTAGAAACTGCCGAAACATTTAATATTGTAAATGAATACCGCAAAACCGCCAACCAATACCAACCCATAGTATGTGATATTAGTCCTGATGCACAAATGATTGCAGGTTTTAAAGAAGGTTTACAACAATTACATGTTGGCGATAAAGCTACTTTGTTCATACCTTACCATTTGGCGTATGGCGAAACTGGTAATAGAGGCATACCGCCCAAAACAAATTTAATTTTTGAAGTTGAAATTGTAGAACTTCAAAACTAATATTTTAAAAATTTAAGTAAAAACTATAACACATGTACTTATTAACTTTTGATTGGAATCCTATAACTGGACTCGACATTATTGGAAACTTTAAATTACACTTTTACAGCCTTATGTGGATGGTCGCTTTTGTTGTAGGCTGGTTTATTATGAAGCGTATTTTTACTAAAGAAAAAGTGTCATTAGACTATTTAGATCCTTTGTTTATATATACCGTTTTGGCTACAATGATTGGCGCACGTTTAGGACATGTATTGTTTTACCAATCTGAATTAATTTTTGAAGATTTTTTTAGCATATTTTTACCATTCAGCTTTAAAAACGGCATAGAGTTTACAGGGTTTCTAGGGTTAGCAAGCCATGGCGCTGCCATTGGCATTATTATTGGCATGTATTTATACCGAAAAAAATACAACTACAAATCGCTGCTTTGGATATTAGATCGTGTGGTAATTTCGGTAGCTTCTGGAGCTGTTTTTATTCGTATTGGAAATTTTATAAACTCTGAAATTATTGGAAAAATTACCGATTCTGCTTTTGGTGTTCGTTTCATTCAAGATGAATATTACAAAAATCAAATTGTACAATTAACGGGCATTAAAGATGTTCAAAAAGCATATAATGCTGTCACTGATAACCCACAATTTATTGAATTATTAAATGCTGTTCCTTACCGCCACCCTGCACAATTATACGAGTCGTTTTGCTATATTTTTGTGTTCTTAATTTTATGGTATTTCTATTCTAAAACTGAAAAAAGAAACCAAACTGGCTTCCTTTTCGGACTATTTTTAATTTTACTTTGGACCATTCGTTTCTTTGTTGAGTTTGTAAAAGAACCACAAGGCGATGAATATATTAACTGGTTTGGTTTAAACACGGGGCAATGGTTAAGTATTCCATTTATTATTATTGGACTGTATTTTATGTTTGTTTACAAACCTAAAACATCAACTAAATAACATGTTTTTAAAACGCTTTTCTTTACCATTTATTTTCACTTTAAGCTTTTTTAATTTTAGTATTTCAGCTTGTAAAGACGATAAAAATGTAGTTACACAAACAGAAATTACATTTAAAAAAGAAGGCGAATTAAAAATTACTAAAACAGATTCTACAGCAATTACTTTAGATATAGAAATAGCTAACACCGAATTTGAAACACAAACTGGTTTAATGTATCGTGACCTGATGGCAAAAAACCAAGGCATGTTATTCATTTTTGATGATGAAACCGAACGCTTTTTCTACATGAAAAACACAAAAATTCCGTTAGACATTATCTATATAAACGCCAATAAAACCATAGTAAGTTTTCAAAAAAATGCGAAACCAATGGATGAAACTTCGCTACCTTCTAACCTACCCGCAAAATATGTTTTAGAGGTAAATGCGGGTTTGGTTGATACTTGGGGACTTGCAGTTGGGAATACTATAAGCTATACAGAGTAGCATATTTATTTTAAATATTCTGGTTAACTTTTCAACAATTATTCCTCTAAACCTTGATGCTTC
This sequence comes from Mariniflexile jejuense, assembly GCF_042675665.1. NCBI lineage: Bacteria > Pseudomonadati > Bacteroidota > Flavobacteriia > Flavobacteriales > Flavobacteriaceae > Mariniflexile > Mariniflexile jejuense. Next base: position 1,598,690 of record NZ_JBHTJI010000001.1, read on the forward strand.
GAATATGTACGCCATTTTTCAATACATTGTTCCATATCATCTGGAATTGGCGTATTAAATTGCATAAATTTTCCTGTTTTTGGGTGTACAAAACCTAGTGTTTTAGCGTGTAATGCTTGCCTTGGTAATACTTTAAAACAGTTATCTACAAACTGTTTGTATTTGGTAAATGTAGTTCCTTTTAAAACTTTTTCACCACCATAACGCTCGTCATTAAACAAGGTATGCCCAATATGTTTCATATGTACACGTATTTGATGCGTACGACCTGTTTCAAGCTTACATGACACTAAGGTTACATAACCTAAACGTTCTAAAACTTTATAATGTGTTACGGCAGGTTTTCCCTTATCGGCTTCATCACCAAGAAATACGGTGTTTTGTAATCTGTTTTTTGGATGTCTGCCAATATTACCTTCTACAGTACCTTCATCTTCTTCAATATTACCCCAAACTATAGCTACATACTCGCGTTCGCTAGTTTTTTCAGCAAACTGCAACGATAAATGCGTCATGGCATGTTCAGTTTTCGCAATAACTAAAAGTCCGCTAGTATCTTTATCAATTCTATGCACCAAACCCGGACGCTCGCTAGAGTTATTAGGCAAATTTTCAAATCTATAAATTAATGCATTTATAAGTGTACCAGAATAATTTCCATGCCCAGGATGTACAACCATGCCTGCTGGTTTATTTACAACCAAAAGTTCATCATCATCATAAACAACATCTAGCGGTATATTTTCACCAACCAGTAAATTTTCGTGTGGCGGGTGCGTAAAAAGCACGCGAATTTTATCGTGAGGTTTTACTTTGTAGTTTGATTTTACTGCAGTTCCATTAACAAAAATACTTCCATTTTTTGCTGCAGCTTGAATTTTATTTCGAGTGGCATTCTCAACAAAATTCATTAAATATTTATCTATTCGAAGTGGATTTTGACCTTTATCTACAGTAAATGCATGATGTTCATAAAGGTCACTTTCATCATCAATAAAATCTGGGGTATAATCTTCCATAGGGAATTTAGTAACTGTATTAAAACAGTAAAATTTACTTTTTAATATTTAGTTTAAATCTGAAGGAGGCAAAATATCCTCAGATCCATTTATAGATAAGCTATCAGAAACCGTTTCTGAAAAACCACCTTTACTACCATTTCCTAACACTAAATCTATAGCTGTTGTTTTTGGCAATTTCTCTCCTTTTTTAATATCTACACCTCTGTATTGTACTTTTAATACTAAATCTTTGGCTATATTATCAATATAAGAAATTTTACCAACTTTAAAACCTAAAGCCTCTAGGGTTGGTTTTGCTTGTCTAAAAGTACGTTCTTTTAAATCGGGAACAGTTATTTTTCGGTAACCTGAAGGATTTACGGTAATATAAATTTTTCTATCTTCCTTAACCTTGGCTCCTGCTTGTGGATCTTGGTCTATAACCGAAAACTTAGGATAATCTGGATTGTAATTTGCAGAATCTTGAATTTCCATAACCAAATTATGCTCGTCTAACTCAATAGTTGCTACACTTAACGATTTTCCTTTTAGCATTGGCACTGTTTCAAACTCGCCATGGTTTGTTGTAAAGCTTAACCATCTTAAAATGATAAAACTAATAACAACTACCGCACCTATAGCTAGTAATACTTGTTTAAAAAATACTTTACTGGTTAGAAATTTAGTAATGCTCATTTATAAAATTTTCGATTAGGCAAATATATAAAAACAGAACTGTTTTTTCTTTTGCAATTTAAGTGATATTTTAGCTTAACTAATAATAGATACGTTTTATTGTAACTTTTAGACTTATATAAAGATTTTCTCCATAAAAAAAACAACAAATTATACGATATGAAAAAAAATATTGCTATCATCATGGGTGGCTATTCAAGTGAATACCAAATCTCATTAAAAAGTGGAAATGTGGTTTTTGAAACCCTAGATGCTTCAAAATACAACGCTTTCAGAATTCATATTTTTAAAGAAAAATGGGTTTATGTTGATAGCAACAACGCAGAATTCAATATTGATAAAAATGATTTTTCAGTGACTGTAAACAACTCAAAAATAACATTTGATTGTGTTTTTAATGCCATTCATGGCTCGCCAGGTGAAGATGGTTTTATGCAAGCCTATTTTAAATTGCTAAATATTCCGCAAACAAGTTGTGATATGTACCAAGCTGGATTAACCTTTAATAAACGTGATTGCTTAAGTGTTTTAAAGCCGTATGGCATAAAAACTGCCGAATCTTTCTACATTAATTTAGGCGATGTTATTGATGAAGAAACTATTATTACCAAAGTAGGTTTACCTTGTTTTGTTAAAGCTAATAAGGCAGGAAGTAGTTTTGGTGTTACCAAAGTGCATAAAAAGGAAGATATAAAAAACGCCATTGAAGTTGCTTTTAAGGAAGATGATGAAATTATTATTGAATCGTTTTTAGATGGTACTGAAGTTTCGGTTGGTGTTATTACCTATAAAGGTGAAACCAAAGTATTGCCAATAACCGAAATTGTTAGTGAAAATGATTTTTTTGATTACGAAGCAAAGTATTTGGGTAAATCGCAAGAAATAACGCCTGCCAGATTATCTGAAGATGAAGAAACAAAAGTAACTGCCGTAGCTAAAAAAGTTTACGAAGTTTTAAAAATGAAAGGTTTTAGCCGAAGCGAATATATTTTTAAAAATGGTGAACCACATTTATTAGAAGTTAACACCGTACCAGGGTTAACATTAGCCAGTATTTTACCGCAACAAGCTAAAGCTGCAGGTATTACTTTGGTTGAGTTATTTGATAATGCAATAGAAGAAGCTTTAAAAAATTAATAATAATTATTGACTATATTTGATTTTAGACAATTAAACAACAAGATTCCTGCCTTTACAGGAATAAAAAAAACATGAAAAAAGCATTATTTCCGGGTTCTTTTGACCCATTAACTTTAGGACACTACGATATTATAAAACGTGGTGTAACGCTTTTTGATGAAGTAATTGTTGCTATTGGTGTTAATTCTGATAAAAAATACATGTTTTCTCTTGAAGAACGAACTGCTTTTATTGAAAATGCTTTTGCCGATGAACCAAAAGTAAAAATTGTAACTTATAAAGGTTTAACAGTTGATTTTTGTAAAAATGTTGGTGCCGAATTTATTTTACGTGGTTTGAGAAATCCTGCCGATTTTGAATTTGAAAAAGCCATTGCTCATGCAAACCGACGCTTAGCAACTATTGAAACCGTGTTTTTATTAACCTCAGCTAGAACATCTTTTATATCATCATCTATTGTACGCGATGTTATTAAAAACAATGGCGATTACACCAAGTTTGTACCTGATAGTGTTAGAGTGAAATAGGTTTTTTTAGCTTGTTAGATTACTAGATTATTAAATGGCTAGAAGTTGTTATGAATTCATTTGTTTATCAATCTAAAAGTCTAACAATCTAAAATTTATATTCTTTTAACGATTTTGTAAATGCTTCTGGGTTTTCGGCCAAATAGTAACGTGGGTCATCAATAGCTTCAACAATAACTTCTCTAAATTTCGGACTTGCTTTATAAAGTAATATTTTACAATCTTCACTTAAATGCTTAAGCTTAATTGTTTTTCCTTCAGCTTCATATTTATTAACCAAATTAAAAATAGCTTCTAAAGCAGAATGGTCGCTAATGCGCGATTCTACAAAGTCAATTTCAACATGTTCAGGATCATTTTTCACATCAAATTTATCATTAAAAGCTAAAATAGAACCGAAAAATAAAGGTCCCCAAATTTCGTATGTTTTAGTTTTCCCATCTTCAGAAAAACGTTTTCTGGCTCTAATTTTTTTAGCGTTTTCCCAAGCAAATACCAATGCAGAAATAATAACGCCTACAAAAACCGCAATTGCCAAATCGTAAATAACGGTAACTGCCGATACGATAATTAAAACAAACGCATCCGATTTTGGTATTTTCCTTATAATCCTAAAACTAGACCATGCAAATGTTTCAATTACCATCATAAACATAACACCAACAAGTGCAGCTATTGGCACTTGTTCAATATACTTATCGGTAAATAAAATGAAAGTTAATAAGGTTAATGCCATCATTATCCCAGATAATCGTCCGCGTCCACCAGCATTAATATTGATAACGGTTTGCCCAATCATACCACAACCACCAGTACCACCAAACAAACCACTTAACATGTTTCCTGCACCTTGGGCAACACATTCTCTATTACCATTACCACGCGTTTCAGTTAGTTCATCAACTAAATTCATGGTCATTAACGATTCTATCAACCCAACCGAAGCTGCCAGAAACGCATAAGGTAATATAAATTTAAGTGTATCTAAATTAAATGGTAAATACTGCCATAATTCTAAATTTGGTGTTGGAAATTCACCTTTCAGCCCATTGCCGCCACCTTCAATAATATAAGATCCAACAGTACTAACATCTAAACCACCAAACACTACAATACCTGTTGTAATTAAAATTGCAGTTAAAGCAGCAGGAATTTTGGTTGTAAGTTTAGGTAAACCCCAAATAATGCCCATAGTTAATAAAACTAAACCAAGCATAACATACAATTCTGTGCCTTGCATGGGAATGTTTATATAATTTTTAACACCATCAACGCTTATTTCCAATTCTTTATGAGAAAACATACGCACTTGTGCTAGAAAAATTACAATTGCTAATCCGTTAACAAAACCAAGCATTACAGAATGTGGAATTAACCGCACAAAACGCCCCAATTTAAATACACCAGCACCAATTTGGAATACACCCATTAATATAACGGCTGCCAACAAATAGAAATAACCCATGTTTTCAACTGGAACATCAAACAACATTCCTTTAGCATGACCTTCAGAAATTAAATGCACAAAAATAACTGCAACAGCACCTGCTGCACCAGAAATTAAACCTGGCCTACCTCCAAAAATAGCTGTAATTAAACCTATGATAAAAGCTCCAGAAAGTGCTACCAAAGGATCTATTTGTGCAACAAAAGCAAACGCTACAACTTCGGGAATCATTGCTAATGAAACGGTTATACCTGCCAAAACATCATCTTTAATGTTTGGTGTTATCTTCCTTACAAATTCGGTCATGATTTCTTTTTAATGAGGTGGCAAATTTACGTTTAATATGTAAGTTAGAGCAAAGAAATGCGTTTTTAAGTCTACATTCCTACTAAAACGTTTGAGAAGAACTAAGATTTTTATGATTCTAAAGAATTTAACCAATTTAAAGCATCTTCTCTTTTCTGAAATAATCTAATATTTAAATCTTTATTTTCCCCAAGATTCATAAGTGTTTCAGTTGACATTAAGCCACCTACTGAAGAAAACAAAACTGCCATTGCTTTTATCTCTTTTAAGGTTGCTATAGTTTTTTGGGCAGAAAAAGTCATCGCATAAGAATGCTTTTTATTTATCAATAATGAAAATGGTGCTTTTAAATAACTTAATAAGAAATCGTGATATTCATCTACCATAATATCATTCATTACAACCCCTTCATTTACGATTACTTCTGCTAAGTTTTCGTCTATTATAATAATTTCTCCAAACGATAATTTATAATTCTTCATGTAACTTTTTTAATTTTTTGAGAGATTAAAAAATTACAACAACTTCAAAATGTTAATTAATAGCAGTTTATAATCGAGAGGGATTTTGTATTTCTAACTTTATTTAAATTAAAGCTTTAATATTAGCATAACTATTTTCAAGGGCATCACAAACTTGTTCTTGATTTAACCATTCTACTTTGGTTATACCTTCTTCTTCTTGAGCATACAAAACACCTTCAAATGCTGTTTTCATTTCAAACCAATAGGTTACTTTTATTCGGTGGTTTCCGTTACGTTTGAAAATATGATAGGTAGTTTCTAACGGTTTTGTTATTTCTAAACCAGCTACACCAGTTTCTTCCATTACTTCGCGTAAAGCTGTTTTTTCAATACTTTCTGTACCTTCTATTTTTCCTTTTGGCAAATCCCATTTATCATTTCGGTATATAAAAAGTATCTCATTTTTATTATTAAACACTTTTCCACCACCAGCAACAACGTTTGGAAGTTTCTTTAAAAACTTTTTAAGCAGCTTTTCAGCATTTTTATGAATAAGGCGAACTTCTTCTAATTTAGTAGTATTTAGTTCTTTAATAACTTTTCCAATATTAACAGTATCAAGCAAATAGTTTTTAAAATTTGTCTCTTGCTCAACAATAGTTGTTAAAATTATGGGTTTATCACCAACAAAAACTTTATACATTCCTTAATTAATAATTACAATTTTTGTAAAAATATCATTTTTAGTTACAAACTATGCATTGTTAAAAAAAATATTTTTATTCAATCGTTCATCAGTAACAAAAACTAAATTTATGTTTATTTTTGTGGCTATGATTTTTAATAAAGATATTGCTAGAAAAACTGCTGAAGTTTTATTGCAAGTTAATGCTATAAAACTTAGCCCTAAGGAGCCATTTACTTGGGCTTCTGGTTGGAAATCACCTATTTATTGTGATAACCGTATTGTATTATCATTTCCGCCCATACGAAACTACATTCGTGAAACCATGGCTAAACAAATTGAAAAACAATATGGCAAACCCGATGTTATTGCTGGTGTAGCTACTGGCGCAATTGGTATTGGCATGTTGGTGGCAGAATATATGGGTTTACCTTTTATTTATGTTAGACCAGATGCAAAAGGCCATGGCAGAAAAAACCAAATTGAAGGTTTTATTGAACATGGACAAAATGTAGTTGTGGTTGAAGATTTGATTAGTACTGGCGGAAGCAGTTTAAATGCTGTAAAAGCTTTAAAAGAAGCACGTGTAAATGTAAAAGGTATGATTGCTATTTTTACATATGGCTTTGATGTTTCAATTAAAAATTTTGAATCTGAAAATATAAAACTTCAAACCTTAAGCGATTATAATAGTTTACTTGAACAAGCTTTAAAAACCAATTATATTTCTGAAAAAGAAGCAGCAACTTTATCGGAATGGAATACCAACCCTAGTGAATGGAACGCTATTTGATTAAAGTATGTTGTTAAGTTGTATGGCTGTTTAAACCATGCCCAACTTAACAACCTAACAACAAACAAATTACTACAAAAATGAATTTAGAATCTCCAAAAATAAGTGTTGAAAAATCTCCTGAAGACGTATTTGATTTTTTAGCTAATATTAAAAATTTCGAATCGTTAATGCCTGAAAATATTAGCAAATTTGAAGTATTAAGTGAAGACACATTTGTATTTGCTTTAAAAGGTATGCCAGAAATTGTTCTTAAAAAGAAAGAAGTTGTACCACCAAACAAAATAGTTTTAGGTGCTGCTGGCGGAAAATTAGATTTTTCATTAACTGGTAATATTACCAAGAAAGATGACGCTTCAAGCGAAGTTCAATTGGAGTTTTCGGGCGACTTTAACCCGATGATGGCTATGATGATAAAAGGCCCAATTAGCAAATTTATTGAAACACTTGCCACAAGTATTCCAAAAGCTATTTAATACAATAATGTAATTGTTTTAAATTCGAATTCTTTTATAATATCATCTTCAAGAAGTATTTGAAGACATCCAGAATTTGAAACACCTTTTATAAAACCAGAAAACATTACACCTTCAGCATCTTTAAATGTTGAAGGTTTGTTTTTTCTAAAAAGACAACTTTCGTATTTATTCTTTAGGGTTTCAAACTCATCTTTTTTCAACATATCAAAATAATACTTCAGGTTTTTAATGATAATTTGGGCAACTTCATCAATATCAAAAACACGCCCAGAAACCACTCGTAAAGATGATGCTTGTGGTAAGTTTTCAAATTCAACTTGGTTCACATTCAAACCTATACCAATAATAGAACTGGCAAATTTATTTTGTTTGACAACGTTTTCTATTAAAATACCACAAATTTTCTTGTTTTCTGACAAAATGTCGTTAGGCCATTTAACACTTAATTTATTAATAGATAAGCTTTTTAAAGTTTTAATTAAAGCCAAAGCAGTTGCCATACTTATATAAAAAGGATGTTCTAAATTATACGTTGAAACATCTTTATATACACTGAACGTGAGGTTTTTAGCCGATTGAGCACTCCAAACCGTTCCCATTTGTCCTCTGCCATTGGTTTGCTTTTTTGCCATAACAGCTGTATAATCGGTTACCAATTCGTTCCCACATAGCCGTTTTAAATAACTATTTGTTGAATCGGTGGCATTAAGTTTGATTATAAGCATGGAAAGTAATTTGTAGTATATAAAATCTTATGATAATTTTAAACTATAAAGAACTAAAAAAATAATAACTTTGCAAAAATTTAAAAAGTTTTAATGGCGAAAGAAAATATAAGTGCAGACCAATTAATATCTGTTATAATTAGTGGCATTGAAGACGTTAAAGGAAAAGAAATAAATATTCTTGATTTAAGAGAAATTGAAAATACGGTTTGCGATTATTTTATAATTTGCGAAGGAACTTCAAACACGCAAGTTAACGCTATAGTTAATTCTGTTCAGAAAAAAGTAAGCAAAGAACTTAAAGACCATCCATGGCACACAGAAGGTATGGACAATGCTGAATGGGTATTAATGGATTATGTTAATGTTGTAGTACACGTGTTTCAAAAACAAATAAGACAATACTACGATATTGAAAGTCTTTGGGGCGATGCAAAAACAACAGTTATACAAACTAGTTACTAAGAAAAAGAATGGCAAACGATAAAAAAAATATAAACGAAAACAAGCCAAAATTTAGTCCGTACTGGATTTATGGTATTTTAATTGCTCTTATTTTAGGGTATCAATTATTTAGTAGCAGCACATCACAAGATGGTAGCGACACAACACCTTCTCAATTTTTTAAATATTTAGAAGATGGTGATGTTGCAAAAGTAGATATTATAAAAAACACACGTGTTGCTAAAGTTTATTTAACTGAAGAAGCAGAAAATAAAGATATCCACAAGAAATCGAAACCAAGCTCATTTTTACCTGTAGCTTCAAAATTACCAAACTATAAATTTGAGTTTGGCGATTTACAAAATTTTGAAAATCAGTTAAACGATATTGCTAAAAACTTACCAAAAAGACCGGTTATAAAATTTGATACAGAAACTGATAATTGGGGCAATTTGTTAATGAGTATTTTACCTTTTATCCTACTTATTGGTGTTTGGATTTTTATAATGCGTCGCATGTCTGGTGGTACTGGTGGCGGTGGTGGCGGTCAAATTTTCAACATAGGAAAATCTAAAGCAAAACTTTTTGACCAAAATACAGAAGTAAAAACCACATTTAAAGATGTTGCTGGTTTAGAAGGGGCAAAAGAAGAAGTTCAAGAAATTGTAGATTTCCTTAAATTTCCTGAAAAATACACCTCATTAGGAGGAAAAATACCAAAAGGCGCGTTACTTGTAGGACCTCCAGGCACAGGAAAAACATTATTAGCAAGAGCCGTTGCTGGTGAAGCAAAAGTGCCATTCTTCTCATTATCTGGGTCAGATTTCGTAGAAATGTTTGTTGGTGTTGGTGCGTCTCGTGTTCGAGATTTATTCAAACAAGCCAAAGAAAAATCACCTTCAATTATTTTTATTGACGAAATTGATGCCATTGGTCGTGCAAGAGGTAAAAACGCCATGTCTGGAAGTAATGACGAACGTGAAAACACTTTAAATCAATTATTAACAGAAATGGATGGTTTTGGCACAAACACCAACGTTATTGTGCTTGCTGCAACCAATAGAGCCGATATTTTGGATACCGCTTTAATGCGTGCTGGACGTTTTGATAGACAAATTTATGTTGATTTACCAGACGTTAGAGAGCGTAAAGAAATTTTCGAAGTACATTTAAGACCGCTTAAAAAAGCCGAAAATTTAGACCTAGACTTCTTATCAAAACAAACACCAGGGTTTTCTGGTGCCGATATAGCAAATGTTTGTAACGAAGCTGCTTTAATAGCTGCTAGAAATGGAAAAAAATCTGTAGATAAACAAGATTTTCTTGATGCCGTTGATAGAATTATTGGTGGTTTAGAAAAGAAAAATAAAATTATTACACCAAGTGAAAAACGTGCAGTAGCTTTTCATGAAGCTGGTCACGCTGTTGTAAGTTGGATGCTAGAACATGCTGCACCACTTGTAAAGGTAACTATTGTGCCACGTGGACGTTCGTTAGGCGCTGCTTGGTATTTACCAGAAGAACGTTTAATAGTTAGACCAGAGCAAATGCTAGATGAAATGTGTGCTGCTTTGGGTGGTCGTGCAGCTGAAAAAGTTATTTTCAATAACATCTCAACTGGTGCATTAAGCGATTTAGAAAAAGTAACAAAACAAGCAAGAGCTATGGTAACTATTTATGGCTTAAGCGATAAAATTGGAAACTTAACTTATTACGATTCATCTGGACAAAACGAATATGGTTTTACAAAACCATATAGCGAACAAACAGCTGAATTGATAGACAAAGAAATTTCAGATATTATTGAAAAACAATATCAACGTGCTATCAAACTTTTAGAAGATAACAAAGACAAACTTACAGAGCTTGCAGAAGTACTTCTTGAAAAAGAAGTTATTTTTAAAGACAATCTTGAAAAAATATTTGGTGAACGTGCTTTTGAAAAAGAAGACGTTGAAACACAAGAAAAGTAAGTTTTTTTTATATTTTGATAAGCTTTAAGTAAAAATCTTAAATTAACAGTACTGTTAATTTAAGATTTTTTATATTTGATAACCTCAAAAAGAATTATATTAATAGCAGTGTACTAAATGAGTCTTTTTAGAAAAATTTTTGGTCTGAAACCAGACGAATCTACTGAAGATGTAAAGTCTAATGAAAGAGGCAAATATATGCCCGAAATTAAGCTACCTATTGATGAAAAGTTTACTATAAACTTTAAAGCCAATGGCGGCAAGTTTCTGTATTGTGAAAATTTAAATGAAATTTACAACAATCTTGAAAGCATTATTGAAGAAAATAATTGGACTGACAAAGAAACTTTAATACTAGACGACAACTTAAAAGATCGTTTTAAAAACTCAGAATTACAACCTACTACCAAAGTAAGTGAAGCAACCATTTTTTTAACAACCTGCGAAAACCTAATAGCAAATGATGGTTCGTTATTAATTTCATCCAAACAAATTTTTGAAAAAAAATTACCAGAATTACCTGCAAACTTTATTGTTTTTGCTACAACAAGTCAAATAGTAGAGAATATTGGTGAAGGTTTAAGAGGTATCAAATTTAAAAACAAACAAAAAATCCCAACAAACATAACTACCATAAAACACTTCAAATCTAATGATGAAAAAGATTTTTTAAGTTATGGCAGCAGTGCAAAAAATCTATACCTACTCCTTTTAGAAGATTTATAGAATGAAAGAAATTCTTATTCGGGCGTTTTCAGGCTTGCTATATGTATTGCTTTTAATTCTATGCCTATACAATCAACATTTACTAATTGCGCTTTTTTTTGTTTTTGGCATCATTTGCCTATTTGAATTTAAAAAATTAATTCAACTTAAAAACATCATTCCCTATTTTATATTTTGTATCCTTTATGCTGTTTTTGTGTATTGGCAACTACTTTTGAAAACAAAAACAGGCATTGATGAAGCTGTACAAATACTTATGGTTCTTACTATTTTTATTGAGCTTTTTTTAATAAAAGACTTGTTTTCTGAAAAAGCAACACCGCTTTTTAGCTCAAAACAATTTGTACTTACTACGTTTTATATATCAAGTGCTTTTGTTTTTTTAATTTTAATTGCAGATTATCATGAAACATACAACCCAAATATTCTTTTAGGATGTTTTATTTTAGTTTGGGTTAACGATTCTTTTGCTTATTTAGTTGGAAAAAACTTTGGCAAACAAAAGCTTTTTGAAAAAATTTCACCTAAAAAAACAGTAGAAGGTTTTCTAGGTGGTTTACTTTTTTCGTGTATCGCTAGCTATTTTATTGCTACCTTTACACAAACTTTAAACTTTACGAGTTGGCTAATTTTAAGTATTGTTGTAAGTGTTTTTGGTACTATAGGCGACTTAATAGAATCTAAGTTTAAAAGACAAGCGAACGTAAAGGATAGTGGTAAAATAATGCCCGGTCATGGAGGCTTGCTAGATAGGTTAGATAGCATTATTTTTGCCGCACCATTTATATATTTATTTTTAAGAATTTTACATTATGTTTCATAAAGAAGGCCATAAAATTATATTTCTAACATTTGTATTTGTTGTTGGCAGCTCGTTATTAGCTGATAGTTTTATACCTATTAATTGGCTAAGAACCATTGTATTAATTACATTATTAGTGTTTTTAATCCTCATACTTCAATTTTTTAGAAACCCTAAACGCCATACTGTTTTAAATAACAAGCAAGTAGTTTCACCTGTTGATGGTAAAGTAGTAGTCATTGAAGAAGTATTTGAAAAAGAATTTTTTAATGACAAACGTTTGCAAGTAAGTGTATTTATGTCTCCAATAAATGTACATGTAACACGTTATCCTATAAGTGGCAATGTTATTTTTAGTAAATACCATCCTGGTAAATATTTAGTAGCATGGCATCCAAAAGCAAGCGAAGAAAATGAGCGTACAACCGTAGTTGTAGAAAACGACACTTACGGAAAAGTACTTTACAGACAAATTGCAGGAGCTTTAGCAAAACGTATAGTAAACTATGCTAAAATTAATGACAAAGCTACACAAGGTGCCGATTCTGGATTTATAAAATTTGGCTCAAGAGTAGATTTGTATTTACCTCTAGATACTAAAATTAAAGTAGAACTTAACCAAAAAGTTCGTGGTGGCGAAAGTATAATTGCCGAAGTAAATGACTAATGACGCATTAGAAATAGAATTTCAAGAAGCTGTAAGTCGTGTAAATGCTTACACCGAGCCTTTTCCTGCCGATGTACTTTTAAACCTATATGCGTACTACAAAAAGGCTACAAACAACTACAGTCGGCCAAGTAGTAAAAAAGCCATTATCAATGCTTTTAAAACAAATGCTTTATTTCAGGTAAAGAATATATCTCAAAACGAAGCGAAGCGTTTGTATATTGATTTGGTGAACAAGTATTTTTTGTACGGAAAGTAACACAAGATAAATTCCAAAAAATAAATTGCAATACCTTTTTTTTAGGTTTTATTACATTCTCTCAGGAACCTGAATTCCTAAAACATGAAAGGCATTCTTAATGGTTGAAGCCACAATTTTAGAAAGTTGTACTCTAAATACTTTTTCAGTATCATTATCGGCACCTAAAATAGATACGTTTTGGTAAAATGAATTAAATTCCTTTACCAACTCATAAGTATAATTAGCAACCAATGCCGGACTGTGTTGCGAAGCTGCATTTTGAATAACATCAGGAAATAACTCCAATTGTTTTATAAGCTCTTTTTCTTTTTGATGAAGCGGCATTTCTACATTAACCGATAAATTAAAATCTGCTTTTCGTAAAATAGCTTGTATTCTGGCGTAAGTATATTGAATAAACGGTCCTGTGTTTCCTTGAAAATCGATAGATTCTTTTGGGTCGAATAAAATACGCTTTTTAGGATCTACTTTTAAGATGTAATATTTTAAAGCACCCAAGCCAATGGTTTTATATAACGCTTGTTTTTCAGTTTCAGTATAGCCATCAAGTTTTCCAAGTTCTTCTGAAATTTCACCTGCAGTTGAAGCCATTTCATTAATTAAATCGTCGGCATCAACAACAGTTCCTTCTCTACTTTTCATTTTACCGCTAGGTAAATCAACCATTCCATAGCTTAAATGATATAGGTTTTTTGCCCAATCAAAACCTAATTTCTTCAAAATTAAAAAAAGCACTTGAAAATGATAATCTTGCTCATTACCAACGGTATAAACCATGCCACCAACATCAGGAAAATCTTTAATACGTTGTATAGCAGTTCCAATATCTTGGGTCATGTAAACTGCTGTACCATCAGAACGTTGTACTATTTTTTTATCTAAACCATCTTCGGTTAAATCGCACCAAATTGAACCATCGGCTTCTTGAACAAAAACACCCGACTTTAAACCTTCTGTAACAAATTCTTTTCCTAATAAATAGGTATTACTTTCATAATACAAAGTATCAAAATCTACTCCTATGTTTTTGTAAGTTTCATTAAAACCTTCATAAACCCAACCATTCATTTTTTCCCAAAGCGCTACAGTTTCTGCATCACCTGCTTCCCATTTCAAAAGCATGTTTTGAGCTTCAAATAATAAAGGTGCATTCTTTTTTGCTTCATCTTCCGCTTTACCCGATTTTACTAAAGCTTCAATCTCTTTTTTATACTCTTGGTCAAACTTCACATAATAATTACCAACCAGTTTATCTCCTTTTAAGCCTGTACTTTTTGGTGTTTCGCCATTACCAAACAGTTTCCAAGCCAACATACTTTTACAAATATGAATACCGCGATCGTTTATAATTTGGGTTTTATATACCTTTTTGCCAGATGCTTTTAAAATTTCGGCAACACTATAGCCTAATAAATTATTTCTAACATGCCCTAAATGCAACGGTTTGTTTGTGTTGGGTGAAGAATACTCAACCATTATAGCTTTTTCATCTGCTTGGGGTGAAACAAAACCATATAGTGCATTTTCTTTTATACTATTAAAAAATTTAACATAATACGCATCACTTATTTCAACATTTAAAAAGCCTTTTACTACATTATAAGCTTTAACATCTGCAACATTTTCAACTAAATAATCACCAATAGTTTCACCTATTTGCATAGGATTTCCTTTAATAAAACGTAACATTGGAAAAATTACAACCGTTATATCGCCAGCAAACTCTTTTCTAGTTGCTTGAAATTCTACCGTTTCTAAGGCAATATTAAATGATGCTAAAACCGCTTGTTTTACTTGATTTGATAACGTTACTTGAAGGCTCATTAATAGTCAATTTTTTAAAGTGAGCAAAGATAAAACTTTTATTAAAGCTTTACTTTAAAATTTGGCTTAATAAAAACTAGTTATATTATTAAAAATGTAATACAACTATTTAAAGTAATACAATAATTTGATTTTTTTAGCTTTTCACCTTCATTCTAAAACATTAAAAAGGCTAATGCATTTCATCGACAAAAGTGCTTTTTTTCTATGTTTTTTGCCGTTAATCTATTCGTCGATTTTTTAGCATTTTTCACTTTGTCATTTTAACTAATTTATTGGTAGAAAAACGCAGAAATTAGATTTTAAAAAGGCTTTTTCCAACTTTTGCGTGGTAAAGCTATTAATATCCTTTCGAGGATTTTTTTTTAACCAACAAAAACATTACAGCTTGATAGGTATTACTTATTTCCCTCAAATAAGATACACTATATTATGGCTTTATTATTAGTTGTAATACATATTGTATGAGGAAAATAATTACTTTAATTATTATATTATCTGTATTCTTAGGTCACTCTCAGACCAAAGAGTTAGATAGCCTTTCCATACAACTTGCCTTTGAAAATCAAGACACCTTAAAAGTAAGAACATCATTAAAACTTATAAAATCACTATATGATATTAAGGATTATGATAGAGCTTTAAAATATATTATTGAAAGTGAAAAACTATCAACAAGTTTAAACTACACGAAAGGCATTGCCGAAACAACTTATTTCAAAGCTCTCATTTATGCCCAAAAAAGTGATTATATTAATGCTATTTCTGGTTATGAAAAATCAAAAAATTTATACCGAAATTTAAATGACTCACTAGGTGTTGCAAAAATTAATAACAGTATAAGTTTAATAGAAATTAAACGAGGTAATTACTCAAAAGGTATTCAATATGCCTTAGCAGCCATAAATCAACTTGAAAAAAAGAACCTAAAAAAAGAATTAAGCACCGCATACAGCAACCTAGCCAAAGCATATCAAAACATAAATGCAGCAGACAAAGCTATTGACTATGGTTTAAAAGCAGTTGAAAACCAAATACAAATAAATGATAATGTAGGACTTACACAATCTTACAGTTTACTGGCCGAAGTATATTCATCAAAAAATGAAAATAGAAAAGCTATTGAGTATTATGAAAAGGTTTTAAAAGGAAAAAACAAAGATATTGATTCTTTAAAAGGTCGCATATTTCCAAAATTAGGTGCCGAATATTTAAAGTTTAACGATTATGAAAAAGCTTCAAACTATTTAAATGAAGGCTTAAACATTAACCGAAAATTTGATAACAAACAAGGCGTTTTATTCGCGCTTAACACACTGGGCGATTTAAACTTACAAACCAACAAATTAACACAGGCAGAAGAACAACTTTATGAAGCTGGTACTATTGCTAAAAGTTTAAATAACAAATCTGAATTACTTAGATATTATAAATTAATGATTGCGTTAGACTCTACAAAAAACAAATTTGAGAGTGCTTTTATGTGGCAACGTGAATATTTCAATCTAAAAAACAGCCTTAATAGTTATAAACATAATAATAACGATACTGTTGCCTTAGAGTTTAACCCAAATTTTGAAAAAGAATTAGATGAAACTAATGATGATTCTTTTGCTGGCTTAGGCGGAAGTTTTGATAAGTTTAAACTAATATTTTATGGCTTATTAGCTGCACTTGCAATTGTTTCAACGTTTTTAATTTTAATCTATTTAAAACGAAACAGTAACATTAAATACACGCAAGAATTAGAAGAAAAAAACCTAAAAATTGAATTACAAAACGAGGCTTTTGTAGAACAAACAAAACACTTAGAAAACGTAAACAACGTAAAAGACAAACTATTTTCTATTGTCTCACACGATTTAAAAGACTCACTTTCATCAATTAATGGATTTATAGATTTATTAAAAGACGGTTCTTTAAGCAGAGAAGAATTTGATAATCTAATTCCAGAATTAAGCGAAAACGCTAACAATGCATCACTTTTATTATTCAACTTACTAAATTGGTCTAAATCGCAAATGCAATCTTTAGAACCAAAACCAACCTTGTTTGATATACAAGAAGTTTTTGAAGAAAAAGTAAAACTAATCGACCAACGCATGGAAAGCAAAGGCATCGAATTAGTAGACCATTCATTACGCGATTTTGCTTATGCAGATAGAAGCATGTTCGAAATTGTTGTACAAAACCTACTTGCAAACGCCTTAAAATTCTGCAAAAGTGGCGATACAATCACTATTTCAAACCACATAAGCAACGGAAGTTGCATTATTAGTATTGCAGATACAGGTATTGGCATATCAAAACAAAACATAGACAAACTATTTAAAAACAGTTCGTTCACCACAGTTGGTACCAATAATGAAAAAGGTACAGGTTTAGGCTTATCAATATGTAAAGAGTTGGTAGAACTGAATAACGGTAAAATTTGGGTTGAAAGCACACCAAATGTAGGTAGTACGTTTTATGTACAGTTACCAAAATCTAGACCATCTTAGTGTTTTATCTACTACTTATAAGCATAAAACTGTTTAAAATCTTTTAAAAATAATAACTAAAGAAGCATAGATTTTATTATTTTCAACATAGTAATCAATATAACATCACTATATATTATTGTACCAACACACAGTAAATACTTCAAAAAAAAGTCAATCTTGATTAATTTATTAAAATTAACTGGTTCAATTTGACTATATAAAAAATTCAAACTAAATTCGTTTTAACTTCTGCTATATAGAAAAAATTGTATATGTTAAATAATTCTAAATTGGATAATATTGTAATTAATAATTTTATGAATTTAAAATTAAAGTTACTTATCCCTTCCTTTTTGTTACTATTGTTAATTTATCTATATTTTATTATTTTTAATAACGGTGCTAACTACACTTATGCATATATAAATATTCAAAAAGATTTATTTTTTTTTCTTAACAATAAATTATCACAATATCCAAATTTACAGTTCAACCTAACTCAACTAGGTGATGTAATTATATTTTTCCCTTTTTTAAGTATATTTATTATTTATGCCCCTAAAGTGTGGGATGCATTGTTAATATCTGCTATAATTTCATTAATAGTTTCTGCTACATTAAAAAAATTATTTGCAGTACCAAGACCAGCTGCTATTTTTAACAATGACAGTTTTAGCATAATTGGAAAAACACTTACAGGACACACATCTTTACCTTCAGGACATTCCATAGCTACTTTTATTGTAATAACAATTGTATTGTATGCTTTTATGCCAAAAAAACACAAAAAACTTTGGTATATTTTTATGCTTTTGTTGGGTTTAATAATAGCTTTTTCAAGAGTTGGTGTTGGTGCTCATTATCCACTTGATGTAATAATTGGAAGTACAATTGGTTATATAGTGACCATTATTGGTATTAAAATAAGTAATGTTGTAAATTTGTTTTCTTGTATTAAAAACAAAAAAAACTATCCTATTTTTATGTTAGTTTTAGCTGTTTGGAGTTTTTTTATTATTAAGAAAATTATAGACTTAAATCTACCAATTTTTTATATTTCATTATTAGCTTTAGTTGTAACACTATATTTAATAACAAGTACCTATGTTAAAAAAACCAATTAGATTAACTTATTTTGCCTTATTAGTTAGCTTTATTAATCTTATTTTATACCATTATCCTTTTTATAAATTTGTTTGTGCTAATTTTGATATTAATAGTTTAAATGGCATTACACTTATTGTTAGTTTAACCATTTTAGCCTTAGTTTTAAATGCATTATTTTTTTATATCCTATTTTACACACTACGCATTTTTGGTAAATGGTTATTAGTTATCTTTTTTATTATCAATGCAATTGCGTTATATTTTATAAATAATTACGGTATTATTATAGATGAAACAATGATTGGTAATATTCTCAATACTAATTTTGAAGAGTCTAGTAGTTTCTTTTCTTTTTCTTTAATACTATACTTAATTTTTTTAGGAATAATTCCAAGTATTTTAATTTTTAAAATAAAACCCATTAACATACCGTTTAAAAAGTTTTTAGTGCATGTGTTTTTAACTCTTATTTTTCTATTGTCACTTGCTTTTGCTAACTCAAAAAATTGGTTATGGATAGACAAAAATTCAAAAACTTTAGGGGGTTTGGTTATGCCTTGGTGTTATGCCGTCAACACACATTTATTTTACCTTCATAAAAACCAAAAAAATAAGGAACAAATTTTATTACCAAAAGCGACAATAAAAGACACTAAAAAATCTATAGTTGTACTAGTAATAGGAGAATCTGCAAGAAGTAAGAATTTTTCTTTATACGGTTACAAGAAAAACACCAACCCATTACTTTCAAAAATAAGTAATGTGTATAGTTACAAAGCAGAATCAAATGCAACATATACTACTGCTGGTGTTAAAAGTATTTTAGAACATAAAAGCAGTAATAAGTTATATGAGATATTACCAAATTATTTATTTAGAAGTAATGTTGAGGTTTTCTGGAAAAGCACAAATTGGGGAGAACCTACTGTTAAAATTAAAAATTATCAAAACAAAGAAGATTTAAAAAAACTTTGCGTTGGAAATAAGTGCGATTATGATGAAATTTTACTCAATGGTTTAAAAGAACAGATATTAACAAGTAAAAAAAATAAAATATTAGTAGTTTTACATACAAGCACAAGTCATGGACCAACATACTATAAAAAATACCCTACAGAGTTTAATAAATTTAATCCTGTATGCAAAAGTGTTGAGTTAGCAAATTGCACCCAAGAAGAACTAACAAATGCTTATGACAATACGATTGTTTATACAGATTATATTTTAGCTAGCTTAATAGAAGAATTAAAACAAATTGAAGAATATAATTCTTCTCTTATTTACATTTCCGACCACGGTGAGTCTTTAGGTGAAAATAATTTATACATGCATGGTATACCTGTAAGCATGGCTCCAAAAGAGCAACTTGAAATACCATTTATTGTATGGTTATCTGATGGATCAAGAAAACTTAAAGAAAATAAAATGCTATCTCAACACCATGTTTTCCATAGTATTTTAGATTTTTTAGCAGTAGGAAGCCCAATTTATAATGAAGACATGAGTATTTTTAAAAAGTGATTTTTTATTTTTTTAAATCAGTTGTTAATACAATGATTATTTATTGTTTTGACAGTTTTTATCCTACGCAATAACCAAAAATTCAATAGATAAGATTTAACTTTTAGGCAAAAACACTTCTGCCATCATACAACGAGCACTACCACCACCACAAGCTTCAATAGTATCTAAAGAACTTGAAAGTATTTTAGTATGCTTCTCAAGACGCTCTATTTGGTTTTTGGTAAGTGAATTATACGCTGCATCACTCATTATTAAATAACGTTCTTGGTTTAAACCTTGTATCTGTAACATATTACCCGCAAAATTAGTAACCTGTGCTTCGGTAATATCAATAATATCTTTATCATCTTCTTTTAAATGGCTTATTACGTTTTTGCATTCCGTTTTGTCATCAATACTACTTAAACAAATAACAGCAAATGTTTCACCAATGCACATCATTACATTTGTATGGTATATTGCTTTTCGCTGCCCGTTTACGGTTTGGTTAGCAGTAAAAATTACTGGTGTATATTCAAAATCTTCACAAAACTCAATAAACAAATCTTCATCAGCTCTTGCCGATAAAGCACAATATGCTTTTCGGTTTACACGGTCTAAAACCAAACTTCCTGTACCTTCAAGAAACACATGTTCATCTTCAGCACTGGTATAATCATAAACATTATTTATTTCAAAACCCTGTTCTTCTAGCGTTTCTAAAATATCTTCCCTACGCTCTAAACGTCTGTTTTCTGCAAACATAGGATACAACCCAACGTCGCCATTTTCATGAAACGAAACCCAATTATTTGGAAAAATGGAATCGGGCGTATCAAATTCGTTAGTATCATTAACCACAATGACATTTACACCTATACCACGCAACTTTTCAACATAGCTATCAAACTCTTGTTGGGCTTTTGCATTTACTGTTTGAGGTAATACAGTATTTAACACCTTTTGGTAGTAGTTGTTTACGGCAGTTTGCTCATTCATCCTAAAATTTATAGGGCGAATCATTAAAATTGTGTTTGTGGTTTGTTGCATGACTAAACGGTATTAGAGAGCAAAAATAAAACTATTTAAGCTATTAAAATTAGAGAATTACACTTGATTTTATAAGAAAAATAGAACCAAATTCATTTAACAAGCGATTATATTCATTAAAAATGGAACTTTAGCTTTGTATTAAATGAAAGCTAAAAACTGGGATTCCTGCTTTCGCAGGAATTTTAATCACGAATTAAGGGCATTGTTGTACAACGCAACAAACCTTCTTGTTTTCCTATTTCAGCATAAGGCACTTCTTCAACAATAAAACCTTGTTGGCGTAACCAAGTGTTTAGTCGTGTAAAGTTTTTTTCTGAAATTATAACGTCTTCAGATATTGAGAAAATGTTACTATTCATATCGTACATTTCATCTTTAGTTATTTCAAACACGTTTTCTTTTCCGAAGAAATTTACTAACCAATTATATTCACGTTCAATTAAAAACCCATTTTTATGAATAATGGCTTTGTTTTTTCCGATAGGTTGAAAACAACAATCTAAATGCAGCGCATTTTCTTTAGCATTAGTATTCGATTTTCTAAGTTCGAAAGACTTTACGGTTTTTTCTGGAAATAATTCTTGTATGGCAATAACAGCATCCATATTGGTACGTGCTGTAATTAATTCTGGATAATCTTCACCGGAATAAGTGCCTATAAAAACATAATCGTTCCAAGGCATGACGTCGCCACCTTCTACATGGCATTCTGGAGGTAGAATAATTCTATTTTTTCTTTCAACCTGATTCCACACATAGCGAATGGCTTCAATTTCCTTTTCTCTATCTGGTAAAATATTGGCTCTTATTATTTTATCTTCAATTACAAAGGCAATATCTCTCGAAAATATTTGATTACAATTTTTAATAACATTGGGTCTATATACTTCAACATCATATTTTTTAAAAACAGCAGCAACAGCTTCCATTTCGTTAATCATATCTACTTCTTTAGGATAAATTCCTGCAACTACATGTTCTTTACTTTTAGGGTCGTAACAATCTTCCACACTTGGTGTTGGCCCATTACTTTCTGCTGTTCCTAAAATAACAGTACGAAGTCTTGAAGTTTCGTTTTTTATATTGAGTTGTAACATGCTGTAAATATAAAAAAGCTTCATAATGTTTAGTTATGAAGCTTTAAATATTTAACAATTAAAAAGGTTTTTAACGCTCTTCAACAGGTACAAACGGTCTTAAAGTTGCGCCTGTATAAATTTGTCTAGGACGTCCTATTGGTTCTTTATTTAAACGCATTTCACGCCATTGTGCTATCCAACCTGGTAAACGACCTAATGCAAACATTACGGTAAACATATCGGTTGGAATACCCATACCTCTATAAATAATTCCTGAATAGAAATCAACGTTTGGATATAATTTTCTATCTACAAAGTACTGATCTTCTAATGCTTCTTTTTCAAGTCCTTTTGCAATATCTAAAACCGGATCTTCAACGCCTAAACTTCCTAATACATCATCAGCTGCTTTTTTAATGATTTTAGCACGTGGATCGAAGTTTTTGTAAACTCGGTGACCAAAGCCCATTAAACGGAACGGATCTTCTTTGTCTTTTGCTTTCGCCATGTATTTTTTTGTATCGCCACCATCTTCCTTTATAGCTTCCAACATTTCTAATACTGCTTGATTAGCACCACCATGAAGTGGACCCCAAAGTGCAGAAATACCAGCAGATAATGATGCAAACAATCCTGCATGGGATGAACCTGTAATTCTAACTGTTGAAGTAGAGCAGTTTTGTTCGTGGTCTGCATGTAAAATTAATAGTTTATCTAATGCATCAACTAAAATTTTGTTTTGCACATAACATGCATTAGGTTGGCTAAACATCATTTTTAGAATGTTTTCAACATAACCTAATGAATTATCGCCATAGTCTAAAGGTAAACCTGCTTTTCTGCGGTAAGTCCATGCTACTAAAACAGGAAATTTACCCATAATTTTAACTACAGACTTATACATTTCTGCTTCAGAATTTACATTTACTGAAGACGGATTAAACGCTGTTAATGCACTTGTTAATGAAGATATTACGCCCATTGGATGAGCCGATTTTGGAAACGCTTCTATAATTTTTTTAATATCTTCATCTACAACAGATTGTGCTTTAATATCATCATGAAACTTATCATTTTGTTCTTTGGTTGGTAATTCTCCAAAAATTAATAAGTATGCAACTTCTAAAAAATCTGCTTTTTCAGCTAACTCTTCAATAGAATATCCTCTATAACGTAAAATCCCTTTTTCACCATCTAAAAATGTAATAGCACTTTCACACGATCCTGTATTTTTATATCCTGGATCAATAGTAATTACACCATCTGATGCACTTCTAAAATTTGAAATATCTATAGCTAGTTCATTTTCTGTTCCTTCTATTACGGGAAGTTCTATCTTTTTTCCGTTAACTTCAATAGTAGCAGTATTTGCCATAAGTTTGAATGATTTTTTAAAATTCTTAAATTGGATTGCTAATTTACAAAATATCTTATTAGTACTATAAATGATATAAACAAAGATTTTATCATTTAACAAATTATTTGAAATTAATCTAAAAAAAAAAGCGATTATTAAAATAATAACCGCTTTTTTATAAAATTTAATTTTTTCTTATTTTATTTTGAATGCTTTTTCTTGTGGAAAATAAGCCACTTCACCCAATTGCTCTTCAATACGAAGTAATTGGTTGTACTTAGCCATACGGTCGCTACGAGAAGCAGAACCTGTTTTTATTTGTCCGCAGTTTAAAGCTACTGCTAAATCGGCAATGGTATTATCTTCAGTTTCACCAGAACGGTGAGACATTACAGATGTATATCCTGCGTTTTTAGCCATATTTACAGCTGCAATAGTTTCGGTTAATGAGCCAATTTGATTTACTTTAATAAGAATTGAATTTGCAATACCTTGCTCGATACCGCGCGATAAACGTTCAACGTTTGTTACAAATAAATCATCACCTACTAATTGAACTTTATCACCAATTTTATCGGTTAATAATTTCCAACCTTCCCAATCGTTTTCATCCATACCATCTTCAATAGAAATGATAGGGTATTTTGCAGCTAATTCAGCTAAATATTCAGCTTGTTCTACCGATGTTCTTACTTTTCCTGTTTCGCCTTCAAATTTTGAATAATCGTATTTTCCATTTACATAAAATTCAGCCGAAGCGCAATCTAAGGCAATCATAATATCATCACCAAAGGTATATCCTGCTTTTTCAACAGCTAATTTTATAGAATCTAAAGCATCTTCTGTTCCACCCGCTAAGTTAGGAGCAAAACCACCTTCATCACCTACTGCTGTAGAAAGATTTCTATCGTGTAATACTTTTTTAAGATTATGGAAAATCTCTGTTCCCATTTGCATAGCGTGTGTAAAGTTTTTAGCTTTTACAGGCATAATCATAAACTCTTGGAATGCAATTGGCGCATCAGAATGTGAACCTCCATTGATAATGTTCATCATTGGTACTGGAAGTGTATTTGCCGAAACACCACCAACATAACGATATAGTGGCATATTAAGTTCATTTGCTGCAGCTTTTGCAACTGCTAAAGACACACCTAATATAGCGTTAGCACCTAATTTTGATTTATTTTTTGTACCATCTAAATCAATCATTATTTGATCGATTAAGTTTTGTTCAAAAACTGAAACTCCTAATAATTCTGGAGCGATAATTGAATTTACATTATCTACAGCTTTTAAAACACCTTTACCCATATATGCTTTTCCACCATCACGTAATTCTACAGCTTCATGCTCGCCTGTTGATGCACCTGATGGTACAGCAGCTCTTCCTAAAACATCATTTTCTGTTACAACATCTACTTCTACGGTAGGATTTCCTCTAGAATCTAAAATTTGTCTAGCGTGGATATTTATAATTACACTCATAATTGGTTATTTTTAAAACTTTTAATATTCAAATTTACGTTTAAATCTTGTTAATTTTAAGATGTTCTTTAATAAATATTTAAAATAGCATCTATAACGTTTTAGTAAACAAAATCCTCAAAAAACATTGTTTGTTTTTGAGGATTTTATATTATTTACTTTTAATATTTTCTATAAACTGGTCGAAAAGGTATGATGAATCATGTGGCCCTGGACTAGCTTCTGGATGGTATTGTACTGAAAAACAGTTTTTACTTTTCATGGCTAAACCAGCAACTGTATTATCATTTAAATGTACGTGTGTTACTTTTAAATCTGGATGTGCTTCAGCTTCTTCTCTATTTACAGCAAAACCATGATTTTGTGACGTAATTTCACCTTTACCAGTATTCAAATTTTTAACAGGATGGTTAATACCTCTATGCCCGTTATGCATTTTATAAGTTGAGACACCGTTTGCTAATGCAATAACTTGGTGCCCTAAACAGATCCCAAATAAAGGTAAATCTCTTTTAATAATTTCTTTTGCTAATGCTTGGGCTTCTACCAAAGGTTCTGGATCTCCAGGTCCATTTGATAAGAAATAGCCATCTGGATTAAATGCCGCTAATTCTTCAAATGTTGCATTGTACGGAAACACCTTAATGTATGCGTCTCTTTTAGCTATGTTACGAAGAATATTCTTTTTAATGCCTATATCTAAGGCTGCTACTTTATAAGTTGCGTTTTCATTTCCAAAATAATATGGTTCTTTAGTTGATACTTTTGAAGCCAACTCTAAACCATTCATATTTGGCACTTCTGAAAGTTGTTTTTTAAGACCTTCAATGTTATCTACTTCAGTAGAAATAACAGCATTCATTGCGCCATTATCTCTAATATAGCTTACCAATGCTCTTGTGTCGATATCAGAAATTGCTAAAAGGTTATTTTTATCTAAAAAACTTTCTAATGAATCGTCTGCTGCGTCACGAGAAAATTCATAACTAAAGTTTTTACAAATTAAACCTGCAATTTTAATAGAATCGGATTCAACTTCGTCTGCATTCACGCCATAGTTACCTATGTGTGCGTTGGTTGTTACCATTAATTGTCCAAAATAGGAAGGATCGGTAAAAATTTCTTGATACCCAGTCATTCCGGTATTGAAGCATACTTCACCAAATGCTGTTCCTTGTTTGTTACCTACTGCTTTTCCGTAAAAAATAGTACCATCTGCTAATAGAATGATGGCTTTTTGTCTTTTTTGATATTTCATCTATAGTGTAAAAAAGTTTTGCAAAAATGCTAAAAAAAAAGGATAAACTAAAATAGTTTATCCTTTATATGTTAAATGCTTATTAACATTTATTCTTCTTCGTTTGTTGCTTTTGGTTCAACAACTGGAGCAGCTTCTGGTTTAGAACCACCTCTTCTACTTCTTCTAGTTGTTTTCTTCTCTGGCTTAGAAGCATTGTAAAGCTCGTTATAATCAACCAACTCAATCATTGCCATGTCAGCGTTATCACCTAAACGATTTCCAAGTTTAATAATTCTTGTATAACCTCCTGGGCGATTAGCTACTTTTGCAGCAACATCTCTAAACAATTCTGCTACAGCCTCTTTTTGACGTAAACGCGACATAACAATACGTCTGTTATGTGTTGTATCTTCTTTAGATTTTGTAATCATTGGCTCAACAAATTGTTTTAAAGCTTTTGCTTTTGCAACTGTAGTGTTAATACGTTTGTGTTCTATTAAAGAACAAGCCATATTAGCCAACATAGATTTTCTGTGAGCAGTTTGTCTACTTAAATGATTTATTTTTTTTCCGTGTCTCATGACATTTTAAATTTGACATCATCTTGCTACCAGATCCATTCGGAGAGCAAATTATGAGTCGTTAATAATTGTTTATTGCGAAAAAACTAAATTAACTAGTCTTTATCTAATTTGTATTTACTTAAATCCATTCCGAAATTTAAACCTTTAACATTTACTAGTTCTTCTAGCTCTGTTAATGATTTTTTACCAAAGTTTCTGAATTTCATTAAATCGTTTTTATTGAAAGATACTAAATCTCCTAAAGTATCTACTTCTGCAGCTTTTAAACAGTTAAGTGCGCGTACAGATAAATCCATATCGATTAACTTCGTTTTAAGCAACTGACGCATGTGAAGTGATTCTTCATCATAGGTTTCAGTTTGTGCAATTTCATCAGCTTCTAAAGTGATACGCTCATCAGAGAATAACATGAAGTGGTGAATTAATGTTTTAGCAGCTTCAGTTAATGCATCTTGAGGTGTAATTGAACCGTCTGTGATGATTTCAAAAACTAATTTTTCGTAATCTGTTTTTTGCTCAACACGATAGTTTTCTATACTATACTTAACATTTTTTATTGGTGTATAAATAGAATCTGTAAAAATAGTTCCTACTGGTGCAGCAGCTTTTTTATTTTCTTCTGCTGGAACGTATCCTCTACCTTTTTCAATAGTTATTTCCATATTGAAATTAACTTTTGGATCTAAATTACAGATTACTAATTCTGTATTTAACACTTGGAATCCAGAAATAAATTTTTGGAAATCACCAGCTGTAATTTGTTCTTGACCAGAAATTGAAATAGAAATTGATTCGTTATCGATATCTTCAATTTGTCTTTTAAAACGTACTTGTTTTAAATTTAAAATGATTTCAGTAACATCTTCTACTACGCCAGCAATTGCTGAAAACTCATGATCTACACCTTCAATTCTAACTGAGGTAATAGCAAATCCTTCTAAAGAAGAAAGTAAAACTCTTCTTAATGCGTTACCTACTGTTAAACCATAACCAGGCTCTAATGGTCTGAATTCGAATTTACCTTCGAAATCAGTAGAATCAATCATGATTACTTTATCTGGTTTTTGGAAATTAAATACTGCCATATTGTTCTTCGTTTTAATTGTTACCTAGTTGCGCGGTTTAAAAGTTTGAAGAAGACTATAAACCCTTTGGCTAAATACCAATATTAATAATTTATTATTTAGAATATAATTCGACGATGAATTGCTCGTTAATATTTTCTGGAATTTGAAGTCTTGCAGGAACAGAAACATAGGTTCCTTGTTTTGTATCATCATTCCAAGTAATCCATTCGTAAACTTGACTTGAATTTGATAAAGATTTAGCGATAGCTTCAAGAGATTTAGATTTTTCTCTTACAGCAACAACATCACCAGCTTTTAATTGGTATGAAGGAATATTTACAATTTCTCCATTTACGGTAATGTGTCTGTGAGATACTAATTGTCTAGCACCACTTCTAGAAGGAGAAATTCCCATTCTAAATACAACGTTATCTAATCTTGATTCGCAAAGTTGTAATAAAACTTCACCTGTAATACCTTGAGAAGCTCTTGCGCTTTCAAATATATTTCTGAATTGACGCTCTAATATACCGTAAGTATATTTTGCTTTTTGTTTTTCTTGTAACTGAATTGCGTATTCAGATTTTTTCCCACGCTTTCTAGCGTTTCCATGTTGCCCTGGAGGATAATTTCTTTTCTCGAAAGATTTATCTTCTCCAAAGATAGCTTCACCAAATTTACGAGCTATTTTAGTTTTAGGACCAGTATATCTTGCCATTTTAATTGTTTTTTAAGAGTGATTATGAATTAAGGTCTTAATCTTATCCTTCGATAATCGTTGATCTCTTTGTTGATACTTGTTAATTTTATTTTTTAAGTGTGCAAATTTACATATAAAAAAATTAATATCAACTGTTTAGAACAACTGATATTAATTTTATTTAAAATATGTAAAATATTATACTCTTCTACGTTTTGGAGGGCGACATCCATTGTGTGGAAGTGGCGTAACATCAATAATTTCTGTCACTTCAATACCTGCATTATGGATAGAACGGATTGCAGATTCTCTACCGTTTCCTGGTCCTTTTACATACACTTTTACTTTCTTTAAGCCAGCCTCTAAAGCTACAGCTGAAGCGTCTTCAGCAGCCAATTGAGCAGCATATGGTGTATTTTTCTTAGAACCTCTAAAACCCATCTTACCTGCAGATGACCAAGAAATTACATCGCCTTTTTTGTTTGTAAGTGCGATGATGATGTTATTAAATGAAGCAT
The DNA here is from genome assembly GCF_042675665.1 of Mariniflexile jejuense. Lineage (NCBI taxonomy): Bacteria > Pseudomonadati > Bacteroidota > Flavobacteriia > Flavobacteriales > Flavobacteriaceae > Mariniflexile > Mariniflexile jejuense. The sequence goes on from NZ_JBHTJI010000001.1 coordinate 1,627,830, forward strand.
TTACATGCGCTTCTCCTACAGAGTCTACAATAACTTTACGTTTTTTTGTAGTTTTTGTGTTTGATTTTGCCATTGTTTATAGTTTTCAGTTATAGTTGATAGTCGCTAGAATCCTAAACCTTTTATAATTTCAAACAGATTCCTTCCAACGTCTAATTACTAAAGACTAATTGTTATTTAGTTGCTTTTTTCTTGTTAGCAACAGTTTTTCTTCTACCTTTTCTAGTTCTAGAGTTGTTTTTAGTACGCTGTCCTCTTAATGGAAGACCTGCTCTATGACGAATACCTCTGTAGCATCCAATATCCATCAAACGTTTGATGTTTAATTGAATTTCCGAACGTAATTCACCTTCGATTGTAAAAGTTCCAACAGCCTCACGAATCCCAGCAATTTGGTCATCGTTCCAATCTTGAACTTTAATACTTTCATCAACATTAGCCTGTGCTAATATTTCTTTAGCTCTACTATTACCTATTCCGTAGATATAGGTTAAAGCAATAACTCCTCTTTTGTTTTTTGGTATGTCTACACCTGCAATTCTTGCCATAATTACCCTTGTCTTTGTTTAAATCTAGGATTCTTTTTGTTTATCACGTAAAGTCTACCTTTTCTACGCACAATTATACAATCTGCGCTTCTCTTTTTTACTGATGCTCTTACTTTCATCTCTGTTAGTATCTATAAGTTATTCTGGCCTTAGATAAATCATAAGGACTCATTTCTAATTTTACTTTATCACCTGGTAATAATTTTATATAATGCATACGCATTTTACCAGAGATATGCGCTGTCACAATGTGACCATTTTCTAATTCAACACGAAACATAGCATTTGATAATGCTTCAATAATGGTTCCGTCTTGTTCTATTGCTGCTTGTTTTGCCATAGTATAATATTAAGCTACTGCCTTTCTATTTTTACCTGTTTTCATCAAGCCATCATAGTGTCTATTTAACAAATAAGAATTTACTTGTTGCATAGTATCTATGGCTACACCTACTAAAATGATTAATGAGGTGCCTCCAAAAAATAATGCCCATCCTTGTTGTACGCCCATAAGCTTAACAATAATTGCTGGGAACACAGCTATGAATGCTAAAAATATAGAACCTGGTAAGGTTATTTGAGACATAATTTTATCTAAATATTCAGATGTTTCTGTACCTGGACGAATACCTGGTATAAAACCACCACTACGTTTTAAATCGTCTGCCATTTTATTTGTTGGCACCGTAATAGCTGTATAGAAATATGTGAATATTATAATTAATAACGCAAATGTAATATTGTAAGCCAATCCAAAAATATCAGCATAATTAGTTTGCATCCACGCACCAAATGTTGTTTCCTTTAAAAGTGATGAACCTCCTATTAAACTAGGAACAAACATAATAGCTTGTGCAAATATAATTGGCATAACTCCAGAAGCATTAAGCTTTAATGGAATATATTGTCTTGAACCTGCCATTGCACTTTTTTCGTAATCGCCAGTAGCTGTTCTTCTTGCGTATTGTACAGCAATTTTTCTAACAGCCATAACTAACATGATACTTCCTAGTATGATAGCAAACCATAATACTAATTCAAAAAGAATAAGCATTACGTTATTACCTTCTAACCTTGTTGCTGCATTTTGAATGAATGCTGCAGGTAGCCTTGCTATAATACCTACCATAATTAATAAAGAAATACCATTACCTATACCTTTATCGGTAATTTTTTCTCCTAACCACATTGCAAAAATACAGCCTGTAACTAAAATCGTTACTGAAGAGAAGTAAAATAATGGTCCTGTTCCTAATAAAAATGCACTTGTAGGAATGCCTAATGCTGGTAAACTTGCTAAATAACCTGGTGCTTGTAGCAAACAGATTGCAATAGTTAACCAACGAGTTATTTGATTAATTTTCTTTTGACCACTAGCGCCTTCTTTTTGTAGTTTTTGTAAATAAGGAATAGCTATTCCCATTAATTGAACTACAATAGAAGCAGAAATGTATGGCATGATACCTAATGCAAAAACCGAAGCATTTGCAAATGCACCACCTGTAAAGGCATTAAGCAACCCTAATAAACCACCATCTGTACTTTCTGCTAACCCTTTTAATTGTGCAGCATCAATACCTGGTAGTACAACTTGAGCACCAAAACGATAAACTAATAGCAAACCAAGAGTTACCATGATTCTGTTTCTTAGTTCTTCTATTTTCCAAACATTCTTTAACGATTCTATAAATTTCATACTTATAATAAGGTCTTATAAAGTTACAGCTTCTCCTCCAGCAGCTTCTATTGCAGCTTTTGCTGAAGCAGTGAATTTGTGTGCTGATACTTTTAATTTCGCTTTTAATTCACCTCTACCTAGTATCTTAACTAGATCATTTTTTCCAGCTAAACGGTTTGTGAATAATGTATCGAAATCTACAGTGTCAGTTGCTTTTTTCTCATCAACCAATTGTTGTAACGTATCTAAATTAATACCTTGATACTCTACACGGTTAACATTTGTAAAACCAAATTTAGGAACACGTCTTTGAAGTGGCATTTGACCTCCTTCAAAACCTACTTTTTTAGAATAACCAGAACGCGATTTAGCTCCTTTGTGACCGCGGGTTGCAGTACCACCTTTTCCAGAACCTTGTCCTCTACCTATTCTTTTTCCTTGATTTTTAACTGAACCTTCTGCAGGTTTTAAATTACTTAAATCCATTTTTCAGTATAATATTATTTAATTTCTTCTACAGAAACTAAGTGATTTACTTTACTTACCATACCAAGAATACTTGATGTAGCTTCGTGCTCTTTTACTTGACCAATTTTTCTAAGACCTAAAGATTCTAAAACTCTTTTTTGTCTTTGCGGACAATTGATTGCGCTTTTAACTTTTGTTACTTTAATTTTTGCCATCTCTGTCTGTATTAAGCTTTAAAAACTTGTTCAAGTGAAATACCTCTATCTTTAGCAATTGCATTTGCATCTCTTAGTTGTAATAAAGCATCAAAAGTAGCTTTAACAACGTTATGAGGGTTTGATGATCCTTGAGATTTTGATAATACATCGTGCACACCAACTGCTTCAAGTACTGTTCTTACAGCACCACCAGCAATTACACCTGTACCTTGAGCAGCAGGAATAATATTTACTCTTGCTCCACCAAATTTACCTTTTTGCTCATGTGGTAATGTTTTTCCTTTTAAAGGAATACGAACTAGGTTTTTCTTAGCATCTTCAACGGCTTTTGCAATTGCACTAGCTACGTCTTTAGATTTTCCTAAACCTTGTCCTACAACACCTGCTTCATCACCAACTACTACAATTGCTGAGAAACCAAATGCTCTACCACCTTTTGTTACTTTTGTAACTCTTTGTACACCAACTAAACGATCTTTTAGATCTAATCCACCTGGTTTTACTAATTCTGCGCTTTTATATTTACGATACATAATTTCTTAGAATTTAAGTCCTGCTTCTCTAGCCCCATCAGCTAATGATTTTACTCTACCATGGTATAAATAACCACCTCTATCAAAAGCGATCGTTTCTACACCTGCTTTTAAAGCTTTTTCAGCAAGCGACTTACCTACTAATTTAGCTACTTCAATTTTAGTTGCTTTTGCAGAACTAATATCTTTATCTCTTGAAGATGCTGCACTGATAGTTACACCAGTTACGTCATCTACTACTTGAGCATAAATTTCTTTATTGCTTCTAAAAACAGTTAATCTAGGTCTAGCTTCTGTACCAGAAACTATCTTACGTATTCTGCTTTTAATTCTTATTCTTCTTTCGTATTTTGTTAATGCCATAACTTACTTATTAAGCTGATTTACCTGCTTTTCTTCTTACTACCTCACCAACAAACTTGATACCTTTTCCTTTATAAGGTTCTGGTCTTCTAAATCCACGAATTTTAGCAGCAACTTGTCCTACAAGTTGTTTATCGTGTGATGTAAGTTTAATGATTGGGTTTTTTCCTTTTTCTGAAACTGTTTCAACTTTAACTTCAGGAGCTAAACTCATTACAATAGCGTGTGAAAAACCTAATGCTAATTCCAATTTTTGACCTTGGTTACTAGCTCTGTATCCTACACCTACTAATTCTAATTCTTTAGTCCATCCTTTTGAAACACCTTCAATCATATTACGCATTAATGATCTATATAAACCATGTTTTGCTTTTTGATCTTTAGAATCAGAAGAACGTGTTACTAAAACATTTCCATCTTCAACTTTAATATCTACAGAATCAAAATTTTGAGTTAATTCACCCATTTTTCCTTTTACTGTAACTACTCCGTCTTTTATATCAACTGTAACGCCTTGTGGAATTACTACTGGGTTATTACCTATTCTTGACATGTCTTATCCTTTTTAGTAAACGTAACACAATACTTCACCACCTACATTATCTCTTTTTGCTTGTTTACCTGTCATAACGCCATGAGACGTTGAAACGATGGCAATACCAAGACCATTTAAGATTCTAGGTAGTTCTTTTGAACTTGCATATTTACGTAAACCTGGTTTACTTATTCTTTCAATCTTTTTTATTACAGGTTCTTTAGTTTCTTTGTTGTACTTAAGAGCTATTTTAATAGTTCCTTGTACTGAAGAATCATCAAACTTGTAACTTAAAATATATCCTTGTTCGAATAATATTTTAGTGATGTCTTTTTTAAGATTAGATGCAGGTATTTCAACCACTCTGTGATTTGCACGTACTGCATTTCTAATTCTTGTCAAATAATCCGCTATTGGATCTGTGTACATAATGAATTGATTTTGTGACTTTGGTTTTCAACGTTGGATGGTTGAACCTTAAATCTGATTAATTTAATAATATTACCAACTTGCTTTTGTTACTCCAGGAATAAGACCATTGTTGGCCATTTCTCTAAAAGTTACACGAGATATTCCGAAAGTTCTCATATACCCTCTAGGTCTTCCTGTTAATTTACATCTGTTATGTAAACGAACTGGATTTGCGTTTCTTGGTAACTTTTGTAATGCTTCATAATCTCCAGCTTCTTTTAAAGCTTTACGTTTTTCAGCATATTTAGCTACAACTTTGTTTCTTTTTACCTCGCGGGCTTTCATTGATTCTTTAGCCATAACTTAGTTCTTTTGAAAAGGTAATCCTAATTCGGTTAATAATGATTTTGCTTCTTTATCAGTTTCTGCAGACGTTACAAATGTAATATCCATACCTGAGATTTTATTAACTTTATCAATATTAATCTCTGGGAATATAATTTGCTCGGTAATTCCTAAATTGTAGTTACCGCGTCCATCAAATCCTGTAGCTTTAATTCCGTTAAAATCTCTTACACGTGGAAGTGCAGAAGTAACTAAACGATCTAAAAATTCGTACATTCTTTCGCCGCGTAAAGTAACTTTACACCCAATAGGCATGCCTTTACGTAATTTAAAAGTTGCAACGTCTTTTTTAGATAATGTTGCTATAGCTTTTTGTCCAGATATAGTAGTTAATTCTTCTACTGCGTAGTCAATTAACTTTTTGTCTGCAACTGCTGCTCCAACTCCTTTAGATATTACTATCTTTTGTAGTTTAGGAACTTGCATTACATTTTTATATCCAAATTCGTCTGTAAGAGCTGCAATAACTCTGCTTTTATACTCTTCTTTAAGTCTCGGTGAATATGCCATAACTATATTACTTCATTAGATTTTTTTGAAAATCTTACTTTCTTATCGCCTTCTACTCTGTAACCAACTCTTGTTGTTTCACCTTTTTTGGTTAACAATGATAAGTTAGAAACATGAATAGCAGCTTCTTTTTCTACGATACCACCTTGAGGGTTTTTTGCACTTGGTTTAGTATGTTTCTTAACCAAATTTACACCTTCAACGATGGCTTTGTTCTTGTCTATTAATACTTTTTGTACTTTGCCTTCAGCACCTTTATGGTCTCCAGCAATTACTTTTACAGTATCTCCAGTTTTTATTTTAAGCTTTGTCATCTTAAATTAATGTATTAAAGCACTTCAGGTGCTAATGATACAATTTTCATGAATTGTTTATCACGAAGTTCTCTAGCAACCGGACCAAATACGCGTGTTCCTCTCATCTCACCTTGAGCGTTTAAAAGCACACATGCGTTATCGTCAAATCTTATATAAGATCCGTCTGGTCTTCTTACTTCCTTTGTTGTACGAACAACAACTGCAGTTGAAACAGCACCTTTTTTAATGTTTCCATTAGGTGTTGCATCTTTAATTGAAACAACTATTTTGTCTCCCACAGAAGCATATCTTCTTTTAGTGCCACCTAGAACACGGATAGTTAAAACTTCCTTTGCTCCAGTGTTATCTGCTACTTTTAATCTTGATTCTTGCTGTAACATATTATTTAGCTCTTTCTATGATTTCAACTAATCTCCAACATTTAGATTTACTTAAAGGTCTTGTTTCCATGATTCTTACAGTATCTCCAATGTTACAATCGTTCGTTTCGTCGTGTGCAACATATTTTTTAGTTTTTAACACGAACTTACCATACATAGGGTGTTTTACTTTTTTCACTTCAGAAACCACAATAGATTTCTGCATCTTGTTACTTGTAACAACTCCTATACGTTCTTTTCTTAAATTTCTTGTTTCCATCTTTTAGCAGAATTATTGTAATTCTCTTTTAGTTAATTCTGTCGCAATTCTTGCTACTGTTCTTCTTATAGAACGTAATTGAATTGGATTTTCTAAAGGAGATATTGCATGAGCTAATTTTAGGTCTGAATAACTCTTTTTTGTTTCACCAAGTTTCTCTTGTAACTCGGCTACTGATAATTCTTTAATTTCTGATTGTTTCATAATATCAAATAAATTATGCTTCGTAATCGCGAGCAATTATAAACTTAGTTTTAACTGGTAGTTTTTGAGCAGCTAAACGTAACGCTTCTTTAGCGATGTCTAGTGATACTCCTCCTACTTCAAAAAGCATTCTTCCTGGTTTTACAACCGCTACCCAATACTCTACAGCACCTTTACCTTTACCCATACGTACTTCAAGAGGCTTTTTTGTAATAGGCTTGTCTGGAAATATTTTAATCCAAAGTTGACCTTCTCTTTTCATGTAACGTGTAGCAGCAATACGTGCAGCTTCTATTTGACGCGATGTTAAAAACTCAGATTCGAGTGATTTTATACCAAAAGTTCCGTTTGAAAGTTGATGTCCTCTTTGAGAAAGACCTTTCATACGTCCTTTTTGTTGCTTACGAAATTTTGTTCTTTTAGGCTGTAACATTTTTCTTTACTTTATAAAAAATTACTTTCTTCGACGTGGTTTAGAATTATTTCCTCCACGTGGTGCTCCTGCACCTGCCTTTCCTTGCTTTTTGGATAAACCAACTAGCGGAGAAAGTTCTCTTTTACCATATACTTCACCTTTCATAATCCACACTTTCACACCTAATCTACCATAAGTAGTGTGTGCCTCAACAAGTGAGTAATCAATATCGGCTCTAAAGGTTGATAAAGGAATACGTCCTTCTTTGTAGTGTTCTGCACGCGCCATTTCAGCTCCGTTTAAACGACCACTAATTTGAACTTTAATTCCTTCAGCGTTCATACGCATTGTAGCAGCAATAGCCATTTTAATAGCACGACGGTATGAAATTCTGTTTTCAATTTGACGTGCAATGCTAGATCCTACTAAAAATGCATCAAGTTCAGGTCTTTTAATTTCAAAAATATTAATCTGAACTTCTTTTCCAGTAATTTTTTTAAGTTCTTCTTTTAACTTGTCTACCTCTTGACCGCCTTTACCAATTATGATACCTGGACGAGCCGTTGTGATAGTAACGGTTACAAGTTTTAAAGTTCTTTCAATAATTACTCTACTTACACTAGCTTTAGATAAACGTACGTGTACGTATTTTCTAATTTTATCGTCTTCGGCAAGCTTATCTCCATAATCATTACCTCCGTACCAGTTAGATTCCCATCCTCTGATAATACCTAAGCGATTTCCGATTGGATTTGTTTTTTGTCCCATTGTCTATCTTAGCTTTGTGTGTTATTGTTTGCTCCAACTACGATTGTTACGTGGTTTGAACGTTTTCTAATTCTGTGTGCTCGACCTTGTGGTGCTGGACGCAATCTTTTTAACATTGCACCGCCATCAACTCTTATTTCTTTTACAACCAATTCTGCATCTTCAATGCTAGCTTCTTCGTTTTTAGACTGCCAGTTAGCAATTGCTGATAAAAGCAATTTTTCTAATTTAGATGAAGCTTCTTTTTGGTTAAATTTTAAAATATTAAGTGCTTTTTCTACTTTTTCGCCTCTTACTAAATCGGCTACTAAACGCATTTTTCTCGGTGACGTAGGACAATTATTAAGTTTAGCAAAAGCAACTTGCTTGTTACCTTCCTTAATAGCGTCTGCCATTTGTTTTTTACGACTTCCCATAGCTTACTACTTTTTACCTTTATTTTTAGCACCTGCATGTCCACGGAATGAACGTGTTGGTGAAAATTCTCCTAATTTATGACCTACCATATTTTCTGTCACATAAACAGGTACAAATTGACGGCCATTGTGTACTGCAATTGTTTGTCCAACAAAATCTGGTGTAATCATAGAGGCTCTAGACCAAGTTTTGATTACGGTTTTTTTGTTAGCTTCAACATTGTCAGCCACTTTTTTCTCTAATTTATAATGAACGTAAGGTCCTTTTTTTAATGATCTTGCCATGTCTTATTTCTTTCTACGTTCTACAATATATTTATTACTTGCATTCTTTTTAGAACGAGTTCTATAACCTTTAGCTGGTATACCTTTTCTAGAACGTGGATGTCCTCCAGATGATTTACCTTCACCACCTCCCATTGGGTGATCTACAGGGTTCATAACTACTGGTCTAGTACGTGGTCTTCTACCTAACCATCTTGTTCTACCTGCCTTACCAGATACTAATAATTGATGATCTGAATTAGAAACAACACCTACCGTTGCTAAACAGTTAACAAGAATTAATCTTGTCTCACCAGAAGGTAATTTAATTGTTGCAAATTTACCATCTCTTGCCATTAATTGAGCAAAAGCACCAGCACTACGAGCCATAATAGCTCCTTGCCCTGGACGTAACTCTACACAAGAAATAATAGTTCCTAATGGAATTTGGCTAAGCGGCATGGCATTACCAATTTCTGGAGCAACATTCTCTCCTGAAACCACGGTTTGCCCTACTTGTAAACCATTTTGAGCAATTACATATCTTTTTTCGCCATCTTGATAATTTAATAATGCGATAAAAGCTGTTCTGTTTGGATCATATTCGATAGACTTAACTTCTGCTGGAATTCCAGCTTTGTCACGTTTAAAATCGATAATACGATACTTTCTTTTATGACCACCACCTATGTAGCGCATGGTCATTTTTCCTTGACTGTTTCTACCACCAGACCTTTTGTTCGGAACGAGTAAACTCTTTTCCGGCTTATCAGTAGTAATGGCGTCAAATCCATTTACTACTCTAAATCGCTGTCCTGGTGTGATTGGTTTTAATTTTCTTACTGACATTAGTCTTTAATTACATGTTACTGTATAAATCAATCATTTCACCTTCCGCCAGTTGTACAATTGCTTTTTTAACAGCATTTGTTTTACCATGTTGAATACCTGTTTTTGTATAACGGGTTCTTCTTTCTGGACGGACATTTATAGTACGAACTTTTTCAACAGAAACACCATAAGCAGCTTCTACCGCTTTTTTGATTTCTACCTTGTTCGCCTTAGTATTCACCGCAAAAGTATAGCAGTTATTTAACTCGCTATTAGCTGTTGCTTTTTCTGTGATTATAGGTTTAATTAAGATACTCATGGTTTCTATTTACTTAAATTTGTTTCAATTCCTTCTAAAGCTCCTTCTAAAAGCACTACTTGATTTGCATTTAAAATCTTGTAAGTATTTAATTCTGAAGCGGTTATAACTTCTGAGCCTTTTAAATTGCGTGACGACAAATATACATTATTATTTGAAGCACCCAACACAAACAAAGATTTTTTGTTTTCTAAGTTTAAAGCCTTTAAAACAGCAGTAAAATTCTTAGTTTTTGGAGCTTCAAAATTGAAGTCTTCTAACACAACAATTGATTGCTCACCTGCTTTGATACTTAAAGCTGATTTACGTGCTAAACGCTTTAAATTTTTATTAAGCTTGAAGCTATAATTTCTTGGTCTTGGACCGAACATACGACCACCACCTTTGAATACACCAGACTTAATACTACCAGCTCTCGCTGTACCAGTTCCTTTTTGCTTTTTAAGCTTACGAGTACTTCCAGAAATCTCAGCACGCTCTTTAGCTTTGTGAGTTCCTTGTCTTTGGTTTGCTAAATATTGTTTAACATCCAAGTATACTGCGTGATTATTAGGCTCTATAGCAAATACATCTTTAGAAAGCTCTGCTTTTCTACCTGTATCTTTTCCGTTTATATCTAAAACTGCTACTTTCATTATTTTCTAATAATTACATAAGAGTTTTTATGTCCAGGCACACAACCTTTAACTACTAACAGATTTTTATCTGCTACTACTTTTAAAACTCTTAAATTTTCAACTTTTACTGAGTCTCCACCCATTCTACCAGCCATACGAATTCCTTTAAAAACTCTAGCAGGATACGATGCCGCACCAACAGAACCAGGAGCTCTTAAACGATTATGTTGACCGTGAGTAGCTTGACCTACACCACCAAACCCATGACGTTTAACAACACCTTGGAATCCTTTTCCTTTTGATATCCCAGAGATATCAACAAATTCACCTTCAATGAAGTGCTCAACAGTGATTGCATCACCTAATTTGTACTCCTCCTCAAAACCTTTGAATTCTACGATTTTGCGTTTTACAGAAGTTCCTGCTTTTTTAGCATGACCTTGGTCAGCTTTAGTAGCACTTTTTTCTGTCGCGTCATCGAAACCTAATTGAACAGCTTTGTAGCCATCAACTTCTTCAGTTCTGACTTGGGTAACGATACATGGTCCAGCTTCGATTACTGTACATGGAATGTTTTTTCCATTTTCATCGAAAATGCTGGTCATACCGATTTTTTTTCCAATTAACCCAGACATAATTATTATTTATTTATTATTACTATTTATTTAAAAAAAATTCAAGGCTAAAAATACGTTTCAGCCTTGAATTGTATTTTACCGTTTTTCCTTAACCATCGTTAAGGACATGTTTCTGTTACTACTTACACTTTAATTTCTACTTCAACACCACTTGGTAATTCAAGTTTCATTAAAGCATCAATTGTTTTTGAAGACGAAGAATAAATATCCAATAAACGCTTGTATGAGCTTAATTGAAATTGTTCTCTAGCCTTTTTATTTACGTGAGGAGAACGTAAAACAGTGAAAATTTTCTTGTTTGTTGGTAATGGAATAGGACCTGTTACCACCGCACCTGTACTTTTTACAGTTTTTACAATCTTATCAGCAGACTTATCTACCAAATTGTGATCGTAAGATTTTAATTTTATTCTGATTTTTTGACTCATTTTCTTAAATTTTAAGCTTCAACGCCTTTTGCTGCTTTAATAACTGCTTCAGATATGTTTGAAGGCGTTTCAGCATAATGTGAAAATTCCATAGTTGATGTTGCACGACCTGATGATAATGTTCTTAATGTAGTTACATAACCAAACATTTCAGATAATGGTACGTGTGCTTTTACAGTTTTTGCTCCTGCTCTATCACCCATATCATTTACTTGTCCGCGACGTCTATTTAAATCGCCTACAATGTCACCCATATTTTCTTCTGGTGTAATAACTTCCAGTTTCATAATAGGTTCCATAATTACAGCTTTTGCTGCTTTTGCTACTGCTTTAAAACCTAATTTAGCCGCTAATTCAAAAGACAATGCATCCGAATCCACATCATGGTAAGAACCGTCTGTTAATGTTACTTTCATGGCATCAACTTCGTAACCTGCTAATGGACCATTTTTCATGGCTGCTTTAAATCCTTTTTCAATAGAAGGGATAAATTCTTTAGGAACGTTACCACCTTTAATTGCAGAAATAAACTCTAAACCTGTTTTACCTTCTTCAGCTGGTTCTAAGGTAAATACGATATCAGCAAATTTACCACGACCACCAGATTGTTTTTTGTAAACCTCTCTATGATCAGCTTTACGCGTAATAGCTTCTTTGTACTCTACTTGAGGCGCACCTTGGTTTACTTCAACTTTAAATTCACGACGTAAACGGTCAACAATAATATCTAAGTGAAGCTCACCCATACCAGATATGATTGTTTGCCCTGAAGCCTCATCAGTTCTAACTGTAAATGTTGGATCTTCTTCAGCTAACTTTGCTAAAGACATACCTAATTTATCAACATCTGCTTTTGTTTTAGGCTCAACTGCGATACCAATTACGGGATCAGGGAAGTTCATAGATTCTAAAACAATAGGATGTTTTTCAGCAGAAAGTGTATCTCCTGTTTTAATATCTTTAAAACCTACTGCTGCTCCAATATCTCCTGCTTCAATAAAATCGATAGCATTTTGTTTATTAGCATGCATTTGGTAGATACGAGAAATACGCTCCTTGTTTCCTGAACGGTTGTTCAAAATATAAGAACCTGCATCTAAACGACCTGAGTAAGCACGGAAGAATGCTAAACGACCAACATAAGGATCGGTTGCAATTTTGAATGCCAATGCTGCGAAAGGCTCGCTTACAGATGGTTTACGTAATTCTTCTTTTTCTGTATCTGGATTAACACCTACAATACCTTCTTTATCCATTGGAGAAGGCAAATAACGACATACGGCATCTAATAAGAATTGTACACCTTTATTTTTGAATGATGATCCACAAATCATTGGAATGATAGACATATCCATTACAGCAGCTCTAAGCGCAGCATGCACTTCGTCTTCTGTAATTGAATCTTCATCTTCCATATATTTTTCAAGCAAATTTTCATCGTAAGCAGCAACTTCTTCAATAAGTTTACCACGAAGCATTTTTGCTTCAGCTTTCAATTCTTCTGGAATTTCGATAACATCAAAAGTTGCCCCTTGTGTTTCATCATGCCAAACGATTGCTCTGTTTTTTACTAAATCAACAATACCTTTAAAATCGATTTCGTCACCAATGTTTAAAACGATTGGCACCGCGTTAGATTTCAACATATCTTTTACTTGTTGACAAACTTCCATAAAATTAGCCCCTTGACGGTCCATTTTATTTACGAAACCAATACGTGGCACTTTATAGTTATCAGCAAGTCTCCAGTTAGTTTCAGATTGTGGCTCAACACCATCAACTGCACTAAATAAAAATACCAAACCATCTAAAACACGTAATGAACGATTTACTTCAACAGTAAAATCAACGTGACCTGGCGTATCAATAATATTAAAATGGTATGCCATAGCATCTGCAGTTGGCTCTCCATTTTCTCTTGGAAATGTCCACTCACAAGTTGTAGCAGCCGATGTGATAGTAATACCACGCTCTTGCTCTTGCTCCATCCAGTCCATAGTTGCAGCACCATCGTGCACTTCACCAATTTTATGTGAAACTCCTGTATAATAAAGTATACGCTCTGTTGTTGTTGTTTTACCAGCATCAATATGAGCAGCGATACCTATATTTCTTGTATATTTTAAATCTCTTGCCATGTCGTATTAAAATCTAAAGTGAGAGAATGCTTTGTTAGCTTCTGCCATTTTGTGAGTATCAACTCTTTTCTTAACCGCTGCACCTTCTTCTTTAGCTGCTGCTAAAATTTCAGAAGCTAAACGTTGCGCCATAGATTTTTCGTTTCTTTTACGTGAATAGCTAATTAACCATTTCATTGCTGTTGAAACTTTACGATCTGGACGAATTTGCATTGGAATTTGGAATGTTGCACCACCAACACGACGACTACGTACTTCTACGTGAGGCATCACATTTGATAAAGCATCTTTCCATGTTTCTAAAGCTGTCTTTTCTTCGTTTGTTTTTTTCGACTCTACAATGTCAATCGCATCGTAAAATACTTTAAAAGCCACAGACTTCTTTCCATCCCACATCATCATGTTAACGAAACGAGTTACTAACTGATCGTTAAAACGTGGATCTGGCAAAAGCGGTCTCTTTTTTGCTGCTCTTTTTCTCATGTCTTCTTCTTAAAAGTTTTAATTACTTTTTCTTACCTTTTGTTGGAGCTACTGGTGCTTGTCCTGGTTTTGGACGTTTTGCTCCATACTTAGATCTACGTTGTGTTCTACCTGCTACACCTGCTGTGTCTAAAGCACCACGAACGATATGATATCTAACCCCTGGTAAATCTTTTACTCTTCCACCTCTAACCAATACTATCGAGTGCTCTTGCAGATTGTGACCTTCACCTGGGATGTATGCATTTACCTCATTACCATTTGTTAATCTAACACGAGCAACTTTACGCATTGCTGAGTTAGGTTTTTTAGGTGTAGTAGTGTAAACACGCGTACAAACCCCACGACGTTGTGGACACGAATCTAAAGCAGCCGATTTACTCTTCTTGGTTATTTTGGCTCTTCCTATTCGTACTAATTGTGAAATTGTTGGCATATATATTATATATAAATTTAATAATCCTCTTTTAAGAGGGCTGCAAAGGTAGAAATTAAAATGTAAAATTCAAATCCTAATTCATTAATTTTCACATCATTTATAATATTTTTTTATTACTAATGTTATTAGTGTAAGTTTTCCGTTAGATTTACATCACAAAACAGCTGTCTTTTATCGTGCAAAAAACAATAGCTTTATACTTTATTATATATGTATGCGTTTCTGCTAAACTATTTAGCCAAAACTTAAAACTTAGTATTGAAGGTAATAATGCGCTTGAAACAACTATTATTAATTCATATGAATACAATAAAACGCATCCTAATTATAGCGCTATCAAAAATGAAATAGATTCACTACAAAAAACACTTTTGAAAGCAGGTTACATTGAAAACGAATTAAACCAAATCGCAAAACTTAACGATTCTGTTTTTTTAGCTCAACTCCATTTAAAAAACAAATATGAATTTATACATATATATTATGACAATCTACAAGTTGATTCAAAGCTATTAAATATTGTTTCTGACAAAGTATTTGACACCTATTTTGTTATAGCATTTAACACAATTGAAACTACTTTAAACCTTATCAATTTAAAAATTTCAGAAAAAGGATTTCCGTTTTCAAAATTAAAATTATCTAATATTGAAATAACAGACACCAACTATTTAAAAGCTAACCTAATAACAACATCAACAAAACAAAAGCGATTAATAAGCGACATTATTATAAAAGGTTACGAAAAATTTCCTCGCTCCTACCTAAAATATTACCTAAAAATTAAATCGCAACAAACTTTAAACTTAAACGAGATTAAAATAAAAACCGAACGTTTATCTAATTTAAGATTTGCTAGTGAAGTAAAACCTCCCGAAGTCTTATTTTCTAAAGACTCTACAACCCTGTACTTGTATCTTCAAAAAACCAGAAGTAATACTTTTGATGGCTTTTTAGGTTTTGGAACTAATGAAGATACCAACAAAATACAATTTGATGGCTATTTAAATTTAAATCTTACAAATAATTTAAATTATGGTGAATCTTTCAGACTACTCTATAAAAGTGATGAAAACGACCAAAAAACATTTGAAACCAACTTAAGTTTACCATATTTGTTTAAATCACCTATTGGATTTGATGTATCTCTACGAATTTTCAAAAAAGATTCAACATTTAACACCGTTAATCAAGCAGTTAAATTACATTATCAAATAAGCCCTAAGCACAAAGTATATGCAGGAGTTCAATCTATTCAATCAAACAATTTACTAAACACAAACACCAGCTTAACTGTATTTGATTACAAAACCAATTACACAACATTGGCCTATGAGTTTTTAAACCCACAATCAAGCTCATACATTTTTCCTATTAACTCGAAATTTTACATTGAAACGAATTTAGGAAACAGAATTCAAACAAATATTAAGGAAAAACAGTCTCAAATTAGCATTGATGCATTTAAAATATTTAATCTAAATGCAAAAAACAGTCTTTTTTTTAGGTTGAATAGTGCTTTTTTAACCTCAAATAATTATTTAGAAAATGAATTATTTCGCTTTGGAGGCATAAACTCCATAAGAGGTTTTGAAGAAAACAGTATATACGCTTCTCTTTTTGGATTAATAAATACTGAGTATAGATATCAATTAAATAACTATATGTACGTTCATACAATAATAGATACTGCTTATTTTGAAAATAAAATAACTAATAATCAAGAAAAATTAATTGGATTTGGATTTGGATTTGGAGTTTTAACTAATTCAGGTTTATTAAAATTTAATTTCGCTAATAGTAAAATTGAGAATACCCCATTTAAGCTGTCTAATTATAAAATACACCTCAGTTTAACCGCTAATTTTTAATTATTTTTTGCCGTTTTCTTAAAATTTAGAGTAAAACAGTAAATTTTAACCATTATTTATTGTTTTATTAACTTTTTATTATGATTTTTGACATTGACTAATTCAAATAATTATAAAATGAAAACAAAGTTTAGTGGAATTCTAACGCTACTACTAGCGTTTGTCGTGCAACTAACGTTCGCACAAGAAAAGACAATTTCAGGTACAGTATCAGATGGTTCTGGTTTACCGCTTCCTGGAGCAACTGTCTTAGTTAAAGGTACTGCTTCAGGTACATCAACAGATTTCGATGGAAAATATTCAATTAAAGCAAAACAAGGGGAAACTCTAGTAATTAGCTTTGTTGGGTATACTACCAAAGAAACAAAAGTTGGTTCATCTAATTTAATTAATGTAACTCTCAGCGAAGATGCTCAATCTTTAGAAGAAGTTGTGATCACTGCCTTTGGAACTCAAAGACAAGCTAGATCTCTTAGTTACGCAGCTACAAAAGTAACTAGTGAAGAACTTACTGAAGTCTCAACTGGCAATCCATTACAAAGTTTGTCTGGTAAAGTAGCAGGTGTTGACATTTCATCTCCTGCACAACCAGGTGCTTCAACAAAGGTTATATTTAGAGGTATTAGCTCTATTACTGGATCAAACTCTCCTCTATACATTATAGATGGATCTCCTATTCTTGACACCAATAGAAGTAGTATTGGGTCAACAAGTTCATTTGATGCTGGTTCTGGTCTTAATGACATAGATCCAAATAACATTGAAAGTATAAACTTTTTAAAAGGTGCAGCAGCAACTTCACTTTATGGTTCTAGGGGAGCTAATGGGGTAATTGTAATCAACACTAAAAGAGGTAAAAATAAGTTAAAAGTGAATGTTTCGTCAAGTATAGACTTACAGGAAGTTGCCCGTGTACCTCATTTTCAACAAGAATTTGGAACTGGTTGGGCAGGTGTTTCTTATTCTAATGTTCAAGGTGAAGGATCTACTGCTCAAAGTAATGAAAACGGTTCTTGGGGACCAGCCTTCAACGGTTTAGTTAAACCATGGAGTAGAATTATTAATAATCAACAATTGATTAAGGCTTATATCCCTTTGGAAAATAATGTAAGAGATTTTTATAACCGCGGTTATTCCTATAATAATTCAATAGGAATAAGTGGTAGCAATGAGAACTCAGATGTATCTTTTACTTTTTCACGTGTTGATACAGACGGGGTTATCCCATCAGACCAAGATTCGTTCACAAAAAACAACTTT
Organism: Mariniflexile jejuense; assembly: GCF_042675665.1. Classification (NCBI taxonomy): domain Bacteria; kingdom Pseudomonadati; phylum Bacteroidota; class Flavobacteriia; order Flavobacteriales; family Flavobacteriaceae; genus Mariniflexile; species Mariniflexile jejuense. The sequence goes on from NZ_JBHTJI010000001.1 coordinate 1,645,546, forward strand.
GGAATTAACGCTGGGACTGGAAGTGATAAATTCAAAGCTAGGTTTAGTGCAAATTATGGTCATATAAAACAAGGTGCTGTACCTACTGGTCAAGGTGATGATGCAAGTTTCGGAAAATCATTAATTCAAGAAATGATACAAATGCCTAATGATGTTAGTATCGTAGATATGAAAGATTTATCTTCACTTTGGAATACTCCTAGTTATTTTTATACACCTTATGCTTCAAATCCCTACATTACTTTAGCTAGCAATGTGGTAGATATTGAAAAAGACAGGTTTTATGGAAATGCTAATTTCACTTACTTATTTAATGATAAATTTTCTGCTACTTATCAGTTGAGTACAGATATAGATAACCAAACAGTGAAAAGGTATGGATCTATTATAGAATATGTGCCTGGTTCTCCCCAAGATTTGGCAAATGCAAACGGAGTTGTAGGTGGTGTACAAGAAGCAAAGTATACTTCAAGACAATTTGATACCTATTTTAATCTAAATTATAATGCGAAAATTAATGATAAATTATCTATTAATGCGCTACTTGGTGTCAATTTCAATGAAACTAATTCGGATGTATTGGGTGTTACTGTGACAGATTTAGATTTACCTGATTACTATGAATTATCAAATTCAGCTAGTACACCAACTATATCACAAAGTAATGCTGTAAAACGCGTTTTTGGTGCTTACAGTCAAGTTGAATTAGGTTATCTAGAAAAATATTATTTAACACTAACTGCTAGAAATGATTCATCATCGTCACTTCCCTTTGAAAAGAATAGCTATTTCTATCCTTCAGCTTCATTTGCAGCAATTTTAGCGGATAATAATACTGTTTTTTCAAAACTTAGATTAGGTTGGGCTAGAATTGGTAATGATACAGGTGCTTATCAAATATTTGCTACAGCTGGACAATCAACAAACGCAGCTTATTATGGAAGTATTACTTATCCTTTTGGAGGTGTAAATGGTTATGAAATATTTGGAAGAATTGAAAATCAAAGTTTAAAACCTGAAATTACTGATGAGATTGAAATTGGGACTGAAACAAGGCTTTTTAATAATAGAATTAACCTTGATTTCACTTACTACAATCGAAAAACAAAAGATTTAATTGTAGACTCTCCTGTAGCCAGTTCTACTGGTTATAGTACAGTTACAGGTAATTTCGTTGATCTAACAAATAAAGGTGTAGAAATATCATTAGGTATAAAACCAATTGTTACAGATAGTTTTACTTGGGATGCTACTTTTACTTTTACAAAAAACATGAGTAATGTAGATAAAGTTCGAATTGAAGCAACTGAAGGCGAAACCAGTAAAATACTGATTTACAACGCTTATGACACGAATTTCTATGCTGAGGAAGGCAAACCTTTAGGTGTGTTTTATACACCAACACCAGACAAAACTGATACTGGAGAATATATAGCTAATCCAGATACAGGTTATTATACTTACAGCGGACAAGAAGGTTACGCAGGTACATCTCAAAGAGATTTTATTCTTGGTTTTAAAAACACATTTAAATATAAAAACTTTAGATTGTCTATGGGCTTAGATTGGAAACAAGGAGGTCAAATGTACTCATATACAAAAAGATTAAGTTATTTTGTTGGTAATGCCGTAGAAACCACATACAACGGAAGAAATCCTTTTATTATACCAAACTCTGTAGTGTCTGATGGTGCTGGTGGTTATGTTGAAAACACAACTCCTGTTGCTTATGATGATGTTACAGCTTTCTATAATGATTCTCAAAATGCAGCAATTGAAGGAGAACATATAATTAACAAAACTTTTGTTAGACTAAGAGATTTATCGTTATCTTATTCTGTACCAACAAGCCTTGTAAATAAATGGGGATTTACAGATTTAACATTCTCAGTTTACGGGCAAAATTTATTCTTATGGACTCCTTCAAACAATACGTTTGTTGACCCTGAAACCACTACTTATGGTAATGGTTTACGAAGTGAATTTGGTGAGTTTGCAACGAATCCTTCACAAAGATCTTATGGCACAAGTATAAAATTCACATTCTAAATTTAAATTATTGTACAAATGAAAAATATAACTAAAAATATAGCTAGTTTACTTTTAACTAGTTTATTAGTATTTACTTCTTGTAATACTGATTTAGACATAAATAAAGACCCAGATTTATTAAGCCCAGACCAAGTTCCTATGTCTGCAGAGTTACCCGCTGCTATTACAGGTATTGGAGGTGCTACTGGATCTTATTTAGCAATAGCTGGAGGTTTTTGGAGTCAATATTGGACACAAAGTGCTGTAGCCAATCAATACAAAGTAATTGATGATTATTCCTTAAACTCTTCAAATTCATTGATTACTGGTTTTTGGTTTGCTATGTATGATGCTTTAACCGATGTTAAAAACATAAAAGCTAATGCTTTATCTGAAAAAAACTGGAATTATTATTTAATAGCTACTACGCTTGAAGTGCATACTTCTCAAATTTTAGTAGATATTTTTGGATCAATACCATATTCTGAAGCTAACAACACAGCAATTTTAAATCCTAAATTTGAACAACCTGATGTTGTATATGATAAAATGGTTGCCGATTTAACCGAAGCTTTAGGCAAAAATTTCCTTGAATCCCCAATAGAAAATTCACCTGGAAGTACTGATTTAATTTTTGGAGGTGATATGGATAAATGGAAACAATTTGCAAACACATTGTTATTAAAACTATATATGAGACAATCTCAAGTTAGACCTACAATAGCACAGAATGGTATAAATGCATTATTATCATCAGGTGTTGAATTTTTATCTACTGACGCTGCTATAACTCAATTTGCGAATGAAGATAGTAAAAGTAATCCTTTGTATGAATCTGATAGACGCCAACTAAATGTTGGAACTAACCTGCGTGCAAGTCAAACACTAGGCGGCTTTCTTTCTGCAAATTCAGATGCTAGGTTAGCCAAATACTACAATGGAACAACTTTTCAAGTTCAAGGTAATTTTGATGAAGGATCTAGTAATGCCTCTGTAGTTATACTTACAGCTACAGATCCATTATACTTTATTTCAAAATCGGAAAGTTTATTTTTACAAGCCGAAGCAGATGTTAGATATGGTTCAGGAACTAAAGCTAAATCACTATATGATGAAGCTGTAAATGCATCTTTCAGTCGTTGGAACTTAACTTCTGGTTCACTTTTAACTGGCAACTATGCATACCCTAACGGTACAAGTTCTCAAAATTTAAAAGCTATTTTAACTCAAAAATGGATATCTTGTTTCCCTGGAAATGGTTATGAAGCATTTTTTGAGCACAATAGAACTGGGATACCTAAAAAATCTGCTATATCTCAAACTAGTGCTTCTTATGTTCAAGGAGAGTTTGCTTATTCTGTAGAAGGAAAAACAGGAGGTAAATTTCCTAGAAGATTTGAGTATCCTTCAACAGAATTACAGAGAAACTCAAATGCTCCTAGTTCAATAATTTCAATTACTGAACCTGTTTGGTTTGATTTAAATTAATTAAAAGAAAAAAAAATGAAAAATTTAAGTATATTTTTGTTAGTACTTCTTGGAGTTTTTACTTCATGTACTATTGATAACACAGACGGTGTTTCAAGTATTACAAATTACCCTATAATTACACTAAATGGTCCAGATGTTCTATTTTTGAATCAAGGTGATACTTATACTGATGCAGGTGCTGTTTCTACAGAAGGTGGCGCAGTGATTGAAACCACAACATCTTTCTCTAAAGGAGTTTATTTTGGAGGAGATTTTGGCACTGATTCACCAGATTTATATTTTGTTACTTACTCCGCAATCAATAAAGATGGATTTCCAGGTACTGCAACTAAAACAATTTGGGTAAAACCATCTACTGGTAATTTAACTTCTGATATATCAGGTCTTTATTCCTCTGATGTTCAAAGAGGTCCATCATTTTCTGTTACGGCTCAATATTCAGCTTTGAATTATGTATTTATTAAAAAAATAGGTACAAATAAATATGCAATTTCAGATGCCGTTGGAGGATATTATGACATAGGCCGAGGATATGGTTCTAATTATGCTACATCAGACGCAACAATAACAGTAAACGATTTAGCTACAAATAGCTTTTCATTTACCCCTGGACCAATTGCAGCCTTTGGAATCACATTAAATATGTCTAATATGGTTGTTGATGCTACAACAAAAACAATAACATTCACATCTACATATGGCACTGCATCTTCTGGTGTATTTAAAATACAATTAAAACAAGTTCAATTATAAAAAAATACTATATGAAAAATATAAAAATTAAATCTGTTTTAGGAGCATTAACACTGATAATGTTTCTAAGTTTGACTTCATGTGATGAAGTTGAAGATAATGATGTAGGAGGTTCTAAAGTTGAAGCTATGGCTGGTGATTGGTATGTTCAAACCTTCGTAGGGCAAAATTTAGCACTTGATTATTCATTAATCACTACCTATAACACAGCCTCAAATAGTGCAAATGAAATGTGGATAAATGACAATGGTCATATTTGGGAATTTTTAGCCAAAACACCTGTAAATCTGTCTGCTCTAACTTTTTCCGGGAATAACTTAGCTAGTGATTTTGATGGATACCAAATTACTGTTAATATTACAAATGGTAAGATAACAAAAGGTGATGTAATAACCCCTGCTGGAAATCCAACAGATGGAATATCTTTTGATATCGAATTTTCAGATGATCCTGGAACTATTTATACTATGAAAGGTTACAAAAGAACTGGTTTTGCTGATGATGAGCATTAATTAGTTTTCATTTTTACATTTTATAAAGCCGAAGAAAATAATTTCTTCGGCTTTTTTTATACCTTTAACCCATGGAAAACCAAACACAAATTTTTGGAATACGAGCTGTAATTGAAGCTATAAATGCTGGAGAAACTATTGATAAAGTTTTTTTGCAAAAGGGTTTAAAAGGTGATCTTTTTAGTGAACTAGAGTCATTATTAAACAAAAATTCTATAAACATATCATATGTGCCTGTTGAAAAACTTAACAGACTTACCAATAAAAACCATCAAGGTGCTGTTGCTCAAATTTCACCTATTGCATTTTATGATTTAGAAACACTAGTACTCAATGTTATAGAATCTGGAAAAATACCTTTGTTTTTATTATTAGATCAATTAAGCGATGTTAGAAATTTTGGAGCCATTATACGTACTGCTGAATGTACTGGTGTTTCTGGAATTATTATCCAGAAAAAAGGTGGCGCTCCTGTAAATGGTGATACTATTAAAACAAGTGCAGGTGCTGTTTTTAAAGTACCTGTTTGTAAAGTGGACCACATAAAAGATGCTGTATTTTACATGCAATCGTCAGGTATTAAAGTGATTGCTGCTACCGAAAAAACAGATAATACCTTATACGATGTTACTTTTACTGAACCTTGTGCTATTATTATGGGTTCGGAGGATAGAGGTATAAATCCTTCAATTTTAAAGGTGGTTGATGCTAAAGCAAAATTGCCTATACTTGGAGATATTGAATCTTTAAATGTTTCGGTTGCTTGTGGCGCTTTTTTGTATGAAGTGGTTAGACAAAGATTGACAATTGACAACTAATAATTATAAATTATCGCTACTTTTCTCTTTAAAAATGTAATTTATATCTGATTGATTTTGTTCCTCTTTAGGTTCTATTTTTTCAATGAAATTGCCGTTTTCATCAAAATGCTTTAAGAATGGGTCGTTAGAGTCATTATAGTTTGGTGTTTCCCATTCAAACTTATTAGGTTTAGCAATTGATTTTTTGAATAAAAAAGCAAATAATAAGCCTGTTATTAAACCTGAAAGATGGCCTTCCCATGATACGCCATCTTCAAGTGGTAATGCATACCAAATCATACTTCCGTAAAGGAAAACAACTAAAAGTGATAATGCTATAAGCCTATAATGTTTTGCTATAACACCTTTAAAAAATATGAAACTTACTAAAACGTAAATAAGTCCGCTTGCTCCAATATGGTATGATGGTCTACCAATACTCCATGTTAAAAACCCAGACACTATAATACCATATAGTAATACTTTCCAAGCGATTTGCCTGTAAAAATAGAATAATGCCGTTGACAATACGAAAAGTGGTATGGTATTATGATATAGATGGGAAATGCTACCGTGTATAAACGGACTTAATACCACGCCAGACAACCCATGTAATGTTTGCGGATAAATACCAAATTTATTAAAATGATACCCAAAACGTACTTCAAACCAATACACCAACCAAATGGTTAGTACAAAAAAGATTGGGTAGGCTATAACACCAGTTGAAAATTTAAAAGGATCTTGGTTATTCATAAAAATAAAGATAGCAAATAGTTAACCAATTTTGTATAAATGCTAAAATGGCAGTTGGGTGCATGAGCGATTGAGCGGTTTGTTTGAAATCCTTTTTGTTTTACTAAAAAAAACAAAAAGATTGAGTAGCGAAAGCGCGACCCCGATTTTTTTCGGGGACATGCCATATAAATAAAACTTAATTAAAATGAGATTCAAGTTTTAACAAGAAATAGTTAATTTTACAATATGAATGAGCCTTTAGCAGAACGTTTAAGACCCAAAACTTTAGCCGACTATGTGAGTCAAACCCACTTAGTTGGTACACATGGTACGTTAACGCAACATATAAAACAAGGTTTGATTCCGTCGATGATTTTTTGGGGTCCGCCGGGTACTGGTAAAACAACCTTGGCTAATATTATAGCATCGGAATCTGGCAGACCTTTTTTCGCTTTGAGTGCCATAAATTCGGGCGTTAAAGATATTCGGGATGTTATTGATAAGGCTAAACAAAGTGGTGGTTTATTTACTACTAAAAACCCTATTTTGTTTATTGATGAAATACATAGGTTTAGTAAATCGCAACAAGATTCATTACTACAAGCTGTTGAAAAGGGTTGGATTACGCTAATTGGGGCAACTACCGAAAACCCTAGTTTTGAGGTTATTCCTGCACTTTTATCGCGTTGCCAAGTTTATATTTTAAATGCGTTTAACAAAAATGATTTAGAGACGCTTTTAAAACGCGCTATTGAAACGGATGTACATTTATCTAAAAAAAACATAAAACTTGAAGAAACAACTGCTATTTTAAGGCTTTCTGGTGGTGATGCTAGAAAACTGTTGAATATTTTTGAATTAATAGTGAATTCTGAAGACTCGGATGATATTACGATTACTGATGCATTAGTATCACAAAAAATTCAAAACAACACAGCACGCTATGATAAAACTGGCGAACAGCATTATGATATTATTTCGGCTTTTATAAAATCTATTCGTGGTAGCGACCCAAATGCTGCCGTGTATTGGTTAGCTCGCATGATTGAAGGTGGTGAAGATGTAAAATTTATTGCTAGACGTTTATTAATTCTGTCAAGCGAAGATATTGGTAATGCCAACCCAACGGCATTGGTTATTGCAAATAACACATTTCAGGCAGTTGCTACTATTGGTTATCCAGAATCTAGAATTTTATTAAGTCAATGTGCTACTTATTTGGCTTGTTCGCCAAAAAGTAACGCATCTTACACAGCTATTGGCAAAGCACAACAATTGGTGCGTGAAACGGGTGATTTATCGGTGCCTTTAGATATTAGAAATGCACCAACCAAACTTATGAAAGAGCTTGGTTATGGCGAAAACTATCAATACGCACATAATTACGAAAATAACTTTGCCAACCAAGAGTTTATGCCCGATGCCTTAAAAAATACAAAGCTTTACGACCCTGGAAACAACGCTAGAGAAAATACCGATAGAGCGTTTTTAAGACAGCGTTGGAAAGATAAATATGGGTATTAGCTTGTTGTTAAGTTGTGTGTTGTTAAATGGGAAAATTTATTTCAGCTTAATACTTTAACGACAAAAAACGTAATGTTTATTAAAACTTGATATTAAGCACTTCCTGTTTTAAAACATTGTTTTCATAATATTCTAAAATCCAGTTATTAACTTTTTTGTATAGCGTAGCGTTTTTGTTTTCTACTAAAAAAACATCAGCAATACCTGTTTTTTTTATTTTGTAAACTACTTTGGGTGTACTATCAACTAATTGAAACCCATTTTCTATTACTTGTGCATATAAAACACCTGTTGGCACTTCGTTTACAGGTGTGTTAACAATTACAGGTTCTTTCACTATAACTTCCTTAACAGGAGTTTCTGTTACGGTTTCTACTTTTGTTTCAACTTTATCTGCTATTACAGTTTCTTTTTCCTTTTTTAGGTTTTGAATTTCTTCTTTTAATTGCTGTATTTCTTTTGAAACTTCGTTAGCTATTACTTTCTCTTCTATAATTGTTGTTGTTGCAACCGAAGTACTTGGTTCGTATTTATAATTTAAAGCTTCAACAGATTCAAAAGCTGCACGCAATGCTTCTGTATACGCTCGATTATATTCTTTTTCTCTACTTTCACCTATATCAGAAGTAAAAACAACTTGGTCGTCACAATTTTTAAGTTCTATTGCCAACTTCGTTTTAAACATACCTGAATCTTTTATTAAATTAGATTTTAATGCTAAACATCTGTTTTTAACCAAATCGTCTGGGTATTTACTACCTTCCATTAGTGCCTTAAAACCATATTTATTAAATAAAAATTCGGTTAAAGAATTTAATTGGTATTGGTCGTTTTCTTTTAAAAAATCGTATTTATTTGGTACAATTACATATTTATAATTGTTTAATTTAGATTGTGAAAACAGACTTGATGCTGTAAAGAACATTAGAAGTATTGCAATATATTTAGCTTTCATTTTTTTAATTTATAATTTTAACTCTTGTTGTAAAGATACACTTTATAAGTATTTTTTTAATTCTATTAAGCCTTTAATTTGTTTAACGGTTGTTTCATTTTTCATGTTATTGGTATCAAAATAAATAACATCCATTCCTACATTTAAAGCACCTTCAATATCTGCTTCATAACCATCACCTATCATGATGCTTCTAGTTACTTCTGTTTGCGCTTTTTCTAAAGCATAATGAAAAATTTGTGGATGTGGTTTTTTTATACCAATATCTTCACCATTTGTAATTGTTTTAAAATAATGGTGAATGTTTGATTTTGTTAATTTTCTATACTGAACTTCTTCAAATCCGTTTGAAATAATATGCAGGTTATACTTCAAACTTAAATAATCTAGAATTTCAATGGTATTCTCAAATAAATAATTATTATCGGTTAAATAGGTAATATAATCGTTTGATAATTTCTCAATCATGGCATCATCAACATGCACGTTTGTTGCTGTAAATGTGTCTTTTAAACGACCAAAACGCAATACTTCTTTTTTAATTTCAGCATCTCTATATAACTTCCAATATTGAAAGTTGATATCGCGATAATGTGATAAAAACTCTTTCAAATTAATGTTTATTGCATTCATTTTGAAAATCTTATCGAATGTTAACTCGGAGTTTTTATCAAAATCCCAAAGGGTATGGTCTAAATCAAAAAAAACATCTGTTATACCATTAATTTTCATGTCCTGATTCTAAAATAATATTAAACAATTCTTTAAATCCTTGCCAACGTTCAATATCGCTAAAGGTATAATTATGAAAAACAGGAACAAACTCACCATTTACTTGCTTCACTTCATTAATTATCTTATTTAACGTTTTCTTTTTATCTAATAATGACTGGTTTTTTAATAACACATAATCCATCACATGATACGAATGTATTTTAAGAGGTGTTTGAATTTCATAATCTAAATCGTAAAAGAAGAACGGTGTGCAAGAACCTGCTCGAAACCCTATTTGATTGACGTAACCCATTGTATAATCTTCTAAAATCTCTAACTCTATTAAATTTCTATACGATTCTGGTAAGTTTAGTTTTGAAAACGATTGGCGTGATGCTTTTAATGTGGTGTTCAAAATATCTTCCATTTTTTGCTTTTCTTTCTTTAAAACAGAAAAGCTATCAATGGCGAAAAATGATGTTTTTAAACCAACCTCACAGTAATCGGCAACGTGTTTTATAAGTGAAATAAACTGCTTTTTATTTGGGTTGATGCCTTTATCGTAGGTTGAGTAATCGCCTATTAAGAAGAAAAAAAGAAACTTAAATTTACTTTGTTTTTGCTTGTTTACAATGTACTTAAAGGTGTCGTACGGGTCGTGCTTCAAACCAAAAATTACCATAAACCTGTTGTACAAATTTTTAAGTTTTAAGGCAAATATATCTTTTACAACGCCTCCAAAACTTCGCATAATGCCTTTTAGTTTATAATGATACGGACTTGGCACATCTATAATTGGTTTGATACTGTATTGTTTTTGAGGAAATACAAATTCAGGAAAGTGACTTTGTAGCGCTTCCTTAAATTTATGTGCCCAAATATCTACTACGGGTTGGTGTAAAAATCCGTTTTTAAAAGCTATACTTTCAGTAGCTAAAAACCGTCCGTATTCGTCTTTTACGTGTGGTAAATACTCTTCATATCTGGATAATAAATAAAATGATGCTGCAAAAACATCAAAAGGAATAGCGCTTTTTTCACCATTAAAAAAGAAACACTTTGTATCGTCCCATTTTAATACATTAATATCAATATCATTTAAACCTTGTTCAAATAAAATATCATGACTTTTTATAAAAAACTCATTGCTTAATTGTTGTTTGGTGTATGATATTTTTAAACTGTCATGAGCAATAAATGCTTCAATTTTGGTTGTAAACGACACTTCAATTCCTAAAATACGTGTACAAATATGCTTAAAAACGTATTTTAATCGTGGTGAAATGGTATGTGTGTAAACTAAAAGCATCTAAAACATTAATTCCAATATTAAAATTCCAAAATCCAAAAATCCTATTAATTAAAATTTATTGAAATTGTTTTCATTTTTATCATTAACCTTACATAAGGTTTTCATCGGCAAAACTAAAGTATGCATTTTCGGTTATAATAAGGTGGTCTAACACTTTTATATCTAAACTTTCTGCGGCTACCTTTAGTTTGTTTGTTATTTGTTTATCGGCTTCACTAGGTTTTAATGTGCCCGATGGATGGTTGTGTGCTAAAATTAATCCAACAGCACCAACTTCTAAAGCGTTTTTTAGTACCAATCGCACATCAACCAACGTGCCTGTAATACCGCCTTTGCTTAATTGATTTTTTTGAATTACTTTATTAGAATTGTTTAAATAAATTATCCAAAACTCCTCATGTTGCAATTCACCAATTACGGGTTGCATCAACTCAAAAACCGATTTACTTGAACTTATTTGTTTTTTCTGTAAAGCCTCCTCGCCTCTTCGCCTTCTACCTAATTCTAAAGCTGCTGCAATGGTAATGGCCTTAGCTTCACCAATACCTTTAAATTCCATAAGTTGCTTGATGGAAAGCTTGCCAAGTGCATTCAAATTATTATCAACACTCGCTAAAATACGCTTGCATAAATCAACTGCACTTTCATTTCTGTTACCAGAACCAATTAAAATAGCAACCAATTCGGCATCGCTTAAAGTAGCTTTACCTTTGTTTAGTAATTTCTCCCGTGGTTGGTCGTCTTGACTCCAATTTTTTATTGAAAACGAGGCTTGTTTTTCTTGCATTAAGTAAAGATATATATTGTACTTTTATAAACCAATAATCGTAAATTTAAAATTGTAAATCTGTTTGAATTATCCACCAAAAATACATCAAGATACTAACATTAATCACATGATTGAAGTGATTAAAACCTACCCATTGGCCACCATCATTTCGGTAAAAAACAACGAACCACTTATTACGCACTTACCTTTAATTTATAATGAAGCTGGAAGATTAATTGGTCATATCGATAAGCAAAATCCCCAAGCAGCATTGCTAAAAAACAGTTTACCTATTACTGTTTTATTTTCAGGTCCGCAATGCTATATTTCGCCAAGTATTTATACAACTACACAATTACCAACTTGGAATTATATTAAAGTACACCTAAAAGGCACGGTTAATGCTATTGAAAGTAAAGAGGCTTTAAAAGAATCGATTATTAAAATGACTGAATTTCTTGAAGCTCCTGAACACAAATACATTTTAGAACCCGACAACCAACGTATGCTTGGTGCTTTAGATTATATTGATATGTTTGAAATTACAATTGATGCTTGGGAAGGCAAATTTAAACTCTCGCAAGACAAAAAACCTCAAGATATTGAAAATGCCCGAGCCGAATTAATACGCGCCAACCAACAAAGTATAGCGTATTTTTTAAATAATATATTTTAATACATAGCTACTTGTTTATGAAGTACATCATGCTCATCATGGCTTTTTTTTGCTATACACACATTTTCTTTGCTCAAGAAAAAGAATACACATCTGTTGAATATCCTGATGATTACACCGCAGAAATTGATGTAGTTTACACCCAAGTTAATAACTGGAAAGGCTACATGGATATTTTTACAAACCCGAATGCCAAAACACCAACACCTATTGTAATTAATATACATGGCGGCGGTTGGAAAAGCGGACAGAAAGAATCGCAAACAGGTCTTGAAACCTTTTTTAGTAATGGTTATGCCGTTGCCAATGTAAGCTACCGTTTGGTAGATGTAGCACCTGCGCCTGCTGCCATTCAAGATGTACGTTGTGCGTTGTTATACATTTATAGAAATGCAAAAAAACTAAATATAGACACCAATAAAATTGTTATTATGGGCGGTTCTGCTGGCGGGCATTTAGCACTTATGGCTGGTTTATTGGCCGACAATAATAGTTTTGATAGCAATTGCCCAAACTCCGAAAACATTAAAGTAGCTGCTATTATTGATAAATATGGCGTTACCGACTTAACACCACTTGCCTATAGAAATTCGCCAAGAGATTGGCTAGGGCTTAATAATATTGATGCCGAATTTGTAAAAAAAGTATCGCCTATAAATTACATATCACAAAACAGTCCTCCTATTTTTATAGCTCATGGTGATGCAGATCCTGTTGTGCCTTACAAACAATCGCTAATACTCTACAAACGTTTAAAAGTTTACAAGGTAAAAACCCGTCTTTTAACTATTAAAAAAGGCAGACATGGAAATTTCACCCAAAAACAAAACATCCTTTTAAGCAAAAGTATTTGGAAATTTTTGAATAACTTAGGGCTGTAACTCTAAATACAAATACCTTGTTTACACATGAAACAGTTGTTTTTATTAATAATTTTCAACCTTTTATGTGTAATTACTACACATTCACAAGAACAAACTTATAAGCCAGTAAAGTTTCCTGATGGTTACCAAAGTCAAATTGATGTAGTTTATACACAAGTGAATGGTTGGAATGGGCGCATGGATATTTACACAAACCCAACTACCAAAACCCCAACACCTATTGTTATCAACATTCACGGTGGTGGTTGGAATCATGGTGAAAAAGAATCGCAAACTGGTTTTGGTTCCTGGTTTAAAAATGGTTATGCTGTAGCAAACGTAGAGTACCGCTTGGTAAATGTTGCTCCTGCACCTGCTGCTATTGAAGATGTGCGATGCGCTTTAATATACATCATCAAAAATGCCAAAGCTTTAAATATAGATACAAATAAAATTGTTATTATGGGTGGTTCATCTGGCGGTCATTTAGCACTTATGACTGGTTTATTAGGAAATGATAAACGCTTCGACACCAATTGCAACCATGACAAAACCATTAAAATAGCTGCTATTGTTGATAAATATGGTGTTACCGATTAACACCTTTATCAAAATGGAAATCGGCAAAAAACTGGCTAGGAACCAACTACAACAATACCTCTTTCATAGAATCTGTTTCGCCGCTTTACCATGTAAACAACCAAAGTCCACCCACATTTATAGTTCATGGTGATGCAGATCCAACGGTTCCTTACCAACAATCTGTAGTTCTTTATGAAAAACTAAAAGCCAATGGTATTAAAACCGAATTTTTAACCATTACTGGTGGCGTTCATGGCAAGTTTAATGAAGAACAAAACAGCAATTTAAGCAAACGTATGTGGGATTTTTTAAATAACTTAGGGCTATAATACTGAAAAATAAAAACTTACAAAGATGAAAAAACTAACTAAAGAAGATATCAATCAAGAAGTTTTTGATTTATATGATGATTATGCTCATAATAAAATTGGCAGACGTCAATTTGTTGAAAAGCTCTCATTGTACGCCATTGGCGGTATAACCGTAGCGTCTTTACTAAGTTTTATGTCACCTAATTATATCGATTCACTATTAGTAAAACCAGATGATGAACGCTTAGATTCTGATTATATTACCTACCCTTCACCTAAAGGTGGTGGTATTATTAAAGGCTTACTGTCAATGCCTAATAACACAATAGATAAATTACCTGGCATTATTGTAGTACACGAAAACCGAGGTTTAAACCCTTATATTGAAGATGTTGGCAGGCGTGCAGCACTAGATGGTTTCATTTCACTAGCACCCGATGCGTTGTCTCCATTAGGTGGTTACCCTGGAAATGATGATGATGGACGTGAACTTCAAAAAAAACGCGACCGAAACGACATGCTTGAAGATTTTATAGCGGCGTTTAACTATTTAAGCACCCACGAACATTGCGATGGCAACATAGGTGTGGTTGGTTTTTGTTTTGGTGGTTGGATAGCAAATATGATGGCCGTAAACCTACCAACCTTAAAAGCAGCTGTTCCTTTTTATGGCGGACAACCAACTGCCGAAGAAGCAGCAAAAATAAAAACACCATTACAACTACATTACGCTGGTTTAGATACCCGTGTAAATGAAGGTTGGGATGCTTACCAAACCGTTTTAAAAGCTAATAACGTAGAATATGCTGCCCATTTTTACCCCGATGTAAATCATGGCTTTCATAACAATACCACACCGCGTTATGATGATAAAGCAGCAACATTGGCTTGGGATAGAACCATTGCCTTTTTTAAAGAAAGGCTTAAATAACATCATTTGAAATGAAAGAAATTAGTTTAATTTGCCTTTTAATTCTGTTTAACAACACAACACACACACAAAACAACACTGATTTTTCTATGACTTTCAATCATGTAGCGTTGTCTGTAAAAAACCTTGAACAATCTGCTCAGTTCTATAAAAACACACTTAACCTTAAAGAAATAACAAATAAAACAAAAAAAGATAGCCGAAAATGGCTTTCACTTGGTGATGGTAAAGAATTGCATTTAATTTCAGATTTTGAAGGTGCTATAATTGTAACCAAAGCTGTTCATATGGCATTAACAACATCAGATTTTGACGCATTTATTGAAAAACTTAAATCCATGCATATTAATTATACCGATTGGGAAGGTAACCTAAATATAATTAGTATTCGGGCAGATGGTATAAAACAAGTGTTTTTTCAAGATCCAGATGGCTATTGGATTGAAGTAAACAGCGTTGGGCAAACCAATTAACTATAGTAATAATATAATTACAGCTTTTTAAGCAGAATATTTCTGTATTCTACTTTCATAGGTGGACCAACATGAACCTGTACGCCTAAATAACCAGAAAATGCTTGATTAATTAAATCGGCATCAATAACGTCACTCATCAAAACATCATTAACATAATGTTGTAATCTGTTGCCTTTAATTATAAGATGTACTTGGTTCCATTCGCCATTTTTAATTTCTAATTTTAAAATATCAGAATTGCCTAAAGATTCTAAAACTTCTCTAATTTGCCAACAATTCTTTTCAATGTTTGATTTTAAATCAACTACGCTATCTTTATTTTCAATGATAACTTTTTCACCTCGGTAAGCTAAAGTAGTACGTTTTCGCTCTTCGTAGTTTTGCCCTGTATATCTATTCTTGCCATCAATATCTGCCTGATAACCTCGTAGCGCAAACGGCACATCTGCAATAAGCTCACTTCGGTAATTAATGCCACTATTCCCAGCTTCAGAAATTCTATACTCCAATTTTAATTCAAAATCAGTTGGTTGGTCGCCTTGCCAAATAATAAAACTATTTGTTTTTAAAATAGTTTCTGGCGTAATTTCTCCAACCAAATTACCATTTTCAACACGCCAATAAGTTGGGTCTCCAATCCAATCTGTTAAGGTTTTACCATCAAATATTGGCAAAAAGCCTTCATCGTTTTCACTAAAAGGTATTTCGTTATTATTTTCAGGCTGTTGTGCATTTACTTCAAAAAATAAAAAATTGCATAGTAGCACATACATCAAACCTGCATTTAATATATTATTTGCTCTTAATCGTGTTCGATTCATAATTTTTTTTAAGTAAAATGACCATTATAACATATACCATCGGGTTTGTAAAATTGTTGTAAGCATACCAATAGCCTGTGCCAAAGTATAAAGTAAAAATAGGATTTTATACGTTACAAATAACCGTATTGATGAATACTTTAAAGGTAATGCCAAAACTATTATGCAACGGTTTCTTTAGTAAAATATCTATAAAATGTAAAAGCAGACTAAAATAAAATCCATTTTAAACAATCGACAAATAGTAACCGAGTATTTAAAAATTAATTTATGTAAGAGGATTTTTATTATATTCGTAGGCATATAAATTACATATAAACAATTGTTTTTATCCAGTTGTTTTAGCAAAAATTAAAACCAACAGTGGAATGACAAGAGAACAACATTTATCATATTGCAAAATTTGCCTGAATAGGAAAATGGATATAAAAAAAGGACTAGTCTGCAACTTAACAAATGAAATCGCTGACTTTGAAGAAACTTGTGAGAATTTTAAAGAAGATTCTATTGAGAGAAAAAAATTAGATTCTATACCAAGTATTCAAGAAGTTGAAAGTACTGCAAAATTAAGTAATGGTTCGCAATGGTTTATTTGGATTTTTGGCTTATCTGTGATAAACACTTTAATCCTATATTTTGGTGGGCAAGTTTCATTTATTTTTGGACTTGGAATTACTCAACTTTTTGAAGGAATTTATATTGGAATTTTTGGAGATTTAAATTTATTAGGAGTAATAATAAGTATCTTAATTTCTGGAATTTTTGCGATTATTTGGCATTTTTCTAAAAATTTGAGTAAAACAGCTTTCATTATTGGAATGATAATTTATGGAATAGACGCTTTGATTTTATTAGCATTTCAGGATTGGCTAAGTTCTGGAGTCCACTTGTATGCGTTGTTTATGATTTTTAAAGGATACCAAAGTGTTGACGAATTGAAAAAAGAAAAAACTTTCACTAGCAATGTATAATCACAATTACAGCGGATTCGATTACGTCCGAATCCTGACGGATTTACTAAAATCTGTGATAAACCGAAAATCCTCAAACACAAAATCGCATTATTCTTATGCATAAATATTAGCCACAATTAACCAAAAAATGAACGAATTAACTAAACTTGGAAAAAAAAGAACAATACTAATTTCAATAAGTATTTTATTAATTTCAATTCACACAATATATTTTTATCATTCTGTAAGACCAGAAATCGAGTCAAAAAAACTTATCCAACAAATAATAAGATTTTTATTGACAATCGGACTTTTAATAATGGTATATAAAGGAAAGAATTGGGCGAAAATTGTTTCGATAATTTTATTCTCTATAGCAATTTTAGGAGCATTAGTTGGCTTAGGAACTTTAGATACACCTTTTGTGAATAAGATCCCTTTATTAGTTATGATTTTTGTCTATTCAATAGCAATTTATCATTTCGGTTTTGCTGAAAGTTTTAAAGAGTTTTTTAAATTTCAAAATACTGAAATCACTATATCATATCCAGATTCTAAAAAAACAATGGAATCAGAAAAATTTTGGAAAATTATTGAATTTACCAAATCTGAAAGCACTGGAGATTATGAAAAACAACAATCTCTACTAAAAAAAGAATTGCAAAAACTTACAGTAAAAGAGGTTTTAGAATTTGACAATAAATTTAGAAAATTAAGAGGAGAAATCTATACTTGGGATTTTTGGGCTGCTGCTTATATAATAAATGGAGGATGCTCTGATGACTGTTTCTCGGATTTTCGGGGTTGGTTAATTGGACAAGGAAAATCTATATTTGAAAATGCAGTTAAGAATATTGAAACACTTTCAGAACTCCATGAAACAAATGATGGAGATTGGGAAGGCTTGAGTTATATTCCAACCGAAGTTTATAAAAAAAAGATAGGGAATGAGATGCCTCAAGGAATTCAAGAAAATTTTAAAATTACTGGAGATGAATGGGAAGAAGACGAAAATGAATTGGAAAGCAGATATCCGAAATTATGGGCAAAATTTGGAGTAAAATAAAATAACTGAGGCTAACAATAGTTTATAAGTAATTGCTTATTTCCCCCCGACTAGTGCAAATGTCTCGCTCATGCCCACTATCCAAATCATTTATCTTTTCTAAATTACAAAACAATTAATAGCATAATTCTTAACACACTATCATGGTTATTAGTAAAAGATTAAAAAATATTTTGCCTTTTCTTATCTGTACGATTGGAACGTTCGCACTAACGTTTGGCATCTTTTTTAATTAAGTTTTCCTTAATAATTATTGGATACTTAACTTTTAAAATTGTCTGTTCCTTTCTAAACGATTCATTATAATCGTACTCATGCGCTCTAAAAATTGTTTGCTCATTTTCCCTTAACCTATGTGCTGCCGCAAAATGTGAGCTCAAGACAGTTATATAATCTTGATACACGATATCTTCATTATACATATACAATACCAACGTTTTAGGTTTTATATATTTTTTGAATTTATCAACAAGTTTGTCCTTTGAAATTTCCTCGCCATTTATTCTAACCATTTTTTGAATAGAAACATTCACTGTATCATTAAACTGATAATTTTCAGTATAATTTGGCACTGGTGGGATGGGAATATCTTTTTTTAATTTAATTTCAAAAAACGATTCTGTAATCATTTTATCAATCCCTATTTTTTCAAATCTAGAAGCCATTAAATTATCATTATGAACATCGTATACAATTTTTCGTTGGTTGATACTATACAGCTCCGCTTCAAACATTTTTATATACTTAATAGGCATGTTCTTGCTAGCAGAAATTCGAACTGCTAAAAATGGCATTAGCTCTTCTCTTATAAATATTCTTCTTTCTTCAATAAAAGAAGCTACATCTTCCAATGCAATTTTATTTTTATTCTCTGTATTGATCTCTAAATCATTATTCTCATTCAATTGAAGTTTAAAACTTACTTCCCAGTCATACTGAATCATTCTATCACTATAAAAATCAGAATGAGGCAAGTCTATAATTGGATTTTGACTAATTGATAATGCATCTATTGCCTTATAATCTATAATATTTATTCTACTTAATCCAAAAACTAAAAGCATCATAAATAGCAAATGAAGTAATTGAATTTTAAACCGGTTTTTTTTAAAAATACAACTTAAATTTTTCCATGATTCTAAATACAATACACCTAATAATAAATAAGATGAAAATTTAAAATATGGAAGAAAATTAAAATCCATACAACACATCGAGAAAACCCCAAAAACCAATCCTATTTTAGTAAACCAGTATGAAAAATTAAAGCTTAAAAAAATTTGATCATTAAGTATTCTTTTTCTTTTTGGATTAAGTGGACTTACTACTTGTTGTGGCTTACTAAGAAGTAAATTAATAAATATGGAGTTAGCAAAAATAAAAGATAAACCAGCAAAAAAAATATTATAAAAATTTCTGTCTGATTCACTTAAAATGTTTGAAAAATTTTCAAAACCAAAAGATAGGACTCTGAATGCCTCTCTTAAAACATAAAAGAAAGCGTAAATAGTGTATGCTGTAGCTAAACTAATGACGAAACTTAAAACAAAACGTTCATTAGAAATTTTCCTAAAGTTTACTGATGAATCGAAAAAACGTCTATTAAATTTCATTGACAGCTACATGTAACACATAAGTATAAACTTATAATAAAAAGTTACAAGTTAACCATAAGATAAATAAAGATTCCTGCTTTCACTGGAATAAACTATCCAATAAGCTCCTTAACCTCATCAAAATTAAGTCCGCCATAATTACCAGAACTCATTAACAGCAGCGCTTTATTATCAAAGTTTTGCGAGAACAGGAAGTTTTTAAAATCATCTGGATTGGTGTAAATAATAAGGTCTTCACGCTCAAAAGCGGTGGCTATTTGCTCGTGGGTTACTTCTTTAAGTTTTTTAATTTCTACGGCGTGTGGCGAGTAAAACACAACGGCAACATCGGCAGCATCTAATGCACCTTTATATTCTTTTAAAAATTCGGCATTTAAACTGCTGTATGTATGTAATTCTAAACAAGCTACAACGGTTCTGTTGGCATATTGCTCTTTTACTGCTTTAGTTGTTGCTTCTACCTTACTTGGCGAATGTGCAAAGTCTTTGTATGCAACACTGGTTTTACTTTCGGCTATTTTTTCTAAGCGTTTGCTAGCACCTTTAAAGCTTGCAATGGCTTCGTAAAAATCGTCTTCATCAACACCCATGTGTTGGCATATCCATTTAGCACCTGCTAAGTTGTTTAGGTTGTGTTTTCCAAATACTTCAATAGGCAATGGTCCTTCAGGTGTTTCTAATAAGGTTTCACCATCTTCAACAGTATATTCGGGCGTGTAGTATGGCAATTTACGGATGGTATTTACTGAAGCTTCTACAACACGTTTTACTTCGGCGTCTTCTTCATTATACGTAATGCTTCCGCCACTAACAATGGAGTCTACAAAAATGCTAAACTGCTCTACGTAATTATCATAGGTTGGGAATACGTTAATATGATCCCAAGCAATACCGCTTAACAGGGCAATATTGGGTTTGTATAAATGGAATTTTGGACGTCTATCAATAGGTGAACTTAAATATTCATCGCCTTCAAGCACCATAAAATCGTTGGTTTCTGTAAGTTTTACCATCACATCAAAACCTTCTAATTGCGCACCTACCATATAATCAACATCCCGATTGTGGTAATGCATAACGTGTAAAATCATGGACGTGATGGTGGTTTTTCCATGGCTACCGCCAATAACTACACGGGTTTTGTGTTTAGATTGCTCGTACAAAAACTCGGGATAACTATATATTTTAAGCCCTAATTCTTGAGCTTTTAATAACTCTGGGTTATCGGCTTTGGCATGCATACCTAAAACAATAGCGTCTAAACTGGTATTTATTTTTTCAGGAAACCAACCATAGGTATTGGGTAATATCCCTTTAGCATTTAATCTGGATTTTGAAGGTTCGAAAATCTCATCATCGCTACCTGTTACTTTGTAACCTTTATTATGCAATGCAATGGCTAGATTATGCATAGCAGAACCACCAATAGCTATAAAATGTACGTTCATTAATTAAGTATTAAAGTTACAAAGTTACAAAGTTTCAAAGTTAAAAAGGCTGTAATTTACAAAGTAGTTATGTAAACTAAGGCTTTAACTAAAAGCTGCTGATAGGGTTGCGTAGGGGTTGCAGTTAAAATCCTTTTTATAAGGTATGAGCAAAAAGATTGTAACCTTAGATTGCGCTAAAGGTAAACTTCAAAACCGACGCAGGGTAACACTCAAATTTTAAAGCTTCAATATGCGTTGTTTTTCATCTTTAAAGTGCTTGGTTTTTGGCGATTCAGCAAGTGCTAAATCAATATACTTTAAAGCTGCTGCTTTATTTTTTTTATGGGCATAAATTTGAGACAATCTGTAATGCGCCCATGCTTTTGTTACACCGTCTTTTTGTGAGTAGTTTTTTAAATAGGTTTGCAAACATTGTGCGCCTTTTTGCAACTCGATGTTGTATTGTGCTGCTATTTTACCCATTTCGTAGTCTAGGGTGTTTTTGTTGTGTTTTTCTTTGGCATCTTCTAGATTTGCAATGGCTTTTTCGGGTTGCTTTTGCTTTTCGTAAAAGTTGGTTAATTTATTATAACACCATAATGAACCACTTTCTTTTATAGCTAATTTATAGTATTTCTCGGCAAGTTCTGGTTCATCATCAGACTCAAAAATAAAACCTTTCGCTAAGTAACCATCTACTTTTGAAAGTTGCTCTAACTGGTAAGCATATTTTAATGCCATGTTTTTACTACCACCTAAAACTGCTGGTATTTTCATATAATATTCTACCAAAGCCCAACGTACATTTTTGTGTTTTGGGTCTAATTTAGCTGCTTTGTGTAGTGCCGATTCAATATCGTCTAGCATACCTATGGCAGTAATTTTACTTGAAATTAAAGCTTTCATACCCATAGCTCCACCATATTTATAATGGTATTCAGCATTTTGCGGGTTCGCTTTTCTTAAATTTTGATATATAGCTATGGCTTCGTCCCATTTTTTTTGGTGTCCGTAGGTATCGCCTAATAGTTCGAGTGCTTCTAAATCTTTTGGGTGATTTTCTAAGTAAACCGTTATCTTAATTTCGGCTTTATCATATTGTTTGCGCTTAATTAAATCTTCAAAACCATCTAATTTAGATTGACTAATTGCTAATGCAGGAAAAAGTAGTAGGTAAATTATTTTTCTCATAACATGTAATTTGTTAACAAATATCAATACGGCTTTTTAACTAAAAATAACTAATTTCACTCAATCAAATGAACTATTCACTCATTTGTAGTTTTTTGGAATAACTTTTGAAAGTAATTTAACGACAAATTTAATGAAATGAAACATTCGGTACTATTTTTAACAATTATTTTGCTTTCAAACTTTAGCTATAGTCAAAAACCTGATTATGAAACCCTTTGGCAAACAGTAGAAAAGCATGAAATTGAAGGCTTACCAAAGTCGGCTTTAAAGGTTGTTGACCAAATTTACACACTTGCTAAAAAAGACAAAAACGATGCGCAACTAATTAAAACCATGCTTTTTAAAAGCAAATTTACGTTGGTTTTAGAAGAAGATGCGCAATTAAACATTATTAACGATTTTAACAATGAAATAAAGCTAAGCAACTTCCCAACTAAAAATATTCTTGAAAGTATTTTGGCTAATTTATACTGGCAATATTTTCAACAAAACCGCTGGCAGTTTTATAACCGTACAAAAACTTCTGAAAAGGTTGATACTATAGACTTTAGAACCTGGGATTTACAAACACTGTTTGATGAAATTCATACACATTACAAAAACTCAGTACAAAGTAGTTTAAAATTACAGCTAGAACCGTTAAGTAAGTATGATGGCATACTAAATCTTGAAAAAGATTCTAAAATATACAGACCTACATTGTTCGATTTTTTAAACCACAATGCTTTAGAATTCTATAAAACAAACGAAACCAATATCACCAAACCTGCATATAAATTTGAGATTGACAACCCCAACTTTTTAGGTAATACAGAAACATATACCAATCTAGTTTTAGATTCTAAAGATGCCACATCACTACAGTTAAATGCTTTAAGAATATATCAAGATTTAATATGTTTTTATTTACATGATGAAGAACCTTATGCTTTGGCAGATGTAAATATTGAACGCCTAAAATTCATCCATCAACATGGAACTTTCAGCAATAAAGAAGCGTTATTACTAGAAGCTTTAAAAAGTGAAGCTGAAAAATTCAAAACACACGAAGTTTCTGGGCTATATCAATTTGAAATTGCCTCGATATACTACCAACAAAGCAATCTATTTCAGCCAAAAACAAACGAAGAAAATCGTTGGAAAGCAAAAGAAGCTATGGCTATTTGCAATAGGATTATTTCAAAATTTCCAAAAAGTAAGGCTGCAGAAAAATGTGAAGGTTTAAAGTCGCAAATTCTTCAGCAAACCCTTCAAATTACTACTGAAAGTGTATTACCAATTCAGCAACATGCACGCCTTTTAGTAAGTTATAAAAATTTGGACGCACTGCAATTTAAAATCTATCCTATTTCTAAAAACGAGTTAGAAAAATTCACTAAAATTTATAGAAAAGACGAGCAATTAGCATTTATAAAAAAATTAGATGCAAACAACCAATGGAGCAGTAAATTACGAAACGAAAACGATTACCAAACCCATAATACCGAAGTTTTACTGCCTAAATTAAACAACGGCATTTTTTTAGTTTTCGCTTCAATAGCAGGAGATGAAGAAACGGCTGCGTTTAGTACCATTCAAGTTACCAATTTAGCTTTGGTTGAGAGCGAAAGTGAAACACATAAAATATTTCAAGTTATTAATAGAACCAATGGTAAACCTATTGAAAATACCAAAGTAGAATTAAGTTACTACGAAAATAACAACAAAAAAGAAACCAAAGAAAGTTTCTCAACCAATGCATTAGGCGAGGTTAAAATTAAAAAAGAAAACGACCGTTACCGAAACATTAGCTCAAAAATTAGTTACACAAACGATACGGCTTATTTTGGCGATTTTTACATGAATCAATATTATAAGCAAGAAAAGGAAGCTATTGAATACAAAGCGTTTTTATTTACAGATAGAAGTATTTATCGCCCAAATCAAACCGTATATTTTAAAGCTATTGCCATAAAAACTGCTAATGGAAAATCGGAAGTAGTTGCAAACGAAGCTGTTTATGCTGTTTTGTA
The DNA here is from genome assembly GCF_042675665.1 of Mariniflexile jejuense. Taxonomy (NCBI): domain Bacteria; kingdom Pseudomonadati; phylum Bacteroidota; class Flavobacteriia; order Flavobacteriales; family Flavobacteriaceae; genus Mariniflexile; species Mariniflexile jejuense. The sequence continues at coordinate 1,670,076 of NZ_JBHTJI010000001.1, forward strand.
TGATGTAAATGGTGATGAAATTAAGGAACTTGAATTAAAAACAAATGAATTCGGTTCTGTTTCAGGAGAATTCATCTTACCAAACGGTGGTTTAAATGGCGAATACCACATTGAATTTGATGGCGATGAAAAAGATTTTTATACAGACCATTATTTCTCAGTTGAAGAATACAAACGCCCAAAGTTTGAAACCAAATTCTCACCGGTTACCGAAACCTATAAAGTAAACGATTCTGTTACCATTAAAGGCACTGCACTAGCTTATGCTGGTAGCAATATAACCAATGCTAAAGTGGTTTACCGTGTACACAGAAAAGTGGAATACCCGCGTTGGTATTTTTGGTACAGACCAAGATTTTACAGCCAACCACAAGAAATTACACATGGCGAAAGTACCACAAACGAAAAAGGCGAATTTGAAATAACATTCAAAGCCCTACCAGACCAAAGTGTTGATAAAAGCAGTTTGCCTATTTTTAACTATGAAATAACTGCCGATGTAACCGACTTAAACGGCGAAACCCGAAGCGCAACAACCATTGTAAATGTTGGGTATCATGCTTTGGTTGCCAATATGAGTATTGCTGAAAATCTTGATAAATCAAAAAAAGATAATAGCATAAAAATTGACACAAAAAACCTTAATGGCGAATTTGTTTCAGCCAAAGGTATTGTAAAAATTTATAAACTTCAAGCACCAAAATCTGTTTTAAGAACCAGACCTTGGGCTGCACCAGATTATCAAGATTTTTCAGAAGAAGCATTTAAAAACCTATTCCCGCATGAAGCTTACACCAATGAAGCCGATGCTAGTAATTGGAAAAAAGGCACTTTGGTTTTTGAAAAACAATTTAACACTGAAACCTCCAAAGAACTTAATTTAGGAAACCTAAAAAAATGGGAATCGGGTGCATACATCATAACTTTAGAAAGCACTGATAAATTTGGGCAATTGGTAAAAGATGAAGTTAAAACAACTTTATATAGTGATAATGATAAAACCTTGGCAGATAACCAATTATTTAGCATAACAACCAACAAAACATCCTATAAAGTTGGCGAAACGGCTATAATAACTTTGGCTTCGGCTTCTGAAAATTTACAGGCAACTGTTTCCATTGAAAAAAACAGAAAGATTGTCAAAACTGAAATTATTCAATTAAATAACAACAAAAAAACACTATCAATACCTGTAACAACTCAAGACGTTGGTGGTTTTGCAGTACGTTATAGCTTTGCAGTTTATAACAGCTTTAAATCGGGTGCAGAAAACATTAATATTCCTTACCCAAAAACCAATTTAGATATTGAAACCACCGCTTTTAGAGACAAACTACAACCCGGAGTTGATGAAACTTGGAGTTTTAAAATTAAAGGTTTGCAAGGAGACAACGTTTCTGCCGAATTATTAGCAAGCATGTACGATGCTTCTTTAGATCAGTTTAAACCACATTCTTGGGATTTCAACCCGATTGATAAAACTATGTATTATTCATACAACCAAAACAATGCTAACCAAAGTTTTGGTACACAAAATTTCAGGGTCTATAACAAGCAATCAAAAAGTAATTATTCTCAACAACAATATGACCAACTCAATTGGTTTGGGTTTTATTTTGGAAACGACAATATAAGAATTAGAGGAATTAGTTCAAAGGCTATTTACGGAAGTCGAGCAACGGTCACAGAATCATTAAACAGTATAGTACCTGGTATTCAACTTATGGAAGATAGCTCTAGTTTAGACGAAGTTGTAGTGGTTGGTTATGGTGAAATGAAGAAAAAAGACTCAATAGGAAGTGTTGCTTTAATTAAAACAGAAATTTTAGATAATACTTTAAAAGAAAAACCAAACTTCGACACTGTTAAAGTTAGAAAAAACCTGCAAGAAACAGCTTTTTTCTTTCCGCAGTTACAAACAGATAAAGATGGTAATGTAAGCTTCCGCTTTAACTCGCCCGAAGCCTTAACCCAATGGAAATTGCAATTATTAGCACATACCAAAACCTTAGAAAGTGCTACAAAAACATTAACCACAGTAACTCAAAAAGAGTTGATGGTAATACCAAATGCACCACGTTTTTTACGTCAAGGTGATGACATTACCATTAGCACCAAAATTGCAAACCTAACAAACAATCAACTTTCTGGACAAGCCATTTTAGTATTAACCGACGCTATTTCTGGAAAAGATATTACCAATTCACTTGTTACGTCGAGTGCGGTCGAGACGTTTTTAGTTGATTCAAAAGGCAACACGCAAGTATCGTGGAGTTTATCAATTCCTGATGATGTAGATGCGGTTCAATATAAAATAGTAGCAAAATCAGGTAACTTTAGCGATGGCGAACAAAATGCCTTGCCTGTTTTATCAAATCGCATGTTAGTTACCGAAACGCTTCCTATGTGGATTCGCAGTAACGAAACCAGAACATTCACCTTGGATAAATTAAAAACAAATACCTCAACAACGCTTAAAAACCATAAACTAACTCTGGAAATGACTTCCAATCCAGCATGGTATGCCGTACAAGCATTACCCTACTTAATGGAATATCCGTATGAGTGTAACGAGCAAACGTTTTCAAGGTTTTACGCCAATGCATTAGCAAGCCATATTGCGAATAGTAATCCAAGAATTCAAGACGTTTTCAACCAATGGAAAAACTCTGATGTACTTGTTTCTAACCTAGAAAAAAACGAAGAATTAAAATCAATACTTATTCAAGAAACACCTTGGTTGCGTGATGCAAAAAATGAAACCGAACAGAAAAAACGCATTGCGTTGTTATTCGATTTGAATAAAATGAATAACGAATTACAATCGGCAAAACGTAAACTTGAAAACAATCAGTTATCAAATGGTGCTTGGGCATGGTTTAATGGCGGACGCGAAAACCGATACATTACACAACACATCATTGCAGGTTTCGGACATTTAAAACAACTAAAAGTTGAAACAAAAGAAGAATCTAAAACAATTGAAAAAGCCATCAACTATCTAGATTCAGAATTCATTCAAGAATACAAAGACATTAGAAAATACGATGCTAAAGTTGATTTAACAAAAGACCATTTAAGCTACATACAACTCCATTATTTATACATGCGAAGCTTCTACCCAGACATTAAAAAATCGAAAGAAGTTGAAGAAATTACTAAATACTATCAAACACAAATTCAAAAGTATTGGTTAAGTCGTTCATTATACACTAAAGGATTAATGGCATTGGTGGTTAATAGAATGGGTGATAAAACAACTTCGGAAAAAATTATAAAGTCTTTAAAAGAAACCAGTATCACTTCTGAAGAATTAGGCATGTATTGGAAAGAAAATACAAGTTCCTGGTATTGGTATCAAGCACCCATTGAAACACAAGCTTTATTAATTGAAGCATTTTCAGAAATTGAAAATGACACCAAAACCATTGACAATTTAAAAATTTGGCTGCTTAAAAACAAGCAAACCAACCAATGGAAAACCACCAAAGCAACTACAGAAGCTGTTTATGCGCTGTTACTTCAAGGTAGCGATTGGTTAAGTGTAACAGATGCGGTTGATGTTTTAGTTGGCGGACAAAAAATAGAACCTTCAAAATTAGAACATGTAAAAGCTGAAGCTGGAACGGGTTACTATAAAACCTCATGGAACACATCTGAAATAACACCAAAAATGGCGGAAGTTACGTTAACTAAAAAAGGAAATGGTATAGCTTGGGGAAGTTTATATTGGCAATATTTTGAAGATTTAGATAAAATAACAACAGCCGAAACACCGCTAAAATTGAAGAAAAAACTGTTCTTAAAAACCAATACCCATACAGGTGAACAAATTTCTGAAATAACAGAAAAAACCAACTTAAAAGTAGGCAATTTAGTGCGTGTTCGTATTGAATTACAAAGCGATAGAAACATGGAATTTATACATATGAAAGATATGCGTGCAGCAGGTTTAGAACCAATTAATGTTATATCGCAATACAAATGGCAAGATGGTTTAGGCTACTATGAAAGCACTAAAGATGCTTCAACCAACTTCTTTTTTGATTATTTACCAAAAGGCATTTATGTGTTTGAATACGATTTACGCGTGAATAATGCAGGAAATATGAGCAATGGTATTACCACCATTCAAAGCATGTATGCGCCAGAATTTAGTAGCCATAGTGAAGGTGTGCGTTTGTTAGTTAAATAAATTAGTACCAACGTATGTATTAAAATATTTATTACCTTTCATTTTACTAACTAATAACTGTAAATTATGAGCAAACCCTTATCCATTATCCGAATCATTTTCGGTGTGCTAATTACCATTTTTGGAGCTAATAAATTTTTAAACTTTATGCCAGCACCAGAAACAATGCCCGATGCTGTAATGAATTACATGACAGCACTTATGAGTACAAAAACACTAGAACTTGTTGGCGCTGTAGAAGTTATAGCTGGTTTATCATTCATTTTTAATAAATATGGCGCATTAATGGCACTTATTTTAATGAGTGTTTCCATTAACGCAGTACTATTTCATGCATTTTTAGGACCATCAGATATTATGGGTGCGTTAATTTTACTTATTTTAAATATCGTGATGCTTTATGCCTACAGAGATAAGTATAAAGATTTACTTGCTGGATAATTTTTTAAAAAGAGGCTTAATTGCCTCTTTTTTTTTGCTTAACTTTACCAACATTAGCTCAAAATCTTTGAAACATACATTCTTAAAAACATATTGGCCATATACATTATTTATGCTTTTTTTAGCTTTAGAAATAGCTTGTGCTTCAAAAAAAACGGTTATAACTGAAAATGAAGTACTTCCGCCAAAACTTATTTTCTTAAATTATAATATTTCAAAAGATGAAAACAATAAAAAAAACATCGAATTTATAAGCAAAACAATAGCCGATGGTAAATTAAAAAACAACAGTAATAAATATATTGAAGTAGGTACTGTTGGCGATTTAAAATGCAGGCAGTTAAACAAAGATTCTCTTGAACTAACATCCGTCATCATAAAAAACCCATTATTTAAGACTATTGAATTTGTGAATGATTCCCTTATCTTTGAAAACAAAACAATTGAGTTGCAAAAATCAGCGTTTTCTTTAAGATTGCAATTGCACAGTAAAACAGCATTTATTGCCTTAGAAGAAATAAAAGATTCGTTGCAAAATAGTAAACCGTTAATTATTACTAAGCTTAATTAGGTATGAAGCAATTTCTTGTTATTATTACATTTATTAGTTTTTATAGCGTTTCTGCCCAAATCTTTGATACAGAAACCATAAAAACTGCTGGTGATAATGATAAAAGAATCAATTTAGTAATTTTAAGTGAAGGTTATCAAACCTCAGAATTAGCAAAATTTAAAACCGATGCTACTAACTTCACCAACGAACTATTTAATCAATCGCCTTTTAAAGAATATGCCAATTATTTTAATGTTCACATTATAAAAGTGCCTTCAAATGAAAGTGGTGCAGATCACCCAGGAACAGCAACCGATGTTACTGAACCTGCTTCTCCCCTTCGGTTTGTTGATACCTATTTTAATGCAACCTTCGATTCATTTGGTTACCACCGATTACTTTTTTATGAAATAGATGGCAATTACGCCAATAATACCCAAGCAAAAATACATGCCGTTTTAGCTGCCAATTTTCCAACATACGACCAAGCATTGATTTTAGTAAACTCAACAGTATATGGTGGTAGTGGTGGCGAATTCCCTATGGCTTCATTAGCTACAAACGCCAATGAAATAGCCATTCATGAATTAGGACATTCATTTTTTAACTTAAAAGATGAATATTATGCAGCAGGTTATGAAGGTGAAGCCATAAATATGACCCAACAAAACAACCCAAGTTTAGTAAAATGGAAAAACTGGATAAACATTAATAACATAGGTGTTTTTCCGTATGGAAGTTCTGGAATTGCAGCTACGTGGTACAGACCTCATGAAAATTGCAAAATGAGGTATTTAAGCGTACCTTTTTGTGCTGTTTGTAAAGAAGGTATCGTTGAAAAAATACACAGTTTACAGTCGCCCATTAATTCGTATTCTCCTGTTTCAAACGCTATAACGAGTCCATCTTTTCCTTTAGATTTTCAATTAAATTTAATTAAACCCACACCAAATACCTTAAAAAGTAAATGGGTATTAAACAATGTGGATTTTGCTTCAGATGTTGATGGTATTTCTATTTTAGAAACCGATTTAAATATTGGCATGAACACTTTAAGCGTTTCTGTAATTGATGAAACAACCTTATTAAAAGTTAATAATCATGATACGTTTCATGTATATACTGTAACTTGGACTATTGATAATTCTTCACTTGGAATAAAAAATATAACTAGTGAAATAGCAAATTACAATATCAGTATGTTTCCTAACCCAACAAATACCTATGTAAACTTTAAATTTGAAAGTGAAACGGACACCAAAATGAAAGTTGATATTATAAGTTTAGATGGAAAAAAAATAAAAAGCATTTCTATTACTAACTACCAAACAAACCAAATTGATATTAGTAATTTAAGCACTGGAATATATTTAACTAATTTCTTTTCTGGAAATATACTTATTGCTAGTAAAAAACTGGTTAAAAACTAAAACCTCACACTTAACTACTACGAAAAACGAAAATATAGATTCTCGCTTTCGCAGGAATGTTATTGCTTTGGTGGATATTGTGCTAAAACTTTTTCTGCAATAGCATTAAATAATTGTTCACGTTTTTCAGGTGATGCGTTTGGGCTAATGCTTGTTTCGGTTACAGCTTGCCAGAATAATCCTTTGCCATTTTCATCAACAAAATCGATACTAATTTGTCGATTTATATTTGATTGACCAATTGGTAAACCTATAGATATACCACCTCCCATATTGCGTCCGCCACCACCTAAACCAACACCTACATTACTGCGCTGTAATTGTTGGTATTCATTACTTTTAATATCTACTAAAAAATCTGGTGTTTCTGAAAATGAAAAACCTTTTGCCGCCATTGCCTTATCTAAAGCATCTAAAAACCGTTTGGTATCGAGTTCGCTTAAACCGGTTTTCATATCGCCGTAATAGCTATAGGTTTTGTATTTGTTGAAATCTGTTCCTTTTTCAAAATCGGTATTTACACGAATGGGTGCACAGGAAACTATTAAAACGACTAAGAATAATGTAGTAAAGACTTTCATAACTTTAATTTTTACTATAAAGTTAATCAAAAATTATTCCAACAATATGATTCTTGTTCGGAATTGCGTTAGGTATTACTCATACATCTCTATTTTAATATCGAAATCGTGAATACTCCGCATTTGCAGTGAAAATCCTTTTTAAACTGAAATAACACCAAACTTTGTATTGAATTAAAAATTGACAGATGGCTTTGTCCTTCCGTCCTCGCCAAAACGTTTAAAAAGATTGCAACGAAAAGCCCGACCTGGTTCCTGAACTTGTTTCAGGATAAAGGTAACACCCTAATTATTAAGCATTTTCCAAAGTGTATCTTTTAACTCTGTAATACCTTGTTGTGCAACTGATGAAATGAACATGAATGGAATTGGCAACTCGTTATCTAAAAGTTCTTTTAATTCAGCTTTTAGTTCATCGTCCAACATATCGCATTTTGAAATAGCTATGATGCGTTCTTTATCAAGCATTTCTGGGTTGTAACGACGAAGCTCATCTAACAGAATATCGTATTGTTTTCTAATATCGGGTGCATCTGCTGGAATTAAAAATAGCAAGATAGAATTACGCTCAATATGGCGTAAAAAGTAATGTCCCAATCCACGTCCTTCGGCAGCACCTTCAATAATTCCAGGAATATCTGCCATAACAAAGGTTTGAAAATCGCGATATTGTACAATGCCTAAATTAGGTTTTAGAGTTGTAAACTCGTAATCGGCTATTTTTGGTTTTGCTGAAGTAACAACCGATAGTAAAGTTGATTTTCCTGCGTTTGGAAACCCTACCAGACCAACATCGGCAAGTACTTTTAGTTCTAAAGTAATGTGCTTTTCTTCATGCGGAATACCTGGTTGTGCGTAGCGTGGTGTTTGGTTTGTTGATGTTCTAAAATGCCAGTTGCCTAATCCACCTTTTCCTCCTTCGGCTATAATTTTTTCTTCACCGTGTTCGGTAATTTCCAAAATAATTTCGTTTGTTTCGGTATCGCGTACTACGGTTCCTAAAGGTACATCTACATACTCATCAGCACCATCGGCACCAAAACTACGGCTACTACCACCGTGTTCGCCATGACCAGCACGTATGTGTTTTTTAAATTTTAAATGAAGAAGTGTCCAAAGGTTTGAATTTCCGCGAAGAATTACATGTCCACCACGACCACCATCACCACCATCTGGCCCGCCTTTTTCTATAAATTTTTCGCGGTGTAAATGCGATGATCCTTTACCTCCGTTTCCAGAGCTAACATACATTTTTACGTAATCAACGAAGTTACCTTCTGTCATAATTAAGTTAAAAGTTAAAAATTGAAAGTTAAAAGTTTTCACTTGTTAACCTTCCGTTTTTTGGTTAATTATTTAGTTGCCTTAAATTGTTCAGTTAAATGAATTTTTAAACTTAACAACAAACAACTTAATGATTCACTTAAAGTTTATCAATAGCATTACTTAAACGAATAGTAATATCTTCAACGCTACCAACACCATCAACTCCAAAATATTTATTTTGAGCTGAATAGTAATCTTTTAAAATAGCAGTTTTGTCGTAATATTCTTTAATGCGGTTTCTAATGATAGATTCATCAGCGTCATCAGCACGACCACTGGTTTTACCTCTACCAATTAAACGCTGTACTAAAATTTCATCGTCAACTTCTAAAGCTATCATAGCACTAATTGAAGAATCTTTACTTTGCATTAAAACATCTAATGCCTTAGCTTGAGCGTTAGTACGAGGAAAACCATCAAAAATAAATCCATTTGCATCGGTATTTTTTTCAACTTCAGCTTCCAACATATCTATAGTAACTTGGTCTGGAACCAACGCACCTTTGTCCATATACGATTTGGCCAACATGCCTAAAGCGGTTTCATTTTTAATATTAAACCTAAAAACATCGCCTGTAGAAATATGCACCAAATTATATTTCTCTTTTAGAAATTCTGCTTGCGTTCCTTTTCCTGCTCCTGGAGGACCAAATAATACTAAGTTTGTCATGTATTGTGTTTCTTTTATTTGATAGACTTCTGGTATATTTCTACCTAAACCATCATAGTCTAAACCGTAGCCAACTATAAATTTGTTAGGAATTTCTATACCAATATAATGTAGTTTATAATCTTTTTTATAGGCTTCTGGCTTGTAAAACAATGTTGCAATTTTTAACGATTTAACTTGTTCGTTTTTAAATATGCGATGTACTTCTGCCAAAGTATTTCCTGTATCAATAATATCTTCTAATACTACAACTGTTCTACCTGTTAAATCTTGCGTTAAACCTATTAAACGCTGAATATCTTCGGTAGATTTTACACCTTCATACGATGCTAACTTAATAAAGGTGACTTCGCATGGTTTTGGATATTTTTTCACAAAATCACTTACAACCATAAACGAGCCATTTAAAATACCTATAAAAACAGGAATTTCATCTCCAATATCGTTAGCAATTTCAGTCGCCATACGTGTCATAGCCTTATCTATTTCTTTTGCAGAAATAAACGGTTTAAAATATTTGTCGTGTAGCTTTATCACAGATATATTATTTTTTGAAAAGCGCAAAGATAATCAATAGATTGCCTAATAACGATTTTTGATTTACGAATTCGAGACTATTTTAAGATTTAAGTGTATTTTTGCCTAATATTTAATGATTTTTCACAATAATTACCATGAACTACTTTTCTTCAAATTTCAAACTCGGTATCCTTGGCGGCGGTCAATTAGGAAAAATGCTACTTAACGATACTCAAAAATTTGATATTTATACATGCGTTTTAGATGCAAGTAACGAAGCACCATGCAAAATTGCTAGTAATGAATTCCATTTAGGCAATTTAATGGATTATGATGCGGTTTATAACTTTGGAAAACAAGTAGATGTTTTGACTATTGAAATTGAAAACGTTAATGTAGATGCGTTGGAAGCGCTTGAAAAAGAAGGAAAAAAAGTTTATCCATCATCTAAAACATTACGAACTATTCAAAATAAAGCAACACAAAAATTGTTTTACGTTGATAAAAATTTACCAACCGCACCATTTTCGCGTTTTGCATATACTTCTGAAATTAAGGAAGCTATAAATAACGGTGGTTTATCAATTCCTTTTGTTTGGAAATGTGCTCAATTTGGATACGATGGTACGGGAGTTAAAATTGTTAAATCTGTTCAAGATTTAGATGGTTTACCAAATGTAGAATGTATTGCAGAAACGCTAGTGCCTTTTAAAAACGAATTAGCTGTAATTGTTGCAAGAAATGCATCAGGCGAAACCAAAACCTTTCCTGTTGTAGAAATGGAATTTCACCCAGAAGCAAACCAAGTGGAATATGTTATTTGCCCTGCAAGAATCTCTGAGGAAGTTGCAGACAAAGCTAAAAATGTTGCTTTAAATGTTTCAAAAGCATTTAACCATGTTGGCTTATTAGCTGTTGAAATGTTTCAAACTGAAAATGATGACATTTTAATAAACGAAGTTGCACCAAGACCTCACAATTCTGGTCATCAAACCATTGAAGCGAGTTACACATCACAATTTGAACAACACTTACGCGCTATTTTAGATTTACCTTTAGGCAGAACCGATAGTAAAGTTGGTGGCGTTATGGTAAATTTAGTAGGTGCCGAAGGTTTTAGTGGTAATGTAGTTTATAAAAACATTGAAACCATTATGAAAATGGATGGCGTTACACCACATATTTATGGTAAAAAACAAACCAGACCTTTCCGTAAAATGGGACACGTAACTATTGTAAATGAAGATTTAAACGAAGCCAGACGCATAGCCGAAGAAGTAAAAAAAACGATTAAAGTAATAAGTGAATAATTATGAATAAAGTAGGAGTTATTATGGGAAGTAAAAGCGATTTGCCTGTTATGCAAGACGCTATAGATATTTTAAAAGATTTTAACATAGAAGTTGAAGTTGATATTGTTTCAGCTCACCGAACCCCAGAAAAACTATTCGATTATGGCAAATACGCCCACACAAAAGGTTTTGCAGTAATTATTGCTGGCGCTGGTGGTGCTGCACACTTACCGGGCATGATTGCCTCTTTATCACCATTACCAGTTATTGGTGTTCCTGTAAAAAGCAGTAATTCTATTGATGGTTGGGATTCAGTTTTATCTATTCTACAAATGCCAGGAGGCGTACCAGTAGCAACCGTAGCTTTAAATGGAGCTAAAAACGCAGGTATATTGGCTGCTCAAATACTTGGTTCAAACAACCCAGATGTTTTAAATAAAATTATAGACTATAAAGAATCTTTAAAACAAAAAGTATACGAATCTGCTAAAGATTTAAAATAAAAAAACCTCGATGGGAAATCGAGGTTTTCTTGCTATTAAGAATAATTTTATGAGTTAGTCACTCTTCAAATTGTTGTAGCAAAAGTATAAAAAACTTATTATGTATGCATAATAAAATTTTAGTTTTAACATATTTAAATCCAAAATGACATCAAATATTTTACTCAAATCGTTCAAAACACCTTATAATACTGCACCTTTTTCAAAAATTAAAAATGAAAATTTTTTACCTGCTTTTAAACAAGCTATTGATGATGCAAAGGCTGAAATTGATGTTATTGTAAATAATAAAGACATTCCAACCTTTAAAAACACCATAGAAGCATTAGAATTTTCGGGCGAACAACTAGATAGAATTTCTAGCATTTTTTTTAATTTAAATTCTGCTGAAACTAACGATACCATTCAAAAAATAGCACAAGAAGTTTCACCATTACTATCAGAATTCAGTAACGATATTACGTTGAATGAAGCATTATTCAAACGTATAAAAGCAGTTTACGATTCAAAAAACTCGTTAAATTTAACTACAGAACAGCAAACACTTCTAGATAAAAAGTACAAAAGTTTTTCCAGGAATGGCGCCAATTTATCTGATGATAAAAAATCCAAACTTAGGGAAATAGATAAAGAATTAAGCAAATTGAAATTGAAGTTTGGTGAAAACATTCTTGCCGAAACCAACAAATTCGAAATTTTGATTACCAATGAAGCAGAACTTTCCGGATTACCAGAAGGCGCTATTGAAGCAGCAAAACAACTCGCAGAATCTAAAGAAAAAGACGGCTGGTTGTTTACTTTAGATTACCCAAGTTATATTCCATTTGTTACCTATGCCGATAATAGAGCATTACGCAAAAAATTAACTTTAGCGGCAGGCAGCAAGGGTTTTAACAATGATGCTTTAGATAATCAAGATATTGTTTTAAAAATTGTAAAGCTTCGGTTTGAACGGGCTAATTTATTAGGTTATAAAACCCATGCACATTTTGTTTTAGAAGAACGCATGGCAAAAACACCTGAAAATGTTCTAGAATTTTCAAATGAATTACTAGAAAAAGCAAAACCTGCCGCTAAACGCGAATTTGAAAACCTTCAAAATTTCGCAAAGGAATTAGACGGAATTTCTCAACTTGAAAAATGGGATGGTTCATATTATTCTGAAAAGTTAAAACAAAAATTATTCAATTTAGATGATGAACTTTTAAAACCATATTTCAAATTAGAAAATGTTATAAATGGCGCTTTTACGGTTGCCAATAAATTATTTGATTTACATTTTGAAGAAATTACCGAGATTGACAAATACCATGAAGACGTTTTAACTTATAAAGTAACCAATACTAAAGGCGAATTCATAGCAATTTTTTATGCCGATTTTTTTCCAAGAGCAGGAAAACGTAATGGTGCGTGGATGACATCTTTCAAACCACAATCTATAAAAAATGGCGAGAATGATAGACCGCACATTTCAATAGTTTGCAACTTTACAAAACCTACAAAAAGTAAACCGTCATTACTAACTTTTAATGAAGTTACAACGTTATTCCACGAATTTGGACACGCATTACATGGTATGCTGGCAAACACCACCTACCCTAGTTTGTCTGGAACTTCTGTGTTTTGGGATTTTGTAGAATTACCAAGTCAAGTTATGGAAAACTGGTGTTATGAAAAAGAGGCTTTAGAAATTTTTGCTAAACATTATGAAACTGGAGAAGTAATACCAATGAATTTGGTTGAAAAAATAAAAGAATCGGCAACCTTTTTACAAGGCATGCAAACCTTACGCCAATTAAGTTTTGGGTTATTAGATATGAGTTGGCATGCAGGCGAATCGCCAGAAACCATAAAAAATGTAAAAGCACTCGAATTAAAAGCTTTTGAAAACACATCATTATATCCTGAAACACCTGAAACTTGTATGAGCACCTCGTTTTCTCATATCTTTCAAGGTGGCTATTCGTCTGGTTATTACAGTTATAAATGGGCTGAAGTTTTAGATGCCGATGCTTTTGAATATTTTAAAGAAACTGGCATTTTCAATAAAGAAACCGCAACAAAGTTTAAAAACAATGTGCTTTCGCAAGGCGGAACTGATGATCCAATGGTACTTTACAAACGCTTTCGCGGAAAAGAACCACAGCCAGAAGCGTTGTTAAAACGTGCTGGGTTGATATAAATTAATCGATATGAATATAGATATACCCATTTGGATTATTTTTATTGGCGGATTAGGTCAAATATTTACCGCAATAATATACCCATATATTCGTCATGCTGTATTTGACTGGTACAATGACGTTAAACAATTAAAACCGCTAAATCAAGAAATAGCAAAAACATATGGCAGATACATACAAGGGTTGAACTTTTCTTTTGGAGCAATAGCAATTTTAATACCTTCCGATTTAAAAAACCATTCAAATTTAGCAATTGCCATTACTGCCTTAATTGCTGCGTATTGGGTTGGTAAAGTACTAACTCAAATTGCCTATTATCCAATGTATGACATTCCTAAAAAAGCTATATTTAAAATAGGAAGTTATTTTATGAATTTTTTATTCACTTTTTTTGCTATTGTTTATTCTTTACTTTTAATTGAAAACATATTCTTTTAATCTAGGTATGAAATTTTTACCCTATTTTTGAAAAAAAAGAAATATTGCAAAACCATGTCTAACCATCAAATTAATCCTAATAAATGGATCGATTTATATTCCGATTACCTATTTAACTACACCGTTACGCGTGTTAGTGATAGAGAGATTGCGCAAGATTTGGTGCAAGACACGTTTTTAGCAGCCTTAAAATCGATGAAAAATTTTAAAGGTGAAGCTAGCGAACGTACGTGGCTAATATCTATTTTAAAACGAAAAGTTATTGACCATTATAGAAAAATAAATTCTAACAAAGGTAAAGCTGAAGTACGCATAACATATAATGATGATTCTGAATCTGAAGGTGATTGGTTGGAAGAACGTGTTGCAGACCCGTTTGATAAAACCGCCGAAGATACCATGCAAAATGCAGAACTTGGTGATGCAATTTTTAACTGTTTAAGTAAATTACCTGAAAAGCAAGCCGATGTTTTTAGAATGAAAACCATAGAAGGACTAGAAACCGAAGTTATTTGTAATGAACTAAACATCACAGCGTCTAACCTTTGGGTAATTATTCATAGAGCTCGAACTGCCATGGCAGATTGCTTAAAAGAAAATTGGTTTTAATTATGAGTAATAAAATTAAAATTATGTTGAAGTGTGATGAAGCAAATCATATGTGCGATAAGTCGCAGTATAAAAATGCTTCTTTATGGGAAAAGATAAAACTAAATGTTCATTTAATATATTGTAATGCTTGCAGAAAGTATACAAAAAACAATGCAAAACTTACTAAAGTTGTAGATAAGGCAAATGTAACCTGTTTAGATAAAAAGTGTAAAGAAGCCATGAAGCAAACATTGGACAAGGCTATAAAAGACACATCTATTAACTAAACAAAAGCAATAACAAACCCCATAAAACAGGCAAACCTTCAACCCAAAACGAACTATAATAGTTTCCTTGTTCTTTCTTGGAATATATTAAAAGTAACCCAGCAGTAAAGGTTACAACAAGTAAAATAACTACGCTTATTGTACTTATTTCATCTTTAAAAAATTCTGAAAAATAAAATATTAGCAAAAGCAAAACACCCATTATTTTTGTTTGTTTCACGCCTATTTTTTGTGGTATGGTTGCTAATTTTAAACTATCGTATCGTAAATCTCTAATTTCAAATGGCAACATTAACACGATAATAAAAACAAAACGTTGTATTGCAGCAAAAACATTATCAAATTGTAAATTGTATTGACTATTTATTAATGGCAAAAAAACGGTTACACCTGTCCATACCAACGCTATTACATACACCTTTAAACCACCAATACTTCGTAAGTTGGATTGTTTATCTAAAAACATTTTTTTTGGCAAAAACGGTATTGCATAAAAAAAAGTAACTAACCCAAAACCAGCAATAAAAAGAAATGAACTTGCATGTAGTTTCAATGCAAAATAGCACATCAAAATAAAACTAAACAACGAAAATATTTGAATAGCTTTTAACCATGAAGCCAAACGCCTGTGGTGAAATTTAGCTAATCCAAAATACTTCACAAAATTATAACCCGTTATAGATGCGAAAAACACAAAATAAAGCAGTGACTCATCAAGTAATAAATTATGTGTTTTTAAAGTAATCCAGGTTAAAGAAACAACCGCTAAAGCCACATGGATACTACTATTTATATAAAAATTAAATAACTTCTTAATCACTTGCATTTTACAAAAATAAACAAACACTTTCGTACTGTGTTAATAAGGTTTGCAAATGGTTAAAAACTTTCCATTTTATGCAATTAAACACGTATTATATTACGTATTTTTGCGAATTATATAAACAATTCCACTTAATGAATACAAACGCTTTTGCACTGCGTCATATTGGACCAAGAGAAAACGACCAAAAACTTATGCTAAAAACCATAGGTGTAGACTCTTTAGACCAATTAATTTATGAAACTATTCCAGATGATATCCGATTAAAGAATAGTTTAAATTTAGATGAACCAATGACGGAGTATGAATACTTACTTCATATTCACGAGTTATCTAAACTTAATAAAGCCTATAAAACATATATTGGCTTGGGCTATCATCCAACTATTTTACCGGCAGTTATTCAAAGAAATATTCTTGAAAACCCAGGTTGGTATACTGCCTACACGCCTTACCAAGCCGAAATAGCTCAAGGCAGATTGGAAGCACTTTTAAATTACCAAACCATGGTTATGGATTTAACAGGTATGGAAATTGCAAATGCATCACTACTTGATGAAGGTACAGCTGCTGCTGAAGCTATGAGTTTATTGTTTGCAGTTCGTGAACGCGAGCAAAAGAAAAATAACGTAAACAAGTTTTTTGTTTCTGAAAACATATTACCACAAACCTTGTCATTACTTCAAACCAGATCAACACCTATTGGTATTGAATTAGTTATAGGTAATGAGGAAACTTTTACATTTTCTACTGATTTTTTTGGAGCAATTTTACAATATCCTGGTAAAGACGGACAAGTAACAGACATAAAAAACTTTATAAGCAAAGCGAATGAAGCCCAAATAAAAGTAGCAGTTGCTGCCGATATTTTAAGCTTAATAAAACTTGAAGCGCCAGGTAAATTTGGAGCAGATGTGGTAGTTGGCACAACCCAACGTTTTGGAATCCCTATGGGGTATGGTGGTCCGCATGCCGCTTATTTTGCTACTAAAGATGCTTACAAACGTGATATTCCAGGACGCATCATTGGCGTAACTAAAGACACAAATGGAAACAGAGCGCTACGTATGGCATTACAAACCCGTGAACAACATATAAAGCGTGACAAAGCAACTTCTAATATTTGTACAGCACAAGTTTTACTAGCGGTCATGGCAAGTATGTATGCTGTATATCATGGTCCAAAAGGTTTAAAATTTATAGCCAATAAAGTACACAACACTGCTTCCAATTTAGCCATTGCATTAAAAACATTAGGTTATAATCAAATAAACACATCGTTTTTTGATACACTTCAAATTAAAACCGATTCCAAAAAAATAAAACAAATTGCTAAGCTTAAAAAAGTTAATTTATTTTATCCAGATAGTGAAACAGTTACTATTTCTGTAAATGAAACTACTTCGGTACGAGATTTAAACTATTTAATTTCAATTTTTGCAGAAGCTTCAGAAAAAGAAACTATCATTATCGAATCTATTTCAGAAGGCAATAACATATCAGAAAACTTAAAAAGAGAATCTGAATTTTTAACACTTGATGTATTCAACAAATACCATTCTGAAACCGAATTAATGCGTTATATAAAATCCTTAGAACGTAAAGATTTGGCATTAAATCATTCCATGATTTCTTTAGGTTCTTGCACTATGAAATTGAATGCTGCTTCAGAAATGTTACCTTTAAGTATATTCAAATGGGCAAATATCCATCCGTTTGTTCCAAAAAAACAAGCACAAGGGTATTTAACTGTTTTAAAGGAATTAGAAGATCAATTAACCGAAATTACTGGTTTCGCAGCAACATCTTTACAACCAAATTCTGGTGCTCAAGGCGAATATGCAGGCCTGATGGTTATTAAAGCATACCATGAATCTCGTAATGAAGGCCATAGAGATATTTGTTTAATTCCATCATCAGCACACGGTACTAACCCTGCAAGTGCTATTATGGCAGGTATGAAAGTAGTTGTAACAAAATCAACTGCTGAAGGGAATATTGATGTTGAAGATTTGCGTGAAAAGGCGCTTTTACACAAAGATAACTTATCGTGTTTAATGGTTACCTACCCATCTACGCATGGTGTTTATGAATCTGCAATTAAGGAAGTTACAAAAATTATTCATGATAATGGCGGACAAGTTTATATGGATGGTGCCAACATGAATGCGCAAGTAGGCTTAACAAACCCTGGCAATATTGGTGCCGATGTTTGCCACTTAAACTTACACAAAACCTTCGCTATTCCTCACGGTGGTGGTGGTCCTGGTGTTGGCCCAATATGTGTTGCCAAACAACTTGTGCCATTTTTACCGAGTAACCCTATTAAAAAAGTTGGCGGTGAACAAGCAATTACGGCTATTTCTGCAGCGCCTTATGGCTCAGCTTTGGCTTGCTTAATTTCGTATGGCTATATAAAAATGTTAGGTGCTGAAGGCTTAACAGAGTCTACAAAAATTGCAATTCTAAATGCCAATTACATCAAACACCGTTTACAAGGTAGTTTTGATACGTTATACTCTGGTGAACGTGGTCGAGCAGCTCACGAAATGATTGTAGATTGCCGACCATTTAAAGCCAATGGTATTGAAGTAACAGATATTGCAAAACGTTTAATGGACTATGGGTTTCATGCACCAACAGTATCTTTTCCAGTAGCTGGAACATTAATGATTGAACCTACCGAAAGTGAAAGTAAAGCTGAAATTGACCGTTTTTGTGATGCTATGATTTCAATTAAAAAAGAAATTGACAAGGCTTCAAAAGATGATGACAATAATGTTTTAAAAAATGCTCCTCATACTTTAGAAATGATAACTGCAAACGAATGGAACTTTCCTTATACTCGTGAAGAAGCTGCGTTTCCCCATGATTATGTTAGCGATAACAAATTCTGGCCAAGTGTAAGACGTGTTGATGACGCTTATGGCGATAGAAATTTAATATGCTCTTGTGCACCTATTGAAGCCTATGCAGAGGTGTAAATAAGCGGTTGAACATCGTAAATTTTAATAAATTTAAATTTGCCTTTTTATAAAACCTTGTAACTTGTATGAGGAAACTAAAAAAGGCAAATTTTTCTTTTTATGAACATTAAAATTACCGGTACTGGTAGCTACATTCCAGATACTATCGAAAAAAACGAGGCTTTCTACGAACATACATTTTTAAACACTGATGGTTCAATAATTAACTACCCTAACAACGTTATTATTGAAAAATTTCAAGCTATTACAGGTATTGCAGAAAGGCGGTATGCCAAACCACATTTAAACGCTTCCGATTTGGGTTTTTTTGCTGCCGAAAGAGCCATTGAAGATGCTAAAATAGATCCCGAAACTATTGATTATATTATTGTTGCGCACAATTTTGGCGATGTAAAATATAACACCGTACAAAGTGATATGTTGCCAGGTTTAGCCGTTAGAATTAAACATAGCTTACGCATAAAAAACCCAAAATGTGTTGCTTACGATATATTATTTGGCTGTCCTGGTTGGATAGAAGGCGTAATACAAGCACAAGCTTTTATTAAAGCAGGAATGGCAAAACGCTGTTTAGTTATTGGTACTGAAACCCTTTCTAGAGTCGTTGATAAATATGATAGAGACGCTATGATTTTTTCAGATGGCGCTGGTGCAACTATTATTGAAGCAACTGAAGATGAAGGCGGTATTTTAGCACATGAAACCGCTAGCTACACCTACGATGAAGCCTATCACTTGTACTTTGGAAATTCTAACAACCAAAACTTAAACAAAGACACGCGCTATATAAAAATGGATGGTCGTAAAATATATGAATTCGCTTTAATTCATGTACCTCAAGCCATAAAAACATGTATTGATAATAGTGGCGTAGCTATTAAAGATATTAAGAAAATTTTTATCCATCAAGCAAATGAAAAAATGGATGAAGCTATTTTAAAACGCTTGTACAGACTTTACAAAACTGAAATTCCAGAACACATTATGCCAATGAGCATACAAACACTAGGAAACAGCTCGGTAGCCACTGTACCAACGCTTTTAGATTTAGTAAGAAACAATAAACTAGAAAACCAAAGCCTCAACAAAGGCGATGTTATTATATTTGCAAGTGTTGGTGCCGGTATGCATATTAATGCTTTTGCTTATAAATATTAACATTTCGCTTTCGCGGAAACAAAAACATGTACGAAAAAACTTTTCCAAACAAACGTTTTAAACATACAATTGAGTTTTTAGAAAAACACATTACTAAAACTGAAACAATTTTAGATTTGGGTGTTGTAAATCCGTTTTCTGAAATAATGAAAAATCACGGTTATACGGTTGAAAACACTGCAGGTGAAGATTTAGATTTAAACACTTTAACCATTGAAAATTCAAATGCTTCTGTGGTTACAGCTTTCGAAATTTTTGAACATCTTCTGTCCCCTTTTACTGTTTTAAAATCAATAAAAACCAACAAATTAGTTGCCAGTGTTCCTTTAAAATTATGGTTTTCTTCAGCTTATAGAAGTAATACCGATATGCTTGATAGGCACTACCATGAGTTTGAAGATTGGCAATTCGATTGGTTGTTAGAAAAAGCTGGCTGGAAAATTGTAGATCGCCAAAAATGGACAAACCCAACCAAAAAAATTGGCATACGCCCAATGTTGCGCTTGTTTACTCCAAGATATTACATTGTTTATGCAGAAAGAATTTAAAATAGTATTAATTTAACCCTTAAAACTTTATAAACTTTCTACTTTACAACGTTGAATTTCTACATCATCATACCAGCCCATAATGAAGCCAGTTCTATAGGTTTAACCTTAGATTCCTTAATAAACCAAACACTTCTACCAAAATGCGTTGTGGTAGTAAATGATAATTCAACAGATAACACACAAGACATTGTTGAAAGCTATTCCATTAAACATTCTTGGATTAAATTGGTTAATTCAAAATCTTCAAACCAGCATTTACCAGGTTCAAAAATTATCAATGCTTTTTACAAAGGTTACGAAACACTTGATGAACATTATGATGTACTTTGTAAGTTTGATGCCGATTTAATTTTTCCTTCAAATTATTTAGAACAATTGGCTATTCATTTTAATAAAAACCAAAAGTTAGGAATGGCTGCTGGTTTTTGCTACATTGAAAAAAATGACGAATGGATTTTAGAAAATTTAACCCGAAAAGACCATATTCGAGGTGCTTTAAAAGCGTATAGAAAAAACTGTTTTTTACAAATTGGCAAATTAAAACCATCTATGGGTTGGGACACAGTTGATGAATTGCTTGCTAAATTTTATGGTTGGGATATTTTAACTGATGAAACCTTGCATGTAAAACATTTAAAACCAACTGGGATTAGTTACAATACAGCCTCGAAATATTTACAAGGTGAAGCTATGTACAAAATGCGTTATGGTTTTATAATTACCCTTATTTCGGCTTTAAAATTGGCTTACAAAAAAGGTAGTTTAAGTTTATTTAAAGATTATTTAGCTGGTTATTTTAAAGCTAAAAAAAATAAAATAGATTTTTTAGTTTCTGAAGAAGAAGGTGAATTTATTAGAGATTTACGCTGGAAAGGAATGTTGAATAAATTGAAGTAATAACTTTGATGACAACTAACAAAACTATTTAAAACTCCAATCTTTATAACTACTTGATGCTTCTAATTTATTTTCTAAAGAATCGTCTAATTCTGGAAAAAAATCGATACCTGTTAACTTTTCAACCTCATCAACCGATACTACAAAATCATATAACGGTTTGTTAGAATTTTTATGAGGCATTAAAAATGCAATCATTTTTATTTTTCCTGAATTTACATCAATCAACACTTTATAAAACTGATTTGGCACTGCTACATGTTCGCTACCAATGGTTTTCATGTTACCTTTTAAAACGCCACCGGTTACCACAAAAACGCCATCATATTTACTTGCCCAATAGCGTACTTTTTGTTCTAATGTATTCCAAATTCCAGAATTAAACTCGTGTTCTTGTGGACTAATATTACTGGTTAAAAAGGTTTCATTATAAGCAAGCTTACTATAACTTCTATCGCCTGCAGGACATAAATGACCACGATCATAACCTGAATTTTTATAATTTCTCCAACTTGCTGCACCTGTTTTTACTGCATTATCAACTTCAAAATAAGGGCGTTTAAAATTAGTATTTGTTAAGTGTGTTTTTTTTAATTCATAGGCAACCCATTCAGCCTGTTCGTGTGGTTCGCTATAAGACAAAGAATACCCTTCATGATGCACAATTTGTCCTGTTGTACTTGTTGGCAAAAAATATTCGTTTGTGTATTGCTTTACTTCTTTACCAGAATCTACAATTTCAATTTTTTCTTCAGTCTTTAAAAAATGCTCATAGCCATAAACACCCAAAACAAGTATTATGGCTATTAATGTGTATTTAGCTTTTTTGTTCAAACTAATTTAAAACAAATTCTAGTGGTTGACCAATTGAACCATTAGGAAAACTAGTTCCTAAAAGTGCCGACATGGTAGGTGCTATATCAGTTATTTCGGTTTTTTGTAATGTTTGTCCATGTTTTATACCTTTTCCGAAGAATAAAAGCGGCACATGTGTATCATAATTTAAACCCGAACCATGCGTAGAACCCGTTTTACTATAAGAAATAAATGCTGGATCGTAAACAAAAATAACGTCGCCAGAACGCTTTTGGTTATAGCCTTTTTGTAGTAAGGTTTCTATGCCAGTTGTAAACTCTGTTGAACTCATAGTGGTTGCTGTATAGGCTTTATCTATGTTTTCGTAATTAATAATTTCGTTTACTATAGCTTCTTGCACATCATCTAAATCTAAATCGAGTTCTTTTACTTTTGCTCTATTTAAAAAAACTTGGTTATTACTTACATTTTCAATTAAATCGGCAGTACCAAATTCAGTTTTAACAAATTCAATAAACTTGCTTTTCTGAGCTTTAGAATCAATATAACCTGCAGGTATTTTTACCGTTTGCAAATATGAAGGTACATCAACAGCTGCATGATCTGCGGTTAAAAATACGGTGTAGTTTCCTTTACCTACTTTTTCATCTAAAACTTTAAAAAAGCGCTCTAAATCTTTATCTAAACGAATGTATGTATCTTCAACTTCTTTTGAATTAACTCCAAAGTTGTGCCCCACATAATCGGTACTAGAAAAACTTACAGCTAATATGTCGGTAAAATTATCTTGCCCTAATTGTTCACCAGTTATGGCGGCTATTGCAAAATCCGTTACAATACTATTCCCGTAAGCGGTAGCTTTTATAATATCAAAACCACTATTTTGTTCTTTTAAAACATTCAAATCATACGGAAATGTTGCTGTTTCTTGCCCTTTAAATCCTCCTTCAAATGTGTTTAAATCGGCACCACTTTCGGTGTAAGTTTCAATAGGGTACAACGTATTCCAAGGCTTTAAATACAATTCTGCTGCATCCGAATTATTAAAATCATTCACCCATTTAGGTAAACTATTCATGTAAAAAGTACTGCTTATAAAATATCCTTTATCTTTTCCGTAAAACCAATATGCCGCATTTGCCGTATGACCCGCAGGCAAAATAGCACCTCTATCTTTAATTGAAATTCCTATAGTTTTTCCTCGCATTTGGGTAAACAACCTATTCTCGTCTGCAAAGGTTGTAGTTTTCATTCTGTGCGGAGACATTTGTCCATCTTCTGTTTCTGCTCCAACAGCTTGCACACTTTCATCTTCAGCACAATAAACACTTTTTTTAATTTCTTTGTCGTACCAATCGTTCGCTATAATACCATGATATTTTGGTGTTGTACCAGTATAAACCGATGCATGTCCAGGACCAGTATATGTTGGTACATAATTGTAATGGTTATTTTTACAATTAAAACCTTCATTCATCATGCGTTTAAAACCGCCTTCGCCATATTTGCTATAAAAACGCGTTAAATAATCATATCGCATTTGGTCTACCACAATGCCTACTACTAGCTTAGGGTTATTAGTGTTTTTCTTTGAAGCCTCCTTATTTTGTGACTCAACAGATAATGATAAAACAAAAACAACTAAAATGAAAACTGTGTTTTTAAACATAACTATTAATTTAATGAACCAAAAATACGGCTTTTAAAATATCTTTAATTTAAAATTAAAGTTAAATACCAGTAACTTTTTTTACTTTAGCACTATTAAAATTGATTATGACCTATCTACATAATATTGGTGCTTATTTTTTAATGATTGTTGAAATGTTTCGCAAACCAACCAAATGGTCTGTGATGAAAAATTTGATATTGAAAGATATTGATGATTTAGTTATTGGCTCGTTAGGCATCATTGCGTTTATATCGTTTTTTGTTGGCGGTGTTATTACTATCCAAACGGCTTTAAATATTAGCAACCCATTAATTCCAAAATATTTGGTTGGATTTGCTACTAGGCAATCTGTAGTATTAGAATTTGCTCCTACATTTACTTCTATTATTATGGCAGGTAAAGTAGGTTCGTTTATCACGTCAAGCATTGGTACTATGCGTGTTACAGAGCAAATTGACGCTTTGGAAGTTATGGGAATTAACTCTTTAAACTATTTGGTGTTTCCAAAAACAATAGCTTTAATGCTATATCCTTTTGCCATTGCTATTGGTATGTTTTTAGGCATTCTTGGTGGTATGGCGGCATGTGTTTATGGTGGTTTTAGCTCATTAGAAGATTACATTTTGGGTATTCAAACAGATTTTATTCCGTTTCACATTACCTATGCTTTTATTAAAACTTTTGTGTTTGCTTTTGTATTGGCAACCATTCCTGCTTTTCATGGCTTTTACATGAAAGGTGGCGCTCTTGAAGTTGGTAAAGCAAGTACAACAGCGTTTGTTTGGACAAGTGTTGTTATTATCCTTTTAAATTATTTCCTAACCCAAATGCTTTTAAGTTAATGATAGAGGTTAAAGATTTACATAAATCCTTTAGTGGTGTTGAAGTTTTAAAAGGTATTACTACAACTTTTGAAAAAGGTAAAACCAATTTAATTATTGGGCAAAGTGGCTCTGGAAAAACAGTATTTTTAAAATGTTTGTTAGGGCTTTTTAATTACGAAAAAGGTTGCATATCATACGACGGTAAAATTTTTTCTGAGTTAACTGAAGATGAAAAACGCGATTTAAGAGGCGATATAGGTATGGTGTTTCAAGGAAGTGCTTTATTTGATTCGATGACGATTGCCGAAAACGTAATGTTTCCACTTAAAATGTTTACAAAACAAAGTAAAAGTGAAATGCAAGACCGTGTAGATTTTGTTTTGAACCGCGTTAATTTAGCCGATGCTCATAAAAAGAAACCAAGTGAAGCTTCTGGTGGTATGCAAAAACGTGTTGCTATTGCCAGAGCTATTGTAAATAACCCAAAATACTTGTTTTGCGATGAGCCAAACTCTGGCTTAGACCCAAAAACATCTATTGTAATTGATAATTTAATTAAAGAAATTACTGAAGAATACGATATTACCACTGTAATAAACTCGCATGATATGAATTCGGTAATGGAAATTGGCGAAAAAATTGTGTTCTTAAAAAACGGTTTAAAAGCTTGGGAAGGCTCAAAAAACTCGATTTTTAAAACAGATAATGAAGTTGTAACAGATTTTGTTTATTCATCTGAATTAATGAAAAAAGTACGCCAAATGTATATTGAAGAACGCCAATAACTCCTATTCTTGATTCACAACTAAACTATCTAACTTAAAGCGTTGTTTTAACCATCGCCCTAATTTATCTTGTTGTTTTAAAATATCGGCAGCTTTTATAGCCTTTTTATTCCACTTTACTGTAAATACTGAAAGTGTATCAGTTTTCGAAAAATTAGACGTTAATACTGTTGAATAAGACAACCTAGAAACAGCTTCATAATTAATTTGAACTTCTTTTGTTAATTCATCAAACGGAATTTGTTGTTTTTCTAATTTTGATAAGCTTTTCAGTTTATTTTCAAGGAAAACAATTTTATCAGATTGCGATAAAATATCCAAAGAATCTCGATATCTAATTTGTTCCATATGTTTCAAATTATCAATATTCTTATTTCTATTTTGATGCAATATTAAGTTGGTATTTTTTAAAGCATTATAATTTTTTAATCGTTCTTTTAGTAATGCAGTGGTGCTTTCTGGAATTACATCCAAGCCAAATGTGTTTAATTCGATTGAAGACAACACATTTTCATCTTCAGAATACTTAAATGATGAATTTTTAATAATATAATCGGCATGCGGTAAAGCACTTAACTCTCTGTTTATAAAGTTTTTTGCATCTCGTTCAAATCTACTTTCATTTAGTACTTTTACAAAAGTCCAAATAGCAGGTATCATAACTATAATTGCCAAAAACATTGCTATTCTACTTGTACGTCTTCTTTTTGCAGAATTAGCATATTTAAGCATAGGAAAATCTAAAACTTTCAATACTAAAAATGTTGCTAAGGCAATAAAAATGGTATTGATTGTAAATAAATACATAGCTCCCAAAGCATACCTTGTACCTTTAGTAAAATCGTCTTCAAGCGCAACTGAAAGCCCGTAACCAACCGTACATAATGGCGGCATTAAGGCTGTAGCAATAGCAACACCAAAAATTACAGATGCTATTGTTCCTTTTTTAGTACGAGCTATTATTAAAGCTAAACCACCAAAAAAGGCTATAAGTACGTCGCGAATATCTGGTTTTGTTCTAGCTAATAATTCTGAAGATTCTTCACTTAATGGAAAAAACCAAAAAAACAAAAATGCAGTTAACACACTTAACAAAATCATTACTGCAAAATTGACTAAGGATTTTCTTAAGGTATCAATATCATTAATAGAAACCGACAAACCAATACCTAATATTGGACCCATTAATGGAGAAATTAACATGGCACCAATAACAACTGCAGTTGAATTGGCATTAAGCCCAATGGAAGCCACAAAAATTGAACAAATTAATATCCAAGCGGTTGCACCTTTAAAAGGAATATCGCCTTTTATGGCTTGAATGGTAGCATCACGATCTGTATCATGTCTAAAGTCTAATAATTCTGTAAAAAAATGTTTAATAGCAGCTATTAATCCTGCTGGATTAGCTGTTACTGCTTCTTTAGTTTCCTCAACTTTTTTTTCTTTATTCAAATTTTTTTCTTCAGAAAAATTAAACTTATTTCCTTCCATCAGTCTTTAATTTACCGTAAGTACACGAATATAGGTAAATTTGATTTGCTTTTAAAATTTTAAGATTAACCTAAATGGTTCCCGAAATTATCTTTTACTTTTTGAAGTACTTTTTTAATATCCTGTTCTTTTGCTTTTGGATAAATTAGCAAAACCTCTTCCTTATCCACAATAATATAATCTTGCAAACCATCAACCACAACTATTTTATCTTTTTTAGTTCTAATCATGTTGCCCGATGCGTCTTCAGCTAAAGTTCTAGCATGTACAACGGCGTTTCCTGAAGCATCTTTATCTAATTTATCATATAAACTTCCCCATGTACCAAGGTCGTTCCAATCAAATTCTGCAGCAATTACATAAACATTACTAGATTTTTCCATAATAGCATAATCAACTGAAATGTTTTCTGCTTTTGGGTAGTTTTCTTTTATAAAATCGCTTTCTGCATCTGTATTATAAGTAGAAATACCGTTTTCAAAAAGCGAATATAGGGTTGGCTGATTGGTTTTAAACGTTTCAATTACCGTTTTTACGCTCCACATAAAAATACCAGCATTCCATAAAAAGTTACCTTGTGCTATAAATTGCTTTGCAGTTTCATAATCTGGTTTTTCTCTAAATTGATTTACTGACTTTATTGCTTCCGCAGAAGCTTTATTAAATTCAATATAACCATAACCCGTATTTGGAAATGTTGGTTGAATACCAAGCGTCATTAATGCATTGTTTTCCGAACAAAAATCGAAGGCTTGTTGCACATTTTTTGAAAACGTAGTTTCATCTTCAATCCAATGGTCACTTGGTGCTACAATCATAACAGCATCTGGATTTTCCTTTTGAATTTTTAAAGATGCATACAAAATACAAGGTGCTGTATTTCGCATTACAGGTTCTAAAACTACTTGACGTTGGGTTACTTCTGGTAATTGTTCTAAAACCAAATCGTTATAACGCTCATTAGTTAAAATGAAAATATTTTCTTTAGGAATTAACCGCGATAATCTTTGAAAGGTTTTTTGAATAAGCGTATCACCCGTTCCTAGCATATCGTGAAATTGCTTTGGAAATGCTTCTGTACTTACTGGCCAAAACCTTGAGCCTACTCCACCTGCCATTAATATGGCATAATAATTTTTATTCATTTTTTTATTTTTTTATTATGAGATTCCTGCTTTTATAGGAATTATTTCAACCTCAGCATTTGGGTTAAACAAATACATTCGTCCTGTTTTTACTTCAACACACTCAAAACGCTTTGTACGTTGCGCTCCTTTTTTAAATATTTTACCGTTGTATATTTTAAAAGTTTGCCCCAAAGGTACTTCAAAAATAAAGGTTTTATTATTAGGTTCGTCAAATTGCTTTAAAGCTAAGGCTAATAGCGCGTCACTATCGCTGGATGCTTTTGGATTTTTAAAATGCTTTGCTAAAAGCGGCAACAATTCCATTGGAAAAATTTCAGGATTTAAAAACGGTAACATTAAATGTTGAAAGGTTTTTTTCCACTCAACGCCATGAGGTTTTATAAAACGCCCATAGGTTTTATAAGCTTCAAAATGCGCAATTTCATGTATTAAGGTGATTAAAAATCGATATTCGTTCAAGTTTGAATTGATAGTAATTTGATGTTTTCCATTAGGCAAACGCATATAATCGCCATGGCGTGTTTTACGTTCGTTTTTAATTTTTACAGTTAAATTATCATGCTTTAAAAGATTTAAAACTTGAGGCATTGCCTGTTCTGAAATATACGCTTGAAGTAGCTTTTGCATACCTGCAAAAATAGTGGAATTCTTTAGATTATAAAGAATTGATTTTTCTGTTTAAATCTAAATGAATTTTAATTCAAATCATTTTTAAAAAATGATTCATGCTATTGAACGTTTTTGTTGCTTCTTTTTCTAGTTCATTATTATAATCGTGTGCTGTAAAGCCAAACACATCAAAACCACCAGCTTTTGCTGCTTTTACACCTGATATGCTATCTTCTATCACCAAACATTCGCTCGGTTTAAAACCCATAGTTTTTGCTGCCCATAAAAATACTGCTGGATCTGGTTTCCATTTTTGAATGGTGTAACAACTAAAAATTTTGTTTTCAAAATAAGGCAGTAAACCACTTAACTGTAAATTGAGTCTTATTTTATTTTCTGGTCCGCTTGAAGCTACACAAAACGGTACATTCAAATTATCTAATACGTTTTTTATACCTCCAACAGCTTTCATTCCTTTTTTAAAAGCTTCAAAACTTTGAGTTCTATAGTCATCTTGAAACGAATTGGGTAATGGTTGGTTGATAAGTGCTGAAATATTTTCAATACAAGCTGTCATAAAACTGCCTTTAAAATGTTTCATCCCGTAGTGTAAATCTATATTTGCGCCATAGCTATTTGCCATATCTACTAATATTTGAATGCTTATGGGTTCGCTATCTACCAAAACGCCATCGCAATCAAAAATGATGCATTTGTATTTACTCATACACTATAATCTTAACGAAAAATGCCCTTTAAACTCGGTTTCATTATTCAATTTAACTGTAAACCAGTAATCTGTAGACACCATTTTTTCCCCTCGAAAAGTTCCATCCCAACCTATATTATTTATATTGAGTTGTTTTAGAAGTTTACCATACCTATCATAAATAAACACTTCTGCTTCAGGATAGTTCGAAATTCCTTTTATGTGCCATGTATCATTAACACCGTCATTATTAGGTGTAAAATATTTAGGATAATCTATAATTGTTACAACTTCAGTATCGGAACCGCAACCTAATTTATCTCTAACTTCAACAGTATAAATACCTCCTAAAACATTATTAAAAATAGGATTATTTTGAAAATTTATACCATCTATGGAATATTCAAAATCTCCATCGCCTGACGCTTCAATTTTTATAAAATTATCGTCGGACAATTCTTTGTACTCCACATTTGTAATATTTGGAAGTTCGGAACGTATTAACTCAAAATCAAAACTATTTTCACAATAAATACCATTTTTTTGTTTACCTACTGTGAGCGTATAATTTCCTGCGTTTACTAAATTAGCATCATATGTATTTGAAATAATAGTTCCATCTTGATATTCCCATGTATAGCTATCAAGATTGTTTTCTACACTTATTGCTAATGAAGGTTCTAAATTGCATAAAAAATAAGCATCTTCAATAGTAACTGCTGGTAAATAATTCACAACCAAATCAAAACTGGTTTCAGAATAACATAAATTATTTAATTCATTCTCAACTTTTACATATATTGTTTGATACCAAGCTGTTGTGTTTTTAAAAGATGTTGGCAATGGACTTGGTAGTTGATTTCGAGCAGCATCAAAATATGTTATTTTTAAACCATTTTGATTTCCTATAATTTTAGTACCAATATTAGATAAATCAAAATTTGCATAACCACTTCCTTCATCACAAGCATATCTAATTGAAGGTTTCTTAATTTGTGGTTGCGAAGCTGTTTTTAAAACCAAAGGCGTTTCAGCATAACAACTTGTTAGGGTATTTGTAACTCTAACTGTTATGATTTCTTGATTGGATATGGTGTTTGTATATGGATTTGGTAAGGGACTTGGTAATTGATTTCCGTTAGCTTTAAAGTAAGTAACTTCCATTCCTGTTTGGTTTCCTAAAACTTGCGATTCTACATTTGATGTATCAAAATACTCTGAAATACCATCATTATTATCATCACAACCTATTAGTTCTTGTAATGGATTAGCTACTGGCAACGGGTTTACTATTAACTTAAACGTTTTTTCTGTAGAACAATTTGAATCTGTGTTTTTTGCTTTTACAGTAATTAATTCTTCATTAATCACAGCATTTTTAATAGCATTTAAAGGCGATACTATTTGCTGACCATTTTGATGAAAAAATTCAACTTGAATATTAGTTGCTGTTCCAATAATATCGGTTTTTACTTGTTGAAGATTGAATAGTGCAAAACCGTCGGTATCATCATCACATAAATTAATATCTGCAATGTTATTAGTATTAGGTAAAGGGTTTACAATTAAATCGAAACTTGTTTCGGAATAGCAGCATGGGTTATTTTTATGTGATACTCGAACAGTAATTGTTTCTCTATCCTTAATGGTGTTTGTAAATGGGTTAGGTAAAGTGTTGTAAGATTTACCAGAACCATCTATATAAGTTATCGTCTTATCTGTTTGACCGCCCAAAACTTGCGATTCAATATTTGAAACATTAAAACTTGAAGAAATTCCTGAGTTAATATTATCCTCACAAGCATAAACGTTATTTATTCCATACACATTTGGCGGTTCTTTAACATCAATAGTTTCAGTTAAAACTTCTATACTTCCATCTTTACCTGTAACGGTTGCTGTTATGGTATATGTTCCATCTGCTGAAAAATCATGAAATGGCGATAAATCTGTTGATGTATTAGTTATACCTGAAGTGGGGTCGCCAAAATCCCAAACTACTGAGGCTACATTTTCCTTTTTTTCTACACTAAATTCTTTTAAAAACTCTGAGCAAATGTTTGAAATATTCATTTCAAAATTGTTGGTTACGTGGTTTACGTTTCCAGTTACGTTTATATAATAGCTAGTATTTCTTGACTCGTAAACCCCATATGGCGTACATCCTGTAGTATTTGATTTACTCCAAGAAACATCATTATCAATCTCTGTTCCTGCTATAAATGCAGCAGAATAACCTGTACTCCACAAATGATAAACCTCAACAAGTATATTTTCTACATCTTTAGGTACAACTATTGGATTTTCAAATTCTAAATTGAAGATTTTAGGATTATATCTATCACTTGAATAAGGAAGTCTTAAGACTTGACTACTACCAATTAAATCAGCAGCAGAAAACGAAGCAGGAAAATTTGAATCAATCTTGTAAATATTAAATTGAATTCTAACATCCCAAGCACCTACCGCAGAAAAAGCGACTTGTCCTTTATTAATAATAAACTCTTCATTGTTAGAGATTCCAAAATCATCTAAAACAAACCTTCTAGAAAAATTAATCGATCCTCCTGAACAACCCCGTTCATTTACCCAAATAGGTTGATCACACACATTATGAGTTAAAGTAGTGGTTGCGCCTAAACTCTTGTTGTTAAACTTTTCCCCAGTAACATTTATAAAAAAATTGGCATTAGGAATAGGTGTGCTAAGTTTATCTGTAGTAATAAAATCATAATACTCACGGCAGCCTGAAAACCAAGAAACATCATTATCTTCTTCAGTTCCTGCAATAATAATATCAGTATAGTTGGGGTTATAAGTATCATCAGGTTGACTAGCAACAACTAAAATTCTTTCAACCTCAGCAGGAACAACTACTGGAATATTAAATTCTATTTGAATAATTTGTGGAACACCATTAATATAAGGGATTTCTATAGCTCCACCATGGCCAAGCGGCTTAGGTTTTGAATTTGGGAAATTAGAATCTATACTGTAAACACTAACGCTTAAACTGGCACCTTCATAAGATTTGCTAATAGCAACCTGACCAGATTTTATAATAAATTGTTCTGTAGTTGATATTCCAAATTCGGAAAGCGTGAATACTCTCGCCCAATATTCATCATATTGGCACCTAGGCATACCCGTATCAATAGGCGTATTCCCGACATTATGACTTAAAGTTATTTGCGTATATCCCGTAACAGCAAAACACAACCAAAAAACAAGCGAAAGAATATTCTTCATTTAACAAATATATAAAACATGATTATATATAGTTATGTTTTTAGTTTTAAAACAAAAATAAACGTTAAGTATTAAAAAATAATACTTTTTAAGGCGTAGAATTAGAAACCTGCAACAACTTCCCGTTGTAATATTTATTTCCGTTTAGCGAAAAATCAAAAATATACTGCGCCATTTCTAAAGCCGAAGTTGATGCTACATAACCAGGAAAGGCTTCTTCTAGCATTTCGGTTTGTACAGCACCTAACGCCAATACATTAAATGAAATACCTGTGTTTTTATATTCTTCTGCCAATAATTCGGTAAGTGTTATAACAGCACCTTTACTTGAGCTGTAGGCTGCCAATCCTGGGAATTTCATACTACCCTGCACACCACCCATAGAACTAATAGTTACCACATGGCTGCTCTTTTTCATAAAAGGCAAAACAATTCGGGTTAATTCTGCAACTCCAAATACGTTTGTTTTATAAACGGATTCAAATTCTTTCATAGAAAGTTCTGAGAATGGTTTATTTACAAGTGTTCCTGCATTGTTAATTAATACATCTACTTGTTGCCAATTGGTTTTTATAAAATGTTCAACTTTTTTATAAGCTTCAGCATCATTTAAATCCAAAGAGAATGCCGTAACATTTCTTAATTTCAAATCTTGCACTGGTTTTTCATTCCGCGAAAGCGCTAAGATATTATAACCTTGTTTTGAAAACAATTGTACTAACTCAAAACCAATACCTCTACTTGTACCTGTAATAATTATATTCTTACTCATTGCTCATTTTAATTTCTTTGGTTGGGGTATTGCACATACTTTCAATAGCTGGAATTACTTTATTTATTAAACTTGCCATGTGGTTGTAGTCTAATTTATCTGCTTCATCATCTACATGATGGTAGTAATCGTAATTGGATAAATCGCAACTAGAGATGGTTTGACAAGGCAATTTAAACTCTTGGTAAAATGCGTAATTATCAGAATGCTTAAACAAGTCGTATTTTTTTGATACTTCAGAAAAACCAGTAAGGTTTGAGTTGGTGTATTCATTTATTTTAGCAGACATATTTGACAAATCGTAACCCGTAACAAACGCATCGTAAGGTCTATCTGTAAAAGGCACACCAATCATTTCAAAATTCAACATGGTGTATAAGTTTATATTTTGCTCTTTCAGCTTTTTAGCCAAATGTTCAGAGCCTTTTAATCCTTTTTCTTCCGCAGAAAATAAAGCTATAATAATGCTTCTTTTGTTGTTTTTGGAAGCTGCAAAATAGTTGGCAATTTCTAAAACACCACTTGTTCCAGCTGCATTATCGTTTGCGCCGTTTGCAATTACATCATCATTTACTTTTTTTGCTGAACCAATGTGGTCGTAATGTGCTCCAATTATAACAACTTCATTTTTAAGGATTTCATCATTTCCTTCTATAAAACCCACAATATTATATGCATCTACACCTTTTAAATTAAAACTATCTCTATATGTTTTAAAATAAGATTTAATATTATTTTGTTTGAAGCTATTTTCAATATAAATGGCTGCTTTTTCAATACCTTCTGAACCTGTATCTCGGCCTTGCAGTTCATCTGAAGCTAAGAAGCTAACGATACTTTTTAGCTTTTCACTTGTAACTACATCACTTTTTGATGCCTTTGGAATAACATTTTCACTTGGATTTTGATTGTTTATTATAACCGTTGATGATTTACAACCGAATGATAGTATTAATAATAAAAGAAAACCTATTTTTTTCATTTGAAATTTATTTGAGTTTAAAGATAAAAAAAACCTGCTTCAAACTAATGAAACAGGTTTTAATATTAATAGATTCCTGCATACGCAGGAATTGATTATACTAACATAGTCACAGGGTTTTCAATATAGCCTTTCAATGTTTGAAGGAATTGAGCACCTGTTGAGCCATCAACCGTTCGGTGGTCGCATGCTAAAGACAATTTCATAGTGTTTCCAACTACTATTTGTCCGTTTTTAACTACTGGCTTTTCAACAATATTACCAACAGAAAGAATTGCAGAATTTGGTTGGTTGATAATAGAGGTAAATGTATCAATACCAAACATACCTAAGTTAGAAACAGTAAATGTACTACCTTCCATTTCTGCAGGTGTTAACTTTTTGTTTTTAGCTTTACCGGCAAGATCTCTAACGGCAGCACCTATTTGAGGTAAACTTTGCTCGCTTGCAAACTTTACTACTGGCACAACCAATCCGTCTGGAACCGCAACCGCAACACCAATATGAACGTGGTTATTTAAACGCATTTTATCTGCAAACCATTGTGAATTTACTTGTGGATGTTGTTTTAATGCTAAAGCACAAGCTTTAACCACTATATCGTTATAAGATATTTTAGTATCTGGAATGCTATTGAATTGCGTACGGAATGAAATTGCATTTTCCATATCAAATTCAACACTTAAATAATAATGAGGTGCTGTAAATTTAGAATTTGTTAATGCTTTTGCAATAGCTTTACGCATTTGCGAGTTTGGTACATCTTCAAAATCTTCTTGACCAGCAGGTACAAATTTGCCAACTGATGCAGCACCTGATGCAGCAGGAACAAAATTTTCTACATCTGTTTTTACAATACGTCCGTTTTCACCCGAACCTTGTACTTGATTTAGGTTAATACCTTTTTCTTCGGCAATCTTTTTTGCTAATGGCGAAATAAATAAACGACCGTTTGACGTTGAAGTAACAACTGGTTTAGCTACTTTAGCTTCTGCTTTAGGTGCTTCAACTTTAGGTTCTACTTTTGGAGCTTCTTGTTTTGGAGCTTCTTCTTTTTTTGCAGGTACAGATGAAGAAAAATTAGCAGCAACTCCAGAAACATCAGTTCCTGCAGGTCCTATAATAGCTAATAAAGCATCTACTTTAGCAGATTCTCCTTCTTGTAACCCTATGTATAATAATGTACCTGATTGGAATGATTCAAATTCCATGGTAGCTTTATCAGTTTCAATTTCAGCTAAAATATCACCTTCAGATACTTTATCACCTACTTTTTTAAGCCATGTTGCTACAGTACCTTCTTCCATAGTATCACTTAAACGAGGCATAGCTACCACTATAACACCTTCTGGCAATTCAGCATTTGCTGGTGCTTCATTTTTAGTTTCAACTGGAGTGTTTGCAGCTTCTTTAGTAACTTCTTTAACTTCAGGTTTTGGTGCACTTTCACCATTTAATAACCCAGAAATATCTTCACCTGGTTCTCCAATGATGGCTAAAAGTTCGTCTACTTTCGTAGTTTGACCTTCTTGAATACCAATATAAAGCAATGTACCTTCATGAAACGATTCAAACTCCATAGTTGCTTTATCGGTTTCAATTTCTGCTAAAATATCACCTTCACTAATTTTGTCACCAACTTTTTTTAACCAAGCAGCAACAGTTCCTTCTTCCATTGTATCGCTTAAACGCGGCATATTTATAATTTCTGCCATAACTTATATTTTGTGTTGAATAAATGGATAATCTTGTTGTTCGTAAACCATGTCGTAAAGTTGCTGTTTGTCTGGAAAAGGCGACTCTTCAGCAAATTTTTCACATTCATTAACTAAATCTTTAACACGTTTATCTATTACTTTAAGATCATCTTCAGAAGCATATTTCTTTTCAAGAATAATATCTTTCACTTGTGTTATAGGATCAATTTTCTTGTATTCTTCTACTTCGTCTTTTGTTCTATAATGTTGAGCATCACTCATTGAATGCCCTCTATATCTGTATGTTTTTAACTCTAAAAATGTTGGTCCATCACCACGACGTGCGCGTTGAATAGCCTCATCAAAAGCTTCTGCTACTTTTATTGGGTTCATTCCATCTACTGGTCCGCAAGGCATTTCATAACCTTTTCCTAGTTTCCAAATTTCGGTGTGATTTGCAGTACGCTCTACAGAAGTTCCCATAGCATAACCATTGTTTTCACAAACAAATACAACTGGAAGTTTCCATAGCATTGCTAAATTGAATGTTTCGTGAAGCGAACCTTGTCTAGCTGCGCCATCTCCAAAACAGCAAATGGTTACACCATCAACACCATTATATTTATCACCAAAAGCCATACCTGCACCTAAAGGAATTTGACCTCCAACAATACCATGACCACCATAAAAACGGAATTCTTTAGAAAAAATGTGCATTGAACCACCCATACCTTTGGAAGTACCAGTTGCTTTTCCATATAATTCTGCCATAACACGTCTAGGATCTTCTCCCATACCTATTGGTTGCACGTGATTTCTATAAGCAGTAATCATTTTATCTTTAGTCAAGTCCATAGCATGCAAAGCACCTGCTAAAACAGCTTCTTGACCGTTGTATAAATGAAGAAATCCTCTTACTTTTTGTTGAATGTAAACGGCAGCAAGTTTGTCTTCAAACTTTCTCCAGAATAACATGTCTTCGTACCATTTGAGGTAAACCTCTTTTGTGATTTTTTGCATTGACTCCTAATAAAATTTTAATTTCGCTAATTACAAAAGTAATACATTACGAGGTATTGCAAAAATGCAATTTGCTTAAAGTATAAAAAATATGAAAAAAAACAACGGTTTATATACAATGTTGTTTTTTTATCAATTTTTTATGTTGAAAATTGCTGTTTTGAAAATTTCAAACGTTTAAGCAAACGCAAAATCGCTAAAATCAATAAAAATTACAACGCCGATTTATCGAAAACAAAGGGTAAAAGATTAGCTAATGAAGCAGATTTGGCGATTTGTCCTGCTTCACCCATAAAATAAATTTCTATAGGTGTTTCTTGCTTCACTTCATATTCTGAAATGGCTTGTCTACAAGCGCCACATGGCGGAATTGGACTTAATGTTGGTTTACTTTTTGAAGTGGCTGAAATTGCCATTTTCACAACTTTAGCATTTGGATATTGCGAACCTGCATAATAAATAGCTGTACGTTCTGCACATAAACCTGATGGATATGACGCGTTTTCTTGGTTATTTCCTGTAACAACTTCACCATTATCTAAAAGTAATGCTGCTCCAACATTAAAATTTGAATATGGCGCATAGGCTTTACCTCTAACTTCTATAGCTTTTTGCATTAAAAAAACAACATCATTTGGAAGTTCGTTTAAATTTTCAAAAATGTGTAATGTTGATGTTATTTGTACTTCCTTCATAAATTTCTTTTCAATAAAGTTAAAAAACTATTTTAAACAAAAAAACTATTGCTGTTGGCAATAGTTTTTTTGTATTAATAAATAATGTTATTCTAATATTCTCTATACTCTCCTGCGCCTATATTAAAGGTAAGTGAGAAACGCAACGTGTTTTCTAACGGGCTTTGTACTTTTGCTGCAGAAAATAAATATGACAAATCTATATTAACTACATTCGCTTTAAAACCTGCGCCTAATGCTAAAAATTTTCTAGCACCTTTTTCTTCACTTTCGTTGAAATAACCTGCTCTAAAAGCAAACGAATCTTGATACACATATTCTGCACCTAACGACCAAGTGAACTCTTTCAACTCTTCACTGAAACCATCTGGCGCATCGTTAAATGATTGAAAAATACCTGATAAGAAATTGACATCTTGAGATTTTCCTTTGTAAATTACATCTTCTTGAACTAATGTTCCTTTTGTATCAACATCTTCATCATACCTACCATTACTGTTATTATCAGTATAATTATACTCATCACCTAATTGTGGCGGTGTTGGCACTAATAATTTGGCAACTTCGGCAGTTACACAAACTTTGTTGTATTGATCAAATATAAAATCGAAACCTGCACCTAAACGTAAATTGGTTGGTTGAAAATTTTCTTCACCACCTTGATCGTATTTAAATTTAGGTCCTATATTTTGAAGTGCAAAACCCATTCTCCAACGCCCATTAAAATCGGCATACGCTTCTTCTTCACTTTGATAATACCCTGAAATATCAACACCAAAAGTATTTGCTGCGGCAGCATCACCATCAGTAAAACCACCTAATCTTAAATCTGAACGCAAATAACGCATAGCTACCGACATAGCAAATTGATTGGATAAACGTAATGCATAAGAGACATCAAGCGTTAATTCATTTGGTCTTAATATTAAAGCATCAGATAGTTCATTATCTCTAAACTCAATATCACCAATAGAAAAATACCTGAAACTTGCTGCAAATGCACTTTTTTCATCTAAACGGTTAAAATAAGTAACGTTTCCTAAAAAGATATCGTTAACTAATTTGCTTAAGTATGGCGTGTAACTTACTGCTACACCTGATTTGGTTTCGGAAAATGCATATTTTGATGAGTTCCATTGTTGTGAAAAGGCGTCTACAGATGTTGCAACACCCATATCGCCCATAGATGCTGCACGAGCATCTGAAGCAATTAGAACAAATGGTATTCCTGTTGTAATAACTCTTCTATCATCATTAGGGATTATTGTTGTTTGAGCTGTCACTTTAAAAACAAAAGCAAAAGCTATTAATAGCATTAGTTGATTCTTCATGAAATAATTTTTATTTAACAAATATAAATCTTTATTAGAGTATTACAAGTTTCTCTATCTTTTCTACCTTTTTATTTAAGAGTTCTGACTGAACGGTAAGTTTATAAATATAGACTCCTTTTCCTATTTTATCGCCAAAATCGTCTCTACCATCCCAAACAATATCTCTGGATAATGAACTTGTTGTAACCAAGCCTCCTGTGGTTTGCCCATTTAATGTTTTAACCAACTTACCCGAAACAGTGAATATCTGTATAGAAACGTTTAAAGGTGCAGAACTATTGTGATTAAACCAAAATTCTGTATAGTTTACAAACGGATTTGGATAATTTAAAACGTTGTTTATTACCAAAACTTCATCTTTATCGTACACAATAAATTGAATTTCAGCAATTGATGAATTGTTATACACATCCCATGCTTTTAGCGTTAAGGTATGAAGCCCTGGTGCTAAATCTCTAAACGGAAAGCTTACTACTCCTTTTTTATAGTCATCAACTTCGGTTTGGTAGTAATCGTTTAAAATAAAAGGATTTGTTTCATCGCCATCTAAAATAGCTACAATATCATGACCAATACCACTGGCTGTATTAATGCCATTTAAGTCTTCTAACTTTGCTAGTAATGTAGGTGATTCATTTGTGATACCTCCAGAAACAAAGTTCTCATCGTTCATGTACAATGTAATAACTGGACCAATATTATCTTCTTCTGCATTATTATTTAAACCACCAATTCTTACTGTATTAACACTTGCTCCTGTTTGATCTTCTAATGAAGCATCACTTTTTGAGTAGAAACTTACTTTACCAAAACCTACGGGAATACTAATATCTTTTGGCACAACAAAATCGAACTCGAACAAACCATTTTTTACTGATGCTTGTCCTCTAAAAATAATTTCGCCTAAAGTTTTAAAATTTAGTTTTACTACTTGATCATTTAGCCTTGTTCCATCGTTTGCTAAGGTTTCTCTGTCTATATCTTTATCGTAAATGGTTACCGATAATTTGCCGTTATAGTTGGTAAGCAGGTTTCCTGATAAGTCGGTTACCTCGCCTGCTAGTTTTACATAACCTAATGCTTTTAAGGTATCGGTTGATTGTGCTATAGGAACATCATTAATTTTTGTTAATTGAATATTTGGCTTAGGAAAAGCTAATTTCATGGCAGGATCACCTATGAAGAATATCAATTTATTTTGACTTTGACTTGCTATAGCTGGATTGTTTTTTGTTAACCGCAAAGCTTCGGCCATTGATGGGTATTCATAATTTGAATAAGTATCATCATTACTATACGAAAATAAATATTGCCCTAATAAATTATTAAAAGTTATAGCAAAACTTACAAATATTTGTCTGGTTGTTGTTATTAAACCTATAGCACCAGCTTGTTTATTCCAATAAGTAAATTCACCAGCGGTTTCTCTATACGGATTATCAAATTTTGTAAACTCGCATGTTACAGTAACAAAACAATTAAATTTATAAAAGTTACGAAGAGCTTCAATATCTGGTTTTAAAAAAATACGTTCTTGTGCTAAACCATCTTCACCTCCATGTCCAAAATAATTAACTACTAAAGCTCCGTTATTAATACTATTAACAAGTTCTGTTGACACTTGTGGATAGCGATTTCCACCTGCAGACGTTTCTTGTTTGTAAGCATCCGTATGTATTTTAATCACATTCATAAATGGCTTATTTTGAGTTACCAAATTACCAACATTATCAGTAGTCTCTTGTAAAATACCTTCCCAATCTTGATCTACATCATCAGATACAACTACAAAATTATTTCGCCAACTACCAAAAGATTCTTTATTGTAATACAATTCAATTTTATCAACCAATTCTTTGGCGCGTTGTGGTGTATCTGCCAAAATTCTACCAACAGCAATATCTAATTTATCGTTAAATCCCATAGTGCCTTCATTGGTATCCATCATACCATAAAAATCATCAGACACAAAAGAACTTGTTAAATTAAAACTACTATAAGAATGCCATGACGGCACAATGTTGGTATTGTTAGGAATTCTATTTTTATAATCAAACGAACCATCTCCAAACAAGCACAAATACTTTATTTTTTTATCGGGTGAACTTGCATTATCGTAAACGTATTTTACTAAATTTCTAATTGCACCTACGTCTTGATTTCCTGTACTAAATTCGTTATAGATTTCATTTAATCCATAAACTTTCACATTCAAATTGTATTGCGTTCTATTTATTTGTGCTAAACGTTCAGCTTGAATAAGCATATTATCTGGCGCAACAATAATATAGTCTACATCTTGAAATTGTCCTTGGCTATTTAAAAACACCGTTCCTTTTATATTTTGGTTGCTAATTGATGTTTTTGAATCGTACTTGGGCTCAAAATAATCTTGAGGTGTTACAGCTACATAGTTTTTTAACACACCCATATTTGCTGTAAAACTTAAGTTTGCTGAAGCATTAGAATTTAGTGTGTTTGATACATTATAAATATCGGTTACATCCCAAATTTCTGAAACTTGCGATGCATTACTTATAATATACTGCCCAATACCAGATGCTGATGCTACAGCACTATTTTTAAACTGAAATTGTTTTTTATTGAAGTTTAAAGCTCGGGTTGCTTCAATGGAAATATAATCTAAATATCCCAACGCACTTGGATTACCTAGCTTATTATAATTTAAGCCTACCACAATTTTAGAACTATTAACAGATACAGTATTGTTATATGCAGATTCTCCTGCTAAATTAGGACTTGACGCACCTGAAATTGTTAAATTGGTTATTGATGTGCCATTAACAAGCAATTGCATAGA
This sequence comes from Mariniflexile jejuense, assembly GCF_042675665.1. Classification (NCBI taxonomy): domain Bacteria; kingdom Pseudomonadati; phylum Bacteroidota; class Flavobacteriia; order Flavobacteriales; family Flavobacteriaceae; genus Mariniflexile; species Mariniflexile jejuense. The sequence continues at coordinate 1,712,128 of NZ_JBHTJI010000001.1, forward strand.
AGTTGATGTAGATGAAGCCGCAGCAACATAAACCTTTAACCTAACCGGAATAGTTGTAACCAAATCGGGAAAATCAAAAGTAAATGTTTTATTTGTAGTTACATCAAACCTATTTCCAAACCAGCGTCTACCCAAAAAAGCAATATTATAATCGTCAATTTCGTGAAACTTATAATCTTCATAAGTAGTAATTGTCATGTCAATTGGTCCGCTTGGTTGCGCAAAATTTTGAATACGTTTTCCGTTACCAGAACCAACATTTATATAATAATAGGTTTTATCGGTATAACAATTAATATTAGTATTACTTTCAACATTATAGCCTTTTGGTCCTTCAGCATAAAACAAAATATAATCGTCGTTATTAAAAACACCATCTTCTTCACCTACAAACTTAATAGCATTTTCTTCAACATCAAAAGGATAAGGAACTGCATTGGAATATGGAATCATTCGTCCACCATTTCCGTACAATTTAATAGTTCTTGGGTCAACATTATTTACTTTAACACCTAAACGCTGTAAAAAACTTTTTGATAATTTAAATACACCTGTTGTATCAACATAAAATCGATACCATTCACCTGTACTTAACACCGAATTTGAAACCGCTGCTGTTTTACTTGCTTTTGTTGTTGATGAAATTCTATTACCATTAACACCCGTAGTATAATTAATTTCAAACGATGTAACTTTTTTATACAAGCCATTAGCATCTTTAATAATAGGCGACAATTTAAACACAGCAAATTGCTTATCTCTTGCAATTGAATTTTTTAAACTAAATTTTAATTGTGAAGGAATGGTAGTAACATCTAAATCTTTAAGATCGTTTTGAGTTATTGATGTATACGAAACATTACTTATGGTTACAGATTGTTCATTTATTATTGAAGAAGATGACCATTCGGCTACAAACAGCAAACCTTCTTCAAAAGAAAAAGAAAAATTCTCTTTATTAAACGACGGAATTTCTAAAGTATATGTTCCCGCAGAAACCTTTTGAGAAGATTCCCAATTAATGTTGAATTTTTGTTGTTGCGCAAACACAACCGCACAACTAAAATATAGTAAAAGTAAAATTTTCTCTTTCATTGCTTAAATAACGTTATTAAAGTCGTGTTATTATTAAAAAAATAACAAATTTAAAAACTGAAGCAAAAATACAATAATAAATTAGTTAATTACACGTTAATACAACACAAATCAACGGTGTAAAACAGTAAAAACATCGATGTAATAACTAAAAAATAGGGTGAAATACACTTTTTTTTGGTTAAAATGCAAAAAATAGCTTGCAGTGTTCGGTTTAATTCTTATATTGCACCACCAAAAATATTATTAGCTTACTTAAACGTATGGATATGAAAAAAGTATTAGCCTTCAAGGTTTTATTAGTTTTAGCACTAGCAGTGGCTGTAACTGGTTGTAAAAAATCTTCGAGTTCAAAAAATAGTTCTAGAGCTACCGGATGGGATATTAACTCCAGAGAAGGTGGTTTTCAGTACAATACAGACTTTAAAGAACAGGAAACTTCACCAGGATTGGTATTTGTTGAAGGAGGAACTTTCACCAAAGGTCGTGTTCAAGATGATGTTATGCACGATTGGAATAATACACCAAACCAACAACACGTACAGTCTTTTTACATGGACGAAACAGAAGTTACCAACGCTATGTACATGGAATACCTAGATTGGATTAAACGTGTTTATCCACCATCTGATGAAAATTTCAGAGCAATTTATCACGGTGCTTTACCAGACACTTTAGTTTGGAGAAACCGTTTAGGTTACAATGAAGTAATGACAGAAAATTACTTACGTCACCCAGGTTACGGCGAATACCCTGTAGTTGGTGTAAGCTGGATTCAAGCTGTTGAATTTGCAAATTGGAGATCAGACCGTGTTAATGAGTACAACTTAGAAAAAGCAGGTTATTTAAAACGTGATTCAAAAATTACTGATGTAAATGCTGAATCTACATTTAATACAGATACCTATGTTAATGCGCCAACACTAACTTATGGTGGAAACGAAGAAATAATTAACGCTGAAGGTAGAAATAAAAGATTTGTTAGAACAGATGCTGATGGCAATGAATCTAACATTTACGCAACCAGAGAAACTGGTCTTATTACTCCTAAGTACAGGCTACCAACTGAAACAGAATGGGAATATGCTGCATTAGGATTAAGCGAAATAAGAAGCTACAACTTATATAGAGGTCGTAAAAAATATCCATGGGATGGTCAATACACTCGTAATGGTTCTCGTAAATATAGAGGTGATCAATTAGCAAACTTCAAACAAGGTAAAGGTGATTACGGCGGAATTGCAGGATGGTCTGACGATGGTGCTGATATTACTAACGCCGTTAAGTCATACGAACCAAACGATTTTGGTTTATACGATATGGCAGGAAACGTAGCTGAATGGGTTGCCGATGTTTACAGACCTATTGTTGATGATGAATTTAACGATTTCAACTATTACCGTGGAAACGTTTATACAAAAAATGCTATTAATGAAGATGGTACTGTAAAAATAGTAACAGCAGATGCTATTGTTTACGATACATTACCAAACGGAAAAATAATAGCAAGAAACTTACCAGGTGAAATTCTGCAAGTTCCAGTTGACGAAAACGAAACATATTTACGTACAAACTTCGATAAAAGCAATCAAATAAACTTTAGAGATGGTGACAAACAATCGTCTCGCCGATTTGAAAGCTTCAATGAAGATGAAACTAATGGTAAAAAAGATGAAACTAGTAAAATGTACAATTCTCCAAAAAACATTATAACTAGAGATTCTACAGGAAAATTAGTAAGACAATACGATAAATCTAACAATAGAACGTCGTTAATAAATGATGAAGTTAGAGTTTACAAAGGTGGTTCATGGAAAGATAGAGAGTATTGGTTAGATCCTGCTCAAAGACGTTACTTCCCACAAGATATGGCTACCGATTATATTGGATTTAGATGCGCAATGTCTCGTGTTGGCTCAAAATCTAAAGCAAAACACAAAACCAAAAGTTAATATTATTCAAAATATTTAAAAAAAGTCCTAGCAGTTGTTAGGACTTTTTTTATTACATTTAATTTTAAAATCTAATACCTTTTCTTTTGAAAATTGAACAACTTCACAAACTTTTCTTAGAATGCAACTCGGTTTGCACAGACACAAGAAAGCTAAAAGTAAACGACATGTTTTTCGCCTTAAAAGGGGAAAATTTTAACGGAAACACCTATGCTGAACAAGCACTAAATAATGGCGCAAAATATAGCATTATTGATGAAGAAGCATTTAACACAAAAGAACAAACCATTTTAGTGAATAATGTACTTGAAACGCTTCAAGAATTAGCAGCATTTCATCGAACATTTTTAAATATTCCAATTATAGCATTAACTGGTAGTAACGGAAAAACAACTACAAAAGAACTTATTAACGCTACACTATCTCAAAAATACAAAACCACAGCTACTATAGGCAATTTAAATAATCATATTGGTGTTCCATTAACACTACTTTCAATGACTAAAAACACTGAAATTGGCATTGTAGAAATGGGTGCAAATCACCAAAAAGAAATAGAATTTTTATGTAGCATAGCAAAACCTGATTATGGCTATATTACCAATTTTGGAAAAGCCCATTTAGAAGGTTTTGGCAGTGTTGAAGGTGTAATAAAAGGCAAAACCGAACTATACAACTTTCTTATAGAAAACAAGAAAACCATATTTGTTAATGGCAATGATGCTATTCAAATAGAAAAAAGCAAACAAGCTAACACGTTTTCGTTTGGAAACGATGATAAATTTAACATTCAAATTGTATTTATTGAAGCGCATCCAAATGTAAAAGTTAGCTACAACAATTTAACCATTGAAAGTCATTTAATTGGCGAATATAACTTCTACAACATTGCCGCAGCTATAACTATTGGAAACTATTTTAAGGTTGACGACTCTGCTATAAAAAAAGCTATTGAAAACTACATACCAAATAACAACCGTTCGCAAGTATTAACAAAAGGCACTAACAACATTATACTAGACGCTTACAATGCCAACCCAACTAGCATGCAAGCAGCATTATTGAGTTTTGAAAAGCTAAATAACTCTTCTAAAGTGGCATTTTTGGGTGATATGTTTGAATTGGGAAAAGATGCTGAGTTAGAACACCAAAATATTGTGAATTTAATTAAAACACTTCATTTTAAAGCCATTTTGATAGGTGAAAACTTTAATAAAACTAAAAATAGTTCATCTAAAATAGGCATTTTTAAAACCTTTGATGACTTTAAAAGCAGCTTTGACTTTTCCAAAGTTGAGAATGCTACATTACTAATTAAAGGCTCGAGAGGAATGGCTATGGAACGTATTTTAGAATTAATATAATTTAAAACAAAAAAGCACCCATTTAAAAAAACAGGTACTTTTTATTTAATTCTCCCTAAGAACTAATTAATAGAACTCAAATTTCCATTATTAATATGTAGTATCCAATACTCAAATTGAGTATTCAAGTTATTTTTTCGACAAAGTACTTACTTAATCTTTAAGCTTTAAAAATTGTAGTATTATTAAACAAAAAAAATAACTTATATAATACTTGTATTCATTTTAAGTATGCCTTTAAGCTCACCAGTTGAAGAAATATTAAGTTTTTTAAGAATATTACGTCTGTGCGTATCAACAGTATTAGGACTTATATTTAATTTTTCGGCAATAGTTTTGCTAGAATAATTTAAAACAAGCAATCTTATAATATCACGTTCTCTATTACTAACAACATCTGATAACAATTTTTGCGAAAAGTTGTTAAAATACATGGTTTCATATTCATTATTTTCATTTAAAAACTTTGCAGAAGCACAAATTTCCATCTTTATTCTAGAATCTAATACCGTGTAATGAGCCAAACCTATTATGGGTTTTGCATTAGCATCAAACTCAATAGGTGTTGTATTTTGAATAATATTCACATAATCATCAGCTGCATTTTTTATTCTATAATTCCAGGTATAACTCATTCTACTTCTATCTTCTAGTGGTATTTCTGTTAAAGTGAAATTCATTAGTTCATTTAAAGCTTGTAACCAAAGTTCAACATCATCAGGATGCATTCTGCTCCAAAAATAGCGCATGCCTTGTGTTGTAAACAAATCTTTATTCAACCCTATACATGATGTCATGTTTTTGCTTATGTATTCAAATGTCAAATCTTTAGTATTCGTAATGCAAAAAAAGGTAGAACTATAAGGCAAGTAAGCATCTAACTCCATTATTTTTTGAACATGCTCTTCAAGCGAAGGATGGTCATAGGTTTTAAAAACTTCTTTATAAATGCCTTTTATATCACTAATTTCCATACATAAACAATTCTAAATACAATAGAAAATTAAGTGAATATACTCTTTTATAAAAAATTAGGCAAATTGTGAAAGCAAAAGCTATAAAACAAAAAATCCTAAAGCTTTCACTTTAGGATTTTTTTTGTGGGCAATGAGGGATTCGAACCCCCGACCCCCTCGGTGTAAACGAGGTGCTCTGAACCAACTGAGCTAATTGCCCTTGTTATCGGTGTGCAAATATAAGCTAGATTTTCAATCTGCAAAAACTTTTTTCAAAAAAAATTAAATTATTTCTGCTACCACAAAAGTACTGCCACCAATAAAGATAAAATCGGTTAAAGACGCTTTATTTAATGCGCTTTTATACGCCTCATTAACAGAATTATAAGCTTCACCAATCAAGCCAAAACCGTTCAACACTTTTTTAAGTTCGTTAGCATCTAAACCTCGTGGAATATCTGGTTTACAGAAATAATATGTCGCTTTTTTAGGCAATAAATCTATTATGGATGTTAAATCTTTATCATTTACAACTCCAAAAACGATGTGTAAGTTGTCAAAAACCTCATTTGAAAGCTGTTTCATCACATAACTCAACCCATCTCTATTATGACCTGTATCGCATACTACTTTTGGATTGGTTTGTAGTGTTTGCCAACGCCCCATTAAACCCGTATTTTTCACAACTTGTAACAAACCTTTTTTAATGTTTTCTTCTGAAATATTAAAACCTTTATTTTGAAGTTCCTTAATGCTTTGTATAACGGTAAGCATGTTTTTAGATTGATAAATACCTGTTAAATCTGAAGTATATGTTTTTGTTTTTTCTTTATCTGCAAATACAATTTTTGAATTATTCTTTTTAGCTAATTCCCTAAAAACTGGTGTTGTTTCTTTTTGCGTTTCACCAATTACTACAGGAATATTTGGTTTTATAATACCTCCTTTTTCATAAGCAATCGCTTCTAATGTATTCCCTAAGAATTGCATATGATCGAACCCTATATTGGTTATAACAGATACTTCTGGTATAATAATATTTGTAGAATCTAACCTTCCACCCATACCAACTTCAATAACCGCAATATCTACCTTTTGTTTTGAAAAATAATTGAAAGCCATACCTACTGTCATTTCAAAAAACGACAAGCTATTCTCTTCAAAAAACAACTTATGGCGCTTTATAAAGCCGGTTACAAACTGTTTACCTATAACTTTGCCGTTAATTTTTATACGCTCTCTAAAGTCTTTTAAATGTGGTGATGTGTATAAACCAACTTTATATCCTGCTTCCTGTAAAATGGATGCTAACATATGGCTTGTTGAACCTTTACCATTTGTTCCTGCAACATGAATGGTTTTAAAACGTTTTTCGGGATGATTTAAATGAGCCGCAAACTTTATGGTATTTGACAAATCTTTTCGGAAGGCCGATTGCCCTTGCCGTTGATACATTGGTAGTTGTGCAAACATCCAATCTAGTGTATCTTGATACGTCATAAGTTAATTGCCTGATGTAAAATTTATACTAACCTTACCAAATTGCCTACTAGGAGCATTTGAATCAGATGGCCATTTATATGAGAGAGCAATCTTTTTTGCAACTTCTTTTAAACAAACACTTAAATTTGTTGAACCTTTTGTTCCTGCTGTAGCTTCAATTACATTTCCATTTTGGTTAACAACTATATTTACAACAACCAATCCATATTCGTTTTCACATCCTTCGTAAATTTGGTATCTCGGTTTTCCCCTACCGTTTAAACCATAGCCCATCCCTCCTGCACCCGATCCTGGTATACCACCATATGGCGCATATGGGTTACCATCCAACTGCCCTTTGTCTCCTGCCTTATTATCATCACCTTCACCTCCTGTTGCAGTACCTTCAGACTTACTAACGCCTCCAATTAAAGCATCTAGCTTTTTCTTTTTTTCTTCTAACTCACGCTTTTCTTTAGCGATACGTTCGGCTTCGGCTTTAGCTTTAGCATCGGCTATAGCTTTTTCTTTAGCTTCAATTGCTTTTTGTTTTTTTATAGCTATTTCTTCAGCATTATCTGCAGTTAAAACCTCTTCTTTTGTTTCGGCAGCTTTTGTAGGTTGGGGTTTTGTAACTTCTGGTTCTGCAGGACGATTTATATCTAATGGTTCAGATTTTATGGGTTTTAAGGGTTGCACATCGCCTGAACCAAACTCGGATGTGCCAAAATTTACTTCCATGCCGTATTCTTCTGGTGGATCCATATATGTAGTACCAACAACAAAGAGTAACAACAATATAATTACAGATATTAACGCTGTTATTACTGCTGATTTTCTTTCGTGTGGTGTTTCCAAATACTTCATGGGTACAAAATAATTTTTAAATTGGTACTGACCAAAATCGTGCCATGTTCCGCGAAAGCGTTATACTAATTTGGTTTTACAGCTAATATGACTTTAAATTTGTTTCTATTAGCTATATCCATAACCTTCACAACGTTTTCTACAGGTACCGATTTTTCGGCACGTAGAACAATGGTTGGTTTTTCTTCTGAAGACAAAACTGCTAATAATTCGGATTCTAAAACACTTTCACCTACACGACGTTGATCTATGTAATAGGTTAAATCTTCCTTTATACTTACTGCAATAGATTTTTTGTTTTCGGTTTTCCCACTAGCTTTTGGCAATAAAATATCAATAGCGTTTGTGGTTACCAAGGTTGATGCTAGCATGAAGAATATCAATAACAGAAACACAATATCTGTCATGGATGCCATACTAAACTCTGGCGTAATTTTATTTCTTCCTTTTAAATTCATGTGTTATGAAGGTTCATTTAAATGATCTAGAAACTCTAATGAATTAGCTTCCATTTGATACACCACTTTATCGGTTTTTACTACTAAATGGTTATACGCCATATAGCCAACAATACCAACAATTAAACCTGCAACAGTTGTTGTCATAGCCGTATATAAACCGTCGGCAAGTAATTTGATATCTATTTGACCTCCAGAATTTGCAATTTCGAAAATGGATAAAATCATACCAATTACAGTTCCTAAAAATCCAATCATTGGTGCTGCACCAGAAATAGTTGCTAGAATACTTACGTTTTTTTCTAAACCATAAACTTCTAACCTACCTGCATTTTCAATGGCAGTATTAATATCGGCCAAAGGTTTTCCAATTCTTGAAATGCCTTTTCCAATTAATCGTGATACAGGTGAATTTACTTGCGCGCATAATATTTGAGCTGAATCAATTTTACCATGCGATACATGGTCTTTTATTTGATTCATGAAATTACTATCTACTTTTGAAGCTGCTTTTATTGCAAATAAACGCTCAAAATAAATATAAATAGCACCTACTAACATTAAAAAAAGTAGTGCAATAATAACTTGTCCAGCTATACCGCCACTACTAATTAATTCGATTATAGAAAGTGATTTTTCAACAGGTTGCGCTGTATCTGTAAGAACCTCTGCGCCTTCTTGTGTTGTAGTTTGTAATAATATATTTAACATATAATATGTGTTTCTTGAAGTTTAAAACGCTAATTTTTGTATAAAATTATACTAAAAAAATAAGGTATGGGTAATTTAGTGTGTTTTTTAATAAATTTTAACCCTTTCATCGTATGAAACGCTGAAAGGGTTAAAAAAACTATATCAATTTAAAAATACTTAAAACCAAGTTCTGGTTACCATAAACGTTGCGCAACCTAAAAGGAAACCAACTAAAGCAAGCCATGAAATCTTTTTAAGATACCAGAAAAAGTCAATTTTTTCCATTCCCATAGCTACAACACCTGCTGCAGAACCTATGATTAACATACTACCACCTGTACCTGCTGAAAAGGCAACAAAATGCCATAATTCATTATCTAAAGGTTCAGAAAACATACCTAAACTTGCAGCAACTAATGGTACATTATCTATAACTGCCGAACCTACACCTAATAAAATCATTACCAAATCGGAAACACCTTCACCATGTAATTCTGTGCCCATCATAGGCATTCCATTTTTTAATGATTCAGCAAAACCAAATAATATCCCTAGAGATTCTAGAGCAGCAACAGCCATTAAAATTCCTAAGAAAAATAAAATACTTGGTAATTCAATTTTAGATAGTGAATGATGAACAGGACTATGGTGTGCATGCGAATCACTTTCTTCAGAATCTACTTCAGATAAACTAAACTTAGAACTACTATAAACCTCTGCAAAAACAGCTACAATACCTAATGACAACATCATACCAACATAAGGCGGTAAATGTGTTACTGTTTTAAATATTGGCACAAATACAATAGCGCCTAAACCTAAGTACAACATGATGGCACTGTATTTGGATTTCTTTTTCTCCTCAACTTCTTCAATTTCTAAATCACCTTTAAAAACTGGCAAAAATGAAGCAATTAATGTTGGTGCTGCCATACAAATAAAAGAAGGCAATAGTAAATACCCCATTAAATGACCAGTTGATACTTTTTTACCAATCCATAACATGGTAGTTGTAACATCGCCAATTGGAGACCAAGCACCACCAGCATTTGCTGCGATAATAATTAAACCAGCATACCAAATACGAACATCTCTATCTTTTACTATTTTTTGAAGGATAGAAATAAGTACAATTGTTGCGGTAAGATTATCAATAATTGCAGATAAAATGAATGCTAAAAAGCCAAAAAGCCATAATATTTTGGTTTTTTTCTTTGTTTTAACAAAATCTTTTATAGTTGAAAAGCCATCGAAATAATCAATAATTTCAACAATTGTCATTGCACCTAAAAGAAACACCAATATTTCAGCTGTTTTACCTAAATGATGCAATAGGGTTTCTTCCATTAAATGCATTTTCTCTTCTGGTGCAAATCCTGCAAATCCTTCAACTAAACTATGCTTAGCGGAATCGAACCAATTAGGAAAACTTTCTAAGCCTAATGCTATTAATGCCCAACAAATAGCCATCATAACTAAAGCTGGTATAAGTTTATCTATTTTTAGGTTATGCTCTAGCGTAATTGCTAAGTAACCTATTACAAATACTAAAATAATTGCTGCTTCCATAAAAATTTAATAAATTATATAAGTTGGCTTAATGCAATTTCATAAGCTGTTGCACTAATACCTGTTTTTGATTGGTTTTTATTATATACGTTTTGTATTGCTTCTTTAATTTTATTTGATGTATCACTAAAAATAGCCTCATCTGTCATTTGCACACGGCGTTCCATAAAATAGGCAAACACGCGCGCCATACCACAGTTTGAAATAAAGTCTGGTATTAAACTTACACGATAATCTGTATGTTCCATAATTGGCCCGAAGAAAATTTCTTTATCAGCAAACGGTACATTTGCGCCACAAGAAATAACTTCTAAACCGCTATCAATCATTTCATCTATTTGATGAATTGTTACTAACCGTGATGCCGCACAAGGTGCAAAAATCTCGGTTTTAATTGACCAGATGTTTTTATTAATTTCATCAAAAGGAATTAAACTTTTACTTTCTAAAGCGTTTCCAGATTTCGCTAAAAACAAACTGGTAATCTCATCAAACGTAAAGCCTTCTTCATTAATTAAACCGCCTGCAATATCGATAATTCCAACCACTTTTGCACCCATTTGAGCTAAATAAAATGCTGCGGCAGCTCCTACATTACCAAAACCTTGTATTACAGCACGTTTACCTACTATTGAACCGCCGTAAATTGTATAGTACTGTTTTACGGCTTCGGCAACACCAAAACCTGTAATCATATCGGCTACTGTATATTTTCGGGAAACATTAGGCGAATACAATGGGTTTTCAATCACTTTTATAACACCTTGTCTTAACTGACCTATACGGTTTATTTTATCGGCTTCTGTAGGTTTAAAGTGCCCATTAAAAACACCTTCTTGTGGATGCCAAACACCACTTTCTTCTGTTATGGGAATTACTTCGTGTATTTCATCAACATTTAAGTCGCCACCAGTACCATAATAGCTTTTAAGTAATGGCGAAACTACTTTATACCAACGCTCTAAAACACCTTTTTTTCTTGAATCTTTTGGGTCGAAATTTATACCCGATTTTGCACCACCAATAGCAGGTCCAGAAACTGTAAATTTAATTTCCATTGTTTTAGCCAACGACAAAACCTCATTCATATCTAAACCTTTACGCATTCGTGTACCACCACCTGCAGCTCCACCTCGTAACGAATTAATAACCACCCAACCTTCTGCTTCTGTTTCAGAGTCTTTCCAATTAAAAATAATTTCTGGTGCTTTCTCTTCGTACTTTTTTAATAATTCTTTCATTTATTCTTTTTCAATTCTTATAGCTGTTTTTATTTTGATTTTAAAAATATGAAAGCATCGCTATAATTGAGTCATTCTGAAAGTTATTTAATTATTAAGTCAACAAATATAAAAAAAAAGAAAAAGCCTATTTTATGCTTTAAGTCATTTTTTAAAATTAAAAATTTCACCAGAGCAATGGTTTTTTGAAGCGCCAGTAACACTTTTTAAACAATTTACTTCATTTCTAAGTTTTAAAACACCTAAAAAACCAAAAATTAAAGCTTCTTTAAATTCTATTATGGATGCTGGTGGTATTACAATATCATTTTTTGTGTAGATTTTTAGTCTTTCAATCAAAAACTTATTATAAACTCCTCCGCCTGTAATTAATACAGAAACATTATTTTTTTTATTTATTTCAGAAGAAAGTTGTAGTGCAATATGTTCAATAAAAGTTGCTAATATATCTTTTACATCTAGATGAAACGAATTTATAGGTGGAAAAATACTTTTGTCAACCCATTCCAACCCTAAGGATTTTGGATAGATTTTTTTATAAAATTCTAAATTGTTTAAATTTTGAAGCAATTCATTATTAATCGTTCCTGTTGCAGCTATATTGCCTTCATCATCATATTCAAATCCCAATTGCTTTACATAATGATTCAACACAATGTTAACTGGACAAATATCATAAGCGATACGTTCCTCAGCAATTTCAGTAGAAATATTGGCAAACCCACCTAAATTCAAACAAAAATCGTACTCTGAAAACAATAATTTGTCACCTATTGGCACTAACGGCGCACCTTGACCGCCTAATGCAACATCTTGCACTCTAAAATCGCAAACAACCGTTTCTTCCAAAAGTTTTGCTAAATGCGACATATTTCCTATTTGATACGTCAAACCCTTTTCAGGTTGATGCAATGCTGTATGCCCATGTGAACAAATAGCATGAATATCTTGTATGTTATAGGTATTTATAAACGATTTTATTTTTAAGGACAGATAATTTGTGTAGTGAAAATCAATTTCCTTTAAAGCATCTAACGAACAAGTAACCAAGCCTTTTAAAGTTTCAACCCATTGAGAATCGTAACTAATTGTTTCTGAATATATTATTTCAAAACGCCATGCTTTTTTAAACTGAAATTTCACATAAACAAGATCCAAACCATCTAACGATGTGCCAGACATTACACCAACAACGTTGTACACTTCTTTTATCATAGAAGACAAAAATAACAATGCTCATTGAAAAAATATCATTAAAAAGCTATATTTTTGTATAATTCTTATCAAATCAACAATAAATTCGAAAAATATGGATTTCAATCTTTCAGAAGAACACAAAATGATACGCGACGCAGCGCGCGATTTTGCCCAAACCGAATTATTATCTGGCGTTATTGAGCGTGATGAAACACAACATTTCCCCAAAGAATTAGTAAAAAAAATGGGCGATTTAGGTTTTCTGGGAGTTATGGTAGATCCAAAATATGGCGGAAGTGGTATGGATGCTATATCATATGTGTTGATTATGGAAGAATTATCTAAAATTGATGCCTCTGCTTCGGTAATTGTTTCTGTAAATAATTCATTGGTTTGCTACGGACTTGAAGCTTTTGGAACTGAAGAACAAAAACAAAAATATTTAACAAAATTGGCAACTGGTGAGTTTGTTGGTGCTTTCTGCCTAAGCGAACCAGAAGCTGGTAGCGATGCAACATCGCAAAAAACAACAGCTATAGATAAAGGCGACCATTACCTAATTAACGGCACAAAAAACTGGATTACAAATGGTGGTCGCGCCGATGTTTATTTAGTAATTGCACAAACCGATAAAGATAAAGGTTCGCATGGCATTAATGCTTTTATTATTGAAAAAGGTATGGACGGATTTCATGTTGGCCCAAAAGAAAACAAACTTGGTATTCGCGGAAGCGACACACACACTTTACAATTTAACGATGTAAAAGTGCCAAAAGAAAACCGTATTGGCGATGATGGTTCTGGTTTTAGATTTGCAATGAAAACCTTATCTGGTGGCAGAATTGGCATTGCAGCTCAAGCTTTAGGCATTGCATCTGGTGCTTATGAATTAGCTTTAAAATACTCCAAAGAACGAAAAGCGTTTGGAACTGAAATTTGCAACCACCAAGCCATTGCTTTTAAATTAGCAGATATGTATACTGAAATTGAAGCTGCAAGACATTTAGTTATGAAGGCTGCTTGGGATAAAGACCAAGGCAATAATTACGACGTTTCTAGTGCCATGGCCAAATTATACGCATCAAAAGTAGCTATGGAACACACTGTTGAAGCAGTTCAAATTCATGGTGGTAATGGTTTTGTAAAAGACTATCATGTAGAACGCTTAATGCGCGATGCCAAAATTACTCAGATTTACGAAGGCACTTCAGAAATTCAAAAAATAGTTATTTCTAGAAGTTTGATTAAACAATAGGTTTTCAAACAAAATACAACTTAGTTCATTATTTATTTCCCGTAAATAATGAACTTTTCTTGTTAAGTATTTTGAATACTTCCGACTTTACAATCTAGATTTTTATCTTTAAAGAAAATATATTTATGCAAAAAACATATTACGATCCAGCCGATTTAAAAAAATTTGGAAAAATCTCTGAATGGAATGAAGAATTAGGAGCAAAATTCTTCGAATATTACGGAAAAGTTTTTGAAGAAGGCGCATTAACTGAAAGGGAGAAATCGTTAATAGCCTTAGCTGTTGCTCACACCATTCAATGCCCATATTGTATTGACGCATATACTGGCGATGGGCTACAACGTGGCATTACCAAAGAAGAAATGATGGAAGCTTTACATGTTGCCGCTGCTATTCGTGGTGGCGCATCATTAGTACATGGTGTACAAATGATGAATAAAGTGAACAAACTAGATATGTAAACCCCGTTGAAATACAGAAGACCGAACACAAAAGTATAAGCTTTTAAACTTAAAACTTAGTAATGATTAACTCCCTACACAAACGCAAAAGCGAACTAGCTAATAGCAAACGCCAATTAGAAATATTATCAAATAGCATTTTTGAAAGTGGTGAATTACCAACATTTAAAGCCAAAATTTCTGAAACTTCTCAATTTCCACTTAAAGCAAAAAAACTAGAAATTTTACAAATTAATGTTGGCTACATGTGTAATCAAGTTTGTTCACATTGCCATGTAGATGCTGGTCCAGACCGAAAAGAAATCATGACCAAAGAAACCATGATTCAATGTCTAGATGTTATAAAAAAAACTGGCGCACATACGCTAGATTTAACTGGTGGCGCACCAGAAATGAATCCAAACTTCCGTTGGTTTGTTAAAGAAGCTTCAAAAGCTGGTATTAAAGATTTTATTGTTCGTTCTAATTTAACTATTATTACAGCCAATAAAAAATACAACGATTTACCAGAGTTTTTCAAAAAACACAATGTACATGTAGTAAGTTCCATGCCACATTGGACACAAGGGAAAACAGACAAACAACGTGGTGATGGTGTTTTTAATGCATCAATTACTGCCTTAAAAATGTTAAATGATGTTGGCTACGGTAAACCAGACAGTAGTTTACGATTAGATTTAGTTTACAATCCATCAGGTGCATTTCTACCAAGCAATCAAAAATCATTAGAAAAGGATTTTAAAAAAACACTTTTAGAAGATTTCAATATACATTTTCATAATTTATTTGCCATTACAAATTTGCCAATTAGCAGATTTTTAGATTATTTAATTGCTTCAGAAAATTACGAAGATTATATGTACGCGTTGGTTGAAGCCTACAATCCTTCTGCAGTAAAAAACGTGATGTGTACCAATACCCTGTCAATAAGTTGGGATGGTTTTTTGTATGATTGCGATTTTAACCAAATGCTTGAATTGCCTGTAAACAGTAAAGCAAAACATATTGCAGATTATAATGAAAACCTATTAGAAGGCAGAAATATTGTAATTTCTCAGCATTGCTACGGTTGTACTGCAGGTGCTGGAAGTAGCTGCCAAGGAAGTGTTATTTAAAAAAATTAATAACTATATTTTAGAATGAAACAGCTCAAATTCCTAATACTTGTTTTAATTTCAGCGTTCGGTTTTTCTCAAAATTCCTTATCAGATTTACTTAAAAAACACAACACAAAAAACATTCCATACATTTCGGTTCAAGAATTAGCAATGCCTAATACAGACGCTATTATTTTAGACACTAGAGAGCTTAACGAATACAATGTAAGTCATTTAAAAAACGCCATTCATGTTGGCTATAATGATTTCAACTTAAAAAAAATTGAAAAACTAATACCAAATAAAGCTGAAAAAATTGTAGTGTATTGCTCTATTGGAATTCGCTCTGAAACGATTGCTTATAAACTAAAAAAAGACGGATATTCTAACATTTTTAATCTTTACGGTGGTATCTTTGAGTGGAAAAATAATGGATTTGCTGTTTATAATTCAAATGAAAAACAAACTGACGAAATCCACACCTTTTCTAAAGAATGGCGTAAATGGTTAACCAAAGTTAAAATTGTTTATTAAATGGGATTATTCAGCACAAAAGACACAGATGGCGATAATGAAATAGCTTTCAATTTTCATTTTCCGACCTCAAAAAACGCCTTAATTATTTTCACAAGAAATCCTGAATTAGGCAAATGCAAAACACGTTTAGCAAAAACTATTGGTGATGAAGCTGCTTTAGAAATTTACAAACATTTACTAAAACATACCGCTTCCGTTTCTGAAACCGTTAATGCCGATAAATTTGTTTTTTATTCTGAAAACATAAAAAAAGAAGATATTTGGAATGCTTCACATTTCAAAAAAAAACTTCAAAATGGCAGTAATTTGGGCGAACGCATGGAAAATGCCTTTGCAGAACTTCTAAATTCAGGCTACCAAAAAACCATAATAATTGGTAGTGATTTATTAGATTTAAATTCTGAATTAATTAACGATGCTTTTAAACAGCTCAACCATTTTGACTATGTTATTGGTCCAGCAAAAGATGGCGGTTATTACCTTTTAGGCATGAAAACCCTAAACCCAAACCTATTTAAAAACAAAAATTGGGGAACAGCATCTGTTTTAAACGACACTTTAAATAACTTACAACACAGCACCGTACATTTATTAAAAGAATTAAATGATATTGATACATTTGAAGATATAAAACCCTACAATCAACTAAAAAAATATTATGACACTCATCATTAAAACCATAACAGAAACCACCGATTATTTAAAAAACAAAGGATTTGAAAACCCCGAAATTGGTATCATTTTAGGCACAGGCTTAGGGCAACTTATTAATGATATCGAGATTTTACACGAAGTAAGCTACAACCACATCCCAAACTTTCCAACAGCAACAGTAGAGTTTCACAAAGGAAAATTAATTTATGGCGTTTTTGAAGGCAAAAAAGTAATCGTTATGCAAGGTCGTTTTCATTTATACGAAGGTTACACGCTGCAAGACGTAACCTATCCGGTACGTATTATGGAACAATTAGGCATAAAAACACTATTAGTTTCAAACGCCGCAGGTGCTATCAACCTCAACTTTAAAAAAGGCGAATTAATGCTAATTGAAGACCACATTAACCTTCAAGGCAGTTCGCCATTAGCCTTTAAGGGAGTAGAATTATTAGGCGAACGATTTGCCGATATGAGTGCACCATACAATGCAGAAATCAACTCAAAATTCAAAAATATAGCAAAAGCTAATAACATAACATTACACGAAGGTGTTTACGCCAGTGTAGTTGGTCCGCAACTAGAAACCAGAGCCGAATACCGCATGTTAAAAATTCTAGGTACCGATGCTGTTGGCATGAGTACCGTACCCGAAATTATTGTTGCCAACCACCTAAAATTAAAAGTCGCAGCCATATCTGTTTTAACCGATGAATGCGATCCAAATAATTTAAAACCCGTAAACATTGCCGAAATAATAGAAATGGCAGGAAAAGCAGAACCAATTATGGTTAAACTATTTAAAGAACTAATAAAAACATTATAACATTGGGCGTTACCACATCCTGAAACAAGTTCAGGAACTGGGTCGGGCTTTACGCTACAAGTCCTCGTTCGTACCTCACTGCGGGCTTTACGCTGCAATCCCTAACGCAAAACAAACTATCTAACAAACTAAGTTATCCAAATAGTCTAACAAGTCTAAAAATCTAAACGGTCTAACAAATCTAAAAAAATGAGTTACCTAGAAACCACACATAATGTATATAAAAATGCAGCATTAACACCCGATGTTGGTTTATGCTGTACAACCAACCCTATTTGGGAATTACCCGGATTAAAAATTCCAAAAATAATGCAAGAAATGAATTATGGTTGTGGCTCTACAGTACATGCACGCGATTTAACCAATAACCCTAAAATGCTATATGTGGGTGTTGGTGGCGGTATGGAATTACTCCAATTCTCCTACTTTAATCGCCAAAAAGGTGGTGTTATTGGTGTTGATGTGGTTGATGAAATGTTGGAAGCATCACGTAAAAATTTTATAGAAGCCGAAGCTCAAAACACATGGTTTAAAAGCAATTTTATTGACCTAAAAAAAGGCAACGCTATGAATTTACCTGTTGCAGATAACAGCATTGACGTAGCTGCACAAAACTGTTTATTTAATATTTTTAAGGCAGACGATTTAAAACAAGCCATTGCCGAAATGTACCGCGTAATAAAACCTCATGGTAAACTGGTAATGAGCGACCCAACCTGCGAACAAGAAATGAATGATGAGTTAAGAAACGACGACAGACTTCGTGCTTTATGCCTAAGTGGAAGCTTGCCAATTGCCGAATATGTGAAAGCCTTAACCGATGCTGGCTTTGGAACAATTGAAATTCGCGCTCGTAAACCTTACAGAATTTTAGACTCAAAAAACTATCCAAC
The DNA here is from genome assembly GCF_042675665.1 of Mariniflexile jejuense. Classification (NCBI taxonomy): domain Bacteria; kingdom Pseudomonadati; phylum Bacteroidota; class Flavobacteriia; order Flavobacteriales; family Flavobacteriaceae; genus Mariniflexile; species Mariniflexile jejuense. The sequence continues at coordinate 1,730,725 of NZ_JBHTJI010000001.1, forward strand.
AAACGAGCTAATTTATATAGAATCCATTGAAGTAGCCGCCATAAAAGACCCAATGCCTGCCGATGGTCCATGTATATTTACAGGAAAAGCAGCCATTTATTTTGGAGAAAATGATTATTTTGATGATAATAAAGGACATGTTTTATTAAAAAACCAACCTTTAGCCATTTGCGACAAAACTGCAAATGCTTTAGCATCATTACAAAGAGATGATATTTTCATAAGCAAATCTACGTTTCATTATGATGGTGGTGGTTGCTGTTAAGTTTCTGCAAAAGCAGGAACCTCAAAAATAAGATTGAAAAAAAACTAAAAAAGATTCCTGCCTTCGCAGGAACTTAACATGGAAAAATATATAGACATCATAAAAAACTCTTATTCAGGTTACTGGAATTACTTAAAGCACGAGCTAATTTCCATAAACCATTGGGATAATTATTTTTATGGATTAATATTCATTTCGTTTGCCGTTTGGATATTAGAGATTGCGTTTCCATGGCGAAAACAACAAGCCATTTTTAGGAAAGATTTTTGGCTGGACACGTTTTATATGTTCTTCAATTTCTTCATATTAAACTTAATTGTACTTATAGCATTATCAAATACAGCTGCCACATTTTTTAATGATATGTTACAAAACCTAGGTTTAACATTATCAAACTTAAGACTATTTAATGCCTCCGATTTACCAAAATGGCTTGGGCTTTTTATTCTGTTTATAGTTAACGACTTCGTTCAATGGAATACGCACCGTCTTTTGCACCGCTTACCATTGCTTTGGAATTTTCATAAAGTACATCACTCCATTAAAGAAATGGGGTTTGCCGCACACTTACGCTACCATTGGATGGAACCAGTAGTTTATAATTCTTTACGCTACATACCATTGGCACTTATGGCAAATTATAGCTCACAAGACGTTGCCATTGTTCACTTTTTCAATATTATCATTGGGCATTTAAACCATGCTAATTTGGGTTGGAATTACGGTATTTTTAAATACATTTTCAATAATCCTAAAATGCATATTTGGCACCATGCAAAACAATTACCAAAACATGCAAGGTATGGTGTTAATTTCGGACTTACATTAAGCATATGGGATTACCTATTTAAAACCGCACACGTGCCTTATAACGGAAAAGATATTGAATTGGGTTTTGAAGGTGATGAATCATTCCCGAAAGATTTTATAAGTCAGGAATTATATCCGCTAAACAAAAAATAGGCTGTTTTTTAAATGAAATACTTTCAAATTCTATTTATCACTTTACTAACTTCAGCATGCACTGGAGCTAAACCTGTTACCGAAAGTAATTCAACAAAAATCACAGAACATTCACAAACCACAAAAGACTCTATCATTATAGTAAAAGAATTTATTGAAACAGACTCTGTAAATGATATTACTTTTAAAGAAAATGAACCAAATATAAATTTCCACCAAATTTTAGCGAAGCGTGTTACTGTACTTCATGAATTATGGAATAACTTATTGCAAAAACACGTTTCCAATAATGGTAATGTAAATTACAAATCTTTCAAAACTGAACACAAAAAACTACTTGATTACATCTATGTTTTAAATTTAGAATTATCAAGCGAAGGATTTCAATCTTTTTCAAAAGAAGAAAAATTAGCCTTTTGGATAAATGCTTATAATGCCATGACAATAGATTTAATCTTGCGAAATTACCCTGTAAAAAGCATAAAAGACATTAAAAATCCTTGGGAACAACGTTTATGGAAATTAGGTAAAAAGTGGTATAATTTAAACGACATAGAACATCAAATACTACGTAAAATGAACGAACCTCGCATACATTTTGCTATTGTTTGCGCATCAGTTTCTTGTCCGAAACTTTTAAATGAAGCCTATACTTTTGAAAATTTAGAAACACAACTTACCAAAGCTAGTAAACAATTTTTATCAGATTCAGAACGAAATTCTATTTTAGAAAATGATTTGAAACTATCTAAAATTTTTCAATGGTTTTCAAAAGATTTCAAGCAAAATGGCAGCTTAATTGATTTTTTAAATAAATATTCTGAAGTAAAAATTTCGAATAACGCTAAAATAAGTTTCAAAGATTATAATTGGGATTTGAATGAGTAAAATTTCAATAATTATTCCCATACTTAATGAAGCAGAAACTATTGAAAAACTGCTTATTTATCTTTTTGAAACTGCTTCAAAAGAAACAAACTTAGAAATTATTGTTGTTGATGGTGGTAGTACTGATGGTTCTAAAAGTTTGGTTTCTAAATTTAAAAACGTAATGCTTTTAACTTCAGAAAAAGGTCGTGCAAAACAAATGAATTTGGGTGCAAAACAAGCAACAGGAAACATACTTTACTTTTTGCATGCAGATTCATTTCCTCCTAAAAATTTTGATAAATTAATTACAGCAGAAATTAAAAAAGGTAATAACGCAGGTTGTTTTATTATGAAGTTTGATAGCAACCATTTGTGGCTTAAACTTGCTGGTTTTTTAACAAAACTACCTTGGAAAATTTGTAGAGGTGGCGACCAAAGTTTATTCGTTTCAAAATCACTTTTCAATACTATTGGTGGTTTTGATGAAACATTTGTTATTTATGAAGACAACGATTTTATTGGCAAACTATACGCACAAAACCAATTTGTAGTAATCCAAAAATGGCTTACTACTTCTGCCAGACGCTATAAAACGAACGGCATCTGGACTTTACAATACCACTTTTTTGTTATTCATTTAAAAAAATGGTGCGGTGCTTCCGCAGAAAACTTAAATAGTTACTATAAAAAACATGTAAATGTTAAAAACTAATAAAACTATCTTAAGGAAATTTTAAATGTTACAATAAACTCATTTAATCGTCTACTTTTATAAAAAACAACGATTACATGAAGTATTTTTACATGATTTTTATTTTCAGTTCATTATACAGTATTTCTCAAGAATCAATTAATGCCAAAATACTAGACTCTACCTCAAAAAAACCAATTCCATTTGCTACTATTTCTATCAATAACAACTCGGGCGTTATTAGCAATGATACTGGCGAATTTTCAATGTATTTAAATAAAGAATCCTTCGAAAAAGACTCCTTAACTATTAGATGCTTAGGCTATGAAAGCAAACACTATTTGCTTAAAACATTCCGTGATAGTATTATTTTATTAAACCCAAAGAGTATAGAACTTAACGAAATTTTGGTTTCTAATAAAAACTATTCCGTTGAAGAAATTTTAGAAAAATCAAAAGAAAATCTTGCCCATAATTACGATTTTGATTTCACAAAAAGCAAGCTATTTTTCCGTAGCTCATATACCACCAACATCCTTAAAAACGAGGTTGTTATAAAAAAAACAACCATACCAGAATTTAATCAAAAATTTATTGATAGTTTGTTAAACGCTTTGCCTAAAAACACAGATGATTACACCGAAATATTAGCTAATTTATATGGAAAAGCAGGGCAAAACGATTTTCAAAAACTTGATATTATTAAAGCATCACATTTATTTGATAAAAGAAAAGAAATGAGCTTTGAAGCTTATGAAGACAGAATTAGTACTATTTTAAAAAAAAGCATAAAACGAGACTCCTATTTTAAAATAAAATCAGGAATCTTAGGAACTAAACAAGAAATAGACGAATCGTTTTTTGATTCTGAAAAAAAAGAAAAACCAGACGAAACAGAGGCTTTTATTGAACAAAAAAAGAAACAAGAACAAGAACGGAAAAATAACTTTTTAAAATACAAAAAAAGTACTATTTCTAAATTACAACACGACAGTTTTACTTTTGAAAATAGTGATTTAAACTTTTTAGAAAAACCAAACAGATATAATTTTAAGATTGAAGATTACAGCTTTTTAAACAATGACTTTGTTTATAAAATAAGTTTTACGCCTAAAAGAAGTGAAGATTACAAAGGTGTTTTATACATTAATACAGACGATTTTGCGATTATAAGAGTTGATTATGAAAATGTTAAAAACCTAAAAAGCTTTAATCTTTTTGGTATTTCTTATAATGCATATTTAAAAAAGGGCACTTTAATTTATGCTAAAAACGCTTCAAACAAATATGCTCTAAAATATACAGATGTTGAAGAAGGCAATAAATTTGGAATAAAAAGACCTTTAAGTATTATTGAAAAAAATAAACACACCAAAGGACGAAGAAAACAAAATGAGCTATCGTCAAACATTCATTTTATCGTTTCAAATACAGAGAAAAAGGAATTAGTAATTTTTGAGAACGAACCCATAACCGAAACTGTTTTTACTAATTTCCAAGAAAAACCAAAAGTAACGCCTGTTTCCTTGTCAAAATACGATCCAGATTTCTGGAAAGGAGAAACCATTATTGAACCCAATCAGGCTATTAAAGATTTTAAAAGTTTAAAATAATAACAATTTAAACCTTGTTTCTACCCATTTCATTTGGATACAAACTAGGTAATGCATCGCTTTGAAAAAAGGCTTTTGTGTTAACATCCATTACAGATAGTTTGCCTTTAAACGCAGCACCTGTATCAACATTCCAAACATTTGCTGCTTTGGTAGGCACAGAAAAACCAAAATTAGTGGTTGGTGTATGCCCAATAAAAATTTCGCTGTAATGTTTCAAACGGTTTGGAAACAAAAGAGAATCTTCTTTTATGTCTTTACTCATAGTTAACGCCATTTCCCAAAGTGTTCTATCAAAATAATAGGTAGCTTTAAAAACCTCTTTTTCAACACCATGCATAGAGGTAAAACCAGCATGGATAAACAAACGGTTATCATCATCAATATAATATAACGGCATGTTTTTAAAAAATGTTAAATGCATGTTTTTTTCTTCTTTTGAAAAACCATTATAACTATCCATAGTTTCTTTACCACCATGCATATACCAAGTTGCATCTACATGACCTGTTTCTAGCCAATTTTCACACCAAACATCATGATTTCCTTTTATAAAAATGCAGTTTATTTTTTCTGAAAGCGCTGTTAAAAATGCAATTACTTGTGCAGCTTCACTCCATCCATCTACATAATCGCCTACAAAAATAAGTGTATCATCTTCTGTAACCTCTACTTTATTTAATACTTGTATTAAAGCTTTTAACCCGCCGTGAATATCGCCAACAACCAATGTTCTCATGAAACTATTTTTTTTTTGCAAAACTAAAGTTTTCTATTAAGAATTATAGAATTGCAGATTAACTTTAGATTAAAATTTGAAGCAGTATAATTTAATATTTTAAATATTGTGCCTTAATAATAGCTTCAACAGGTTTATTTTGTGGTGTAAATTGCGAATCGTTAACACCTCCAACTTCGCTGTAATTATGAAACCATTTCCATAAAAATCCGCCTGCAAACCAGTCTTCTTCCCAAAATGTTTCAAAAAGCACTTGGGTTGCATTGGCTTGTGCTTCTAAATTAACCACATTCATAGAAAGGTTGCTTTTCCAAGGTGCTTTTCCAGAAAAATCGACGCTTCTATAACCATATTCAGTAAATAATATAGGTTTTTTGTAGGTTTCGTAAAATGCTTTTATGGTTGGTTTATGTGCTTTCCAACCCAATCTTAAAACTTCAAGTGTTGGTGTTTTTTCGTCACTTACAGGAAAATAAGCATCAATACCAATAAAATCTAAATCGTTCCAAAAAGGTGTTCTATCGTATTCATTCCAATTCGCAGCATAGGTTAATTTACCTTTGTAAACTTTTTTAATTTCAACTATTAATTGTTTCCAATAGTTTGGCCTATAATCTATAAAACTTTCTAATTCGGTACCAATACAAAAAATTTCCGCTTTAACAGCTTCAGCTACTTTTGCATTTTCTAAAATAAATTTTGAATACGATTCTTCAAGCAACTTCCAATCTTCTTCACTATTCATTTTTATGCCACCAGTAAATTCACCATGCCAAACCCAAATTTGGGGTTTAATCATAATTTTAATAGCGTGTTTTTTCAACCTTTCTACATATTGTTTTACACCCGCTTCTGTTTCACCAAACCACTGTCTATTTGTATTAAATTGTATGTTTGGGTGTGTTAATTCTTTAATAAAACCAAACGGCATAATAGCGGCATAATTGGCATGAATAGCAATTACTGGCTTAATATGTTTTTCATTTATCGCGTCTCTTGAAGCTACAAAACTAACTCCGTTTATTTTTTCAGGTTTAAAAGAACTCATGGCGCAAGAAGACATAAGTAAACATAGTGTTACTTTAAAAATTGTTCTCATAACTAATTTTTATTGTTTAAATTTAAACAAAAACAAATAACCCGTTAAGGTTTTAGTAGAAGCTTCGACAGAAAAAAAGGAATTGCAAACAAATTTATGGAGCACATAGTTATTATTGGTAATGGTATTTCTGGCGTTACTGCAGCAAGACATATTCGAAAACTTTCAGACAAAAAAATTACGATTATTTCTGCAGAAAGTGATTATTTCTTTTCAAGAACTGCGCTTATGTATGTGTATATGGGACATATGAAATTTGAACATACACAACCTTATGAAAATTGGTTTTGGGAGAAAAACCGCATCGAATTAAAAAAAGGCTTCGTAAAAACTGTTGAAACCGAACATAAAATACTTCGTTTTGAAAATGGCGAAATTTTAAATTACGACAAACTTATTATTGCAACAGGTAGCAAACCCAATAAATTTGGCTGGAAAGGAGAAAATTTAAATGGTGTTATGGGCATGTACCACAAACAAGATTTAGAAAATCTGGAAAAACACGCACCAAACAACCAAGTATGTAAACGTACCGTAATTGTGGGCGGCGGTTTAATAGGTATTGAACTTGCTGAAATGTTAAATTCAAGGAATATTCCTGTTACATTTTTGGTTCGTGAATCTAGTTTTTGGAACAACGTTTTACCTGAAGGTGAAAGCGAAATGATAAACAGGCATATTAAAAATCATCATATCGATTTACGACTATCGTCAAATTTAAAGGAAATAATTTCTGATGAAAATGGCAATGTAAAATCGGTTATTATTGAAGAAACTGGCGAAGAAATACCATGTAATGTGGTTGGATTAACAGCTGGTGTAACACCAAATATCGATTTTTTAAAAGATTCTAATATCGAAACTGGTAAAGGTGTGAAAGTGAACAAATTTCTTGAAACCAATATTCAAGATGTGTATGCTATTGGCGATTGTGCCGAACAACACGAACCTATTGGCTTTCGCAAACCAATTGAAGCCGTTTGGTACACTGGTAGAATGATGGGAGAAACACTAGCACAAACCATTTGCGGAAACCGTTTACCTTACAAACCCAGTCATTGGTTTAACTCGGCAAAGTTTTTTGATATTGAATACCAAACCTATGGTTGGGTATTTTCAAAACCAAAAGAACACCACGCACATTTTCATTGGAAGCATAATGATGATACAAAATGTATTACTATAGAATACAACACATTAACAAATCAATTTTTAGGAATTAATACATTCGGAATTAGAATGAAACACGAAACTTTTGATAAATGGCTTACCGAAAAACGCGATGTAACCTATATAATTCAACACCTAAAAGAAGCTAATTTTGACCCTGAGTTTTATAAACATTATGAAAACGACATTCAAAAAGCATTTGCAAACCAATTTCAAACTGTAAAGAAATGAGTGCTCAAATAAATAAAAGCATGAGCATAACTAACGCTGAAGCTCAAAACATACCTACAAAACAAAAAATAGGTTTAGCGCTTGGTATTATTGGTTTGCTTATTTTAGTATTGGCGGTTTTCAATGTTAATTTCCCTAACAAACCAGTATTTCTATCACTTTCGTTAGGATTGATTTCTCTGGGAACAATTCTATTTTCAAACGCTATGTATCTTCAAAAAATGGAAGGTATTAAAAATGATGGCGTATGGTTTAAATCGATAGCATCACGAGGCGTTTTAGGATGGATTACAGGTGTTTTATTAACTGCTTTTTATATCATTCTTTATTTTTTTCCACAGTATTTGGGACAATCATCAAACGGAAATCCTAACACGGGTTTAATTGCTTTATTCGACCCATTAAGCAAAATTTTAAGCGGAAACCCTGCAAGCCAATGGTTTGTTTATGGCGCCTTATATACGGTTTCAATTTTGGTTTTTGGTTTCAAATTTATGTTGAAATACAAGCATAATCGCTATGAACAATTACGAACGGTTTCGGTAATGTTTTTTCAATTAGGTTTTGCGTTTTTAATTCCAGAATTTATGTCGCGCCTTAATGCAAGTCCTGACTATAATTTACCGTATTACGATTTAAAAAGCATGTGGCCATTAAACTATTATTTATTTGACAGTTGGTCTATAAATGGCTTACTATCATCTGGTAACTTAGGGTTGTTGATGTTACTTTTTGGTGTTATTTCCATATTTGTTATTTCGCCTTTTTTAACTTATAAATATGGTAAACGTTGGTATTGCTCATGGGTTTGCGGTTGTGGTGCTTTGGCAGAAACCACAGGCGATGCTTTTAGGCAACTTAGCAGCAAAAAACTATCTGCTTGGAAACTGGAACGTTGGTTAATACACACTGTTTTAGTATTTTCTGTAGTGATGACAACCGCATTAATTTACAGCTATTTAGGAAAAGATTCTGGCAAATTTTGGTTAACCCGAAACACATTTTTAATTAGCGTTGGTTTACTTTTAACAGCAGTTTTTACTTTAACCATGCTTTTTAAAAGAAATGAACTTGGTAAAGATACGCGCTATGGTGCCATTGGATATTTTGTGGTTATTACATCACTTTTCATTATGCATTATACTGGCACAACCGATGAAATTTTCTTAATAAAATCAAGCACATTGCGTTCAGCATATGGTCTATATATTGGTTCCATATTTTCTGGTGTTATTGGCACAGGCTTTTACCCTATTTTAGGCAATCGTGTTTGGTGCAGGTTTGGTTGCCCAATGGCAGCAGTACTTGGGTTTCAACAACGTTTATTTTCAAAATTTAGAATTACAACAAATGGTGGCCAATGTATTTCCTGTGGCAATTGTTCTACCTACTGCGAAATGGGTATTGATGTTCGTGCTTACGCCCAAAAAGGCGAAAATATTGTACGCTCAAGTTGTGTTGGCTGTGGTATTTGTTCTGCTGTTTGCCCCAGAGGTGTTTTAAAATTGGAAAACGATACTATGGAAGGTCGCATCAACCCTAAAGAAATCCTTTTGGGCAATGATGTTGATTTAATGAAACTACTCAACAATAAATAATTTAACAAAATCCTAATGTTTTGTTAAATATTAATCAAATCTATTGTACTTTTGCGCGCTGACAGTTTGTTCTTTATGACCAACATCAAGGTAATCATCCCTGCTTATAATGAAGCAGATTCTATCGCTAAAGTAATTAACGACATTCCTAAAATAGTGAATGAAATTATTGTTATTAACAACAATTCTAGCGATAAAACTGAAGAAAATGCAAAAAAAGCAGGTGCAACCGTTCTAACCGAAAAAAACAAAGGCTATGGTTTTGCTTGCCTTAAAGGGTTAGAATACATTGCAAATGAACCCGAAAAACCAAATATTATTGTATTTTTGGATGGCGATTACAGTGATTACCCAGAAGAATTAACCAAACTAGTAACTCCAATTATCGAAGAAAATATCGATTTTGTTGTTGGAGCACGCGTAAAAAGTTTACGAGAAATTGGCTCAATGACTATGCCTCAAATTTTTGGCAACTGGTTAGCAACTAGTTTAATGAAGCTTTTTTTTGGTTCAAAATTTACAGATTTAGGACCTTTTAGAGCAATTAAATATAGTAAATTACTGTCAATCAACATGGTAGATAAAACTTATGGCTGGACTGTAGAAATGCAATTAAAAGCTTTAAAACAAAAATTTACCTACTTAGAAGTGCCAGTAAATTATAGAAATAGAATTGGCGTCTCAAAAGTATCAGGAACCATAAAAGGTTCTATATTTGCAGGCGCAAAAATCATAAGTTGGATTTTAAAATATAGTATTAAAAAATGATTCTAGAAACGACCGTTATCATTATTTACACCATTTCGCTTTTGCTTATCTTCATGTATGCATTAGCTCAATTAAACTTGTTACTAAACTATCTTGCTTCAAAAAGAAAACAAGATAATTCACCAACTTTTGATTTATCAAAACCAGAAGAAACACCATACGTAACCATACAATTACCCGTATACAACGAAATGTATGTAATGGAACGCTTGTTGGATAACATAGCAAAAATAGATTATCCAAGTGATAAACTTGAAATTCAAGTTTTAGACGATTCAACAGACGAAACTGTAGAAACTACGCGTGCACATGTTGAAAAACTAAAAGCAACTGGATTAGACATTACTCATATTACAAGAACCGATAGATCTGGCTTTAAAGCTGGCGCACTTAAAGAAGGTTTAGTAATAGCAAAAGGTGAATTTGTTGCTATTTTCGATTCAGATTTCTTACCAGAACCAGATTGGTTAAAACGCACCATCATTTACTTTAAAGATGAAAAATTAGGTGTTGTTCAAACACGTTGGGGACATTTAAACCGCAACTATTCAATACTTACAAAAATACAAGCCTTTGCTTTGGATGCACATTTTACTTTGGAACAAGTAGGACGTAACAGTAAAGGACATTTTATAAACTTTAATGGTACTGCAGGTATTTGGAGAAAATCATGTATTATCGATGCAGGTAACTGGGAAGGCGATACATTAACAGAAGATTTAGATTTAAGCTACCGAGCACAACTTAAAAACTGGAAATTCAAATATCTTGAAAATGTTGAAACACCAGCAGAGTTACCTATTGTTATTAGCGCAGCGCGTTCACAACAATTTAGATGGAATAAAGGTGGTGCAGAAAACTTTAAAAAAATGCTTGGACGCGTTTTAAAAAGTAAAAATATTTCAGCAAAAACAAAACTTCACGGGCTTTTACACTTATTAAATAGCACCATGTTTTTAAACGTGTTTGTTGTAGGTGTACTTAGTATTCCAATGCTTTATATCAAAAACGAATATACACACTTAAAACCATACTTTTATGTAATGAGTTTCTTTGTAATAAGCTCAATAATTTTCTTTGTGTGTTATTGGTTTATGTACAAAAATATTTATGGTGGTGGTTTTAAAAACTTCATTAAATACATAGGCATGTTTTTTGTGTTTTTCTCAATAGCCATGGGCTTTTCATTACATAATTCTATTGCAGTATTAGAAGGTCATTTTGGTAAGAAAAGTGAATTTGTGCGTACACCAAAGTTCAACATTAGTTCTATAAAAGATAGTTGGAAAAAGAATAAATACATCAAAAAAACCATATCAGTACACGTTATTTTTGAAGGTTTACTTATGGCTTATTTTGCATTTGGTATGTATAGTGCCTTTATAGTAGGTAACCAAGGTGGCGATTTCGGATTATTTCCATTTCACCTTATGTTATTCTTAGGTTTTGGTTTTGTATTTGTAAAATCGATAACTTCTAAAGTATAAAACACATTTCTGCAAAGGCAGACATCTAACATATTAAAGCGTTACCCAAAAGGTAGCACTTTTTTGTTTATAGTAATTAGCACGTTTGTTCTAAATATTATTTCTACAAAAAACACCTAAAAACCCAAAACTATTTTTCGCATTATCAGTATCTTTATAACTATAATTTTTTACTGTTAAATGACTAAGTACAAACCAAAAAATAGATTAACAGCACAAGCCTATATTGAAGGTGTTTTAAGCGGTAACCGTGTTATTCTATCAAGAGCTATTACCATAATAGAAAGCAATTTAGAAAGCGATAAATTACTTGCAAAAGACATCATTCAAGCTATTTTACCAGCGTCTGGAAACTCCATTCGAATAGGAATTACTGGCGTTCCAGGTGTTGGCAAAAGCACCTTTATAGAAGCATTTGGCAAACACCTTATCAAGCAAAATCATAAAGTAGCAATATTATCTATAGACCCAAGTAGTCAACGTTCAAAAGGAAGTATTTTGGGCGATAAAACTAGAATGGAAGAATTAAGCAATTTAGAAAACGCCTACATTCGTCCATCGGCATCTGGTGAAACCCTAGGTGGTGTTGCCAACAAAACTGCCGAAAGCATGTTACTTTGCGAAGCTGCTGGTTATGATGTTATTCTAATTGAAACCGTTGGTGTGGGACAATCTGAAACTGCTGTTCATGGCATGACCGATTTTTTCTTGCTTTTAATGTTGGCTGGTGCTGGTGATGAGCTTCAAGGCATAAAAAAAGGCATCATGGAAATGGCAGATATGGTGGTAATTAATAAAGCTGATGGCGATAATATTCGCAAAAGTGAATTAGCACGATTACAGTACCAAAATGCGTTACACATTTTTCCACAATCAGAATCGGGTTGGGAACCTATTGTAACAAAATCATCTTCAACAAAAAATACTGGCATTGACGTGGTTTGGGATGAAATTTCAAAATACAAGAAATTAGTTACCCAAAATGGATATTTCAATAAAAATAGAAATCATCAAAAAATACAATGGATGTACGCTAACATTAATGAAGAATTAAAGCGTATGTTTTATGATTCAAAGGATATTGCAAACAACCTTTCTGTTTTAGAAAAAGATATTATTGCTTCTAAAATTTCTCCAATAAAAGCTGCAGAACAAATGATTGAAACCTTTAAGAAGTCGTTTTAACTATGTTGTACTTTGTTCCAATTTATACATTAAAAAATACATGAAAAATACATTTTATTTATTGCTTTTATTAATCTCAATACAATCATTCGCTCAATACAAGGATGGACAGTTTTTTTGTGATGAATTACCAGAAAAAAGCTATTTCCCCATAGATATAAAAGAAAAGAAAATATTTTGGTCTGATACTTATTATACAGAAACAATAAACGGAACTAAAGAATTAAACGGAAAAACATATTTTGAATTCATTCAAAAGTGGAAATCAAATGCTTCTGAAAAATTATACTTGAGAAAAGAAAACGGTGTTATTTTTCAATATGATGAATGTTGCGAACAAGAAACTATAAGGTTTAGTGAAAAATTTAAAAAGGGTCATAGTTGGAAAACATCTGATGGTTCAGGACAATACACAATTTTAACTTTTAAAGGAAAATTAAAAACACCTTTTTGTGATTATGCAAATTTGTTGATAATAGAGGCGAAATTGAAAGGCGGAAATTTTAATTTTTATTATCAAAGAGGACACGGTTATGTTGGAGCTACGGTTAACAATGAAATTATTTCTTGTGAAACGCCTTCTTTTGATTTAGATTAAATTTCAAATATCAATTTGTCACTATTATATAATTCCTAAATAACATATAACTTCAATATGATTAAAAAAAAACCATTCACGCCTAAAACATGAATGGGAATTTCAATCAAATCAATTTATAAAATAAGTCACTCGTGTTCTAAATATTTTTCCATAATGGAAATTGCTGCTTTTGAAATTACAGTTCCTGGCCCAAAAATGGCAACAACGTTGCGTTCAAGTAAATAATTATAATCTTGTTCTGGAATAACACCTCCAGCAAAAACCATAATATCTGGTCTGCCAAGTTTTTCTAATTCATTAATTAATTGAGGAATTAATGTTTTATGACCTGCCGCTAAACTAGAAGCGCCCACAAAATGTACATCATTTTCAATGGCTTGTTTAGCTACTTCTTCTGGAGTTTGAAATAATGGTCCCATATCAACATCAAAACCTAAATCGGCAAAACTAGATGCAACAACTTTAGCACCTCTATCATGCCCATCTTGTCCCATTTTGGCAATCATTACACGTGGACGACGACCTTCAATTTCTGCAAATTTATCAGCAACTTTTTGTGCTTTTGCAAATGCATTATCATCTTTTACTTCTTTACTATACACACCACTTATTAATTTAGTATCGGCTTTATGACGCCCAAAATGAGTTTCTAAAGCATCGGATATTTCACCTAAGGTTGCAAAATTTTCAGCAGCTTCAACAGCCAATTCTAATAAATTTCCTTTTCCTGTAGCAGCACAATTTGATAGTGCTTGTAATTTATCATTAACCACATTTTGATTTCTATTCGCTTTCAATTTTTTCAAACGTTCAATTTGAGATAATCTTACCACCGAATTATCAACTTCTAAAATTTCGATATTCGATTTTTCATCGGTTTGAAATTTATTAACGCCAACTAAAATATCTTGTCCTGAATCTAAGCGTGCTTGTTTTCTTGCCGAAGCTTCTTCAATACGCATTTTAGGAACACCAGTTTCAATTGCTTTTGCCATGCCTCCTAATTCTTCAACCTCTTCAATAAGTTTCCAAGCTTTTTTAGCAATTTCCTGAGTTAAATATTCTACATAGTATGAACCTGCCCAAGGATCGACCGCTTTAGTAATTTGTGTTTCTTCTTGAATATATATTTGTGTATTACGAGCAATTCGTGCTGAAAAATCGGTTGGCAATGCGATAGCTTCATCCAACGCATTAGTATGTAAAGATTGTGTACCACCAAGTCCTGCTGCCATAGCTTCAATACACGTTCTAGCTACATTATTAAACGGATCTTGTTCACTTAAACTCCAACCCGATGTTTGACTATGCGTACGCAACGCCATCGATTTTGGATTTTGCGGATTGAATGATTTTATAATTTTAGCCCAAAGCATACGTGCAGCACGCATTTTGGCAATTTCCATAAAATGATTCATACCAACAGCCCAGAAAAATGAAAGTCGAGGCGCAAATTCGTCAATTTTTAAACCAGACACTAAACCTGTTCTAATGTATTCCATACCATCGGCTAAGGTGTAAGCCAACTCAATATCGGCAGTTGCACCGGCTTCTTGCATATGGTAACCACTAATGGAAATGGAGTTGAATTTAGGCATGTATTTAGTAGTGTATTCAAAAATATCACCAATAATTTTCATGGAAGGTAATGGTGGATAAATGTAAGTGTTACGCACCATAAATTCTTTTAAAATATCGTTTTGAATGGTTCCGCTTAATTGGTCTAACGCTACACCTTGTTTTTTTGCTGCAGCAATGTAAAATGCCATAATTGGTAAAACGGCACCATTCATGGTCATGGAAACCGACATTTTATCTAGCGGAATTTGGTCGAATAAAATCTCCATATCCAAAATAGAATCGATGGCAACACCAGCTTTTCCAACATCGCCAGTTACACGTGGATGATCGGAATCGTAACCTCTATGTGTTGCTAAATCGAAGGCAACTGATAATCCTTTTTGACCAGCCGCAAGGTTTCTTCTGTAAAAAGCATTCGATTCTTCTGCTGTTGAAAACCCTGCATATTGACGAATGGTCCATGGTCTTGTAACATACATAGTACTGTAAGGTCCGCGCATAAATGGTGGTAATCCTGCAACGAAACCTAAATGCTCTGCATTTTCAATATCTTTTTTAGAAAAATGTTTTTTTACAGGAATTCCCTCAGGTGTATTCCAAACTTGTTGATTATCTGAACGTACTGTTTTTTGTTTGTTTACAGTATTTAATGTTATATCGGAAAAATTTGGTTTCATGAGTATACTATTTTATTATTCTTCTGAATTTTCTTTTGAACACTAGCAATGATTTGTATGACATCCGATTTTAAATGAATGCAACCATCTAAACCTGCTTTGGTTAAAGCATCGATGATGTTTGATGGGTTTCCTGCTAGCAAAAGCACTTTTTCAGAATTAATACGTCTAAATGTTTCAACAAACGCTAAAGCGCTTTCATCATAATCAGCATCAGAACTACAAATAACCACAACATCAGAATTTGATTTGGCACTGTTTTCGGCTGCTTGTTTTACGCTATCATAACTTTTTTCTTGTAAAACATCAAAACCAGAAACCCCAATAAAGTCATAGGAAAAAGCAGCTCGTGCTTTACGCATGGTTAAGTTTCCAAAACTTGTAAGTTCTACTATTGGACGTTTTCCTGTTGCTTCAACTAATTTCTCGGTTATTTTTCTCAATGCTTCAATTTCTAAAGAAGCGCGCCTTGGTGTGAGTAATTTTGAATTTGATTCCGAAACGTCTGCAAGCACTTTAGACGACACTTTTTCCATTAGGTTTGGATATTTATTTACCCCAACCATGGGTAACCGTCTTTGACTTATTAATTTGATTTTTTCTTGACGGATTTCAGCTATTTGTGTTTGAATTAATCCACTTTCAAAAGCTTGAAAAAAGCCTCCTTTTTCTTCTATAGCTTTAAATAAATTCAAGGCTTTTTCGGCTATTTTTATGCTTACTTCTTCTATATAATAAGAGCCATCAACCGGATTTGCTACGTTTCCGAAGTAAGATTCTTCTTTTAAAATGGTTGAAATATTAGTAGCAATTCTATTTGAAAAATCGGAGACATCATTAAACGCTTTATCATAAGGATCGATTAAAACACCATCAACATTTCCTAAAATTGCCGACATAGCTTCGGTGGTTGCGCGTAACAAATTGGTATGTGCATCGGTTACCGATTTACTCCAAACCGCTGTTTTTGCTGTTAAAATATGGCTAAAGTTGGTTACGCCGTATTTTTTTGCAACCTCATGTAGTAGGCTATTAAAGGCTCTAAACTTACCTATCTCTATAAAATATTCAGGACCAATAGCTAATTGAACATGTAAATTATTAAAAACAGATTGCGCATCAATATCTTTAAATGATAACTGTTCAATTAAGTAAACACAAGAATTTAAAGTATATGCTACTTCTTGAACTTGGTTGGAACCAGAATCTAAATAAGCTGTTCCTGAAACTGTGATTGTTTTAAAATTTGAAAATTCTTTTCCCAATTTTAAAAGGTTTGCTAATACTTCAAAAAGGTTATTATCAATGCTTCCTTTTGTTACATAATTTGATATTAAACCTAAATCAAAATAACCGCTGAGACTTTTATTGTCGATTACATTCTGCTCTGCAAACGCAAAAAAATCTTTAGCAAACTTTATAATATCGTTATTTAAAACAAATGAAATGGTTACTTTATTTAAATTCACACCTTTTAAAAGAGTATCAACAGAAATGGCATGTTTTATATTAAAAAGTAATCCTGTAACACCTTCATTTATTGCTTTTAAAGCTAAATTATTGCCGCTTTCAGCAGAAAGCACTTCTATGTTTCTATAATTAACCAATGCTTGTGCATTTTCACCTGTATTAGTTAAAAAATCCAACGCATCATCTTCATTATAAAAAGGCTGAAAATCGATATCATTTAAGTTTTTCCAAACTAATTTTCTATTAAAATCTTCACCTTTTAAATCGGTATTTACTTTTTCAATCCACTGCTGCTTAGTTACAGGTGTAAATTCTGAAAAAAGTTTTTTATGAGTATCCATACAATTTATATTATGTTAACTTTTGTCTTTTTTTTAGACCATAATACTACTTCCAAATCTTTCAAAAATAGCTTTATCTAATGCTTCTCTGTGTTCAGGATGCGCAACATCGCGAAGTGCTTGTGCACGTTGTTTTAGGGTTTTACCAAACAATTCGGCAACGCCAAATTCGGTTACAACAAATCTTGCATGCGCTCGTGTTGTAACTACACCAGCGCCAAGTTTTAGGGTAGGAACAATTTTAGAAACACCTTTTAAGGTTGTTGAATTTACAGCTATTATTGGTTTTCCTCCTACAGATAAAGCTGCACCACGCATAAAATCCATTTGTCCACCAACGCCTGAAAACATTCTTGTTCCAATAGAATCGGCGCAAACTTGCCCCGTAATATCAATTTCAATAGCAGAATTAATAGCTGTTACTTTTGGATTTTGACGAATAACAGATGTATCGTTTACATAAGCAATATCCAGCATTTCAATTTCTGGGTTGTCATCCATAAAATCGTACAATCTGCGTGTTCCCATAGCAAAACCAGAAACAATTTTATAAGGATTTACTTTTTTTTGAGAACCGTTTACCACGCCTCTTTCAACCAAATCTACAATACCTTCAGAAAACATTTCGGTATGTACACCTAAATTTTTATGATTGGTTAAATAGGTTAAAACAGCATTTGGTATACCACCAATACCCATTTGCAAAGTTGCACCATCGTCAATTATACCTGCTATATGTTTACCAATAGCTTGTTCTTCTTCAGAAGGTGCGACAAATTTCATTTCATAAATATCCTCATCAACTTCAACACATGCATCAAAATTTTTAATATTTACAATAGCATCGCCAAAAGTACGAGGCATTTTAGGATTTATTTGAGCAATTACTTTTTTGCCTTGTTCTATACCCGAAATAACAATATCTACCGAAACACCTAAAGAACAAAACCCATGCTTATCTGGTGGTGACACATTTACTAAAACCACATCTAAATCCATGTAACCTTGACGGAATAAACTAGGAATATCACTTAAAAAAACAGGAATATAATCTACAGTATCACCTACCATGTTCCGAACATTACCTCCTATAAAAAAAGCACTGGTATGAAAACTATCACGTAATTCTGGAGCAACATAACCACATTCGCCTTCGGTATGTAAATGAACTATTTTCACGCCACGCAATTCTGAAGCTCTATCAACCATGGCTTTAATAAGCGTTTGTGGGGTTGCTGAACCACCTTGAATTAATACGCGATCGCCCGATTTTATTAACTTTACAGCATTTTCTGCCGACATTTTATTTGGTATATTCATTGTCTTATAATTTAAATTTTTGTTTTTTTAAATTATCCTAAAAAACTTAATATGATACCTGCAGCAATTGCAGATCCAATTACACCTGCCACATTTGGCGCCATGGCATGCATTAATAAATAATTATGCGGGTCGGCTTTAATACCTTCAGCATGCACTACTCTAGCACTATCTGGAACTGCCGAAACACCTGCTGCACCAATAAGTGGATTTAATTTATCATCGCCTTTAAGAAACAAGTTCATGAATTTTGCAAAAAGCAATCCGCCCATTGTTGCAATAACGAATGAAATAGCACCTAATCCGAAAATTTTCAAGGAATCGCTTGTAATAAAAACATCTGCTTGGGTTGATGCACCAACGGTAACACCAAGTAATAT
Source organism: Mariniflexile jejuense (assembly GCF_042675665.1). Taxonomy (NCBI): domain Bacteria; kingdom Pseudomonadati; phylum Bacteroidota; class Flavobacteriia; order Flavobacteriales; family Flavobacteriaceae; genus Mariniflexile; species Mariniflexile jejuense. The sequence goes on from NZ_JBHTJI010000001.1 coordinate 1,749,774, forward strand.
GGTAACAATATCTATTAGTTTAGTACGTGCTGTATCTGCAAGACGTTCGGTTCTGCCAGATTCTTTTAATAAATTTCCGAAGAACAACATACCTAATAATGGCAAGGCACTTGGCGATATAAACGTTGTTAATAATAATGCTACTACTGGAAAAATCATTTTCTCTTTTTGCGTAACCGCTCTTGGAGGTTTCATGCGTATTAAACGCTCTTTTTTAGTAGTTAATAATTTCATTATTGGCGGTTGAATAACTGGTACTAACGCCATATATGAATAAGCAGCAATTGCTATTGGTCCTATTAAATTTTTTACAGTAGTGCCATCTGGCAAAATATTGATACCATTTGCTAATTTAGATGACAAGAAAATAGCTGTTGGTCCATCGGCACCTCCAATAATACCTATTGCACCAGCTTCAGGAAGATTAAAACCTAAATACAATGCTCCTAAAAACGTACCAAAAACACCAATTTGAGCCGCAGCTCCTAGAAGCATTAATTTAGGGTTTGCTATTAAGGATGAAAAATCGGTCATAGCACCTATACCTAAAAATATAAGTGGCGGATAAATACCTTTTACTACGCCAAAATACAGATAGTTAAGCACCGATCCTTCTTCATAAATACCTGTTTGGTAGCCTGCTACAAATGGAATATTACCAATAATAACGCCAATACCTATTGGAATTAGCAAAAGCGGCTCATAATCAAACTTAATACCTAAGTATATAAATACAATACCTATAAAAATCATGAGTAAATTACCCGAATGTGCATTTGCAAAACCTGTAAAACTATAAAACCGTTTGATGCCATCAACTGCCTCTGCAATAAAACTTTCGCTACTGGTATCGTTATCTGTTTGTGCAACTGTTGTAGTTGTTGTAACTTGGTTATTGCTTGCGTTTAAACCTAAAACAGGTCTGATAAAAACTAGCAGTGATAGAATTCCAAATATTAATATTACTTTCTTCATTTTTCTGTTTTTTTTAAGTCATAACAAAGAAGAACATTTTATAAAATTCCTTCAATTTCTTTGAAATGACGCTTGGTTTTCTATGCTAATTCTATCATTACTTCACTTTGCAGAACTTGTTGTCCAACTTTAACATTGATTGCCGCAACTGTACCAGATTTTTCAGAAGTGATGCTGTTTTCCATTTTCATAGCTTCAAGAACTAATAATGCATCACCTTCTTTGATTGTATCTCCAACTTTTACGTTAATGGATAAAATAACACCAGGAATTGGGGCAATAATTTTAGTGTTTGAAGAACTTGGATTTATTTTTATAGGCTCAATTGTTGCACTAGAAGGTTTACGTACAAGCGTTGGCGTTTTTTTGGCTTTAACCTCTTCTTCCTTCATTTTTACAGAATACGAAGTACCATTTACTTCCAACTCTATAATATTATCTTCGTGCGAAACAATTTTAACACCGTAATTGTTTTCGTTTATTTTGAATGTGAAATTTTTCATGTTATATAGTTCTTTATCAGATTAAAATAATTCTAAACTATAGCCTATTTCTATAAGCACTATAAATTTTAGAACTCCATGGTGAATACATTTTTCTGGCTTGTTTTATGGTTAAAACAGCATTTTCATTATCATGCTGTTCATGCAGATACATATGAATTGCTACCGAAATTGCCGCAGCTATTTCACCTGAAAATTGCGGATTTACCTTATGTGATATTTCATTAATTTTTTTATCTGGACCTTTAGTGATTATTTTATACACATAAAGCATTGTTGGCAATCCATATTTAAAAAACAAGGTTAACAGTAATAATCCACCAAAAACGATGACCAAGCCTGTTATTAAAATGATGTAACCTTCAGTAATTGTATCTGTAGTTAAAAAAATATGTATCATTATAATGGGATATTTGAGTGTTTTTTAGGTGGATTTACATCCTTTTTATTAGCTAGTAACTCCAGTGCTCTAATAATTCTGAATCGTGTATTTCTAGGTTCAATTACATCGTCAATAAAACCATATTTAGCTGCCACATATGGGTTAGCAAATTTGGTATTATACTCATTTTCTTTTTCTTCAATGTAATGTTGCTTTTCATCAGCATCTTCAATTTTACTAATGTTAGATCCTTCTAAAACTTCAACTGCACCTTTAGCACCCATAACTGCAATTTCTGCGGTTGGCCATGCGTAGTTTAAATCGCCACGTAATTGTTTACAACTCATTACATCATGCGCACCACCATATGATTTTCGTAAAGTGATAGTTACTTTTGGCACAGTAGCTTCACCATAAGCAAACAATAATTTTGCACCATGTAAAATAATACCGCCATATTCTTGTCCTGTACCAGGTAAGAACCCAGGAACATCTACTAAGGTTACAATAGGAATATTGAACGCATCGCAAAAACGAACAAATCTGGCTGCTTTTCTTGATGATTCACTATCTAAAACACCAGCATAATATTTAGGTTGATTGGCAACAATACCAACTGAACGCCCATTAAAACGAGCAAACCCTACAACTATGTTTTTAGCATAATTTCTATGAACTTCTAAAAATTCACCATTATCAGTGATAGTTGAAATGACATCAACAATATCATAAGCTTGATTTGCGTTTTCTGGAATGATGGTGTTCAATATATCATCTAACCTATCAATAGGATCTGAAGTTGGAATTGTTGGTGGTTCTTCTAAATTATTTGAAGGTAAATAGCTTAACAATTTTCTAATTAAAAGCAGATTTTCTTCATCATTTTCAGCTAAAAAATGTGATACACCAGATTTTGTAGAATGGATATTTGCACCACCCAATTGTTCTGCTGTAACTACTTCGCCAGTAACGGTTTGCACTACTTTTGGCCCTGTAACAAACATATAGCTTGTTTTATCGGTCATGATAGTAAAATCTGTTAATGCAGGCGAATACACCGCACCACCAGCACATGGTCCTAAAATGGAAGAAATTTGAGGTATAACGCCAGATGCCATAATGTTTCTTTGGAAAATTTCGGCATAACCAGCAAGCGACCTAACGCCTTCTTGTATACGTGCTCCACCACTATCATTTAATCCAATTACAGGTGCACCAATTTTCATGGCCATATCCATAATTTTACAGATTTTTAAGGCATAGGTTTCAGACAATGAACCGCCAAAAACTGTAAAATCTTGTGCAAACACATAAACAATTTTGCCATCTATAGTGCCATGACCGGTAACAACACCATCTGACAAATAAATTTCTTTATCTAAACCGAATGATTTTGTTCTGTGAGTTACAAACATATCAAACTCTTCAAAGCTATTATCGTCCAGAAGAATTTCTATTCTTTCACGTGCTGTTAACTTACCTTTAGCATGTTGAGAATCGATACGTTTTTCACCACCACCTAATCTTGCTTTAACTCTTTTTTCAATGAGTTCATTAATTTTATCTTGATTTGCCATAATTTTTTATGAATTTGCTTATCTCTTTAATTTTTTTATTCTTTTGAACAAAGCTCTGTAAGAACACCTAAAGTTGATTTTGGATGCAGAAAACCTATATTTAAACCTTCTGCACCTTTTCTTGAAACTTTATCTATTAGTGTTACACCATTTTCTTCTGCTTGTTTTAAAGCTTCCGTAGTGTTTTTTACTGCAAAAGCTATATGGTGTATGCCTTGTCCTTTCTTCTCAATAAATTTTCCAATTGGACCGTCGGGCGCTGTGCTTTCCAGTAATTCAATTTTTGTTGTACCTACCAAAAAAAAGGCTGTCTTCACTTTTTGATCGACAACCTCTTCTATTGCGTAGCATTTCATTCCTAAAACGCCTTCATAATATGTAATTGCTTCTTCTAAGTTTTCAACAGCTATTCCTATATGTTCTATATGTGAAATATTCATAATTAAAATGTTATCGTTTTTATTTTAATATGTATCAAAATTAAAGGAAGGCACTTTTTTAAATTATGACAGAAGTCATGTATTACCGAATATTTAGAATTAATGTTAACTACATCGTTTTAGTTAATCATTTTTCTTTTTATTACACCAAACAAATAGTCTTATATTTGAATTATGCTAGTAAATACTGCCTTTTTAAGACGTAATAGAACTCCATTTTTATGGGTGGTTTCTAGTATTTTATTCTATGTGTCGTTTGCTTATGATTTAGTTAGAGCCGATTACGTTAAACTTTTAACGCTTTACACTGCGTTGTTTTTTTTATTTTACAAATTGATAACTATTTTAAAAACACGTATTGTATTTTTAACTTGGTTAGCATTTATTTTTAGAGCTGTTTTTATTTTAGCAATACCGAATTTATCTCAGGATTTTTATAGATTTATTTGGGATGGAAGAATGATTTTGGAAGGTTTTAATCCTTATTTATATACTGTAGAATCATTTATTAAAAATGGTAATTTTCCTGTTGCTCAAGCCCAAGAGTTGTATAATGGCATGGGCGAACTTAATGCTGGTCATTTTACAAATTATCCGCCTATTAATCAATTGTGCTTTATACTTGCTGCTTTGTTTGCTAGTAAGAGTATTTTAGGTTCGGTAATTGTGATGCGATTACTTATTATAGCTGCCGATTTTGGAACCTTGCATTTTGGAAAGAAGCTTTTAAAAAAACTAAACATTCCTGTTTACAACATATTTTGGTATATTTTAAATCCGTTTATTATTATTGAATTAACGGGAAATCTTCATTTTGAAGGTGTAATGATTTTCTTTTTGATATGGAGTTTATATTTACTTCATATAGAGAAATGGTATTTTGCAGGTATTGTTTTAGGCTTGTCTATTTCGGTAAAATTGATTCCTTTAATGTTTTTGCCTTTGTTTTTTAGGTGGTTTACAAAACGTAATATTATTAAAAATGAAATGAATCAATCTGTTTCTGTTGAAAAAACTAACTCGGTATTACCTTCTAGCAATGACAAAAAGAAGTGGATTCTTGCTTTTACAGGAATGCCAAATCTACTTATATTCTATAGCTTAACAGGCTTAACAATACTATTCTTATTTGTGCCTTTTTACTCCAAAATACTCATAAACAACTACATGAAAACCGTAGCTTTATGGTTTCAAGATTTTGAATTTAATGCCAGTTTATACTACATAGCTAGGGAAGTAGGTTATTTATTTAGAGGTTATAATGAAATTGCAATTATTGGAAAAGCAATTCCTGTTTTGGTAATTTTGTTTGTACTAATAATAACTTTTTTTAGAAAAAACAAAAGCACTACAGATTTAATAACAAGCATGTTATTGGTTTTATCGTTTTACTATTTTACAGCTACAACAATTCATCCTTGGTACGTTGCAACACTTTTAATACTATCCGTTTTTACAAATTATAAGTTTCCATTGGTTTGGAGTTTTGCTATTATTTTAAGCTATTTAGCATATCTAAACTCAAATAATGCCGAAAACCTTTGGGTTATTGGTTTGGAATATTTAATTGTTTACAGTGTTTTTATTTGGGAGGTTTTTATAAATAAAAAAGCTATGAAATTGGTTTCATAGCTTTTTTGTTTATTTCTCAAAGATTGAATTTGGATTTTCAAAACTTTTAAACTCCAACATATAATCATTTGGGTCTTTTATGAAGAATGAAACGTGTTCGCCTGTTTTGCCTTCTAAAAACCTAGCTTGAGTAACCACATCTAGTTTTTGGTCGTTAAGTCTGGCATAAATTTGTTCCCAATCTTTTAAATCGACAATAATACCAAAATGAAATGATGGCAATATTTTACCTTCAAACACGTAATTAGGACTATTAAAACTAAATTTTTCAGCCTTTATAAATGTTAATTGATTACCAAACAAATTAACATCTACCCAATTTTGTGTAATTCTTCCTAAGGAAGCGCCAATGGTATCGGCGTAAAAACTTTTGGTTGTTTTTACACTTAAACAAGGCAACGACATGTGAAATGATGCGCCCATAATTATGATTGATTAAAGAGGTTTTAAACTTTCAACTCTGTAAATTACAAAATCTTCGTCTTCATCTTCAAAATCTTCAACAAAAGTTATTCTAAAACTTTTATCTATTAGACTTTTATCGTTCTTTAAATCGTATTGTTTTAGTACTCTTGGGTGTACTTCCTCGAATACTAATTCTTCTCCATTTTCAAACCAAAACGTAAAATAACCGTTTTTGTAAGACTTAAAAACAGCTGTTCTCATACCTAAAAACTAATCAATATCATCATCTTCGTCTTCTTCATCGTAGTCTGAATCAGCGTCATCATCGTCATCATCATCGTCATCGCCATCATCATCTAGTTTTTCTTTCTTAACTGGTGTGTCATCATCATCATCGTCATCTAAATTCGCATCAGCATCATCTACTTTAACTTCTTCGAAATCATCATCAGCAACATCTGAATCATCATCACCGAAGTCTTCCATAGCTTGTACAAGGCGTTTACCTACTTTTACTAAATAAATAGTATCATCGGTTCTTACCTCAACGGCTTCGATTATTTCGTTTTGCGCATTTCTAAACGAAATAATATCTGTTTCATCGTAACCATCAGGAAACTTTTCAACAAGAAGATTTAAAATATCTTCATTTAATTTTTTGTAATCTACAATTTTGCGTAACATTTTTATTTGGGTTGGAATTATTGGTCTAACAAATATGCAAAAATTAATGGTGCAACAATGGTTGCATCACTTTCAATTATATATTTTGGGGTAGTAATATCTAATTTACCCCAAGTAATTTTTTCGTTTGGTACTGCACCTGAGTAGGAACCATAACTGGTTGTTGAGTCGCTAATTTGGCAAAAATAGCTCCAAAATGGTATATCGTGCATTTCCATGTCTTGGTAAAGCATTGGCACAACACATATTGGAAAATCGCCCGCAATTCCACCACCAATTTGGAAGAAGCCTACACCTTTACCTCCTGAATTTTTTGGATACCAGTCGGCTAACCACATCATGTATTCTATACCGCTTTTAGTAGTTGTAGGTTTAAATTCACCTTTAATACAGTACGATGCAAAAATATTGCCCATTGTACTATCTTCCCAACCTGGAACTACAATTGGTAAGTTTTTTTCGGCTGCAGCCACCATCCACGAATCTTTTGGGTCTATTTCATAGTATTGTTCCAAAACTCCTGAATTTATCATTTGATACATAAACTCGTGCGGAAAATAACGCTCGCCTGCTTTATCGGCTTTATTCCAAATATCGTATAGATGTGATTGCAAACGTCTGAATGCTTCCTCTTCAGGTATACAGGTATCAGTAACACGGTTGTAATGGTTTTCTAATAAATCCCATTCTTCTTGTGGTGATAAATCTCTGTAGTTTGGTACTCTTTTGTATGAATTGTGCGCTACTAAATTCATAATATCTTCTTCAAGATTTGCTCCTGTACACGATATAATTTGAATTTTATCTTGACGTATCATTTCTGCTAACGATTTTCCTAATTCTGCAGTACTCATAGCGCCAGCCAAGGTTACCATCATTTTTCCGCCTTCAAGCAAGTGTGTTTCGTAGCCTTTTGCGGCATCTACTAAAGCAGCAGCATTAAAGTGTAAATAATTTTTTTCTATAAATTGTGATATTGGTCCTTTAGTACTCATCGTCGTCATTAAATTTTGAAGCGTTGTTTTTTTGTTTTGAATTATCGTAGGTATTATCATAATCATCACCTACTTCTTCATCCATAAATTTATAACTTAACATTTTATAATACAATTTTGCAGCTAAAAAATCGGATGCTTTTTGTTTTATGGCTGGGCATAGTTCAACTATATCAAACCCTACTACATTTTTTTCAGCAAAAACTTGTTTTAAAAAATCTAAAGTTTCATACCAAAATAAGCCTCCTGGTAATGGTGCTGCTGTATTTGGCATAATAGAAATATCTAAAGCGTTTAAGTTGAAATTTATAAACACATTATCAGTCATTTGATCTATTGCAGAATCCATCCAAGTATCATCAACTGCCATTTCGTGAGCGAAATAGGTTTTCTCAACATCTGCAATGGTTTTCTCATTTGCACTCATAGAGCGCACACCAACTTGAATTAAATTGGTCATTTGGTTAGCTTCATGAAGTGCGCAAGCATTGTTAATGAAACTTCCATTTTTGCTTTTGCTTAAATTTGCATGTGCGCCAATATGTAACACTGTTAAACTTGGATACATATCGTTAAACGCACGAATAGTACCAATAGAAACAACATGTTCACTACCAAATAATGTTACAAACTTGTTCTTTTTAATATACTTTTTTGTGGTTTGATGAACAGCATCAACCATAGCTTCTGGTGAATTGTTTTCATCAACGGCATCAGCCAAATAAATACCTTGTTGGTAAACCTCTGTATCTGTTTCAATATCATAAAGTTCCAGGTTGTTTGAAGCGTTTAAAAAAGCTTCTGGTCCTTTATTCGATCCTTTTTGAATGCTATTTTCTGCTTCAAAAGGCACCGGAATTAAAACAATTTTTGCTTGTTCTAATTTTGCAAATTCTTCTGGTATGCCAGCATATGTGTTATTTGTCATAACCTAATATTTTAAGTAAGTCTTCACTTTTTTGTTGTTCACTAAATAATTTTGTAACAATATTTCCATCAGCATCTCTATCAATTAAAATATGCTTAGGTGATGGTATTAAGCAGTGTTGTAAACCGCCAAAACCACCAATGGTTTCTTGGTAAGCACCTGTATTGAAAAAACCAATATATAGTGGTTTTTCTTTGTTGTATTTTGGCAAATAGATGGCGTTCATGTGTTGCTCGCTATTGTAATAATCATCACTATCACAGGTTAAACCACCTAACAAAACACGTTCGTAACTTTCGTGCCACCTGTTTATTGGCAACATAACAAAGCGCTTGTTTATAGCCCATGTATCTGGAAGTGTTGTGATGAATGATGAGTTTATCATATTCCACTTTTCACGGTCATTTTGTTGTTTTTGGTATAATACCTCATAAATAGCACCGCCACTTTCGCCTACTGTAAAGCTTCCAAATTCTGTAAAAATGTTTGGCACTTCTACTTCTTCTTCTTCACAAACTAGTTTTATTTGGTTGATGATTTCTCCAACTATATATTCATAATCAAAATCGAATGCTAACGAGTTTTTAATTGGAAAACCGCCACCAATATTCAAACTATCTAAACTTGGGCAAATGCGTTTTAAACTGGTATAAACTTTTAAACATTTTGTAAGCTCGTTCCAATAATACGCATTATCTCGAATACCTGTATTTATAAAGAAATGAAGCATTTTCAGTTTCACTTTTTTATTTTCTTTAATCTGACTTCTGTAAAACGGCAATATATTTTTATAACCAATGCCTAAACGCGATGTATAGAACTCGAATTTTGGTTCTTCTTCCGAAGCTATTCTAATACCAATGTTGAATTTACCTTTAATTTCTTTTGAAAGTAAATCAATCTCTTCATAATTATCAATAATTGGAATACAGTTTTTGTGCCCATTATTAATTAATCTTGCTATGTTGGTAATGTATTTATCTCTTTTAAAACCGTTACTAATTACATAGGTTTTATCGGTTATTTTTCCTTCTGCTTTTAAGCTTTCAACAATATCAATATCAAAAGCTGATGATGTTTCTATATGAATATCATTTTTTAAAGCTTCATCTAAAACATGTTTAAAATGTGAACTTTTAGTACAATAACAATAGTTGTATTTACCTTTGTATTTATTGGCCTTTATAGCTTTATCAAACCAACCTTTTGCTCTATTGATGTTATTAGATATTTGAGGTAAGTAGGTGAATTTTAAAGGTGCTCCATATTGCTCTACCAATCCCATTAAATTGATGCCATGGAACTCTAAATGCCTGTCGTTTAGATCAAACTCTTCTTGCGGAAAGTAAAAAGATTGATTTATTAAATCAATGTATTTAGTATTCATTCTTAGTTTTTAGATGTAATAGTTAAATGATAATTTTTTAAAGTTAAAGAAACATAAGTTTCTAATCAAATTATATTACTATTAATCAAATTCGGATTTGACTTTGTGTAGTTGGAACGAAGCCATATATATGCTGACTACCAGCAATAGTATAGGCAGAAGTTAACTCTAAAATTCGGTTACTTTTTCTATAAGCTATTTTTGAAAACAACTTCTTAACTTTCAAAAAACGGAACATATAAACACGCTTCAATTTGTTCGGCAATTACGTTACAAATGAAATATAAAAAATTTAATTTTAAAGTGATTTGAAGTTTTTTTTTAGATTTTTTTTAAAGCATCTTCAAAGTATTCAATTCTTGTTCGGTTAAATGTTTCCAATGCCCGCGCGGAATGTCTTTTTTTGTAAGATGACCAATAGCAACACAATCTAAACTAACAATTTCGTATTTGAAATGATCGAAAATAGTGCGAATTAATGTGTTTCCTATATTCTTAATTTTTAAACCTATTTGATTTTTAGATTCACCATCAATATAGCTAATTTCTTCAACTGCAATTAGTTTTCCGTCAACTTTAAAGCCTGCTTGAATGGCTTTTAAATCTTCTAACTTTAAATTTTTATCTAATTCTACTTGAAATAAACGTGCTACACCATTTTTAGAGTTGGTAAATTTTTCTGCAATTACCTCATCATTTGTAAATAACAACAAGCCTTTTGAGTTTCTGCCCAAACGCCCAATTGGTTTTATTCTGGAAGTGGTAGCATTGGCAACTAAATCCATTACTGTTCTACCTTTGCCTTCGCTTGTGGTTGTTGCAAAGCCTTTTGGTTTGTTTAATAATACATATGCTTTTTTCTCTGGGTTTATCCTTGCTCCGTCGTATCGCACCTCGTCATCTAGCTTTACTTTATAACCCATTTCTGTTACTACTTTTCCGTTAACAGTTACAAGTCCTGTTGCAATATGCACATCGGCTTCTCTGCGCGAACACATACCAGAATTTGCGACGTATTTGTTTAAACGAATTTCATCTGGATTCGACGTTTTTTTAGATGGCGGATTCACATTGCGTATTGGCGCATTTCCTCTAGCAAAACTTTTACCTTTTGATGCACTACCACCTCTACTGGTATTTTTACCATTACTGTTTTGCTGTCCTCTTCCTGAAGGTTTCCCTTTTCCACTTGTTCCTTGCGTTCTACTCATCACTTTTATTTTTGGCAAAGATACTTTTAAAATTTACGATTTACGATTTTGATTTATAGATTTTATAAAATCCTATTCAACAAAAGGTTAACATCTATCAATAAAATACTAAAAACCCCTAAAACAATGATAAATTTTAAAATATTATGCTCTATTAGATAATGCAATTTTGTTTTAGACATCCACAATACTACTATAAAAACAACAAGCAGCACAATACTTAAATAGAAATAAATATACATATACCCTATTTCGAATTTAAATAACAACAAATATGTTGGCACAAGGGTTAATATTGCTAATGCTGTAAGCATCTTTTTTGAAGTACTTTCACCATAAACTATTGGAATTGTGTAATAGTTTAAGGTTAAATCGCCTGTTATGTTTTCTAAATCTTTGGTTAATTCTCTCATTGAAATTAATAAAAACAAGAAAATAGCATGTACAAAAATGACGGTTTCGAAATTTTTATAATACATGAAAATGGCAAAAAATGGCGTAATAGTTAAAATTGCTGAAGTTAAATTACCTATAAAGGGCAACTTTTTTAATTTGTGTGAATAAAACCAAATACCAAAAATATAAATTGAAAAGAAAATAACTGCTTTAAATGAAACGTAACTAGCCATTATAACAGCTATGAAATTTAAAACAAAATAAAATGACAATTTCGTGTTTTGACTAACCAACTTATCTAACTTCGATTTTATTGGGCGATTAATTAAATCTTTTTCAGAATCGTAAAAATTATTTATAATGTAACCACCTGCAATTGTAGCTGCCGAAGCTAAAACAAGCAAAAACAAATTAACATCAAAAACAACCTTACGCAAAGGTTTATCATGTGCCAATATATATATGGATGCTAAATATTGAGCGATTACAATTATTAGAATATTGTAACCTCTAATTACAGAAAACATGCTAAAAAACTTGAGAAGTATGTGCTTTTGTTTTCTGGATAACATGAAAAAATGTTTTGATAAAAGCCTAAAATAGGTTTATAGTAACAAAGAAAATTTAAAAATTATAAACTACTTCTAACTTATAATCTTTTAATGATTGTTTTGCTTTATCAATATTTTCGGTAAAACCTAAAATATAGCCACCTCCACCAGAACCACAAAGTTTTAAGTAGTACTCATTAGTTTCAATACCTTTTTTCCAAAGTTCATGAAACTGTTGCGGTATCATAGGTTTAAAATTATTAAGCACCACTTTTGATAGTTGTTTTGTGTTTTTAAACAACGATTTAATGTCGCCTTTCAAAAAATCTTCAACACAAGCATCGGTATGTTTTATAAACTGGTCTTTAAGCATATTGCGAAAACCTTCTTGTTTCATATTTTCCATAAAAATACTAACCATAGGCGCCGTTTCACCAATTATACCACTATCTAATAAAAAAACAGCACCTTTTCCATCGGCTTTTTGCGACGGAATACCTGTTGCTTCAATATCATCTTTTGAATTGATAAGGATTGGAATACTTAAATAGCTATTTAAAGGGTCTAAACCTGAAGATTTTCCATGAAAAAACGATTCCATTTCAGAAAAAATTGATTTTAAAATCAATAATTTTTCTCTAGTTAAATTTTCTAAAACCGTAATTTTATTGTGTGCGTAATTATAATAAATTGCAGCAACTAATGCACCACTACTTCCTACACCATACCCTTGTGGAATGGAAGAATCGAAATACATACCTGCATCAACATCACTTTTTAACGTATCAATATCAAAAGTTACCAACTCTGGATTAATTGTTTCTAAATATGAAACAAAACGTTTTAAACTTTGATTAGATTTTAAAGCTGCTTCTGAAGGGTTTTTGTCTGTTTTTAAAGCCCCATTATAAAAATTATATGGAATGGATAATCCTTTAGAATCTTTTATAATTCCATACTCACCGAAGAGTAGAATTTTTGAGTAAAATAATGGTCCTTTCATATAATTCAATTGATAATTGACAATTAATAATTGAAAATTATTTTTGTTTTGATGTTTTTATGATACTTGTAAGAAGTTTTAAAATTTCTTTTATATCAACCTGAATACTAATATACTCAGAATTATTCAAATAACTTGTTTCTTTAAGCAAATCTAACCAATATTCCGTTTCGTTTGCTTCTTTTAACGCAATTGAAAGCTTATGGATAAAATCTGCTTTACTTTCTGCATGTTCCGCTTCCCTTACATTAGCTCCAATGGATGTTCCTGAGCGTAACAATTGTTTTGAAAGCACCAACTCCTTCTACCTTCAGCTAAAAACTTATACAAATTTACAACTCTTACAGCAAATTGATAACTTTTAATTCTAATAATATTCCCCTCCTTCATTGTCAATTATCAATTTTACATTGTTAATTGTTTTGCACCCATGCCAATTTGGTCGCAAATATAATGACCGTTTTGACAATATGCAACTAATTCATTTTTAATGAATTCCAAAATTACTGAAGCTTCATTTTTTGGATATAACACATGTACATTAGCACCTGCATCTAACGTAAAGCTAATATGCAAACCTGTTTCTTGACGAAATTTCCAAATTTTATTAATAATTTCCAATGTATTTGGCTTCATTAAAATAAAATAGGGCATGCTTGTCATCATCATAGCATGTAATGTTAATGCTTCGCTTTCTATAAGTTGAATAAATGCTTCTAAATTTCCAGATTCTAATATGGGTTTTAAAGCTTTAAAATTATCATGCGCTTGCTGAAATCTGTTTTTTGCGTACGGATGATTGTGCATTAAATTGTGCCCAACCGTACTGCTTACTTGCTTTTCACCTTTATCAACCAACAAAATGGTGTCTTGATATTCCTTGAAATTTTCGTGAACTTTATATGGATATTTTACTCCAAATAAATCTGTACTTTCTTCAATCACACCGGTTCTTCCCCATACAATTAAATCTCCCTCAATACTACGACAAGCAGAACCAGAACCTAATCGTGCTAAAAATGATGCTTTTTGGTTAAAATAAGCGTCAGGCATATCTGGATTTAATTGCCTTTTTAAACTCATTAAGCACAACGCCAAAGCACTCATTCCTGAAGCAGACGATGCAATTCCTGAACTATGCGGAAACGTATTTTTGGTTTCAATTTTAAATTTATAATTTCTTAAAAAAGGCAAATAGACTTCAACACGATTAAAAAAAGTTTCTATTTTCGGTTTAAAATCATCCTTTTTTTCACCGTCTAAATAAACTTCAAATTCAAAATTAGTAGTGTTTTCTTTTTTTGAAAACGTTAAACTTGTTATTGTTTTACAATTGTTAAGTGTAAAACTAATGGATGGATTTTCAGGAATTTGGTCTTTCTTTTTTCCCCAATATTTAATTAAAGCAATATTACTAGGCGATTCCCAAGTTACTTTGCCACTTTCAATCGTATTTGAATATGCTTTAGGTATGAAGTTTTGTTCGGTCATTTCTTAATTTTATGCACACAAAGATAACAGTTTTACCATTGTATTATGGTTTCTAGCTGTACCAACTACATTTAACTTACGCTCAAAAGTATTCATATTAAACTTTGCTTTTCCGTAACCTACATCATTGTAAAAATAAATACAATCGTTTTTAATAACAACCTCCTCATTTTCATACGAAATTTGCATTGCTTCATCAACTAAGTTTTTATTAGGAATTTTATTTAATAGAATAAAATAACTTTTTCCTTTTTTTTCTTCGGAAAACGGACATGCATCAAAAATAATCTGAAATTGAGAAGACGTTTTTACAATTACCGAAACTTCAAACCCAAAATGGGATTTTATAGCGTTTTGTATAATTTCTTCTAATTTGAAGCTATTTTTTTCTGAAGATTCAAAAATAATATTTCCACTTTGAATGTAAGTTTGAACGTTTTCAAAGCCCAAACCTGTAAAACAAATTCGTAAATCTGCCATTGGCACTTTTTTATGTCCGCCAACATTAATACCTCTTAAAAGCGCAATAAACATACTCATTTTGAAATAGATTTAGCTACAATATATGCGCCAGTCCACGCATTTTGAAAGTTAAAACCGCCCGTTATAGCATCTATATTTAGTACTTCGCCTGCAAAATACAGGTTTTTATAAAGCTTACTTTCAAAGGTTTTAAAATTGATTTCTTTTAAATCGATTCCGCCAGCAGTTACAAATTCATCTTTAAAGGTGCTTTTGCCTTCAACCTTAAAAATAGCTTGGGTTAATTGTGATGCTAAATTTTCTAATTGTTGTTTGTTTAAATCTGCCCATCGGGTTTCTTCATGCATACTTGAAGCTACTACCAATTTTTGCCATAACCGTTTTGGTAAATCAAATTGTGTAGATTTAAACACTGTTTTTTTAGCTAAATCGTGTTTTAGTGCTTTCAAAATATCTAAACAATCTTCAAAAGTTTGCTTAATAAAATTAATTTCAATTTCAAATTTATAGTTTCGTTTTGCAAATTCAATAGCACCAAACGCCGATAATTTTAAAATAGCTGGCGCACTCATACCAACGTGTGTAATTAGCAATGGGCCTTCGCTATACAAATTGGTTTCTAAAACCTTAATTTCAACATTTTGTGCTACAACACCTGGAATATCTTTAATACGTTCGTCATTAATATCAAAAGTAAAAAGCGACGGTACGGGTTGTAAAATGGTATGACCTAAACCTTCTAAAAGATTCCAAATTTTTGGGTTGCTTCCTGTGGCAATTACTAATTTTTTACACCGATATGTGTCATCTTTTGTTTGGATTTCAAAACCTTCAAACTGGGTTTTTGAAGCTATTTGAGAAACGTTTTGATTATATAAAACATCAACCTTATGCCTTTTAGCTTCATTAAGAAAGCAATCAACAATGGTTTGTGATGAATTTGAAACGGGAAACATTCTGCCATCGTCTTCAATCTTCAAAGCAACACCTCGTTTTTCAAACCAATCAATAGTATCACCTGTCATGAATTGATGAAAAGGCCCTAATAATTCCTTTTCGCCACGCGGGTAATTTTGCACTAATTCTTGTGGAATAAATTCAGCATGTGTTACATTACAACGTCCGCCACCAGAAATTTTCACTTTTTGCAACCCCTCTTTTCCTTTTTCTAAAATTGCAACTTTTAGTTCTGGATTTTGTTCTGCAATATTTATAGCTGCAAAAAAACCAGCTGCTCCACCACCTATTATGATAACGTCTTTTTCAATCATATCCTGTTTGGATAATCTGAAATTATACCATCAACATTATACGATTTAATACGTTCCAAAGGTTTTAAATTATTTACCGTATATGCAAACACATTATAATTTTCTTGTAATTTTTCAACAATTTCTTGAGATAGCATGGTATAATCAACATGCATAGAAACTGCATTAATTGTTTTAGCAAAACTAACAGCTTTATCTAAATTTGTGTCTGTAAGAACGCCTAAAGGAATTTCTTTATTTATCTCATAAACAGTTTCTAACAAACCTGACTGAAAACTAGAAACTATAAATTGATTATAATTCCATCCTTTTTTTTCAACAAAAAAAGTAATTAACCTACATGCTTCTTTTGCTGTATTTATACCTTTTAGTTCAATATTTAATAAGCATTTTTTATCAACTAAAAGTAAAACTTCAGATAATGTTGGAATTTGGTATCGGTCTTTCACTTTTAATTTCTTCAACTCTTTAAGGGTGAATTTAGAAATTTCTCCTGTACCATCTGTCATTCTATTTACAGTGAAATCATGAAATACAACCAACTCACCCGATGCGCACACATGCACATCTATTTCAATACCATCTACACCTAAATCTAGGGCTTTTTGAATGGATTCCAACGTGTTTTCAGTAGCGTGACCTTTGGCACCTCGGTGCCCAATTTTTAAAACTTCATTACTCATTTTCTTATTTTTTTGGGCGCATTAACCCTTCTTGCGTAACAGATGCTATTAACTTTCCACTTCTTGTAAAAATATTTCCTCGTGCAAAACCACGTGCGTTTGAAGTATTTGGCGATTCTATGGCATAAAGCATCCAATCATCAAAATCAAAATCTCTAAAAAACCACATAGAATGGTCTAAACTTGCTGTTTGTGTATTACCCCAATGTGCTTTACTAGCGTGCCTATTCATGGCTGCTGCCAAAATATTATAATCGGAAATATAGGTTAATATTTGCTGTTTTGAAGGTAAATCTAAATTGGAAACATCGCCCATTAACTTAAACCACACATTTGTAAACGAAGGTAAATCTTCTTTATTAAATGGATTTACTACTTCAACAGGTTTAAATTCTATTGGGCGTTCAACTTGAATAAACGCTTTGGTTCTTGATGGAATTGCATCTCCAAATTGATTCAACATATCTGTCCAACTTAGTAACTCTTCTGGTTGTTTTATGTTTGAAGGCATATCAATTTGATGATTATAACCTTCTTCTTTTTTATGAAATGATGCCGATAAAATAAAAATAGTAACCCCATTTTGTTCGGCAGTAACACGTCGTACCGAAAAACTACCGCCATCTCTAACAATGCTTACATTGTAAACAATTAGTACATCCAACCTGCCTGCTTCTAAAAAATAGGCATGCATAGAATGAAGTACACGTTGGTTGGTTATGGTTCTGCAAGCGGCATTTATAGCTTGTGCCAAAACTTGACCACCAAATACATTGGGGCTTCCAACATCTGCACTTTCACCCGAAAATTGTGTTTCAGAATGCTCTGTTAATCTTAAAATATCTAATAAGGCACTAACGGTTTTCATGTGTATTGTTTAATTCCAAGCTAATTTACTGCGTTCTTTCCAATATATTTCGTTTGAAATGGGTGTTTTCTGTAAATTTTCTATCTCTGAATCTGATAAAACAAAATTATTAGCTTTTAAATTTTGCTTTAACTGTTTAATAGTTGATGCGCCACTTAACACAAAAGTAGGCTTTAAACTATCCATTACAAAACGTAATGCAACAGCATCAACATTTACTTTATATTTTTCTGAAAGTTGTTTTAATAAATTATATGACTCATTATAATGCTGAAAATTTTCATTTTGAAACACACGTCCGTTTGCTAAAGCTTCTTTTATAATAACCGATTTACCACTTTGTAGTATATGTTGCAAAACTGAAAATGTAGATTGTTCAAAAACATTATAGGTAACTTGAAAGCAATCAAACAACATTTCGTTTTTAATGCTAATTTTTAATGCTGCTTCAAGTATTTCTTTTTGATTTGCACCACTGGTACTAATACCAATTTGCAAACCCGTTTCTTTTTTAATTTCGAAAAGTTGATTTAAGACGTTTTGATTTTCTAAAATACCGCTTTCAAAAGTTGCCGAATGCACTTGGTAATATTTCAACTTTGGAAGCATTTTTTTTGACACCTGCCATTGTTCCAATAGTTTTTTTAATGAATGTTCTTTAACTTCATGTTGGCCACTAAAACCCAATTCCCAATTTGCTACATAGGTATAACCCCATTTGGTACCTAAAACCACATCTGGATGGTTTGTTTCCATATCCCATTCACGCAAAAAAGCTTCACCTTTGCCATATGATGGTGCTGTATCAAAATACCTAACACCCAACTTATAAGCTTCATTTAAAACCGAAAACGTGTTGTTTTTAAAAGCTATTTTGCTTTTATCAATAGCATTATTATCTCTAATATTTATGTATTCTGGTCTTCCTAAAGCTGCTAATCCTAAACCTATTTGAGTCATTTACATTTATAAATTTACTACGAACTACACGACAACATAGAACAACCCACTTTATTTCTTGCCCAATCTGGACGTTTTGCAAACCATTTTTCGAATTCAGGTTGTTCGTTGTACGGTTTTTTAAGTAAT
Organism: Mariniflexile jejuense; assembly: GCF_042675665.1. Classification (NCBI taxonomy): domain Bacteria; kingdom Pseudomonadati; phylum Bacteroidota; class Flavobacteriia; order Flavobacteriales; family Flavobacteriaceae; genus Mariniflexile; species Mariniflexile jejuense. Next base: position 1,768,728 of record NZ_JBHTJI010000001.1, read on the forward strand.
TGAAATAACTCATCTATTAGCTTATAATCGCCTTTATTTGCATCATCAATTGCCAATTGCGCCATGTAATTTCGAAGCACATATTTTGGATTTACAGCATTCATCTTCATTTTTCTTTCTTCGGAAGTTATTAATTCTTGACTTAAACGTTCAGCGTATCTTTGAAACCAAGCATGCCATTTTTGTTGTATTTCTTCATTTATTTCTTCTGAAATATAAAATGCTTCTTTTATAATTTTTAACCCTTCTGAAGGTTTCTCACTATTAAAATCACTTAAATTTCTAAAAAAAATAGTCATATCGGTTTCTGTGAGTAATAAATTATCTTCCAATTCTTGAATTAACGATGCATCAAAAACATCTTCTATTTCTAAACCTATTTTTGAACGCATCATCTTCAAAGATTTCACTTCAAAATCTGTTTTATAAGTATTTAAAATTTCTTCAAGTGATTCTGTTTCTTCAATTAAAGGATACAAAGCGTTTGCCAATTTATACAAATTCCACAACCCAACGTTTGGCTGATTGCCATATTGGTAACGTTTATGTTGTCGGTCTGTGGTGTTTGGTGTCCAACCATAATCAAAACCTTCCAACCAGCCGTAAGGCCCATAATCGATGGTTAAACCAAGAATAGACATATTATCGGTATTCATTACGCCATGTACAAACCCGACACGTTGCCAGTTGATAATCATATCTAACGTTCGCTTTGAAACTTCACTAAAAAAAGCTAAATACGTTTTTTTTGAAGGTTCACCTAAATGGCCAAAAAAGTGTTTTATAGTATAATCTACAAGCGTTTTAAGTGTTTTAATATCTTGGCGCGCTGCAAAAATTTCGTAGTTACCAAACCGCAAAAAAGAAGGTGCTACTCGGCAAACAATGGCTCCTTTTTCGTATTCAGGATTGCCATTATACAACATATCTCTTAAAACTTGGTCGCCAGATAATGCCAATGATAAAGCTCTGGTTGTTGGCACACCTAAATGAAACATGGCTTCGCTACATAAATATTCACGAATGGACGAACGCAAAACTGCCAAACCATCGGCAGTTCTAGAATACGGTGTTTCTCCTGCTCCTTTTAGCTGAAGTGCCCAACGCTTGTTATTATGAACAACTTCGGTTAAATTTATAGCACGACCATCACCCAATTGTCCTGCCCAATTACCAAATTGATGTCCGCCATAACACATGGCATAAGGCTTCGTGTTCGGTAAAACGACGTTTCCTGTAAAAATTCTTAAAAAGGCTTCTGATTTAGCTTCTTCAATTGTAAGTCCTAAATTTTCAAGCATTTCGGGCGACACATGAAGTAATTCGGGTTTTGCTGTTTGCTTGGGTGAAACATAAGAAAAACAGGCCTTTTCAACCTGTCTTCTTGTATTTTCTAAAATTGAATCAGCTGGTAATTCTTTATTAAATGTATCTTTTATATTGAGGTTTATCATTTTAATTTATCTCCGTACAATTTTCTTAATTTAGATAATTTCGGCATAATTACAAAATTACAATAGCCTTGTTCTTTATTGTTTCTGTAATAATCTTGATGATATTCTTCTGCTTTATAAAATACGTTTAACGGACTTACTTCTGTTACAATTGGATGATCATAAAGTTTAGACACTTCATTAATCACTGTTTCTGCTATAGCCTTTTGATTTTCATCATGATAATAAATTACCGAGCGGTATTGCGTACCAACATCAGCACCTTGTTTGTTTAATGTTGTTGGGTCGTGTGTTGTCATGAAAATAAATAATATATCTTCATAAGAAATCACGTCAGTATCAAATGTTATTTGCACCACTTCAGCATGCCCTGTTAGTCCTGAACAAATTTCGCGATATGTTGGATGCCCTGGAACATTGCCTCCAGAATAACCTGATTCTACTTTTTCAACACCTTTTAACTCCTGAAAAACTGCTTCTGTACACCAAAAACAGCCACCACCAAATGTGGCTAGTTGTAAATTTTTAGCTCCCATGGGTTGCCTCCGTTTCTAATAGCATTGATTCTGAATTAATACAATAACGCAAACCACTAGGTTCTGGTCCATCTGGAAATACGTGACCTAAATGAGCATCGCACGTATTACACATTACCTCAACCCGAATCATGCCATAAGCAGTATCTTTTTCATATTTTATAGCATTTGGTTTTATAGGTTGCGTAAAACTAGGCCAACCTGTACCAGATTCAAACTTAATAGTTGAGTCGAACAACGGTGTATTACAGCATATACAATTGTATTTTCCGGCTTCATGAATAGTACATAATGCGCCACTATGCGGGCGTTCTGTACCTTTTTGTCTTGCAATTCTATATTGCTCTGGTGTTAATTGTAATTTCCATTCGGCATCTGTTTTTTCAACACGACGGTCTGGAGTTGGATTTCCTTTTACCGAAAAATTGATTACGTCTTTCCAAGTTAGCATACTTATGTTTCCTTTCTTTTTAATATATAATTTCTTTATTGAAGTCGAAATTTAGTCGTTAAAACAACTATTTACTTTCAAAACATACAATTTTAAAAGCTACACTTTCTACTTAAAAACTTAAAATCAAACAAATAAAAAACCATCAAAAACTATATTTTGATGGTTTAAATTTAAGATTATTTTATTTAAAAAGAACTAAAACCCTTTGTTTATAACATAAGCAGCGTCATTCCAACGAAGCTCTTGTTTAAAACGGTATAAATCGGTTTTTTCATCAATTAATAAATATTCAATATCCATAATTTCAGCAAAATCTTCTAAAGATTCAGGTGAAATATTTTGGCTATAACATGTGTGATGTGCCCCACCAGCATAAATCCAAGCAGCGGCAGCCGTTTGTAAATCTGGTTTTGCATCCCAAAGTACACGAGCAACTGGTAATTTTGGTAAGCTTTCTTTAATTTCAACAGCTTCAACTTTGTTTACTAACATTCTAAAACGGTTACCCATATCAACAACCGATGCGTTTAAAGCGTTTCCTGCACCACCGTTAAATACTAATCTAACAGGATCTTCTTTTCCTCCAATTCCTAATGGGTGAATTTCACAAGACACATCGCCTTTAGCAATAGATGGACAAATTTCTAACATGTGAGAACCTAAACAGGTTGTATTATCAGGATCAAAATGATAGGTGTAATCTTCCATAAAGCTATTTCCTCCTTCTAAACCTGCACCCATAACTTTCATGGTACGCACTAATGCCGAAGTTTTCCAGTCGCCTTCACCACCAAAACCATAGCCACTTGCCATTAAACGTTGGGTTGCGATACCAGGTAATTGTTTCATACCATGTAAATCTTCAAACGTATCAGTAAATGCTGTATAACCACCATTTTCTAAAAAAGCACGCATACCTAACTCAATTTTAGCAGCATCTTTTAATGATTGACGCATAGCACCATCTGCCTTAATTTTGGAAGCCATAACATAGGTATCATCATACTCTTGTACCAATCTATCTACTTGCGCATCTGTAATTTGATTTACATAATCAACTAAATCGCCAATTCCATACCCATTTACTTCGTATCCAAATTTAATTTGAGCTGATACTTTATTTCCATCAGTAACTGCAACTTGACGCATGTTATCACCAAAACGAGCTACTTTCATAGTTTTGCTATCGGCTACTGCATTTGCAACACGACACCAATCGGCCACTTGTTTAATAACTTTTTCATTTTGCCAATGACCGACAACAACTTTACGATTTTTACGAAGTCTAGATACCATAAATCCAAACTCACGACCACCGTGTGCAGATTGATTTAGGTTCATAAAATCCATATCAATAGTACTCCAAGGAATATCTCTATTAAATTGTGTGTGTAAATGTAAAAATGGTTTTTGTAGTGCGGTTAAACCTGCAATCCACATTTTAGCTGGTGAAAACGTATGCATCCAAGTTATGATACCAATACAATTATCATCATTATTAGCCGCTTTACAAATAGCATGAATTTCTTCAGGCGATTTTACAGTTGGTTTAAAAACTACATTTACAGGAATAACGCTACTTGCACTATAAGCATTTGCAATTTCTTTTGAATGTTCGGCAACCTGTTTTAATGTTTCAGGACCGTATAAATGCTGGCTTCCGGTTACAAACCATACTTCGCCAAATTTTAAATTAATCATTTTGTATTATAAAAAGTGTTATTAAGATAAATATACATATAGACCTACTACCATAGCTACAATAGCAAATCCAACAGGTTTTAAATATTCCCAATTAGTAATATCTACTTGTTTGGTATATTCTTGATTATAATCTGTATCTCTTGGATAAAAGCGACTTATTAAAAACATCATAAGAATTGTTAAAACAAATAGAATTCCCATTATGTGTAAAAAACTAATATTTGGCTTTATTATATACAAGGTTATTAAGTAAGTGACTGCACTAAACAAAATAGAAATATTGGCAGCTTTAGCAGAAACACGTTTAGAAAAGATACCCACAATTATAATAGCTAAAATTGGCACACTATGTGTACCATTTAATTGTTGTAAATAAGTAAACACACCGCCTTCAACACCATACAAAAGCGGAGCTATTGCCATAGAGAACACCCCTAAAAGTGTTCCAAAAATTTTACCTGCTTTTACAGTTTTTCTTTCTGAAGCTTCCTTGTTCATAAAAGCTTTATAAAAATCTAACCCAAATAAGGTTACTGAGCTATTTAAAGCACTATTGAACGAACTTAAAATTGCACCGAATAGTACTGCTGCAAAAAAACCTATAAATGCTGTTGGTAATACTTGCTTAACTAGCATTGGATACGCTTCATCTGGGTTTGCTAAATCGCCATTAAAAATATAAAATGCAATAATACCTGGAAGTACTACTATAAATGGTCCTAATATTTTAATGAACGCAGCTAACAAGAGTCCTTTTTGACCTTCTTTTAAGTTTTTAGCTCCAAGTGCTCTTTGTATAATCGCCTGATTTGTTCCCCAATAGTAAAAATTTACAATTATCATGCCCGTGAATAAAGTCCAAAATGGCACATCAGAATCTGGACCTCCAATAATTACAAACTTTTCAGGAAGTGCAGTTGTTAATGTATGTAAACCTTTAAAGACACTTCCATCACCTATATACATGAGTCCAAAAATTGGTATTAGCGAACCTCCAATTATTAAACCAATAGCATTAATAGAATCGGAAACAGCCACAGCTTTTAAACCTCCAAAGATAGCATAAATACCTCCTATAATACCTATAGCCCAAACAGTTACCCAAAGTGCAGCTTTATCTGAAATGCCTAGCATTTGAGGCACATCGAACATTGAATTAATAGCTAGTGCACCAGAGTAAAGTACTGTAGGCAACATAGATATAGCATAGCCCAATAAAAACAACAAAGACACAATGGTTTTGGTGCTTTTACCATACCTTGTTTCTAAAAATTGCGGTATGGTTGCAACACCACCTTTTAAATATTTAGGAAGTAATATAAATGCTGTAAAAACCATTGCTATGGCAGCAATAACTTCGTAAGCCATAATTGGCAAACCATCTCTAAATGATACACCATTCATCCCTACAATTTGTTCGGTTGATAAATTGGTTAGTAGTAATGAGCCTGCTATTACAGGTCCCGTAAGACTTCGTCCTCCTAAGAAATAGCCATCGGACGAATTCTCGTCGGTATTACGAGTTGACCACCAAGCAACCACAGCAACTATTAATGTAAAGCCTACAAAAGATAAAATTCCCATATTTAATTAATTTTAGTTAGTATTTAGTTTATAATTGGTTTTAACATCCTTGACCATAATACGCATCTTTACCATGCTTACGGTCATAATGTTTATTTTTTAAGGCTTCTTTTAATCTAGCTGCATTTGGGTTTATTTGCAATGTTAAATATGCCATTCTAGCAACTTCTTCACAAACAGCACTATTATAAACAGCTTTCGCAACGGTTGAACCCCAAGTAAATGGTGCATGGTTTCCAACAAGTATCATTCCTACTTCATTGTAGTCTAAACTGCGTTCTTTAATACAATCTATAATTTGATACCCCGTCATGTGTTCATAATCGCCTGCAATATAATCATCTTTCATTGGTGGTGCACAAGGAATATCAGAAATTAAATGGTCGGCATGCGTTGTACCAAAAATCGGTATATCTTTTATGGCTTGAGCCCATGCGGTTCCATAGGTTGAATGCGTATGTACTACACCGCCTACTTTATCCCATTCTTTATATAAAACCGCATGTGTTTTTGTGTCGGATGATGGTCGCAAAGTACCTTCAACTATCTTAGCCTCAAAATCGCAAATAACCATATCTTCAGGTTTCAAATCTACATAAGGCACACCACTAGGTTTTATGGCAAAAACACCTTTATTTCTATCAACCGCACTAGCATTTCCAAATGTAAATAATACCAATCCTAATTCTGGCAGTTGCATATTGGCTTCAAAAGCCTCTTCTTTTAATGATTTATAAATACTCATATTATTTATTTTTCATGATATGATTTTCCATAGCTTCACATAGTTCACTATAGTTCTTATAGACTTCCTTGTAAGCTTCAGCATTTTCTTTTATAGGCTGATACTCTTTTTCAAAAGGACTTGCCATAGCATTCATTGCGGTTTCGGTATTTTGATGTACTTCTGCAGCAACAGCTCCAAAAATAGCAGCACCTAAAGCGCAAGCCTGTTCAGATTGTGCTACTTTAATAGGCGTATTTAAAACGTCTGCCATGGTTTGCATAACGAATGTTGATTTTTTAGCAATGCCTCCTAAAGCAATTACACCTTTTACAGGAATGCCTTCACTAATAAATCTATCAGCTATTTTTTTTGCTCCGAAACATGAAGCTTCCACTAAAGCTCTAAATACTTTTGGTGATGAACTTCCTAAATTGATTCCTGAAATAACACCTTTTAGATTTTGATTAGCATCAGGTGTTCTTCTACCATTCATCCAATCTAAAGCCAATTCTCCTGAAGCGGTTATTGGTTCTTTTGAAGCTGCTTCACTTAGTTTTGGTAAAATATTAACTATAGATTCTTCAACTAATTTTGCTTTAATATCTTCACTAATTAGATTTGAATTTCCAACAAGTTCTATAATTGGCCATGAAATTAAGCGTTCGTACCACGCATAAATATCGCCAAAAGCCGATTGTCCTGCTTCCAAACCTAACATATTTGGAATTACCGAACCATCTACTTGTCCGCAAATACCTTTTACTAAATGTTCTTTTTCTTGTAATGGTGTAACCAAAATATCGCAGGTAGACGTTCCCATAACCTTGGTTAAGTAATAAGGTTCAATATTTACACCAACAGCACCCATATGACAATCAAAAGCACCAACAGCAACAACAACTGAGGTTGATAAGCCTAAACGTTTTGCCCATGCTTCCGACAATGTTCCTGCTGAAACATTTGATGTATGTGTTTCTTTAAATAAACGGTCTGTTAAACCATCTAAAACAGGATCTAATGCTACAAAAAAATCGTTTGGTGGCAATCCGCCAAACGATTCGTGCCATAAAGCTTTATGACCCGCAGCACAACGGCTACGTTTCATTTGTGTTACGTCGTTGCCTCCTGTTAATAAAAATGGCACCCAATCGCAATGTTCAACCCATGAATATGCGGCGTTTAAAACTTTTTCATCTTGTCTTGAAACATGTAAAATTTTACTCCAAAACCATTCTGAAGAATAAATACCGCCTTCAAATTGAGAATAATCTACATCCCATTTTTTACATAACGCATTTATTTCATCAGCTTCTTTAATACCTGTATGGTCTTTCCAAAGTACAAACATGGCGTTTGGATTTTCTTCAAAACCTTCTAATAACGCCAATGGTGTTCCATATTTATCAACTGCTACTGGTGTAGAACCTGTAGTATCAACACCAATGCCTACTATATTTTTTACTACTTCATCGCCAACTTGAGATACTACCGATTTGATAGTATTTTCTATACCTTCAATATAATCTAAGGGATGCTGACGGAATTTATTTTTTGAAGGTTCGCAGTATTTACCACTTTTCCAACGTGCATAATAATGAACTGCTGTAGCCATTTCTTCACCTGTTGAAGCATTTACTATAAGTGCTCTAACAGAATCTGACCCGAAATCCATTCCTATGGTAAACTTGACGTTATTCATAATTTAAATCTATAAAATTTATTTCTTTTAATTAGCATTGCTAATATAATATTTATTTTGACAAGTGTATTATAAACACTTATAAAATTTTAAACAAAAAAATCTATATTTTTTTTAAAAGCTTTAAGCTAGTTTATTAAAATTATAGATTGAAATTTTGTTCTATTTGATAAAGTGCTTCATCAAACTCGTAAAAGTATGCGCCTTTTCTAGATTCGGACATGTCTTTTTCAGTAAGTTTGACTAAATAATTCATTTGAGCTACCTTTCTTCTAAAGTTTCTTTTATCGATAGGCTCATTCAAAATACCTTCATAAAGTGCTTGCAATTGTGGCAAGGTGAATTTAGCTGGTAATAAATTGAACGCTATTGGGAAATTGCGAACACGACGCCTTAATCGTCTAATGGCTGAATCAACCATATCTCGATGGTCGAAAACAAGTTCGGGTAATTCATCAATAGGAAACCACTTAGCATTATATTTACTAACTAATGCTTCATCGTATTCCGACTTCAAAATCATGGCACTGTATGTTGTAGAAACAACGCGCCCAGAAGTATCTCTGTTTGCTTTACCAAAAGTTTTAACTTGCTCCATATAAATATTCTCCAAACCAGACAATCCATATAGTACTCTATTGGCGGCTTCATCTAAATCTTCATCATTACCAATGAAGCCACCAATTAAAGACCATTTACCTATTTCGGGAGCAAACCCTCTGTGTATAAGCAATAACTCTAATCTGTTGTTGTTAAATCCGAAAATTATACAATCAACAGCTAGTTTAATTTGTTGTAATTCTTCATATCTTTTGTTATCAATTGTCATAGTTTCAAAGAAAAATTATCAACAAATTTTGTAATTAATTATTTATTTCCTTTTTGGTAATCTAATAAAAACTGTGCTAAACCACTATCGGTTAAAGGGTGTTTTAATAAACCTTTTATAGCAGATAATGGCCCAGTCATAACATCAGAACCTAACTTAGCACAATCAATAACATGCATTGTGTGACGTACCGATGCTGCTAAAATTTGTGTTTGAAAACCGTAGTTATCATAAATTAATCTGATTTCTGAAATTAAGTTTAAACCATCTGTTGAAATATCATCTAAACGACCAATAAAAGGTGATACATACGTTGCACCAGCTTTTGCAGCTAATAACGCTTGCCCTGGAGAAAATACTAAAGTAACATTAGTTCTAATACCTTTATCTGAAAAGTATTTACAAGCTTTAATACCATCTGCAATTAATGGCAATTTTACCACGATTTGTGGGTGAAGTGCAGCCAAAGCTTCACCTTCTCTTACCATACCTTCAAAATCGGTTGAAATAACTTCAGCACTTACATCGCCTTCAACTAAATCACATATTTTTTTGTAGTGAGCTAAAATATTTTCAGCTCCAGTAATACCTTCTTTTGCCATTAATGATGGGTTTGTAGTAACACCATCTAAAACGCCTAATGCTTGTGCTTCGGCTATATCATTTAAATTTGCAGTATCAATAAAAAATTTCATCTTTTATAATTTTAGTTTTGTTGTGTTTTTAAATATTCTAGTACTTGTTTGCTTACTTTCTCGCCAGTAAATCCGAATTTCTCATCAAGAACATTTGCTGGTGCTGAATATCCAAAATGATCTAATCCAAATACTTTTCCGTTATCTCCAACCAAACCTTCTAAATTAACAGGTAAGCCCGCAGTTAAACCAAATAATGGTTTGTTTTTAGGAATTACTGAATTTTGATAGTCTTTTGATTGCAGTCTGAATAATCCTTCTGAAATTACTGAAGCTATGTTTACTTTTAAACCGTTTTCTGCTTCTAAAATTTCAGCAGCAGCTATAAGCGTTGAAACTTCTGAACCATTAGCAATTAAAACCACATCTGGGTTTTCAACTTGTTTCACTAAATAACCCCCTTTTTCAGCAGCTAATGCTTCTTTATATCTTGAACTTCCAATTGCAGGAATGTCTTTAATATTTTGTCTAGAAAGTATTAAACCAGTTGGTGTGTTTTTGTTTTCTAATGCCATTTTCCAAGCTACTGAAGTTTCAGCAGAATCTGCAGGACGTAACGCTAAGAAACTTGGGTTTCCACTATGGTTTTTCAGTTTCTCTAATAAACGAATTTGCGCTTCTTGTTCAATTGGTTGATGTGTTGGTCCATCCTCACCTACTCTAAAGGCATCATGCGTCCATACATATTTCACACCTAATTCTTGAATACCACTTAAACGAATGGCTGGTTTCATATAATCTGAAAACACAAAGAAGGTTGCTACAACAGGGATGATACCACCGTGTAATGCTAAACCGTTTGCAATACATGCCATGGTTAACTCTGCTACACCTGCTTGTAAAAACGAGCCTGAGAAATCTCCTTTTTTAAGTGCGTGGGTTTTCTTTAAGAAACCATCGGTTTTGTCAGAGTTTGATAAATCGGCAGAAGACACAATCATGTTTTCTACTTTACCAGCTAAATAGCCCAATACACCTGAAGAAGCTGCTCTTGATGCTAAACCTGCTTTATGCTCAATAGATTCAAAATCTAATTCTGGTAATTCACCTGATAAAAAAAAGTCTAATTTATCAGCCAATGCTTTATTTGAAGCTCTCCAAGAAGCAATTTCTGCTTTCTTTTCGGCGGCTTTTACTGTTTTTTCTTTTAAAATAGTTTTATAGAATGCCTGTACATCTGAATAAATATCAAACGGACTTTCAGGATTTGCACCTAAATTTAATAATGTTTTAATGTAATCAGCACCTGTATGTCCAATTGGCTGACCGTGTAATTCACATTCGCCTTCAAACATACTTCCATCGGCAGTTACACAACCTTTACCCATAATGGTTTTACCAATTATTAAGGTAGGTTTTTCAGTTTCGTTGTTTGCATCGGTTAAAGCTTTTCTTATTTCATCGTGGTTATGACCATCAATAGTAACAACCTTCCAACCCCATGCTTCGTATTTCATGGCAGTATCTTCAGAGGTTACTTCTTCAGTTCCTGTTGATAATTGAATGTCATTAGAATCAAAGAACATGATGAAATTACTCAACCCTAAATGACCAGCAATTCTACCTGCACCTTGTGAAATTTCTTCTTGAACACCACCATCAGAAATAAAACCATATACTTTATGATTCATCCAGTCACCAAAACGTGCTTGTAAAAATTTTGCACCAATAGCAGCACCAATACCCATAGTATGACCTTGACCTAATGGCCCTGAAGTATTTTCAATACCGCGTTTTACATCAACCTCTGGATGACCTGGTGTGATTGAACCCCATTGTCTAAAATTAGCAACATCATCCTTTTCATAGTTTCCTAAAAGATAATATTGAGCATACATTAAGGTAGATAAGTGACCAGCATCCATGAAAAAACGGTCTCTAAATGGCCATTCCATATCAGTTGGATCAAAGTTAAAGAACTCAGAATATAAAATGTGCATAAAATCTGCACCGCCCATTGGACCACCTGGATGTCCTGAATTTGCTTTTTCTACCATTGCTACAGCTAATGCTCTGATATTATCTGCTGCTTGTTGATCTAATTTTTTGTTCATTTTTTTTATGGTTAATTTTTAATAGCCAACAACTTAGTTGGATTGCATTTAAACTAATTTTGCAAAAATAAAAAAATAGTTTACCTAAAGCCTATTTTAAATGCAATAGCGAATTATATTTGCAAATATATGCAAATAATTTATAAGTGTAGTAAAAACACTTATAAATTATTGGTAAAAAATGAAATCTGAATTATTTTAGTTTGTTTGAAGGTATTATAGCTTAAATATGGTATCTAAAAGTATCCATTTTTCGCCTTCTTTAGCAAAAGGCACTTTTTGTTGGTATTTCCACATGAGTGTTTCCCATTCTTGCACTTTGGAATTATTGGCATCTAATTTAGATTTAGCTTCAAATGAGAAGGATGCATCTGCTTCAATAATCATAAATAATCTATTACCTTTATTGTAAATTTCCATATTAATAATTCCAGAAGCCTTAATACTATCTAAAACCTCTTGCCATACGTTTTTATGACGCTCAATATATGCTTCAATGAGAATATTATCATCTTTCAAATCGCAAAACAGACAGTATTTTTTTGTGGAAGCCATAGTGAAATTTTACCCTTGATATGGATACGTTTTATAAGATCTGTAACCATAAATAGCTGTAAAAACAAAACAAACAAGCGGCAATATATAGGATATATTTACTGAAAATGTATCAATCATATAGGCCTGTAAATATGGTAATAATGCACCGCCACCAATAGCCATTACAAGACCTGCGGCACCTAATTTAGCATCATCACCAACACCTTTTAGAGCAATTCCGTAAATGGTAGGGAACATTAACGACATACATGCCGAAACACCAACTAATGCGTATAACCCAAATAAACCACCGACAAAAATAACAGGAATTAATAACCCAATAGCCAAAATAGACAAATACATTAACAACGAGCCTGGTGTTAGATATTTTAATAAAAACGTGCAAATAAAACGTGAAATTGTAAACACAACTAAAGCATAAATGGTGTACGAACCTGCCTCAATAGCTGCATCGCCCTCAATCATACCTAAATCCATAAACACTTTAATACCATATTGAATAGTATATGTCCAAACACAAATTTGTGCTCCTACATAAAATGCTTGGGCAATAACACCTTCTTTATATCTAGCATTTGAAATTAACCTGTTTAGCGTTCCTTTTATATCTAATCCTTTGTTTCCATCATCTTGTTTGCTTTTAGGCATTTTTTTAAGAAGAATCAAAACAAACATGATGGCGATAACAACACCAATAATAACATATGGTGTTTTAACAACTTGTAAATCTGCCATTTTAATAACTTCAAATTCGTCTGAAGGTAACGCAGCTCTTTCAGCAGTACTTAATTTATTCATTTTTGCTAAAATAAATTCTTTAGCAACCCATGCTCCTGTTATAGAACCTATGGGGTTAAATGCTTGTGCTAAGTTTAAGCGCTGTGTAGACGTTGCTTCTTCACCCATAGATAAAATATAAGGGTTTGCACTTGTTTCTAAAAAACTAAGTCCGCATGTTAAAATAAAAAAAGCTGCTAAAAATGGCCAAAACAAACCTGTGGAAGCAGCTGGAATAAATATAAGTCCACCAATGGCATACAATGCCAACCCTAATAAAATACCCGATTTATAAGTGTATTTTTTTATGAATAACGCCGCAGGAATTGCCATTAAACAATAGCCACCATAAAATGCCACCTGTGTAAATGAACTGATGGTTTGACTTTGGTTAAAAATTCTACCGAAAGCACTTACTAACGGATTTGTAATATCGTTTGCAAAACCCCATAAGGCAAAACAAAAAGTTATTAAAATAAATGGTACTACTAAATGTACTGGTACAACAGGAATTTTGGTTGGTTTATTCATTGGTGGTTTAGTTGGATTTTTTAATTATTCAGTTAATAAAGAACGGTCTAGGTGTACATAACCACCATCAACAAATATAAATTGCCCTGTGGTGTGTGATGACCTATTGGAAATTGTAAACAAACAGGTATTGGCAATTTCTTCTGGCGTTGTCATTCTATTTTCTAAAGGAATTTTTTTGACAATTGATTTTAGCTTTTCTTCACCATTTTCTAACGTTTTAATCCATGTATCATAAGCTGGCGTCCAACTTTCTGCAATTATTAAAGCGTTTACTCGAATGCCTTCTTTAATTAAATCGACAGCCCATTCTCTGGTTAAACCTAAAACACCACCTTTTGATGCAGCATAACCTGATGTTCCGCCTTGCCCTGTCATACCAACTTTAGAACCAATATTTAATATATTTCCTTTTGATTTTTTTATATATGGTAAACAGTACTTTGTTGTAGCAAAAAAGCTAACAAGATTTAGTTTTAGTGACTGCATAAAATCATCAATAGATGCATCTAAACCTGCACCATCATTAACCCCAACATTATTGATTAATGCATCAATACGTCCATATTTATCAGCAATTACTTTAACTGCTGCTTCAATTTGCTCTGGTTTAGTAACATCGGTTTTCACGAAAAGAGCATCAATACCTTTGTCTTGTAGTTCTTTTTCATAAGCAAATCCGCGGTCGTTTCTGCAAATAATTACAGGAATCGCGCCTTCCTTTGCTAGGGCTTGAACAATGGTTTCGCCTATACTACCTTTTATACCTGCAGCACCCGTAACTACGACTACTTTATCTTTTAAATGTAAATCCATATTATAGATTATAAAATTTTATAGCGTTTGCACCCATGATATTTTGCTGCTCATTGGCGCTTAATTTTGAAATGAAATTGACTACTAATTCTTTTACTTTTGAATAATTTCCTGCTACCAAACACACAGGCCAATCGGAACCAAATAGTAAACGATTGGAACCGAAAGCTTCTAAAACCAAGTTCATATATGGGTGGATTTGTTCGGGTTTCCAATGGTTATAATCTGCTTCGGTTATCATTCCTGAAAGTTTACAAAACACATTTTCTTGCTTTGCTATTTCCTTCATTAAAACCGCCCAACCATCATAAAAACTATCTTTTATATACGGTTTTGCAATGTGGTCTATGATGAATTTCTGATTTGGAAATCGTTTTACAAATTCTAAAGTCGCCCCAAGTTGATGAGGAAAAATTAAAATATCGTAGGTGTAATTATGTTTTTCAAGCAATGAAACGCCTCTTAAAAAATTAGGGCGAAGCAAAAAGTTATGGTCTGTTTCTGCTTGAACTACATGCCTAAACCCTTTTAATTTTTCTTGACTTTTGCGCGCTTCTAAGTTTGATTCAATTGTATCACTTCTTAAATCAATCCAACCTACAACACCTTTAATGAAATTAGTTTCTGAAGCTAACTTCAACAAGAAATCGGTTTCTACTGGATTTTGGTCTGCTTCAACAGCTATACAACCATCAACACCATTTTCTTGATATACTTTTGCTAAATCATTGGGCATAAAATCCTTTCGAATAACTGCCATAGCATTATCTATCCAAGCGTGTTTTACAGGATGGTATTGCCAAAAATGTTGATGACTATCTATAATCATTTCCCAGAGTATGCTACAACTTTTTGTTTTGAAACACCTAAACCTTCAATACCTAATTCCATAACATCGCCTGGTTTTAAATATACGGGCGGTTTTAGACCTAAACCTACACCAAATGGTGTTCCTGTTGAAATAACATCACCTGGAAGCAGCGTCATAAACTGACTGATATAACTAATAGATTCTTCAATATTAAAAATAAAATCGGATGTTGAACTGTTCTGCATCATTTCACCATTTAATTTCAACCACAAGTCTAAATTATTTGGGTTTTTAACTTCATCTTTAGTAGCTAAAAATGGACCTAGTGGCGCAAATGTATCACATCCTTTTCCTTTACACCATTGACCTTCTTTTTCAATTTGAAAGGCGCGTTCACTAACATCGTTATGCAATACATAACCAGCAATGTGATTATATACTTCTTCTTTAGAAATGTACGATGCTTTTTTACCAATAACAACTGCAAGTTCTACTTCCCAATCGGTTTTTGTACTTCCTTTTGGAATAACAACATCATCATTTGGACCAACAATAGCTGTGGTAGATTTAAAAAACAAAACAGGCTCGCTTGGTATTTTCATTCCAGCTTCGGCAGCATGTTTAGCATAGTTTAAGCCGATACAAACTAATTTTGAAGGACGACAAATTGGTGAACCTAATCTGGTTTCTTCAGAAACTTTAGCGCATTTTGACTCGTTTATTTTTAACCACTTTTCAAGCCTTTCAATTCCGTCAGTTTCAAAAAATTGTTCAGTATAATCTTCTCCAAAAGTTGATACATCTATTTTATTTCCGTTAGGTAATTGAACTCCTGGTTTTTCTTTTCCAGCTTCACCAAATCTTATAAGTTTCATTCTAAATTCGTTTAATTGTTTATTTGCTTATTTTTTATTTGTGAATTGTGAACCGTAATTCGTAATTCATAATTGATTTTTATCCGTTTAATTTTATAAATCCACCATCAATAGGAAAGTCGGTTCCTGTGATGAATGATGCTTCATCTGAACATAAATACAATGCCAAATCTGCTACTTCTTGTGGTTTTCCCATGCGACCAATAGGTTGTGTTTTTGATAGTTTTTCGAACATTTCTACTTCTTTACCTGGGTAATTATTCTTTAAAAAACCATCAACAAAAGGTGTATGAATACGCGCGGGCGACATACAATTACATCGTATTCCGTAATCAATATAATCTTTTGCTACGGAATAGGTCATGGTAAGTGCCGCTCCTTTAGACATGGAATAGGCAAACCTATCATTTAGCCCTACCGATGATGCTATGGATGCCATATTTAAAATAACACCTCCATACTTTTTCATATGTGGAATAGTTGCAAAAATGCAGTTATAAACACCTTTTACATTTACGCTATAAACGCGGTCTAGGTCTGCTTCTGGTGTGTTTTCAACATTTCCAATATGGGCAATTCCTGCGTTATTTATTAAAATATTAATGTTACCCTTTTCTGAAATAGCATTAATAACCTTAATAACATCTTCTTGATTAGCAACATTACATTGATGTGTTTCTGCTGAACCACCATCAATTTCAATCTCATTTTTAGTTACTTCGGCATTATCAACATTCATTTCTAATATATGAACATATGCACCTTGTGCCGCCAATGTTTTTGATATAGCTTTACCTATACCGCTACCGCCACCTGTAACGATGGCTGTTTTATTTTCAAGACTAAATTTCATCTTATTTTACGTTTCAAAAAAATAATTGTACAATATACACTTTTAGTGTTAATTAAAATTAACCATTGCCTTAATAACTTTGGTTTTTGGATCGAGCCAAGCATCAAAATTAGCAATCATATCTGTAAAATCCACTTGATGTGTAACAAAGGCTTTGGTTGGGAATTTATGAAGATTACTTACCACGAAATCAAAATCTTCCAGAGTTGCATTTCTACTACACATAATGGTTGATTCTTTGGCGTGAATTGCAGGATGGCTAAACACCAATTCGCCTTTTGATAAGCCTACCAACACATAACGACCACCATGCGACATGTAATTAATACCGTTTTCTAAAGCACGTTTATTACCTGTACAATCAAAAACTGCTGATGCTAAATTGGTATTCGTTATTTTTGAAACTTCTTCAACCGCGGTTTCTGATACTTTTACGACATGTTTTACTCCTATTTCGTTTTTTACAAACTCTAATCGAGCTTCATCAACATCCAAAGCTATTACTTCTGCGCCTTTAATTTGAGCTAATTTCATTAAACCAATCCCAATTGGTCCGCAACCAATTACCACGATGGTTTCACCTGCAACCACATTGGCACGCCTAATAGCATGTGCGCCAATGGCTAAAGGTTCTACAATTGCCATTTCTTCAAACGACAGGTTTCCTGCAGGAATTAATAAATCGGTTCTTACAGCAAATTGTTGTTGCATTCCTCCATCGGCATGAACACCCAAAACCCTAATGTTGCTACAGCAGTTTGTTTTGCCTTGTGAACAGGCATAACATGTTCCGCAACTTACATAAGGCATAATTATTACCTTGTCGCCAGCTTTTAATTTTTGCGGATTATTCCCTATTTCAAGTACTTCGCAAGCTAATTCGTGCCCCAAAATTCTAGGATATGTAAAAAAGGCTTGGTTACCCGAATAAGCATGCAAATCGGTACCACAAATACCTACGCGATGCACTTTAAGCAATGCTTGATTATCTTCTCTTTTTGGAAATTCTTTTTCCTTTAAAGTGAATTTGTTTGGTTCTTCACAAACAATATATTTCATTTTTTTAAGATTTTTAGATTGTTAGACTTGTAGAAATCTAGACTATTTATTTTGTTTTAATTGTAACTGTTTTTTTCATAACACCGTTATCTATTGAAGAAGCTACTAAAGTAATGTCTTCTGCCTTTCCATTAGATTGAATAATCACCAAGCACTTACCGTTATACGCTTTGATTTCTGAAGCTTTAAACGACGATAAATTGGCTTGATAACCATTATCAACACCAACTATTTTTCCACCACCTGTTACCGCAAAATTTATTAAGTTATCTGCTTTTGGCACTAAATTTCCTTTGGCATCTAAAACATTTACTGTAACGTAAACCAAATCATAACCATCATTTTTTATCAGGGTTTTGTCGGCAATTAGTTGAATAGTATTTGGTGATGTAGCTGTATGAATTTCTTTTTCTAAAACAACAATTCCATTTTTTCTTGAAATAGCTTTAATGTTACCTGCTTCAAATTTAACACGCCATGAAATATGCAAATCATCATTTTGTTTTGATTTTGTACCTAAAGATTTTCCGTTTAAAAACAATTCGACCTCATCTGCATTATTGTAATATACCCAAACATCAACATCTTGCCCAATATTCCAATTCCAATGTGGTAAAATGTGTAAAACAGGTTTATTTGTCCATTCACTTTGATACATATAATACACATCCTTAGGAAAACCAGCCAAATCTACCACTCCAAAATACGAGCTTCTGGCAGGATATGGATATGGAATGGGTTCGCCTAAATAATCGAAACCTGTCCAGATGAACATGCCCGAAATAAAATTTAATTTTTTAACTGTTTTCCAATTTTCTTCGTGTGTTGCACCCCAATAAGCAGAAACTTGATCGTAAGCAGAAACGGTAAAATCGTCATTTCCATCAAACGGTTCATTGTGTGCTGGCGGCCATCTTTTGATGCTATCAGATGGCATATCGTAATGTCCGCGTGTTTCTAAAGCTGATACACTTTCTGAAGCTATTATTTTTTCACCTTTAAACTTTTCAGGAAAATCGTAATAATCTTTGTGTTTATAATTAAAACCCAACACATCCAAAGCACCAGATTGGTAAATGAAATTTTTCTCTGGAACATTTTCAGTTAACGCACAGGTTACAGGTCTGGTTTTATCTAAAGATTTTACAATAGCAACTAGATTTTTAGTAATGGCAACACCAGTACTATCAAATTGTTCGCGAATTTCATTACCAATACTCCACATCATTACTGATGGATGGTTTCTATCTCGCTTAACAAAATCTTCCAAATCTTTTTTATGCCATGCATCCCATTCCAAATTGTAATCGGCTTTTACTTTTTTCTTTTTCCAGACATCAAAGGCTTCTGTTTGTACAATAAAACCCATAGCGTCGCACAATTGTAACAACTCAACCGATGATGGATTGTGCGAAACACGTATGGCATTCACACCCATATCCTTCATTATTTGCAACTTTCGCTTTATTGCATGATAATTTGCAACCGCACCCAACGCGCCATTATCGTGATGCAAACAAACACCATGTATTTTTGTTGGAACGCCATTTAATGAAAACCCTTTTTCGGAATCAAAATTAAAATAACGAATACCTAAAGGCGTTTCGTAATTATCAACCAATTTAGAGTTTTCAAAAACGGTTGTTTTAATTTTATATAAATATGGCTTTTCAATATTCCACAATGTTGGATTTAAAACTTCAAACGTTTGACTTGTTACTTTTGATGTGTTTTTATTGATTGTCTCTTCAGAAGTTGTTTGAGCTATTTCTAGCATTTCAGCATTTAAAATTGTGCTGACTATTTTATATGTTTTGCTTGAATTTGCATCATTTTGAAGCGTTACTTCTAAATTTACAGATGCTTTTTCTTTTGAAACTTTGGGTGTTGTAACGTAAGTTCCCCAATGTGTTATATGTAGTTTTTCGGTTGCTACCAACCTTACATTTCTATAAATACCCGAACCTGTGTACCAACGCGAATTGGGTTGCTCGGAATTATCAACCTTCACCGAAATAATATTTTTTTCTTCACCAAATTTTAAAAAATTCGACAAATCATATGCAAATGAGATATAACCGTAAGGACGTTTTCCCAAATAATGACCATTAATCCAAACTTCACTATTTCTATAAACGCCATCAAACTCAACAGAAACTTGTTTGTTTTTCCAATTTATTGGCAAGCTAAATGTTTTTCTGTACCAACCTAAACCAGCAGGTAATGCGCCACCTTCAGGTTTTGTTGGATGGTCTTCACTAAAAGCGCCTTCAATACTCCAGTCGTGTGGTAAATCTAAATTTTGCCATTCAGAAGCATTAAAATTTTCTTGAATAGCCTCAGGATGGTCACCAAGTTTAAAATTCCAATTAAAATTAAAATCTTCAACAATTCTAATATCTTTTTGAATTGGTTTACAAGCCATTACTACTAAAAGCAAACCAATTAACAAGCCTATATATTTCATTTTTAAACGCATTATTTTTAGTATTTATTGAAATTCAAACGATTCTATTCGCAACCCTTTCATCGTATTTGACTCTAAAGTAATTTTATAAGTTCCTGCATTAATGTAGCCTCCAGAGGTGGTATTTAAAATTTTCCATTTTTCATTTTGAACAGGAAATTCTATATCGTCATTTCGTAACAAAATACCATTAGCATCTTCAATTTTTAAGCGCACTTTAACAGGCTCATCATTCATATTCATAAAACGATAACGCATTAAATAGTTATTTGCTACACCTGGATTTACGGTAAATGTGATGCTGCTTTGAGTGTTTTTGGTAAATTCAATATAATCACTGTTTTTAAAAAATGCTTTTTCAACGCCTGCACCAGTTGTTTTGGCAGTTTCAGCTTCAAGCAACAGAATTGGTCTATCATCTTGTTCTTCCATTGAATATATAGGAACTACAGCTACTGTATACATCGCTAAGTTTTCACTATTTCCGTTTTTGCCAAACACTACTTTTTCACCTTTTTTTACTTGTTTTTTGAATACATTGAATTGATTTCCTTTTGAATTCTGTACCGTATCTGTTGTTTTTTCATAACCGTTAAGCCATGAAACTATTTCGTTTACTTTTGAATCTAAAACAACATAAACAGTAGCGTTTTCTTTTGAAATAAACGAACCTGAAACATCTTTTTTAGCAGCATTTGAAAAACGAATATAATCGGCTCCATAAAGTTCTGAAGGTAATTTGGTAATTTGAATATTAGAATTTTGATATTGTTTACTTGAGTCATCTAACCAAGAATCAATTTCAAATTCAGCATTCGTTGAAACATTCAAAATATTTTTCGCTGATGGTTTTGCAGGCTTAATATTTTTATTTTTTGTAGCAATAGCGATGGCTGAAATAACCGCTTGACCAGATGCTACATTTGGAAATGAAATAACAATTTTACCATTTTTACTTTTTGCTTTAACTGTTTTCTTTAAAGCTGATTTATGTCCAACTTCACTCCAAATATCTAAATTTTTTAAAACGATTTCATCATTAATAGCGACATCAAAAACACGCCAATTTTTACAATCCAAACCACCACCAGTGCCAAACCAAGGTTCATTAAAATATAATTCAACTACATAATCGCCATCTGCTGCAGGAAATTCGTATTGCAATTTATCCGCACCATATCTAAAGCTTTGAAATAATTTCCAATCTTGGGTATTTCCAACTAGGTCGTTTGTTTTTCTCTGGCTAGCATAAAAGGCTGGAAGATTTTCAAAATTATCTGTCCATGATGTTGAACCCCATGTATTTTTATCCGTTTTATGTACATCTGCTAACCATGTATTTCCAAAAGTATCTTTATAATCTGAACCACCAGCATTCACTCTATACACGTAATTGTAATTGCTTTCAGGCTTTAGAATTGCATTCGATTTAGAAACTAATTTTTCAAAATTTGGTGCTTTTGGTAAGTTGTTTAACACAATATAATCCTTAGCAACTGCTTTTCCATTCACATAACCAATGGCGTATAACACATTGTGTTTTATATTGACATTATTCCACTGAAAATGTTCGCCTTTAATACCTGAATTTTTAAGTTTTCCAAAAGATTCATTATCAACATCGTTAAACAATTCTACCTCATCACAGTTTGAATATACGTCAATGCCATTTTTTATTCCTACAGAATCCCAACGGTTAGCCCAAGAATGTGACACAATATAAACCATCGGGCTTTTTTCTTTTGAAACGTAGTTGGCACGATACATATAAAAAGCATCCAGCGGTTCGCCCCAAATGGTAAAAATACCTTTGTAATTTACTGGTCCAACTTTATCAATATCTCTGAAACCTTCACCATTTTGAGTTCTACCAGGATTTTCATGTGAATATAACAACCAATGATACTGACCAACAATCTTGTCTTTTACAGATTCTGCTTCACGTACTTTTATTTCCATAAGTTGCGAAAAACGGTTTTCGCTTAATTCACCTTTTTGGTTGAATTCGCCTTCAGTATGTAAATCTGCCGAACGCCATGCGCCGTATTCGCCATTTAAAAGTTGTTCCGTCAATTCTTCGCCATAATTAAATGGATTGCCACCATACGTTCCTGACCAGTTTTGAATAACGTTCCAATCGGTTCCTTCTCCTCCATTACATGTTGTAACGATGCGTTGTTTTGCTGCTGTAGGATCGAGTTCTCTAATGATTTGAGTACATTCTTCTGCAAATTCTTTTGGTATGGTACTTTCATTTTGCAAGCCCCACATAACAACCGATGGATTGTTTCTACGCTCTTTAATCCATTCCTTTAAAAGCGTTTTAAAGTTTTCTTTAAACTCGGGTGTATCATACCAAATATGTGCTGAAAACTGACTCCAAAACAAAATACCTTCTTCATCTAAATGTTCTTGGTATTTTAAATTATGAGGTTGATGTCCTTCACGAAATGCGTTGTAACCAGCTGCTTTTACTTGTTCAACCCTCGTTTTTATTTCAGTATTAGAAAATGAATGGCTTTTCCCTATTAAATGTTCATATTCACAAGTGCCATTGACAAATAATGGATTGTCGTTTATAAAAAACCGATTGTCACTTCCTGTTCTATTAATTGGCCAACTTACCCAACGAATACCGTAAGGTGTTGTTAAGGCATCAATTACGTTACCATTTTCAAATATTTTGGTTGAAAGTGTGTATAGATACGGGTTTTCTGGCGACCACAGTTTTGGATTTAAAATTTCAGGAAGCGTTTGTTTTATTTCTTTTGAATTTGAAACATTTATTTCGGTTTTTATTGAAACTACTTCGTTACCTTCTTTATCTAAAAGTGAGTTTTCAACTGTGATATTTTTAGATGAATTTCCATAATTTTTAAGTTCGGTAGAAATATGAAGAATGGCTTTTTCTTTATTTGTTTTGTCATCATTCCATATATGAATTCCGAAAGGCTCAATTCTTAATTTATCTGTAATAACTAAAGAAACTGGCCTAAAAATACCCATAGGTTGCGAGCCTTCTGAAAAGCCCCATTCGCCAGAACAACCACCACAAACCCAAGGTAAATCGGCAATAAATGAAGGATGTGCTGCTTTTACAACGATGCTGTTTTCTTTATTGAAATCAATAGCATTTGTAATATCTAAAGTAAACGTGGTTCTTCCACCCTTATGTGTGCCAACTTGTTTGCCATTTACCCAAACGGTGGCATAAGAACTTACACCTTCAAAAAACAAAAAATGCTGTTTCCCTTTATTTGAAGCATCTAATTTTAATGTTTTTTTATACCATGCTGTTCCATGCAAATTACCATGTTTTGAACGTCTGTATCCGTAATATTGATCCCAGTTATGTGGTACAGAAACGTTTTCCCAAGCTTTATTTGTGTTTGGGTTTTTTACAAAATCATTTTCCGGTTGATTTAAACTATCTAAAATAATCGTTTTCCAATTGGTGCTTAATGAGATTGTTTTACGAACATCACTAACTTGACTTTCACTTTTGCATGAAAACAGAGTGGTAAAAACTAAAATGATTATGTAATGTATCTGTTTCATATTAATAAAAAAGCCAATCGACAGCTGCTTTTTCGTCGTCTCCAATTAAACCTACATCGCGTGAGTTAATAGTTTGATTTGCATCAATAAAACCAAAAATAAGCACACGCCCTTTTCCTAAATTAAGTTCATTTTCACCAGCTTCAAAGCTGTAAGTGTGAATATTTACTCTTGGTAATTCTTTCAATTTAACAGCATTTGCTAAAACAACCTCGGCTTCACCTCTATTATTTCCTGCTGCATTAGTTTCTAAACTTGGTGGAAATAAAAAGCGTTTTTGGTCGGTATTGAAATAACCAACAACTAATTTCACAGACTTATCATTCTTAAATTTAAGATGTGTGCCATTATTATTTTGAGTATCTGCAACAAATGAAATACCTTTTAAATTTTGAAGTTCTGGTGCTATTTCTAAAATTTCAGACTCTGGAATACCGTAAACCTTTGTGCCTTTTTTTACTTGGTAAACGCCTTTGTTTTCAGTTATTAGAGTAACATTTTCAATTTGCCAAGGTGTTATGTTTTGTTTAACAATTTTACCATCTTTTGAAGCTTTTAAAAGTTCTAAATTTCTTTTGAAATTAGCCAATTCACGTTCGTAATGAGGCAATAATTCTTTCCATCTTTTATTATTACCATCATCACCGCCAATAGGAATTCTACGTTGCGCCGTTTGCATACTGTTGGCGTACAAATAGGTGTCTTTTGTTAAGTTAACTAAGGTTTGATAATGTGTAATACTTTTTTCTAAATGTGGAAGTGCCTTATCTAAATCGTTTATTTCATTTGAATAGCTATATCGCAACACCAATAAAGCGGCTTCTACTTTTTCAGCAAAGAAATTGGCGAAAGCATTGTAGCAGTACATATCATTTTTTAAACGAGCAAATTCCTCTTTATCTTTAGTTACACTTGCTTCTGCCTTATCAATAGCTTCAACAGCATTTTTGCCATGTGCTACAATTTCATTAATGATTTGAACTGGTGTTTCACCTTCATGTGGTGTGTTTTCCCATTCTTTTTTTGCATATTCTAAAAGAATTTCGCCAAGTGGTCCACAAGATTCGTAAAAACCTGGATACACGCGCCATTTGTATGGATTGACCAACTGACTTTCGAACATACCCAATAATAATGTTTGCCTGTTGCCTTCAGTTATTCCAAAACGTCTTAAGGTTTTTGGAGCTATTTCGCCAGCTTCTTCATAAGCTTTTAAAATATTTTTTCCTGATTCTAAATCAATACCATACTTAGTAGCTAATTCATTACTCCAAAATTCAATTTCATCTTTTCTATCTCTATTACTTTCCCATGCGTAGCGCGACCAAGCTTTATACCAAATCCAATCGCGTTCCATTTCCAGTAATCGTTTTTCTGTTTTATCTGGCGCATACGGCCAATCCCAATAGGATGTTTGTGGATATAAATGAAGTGCATTAGCTCCATGAATAGTATGCATGGCTTTTGTTGCTTTTTGAATGAAATCTGGCGAACCATATCTAAACGGTTCTAAATTTGCCAAAATGTGCACATTTGAAATATGCGTTGAACCAGCTGCACTTAATTGACGATGCGTTTCAGCCCAAGGACCACGAGGCTGGTAAGTAGTTAGCGATTCGCCATTATACTTATTCATGGTATATAAATTTTTGTATAATGGCAAGGCATGTTGCATAACTACAGGTGCATCGGTATCGTGGGCTCGCAAAATAATGGGTGGTTCTTGCGTGGTTCCTAAAGCTTTCAAACCATCTTTCACACCCGGAATAATGGTTTTTGTAAACCATTCTACATCATAGTCTCGTTCCATAGCTTCACCTAGAGCGACTAACAAACCTACATTTGGGTATTTTTCAACAAAAGCAGCAATGGATTTTTGAGTATAATCTGCAATAACAGGCACAATGGGTCTTGATCTATCTTGTGTTGCTATGTTATAATGTTCCGCAAAAGGTTTAGAAACGATAATATTGTAAAACATTTGAATAATCCAAATACCACGTTTGTTAGCTTCTTCGGTTATGAATTTGAAAATTTCTTCGTTTTTTTTAAAATCTTCATCGCTTACTTCAACGGCAAATGGGTAATCATCCAACTTTACTAAAGATGCAAATGGATGTCCGTTCCACAGGTATAATGAATTCAACCTATTATCAACCATCATATCCAGATACTTTATCCAAAGTTCTTTATCATAAAACCAAGGAAAATTTTCGGGTGTATATGGATATTCGTAAACGCCTCTACCTTCTAAATATTCCGTTTTTTGCATGCCAATACAAGTACCACGCAGCACCATTTCTGGCGCATCTTCAATATGTATTTCAGAAGGCAAATCTCCGTTTTCTTTAATATTATTTACCAACTCTAAGGCACCATACAACGTTCCTGAAGCATCTGAACCTTCAATTGTTATTATATTTTCTTTAGATCTTATTTTAAAACTTTCTTTTTTTGAAGCGTCTTTTTTATCAATTAGAACTATTACTTTGTGTTTGCCCTTAGGAATTTCGGAAGAAACTGAAACTACATACCCATTTTCAGATAATTTGGTTGAAAGTTTTTCAACACCAAATGCTAGTCGTGGTGATTCAGCATCACTAACAATGGTAATTTTTTTCGATGTTGAACACGAAACTATTAGTATAAAAAAAAGTAAAAAGGTATATCTCATCATGTTAAAACACTTTCATTTATTGATTTTTAAAAATCTTTTTTAAATAATTAACATTGGCGCCATAATTTGCTTTTACATTGTGAACTTGTGTTGTATCTCTAGAACGCTCTACAATTAACCAACCTAACCAATGCATATTATCTAAGGTTTCTTTTATTTTTGGTAAATCGATTTCTTTATCATTTTCCAACCAAAAACCATCTGTATTTGAAGCATGAATTTGAGCAATATTATCGCGTCCTAAGGTTTTTAATTCACTTGAAATATCGCGACCATTTTTAATGGCATTCGCAAAATTGAATGAAATTCGAATGTTTCTATTACCAATTTCTTCTAAAAGTTTTACTTCTTCGGCAGCAGAAAGTGATGTTTCAATTGCAATAACACCATCAATTTTATTTACTTCTTCTCCTGCCCATCTTAAACGCTCAATAATAGCCGGTCTTAGTTCTGGATTTGCTACCAAATCACCTTGTGTTCCTAATGGCAAATAAGCTGTTTTAACATTAAATTTTTTCATAGTTTCTATACAATCTGCCACCATTTTCTTTACGGTTGGACGTTTTGCAAACGACTGTGCATAAAAGCCAGACATAGCGATAGAGCTTATTTGAACACCAGTTTCTTTTGATTTATCTAAGAATACTTTCACTTCGGTAGTATCTCCAAACTTACTATCAAAAGTTTCTCTGCTACCTAAACTTCCCATATCCATTTCAATACCATCTGAATTTATTTCTTTTGCCAATTCAAACGCACCCAATTTTTGACGTTTCAATATCATCCAATCGCAAACAGCTACTTTATATCGTTCAATTGTTGGTCCTGGCCAAACACCATTTTTTATTGGAAATGACACTAATTTAGAAGGATCAATTTTCACATATTTAATACGTTGTCTTCGCCATGTATAAACACAATGCAGCATGCCATCAGACCCTTGAATTATGGCTGGATATGAATATTGACTAATTCGTGAATCTTCTAACACTAAGGATGCATCCCAATTTACACCATCATTTGAAACAGCTATATTTAGTGGTGTTCTTATACCTTTAACATCATCACCATCAGGTAGAACATGGTTGTATATTAGAACATGTTGTCCGTTTTTCATAGTTACGGCATCGGTTCCAGAATTGTTATTTGGCATGTTTAATAATTCAATATCAGACCATGTTTCGCCATTATCTGAAGACCATGTACTAAACAATGCTCTATTTTTTGTTCTACCAATAGCTTGCAATTTGCCATTTTTATGTAAAAGTATACTTGGCTGAATGGCATTAATATTGTTTTGCCCTTTTGCAATGGTATCGCTCATGTGCCAAGTTTTACCAAAATCTGGTGTAGATTCCATGCGTAAATTCCAGCCACCACCTTCAATACTTGATGGAAGTAATAATTTATTATTAGCTAATAAAACTGGCTTGTTTTTTATTGGGCCTAAGTAATTTTCTGGTAATTTTTCTGGTTTAGACCATGTTTCGCCGTTATCTGAAGACCTTATTAACATACCCCACCAAGTTGATGGATGCGGCCCAATTTTATAAAACAACAACAAATCTCCTTTTGGTATTTGATATAAAACAGGATTCCATGTTGGATAACGCAATGTATCATTTTGTACACCATTGGCAACCTCAACATTTTCAGTCCATTTTCCATTTTTACGCTTACTTACCCATATACCAACGTCTGGATCTCTTTCGTTTGTACCACCAAACCATGCGGCAATCAATTCGCCATTTTTCATTTCTGCAATAGTTGCTGCATGACATGAAGGATAGGATGCTTCACGATAAATAAATTCATCTATAAGAATTCCTTCTTTCCACGTTTTTTCTTCTAAAGTTATTTTTTTATCATTTACCGATGGTTTACAACTCCCTAGAAGTACTATACCTGTTAGAATTAATATGGTTTGAATTAATTTCATATATATTATTAGTTTAGTTTATATTAATTAAATAAGTTCCTGATTTTAATTCTAAAACAAGTTTACCTTCTTCTGTTTTATAATTTTCAGAATTCTTATCGAATTGCTTTTTATTGATTTTTACTTTTGAAACATTGGTGGTTGGTAAATTAACCAAAGCTGTCGTGTTTACTGGAATGGTGATATACCAAGTTAACTTGTTTTTATTCTTTTTCCAATGACTCCTTATAAGCCCGTAAGAAGATTTATACGATGCATTTACATAACTTAGACCAGCATTAAAATCTGGTTTCATAATGATTTGTTTAAAACCAGGCATTTCTGGATTACTTTTAATTCCTGCCATATTTTCGTAATACCAAACCAATAAATCGCCCAATAGCATCACGTGGTTTTGGGAATTCATTTCTGGATTGGCAGTATTACCATTCCATAATTCCCAAATAGTAGTTGCGCCATTTTCAACCATATAACCCCAACTTGGATAGGTTTTGTTTGACGCTAGTTTGTATGCCAAATCGCCCCTTCCATGTTCTGTTAAGGTTCTCATTAAAAATTGTATGCCAACAACACCTGTACTTACATGGCCTTGTTTGGTAACCTCAATTTCATGCACCATATTATCAAACACTTTCGCCTTTAATTCTTCTGGTACCATACCAAATGCTAAAGGCAATACATTAGCTGTAACAGTATTATTAGCATAACTAAATGTAGATGTGTTTAAATATTTTTTATTGAATGCCGTTTTTATGCGTTCTGATAAATCATCATAATGTGCTATATCCGCTTCAGTTGCATTAATAATATGTGCAAACTTTTTCATAATTTGAAGCAGGTGATAATAAAAAGCACTCGACAAAACCTCACCATCGGTTAAACGTGTAGGATCTTGCGAACGGATAATTTCCAAAGATTCTGGTGGCACACACCAATCGCCGTATTTGTCTTTCGTCATTAAATCGTTCTTCAAATAATTGGCTTCCATATAATCCATCCATTTTTTCATGTAGGGATAATGGTTTTTAATCACATTTTCATCAGCAAATTGGTTGTACAACATATCGGCCACTTTAATGTAAGCACCTTGCCAAGTAACGCCGTCTCCATAATAACGCCAAAACGCAGGAGCTACATCTGGAATGCCACCATCTAAAGTTTGCGAAAATTTAATATCGTCAAGCCATTTCGCATAAAGTGTTTGATTATCGAACAAAAAACTCTCGCCATAAGCTCCTGTCGTTCTATCACCCAACCAAGGTTGACGTTCATTACGTTGCGGACAATCAATCGGCATGCCTTTATAATTTCCTCGAATGCCCCAAAAAGCATTCTTGAAAATTTGGTTCATAGTTTGGTTAGAACATTCAAACGTCCCAATGGTTTCTATATAGTCATACACCACTTTTCCTAAAAACTGGTCTAATGAAGGTTTTGATTTTAATCCCGAAATTTCAACAAACCTAAAACCGTGATATACAAATTTTGGTTCCCAAATTTCTTCACCTTCACCTTTTAAAATGTATTCGTCTGTAACGCGAGCATCACGTAAATTCGCTATATAAAGCGACCCATCTTCCTTTAAAGATTCGGCAAATTTCATCGTGATGGTATCGTCTCTATTTCCATTCACTTTTAGTTGCAGCCAACCCACCATATTCTGACCCATATCTAAAATATAGTTACCCGTTTTAGTTGCCGTAATAGATAAAGGTTTCACTTCATCCATCACCTTCATATTTGGTGTCATTTGTGCCTCTGGAAAGCCGCCTGGTTCTTCAACCCACGTTAAATTTAGCCAATTGGTATCGTCAAAATTATTTGTATTCCAATTGGGTATTTCTTTTCTAGCATCATGGACTTCTCCATCATATTCGTTGTTACTTCTTATTGGACCGTTTGGTGTAAACTTCCAGGTTTCATCGGTTTTTATAGTTTCAGTAGTGCCATCTTCATATTCAATATCCAACTGCAATGCCATTTTTGGAAACCCAAAACTTTTAATTTTATAGGGTTTGTATTCTTGACGCATCGCAAAAAAGCGTCCGTTTCCTAAAATAGTACCTAATACGTTTTCACCTTTTTTTAATTGAGATGTTACATCAAATACATTGTATTTTACGTTTTTTGTGTAATCGGTTGGAACAGGTGCCAACACTTGATTCCCTATTTTTTCACCATTAATATAAAGCTCATACAAGCCCATACCCATAATGTAAACTTTGGCATTTTTTACCTGCTTTTTAACATCGATATGCTTGCGAATATAACGTGCTGATAATTTTGAAAACTGGCTCACACTATCACCTGGAAACAGCTGATTATAACCAATCCATCGGGTAGATTTCCAATCGGCATAAGTTAAAATACCCATGCTCCAATGTGCGGTTTCACTCCATTGGGTTTCTCCTTTATTCGTCCAAATTTTTACTTTCCAATAGGCTTCATCTTTACTGTTCAATTTTTTTCCTGAATAGGTTATATTCATTGAAGCATTGCTCGATACTTTACCAGAATCCCATAAATCGGCATTATTGTTTTTTAATTTTTCAACTGAAGAAGCTACTAGAATTTGATATGTTTTTTGCTCTACTTCAGATACATCAGTAATAATTTGCCAACTCAATCGTGGTTGCAACACATCAATACCTAATGGATTTGTGAGCATTTCACATTGAAGATTATGCAACTTTATATCATTTTGAGCTATCGCCGAAAATGAAAAAAGCAGCAAAACTAAATATTGAAATATTTTCTTCATTTATATGTTTTTATTTTGAAATTAGCCTTTCAAGTTTTTCAGAAGCTGCTATTTCTTTACCATTTCTAAAAATCTTAAACCCTTTTCCCATGTTATATTTTTCACCTGTTTTGTCCCATAAAATGGTAATAATAGCACCATGGTACAACACATTATCTAAACAAAACCAATCCCATTTATCTTGAGGAATTAACGGATTGACTTCTATTTTTTCATCGGCTCTTGGGCGTAAACCAACCAAACCTGTGATCATTAAATCGTTAAATGTTGAATGGTTGTAATAGCGACTACGCTCTCGATCACCCATTAACCAATAGCCCGTAGTTTCATCCAAATATTCACCAATATATGGTCGACCACGATAATATTGCGACTCTACATACAAATTCATTTGTTTGAAATAATCAGCTTCTAAAACTACATCTTGACTGTAGTTATTCAACACATTTGCCATAGCTGTAAGTGTTTGAGACGTTGCAAAAGGCCAAACCGCACCATCCCACTCGCAAGTTCCAGTACCATGGCTTCTAAAACGTGGACTTCTACGTTCGGCAGTTGTTAAACCAAAAGGTGCAGAAAACCCTTGTTCGTCTTTTACTTGTGCCCAAGCTTTTTCAAATCCTTTGTTTTTTTCTGGAAGATTGAAATACCACGGAATAAAACCAATAGCTTCCCGTACATTGGAAGAGGTATCTTTCTCGGTCAATGTTTCAAAAAATTCATCTTTGGAATTCCACAAACGAGTTTCTACTAAATTTTTAAGCTTCGAAGCTTTACTACTGAAATTAGCCACTTGCTTTTTATCTCCTTTTATGGCTGCTATTTTAGATAAAGCTTCGGCATTCCCAAACATATAACTATTAATGGTTGGACGTACATTTTGCACATGGCGACCACCACTTAAGGATTCTTCCATACCATCCTTCACGTCAATTTGCCAAAACAATCCATCAGTTCTTCCTCTATCAATTTCCCATTGTGCATATTCTGAAACTAAATCAGGATACATGTCCAATAGAAACTTTTCGTCTTTATTTACCAAATAACGGTTGTAAAGTGCATCGGCAGTCCAACTACTAAACGTCATTAGTTTTTTCATTCTACCTCCTTCATTTCCCCTGTACCACAACTTAACGTTTTGCTCAATAAACTCTGGATTGTGCACCCATCTAAACTCATAAATATGATGCCCTAAAGCACATGCAATTAAATTGTATTTATCGGCGTACGAACGGTCTACCAAAAACTCAGTAATGGCGTAACCTTGTGGTGTATTGGTAATGTGCTTACGTAAACTCCACCAACGGAAATAATACATTTCTTCGAAGTTTTGTTGTGGACATTCAAACAATGGAATATTTGCTTTCATCCAAGCCCAAGCACTATCATTTGGAATGGCTTTGGCTATGTTTTCATCTTCCATGGTGTTGAAATAATCTACATAATGTTTGTAGTTATCAACTTCTAAAACATATGGTTTTTGAGCTACTAAAGTCGATTTACAACTACTAAACAGAACTGTAAAAAAGACTATTAGTAGTTTGATATGATTGATTTTTGAATTCATTTTAATAGTTATTTTGCGTAAAAGATGTAAGATTCTCCTGCTTTCATTTCCACGTCATACTCATAATACTCAGGAAGCTTCACTTTCTTAATTTCTGCTTTTTCAGAAATAATTGGTTTCTTAACTTCAACATCATAAAACAAAGGATTTGGGTTGTTTCCTTTGGCTTTTTTTAGATGATTGCCTTTAATCTGGCTTTCCAACCTTAACCTACAATTACCATCTCGTTTTGCTTGAATTTTCAAAACTGATATTTTATTGTTCTTCCAAGTGATGTCCAATTCATAACCACCTCTAGAAACAAGTCCTTTTATAGAGCCATTTTTCCAAACACTTGGTAGTGCTGGCAACAGGTGAATAGCACCTTCGTGACTTTGCATGAGCATTTCTGCAATGCCTGCAGTACAACCAAAATTACCATCTATTTGAAAAGGTTGGTGGGCATCTAGCATATTTGGATAGGTTCCACCTCCTTTTCGCTGGTCTGCAGTAACCAAATGTAATTGGTCTTGCAATAATTTGTATGCGTGATTTCCATCTAACAAACGTGCCCATAAATTTACTTTCCAACCCATAGACCATCCGGTAGATTCATCACCTCTAAAATTTAATGAGGTTTTTGCTGCATCGAATAATTCAGGGGTTTTAAAAGGTGAAATTTGATTACTAGGGAACAATCCATACAAGTGTGATACATGACGGTGCTTGTCTTCAGGGTCGTCCCAATCGATCAACCATTCTTGCAATTGCCCATGCTTTCCAATTTGCATTGGCGGCATTTTAGCTAAAGCATCTTTTAATTTTTTTGTAAAATTTTTATCTTCTGATAGAATATCTGTTGCTCTAATAATGTTGGTGAATAAATCAAAAATCAATTGATTATCCATTGTAGTTCCTGCGGTTATAGTTGATGTACCATCTTCACCAGCATGTGTGTTTTCAGGAGAATTTGAAGGTACTACTACTAAGTATCCGGAGTTCGGATCTTTAATCATAAAATCTAAAAAGAAGTTGGCAGCACCTTTCATTATGGGATAAATTTCTTTTAGATAATTTTCATCGCCCGTATATAAATAACGCTCCCATAAATCTTGACATACCCACGCGCCACCTGTTGGCCACATACCCGATGCCGCATTATCAATTGGACCTGTAATACGCCAGATATCGGTATTGTGATGCAGCACCCAACCATCGGCATTATACATTATTTGAGCTGTTTCTTTACCAGTTTCAGCAACTTCTTTTACCATTTGAATAAACGGTTCGTGCATTTCGGAAAGGTTGGTTAATTCCGCAGGCCAATAGTTCATTTCTGCATTAATATTCATGGTGTACTTACTTTCCCAAGGCGGAAACAACATATCGTTCCAAATACCTTGAAGATTTGCAGGTTGCCCACCTGGTTGCGAACAGGAAATCAATAAATAACGTCCGAATTGAAAATATAATGATGCCAACTGCGGATCGAATTGACTATCGAATTTTCGAATACGCGCGTCGGTAGTTTCTTTAGCTGCTTCGGTAATTCCCAAATCGAAAGATACACGGTTGAAGAATTTTTGATAATAGGTAACATGTGTCGATTTAATGGCTTCAAAATCTTTGATTAAAGCTTTATCTAAATACGCTTTGCTTTTAGCAACTTCATCTTCAGTAAGTTCTTTATAATTTTTGAAATTGGTAGCTATTGAAATGTAAAGTGTTACCTCATCAGCCTTATTAATGCTAATAATTCCATTTTTAACAGAAACATCGCCTCCTATATTTCTAGCCGCCATTCTACCTTGAAACTTAACACGTCCTCTTTGACCTTCTACCGTACTTGTTTCACCTGAAAGAGATACTTGATTTCCTTCCGTTGTAGTTAGTGTTTTATCAAACGGACTATTCATAAACACATTTCCTGTAATTTGCCCCGGTTGACTAGCCGTTAATTTTACCACTATCACTTGGTCTGAAAACGCCGTAAGTATTTCTCTGGTAAATGTAACGCCGTCAACAATATACTGAACTTTAGCGGTTGCATTTTCAATATCTAAATCGCGATAATAATTTGTGTAATTTTGATGCCCAGGAAATGATAAATACACACTTCCAAAGGTTTGATACGGCATTCCGTTATTGGTTTGCGAACGGATATCCGACGTTGCCAAATCTTGTGCTTCCTTATATTTTCCATCAAAAATAAGCTGACGCACTTTAGGCAATGCCTTTAATGCTTTATCATGTGCAATGCTGTTAGGAGAACCTGCCCAAATGGTTTCTTCGTTTAATTGTAAACGTTCCACCGCTGGATCGCCAAAAACCATAGCACCTAAACGTCCGTTTCCTAAAGGTAAGGCTTCGTTCCAAATTTCGGCTGGTTTGTCGTACCAAAGTTTTAATTCGGTTTCCGTTTGAGCAAACAAATTATTTACCCCAAAAAGAAAGATTAGGCAACAAAGAATTTTAATATTTCTATTTTTTAATATCATACTCTTTATTGTTTTTTTCTCCAAATAGTTCATACAATTCGTCTATATTTTTCATCGCGTTTTGTGGCAAGTTTTCAACTTTATTCCCAAAAACATATAAGTTCTCGTAGGGTTCAATAACACAATCGGATTCGTCAATTTCACCCATATTATTTATAACTTTTTCTAAATTTAACCCTAAATGCTTCGCCATAAAAGGATACATTGCCATACGTTTAGACTTACCATAATCATGTCCTTCTTCTGCAAAATGAGCATTTTCAACTAGTTCCTTTTTACCATAAAAACCATAGGTTCGTTGTATAAATGGAAATTCTAATTCAGGAACATTGCTAGTCCAATCTTTTCCATCAGAAATAACAAGTTGTGGTTTTGGTGTTGCCATGGCTGCTACTTCAACATTGTTTGTCCCATTTCCGCACAGATGAATACCACGACCACTTTCACAAGGACAACCACCAGAATGATTTGCTGACACCATAACAACAGGAACAGATACCGTAACTCTATCATCTAAAGCTGCCAAAAATAGTGTATGCGAACCACCACCAGAACCACCTGTAACGCCCACACGAGTGATATCGGCATGTTTTAGAGTTGACACATAATCCAGTAAACGCATACCGCTTAATAATTGTATGGTTGAAGCGATACTATTTCTATGTGTTGTTGCTGGAAACTGCAATTGCGATTCGCCCCAAGCAAACAAATCAAAATTCACAACAATTGCTCCCATTCTAGCCAACATAGCACAACGCAATTGTTCGTCTTTTCGGTAGCGACCATCACCAAAATGACCGTTTGGCGTGATAACAATAGGCGCTTTTTTGTTAAATGGATAAGGTTTGTAGATTGAGCCAGTTGTATAAACTCCTGGAAGAATTTCCAAGCCAATATTTTCAACAGTATAGCTTTTATACTTTCTTTTTTTGGTTAAAATGGGTTTTGAATAAGGCATTTTTGGTGCTTTATCAATTCCGAAAGCTGTTATCATGCACTGTTTCAATTCGGCATTTCTGGTTTCCCAAGTTTGTTTATCATTATATAAATTTGACAAAAAAGCTAAACGTTCTACGCTTTTGGGAATGGATACCCTATGGTGTTGAAATTCCCTGATTTCATAAATACCATCAGCTTCTTTAAACGTTGTTAAATTGAAAGGTGCTAAAACATTAGCTAAAGACACTTCTAAATTATCGGGTTCAATTTTCCAATCGGCATAATCCAATACTTTTTCTTTCAACAAACCTTTATTATCTTTAATTTTTACATTGAAAATAATTTCAATTTTATGAATTGTTTCTGCAATAGGCGTTTTAAAATTAGTATCAGAAGTTTGCGCCTGCATTGTTGAAAACAACAATACGACTATTGAAAAAACTACTATGTTTATTGATTTTAATTTCATTTTAGTTACTTTCTATACTGTAAACTCCCGAACCTATTATAAAAGTTGGCTTTTTTGCTTTTTTATCAACCTCAATTTGTCCTTTAAATTGCTTTAATGATTTTCCGTTAATTGTTATTTCAGATTCTGCATTGACGGGCAAAATCACTGTTGCTGTTGTATTGGCAGGTATTTCAATTTTGAAAATGGTTTTGTTATCCTGCTTCTCCCATTCTGAAACTATTGTTCCATAAACCGATTTATAACTTGCTTTTACAAAGGTCATATCGCCCACAATTTCTGGTTGAATGAAGAAGTGTTTAAACCCTGGATGTGCTTCATCGGGAACGATGCCTGCCAAACTTCTGTAAAACCATTCTTCAATTTGTCCCATCATAAAATGGTTCCATGAATTTCCTTTTCTTGGATCCCATTGTTCGGTTAATGTGGTTAATCCAAATTTAATTTGAAACCCGTAGCCCGGTGTATCATAATGGTTGTTCATTTTAAACATGGTTTCACTTTCATTATTTCTTGCCAACGCTTGAAATAGGTAACGATTACCCACATCGCCCGTTGTTAATCGGTAACCTCTATTTTTTATGTCAGCCAATAAATTAGCCACAACCGCTTCTTTATATTGCGGTTCTACAATATCCATAAACACAGAAACCGCATTACTAAATTGGCTTTCTGTACCGTATTGTTTCGTTTCTTTGTTGAAAAACGCCTCATTATATGCATCTTTAATATGAGATGCTAAAGTTTCGTACTTAGAAATATCTTCCGTTTTATTTAGGTGCTTTGCTGCTTTGGCAAATAAATGTGCTGCGTAGTAGTAATGACTGGTGGCAGAAAGGGCAATAGGACTATTTTTTGAATAGCCAGCAGCATGTTCACCGTAATCGTACCAATCGCCTAATCCGTAATCAAGGATATAATCTTCAGATTTAGAAGTTAAGTAATCAATATACCTTTTCATTACTTGATAATAATCTTTTATCAAACTATCATCGCCATAATATTCGTAATACATCCAAGGCAGAATAACGCCTGTAACGCCCCATTCCGGAGAATCGGTAAAATCACCACCAAACACCACATACTCTGGTGCGATGGTTGGAATCATGCCGTTTTCCCGTTGTGCATCGGCAATATTTTGCATGATACTGGGAATGTAGGTTTGTAAATTGTAATTGAAAATTAACCCCGGTCCATTAAGATGCGCTTCTTCTAACCATCCTAATTTTTCACGATGCGGACAATCCGTCAACACTGCTTGAAAATTACTTTTTATAGCATTATTGATAAGCTCGTGTGCTTTGTTAAAAATTTCGTTGGAACATTCAAACGCTCCTGCTTCACCCGAATTATTATAAATAAAATTTGAAGTTATATCTAATACTGTTGGTAGTTCTTGGTTATTTGCTTCCAAATAATTTACATTGTCTATTTGAATGTATTGATAACCATAATAACTAAATTTTGGCTGCCAAATTTCAACACCTTCACCTTTTAAAGTGTATTGAAAATAGTATGGTTTTCCAGAACGACCTTGGCTAATTCTACCATCGTCATTCAAACCTTCACCAACCCAAAGTGTAACAGTTTGTCCTTTTTTTCCTTTGACTTTTATAGTTGGAAATCCCGATAGGTTTTGCCCCATATTAAAAACATGTGTACTATCTGCTGGTTTTTTAAATTCTTTTACTTGATATGTTTTTTGAATGGTGTTTGGTGCTGTTTGTTGCGCTCTTAATGTTCCTTTTGGCACTTCTTGTACAACAACAGGTTTCCAGTTTGAAGCATCAAAATTTGGAGTATTCCATCCACTTTGTTCTAAATTGGCATCATAATCTTCACCTCCAAACATACTATTGTAGGTAATAGGGCTTACAGAATATTTCCATGTTTCATCAGAATTAATAATTGCTTCAGAACCATCTTCATACCTTACTTTCATTTTAAAAAACAGCGTTGGCGGTCCAAAACTTACAAAAAACTTGGAATAACGTTCTGCCAATACATTGTACATGCCATTTCCTAAAACCACGCCAATACAATTTTGACCTTGTTGTAAATCTGTTGATGTTAGTTCATAAGTATTGAAATTAACGGATTTATCATAATCTGTCCATAATGGTGCAAATTCACTGTTGCCAATTTTTTTTCCATTAATAGTTAATTCATAATGCCCTAAACCCGAAATATAAACTACAGCTTCTTTAATTTTTTTTGAAACTGAAAACGGTTTGCGAAGCATGATACTTTGGCGTGACAACGGATGGGATGCATTGATGATGGAGTCTTTTTTTGCTCTTTTGAAGGTTGCCGTATGGTAATTTCTGCCTTCTGGCAAATGGCTATCTGCTTTGGTAATAGCGCCAATCCATATAGAATTTAAACTCGATGTTTCGGGTGCTATTCTAAATGAAGCTATATTACTCCAATTGGATTCTTTGTTCTTCTGTGTCCAAATTTTTACTTTCCAAAAATATTTGGTTTCTACTTTTAAAGGTTTTCCGT
This sequence comes from Mariniflexile jejuense, assembly GCF_042675665.1. Lineage (NCBI taxonomy): Bacteria > Pseudomonadati > Bacteroidota > Flavobacteriia > Flavobacteriales > Flavobacteriaceae > Mariniflexile > Mariniflexile jejuense. The sequence continues at coordinate 1,808,103 of NZ_JBHTJI010000001.1, forward strand.
TATATGAAGCTAATTGATTTTTATTTGATTTTACCTTGCCGCTATCCCAAACATCAGCTTCATTATTTTTTAGTTTTTCTTCGGAAGAAGCCACCAAAATTTGATATGCTTTTTGTGAAATATTAAAATCTTTAGACTCAAGTTTCCAACCTAATTTGGGCTGTTCTTTAATAACCGCTAACGGATTTACAGCCATATCGCAAGTTAAATGCGTTACAACTGTTTGCCCTTTCATTGTTATAACTAATGAAGCACAAATAAAAAACAGGATGGATTTTAAAAAATTCAATCTATAACTTTTTAGTAATTAATGATTTTATATTGAAAACAGCCTCGGGAATACTTACTCCTGTAAAAGGCACATCATCATAATCGGGTGTATCAACAGGTGTATCTGGATTTGGATAATAACGTTGCTCACCAGTACGGAATATGATACGCGAAATACCATCTACAGGTTGAAAAAAGATACCACGCGTTGGTTCACTTCCATTAACAGAAACAGTATAGGAACGCGATGATACATCTAAAGAAACACTAATTGAATATGTTTTTCCTGCTTCATATTTGGTAATATTTCTTAATCTATAACCTGCTTTATGCTTTAAAATTCCATCCGAATCAAAAATAAATCGAATAGCTGGCATACCTTGTTTGTTCTGAAACTCTACTTCCATCAAGCCATGATTGTTTTGTTCTGGCACAACTGTAAAAGTAGCTTCCATTTTTTCTGCAAACGGAATTACACGTTCCACACGAGGATAATCAAACGGATCTTGATCGCGAAGGGTTAACTGTTTCTCAGCATTTTTGGTTTCTATTTTTGCTGAACCCCATGATAAATCGTATGTATTCCAAAGTACTAATTCGTCGCCATTTGGAAGGTTATTGAACACATCGTTTACATCTTCCAAAACTTCCGAAGTAATTGGAACAGGTACTGAAGCTACCCAAATATCTTCCTTATTCATACTATAAGTTAGCCACATATTTCCATCTAGCGGTGTGCCATTACCTTCAACAATACCGCGCACATATTGTGGTCCGTGCGATTTATACGCACCACCATAACGTAGACGCGAAATTTCACCATGTACCAATAACAAATCTGTATAATTTAAACCATCTTTACTTGTTGAGACTGCTAATGGCCAACGGAATTCTGACGGATTATAAACAGTAGCGTATTTATTATCAGATGTTTTTTGTCCCCAAATTTTGGCATTACTATTTACAAAACCAGGTGCTCTTAAAGCATCATACTGCCATGTTTTACCATTATCGGTACTCATAGAGGTTAAGGCATGTTTCCATAAACCAACCACGCGTCCATCAGGTATGTGGTAGTAACTAAATGCTTTATATTCTTTTTTAAGCGGAATTAATGGGTCGTCTCTATCGGCTTCTTCAACCCATTGTTGCATCATTAATGGTGTTGCCAATAATTCTTCACAAGCTTTTTTAAAACCTTTGTCTTTACTTTTAGTATAAAACGGGTATGCCGATTTTGAAGTGTCCCACGATTTATTGTGACGAATAAAATAAATAGGACCTAAACTACCATCTTTATAAATTTCACGAATTACGCGACCGATACCTTTACCATCGTTAGGATCGTCGTGTGGTTTCATAACAATCCCGTAATAAGCCAAAGTAAAAAACCGATTATCTGAAGATGTAAAAAAGCCCATACGTTGGTGCATCACCGCTTTTAAGTTTTTAGCAACGGCATCAACACCTTCTTTCACGTAACCATCTGGAATGTTATACATCGGGAAAACAACTTCAGGAAAACTCCAATTTTCGCCATCTTTAGAGGTTTGTAAAAACGACTGACTTGGTGGAATGTGTTCTCCAACAGGATCGCTTAAATAGTTTACAAAAAAGGTATTATTCCAATAAGCTATGTTTGGTGCGTGATTATAAGTCCACCCAAAACCATCGGCTTTTTCAGGATGCTCTCTACTTGCTCTCATAATTTGAGTAGCATGTACACCAACGGCAGGACCTAGTTGCCCATGGTGATAATCGATATTCGATAGTGTTTTACCCACATATTTTATGGTGTCTTGCTGCGCATTTAGAGAAACACACACAAATAACACTAATATTGCAGAGACGAAATATTTTTTTATTTTTTGAAACCCCATCATTACTTTTCTTTACTTTTTTCAATTAAATTTTTTAAAACCTTTTTTGAAATGGTACTAATCGTGCCATGTTTATGACCTTCTGGAAGTTTTATTTCAGATGACACATCTTCAAAAGTTTTAAAATCGGATGTTCTTACTGCTTTATAATTCATATCACCATAATTATCATAGTAAATAAGCCATTTACCATTTACTTTTAATACTGTTGGCCCTTCCGATTTAAAACCTGTGTAGGGTTCTGAAATGTTATTAAAAGGTCCTAATGGCGATGTTCCAAAACCTACTTTTAGGTTTCGCATAGGTCTTGTATTGTCTTTTATAATTAACACATAATCATCTTTTGTACGCTTTACAATCACGCAATCTATCACACTAAATTTGGGGTCTAAAAATAATTTGGTATCTGAAAAGGTTTTAAAATCTTTGGTTGTGACATAATACATCCTATGGTTATTATCTTCATCTTCAATCCCTTTTTCGAAACGAAACGGGATGGTTGAAGCCCAAATAATAATGTATCGGTCTTCAATGTCATCATAAAAAATTTCAGGTGCCCAAACATTTACTACAGAAGGTTCATGTGCCATAACGGGAATGTATTGTTGTTCACTCCAGTTTATTAAATCTTTTGATGATGCATAACCAAAACCGTTTCCACCTTTCCAATCGGTAGTCCAAACCATGTGATACATTCCATCTTTTCCTCTGGTAATTGATGGGTCGCGCATAATTTTGCTCGCACCAGTTTCAGGCTTTAAATACGGGCCTTTTAAATCTTCCCAATGGTAACCATCTTCACTGTATGCTAAATACAAACCTTCGGTTGCTGGTTCTCTAAAAGACGTAAAAATATACAGGTCTTTTTTAGACGCACAGTTAAATAAAGTTGGTAATAGAATAAGCAATAACAGTTTTTTCATTCTTTTTTAATTAGTTTTAATCTCTGAATTTAAATCTTTTCCTTTTTTAACTATCGTTTTTACATGCTCAAATACATTATTTTTTAAGAAAATAGATTTAGTTCCTGAACCATTCGCTTCTAAAAACACATCGGTTGGATACATTTGAAAATTATTATTTATCATGATGTTTGATGCATTTTCCAACTTTATAACAGGCGTATCTTTTATTGGTTTTGCAGTTGAAACATTTTCTAAAATGATGTTTTTAGAATTCAATACTTTAAATGCTGCTCCTAATTCTGCGTTTACTTTTACATTATGAAGTTCAATATCGGTAGCTGTGTCAATTGAAAAACCTTGTTTCGCCTCAGTATTAATGTTTGAAAACGTTAGGTTATGAATTGGCATTTCTGGAATTCCAATGATACGACATGCGGTATTCACATTGGTAGCCGTAACATTACTGATATGAATATTTCTGAAAATTGGTGTACGTTCTGTAACTGGTTCTTCAACTGTGTTTTTATCATAGAATAAATTGAACATGAAGGCTTCTTCCTTGATATTGTTCATTACAATATTAGATACTCGAATTTCTTCAACCACGCCACCTCTACCTCGTGCTGCTTTCAATCGAATACCTCTATCGGTACCATCAAACACACAGTTAGCGATGGTTATTTTTTTAATGCTACCAGACATTTCACTACCTATAACCACGCCACCATGACCGTTTAACATGGTACAATTTGTTATGGTTACGTTTTCAGTTGGTGTTGCCCATTTTCTACCATCGGCATCACGACCCGATTTAATGGTAATACAATCATCACCCACACTAATATGACAATTCGAAATATGTACATTTTTACACGATGTTGGATTAATACCATCTGTATTTGGCGAATACGGATTGAAAATAGTTACGCCATCAACCGTAACATTATCACAAAACGCTGGGTTAATGGTCCAAAACGGTGAGTTTTGAATCGTTACACCTTCAATTCGCACATTTTTACAATTGAATGCTTGAAATAATGGAGGACGATGAAACAAATAGCTTCTGGTTCTTTCGTAATAAGGTTCAGTTTTTAAATCTTTGTTGGCTTCTTGAGTCATTTTTTGGTACTTAGTAAGTTCCAATTTTTCTTTAGAAGATTCAATACGCCAAATTTCTTTCCACCAAGCTTCACCTTGTCCGTCAATAGTTCCTCTACCTGTTATGGTTACATTTTCAACATCTTTAGCATATAGCAATGGTGAAAAACTTTGCATAACCGTTCCTTCCCAACGCAATTGTACAAAAGGTAAATAATGGTCAAAATTTGTTGAAAATCGTAACATCGCACCAGCATCTAAATGAATGGTGATATTATTTTTCAATTTTAATGCGCCAGTTAGGTATTCGCCTGCGGGGAAATATATAGTACCACCACCTTGCTTTTCAGCTTTATCTATCGCTTTTTGAATAGCTTCGGTACACAATTCGCCTTTATTATTGCCTCCTTCATTTAAAATATTTAACCAACCATTTGTTGCCGAACTTACCGAAACAAACGATGTTAAAACACTAATGCATAGTACTAAAAATACTTTTTTCATAATCGAATATGCTCTATTTAGAGGTTAAAATTAGCACCCAATCGTTTCCATCAACTTGTTCTCCTGAAGGTTTAAAATCTTGTATGCCTTCATTTTTAAAAGTTCCTATTTTGGTAGTTTTTCCGTTTTTAGGATTATACCAAGCTGTCTCTACTTCTTTACCTTTAATTTTACCCATGTTTACAGAAATAGTTCGTCCGTTGTAAGTGTAAATCAAAGCATAATCTTCACCTCTGGTTGCAGCTTGATAATCGTACTTTTCGCCTTGATTAGCTACTAAACTTTCATCGGGAATACGATTGAAATAATCAAATTTCAAAATCAAGTTTTTAACATATTGCATTTGTTTTGCTCCAGGATCGTTAATAGCTTCAACCCAAGGTTTTTTATTTCCATAAGCTGGATTATCGCCAATACTGAACATCTGCATTACGGCATTATGCCCATACGTAAAGCCTGCACCACCTGCAAAAACCGACCAATAGGCGTAGCGACGCAAATCGTTATCGTTCCAAAGTGGCTGCAACGTATCGTGTAACCCTTGTGGAATGCCTTCGTAAGAAGGTTCACCATCTAAAGTTGGTTTTGTAGGTTTAAGGTTGAAATCTGTTTTTATGAATTTATAATTATCTTGAGCAAACATTCTGCCTTCCGTTTCTTGATCGTAACGTCTGTGACCAGATTGGAACATATTAAAATCTAACCAGTTTTCATTGTGATAATTATCGGAAGAATCGGTACGTCCAAATGGATGAAAGGTGATTAACCAATCTGGATTTTTAGCATGCAAAATGTTACCGATAGCGTTCCAAATTTCTTTGTTTTGTTCACCAGGTGTATCACCACCATTAAGCCAAATAATATTTTTTCTGCTTTTAAATCTGTCTCCTAAAAAAGTCGCATACGCTTTAGCTTGTTCTAAATTTACTTTGCCGCCTTTAACAGAGGTTCCCCAAATTGGCACCATGCCTATATACAAATTGTTTTCTTCAGCAACATCTAAGGCATAATCTACATGATCCCAAAAATCGTACTCATCTGGATTTTCAAAATTATTACCTTCAGTAATTAATGGTTTTGATACATCTTTATTTACAACTGCCGAATCACCATAAACATTCGCCATTTCTTCAGAATGCATGGTCATTATTTGAATCACATTATAGCCTTTATCTTTTCTATCGGCGAAGTATTTTTTAATCTCGTCTCTATTTAATTTTTTGAATGTTAACCAACCCGTATCACCTAACCAAAAAAATGGTTTACCATCTTCCGTTTGAAAATAATGTCCGTTTTCAGACACTTCTAATTTTTGAATACCAGTTATTTCTGGTTCAACTTGTTCTTTTTTAGATTCTTTACAAGACACTATTTGTGCAGCAACAAATGCCATGACTGCAAAAATTTTAATATGGTTTAGCTGGTTTTTCATTATTAAATTATTTCTTTTTTATATAAACTACGAATGCTTTTTCACTTGTTTTTGAAGCGGAAATAGTGTGCTTTCTATAACCTTGAATCTCATTTTTATAAATCACTTTTCCTGTGTTGGAATCTATCCAAAATACTTCAAACTTTCCTTTTGAATTTGATAAATCTACTTCAACTGTTTTTGTATTTCTTAAATAGAAAACATAGCTTATTCCTTTGTTTTCCAAACACCAAAAATTACTGTTTAAATTTTGGTTTTCAGGAATTTGCATTTTAGAAACCGATTCATAAAAACTAGGAACATCAATCTTTGGAATGTTTGCCAACGAACCACCTGCCAAAAGTACCGACCAACCAAATCGTGATGAAGCATCCGTTGAATATAACACCACTTTTTCAGGATATTTTTCTCGATATTCTCGTACCGCTCTGTACACTTGTTCTTCTGTTTCTTTTCCAACATTCATTTTACGGGCATGCTGGCGTGGGGCTAGATTTTTGCCACCTTCAGGAGCATAAACACTACCATCTTCTCTGTAATGCCAATAACGAATATCAATCAAATCGACTGTTTTATTGCGTTTTGCATCATTCAAAATTGCATCTTGTACATCTTTTGTGGCGCTCAACCCGATAATGCCATTACCTGAAGTTTCTTCTTTATATTTTTGAACTTCATCCAACCAAAATTCCATAAAATGAAGCGGTCCGGTATATTCAGCACTTGTTAATTGAATAACATTACTGTTGTTTTTAAAGTTTTCTAACGATTTTCTAATGAATCCTTGATGCAGTTTTTTTCTAGTTTCGTTTGAAACATCATAAAACTGTTCCGCCATAAAAATACGTTTGTCGCCTGCATAAGGCACTGGTTCTGGAAAACCTGTTTCATTTACATTATTTGCCGAACGCCACGGCGAACTCGACCAATGCGCACCTGCCTCAATAATGTTATGCTGAAAATATTGCTGATTAATTAGTAATTGTCCGTTTGGTTCTGCTAAATCTGCAAAACGATTTAAACGGTACCAATACCAAGAATTGAATTTGGTTAAATCGTATTTACTTAAATGATCCCACGCTAAACCATTACCTGTTCTAGAAAAAGGTTGTTCGTAAAATGGTGCCCAAACATCGGCATCTATTCTGCGGGTTCGTTCGTGGTCGTCCATTCTACGCTCATACCACAAACCGTAATTATGCTCTAAAGCAATGGTGTTTTTTGAACTGAAATAATTAACAACATCATTTAAATTATCTGTTAACCCTGTTCCTGTTTTCCCAGGAACAAATCGTGTTACATGCGGTGTCGCATTTTCCACATCATGGTCACGCAAGCTTCCACGCCACCACATAACGTTGGCTTGATTGCCAGTAATCACTTTTCCGTTAAAGGTTAACCAACCCTTTTCAATAGTTACTTTTGAAGTATTTTCGATTTCGTGGGAAGGTTTCAACTTTAAATCATGAATTGACTTTATATTTGAAGTATTTACAGGAATAGTATTCAATGTTGAAACGTCTTGAATCCATTCTTTTAAAGTTTTTTTAGGTTGTAGAGCTTCTTGATTTAGTGCGTCGGCTTGATCTATGGTTGGGCTTGAAGATGGTTCTGTACCCAAATCGAACACATACGGATTCATGGGAAGTTTTTCTAATCTGTTTTCCAACTGTGCATAAAATAAACTTCTTGGACTTATGTGATTGTTAACGTCTTTCCAATGTCCATTACCGCCCATAATACCTCCCCAAACACCAAATGCCCAATTTTGAGCTGTTGGCGGACTGTAATTATCAATTTTTGAAGCCGATGATTCCCAAATAACGCTGTTAGCCGCTGTCCAGCCAGCACCTCTACCTGTTTGTTCTCGGTTATTAAAACTTATGGCATTTCCATCTATATAAGCAACATCAAACAACACGCCCGTTGCCCAAGAACCTATTGCTCCACTATTACTAAATGGCAAATACGATTCACATTGCACGAATGCATTTGGACCTGTAGTACCGAAACCACCTACTGCAAAATCGTGATACCCATATTCTGAATAACAACGCTGAAATAAGGTTTGTTGCCCTTCAGTATAAAAAGTGTTTCTTCTAAAAGCTGCAATTTCTGAAATAGGTTCGGTAGCGATACAATCTTCAACCGTAATTTGCTGCGATGATTTTAATAAATTGACTGCACCACCTGCTAAATGTTTAAAATTCACTTGACGAACCCACGCGTTTTTTACATGTTCCATAGAAATGCCAAACCAACGGTGAAGTTCATCTTTTACATTTGTTTTATCGAATGTAGATTGTATACTCAAATTTTCAACGCCAACATTTTCTATTCTACCTTTCCAAGAATATTTAATAACTTGTGGGTTTCCATATTTAGCATTTAAAGCCATGGTTAATGGTGCATTTAACGAAACTTCATTCCCGTTTATATTTGTAACCACACGATTCCACGTCATATCCCAATCTCTAGATTTCCAACCAATCCAACCGGTTTCTCCACCAAAATCGTTCATTTTCAATTCCTTAATCCAATTATCGATTAAAGGCTGTTTAATAAGAATTTCATCAGAAACCTTTAATTTGAATGTGTTTTTTAATTGAATTTTTTGAGTCCCTAAAGGCGTGTAAGTTGTATTAAAATCTAAAGTGTCCTGATATTTTCTATCATCTATACCTAAAACGCTAATGATGGCTTCACGTTCAACACCTGTTCCTAAAAGGATGGTTTCATTTTCAGCGTTTCCGCTTCCTCTTAAAACGACGCCAGAATTTTTAATGTATAACGTACCGCTGATTTTGAAAATCCCTTTATCTAAAAGTATGGCACCTCTAAAACCTGAAGAATTAGGTTTTAAATTACTCACATAATCAATAGCTGCTTGTATTGTTTGGGTAGCATCAGCATCTTGTTTTGGAACAAATATTTTCGCTTCAACCGTAGGAATCGATTTTTCTGAAGCCATATATCCTGCAAATGAAAAATCAGGAATTTGATTTCCTAAGCTATCAGGAACATTAACTACTTTTCCTTGCTTATTCTTAACAATATCTGGAAATTTAGTTTGAGAAATCCCAAAATTCACAATAAAAAACAAAGCAATACTTGATAAAGTAAATTTATCTTTTCGATTAAAAATTCTGTTTTTTAAAGCACTGAAATTCATTTCCAAGTAGTCTTAACAATTACTATTTATTTTGAGATTATTGTAATAATCCATTAGGCAATTTTGCCAAGGTATCTGTATTGTTTACAGATTTTGTCCAATCTACTTTCGTAGTGGTGTCGATGCCATTTATATACTTTTCAATATTGGTATAGCCATCACCATTTATATCTTTATTAGCATCAGAAGCATCATTAGGATTTAAACCATTGGCTTTTTCCCATTTATCAGACATACCATCACCGTCTGAATCTTTATATGGTTTTCCTTTGTAAACAGGATAACCTCCAACTTGTTCTGGGCTAGTTATGATTCCTTTTTTATATGAATCCGCAGGCAAACGCCTTTTAATAAATTCTTTACCTATGGTATTTTCCAATCCGTCTTTATATTCAATTTTTCCAGTTCTAACGTAATTAATTACACGAACATCAACAGCATCACGTTTGGGTAATGTGGCACCTACGTTATTCAAAACAAACTCATAAGCATCTTCCGTTTTCATAATTGTAAGATGTGGCATTTCAAATGGCTTATCTTGTTTAATTAATTCTAAATACGCTTTCGCTTCTTCAAATGAACGATTTTCAATTTGTACACCGCCATTCCAGTTATTAGCAGAAACTTCTGGTGAACCAACCACAAAATTACCAGACACATAAGCGCGACCAAATGTTTTTGGTTCCATGTAACCTGATTCTGGTTTTAAAATTCTGTATCGAATTGGTTGATCTTCTGGTGTTATAGGTCCTGCTTTAAAATAGTTGTTGATGATGTTGAACATGGAACGGTAATCGCCACCATCAAGAGAACGATTCCACCAATTAAACAACACATTATTTACAAAATTGAAACTACCATACATACCAATTGATGGATTTCTGGAAATATTATTTGCCCATAAATTACGAATAAATGTACTATTTAAACCACCAATAGTACTTCCGAAGGCATGATTATACGTATCTAAACCTTCTGAAGAAATGGTGTTTTGAATGGTAACATTAACCGCAGGCATTTTTTCTAATTTTGATTTTTCATTAGCTTGAAATTGATGTCTGTATAATGAAATGTTTTCATCTAGACCCCAACTTACAGAACAATGATCGATAATAACGTTTCCAATGACATTACCACCTAACGCATCGTCTCTTCTAGTAACATCTGTCGCACCTCTGCGAAAACGCATATGACGGATGATGATATCGTGTGTATCCAACAACAACGATTCGCCAGCAACACAAATTCCATCACCAGGAGCTGTTTGACCAGCTATGGTTATATAAGGTGCACGAACACTTATAGGTAATTTTAATCGTATAATGCCAGACACATTGAACACAATGGTTCTTGCACCAACCGCTTCGCAAGCTTCACGCAAAGTACCTTTTCCGCTATCTTCTAAACTGGTAACAACAAATATTTTGCCACCACGACCACCAGGTGTAAATGCGCCTCCACCTTCGGCTCCTGGAAATGCAGGGATTTCTGCTTTAATTAAATCTCCTGGATATGCTGCCCATGGAATGTATGGGCGACCTTGTTTTGATTCTTCTTTTATAATGTGATAATTGCTTTCCCAAATGGTTTGCAATCTTTTTTCTTCTTTAGCTAAAACAGAATCCGTTTTTGCTTGAAGTGCTTCAGGAATGTCTGGATATTGCGCACTTACTTTTTGAGAAACTGTACAAAAGAAAGTTACTAATACTAGGCTTCTTAGTATTTTTTTTAAAGAATAATGCATTTTGAGAGTTTTTAAAATTATTGATTTTAAACCGTATATTTTAATTAAAACTTAGTTTTTAGCTTTTTCACGTTCTTCAATACGCTTGTGCCAATCTTCACTTTCTTTATTTAAATCGTAACCTTGAGCCGACAAATAATTGTTTATTCTACCTTTATATTTTCCAAACCATGCGTGTTTTTCTTTTGATGTACCTGCATCCATAGCATGTTCGCGTGCTTCAACTAAATTATCGTAGATATACTTTTTTTGCGCTTCGGTTAAATTTGGCAACATATCTTGAAAAGCGAAATAGGTTTTAGGTACAACACCATAAGTCATTCCATCTTTTACCGCATCAACTTTTTCAGGTGTTAAATGTTTATTTAAAATAATTATATACTTTTTATGCAACTTGCTAATTGACTTATCTGTTTTAGATTTTAGCTTCTCAATTTTAGATTCTAACTTTTCTTTAGGTAAATCGCTTTTCTTTAAAGCTTCAATTTTAGCATCTCTACCGTCGTGAAGCTTACTTAAATTTCTGTATTGTTCACCAATAATATTAGTAAGTGTTTGCTCTTTTTCGGTGTCAGTCAGTTTTAATTCTTCTACAATTTTAGCAGCACGCTCATTGGTTACCTTTATATACTCTGGATCTAAATGTTGCTGTGCATTTAGATTACAAAGTGTTAAAACTAAAAGTACTAGACCTAAACTTATTTTTTTCAACATCATTTCTTTAGTTTTTATAACTGAATCTATTTTAATAGCGGTTCTGTTAAAGTTTCTTTATTATTATTTAAATCTTTCCAATCTATTTTTTTCTTCGGATTTGTACCGTTCATATAATCTTCAATATTGGTATAACCATCGTTATTTTTATCAGCTTTAGCATCGGAAGCATCGTTCGGATTTAAACCATATTTAATTTCCCATGCATCTGGCATACCATCTTTATCTGAATCTAAATAAGGTGTACCTTTATATTCTGGGTAACCCCCAACTTGAGAAATATCAGTAATTATGCCATCTTTATAAGAATCGGCTGGTAAACGTCTGTGTTCAAATTGGTAAAATGAATTTGGATCTAAACCTTTAACATATTCTGGTTTTCCAGTTTTTACGGTTCTAACAATTCTTTCATCTACAACATCTCTAATAGGTAAAGTAGCGCCTACATTTTTTAATACAAAATCATACGCTTTATCTGCTGTCATAATATTTCTAAACCAAGGCATTGGGAAAGGTTTGCTAGTTTTCATGGCGGGGAAATAGGCTCCAGCTTCTTCAACACTCATTAATTCGCCTTTTTTATTTTCCATTTGTACACCACCATCCCAATTGTTTGCTGTTACTTTTTCATTACCTTCAACAATGTTGCCGTTTACATAAGCGCGACCAAAAACCATGTAATCTAGTTTACTTCTACCTGCTTCAGGTTTTAGTATTCTATATCCAATTGGATCTTCTTTAGAAGTAACTGGACCTGGTTTAAAGTAGTTATTTATGATGTTGTAAGTTGCTGTATAATCGCCGCCGTCAATAGAACGATTGCTCCAGTTGAAAACGATGTTGTTTACAAAATTGAAAATACCATTCCATCCTATTGAAGGATTTCTACCTGCATTGTTAGCCCACATATTTCTAATGAATGCACAATTTTCACCTCCTAAGGTACTTCCAAAAGCATGGTTATAGGTATCTAAAGCTTCACCAAACAAACTGTTTTGAATGGTGATGTTAACGGTTGGCTTTTTTTCATCTTTATAGTCGGCACCAGGACTGTACATGTGTCTGTAAATAGACATATTTTCGTCTAATCCCCAAGTGGCTGAAATATGATCCAGCATAATATTTCCAACAGGATTCCCGCCAATAGCATCGTCCCTTCTGCCAACAAATGTTTCGCCTCTACGAAAGCGCATGTGGCGAATAATAACATCATGAGTATCAATCCAAACCGATTCACCTGCTACACAAATACCATCACCAGGAGCTGTTTGTCCTGCAATAGTAATATATGGCGCACGTATAATTAATGGCGTTTTAAGTTTTATAATACCCGACACATTGAAAACAATTATTCTAGCACCACCCTTTTCGCATGCTTCACGCAGAGTTCCTACGCCATCATCTTCAAGACTGGTTACTGTATAGACATTGCCACCACGACCACCAAAAGTGTACATACCACCACCTTCAGCACCTGGAAAAGCAGGAATTTCGGCTTGTGGTAAATCGGTTGGTCTACCTGCCCATGGCAAATAAGGTTTTCCTTCTTTTGCTTCTTGTTCAACAATTAATTTTGCTTTTTCCCAAGCTTCGTCAGAATGTTTATATGCTTCAGCTTTAATAGCTTCTTCTTTTGCTCTATCTTCTGAAGTAAGTTTCGGATATTGTGCGTATGTTTTGATTGTTATCAAAAACAACATACATAAAATAAAATTACTCTTTCTCATCATTACTCTTTTTTGTGTTTTATAGGAACAGCCAACTAACCCTATATTATAAGCCAGTTACTAAAAAAATTTTTGTATTTATTTATCTCTTTAAAAAAAATTACCTGTATTTAAAACAAACACAGGTAATTTTATTTTAAATACTACATAGTATTAGTTTATAGGATCAAACGTACCACCCCAACCTTGTGTTTGTTTCAAATATGGTGCCGTATTTAATAAATCTTGGTAGATACCAAAGAAATAATATTCGTTGTACCATTTGAACGAAAAACTTGCAGCATCAACATTATCTCTAACAATTACTTCAAAATAATTGTCATACAAATAATCCAAATATTGAGCATATGTTGTGATTCCAGATGGATATGTAGTTGCATCTCTATTAATTATAGGTGCACTTGCTCCTAAAAACGGATCTGGATTAACTTGAGAATATTGTGTATTAACATCTCTTTTTGCGATTGTATAATACCCTTGTCTTCTAGAACCTTCAATTGGTTTTTGATTTAATCTAGTACAAGTACCAAAATCATCATTATACAACATCCAACGTCTTAAATCGTGGAAGCGTTTATTTTCATATGCAAATTCAACTTTTCTTTCATTAATAACAGCTGCAAAATGTTGATCTCTTGTGGTTACACTTGCCAAACCGTAATCTCCATCGCTATTTGTTACACCTGCTCTCGCTCTAATAGTTTTTATATAACCTTTCCCTTCTGAAAGTTTATCTATACCTATAGCAGATTCTGCTAGATTTAAAACTACCTCTGCAAAACGAATTTCCATATAATCTGCTCCACTATTTTTGAAAGAATTAGTATTTGCAGAAAGGTCATTTGTAAATTTTCTAAGATAAACTCCTGATGTATTTTGAACAATATCTGTAGGACGAACAACACCATTAGGATCTGTATTAATATGCCAAAAATATGTCCAATTTCTGTAATTAGCATTCCCAGCATAGGGCCAAATACATCCATTATAAGCAAATGTATGATAAAAACGAGGATCTCTATTTCTGTAGAAGTGATTCAAATTTCCATTTGGGTTATATGGTGTACCATCTGCCATTGGAAAAGCATCCATGATATTTTTTGTTGGAGAAATGGTACCGTTACCTCCTTGTGCTCTTGAACGTGATTGATATTCTGTGTAATTATTTTCACTAATATCAGAATTAGTAGCATCATTATTAAACCCAAAAGCAAAGATTGATTCTTTATTATTATCTTGAAACCACATATTTTTCCAATCGGCATTCAAACCTTTACCAGCAACTACACATATATTGTAGGCATCTAAATTAGCGTCATAGGCACGTTGCCATCTTGCTTTATCATCCGTTCTGTTAAATAGTGGGCTAGCCCAAGTTAACAATACACGTCCTTTTAAAGCAGCAGCGGCAGAAGCTGTAATTCTACCGGCTTGTGCGGCAGTATATGGTCTTCCTGCTGTTAATAAATTTTTTGCCATATCTAAATCTGAAACGATTTGATTAATTACTTGAGCAGATGTGCTTCTTGGTATTTGCACACTTGGGTCATCAACATTAGCACCTTGAACATTTAAAACTAATGGAACACCGCCATATAATCTTACTAGCTCAAAATACTGCCATGCTCTCCAAAAATAAAACTGGCCTTTTATCTGATTTTTAAAATCTTCTTCTAAACCTGTATAATTATCTACATTATCAAGATATAAATTACAGTGTCTAATTCTGGTGTAAGCATCTGTTCTACTTGCACTAGATGTCAACTTTGTACCTAACGATTTTAAACAATTTGCTTCTGTAGCTGAAATTTGCGCCCATGCTTTGTTAATATCAACTTCTCCAGCTACTTCATCGGTAGCTTTTGCGAATAAATCACTAGCAGAATGTTCGGCGGCGGCTTTTGACCACATTGCCATGTTTGAATTTCCACCAGGAAACATTGCGTTATATAAATAGTCTAGATATTGTATAGCTAAAGACTCTTCTTGATATACTTTTATATTAACACTGGAATAGTCTTTCTTTTCTTCAATAAAATCTGTACTACAGCTACTTAGCAATATTAGAGCTAAAATTACTAGTAGATTATTTATTTTAATATTTTTCATTTTATATACTTTTATATATTTTAAGTCTAGTTAAAAACCAATATTAAGTCCTAATGAATATGTTTTCAATACAGGATAATTATCGTATGAACCATAAGGTGTTAAACCATAATCTTTATATGGGTTAAATAAAATAAATGGATTCATTGCTACTAAATTTAACTTGAAACTACTAACTCCAGCTTTTTCAGTAATTCTTTTAG
The DNA here is from genome assembly GCF_042675665.1 of Mariniflexile jejuense. Taxonomy (NCBI): domain Bacteria; kingdom Pseudomonadati; phylum Bacteroidota; class Flavobacteriia; order Flavobacteriales; family Flavobacteriaceae; genus Mariniflexile; species Mariniflexile jejuense. The sequence continues at coordinate 1,823,861 of NZ_JBHTJI010000001.1, forward strand.
GCACAGAATAACTTATATTAACATTTCTTATAGCAATATCAAAACTACTTACTTGCCAAAACTTGGAACTTACTGTATTTATAGAACCATTATCAACATATAAATTAGGTATTGTACCTGTTGGATTTAAAGTTTCATGATACATATTTGCCCAAAAAGCTGGTCTATTCTGATAATTTCCAGTAATTAATGGTGAAGAAAACGATTTTCTTGCAGTTCCACTTACCTCTCTATAACCACCCCAACTAACACTTAATACGGTATTTAAACTAAATTGTTTGTAATCTAATTTTATAGTAGATGCAAATCCTTGTGGTCCTTTAGCTGCTTTACGTAATTGAACCTGATCCCATTCATTAACAATACCATCTTTAGCTGCGAAAGTTCTTGTTGCAGGATCCCAAGGACCTCTAATATCTTTATAATAAAGCATTCCTGGTCTTAACTGGCTAACTGTTTTTCCTAAAATTTGAGTAATTCCAGTTTCAGCTATGTAACTATCAATGTCTGATTGAGTTTTAAACATCCCAACATAATCATAGCCCCAAGTACCTCTATCTCTGTTTCCAGGTTGGTTTTGTAACCATGGTGTCCATAAGGATGGGTCTGAAAAATCACCTTTAATTAAGTTATTATACCCCCAACCAAAGTTAAGATTAAAACCATAACTAAAATCTTTTCCAATTTCATCACTCCAGCCTAAACCTATTTCTGTACCCCAAGTATCATATTTACCTACGTTTGAAGCTGATGTAGCACCTCCTACTGTAAAAGGAACTCCTACATTTAAATTCATTAATATATTAGTTCCTATATTGTAGTAAGTCTCCGCACTTACTGATAATCTATTATCTAAAAATCTGGCTTCAAAACCAAAGTTAGTTTTTAATTCATCACTCCATCTAACATCTGGGTTTGGAGCACCACTAGGCTCTAACCCTGTAGATGCTGCTGTATTGCCTCCAAAAACAACACCTTTATCTCCTTTAAAAGCAAAAGATTGTAACCATAACCAGTTTTTAATATCATCTTTACCTTGTACCCCTACAGAACCTCTAAATTTAAGAAAATCAATAGTATTAGATTTAAAAAAAGATTCTTTGGAAATAATCCAACCTCCAGAAATTGAGTAAAAATTTCCCCAATAGTTTTTAGGAGCAAATTTCGCCGAAGCATCAGATCTGTACAAAAATTCAGCATAATATTTTCCGTCATAATCATAGTTTAATCTACCTATATAACCCAAATCACCTGCTTCACTTCTCCAGTTGAAGGTGTTCGATGGGTCTATAGTACCAGTTGCTTGCCATAACATACCATCAGACCAGTTTGGTGCTCCTGATTTTATGATACGCTCTTTATTGTATGATGTTTCAGATTTTTCAACAGCAAACAATGCCGAAATTCTGTGTTTTCCAAAATCATTTTCATAAGTAGCTTGAAAACGTGTTTGTTCTCTACCATTTCTATCATTATCTATTAGAATTCTATCTCCATTAATAATTTCTTCTTCAAACCTAACAACATTGGTTCCTAATGGTCCTGAACCACTTTCATAAAGAATATATGTGTTTCCAGCAGGTACTCCAGCTACTGAAAGATCATCATCAGCGCCAAAAAACTCATAAAGTTTATATCTATTACCTAATTGCGAACCACGTCCAGTAGACTCTTGACGCGAATAATTTGCTTTAAGTTTTAAACCTTTAATAAATGGCACTTGATACTCTACATTTAAATTTAAAGAAACGTTATTATCTGTGCTTACTGCTAAATTTTGTAATCTTTGAATTTCTTCGTAATGATATCCAATTAAATCGTCATTACCACTAGAACCAATTAATTGCGTTGGCAACCCATTAATATACATAGGTAAAAATGGCGTTCTATTTTGTAATTGTCGGAAATCATTTTCAACATTTTCAGTGCCAATTTTACTAAAAGTACTGCTTTTATCTGTAAAATAGCCAGATACTTGAAAATCTGCTTTAAAACCTTTTGCTAAATTAACACTAGATCCTGCCCTGAAAGACCATCTATCATAATTTAATGTACCTAAATTACCATCTTGAGTATAGTATGAAATTCCTCCAAAATATGTAGCATCATCAGTACCTCCTGTTAAATTAATATTATGCCTTTGTGTACTTGCTGATTTCCAATTATCATCTAAAGCATCAAAATTTAAAGTTTTAAAATGCGCTAATTCATTTGGCGAGAAAAAATAATTGCTATTTGGTGCTGGATTTGTTGGATCATAAGTACTACCAACAGTTGGATTTTGCGTGTTCATTATATTAAACACTTTTCCATACTCATAAGCATTTAACATTTCTGTTCTATAAGCCTCGTCTGATATCGAAAAATTTCCACTATATGAAAATTTTGCAGGTCCTTTTTTTCCTCGTTTTGTTGTTACCAAAACCACACCTTGTGCTGATCTAGAACCATAAATTGCTGCTGAAGCATCTTTTAAGAAAGAAATACTTTCAACCTCTGAAGCATCTAAATTATTAAATAAAGTCGCATCGTTTTGCCCATTACTTGGATCTATTTGTACTACACCATCTATTACATATAATGGATTTAAACTACCTCCATCCTTTGCAAAAGTAGAAGGTTGGCGTATGGTAATTTGAGCTTGACTCCCTGGTCTTGATTCTCCTCCTGAAACACTAACACCTAGCACACGCCCAACAAGTGCCGATGCTAAGTTTCCTACAGGCAAATCTTCTATCTCGCTCATTTTTACTGTAGCTACAGAACCAGTAACAGCTTCTCTTTTTTGAGTACCATAACCTACTACTACTACTTCATCTAATGATTCTGTATCTTCTTGTAAAGTTACTTTTAAAATTGTTTTACCATCAACAGAATATTCTGCCTTTTTCATACCTATAAAAGTAAAGACTAAGATGCCTTTGGATTTTACAGATAAACTGAAGTTTCCATCAAAATCGGAAACAACACCATTAGACGTTCCTTTTTCAATAATATTAACTCCTGGCAGCGGAATACCAGTAGCATCTACCACTGTACCTGTAACCGTTTTTTTGCTATTAGCATCTTGAGCAAAAGAATTAAAGCTTAATATACTGAAAATCAACATAATACATGTTTTTGCAAATGTTTTTTTCATACTTATTTGTTTAGTTTAATAATTGTTTAGTTAATTTATGCTTAGTTAAGACTTTTTTGATTGTTTCAAAGTGCTAATATTGTTAATTAAACAATATTTAAGTGCCATTTTTGAACGGTGACCGATTTTGTAAATTGGTTTTAACTTTTCTACATTTCATTTTCAGACAAAAACCTATGTAATCGATTGTTTTGTTAATAATTAGCAAAACACTAAGATATAGAATAGCTTTTTATAAAATAGGATTCGAACTTATTTTAACATTTAAACACGTATTCAATACGAAAGCCAAACGGTCATTTCTTTACTTGATCGGTTACCCCAAGAAAAATAAGGAACTAATTTAATGGCTATTTTTTCTTTTTGTATACTTATGGGTTTGTATAATTTTTTATCCCAATTTGAATCTTCTAAAAACGCATTAGCCTGAATAGCAAGTAATTCTTTATTGTTTACTTTAATCTTCTGGGTTTCAAAATTGGAATTCAAATCTAAAACAATGCTGTTAATGTCCGATTGCTTCGAAATATCTTCAGATTCCAAACAGTAAACTATTGGACCTCTTTTAACAGCAACTTGGTTTTTGGTTTCTTCTACCAATGGATTTGCTTGCATTAACACTACTTTCATAGGCACATTAAGTTCTACAATATCATCTTTTCTCCATTTTCTAAAAAGCTTTGTGTAATTTCCTGAAACAACTTCTTCAGTAATCAAATTTCCATTTACAGATATTGTTGCACCTTGACTCCATCCTGGGATTCTTAAAAAAAGCGCATAATTTTCTTTAGGAGCTTTAATGATTTTTAAAACAACTTTACCTTCCCAAGGATAATTGGTTTGTTGCTCAATTTCAATATTATCACCACTTAGCGATTCAGATTTTAAATGATTACTACCATATAAGTTTACGTACAATCCTTCTTTTGAAAAATTATAAGCGTAGTTACTAACTTGGGCCAAAGTACGCGTTACATTAGGTGCACAGCAATTAGACCAAGCAATATAACCTTCACGTTTGCTTCCCCAACGTTGTTTAAATGGCAACTTTTCTGAAACATTTAATGGATTGTTATAACAAAACTCTGTACCTTCAAGACTTACACCAGACAATACACTGTTGTAAAGTACTAATTCCATTACATCAGTATATTTAGCATCGCCTGTTAATTGTAACATGCGCCAATTCCAGAGAACATTTCCAATATTTGCGCAGGTTTCGGTATGCGCAGTGGCATTTGGTAATTGATATGGCCTACCATAAGCTTGATGTATTTTTTGCACCTCTGAAGGATTATAAGATGTCCCATCTGGCGAAACACCATCATATAATGCGCCACATGCACCTGTAATGTACATTTTTCTGTAGGCAACATCTTCCCAAATAGATTTTAGGTTTTCCATTAATTTTTCTTCGCCCGTTTCAGCATATAAATCGGCAATACCTGCGTATAGATAATTGGCTCTAACTGCATGTCCCATAGCAGTTGTTTGTTGCCTAAACGGAATACGATCTTGGTTATCATCGGTACCATCATTGGTAGTACCTCTAATATCAATTAAATTATTTGCTAATTCTAAATAGCGCGGGTCTTTTACGGTGCGGTACATTTCTATAATACCCATATAATGCGACGGACAAATAGCATTTCTAGCCAATTCTGGTGATGCTTTCTTATAAAAATCGTATAAAAAATTAGCAACACCTTTGGCTACTTCTAAAAAATTGGTTTTTCCAGTAGCGCGATAATGAATACATGCCGACGTCATTAAATGCCCCATGTTGTACTTCTCGAAACCCAACTGTTTTTTTAATTCTTCAGGCCCTAAAGTTCCCCAACGTTCTTCTATTAAAACAGGCGTGTTTATATAACCGTCTTTTCTTTGAACTTTGGTAAACATAGCGATAGCTTCATCCATTTGTTTATCTAATTCAGGACTTTTAGTGATGGCGTAAGCTGAAGCCATACCTTCTAATATTTTATAAAAATCGCCATCATGAAACGACGGACCTGCATGTTTACCTTTCATTTCGCCTGAAGCAATTTTGAAATTAGCATAAGCATGCGAAATGGAATCGTTATGATACAAATTCCACATATATGGCAAGGTGTTTTGAACTTCTACATCAAACTGTTCTTTCCAAAAACCATTTGTCCATGTTACATCTTGAAGATTTACACTTTGTAATTTTGTGTAAGGACTTTTAGAGTTTGCAACCAACCCTTTATCTTGGGCAGAAAGTAAGACACTAGCTAAAAGACAGATTATAAAAATGCTATTTTTTATCATTTGAACTATTTTATTTTATGTAAACATTAATTAGGCGTGTCATCGAATCGTTATCGGCATCTTTAACCGAAATTTCAAAAGAAGCCATGCCATGTTTTAATGCTTTAAATTGAAGTTTATCCCTTTTTAAAGTTATTTTCCCATTTGAAACTTTTGAATAATTATAAACAGGTTTCTTTTCAAAGCCTTTAAAATAATTAGCTAATGAAAGCTCTAATGTTTCACCTAAAGTTACAAAAAAATGCGGTTTTGCCATCCAATGTAAGTATTCTTCAAGTTGGGTGTAACCGTTTTTATCATCATCATTATTTGCATCTGAAAAATCATTTTTTGCTGAATTTTCATTTAACCCATGTGCTTTCTCCCACCAATTTGGTAAACCATCATGGTCTGTATCCCAATTTTCAGGACGGGTTTCACTTTTAAATTCAGGAAATCCTCCAGCATCATTTTCGGTATCAATCATACCTGCTAATCCACTTTTACTTCCTTTAAATGAATAAGTTCCTTTAAGAGTTTCTTCTAAAATACGAGTATCATGTTTATCAAAAAACGGTTGTGTAGCACCAACATCAGAAAGTACATTTTTATAAGCTGCTTTGGCAGATTGGGTTGAAACATAAGACTCAAAGAATGGTTTATCTACAAAAGTTTCAAAATCAACAATAGCACCATTACTTATCTGTATTGTTTTTCCTTTTTCTTGAGAATTTTCATCAAAATACCCAGGCATTACATTACCATTAAAAAAATATTGTTGTTTTCCTTTACCCACACCTTCATGTTGTACTTTTAAAGCATAAAAAACTTTTGAAGAAGCTCCTGGCTTATAATAATTGTTTACAAAATTCACCTGATTTGCACCTCCATCGGTAACACGTCCTCCCCAGTTATATACCACATTATTCCTTATATCTATCTTGCCCGAGTAGTATCCATCACCATTCAATCCACCACCAATGCTCCAATTTCTGCCGTAATTATGTGCTAATAAGTTATGATGAAAACTACCTATATCTCCCCCAATGGTTGCAGCATAACCATGCATTTGCCCTTCTTTATATTTATCATGTCCTGCTACATTTAAAGCTTCGGAAATTAACGTACGCTGTAAAGTAATGTTGTGTGCACCTCGCGAACTGAACGATTCATCAATAGTCCAACTAATAGAACAATGATCAATAATACTATGATTTGCACCCGTAAGCCCCATGCCATCAAACGTCGTTCCTGAACCTATTCTTACTTTTAAAAATTGTACAATTCCTTCATTGCCTGTTAATCCAACTGGTGCGCGACTTATAGTAATTCCCTCACCAGGAGCTGTTTGACCTGCAACCGTAATATAAGGTTGATTAATAACTAACCTTGATTTTAATTGAATGTTTCCAGACACATTGAACACAATGGTTCGTGGACCAATATCTTGATTTACAGCATCACGCAAACTACCTAGACCATCGTCATTTAAATTTGTTACTTCTACAACTTTTCCACCACGACCACCTATAGCAAAACGACCATAGCCTTCCGCTTCAGGAAATGCTAATTGTGCTGGTTTAAATTTCCAAACATTACCTTGGGTTATTTCGCCAGTGTTATCTACTTCATCAACACGCCAATAATAGGTAGTCATACTGTATATGTTATTTACTGAAAATTCATTTTTAGCTAGGTTGCCTTTAAACTCTTTTGAATTTTTATTAGCTACAGAAACAGCTTTTTCATCTTCACCAAAATATATATGATGCGCTACTGCTTCCTTTGGAGATTGCCATTTTAGTATCAAATTATCATCACAAACAACGTGTTCATCTGCATTTTCTGGAAACGGTGTATGTGCTTGTTTCTTAATATCTGGTGTATCAATTTCAAAACCATTGATGATTAATTGTGAAATATCGGCATTTGAAGCTACTTCAAAACGAATAATAACATCTTTATTCGCTTCGGTAATAAACGTAATATACGCTGTTTCAGCTTCAATTTTTGCAAAAACGCGGTTACTAGGAGTTATGGTTTTTACTTTTTCGTTATTTACATAAATAGTTATGGGTGAAAATGTTTGTTCACCAACCTTATCAAAAGTATTATGAAAGCTTAGTAAGGAATGCTTTCCTGCACTTAATCCTGTAATTTTAAATTCTAAAGATTCATTTGAAACCAAACCATCACTTACCAAACGAGCATAATAAGGAGCGCTCATTCCTACTTTAAACCATTTTGAAGTGAAATTTCCTTTTAGCTTAATAGTTACGCCATTAACCGTTTTTTCATCTTCTTTTTGTTCATTTATAACCCACGATTTGTAAAAAGGATCGCTAACTTCTTCTATTCTTCGTCCTGAAAAATCAAAATCGAATTTAACAATTTGCTTTTCTGTATTCTTTATGTTTTGACATTGTACATTTAATACAATAGATATTGAAATTAATGCTATTTGCAATATGTTTTTAATCATTTTTTATTAATTCAAATTAGTTTTTTCTTCAATTGATAGTTCCAATAAATTTTGGATATCGTGTTTTCTTTCTTCTGGGATAACTTTTAAAAGTTCAAGCTTACCATTTTCAAGTTTTGCTTCAACAGTTGTATTATTTGAGGTGTGTAATTTAAAATGTACGTTCCAATCTTTTGGCCATGCAGGAAACAAGTATATTTTTCCATTAGCTTCCTGCAACAACATATCTTGCATACCAATCATGCCTGAACCGCCCCAATTGTGGTCTGGAACCCAATCGAAACCTGGACCCCAAAATGCAGGAAAACGTCTTCCTGAATTTGCCATTTTAAGTAGATTGTATTTTGCAGCTTCACTGGTTAAGCCTAAGCGAGCTGCGAAAATGTTATCTTGTTTCCAACCAACATGACTTCTGAATTTCAACACATCTTCATCCAGAAAATAGGTGTTTTGAGCCACTTCTAAATTTGGTTTTCCTATAGCGTATAGTTGCCAAGGAAACACTGGATATAACTGTGCCGCTTCTGTATTATTAATACGCTCCCAAGATTTTGCTGGAGACAAGACGGTTTGATGGTTTATTTCTCTGAAATTTAACGGTGGGATTCTAGTTTGAAACGCTTTTAGATAATCAACTTCTTCTTTGGTTAAATTTTCACTTGAAACTTTTAATAATTTTTCAGAAATAACTTTTAATGCTGAAATAGTAGCGTTTGCATTGTTAGCCATTTTATATGTTTCTACTGCCGAACCTGGATATAAGACCAAATGCCCACTAGAGTCTAATACTTTTCTGCCACGTTTTTTAGCTAAATATTGATAATGTTCATCAAAAAAACGAAGGCAGCTTAAAATAAATCCATTATATTTTTTTACATCTTTACTAGCGTATTCGTTTTGTTCCAACATCATGTTACAAAACTCGAATACAGTATCCCATTGGTATTCCAACCAAGCGTTGTATTGCATTCCTGGGTCGTAATCTTCGGGTCGTTTCCACTCGTATTCAGCTGGGTTTGGTAATCCGAAATTTTCTAATTGCTCTGTAAATGCTGCACCTTTATGGTTCCAATAAACTTCGCTTCGTAATTCGGCGTTTTTTTGCAAGGTTAAATAATAATCCAATTGCGAATCCATCATATCAAAATCGCCACTTTTTAGCATTGGAAAATATACCAAACGTTGGTTTTGTTGCGTCATGGTGCCACCACCCCAATTTCTAAAATCGGGAGTGAAACTTAATTCAGAATTAGTAAAAACAGGATCGTAAGTAAACAAACCACCATTAAATTTGGTTGGATATTTTCCGTAGGCATTACAGCCCAACATATACCTGAATAATTGGTAATTCTGCCCAATTTGATAAACTGAATCTTTTTCTTTGGAAACATTTTTACGAGTATAAATAAAACTTCTATTCCAAAAATTATTCCACCATAATTGGGTATTCTTTTCTGCCTTTTTTTCTTTGGCTTTATATACTAAAACTTCTTTTTTTAACTCGATATTCCAGTCTAGAGCATTTTCAGATTGATTGGTATGCAAAAACAGTTTTAGTTGATGCTTTTTACTTGGTTTGACATTTTCCAAACTAAACCCTTTAAAATCGGTATCAATATACTTCCCAGTGTATGTTCCTGCATATTTCATGTTGGCACCTTGCATAAAGCCGCCAAAAGTGAGATGTTTTATCGGATTCATCATTTGGCTTTTAACTGATTCCATTTTTTGTTGCCTTACTACTACATCAAAAACGGTTTGTTCCCTATTTCTATGGTAAAATTTAACACCATCATTTTCAAAAACAATAGAATCTTGGTAAGTAATGATATCTCCTTGTGGCGCCCATTTGTAGGAGTTTGCATTATTTGCTTTCCCTTTTACGTCGCGGTTTTTGTAACGCCAACTTTCATAGGAAGCTTTCATTTTTAAAGGTGATTCACTTTCTAAATCCAAATGAATTACTGGGTTAAAAACATCAACCCAAAACTTTATTTTAGTATTATTTTGAGCTATTGTAACATAACCATCTTTTAAAACCAATTCTTGATGAAAACCATAATCATCTTTAAATGGGTTGGGAGTTAGCTCTACTTTTACACGTCCTAATTTTAACAAGGTATTATGCTCATCAAACGTGCCACTTCTTGAAACATAGAAATATACGTTGCCATTTTCAACCCAAACATTCAACCCAATATCGCCACCACCTAACGGCATTGACTCGGATGAGTTTTTGCTTTGTGTGTTCCAAACCTGATTGTAATTTTCAAGCACAGGTAGTTGCGCTTCCGCGGAAAGCGTAAAAACCAAAAACATGAAGATTATTAGGTGTTTCATTATCAAAAAAAATTAATCTTTATACCACGTATCTGTTCTGAATGACGACATAGGCAACCCACCAACACTAAAAATTTCGGCAGTAGTAAAATCTTTAAACAAATAGCGAACGGCTACAGGTTTTTCAACACGAGTTGATGATAATAAAACCGATTTACTTCGAAGTGTTGCTTGCGCTGGATAAAACACTTGGTCTTCTCCTGCAATTTCAAAACCTGTTACTTCTTTATTATATGATGTAATGCCATTTGGCACATTATTGAATGATACTGTTACAATGCTTCCTTTTATTTCCATGGCGTTAAACTCTGGACTTTCAAATTCAAACCCACTTATTCCATAGGTTTTTGCTAAGGCTAAATACGCTAATCGGCTACCGCCTTTTTGTTTTTCTATTGGGTGAATATTGTCCTTTTCACCAATATCCATAATAACTGCCATTGCAGAGTTTGGTATTTCTTTTGAAGCTTGCAATTGTGCTTCTCGCAAATAAGCCGAATTATATTTTGCTAAATAATTATTTGGATGATAACGTGTATAATCAAACGGTGCAATTTGAACAAAATAAAAAGGAAACTCACCTTGATTCCATAAACTTCTCCAACTTGATACCATTTTTTTAAACAAAGCTTTATATTCAAATGGTTTATCGCGGTTTGATTCGCCTTGATACCAAATAGCACCTTTAATACCGTAACCAATTGTTGGCGATAGCATACCGTTAAACAAGGTAGTTGGTTCGCGGTTAGGAGCTTCTTTAAAATCTTCTTTTTTAGTTGGAATGGTTATGTTTTTAAAGTCTTTAAGCATTTCAGCATTCATCCAAGCTTCAACATTTGAGCCGCCGTAAGACACTTCTATCAAGCCAACAGGTACATTTAAAACTTTTTGAATTAGGCTTCCAAAATACCAAGCGGTTGCGCTAAAATTTCCTGTAGTTTGAGGTGAAGCAACTTGCCAACTGCCTTCAAAATCATCTGTAGGAGATAATACGGTTGCTCTTGGCACACTTATAAACCTGATATTGTTATTTGTAGAATTTACAATAGCTTCATTACCGCCCAAAACTGGTTGCCCTGTAAATCCCTTTAATGGCATTTCCATATTTGACTGTCCAGAACACAACCAAACTTCGCCAATTAGTATATTTTTAATGATTTTAGTTTCTGAACCTTCTTTAATAACAATTTCAAAAGTTCCACCTGCTATAGGTGTTTTTACTTTTGTTTTCCATTTACCTTGCTTATCAACATTTGCTTCATAGGTTTTTGAATCCCATGAAGTTGTTATCGAAACTTTTCCGTTTTTAGTTGCCCAACCCCAAATTGGTGTTTCCATTTGTTGTTGTAGCATCATATTATCGGTAAATAATGCTGGTAATTTTATTTCGGCATGCGCTTGAAATACTGCCGAAAAGCAAAAAATTGTAATGATAATTAATTTTTTCATCTTACTTTTTTATTTCTTTTTTAATAGTTATTGCACCCAGTAATCCTGCTTTTAATAGTGGGTTTCCATCTAATCGATAAGGAGCTGTTGTCCATGTAAATTGGTCTTTTTCTGGTAATTTTTGGTCACCTATCAATCGGTTTGCCCACGTATTGGTTACTTTTATTTCTAACTTGTTTTCTCCTTTTTTTATGGCTTCGGAAATATTAATACGGTACGGAAACGTCCAAATGATGCCACAATTTTTTCCGTTTAAGTTGACTTCTGCTATGTTGTTAACGTCTTCAAAATTCAAATACAAATCTTTAGTTTCAGATATATTCCAATTGAAGGTTTTTGAATAGCTAACAGTTCCTGAATAATATGTAATACTATCATTTTCAGAAGTACTCCAATCAAACAATTTATTAATTTTAATAGGTTTTGAAGGTCCTTTATATAATTTATCAAATTGAAGTATCCAATCTTCATTTAAAATTTCAACCGTTTCAAAATCCGACCAATTTTGCTTTTCACTAGAACTTGTTTTACTAGTTGGTTCTTTAAAAATAATGAAAAATGATTCATTTTTATCAAATTGTAACGGAATGATAGTTCGTCCATTTTCAATTTTCCAATTTTTAATTTCGGTTTCAATACCTGTTATTGGATGGTGTAAATAAGGTGTTTTTTTTAAAATTCTGAACGACAATGTTCTAACCACGTTTTCTTCCAATTGATTTGATAAAAAATAAATATCACTATCGGCATTTTTCCGATGTGTCCATGCAATGGTTTGTGGTTTTTTATAGACCATCACATCTGGAACAAATCCTAATTTCTCAAAAGTTTGTTCTAAATATGGCAACTTCACAACAATTCCTTTTCCTAATTGCCATTGTTGTTTTCCTTTACTATTCCATAATTCGTCTATAACATGTTGCCATTGTTCTTTTTCTGAAGATGATAAAAAACCGGTCATTTTAGTTGGTTTTTCAGCAACAAAAATAGTTGCACCTTCTTTTACCAACGTCAACATTTTTTGAGCCACTTCCAAAGACATTATATTATTTGGCGATAATTTTCTGTTTCCTAAAAACAATAATGCACTGTATTCAATACCGCCTCTAAAAACCACTTTGCCATTTACTACTTTAGCATCATTCAACAATACATCAGTATTAAACGACGTATATTTATAGCCATTTAAAGCATTTGTCCATGCGGATAAATCGGTGCTATTTTTTGAATAGCGTACTTCTTTAGGCATGTGTGCGGAAGGTTGCCCCATATTTTCTAATCGTACTTTTTCTGAAGCAACCCTATCTTCACCAAAAATATTTGGAATAAATGGTACTAACCTATCGGGTAATACCGACCTTGACGGAATATCTTCACCTGTAAAAACTGCTAAATCAATAACAGGATATCCTTTTTGAAGCTGAAACTGCACATTTTTACAATAATCGAAAAACGCTTTTCCGGGTTTCCACCATGTTTGGTCGCGCTGAAAAAAAGTACCAATTGGGTCTAAAGTCATACCAGGTTTTCTATCCAACCACGGGTTATGAACAAACACATGATAAAAAAAACGGTTAATTCCTAAAGCATAATTTCTATCGGCCAATGTTTTTAAATTTCCTGGATGCTCGTCCCAGTCCATACGAAGTTGTGTAAATGCTTCCGCTTGAATGATATCTTTACCGTAAATATGGCCGCCAGAAATAGCATCCAACATATCAAAAGGTTTATCGTGCGTTGGGCTTCGAAACCAAAATTCGCCACTAGGGTAATCAATATATTTAAAATGTAACAAGGCATCACTTGTCATGGTTGGGGCTACATTTTCTGCACTGAATTTAACGCCTGCTTTTTTAGCTTCATTGGCTAAAGTTCCAAAGAAATTATCGGCAATTAATTCGGAAATGGTTTTTCTAACATCGTATAGAATACTTTCTGAAGTTTGTATGTCATTTAATGGAATTCCAGCCATCACAGGCAAATACGCTACAATATCGTAACCTCGGCGTTTTTTAAATTCATCTCGAAAAACGGGCGACCAATTTTGACTACCACATTCCCAACTATCCATATGTAGGATTTCTACAACTTTTGAAGCCAATTCTGGACCAGCAGTTCTAAGCATTTCACCAAACCAATGGTCTAGCTGAAAACGAATAGCTTCAGGGTTAAATTTATCAACTTCCAAACCTTTTCCTGCACCACCTGTTGCGTTTTCATGACCTGTAGACGTATGCCCAAAGCGCATGATACGCCACCTTCCTTTTGGAATTTCCCAGTTTAAAACACCATTGTTATCTACAAAATTAGAAATGTTAATCATTTTGGATGTATCAACACAATCTTGATTTGTTATCTTATCTTCTGTTGTTAATGAACTAACACGCCAAACAGCACCAGATTTACCTTGATAATTTTCAATTAAAGGTTCATTAGAAAGTATAATTTTTGCCACCTTCAAACCTTGATTCCATTTAGCTGAATCTAAATCTTCAGCTCCAGGTTCGGTGCCTTCAGGATTATAAATAAACCTGAAATACTTAGCTGTTGCTGGAACAATGCTATGTGTGTAAAAAGCATCTGTATCTTGCCAACCGTGGCGTGGTGTTTCTAACCTGCCTAAACTTTTAAAAGTTTTACCATCATCACTTACCTCAACCAATAATCGGTGTGCTTGATAGTTATTGCCTTTTGTTTCAATTTGAATGGATTTACAAGTAAATGGCTGATCAAATTCATATTGAATCCAACCAACTTCATTTAATCTGAATTGTGTTTGTTCTTTTGAATTATCCGTTAAAAACACCGCAGCTTCACTATTAGAAGTGGTTATTTTAGGTTGAATTTCTATGGACGTTTTAAAAGCTTCATTAACTGGTATTGCAAAGGTAGCAATGTCTTTATAGTAAGTTTCGAAATGTTGAGGAACTGGCAGTTTTAAATTTCTCGTTCTATTTTCATAAACAAGCGTATCTGCCCAAACTACTTTTTGCATAGACATTTCTGGCGTAATCCATGGACCACCAGCAACAGCAAAACCATCGGCTGGATGGAAAGCAATTTTTAAATCCAATCTGTCTGCTTCGGTTAATGCCCAATGTACCATGTCCCAAAATTCTTTGCTTAATTGTAAAACTGGCGGTTCTATTAACGGTGGTTCTGTTGGTCCTTTTATAGTCATTAAATAAGCGCCTCTTAAGCCTGCACTTTTCATGGCTTCTAAATCGGCTGTAATACCTTCTTTGGAATAGGCACTTTTTAACCAATACCAATACACCCAAGATTTTGCTGTTTCTTGAGTAGGCTTAAAATAAGATGTGCTAATTACTTGGGTTTCCTTACATGAAAACATACATAAAACAACCAAAAATAGACACAAATATTTTGTTGCTTTTTTCATTTAATATTGAAATTTATCCAATGTACTTTTTAATCCTTCTTTATTCGATTTAAATGGCACTATATAAAAACCGTATTCATAATTTTTAGATGGTATTTGATAGGTTTCTAAAGGTGCAGCTACTGGCGACCAACTATCATTACCTCCAATACCCATTTGAATGAGGTCGATATTTACGGTTAAAAAACCAGCATCAATCAAATCGAACGTATGTTTTGCTTCATTAATATTTTTTTGGGTGTTTGCCCATGCACTCATGCAAAGCGCTTGGTTTTTACTCATCACCAATAAACCTTCGTTTTTGTTTTGGGTTGAAAAACTCATCCATCTCACATCTGTTCGATTGCCGTTTTCTTGTGGCATGACATAGGGTTCGGTGAATTTTTCTAAAGGAAGCGAATAGCATTCAATAGGAAATCCGTGATTTCTATCAATATAGTTTTCCAACGCACCTTTTCCGTACCATGAAATTTGTTTGAAATCGTTTTTAATACCCATTTGCATACCCACTTTTGGAATGTTTGGTAATGCTTCCGAAGCTTTTAGCTGATAATCAACTTTTATAATACCATCTGGTTTTATGGTATATGAAACCGTTACTTGTGCACTATCTTTTATTACTTCGTAATTAGAAATAATAAGTACTTCATTGCCTAATTTTTCAGTTTTAATAGACTTTAATATTGGTTTCGCTTCATACCAAGGTTTTAAAACTTTTTGCGGCTTCCAACCTTTCTTATCATTATCGGTTAACGGACGGGTGAAATTTGGTAATAGTGGAGCAAAAACTTGTTCTTTTCCGTTGAAAACATAAGAAGTTAGTGCGCCGTCTTTTTTATTGATATCGATATTGAATAATGCTCCTTTTACTGAAATAACTTCATTTGACTCTATAGCTGAAATTGACTCTTTATTTTTTGAAAGATATGATACAACATCTTTCTTCTGTAATAAAAATTGATCTTCCGCAACAACAAATCCTTTTTTTGCCCAAATTTCATCTTGAGCTAATTGAAATTGAATATTTAAAAAATATTCTGCGCCCGATTTTAACTTCGGTAGAAACTTTTCAATATTGAAAACCGTTTCTGTTCCTGCTTCTACTTTGAAACGATTTAATACAACTTCCTTGGCAACATGGCCATTTTCAAGAATTTGCAAAACAGGCATGTAATTTTCTAACGAATTTGTTGCTTGACGGTTTTTGATTGTTAATTGGTTTCCATCCAAACTACACGTAACTGGTTGATACACCCATTTGTTTTCGTACATAGCTGCTTTTGGCCTACCATCAGAAGCTACAATACCGTTGATACAAAAATTACCGTCGTGTAGTTTTTCACCAAAATCGCCACCATAGGCATAAAATTCCTGTCCGGTATTTTTATCTGTTTTTAACAACCCTTGGTCTTTAAAATCCCAAATACAACCACCAATTATTCGTGGTAACGAACGAAATTCATCCCAAAGTTCTTTTAAATTTCCTGTGGAATTTCCCATAGAATGTGAATACTCTACAAACAAAATAGGACGTATATCTGCTTTAGTATCAACTAAAAATTTAGGCGTAAAAACACCTGGATAAAAACGACTCACCATATCTACATAAGGTTCATCTTGCGGGTTTTCAAAACGGTGTGCGTGGTCAACTGTTTTAGGGTATCTTGGGTCGCGTTCATCAATGTAACCATCCAATCTTGGGTTGCCTTGCGCTGGTTCATAATGTACAGGTCTGGTAATATCAAAATCGTGTGTCCAACTAGCCATGGCTGCATGGTTTGGACCTTTTCCAGCTTCGTTACCCAAACTCCAAAATACCACACTCGGGTGATTTTTATCTCGTTCAACCATTCTACTCATACGCTCTAAATACGCATGCGTCCATTGGGTATCATTACTTAATTTTCCACCTAAACCATGTGTTTCTAAATTAGCTTCGTCCATAACCATAATACCGTATGCATCACACAACTCATAAAAATAAGGGTCGTTTGGATAATGACTTGTTCTTATGGTATTGAAATTGAATTGCTTGATGGTTTTTAAATCGTCTTCAATATCTTGTCTTTTTAATGCTTTTCCGCGAATGGGGTGATGATCGTGACGATTAACACCATAAACATAGGTTTCTTTTCCGTTGATTAAAAGCTTGCCATTTTCTTTTGAAAACTCAATAGCACGAAAACCTACTTTACACGATTTCACTTCTGAAATATTGCCGTTTTCATCCTTTAAAGTCATCACCAAAGTATATAAATTGGGTGTTTCAGAACTCCACTTTTTAGGTTTTTCAATCTTTTTTTCAAAGAAACCAAAACGTACATTATCTAATCGTGGATAACTTTCATTAACAATTGCTATTGCCAATGTATCGATAGGTTTGGTGAAAAGCACTTCGTTTTCAGCATTGTACAATTGAAATTCAAACGAAGCTTTTTTCACATTTGCACCCGTTAGATTTTCAAGTTTCGGACGCAATTGAAACACGGCATCTTCATACTTTTTATCCAATTTTGTTTGATAGAAAAAATCCTGAATTCGCAATTTTGGTTCTGCCATAACAAACACTTCGCGCTGAATACCACTCATACGCCAATGGTCTTGGTCTTCTAGATAGGCTCCATCACTATAACGAATCACTTGAACCGACAATACGTTTTCACCTTCCTTTAAATACGGTGAAATATTAAACTCTGAAGGCAAACAACTATCTTCACCATAACCCACAAATTCGCCATTTAACCATACTTGAAATGCTGAACTTACACCACCAAAATGCAATGTTACCGTCATGTTATTCCATTCACTTGGCACTTTAAATTTATGCTGATAGGAGCCAATACCATTGGTGTCTTTAGGTACAAACGGTGGGTTTACAGGTCGAAACGGATAAACTGCACTTTTATAAATGGGAATATCATAACCTTTTAATTCCCAATTGGAAGGCACATCTATTTTATCCCAATTCTTGACTTCTTGTTTGTAAAAATCTTTAGGAGCTTGCTGAAGATTTACTGAATATTTAAAATCCCATTTACCATTTAACATCAATAACCTACTTTTCTCTCGGTTACCTTCCAATGCATCTTCTACGGTTTTATATGAATAGGCTGTTGCTCTTGCTGGCTGTCTATTGATGCTGGTTACCAAAGGATCTTCCCATGGTGCAAAACTATATTTTTGGGGTGCTTCTGGAATGCCGGCAGGTTCGCCACTAACGGTTTGGGATTTTGCAATCCAAAAACTACCAATCAAAAAACATATAAGAATGTTACTTTTTTTCATCATCTAGCTTTACAAAATGCAAATTACTTTTACCAATATCTTTGGATGTTGCTACCGCGATACCACGCTGTTCTTTTTTGTTTACGGCACAATAAAAATGATACACAATACCATTATCTTTCACTACGAAAGATTTATGCGCAAATAAATTATCATAATCTTCAGTTGATTTAATTAAATCATCGCCTTCCCAATCTTTCCAATGTATTAAATCGTTCGAAACTGCAAAACGATTAAAAGCACCTTGGTTCCAACCAGTCCAAAAAGCACCAAAATAAAACATTACCCAGGTATTGTTGATTCGTTGGATAAAAGCATCACCCGAAATACCTTTATGATGATTAATCAACGGTTTATCGCCATAACGTTCCCATTGTTTCATATCGTTAGACACTGCCATAGCAATACGCTCTGCACCTTTAGCAGGATTAATACTATCACCTCGCGCATTGTAATACATGATAAACTCATGTCCCGTTTCTTTAGCAACATCTTGAATTACCGAACTTTTATACATGGTGCTATTATCCCACCATTTAACGTTTGAATCATGCGGAGACAAAACTGGTTTTTCCAATCGTTGAAATTCATGCGGTGTTGTTGGCAATTTATTGGTATAAGCCATTCCCATTGATAAAATACCTGCTTCATAACCAGTTGTATTTCCTCCAAAATAACTCATCCAATACTTATCATCATATTTCTTCCATTCATAAGAACCGCCCCAAGTAGGATCTTGCAAAGCAATGTATCCTGCTTTTTGGTTTACATCCCATTCCGTACTATCTTTTGAAAACGACATAACTTTACCTAAATGTTTCCAATTGAGTAAATCATCACTTTCTGCCAACCAAGTTTCATAACCTCTACCTTCAAAAATCAAATAGGTCATATACCATTTTCCATCTTTTTTGAAGACACTTGGACAATCCATTTTATAGGAATTATCGGTTGGCACCATCACCAAGCCGTATTTATAAGGTGTTTTAATTTCGTTGTAAATCTCTAGCATGACATCGTTTGTGATATCACGTTTTTTATATTTTGAAGTTCCACATCCAATAAAAACAATTGAAATTGAAATAATGATTACGTTTTTTAATTTTCTCATTTATTCTATAACTTTTGAAGTCTTTCAGCTAGTGCTTCTTTATTCAATTTAACTTTTACCATACCCATAGGATGAAATCTTCTTTTCAAATCGATGGCAGCATATACAATGGTGTAAATATCGTTCCCTTCGGGAAGTAAACATAAAGGCGTTCGCATAATATCCCACCATTTATCAACTTTGGTTTCAATTGGTAAATAGCGTGCTTCCGACCATTTTAAACCATCTTTAGACAAACTATACGCCATCATATTTGGTAAATGATGCCCCCAACCTTCTGGACCTCCATCAAAAACAGCTATGTATGTTCCATCGGGCAACTGACTAACAATTGGATTTTCAACAAAAAAAGGATGCATCGATGTTATTGGATTTATTGTTGCATCTAAACGTTTCCAAGGTCCTTCTAAACTATTGGATTTAGCAAGTCCTACAAACCAGCCTTTTCCTGATTTCTTAGGATAATCGTCCCAAGTTTTAAACGGATACGCACCGCTATAAAAACCTAACCATTCATTTTCACTCACTTTATATGGAAAAAAAGAAGCGACACCTTGACGGCCTTCCCATGGCTTTGAATTTAAACCAGGCTCAATAATAATGCCAATATCTTTATATGGACCACCAATGCCTTCTATACCATCAACAATAGATTCGCATCTCCAAATACGCCCAAAAGAATGGTTTGGTTCAATCTCTTTATGAACAGTATATGCCAAATAATAGCCATACCATTTATTTGCCACTTCATTAAAAACAGGCATGTACGACCAAATGGCTGCACGCCTATCGTTCATTGGGTTATCATCTTCAGTTATGGCATATGTTCCACTAGCTTGTAAAATGGTAGATTCACGTTTCCAGTTTATGGCGTCTGTACTTGTCCAATGCCCAATTTTAGTTTTTACACGATCGTAATAGGCTTCAACCCCAACTTCTCCAGCGCGTTCTGTTGGAAACATATGATACCTATCACCAACTTTTACAACACGACCACCTTCAAAACCACCTTGGATACCTTCGGTTCCAGGCATGCCTTCATCAACTACTGGTGAATTTTGACCGCCAATAATTTCAAATAATGGTTTTTCATCTGAAAAGCCTTCAACTATAAAAGTTGGATTCCAAAGGTTGCCATCTGGACATTCTGCATTTCGAAAATTCAATGTTTCATTTGCTTTTATAACGCCCAAAACGGTGCATAAACCAGATGTATTAATAACATGTGTTCCCTTTGAATATGGCATAGCATACACATCTACAAATGACAAACCAGAAATAGTTAGTCCATTTTGTAAAACAAGCTGCGCATTTTTATTCGCTTTGATATTTGAATTTTCATCTTTAAAAACACCAACAATCACTTTTACTGGCTCATTAAATTTCAATTTTAATGGGTTATCAGTTTTATAAGGTAATTTAATACCTGTTAAACCTTTTAATTCGGGTGCTAAACGAACAACATTATGCTTGCTTCCAGAAAAAACGTGTGCATATTGTGTTGTAGTAAAGGTTTGATAATTAGAGCCGACAATTTTATAAGAAGCTGGTTGCCAACTCGGAATTGCGTTTTGAGAATTCCCCAAAAGACA
Source organism: Mariniflexile jejuense (assembly GCF_042675665.1). Taxonomy (NCBI): domain Bacteria; kingdom Pseudomonadati; phylum Bacteroidota; class Flavobacteriia; order Flavobacteriales; family Flavobacteriaceae; genus Mariniflexile; species Mariniflexile jejuense. The sequence goes on from NZ_JBHTJI010000001.1 coordinate 1,844,930, forward strand.
TCCTAAAGTGCTTACTAAAATAAATATAAATCTAATTTTAATCATCGTATTTATAATGCTTTGTAATTAATATGATATGGTGTATTTGGTTGAATTTTCAATTGGTATTGGTGTTTTCCTAAAATAGTTATGTTACCATAATTTGAAGTTGGTTTACTTTTACTGTTAATGATTAAAGCACCCATACCATTTGAAGCCTTTAATTTAATTTCGTTTGTACTACAATATAATGAAACATCTCCATTTGGTATTGGCACTTTACCTTCTATCCATTGTAAACCACCTAAATTTGGTTTAATTTCATATTCTGCATACCCGGGTTTTGTTGGTTTTACACCCAAATAATATTTTCCGAAAAGGTAAATTGGGCTAGCACCCCAAGCGTGACACAGGCTTTTTCCATAAGGACGTCCGTACATTTCTAAATGGTCTTTTCCACTTTGTTTTGGATCGTATTTTTCCCAAAATGATGTGGCATCATTTGCTAACATACCACCCCAATAATCTCGAATTTCATCCAACACGAATTTTTGTTCGCCCATAGCACATAAGGCTTCTAACTCGTAAAATCGCATATATGGTGTGGTGATTTGTAGAACATCATCATTAAGCAACACCTTGTTTTTTACGCTTTGTTTTTGGTCTTCATTAAAATAATTGAAAAAGATACCAAACATATTGGCGTATCTGGTAACAATGTCTTGTATTTTTCCATCAATACGCTGATGCTTCATAATGTTTTCTTTTTCATCCCAAAACACATCAAACAATTTTGTTTTTAAGTCATTGGCTAATTTTTGATACAGTTTTTGGTCTTCAGTTTCACTTGCTATTTCGGCACTAACTGCCATAGCTTCTAAACTTCGCACTAAAAGCATTTGTTCAAAACTTACTTCGCCTGTTTTTGGCAAACCATCTGCCCAATCAATAAAAACCCAATCTCCTTCCAATGGTTCTAGAAATCCGTTTTTATTTCTTCTGCCCAAACAGTAATCCATAAGCGTTTTCATTCGTTGATAAAACGTCTTTATAAACTTTGTATCGCCAGTATATAAATAGTAATCGTAAATACCAACAAACCAATACAACGAATAATCCATTATAATATTGATGTGTGCCGTTACTGGTTCTTTGCCGCGAAGTGCCAATAAGGTACGTTCTACTGATGGTGAATCAAAAAACAAATAATAGTTCATCAAATAACTTTGATAGGCATCACCAGACCATATCCAACGGTCGCGTTTAATACCATCAATAAAGAATTCGCGCGTGGTTAAATGCATGGTGTAAGCCGAAACATCCCAAATGTTGTTCAATAAATCGTCTGAAGATTTAAAGCTACCTCGATAATCCAATGGTAAATATTCATACAGCATGGAAACAGAATCGTATGTTACTGATGCGTCTGCTTGTACTTGAACATATCGAAATGCTTTTGACCCATGGTGTGTGTAGGTTTCAGGTTGCGTGCCATCAAATTCTAAATAATCTAATGTTTCGCATTTGACGGAATCTAAAGCTTCTTCTCGCGATTCACCATAATACAACGCTAATTTCCCTTTTCCTTTTAAACCATGAATTTTAATGTAGCCGAAGGTTTCTTTGCCAAAGTCTATTAATTCGCTAAGACCTACTTTTTCTACCTTTTTGGCATTCCAAGGCTCGGTTTTAAGTTGAAATTCTGATGGTTTATTTTCGGGTGAATTAAAATTCCAAGTTCCAACAGGCATCCAAGGTGTTCCTGCTTGTTGTGCTTTGCCCGTTTCATCAATCCACAATTTATCTTCATTTGTTACTACCCAAGAACTATTTGATTTTACATATTTACCATCCATAAAAATAGCTGGTAACACTTCTTGATTATAAACTTTTAAAGATATTTTATGTTTTCCAGACGGTATTTTAATTGATTTTGGCTGCCCATAAATTTGAACATCATCTACTAATAATTGAAAAGAACCTTCTGAATAAATTTTTACATCATCTGCTTCAGGAATATCCACTTCGGTTTGAAAGGTTACCAAAGGATACGGACTGTAATACCGCCAAAGCGGCGGAAAAACAGCTTCCCGCTCGGTGCGTCTTACCTGCATTTTATTGCTTAGCCAAATTTCATAATCACCCGGATACCAAATCCATGTTGAAACAGACGTGTCATTTGGTAAAAAAGATTTATTCATTAGTTTATTTATTTTGATACTACAAAACAGTTTTAAATATTGTCTCCGTATCTTTCATCAGTAATTTGTTGTAACGTTTTGCCTCGGGTTTTTGGCGTCCAAATAGTCCCTATTATTAATGCAACCAGAAGTAATCCTACCATGATGTAGGCAGCTGTGTTAAATCCTTCACCGTTTTCACCGTAAATATTAACAAAACCTAACCCCCATACTGCAGCGATGCCTCTTACTAGAAAAAACATAACACCTTGTGCTGCGGCGCGATATTGAGCAGGAAAAAGTTCTGAAGCCCAAAGCGCATAAAATGCTTGCACACTTATCCCTGCATGAACACCCCAAAGTATAGTGAACGTCCATAAGGCAAATGTATTTTTAATGCCTACAAAAATGAGAATGCACCATGCTGCAACACCTATTAAAGTGCCAACAAAATATAATAGACGCTGATTTACTTTATCAACTATCATGGCAAATCCAAAATAAGTAACAGCAATAATCACAATCCATTGTACAGCTGATATCATGTTCGCTTCTCCGTTGGAAAGACCGCCTGCGGTTTCATAAATGTGCTGTTGAAAGAAACCCATCACGGAAGCAACCATATTCCAAGTAACATAAATACTTGCAAGAAAAAGCATGGTACGAATATTTACTTTATTGGTGAAAAGTGTACCAAATGATGCAAAAACACTTGGTTGATTGTCTTTACCTTGAACTTGTTTAGCTTCTTGCCAATCTTTTGATTCATTTAGTTTTCGCTGAAGATTCCATGCGATAAAGGCAACAATAAACAACGAGCCAAAAATAATTCGACTACTAAACACATTAACTGCTTCAACACTTGCATCGTTACCAATAAAAAGTGCTGCAATTTTCTGTACATAATCAAATAACACACCTGCTGAAGCATCGGCTTTACCAGGAGCAAACAACATGCCTAAAAGCAAAATGATAGTTGGACCAACACCCCAGGCAAACTGAGAAATACCCATATTGCGCCCACGATTACCAACTTCAGAATTTTCAGAAATATATGTCCATGAAGCAGGAACACCCACACCTACTGAAATACCTGTAATAAGAAATCCAGTTAAGAGCATCGGAAAATTGACCGTAAACATGATAATGGCAATACCCAACATATACACAAGCATATTGTAGGTATAAATGGTTTTTCGTCCGTATTTATCAGCAAGAAACCCGCCAAAAATCGCTCCAATAGCAGCTCCAAAACAGTTGGCACTAATAGCGTTAAGCCAACCAAGATGTCCTTCGGTAAGTCCGAGGTAATTTTGCCAAAGCGTCAATCCGCTTGCGCCTGCAACAATTGCACCTGCATCAAGATAATTTGTAAGCGATACTGCTATAGTGCTTTTTAAACTTCCAGTTTTTTGTTCCATTCTTTATTTAATATTTTTATAATGCGTTTTTATTACTGTTCCATTTAATATTGAATATCCTTTCGCTGCTATTTTTACTTCCTTATGAAAACAAATCAATTTTCTTACTTAATTTCATCATGTTATAGCACCTTTTAAAAGTTTTAATTTAATTCTTTTTGAGCTGCTTCCCAGCATTCTTTAATTATTTCTTTATACAGTAATGCTTGTTGCCAACGATCGCCTTCTTCAATTTCATGTCCATCTTGACTGTAAATGGTGCGTTCGTAAAATATTTCGGCTTTTAGTAATTCTATAGTAAAACAAATATAATCACCGGGTTTTGCCGACTTTAAAAATCCTAAAAACGAGCGTTTCCACATTTCTTTAAAATGCTGAACGTAATCTGCATTTTCATCTTTTACATCAACTTGTATGCTTCCAGGGTTACCTATACGACCGTGCATAAAACGAACTCTATCAAAAACGGGTTGTATGAAGTCCCATTTGTTTTCAATACCACCATATACCATTTCCTGCCCTGTATACCAATGCGAAAAGTCGCCATTAAAACGCACTTCTGGGAAGCGTTTTGTAAGCTGAACTGTTCTAAACAAATCTTGAGTAATGGTAGCGCGATGGGTTTCGATGTAAATTGGAAAATTGTACTTTACCGATGTATCCAATACGTATTGAACTAATGCATCCATTTCGGCATCGGTTTCCATACCCCAACCTAAATGAATGGTTGCACAATTGTAATTTTTACTTTTCCAAACAGGCATTAAGGCATCTAAATCGCCCACTTTATTAATTCGAGCATGCGCTGTTAATTGCAAGTTAAATTCTATACAAAGTTGCGGATCGCCATCTTGAATACCTTGAAATCCTGCTTTGGCTATAGCTTCATGTTTTTCCCTATCATTTCCTTTTGGACCTTTTGAAAACGAAGGTAATTCATCGCAGGTGTTATAATTTATATCAATACGTAATGCTGGTGGGTTTTTACTAGCATCGTTCGTGTTTTTAATCATATTGTTATTTTAATTTAGTTTAGTGTCCGTTGAAAAACAGATATAGGCTAATCATTGTAATAATTAATGCAGCCCAAAGGAATTTAACCTTAGGTGATAATTTTGCTTTGGTATAATTTAAGGTGCTTTGATACGAATTGCCATTTTTATCCAACTGTGAAATAACTACAATCATTAGCGATAGAAACACGAAAATATAAAAAGACAAAATCAGAAAATGAGGCCAAATTTTAACACCAGAAGCTGGATTATTTGGAAACACCCAAAGATATAATACACCAACAGTTAAGCTAAGAAGTGTTCCAAAAATTAAAATACTGTTAGCTGCTTTTGTGGTTGTTTTTTTCCATAAAACACCAAACAAAAATACTACAGACATAGGAGGTGCTATAAAGCCCAATACCGATTGAAACACATCAAACAAATTCAACCCTTTAATACTATCAATAGCCATAGTGATAAAAATGGAAATAATAGCTCCAGAAACAGTAACTAAATGTCCAACTTTTACAATTTTTTTCTGACTTGCTTCTGGTTGAAATTTTTTCACATAAATATCCATTGTAAATACCGTGCTTAGTGCATTTAATGCCGAATCAATGGTACTTACTAATGCAGCTATTAAAACTGCCATAACTAAACCTTTCATACCTGTAGGGAACAGTTCGGTTACCATAGTCATATATGCTTCATCTGGATTAGATAAATTAGGAAATAATATGAAGCACATAATACCTGGTAATATAAATAATGGCACATCAATAATTTTAAGCCAACCTGTAAAATTAGCACCTAACTGACCTTGTTTTATACTTTTTGCACCTAAAACGGATTGCACCATGGATTGATCTGTACACCAAAACCAAACACCCATAATTGGATAACCTAATAAAATGGCAACCCAAGGATAGTTAGCATCTTCACTTGGCAAAAACAAGTTCCAATAATTGGAAGGTGTTTTATCAATTAACGCACTAACACCACCAACTTTATCCAACCCAACCCACATTAATGAAAATGAAACTATTATTAGCAACACCATTTGAATTACGTTGGTATAAGCAATCGTTTTTAGTCCACCAGCCATAGTAAAAAACCCTGCGATAAGTAGCAATATAACTACCGATGCCCACATAGGTAAATTAAGTATTTGCTGAATTAAAATTCCACCAGCAAATAAGGTTAAGGACAACCAACTTAATAGCACTGTAACTATAGTGTACCACGCCAATATATTTTGGGTAGAATTGCCAAAACGTTTACCCATAAACTCCGGCAATGTTTGAACTTTAGCACCTAAATATCTTGGTGCAAAAACAACGGCTAATAAAAAAATGAATATGAATGCATACCATGAAAAATTACCTGCAACAATACCTGTTGTGTAACCTATACTTGCCGAAGCGATTAACATGGAAGGTCCAACATTGGTTCCCCACATATTAAAACCAATACTGGTCCAATTTAAAGAGTTTCCAGCTAGAAAATAATTCTCGTCTGCTGGTCTTTTTTGCCTGAAACCTATCCAAGCACCAATAGCTATTAGCGCAATAAGATACATACCTACTACAGCAAAGTCAAGAAATTCTAATTGGTCGTATATATTCATTTTTTTAGTTTAAGTGGCTGTTTGGTTAGTTGGTTAAGAATATATTAAACATATGCATTTACGTTTTCACCTTCTTTAATAAAAGGTTCTGCCCAATAAAGTGGTTCGCCTGTACTTTTTAAAATAGGTTCTGCGGAATATTGAATTAACAATACACGACGCGATTTGTTGGTTGTATTTGAACCACTTCTATGAAAACACGTACTAGAAAACAACGCTACGTCACCAGCATTTAATATGGCAGGAACTCCGGGATTATCACCAAAATAACCAATTTTATCATTTGTACCTTCTTGCAACACGTGGTTTATGCGTTTTTCTGTACCTGCATCTTTATATGGCAATAAATATACTGTTCCATTTTCTTCGGTTACATCATCTAACGGACACCAAATGGATAAATAAGGTTTGTGTTCAAAATCTAAATAGCCCGAATCTTGATGCCATGAAAACGTCATACCTTTATCAGCAGCTTTTACAACATATTGTTCTAAGAATAGAAATACATTATCTCCTAAAATTTTACGTGTAATTTGCTCCATTTCTTCACCAAAAATAAGGTCTTGCATGGTTTTACTATCTTTGTAACGCAATGCTATAAAATAGCGTTTTCCTTTGTGGTTAATTTCGTCAACCTCAACACCTTTTCTATCCATTTCATCATCTTTTTCTTTTATGAATCTTTGGCATTCACCACGTAATCGCTCTATTAATTCTTGTGGAATTACATTTTTTACAATACAAAACCCGTCTTCTTGAAACTGGTTTACTTGTTCGTTGGTTAAAACTGCACTCATTGTCTTATTTATTTAATTGTTATAGTATGGTTGTTTGTTTTGTTATATATAATCCAAATGCTTCCAAATACCTTTGAAGTTTGCATCTATTTTAATGGTTATTGTCTTGTTCATATCCATGTCATCAGTACAATTCACCGTTTCAGGATATATTGGGATTTTAGTATCTACTTTTACCCAAACAGGCATATCTTCCAGTGAAGCTTCAAAATTTCTTAGCCATTTTTCACCTGTAAATATTTCACCTGTAAAAAAGTTAATCCAATTTCCTTCTGGCAAATAAACATCTCTTTTATTCTCGGAATTCATCATTGGCGCTACTAAAAAATCGTTACCTAAATAGTATTGATTATCTATATGCCAACACATCTTATCATTAGGATGATGCATTAACAAGGCACGTAAAACAGGAAAGCCTGTGTTAGTCGTTTTTTCGCCTTCAGCAATTATGTAAGGAAGCAACGCATAGCGTAATTTCCACCACTTTCTTATTGTTGAAGCTACATTTGGATAGTAATATGGTTCTCTTTTTGAAGTGCCGTGATAGCGGATATGCGACGTAAAAACGCCAAATTGCGTCCAACGCACATACAAATCGTCTGGAATTACCGAATTCATAAAATTAGGCACACCATGAAACCCTGGCACATCATGACTCCAAAAACCGAAGCCTGATAAACCCAAATGCAATCCACCTTTTAAAGATCCTGCCATACCATCCCAAGATGCGGCTGCATCACCACCCCAATGTATAGGATAGCGTTGGCAACCTGCCCAACCTGCTCTTGCCCAAACCAAACCATCGCCTGTAACTTCTTGAGTTACTTCAAAAGCTGCTTTTTGATATAACAATGCGTATAAATTATTAAGAGATTCTGGTGCCATATTATGATACTTTGCGTCTAAATGTATTTCTTCACCAAAATCGGTTTTAATACATGCAACACCCATATCTAAAAGCTCTCTTAATAAGTCTTTATACCATTCAACTGCTTTGGGGTATGTAAAATCTATGGTTCCTGCATAATCTAAATTACTAAAGTTTGAGCCACCTTTAATTATTTCGGCATTCAAGGTACTCATGTACTTATTGGTTTTTGCCTCTTCATATTGTTCAGCATCTTCCGAGATATAAGGCATTTGCCATAAGCTTACGCGATACCCGTTTTTTTTCAAATTTGAAACAAAACGCGTTGGGTTTGGAAAGCGTTCATTATTAAATTTCCATTCGCAAAGCCAATCGGTTTTAAACCAACCAGTATCTAAATGAATAACATCGCATGGGTAATCTTCTGCTCGTAACCTATTACAAATTTCATTTACTTCTTCTTCTGAAAAATAGGTCATTCTGCTCATCCAAACACCATAACTCCAAACTGGAGGTACTGTTGGAAATCCTGTTAATTTTTTATATTGATAGATGATTTTTTCGGGTGAATCTTCACCAATTAAAAACATATCTAAAACTGGTTCTTCAACTAATAGTTGTACCGATTTAGTGGAAAAATCGGCCATAGAGAATTTGCAATAGGTTGATGTATGTAAAAACAAACCGTACATTTCACTAGACAGATAAAACGGAATATTTTTATACGTTCGTTTATTATTTACGCCTTGACCATCTTGATTTTTTAATTGAAAAGTATGGCCAGATAAGTCCATTTTATTGAAGCGTTCACCTGTACCTACAAACTTTTCATCTGGTTTTGCATGAAACGAAATAGATGCTTTACTTGGCTTACCATATTTTTCAATGAATGATAAACACATAGCATCCATTCTAGCTGGAAAAAACTGGTCGTATGCGTTTAAGATAACTGCTTTTTTTCCGTCAGGATAAAAAACCGCTTCCATAGATTCTTCAGGTTCAGGAAGTAAATCGCTCCAATGGTCAATTTCTGGATTTGACAAATTAAAAACTGCTCTTAAAACACCATTAGCATCTATAACTTTCCATGCTTTAGGCGTTTTTTCAATAGCAAGAGTCATTTCATTCAAATCATCAGCAACTTCAAGCATATCGGATGTTTCGGCTATTTTTTTATCAAAACCTATACTTACACGCAGTATTTTTTCGCCTAAAGCACGTAAAAATACATGATAATTTTTTCGAGAAACCGATGTATCGGGCGCTATCTCATTAGATAACAATTGGCACTGAAAAGGCACTATTAAAACCACACCTTGTCCATTTTGAGAAATATCAATTGGCCTACAGGCTTTCCAAAGTCTAGAAACACCTTCTTCTAAAGATAAGTCGGTGTTAAAATCTAGAAAGTCGAAAAATTGATGGTTAGTTTGCTTCATTTATTCTGGTTAGTATATTGAATGCTAGTGGTTAATTAGCATTCAGTTTATTTAAAAACACCCAAGTTTCATTGCGTTTTGCGCCTTTAATTCCTGTTTGATATTTTTTCATTAACGCATTCCAATCGTTTACACGCGGATTGTTCTCGGTTGTTTTTGGGTTTAATTTATCTAAACTTTCACCTTTAGGAATGCTAATAACAAGCATTAATTGGCGACCGTTTTTAAATACTTGCAATTGCTGAAAACTAGCATTGCAAAAGCCTTCTGCAACTTCTGGCCATGTTTCAAATTGTGTTTTATGATACTCTAGATATTCATTTTGAAGTTTTTCATCTTCCACCAAATTTGCGGTTAACAGTATATGTTCCCATTCTTGAGCTGGTTTTGAATCTTTACATCTTTCAAAATTATTGAAGTTGTAAATTGGGTTTTCGTAACTTTTTACCTCTGCTTTTGGCGCAAGTAATGCAAGTCTGTCTTTTAGTTTTTCAACGCTGTTCATTTTACCATAAATAACCAAATGGTTTTTCCATTGGTAATAACCTTGATCTATTATTCTAAAACTTTTTACTAGTTTTTTGATGGCAACCATATCAAACTCTTTTCCAACCAATTCAATAGCTGCAAATTCGGGAAGTTTTTGTAAACCCCAATTTTCATCAATTACTAACTCGTTTTGTAAATGTTTGTATGGTTCTCTTATGCCTGCGTTTTTCTTAATATTTTCACCTACATAAGGATTGTTGTTTTCCCATATATTTCCTGGACCATTATTATTTTGTAGATTTTTTTCAACAGGAATCCAATTGTTTTTTATGGTGACGTTTGATGTTCCTTCGTCTGTATATAAATAAAGCCATAAATACGGGTCGTGAGCATATGGACTGTGGTATAAACTATCAATATAATTTTCTGCAATAAGACTTTCAGGCTGTGCGGAAAGGGTATAAATACCTGCTACATCATGCAAATGTTTGGCATAATGATGAATTTTATTAGCGATGATTTTATTATTCTTCATAACATTAGGCGTTGCATTCCAACCCCAACCCATCGAAATTCCTGAGTAAGAAACATCTGAAATTTCATTATGTGTTATTGTTATATTTTTAACAAAACCAGCGCTTATTCCTAAAGTCCCCCAATCTTCATTGGCTACATTAGTAATTAAATTATCGGCAATCAATTCGTTTGAACATACTTCACGTTCATCGGTTGGATTGTATGGTAAATGTGCTTCAAAAGCTTCTTCAGAGAAAACTCCCAAATTAATAGCACTTCCTCCAATATCTTTAAATAGATTTCCTTGAATAGTGTTATGGTTTGTTCCTTTATTCAAATCTAAACCAGTTGAAGATAAATGCTTAAATACACACCCTTCAAACGTGATGTTATTTGTATAATTAAACTCTACAGCTGCTCTTGGTCTGCCAACCCAAGCTTGATTTTCTAAAGTGGTTTGGTTTGGTGTGCCTGGTGTTTTCAATTTATAGGCATCCAACAAATACATACCTGCTTGCAATGGCACATGCCCTTGTTGAGACGGACGAAGCCAATTGCTATACTGAAAGGAAATACCTTTGAACGACAAATGATGTACAGGTGTATCAATAGTTCCTTTAATTTCAAGAATATTTTCTAATACAGGAATAATGACTTTAGTGTTATTTATAGCCTCACCTGGCTTTGGATAATAATATATTTTGGCTTGATTTTTATCTAAATACCATTCTCCTGGCTCGTTAAGTAAAGACATACCATTTGTTAAATAGAATGCTGAATTACCGTTGTTTTTTGAAATCCACGGTGCTGGCCAAGGATGCTCGCTTTGTATTCTACTTTCAGGTTGTTCAAAATAAAGTTTAGCACTATCTTTTTGAACTTCAATATCTTTAATACGCAAATTGGCAATTGCCCACCATTGTACTATGAACATTTCCATACCTGGTTCAAACTTAATTGAAGAATCTTTATAAGGAATCCAACAGGTTTCTGAAGATTTATCCCAAGATAAAATTCTGTCCATTTTATTTCCAGAAGCGCTTTTAGCTCTAACGGCTTTTTTTCCGTTTACCCATAATTGTCTGTAATCAATTACGTTTCCTGCTTTTTTAGGTGCATCGGCAACCCAAACAGTTCCTGATTTTAATCCATTTACTGCTTCAGCTAATTTCCAGTTTTTCACTTCCAAACCACCACTTAAAATAGGATTTGAATTGGTTTCTGCTTCTATTGTGGTAGGACTTTCTGCAGTACCTGAATCTTCCGGTCTAATAAATATAGGTTCATTTAAAGTGTACAAACCATCCATTAAAAAAATGTGAATTCCTTCTTTTATTGAAGGATCTTTTAATCGGCGTAATTCTCTTGCTTTTCTTAAAGCCATGTTTAAGGTTGCTAAAGGTTTTTCTTTAGTACCTAAATTTGTATCATCGCCTTTTGGACTAACCCATATATCGATAGCATGACTAGAAAACACAACAAAGAAGATTAATAAAAATATTGCTATTTTTCTGTTGCTATTCATATTCATTTTAATTTTATGATTGATAATAAATAATTCTCTAACTGCTATTAATTGTCTTATAAAAATAATTATTCCGCTTTTTATCAATACTAAAACGGATTAACTTTTAATACAGGGCAGCTAATATTCACAATATAACAATAAAATACTGTTATTTTTAAGCGTTGGTCAATTTTATAAAGGAGGTATTATATGCCATATTCTGCTTTTATACTAGCAATTTTTACGGGCATACCTGTTTCTAAACTTCTATCCATAGCTTGTAATAACGCTACAGTACCTATACCTTCAATCATATTTGGGTATGCTGTAAAATCTTGTTCAATACTATCAACAAAATACTCTAAATAGTTTTGATACTCACCTGCATGATGGGTTTGTCCTTCAAAACGGTAATAATATTTAAGTTTTTCATCGCCCCAATACACAATACGCTCTTCACCTTCTTTAGTGGTTACTGAATATCTAAGTTCGTGGTAATCTGCTTGACTTGCGCCAAGTGTTCCGCGTAAAATGCAGCTTAATGTACTATCTCTTTTTGTGGGTTGGGTAGGTGAGGAATATACACCGCTTACTCTAGCAATTCTTCCATCTTTAGCTTTAAAAATAAAATGCATAGCATCTTCATTTTTCAAACCTGCTAGTTGGCCATTATCACTAATCATACCATAACCCATTACTTCTTCTATGTCTTTTAAATACCAACGTATAAAATCTACTGGATGACTTAAGCCGCCATACAACCATTTAAAAGAATTTAATAACGACCAATCTTTAGCCAAAAACCATCTATTATCAGCATGATAGTGTGCTTCAACAGTAATTAAATCGCCTATTAAACCTTCACTAAATTCTTTTCGTTGTCGGCGCATAGGCTCTGAAAATCTAGAACTTTGACCTACAAATACTTTTTTGCCTGTTTTTGCACAAATATCAATTAACTCTTTAGCTTTTGTTAAATCGTCTATAAAAGGTTTTGTGCAAACCACGTGTTTATTATGTAATAATGCTTGTTTAACATGTTCTGCATGTAAATGATCTGGTGTATAAATAGCAATTATATCTATGGATGTATCTTCAAGTAACTCTTGGTAATTGGTTGTGTATGATTTAAAATTGAATTCTTCAGCTCGTTTTACACAAAGCGATTCATTTAAATCGCAAACTTTTACCAATTTCAACTTTTTGCTTTGTAAAGCTGCCGACATTGTGCTACGACCTTCACCAAGTCCTAATATTGCTATGTTTAACATTTTTTATTTTGAATTTAATAAACTGTAGCTATTTTCTTCGTAAACGCAGAACACTATTCAACTGCTACTGTTAAATTTTGTATAAATATTGATTTTTTTACAACAAAATAGTGTTAATTTTAAGCGATGGTCAATTTTATAAATACATTTGCTTTTTAAAATTAATACAACTTAAAAAATAGATTTTAAAAGTTAAACATGGAACATTCTTTAGAAAACGATTCGTCTAACAAAAAAAAGAAAACAGGAAATCAGGGTATTTGGTGGCATCAAGATGATTTAGGACCATTAAAACATTTTCCTTATATCAGACAATTTGGTAGTATGAAATTTTCAAAAGTGAGAATGGATGAAACCATGCGCCCACATTTAAATGATGGTATTGAAATCCATTTTGTTAATAGTGGTAAATACCAATGGGTAATTGATGAAAATGAAGTAGAACTTTTACCAGACAACCTATCGGTTACAGCACCTTGGCAACTAAATGGAAGTCCTACAGGAAAAATGGATATTGGTCAAATATATTGGATGGTAATTAAACCCGACGCATACGATTTAGACATATCGCTTAAATTAGGTGCTTGGACAAAACTATCGGACAAATTCCAAAAAAAATTGGGAACCATGATTACCAATGAAAATGCCATTGTTATTGAAAAAGCCAAAGTTTTTAAAAAATACTTTTTAGAACTCGAAAAAGAATTATCAAATCAAGAAAAAGGTTTTGAAATTGTTGTTAACAACATTATAGAGAACTTTTTTATTGACTTATTTAGACACTTAACACTTCGAGAACAAAAAATTCAAGAAGAAGACAATTTCATTATTAAACTAACCCAAATAGTTACTAATGATATTAATAAAAAATGGATTATTGATGATCTTGCTTACATGTTTGGCATGGGCAAAACCAAATTTACATATGAAGTAAAAAAACACACAGGCTACCCACCTAATAGTTTCATAATAAATTTGAAAATTGAAAAAGCTATAGATTTAATAAAAAACAGTGAAGACATGAATATGTCTGACATTGCTTTTGCTTGTGGCTTTTCTTCATTACAACATTTTACTTCAACATTTTCACAACGCATAGGTGTAAGTCCTGGAAAATACAAAGACAAAACACTTAAAAAGTAAAGTTAATAAACCTTCACCCCATACTTTTACTATCATATAAATTATTTATAAAATTGACCATCGCTTAAAAATAACAATGGTTTATTTTTAAAATATTGATATTAGTTTTTTTAAACCTATTCCTTAATAGGATGAACCATCAGTCTTTGTATATTTTATTAGGTTAACTATTTTTATTGAAATAAAAAAAATTCTTACGTATACTTAACTTCTATATAAATCAAGATAACGCAGGATAGTATAATGAAAATAAAACTTTTACTTTATATACCATGAAGTCAAACGAACAATTAATGCTTGAAAAGCTTAAACAAGGAGAGCCAAAAGCTTTTAAGGAATTGTTTGATTTATACTACATTCCACTAAGTACATATGCTTTAAAATATTGCGATTCTTTTGTAATGGCAGAAGATATTGTTCAAGATTTATTTGTTAAATTTTGGGATGAAAAATTATACATGAAGCTTGAAGATACCATTGCGCCTTACCTTTACAAATCGGTTAAAAACAATACATTATTAGCTTTAAAAGAGAAATCAAAATTCAGTTTTATTGAAATAGAAAAACAAGTTAACAAACTTATCTTTGATGAAGATTTGGATACAAAATTTATTGAAGATGAAAAGAAAAAAATCCACAATGAAATTGAAGCATTACCTCTAAAAAGTAAAGAAGTATTTAAGGCGATAGTACTTGATAATCTTAAGTACAAAGAAGTCGCGACTTTATTTGGCATTTCAATAAACACCGTTAAAACCCATCATTCTAGAGCTTTAAAACAACTTCGTAATGTTCTAGAAATAACCATTTTATTCTTTTTTATTTAAAAAAGTTATTTTTTTTGTCACCCATTTTGGCTTTTTGTTATTATAGTTAATATAGCACACATTAGTGTTAAAATAACATATTTACAAAACCAAAATGAATACAGTTAGTCCTAATATATTAAAGCTTATTTCAAAATACACATCCAAAAATATAAGCGAAAAAGAATTTCTCGAATTAAAACAATGGCTACTAGACGATTCTAAAAACGAGCAATTTTTTATTGAATACTTAAAAAAACATAAAAAATTAAGACGAACAGAATTCTTAAAAATACTGAATAAAGATGCCGCTTGGAATACTATTATATCTAAACTAGAAAATCCATTAACCCAAACATCAAACTCAAAAACGCAAATTCTTAGATATTTAAAACCTAATCGTACAATTTTAAAATATGCCGCGGTTGCCATTTTATTTTTAAGCATTGGCTATTTGTATAAAAACGATATTTTTTTAAAAACAAACACTAGCGTTATACCAACGGAAAGCATTACACTTCAATTAGAAAATGGTGATATAAAAATTATACAAAGTGATGGCACTATGCAATTAGTTGACGCTAAAGGAAACCAAATTGGCGTACAAACCAAAAACCAAATTGTATATAGCAATACTACCAACAATGAAACGCTAGTTTACAATACACTAACCGTTCCTTATGGAAAACGATTTGAGGTTCAATTGTCTGATGGCACCATTGTACATTTAAACTCTGGTACATCTTTAAAATACCCAGTTAAGTTTATTAAAGGAAAAAACAGAGAAGTATTTTTAACTGGCGAAGCATTTTTTACTGTTACAAAAGATAAAAAACATCCTTTTATTGTAAATGCTGAAAACCTAAATGTAGAAGTTTTAGGCACCGAATTTAATGTATCTGCTTACCCAGAAGACACTACTACCGATGTTGTTTTAGTTGAAGGTTCAGTAGGCATGTATAAAGATGCTCAAACACTTCAAAATGGCACTATGCTAATTCCTAGCACAAAAGGAACACTTAACAAAAAAGACCAACAAATAACTACACAAAAAGTTAATACACTTATTTACACATCGTGGATACAAGGTGGTTTATTTTTTAGAAATATCCCTTTTGAAAATATTGCTAAAAAATTAGAACGCCATTACAACAAAAAAATAATTATCACAAACGAGCAATTAAAAAACGAAATTTTCAATGCTAACTTTAATGATGAGCCAATTGAAAAAATATTAAGCTATTTCAGTGATAGTTACAATATTAAATACAAAATAACCAACAACACTATCTATATAAACTAATGAATCTTAAAAACAAAAAACTAATGAAATAAACACAAAACAAAAAAAAACAACAACTAACAAAATCACTAATTATTCTTTTCAAAAAGGAATAAAAAAAACCGAAAAATGCGCCAACATTTTCCGGTAATTATTAAGTGACAACTAAATTTAGTCATACACTATTTAAACACATTAAAAATATGAAAAAACTTCATGATAGAAAAGGCAGAAAACTGTTACTTCTAAAATTTAATCTAAAAATGAAATTAACAACCCTATTTACAATAGCATCATTTTTCACTATGATGGCAAATACAGGTTATACACAAAACATTACATTACATGTTGAAAATGTAACAGTATCACAAGTTATTGATAAAATAGAAGCTTCAACAAATTATAGATTTGTTTACAACACAAAATTTGTTGACCTAAATAGAAAAGTATCAATACAAGTTGAAAACGATTTAATTGAAAATGTTTTAAGCAACTTATTTAATAATACAAGTACTTCTTTTCTAATAAGAAATACACAAATTATTTTAAAAGAAACTAAAAACATTAACTCAAATTCAGTATCAAAACCAACTACTGTTAATATCCAAACACATAAAATAAGCGGAATAATTACAGATGCCAATGGACAACCGCTAGCTGGTGCTAACATTGTTGAAAAAGGAACATACAATGGTACGCAGTCTGATTTTGATGGAAACTTCACTTTAAATGTTGCAAACTCGAATGCAACCATAGTTGTTTCATATGTTGGTTTTATCACAAAAGAAATACCAATTAACAATCAAAAAACTATAAGCATTACATTATTAGAAAGTGCCGATATTTTAGAAGAAGTTGTTGTAATTGGTTATGGAACTGTAAAAAAACGCGATTTAACTGGTGCTGTGTCTTCAGTTAAAAGTGATGAAATCAAATTAGCGCCTGTAACAAGCCCTATTGAAGCCATTCAAGGTCGCGTTGCCGGTTTAGATATCACGAGAAATGATGGTCGTTCAAATTCTGGTGTTAGCATTTTACTTCGCGGTAACAGATCGTTAACAGCTAGCAGCGAACCCATTTATATTATTGATGGTATTCAAGGAAGCATCAACAACTTAAACCCAAACGATATTGAATCTATTGATGTTTTAAAAGACGCTTCTTCAACAGCAATTTACGGTTCTGCTGGTGCTAATGGTGTAATTATTATTACTACCAAAAAAGCTAAAGATGGCAAAATACAAGTAGATTTTGATTCTTACGTAAGTATAAATGGTAATCCATCTTACCCTAGCCCTTTAAAAGGCGATGCTTGGCTAAATTATTTAAGAGAAGGTTATATTGCATCTGGAAATCCTACACCTAATGATAGAGACGCTGTACTTTCTGCATGGAATTTATCACCTACAATTCTAAACCCATATATAAACAATTCAAAATACATTGATTGGGTTGATGAAACTTTTAAAACAGGTATTCAAACCAACAATACGTTATCTATTCGTGGTGGAACCGATAAAGTGCAAGCAAGTTTTTCAATGGGATATAACAAAACAGAAGGTGTTTATAAAGATGACTTCACTAATGTTTACACCATGCGTGGTGATTTGAATATTAAAGCTACAGATTGGGCTAAATTTGGTATTACCACAGGTTTAATTTTTAGAGATAGAGAATCTAACAGAAGTCGTATTAATAAAGCCTTCGGCATTATCCCTCTAGGAGATGCATACAATGAAAACGGAGACATAAACCAATTCCCAGTTGAAGGTTTAACAGATTTGGTTAGTGTACTAGCTAATAATATACCAGGAACTTACAAAAACAATAACAAATATTATAACATAACTGCAAACCCGTATGCTGAATTTACGCTTGCCAAAGATTTAACTATCAAATCTATTTTAGGCGTTTCAATATCAAATGGCAGAACTGGAGAGTTTAAAAGTGACCATACATACCTAATGCTTACAGGTAGTGAAAATGCTATTAGAAGCGGTTCTTACAGTACTAGTTTAGGGTATTCATATAATTGGGAAAACATATTAAACTATAAAATTACACTTAATGAAGACCACGATTTTGGAGCTACTTTCATAACATCTTATGCAAAAAATCAAAATGAAGAATCTTATGCTTACAGCGAAGGTTTTTTATATGACGATTTCTCATTCTATAATATTGATGCTGGCTTAAACCCAAGAGTTTCTTCAGATTATTATCACAAAAAACGCATGTCTTATGCTGGTAGATTAAATTACAGCTACAAAGGCAAGTACTTATTAACAGGTTCTATTAGATATGATGGCGTTTCGCAACTAGCTAACAACAGATGGGATGCGTTTCCTGCGGGTGCAGTAGCATGGCGTATTTCAGATGAAAACTTCATGAAAAGCACTAACAATTGGTTAAATAATTTAAAATTACGCGCAGGCTACGGTGTTTCTGGTAATACAAATATAGATTCTTATGTTACAAGATCTGAAACCACAAATGGTCCGGATGCTTTAAATTTTGGAAGCGGACAAGTACTAACAACAATTCCTACCGAATTTATTGGTAATAGTGATTTGTCTTGGGAGAAATCTTATAATTTAAATATAGGTTTAGACTTTGGGTTATTACATAATAGAATAGATGGCTCAATAGAATGGTATAACACAGACACAAAGGATGTAATTTACGAACGCGCATTACCCTCTACAATTGGTGGTGTAACTCCCAAAATTCAATACGCACAATATGGTAACATTGCAGAAATGAACAACCATGGTATTGAATTAACACTAACTAGCACAAATGTTAGAACAAAAAATTTTCAATGGAACTCTACACTAACTTTTGCTAGAAACTGGGAAGAAATAAACGCCATTAGTTTAGGTGATAATGTATCGCTAGACGATTTAATTTCTGAAGGATTACATATAGGTTCACCAAAAGATATATTTTATACTTATAAAAAAATAGGTATTTGGCAAATAGGTGAAGAAGCTGATGCTGCGGTTTTTGGACTTCAACCTGGTGATACAAAAATTCAAACCAGCTTAAATAAAATATCTGATGGTGTTTGGGGTAGAACTATTAAAGATGCTTCTGGCAATTCTGTTGATGAACAATATACCGCAAGTAACCCATACGCAATAAACCCTACAGATGACAGACAAATTATTGGTCAAGCAGCACCAAAATGGACAGCTGGTTTTCAAAATACATTTAAATACAAAAATTTCGATTTAAGTATTTATGCAACAGCACGTTGGGGACAAATGATAGACGGCGAATTACTAGGATATTTCAAACAAGGTGTAATAAATATTCCTGATAATTATGATTATTGGACACCTACAAATCCAACAAACGATTTCCCAAGACCATATACAACAAGAAGCACACCACCATCTGCTCCTAATTTAGGTTTAACTAATGTAGATGCTTCATACTTAAAAATTAAAAATATAACCTTAGGATATTCATTACCACAAAGTTTTGCAAAAAGTATTGGAGCAACAAATTTTAGAGTTTACGGTACTATTTATAATTCTTTAGTAATTACAAAAAGTCATTTACTAGATGGGTTAGACCCAGAAACTAGAGCTTCAGATTCATTTCCATTATATAAACAAATGGTTTTCGGTTTAAACATGTCATTTTAAAAAAAGAAAAAGATGAAAAAAATACTAAATTTAAAAACAACACTACCTGTAATATTACTGGTATTCATGATAACTTCCTGCGATTTAGACGAAGTTAATTACAGAACCGCAGATACAGATATTTCATATAAAAGTCCTGATGGCTATGAAAGTTTATTAAACTATGGCTATGATGCTTTATATTATTTCTATGGAAAAGTAGATGGTATTGGAGCTCAAGAAATGGGAACAGATTTATGGTGGTCTGAATCTAAATACACAGCATACACACAATATGATGGTAGTTTAAACACAGATCAAGGTCAGAATACTGTTTTTTGGCAAGGCTTTTATGCTGCAATCAATTATGCAAATTTAGCCATTTACTATGCTGATAAAGTTGAAGGCTATACCGATGCACAACGAAAAGCTAAAGCAGCTGAAGCTCATTTTTTAAGAGGATGGAGTTATTTGCAAATTGTAGAACAATATGGCAATGTAGTTTTAACAACAAGACCATCTACACTATCTACAAACGAGGATAATTTTCCAGTACGTAGTAGTGAAGAAAAAATTTATGAATTAATTTTAAGCGATTTAGAATTCGCTAGTCAAAATCTTCCTGTAAGTCAAGGTACAGATCGTGGGCGCGCGTCTAAAAAAGCAGCTTTAGGAATGCTTGCGAAAGCTTATCTTCAAAGAACACGTTTAGGTGATGAAGCTTTGTATGCCGGAAAAGCATTAGCTACAGCCAAAGATTTAATTGACAACAGAGTAGCTTATGGTTGTGATTTGTACACAAGTACTGCTACCAAATCTGGATATGCGCAATTATGGGACGGTGTTAACAATAAAACCAATAAAGAATTTTTGTTTATTGAAGCTGTTGATGCTGATACTTATTTTAATCCTGAAGGAGGAAATAGAGGTCGTACCCGTCAATATTACGAAATGGATTTAAAAACAGTAGGTGCTGAATGGGGAACGACTGAGAAAAACTGCGCATGGTATGGTAGAGCTAACGATAGAGGTTTTAAACCTACCAAGTATTTATTAACCGAAATTTTTACTCCTGTAAAAAACCCAGCAGACACTCGTTTTGATAACACATTCTTCACAGAATACTACAACTCTAGATGGTCTGACTTTACAATCAATCAAAATATAATAACTAAATACGGTAAAAATCAATCATTATTAGGTCGTGTAATTAAAAATACCGCTGGCACTTATACAAAAGGTCAAACATATTATGCAGGCAGAAGCGTATATTATCCAACCTTAAATGCCTCTGGAATTGTTAACATGGTTGATACAAATGCTGATGGTTACCTAGATGGTATTTCTGTATTCACACCTAATTACCCAATGACAGCATCAGAAAAAAGCTCACTACCGTTTCTTGTTGTAACACCTGAGGAACAATTTGAAGCAAATGGAAAATCTGTAACGGCTGCTTCTGGAGGTCTAGGTGCAGAATATAGCAACTGCTATCCTTCTCTAAATAAATTTTCATCTATTTATTGGATTTTTAATAACCAAAGATGGATGGGTGATGTTCCAATTCTTCGTTTAGGCGATGTTTATTTAATTGCTGCTGAAGCTGCACTTCGTAAAAATAATGATCAAGCAACTGCTGCAACATACGTAAACACATTACGTAAACGTGCAGCTGTAACAAGTCGTGAAAATGAAATGATTGTTTCTGCAGGACAAGTAACTTTAGATTTTATTTTAGCTGAACGTGCAAGAGAATTAACTGGAGAACAAGTACGTTGGGAAGATTTGAAAAGATTTGGAAAACTTACAAGTGCCTATTTAACTTCAAAAAACCCAGATATTACAGCTTTTGATGATAATAAACACAAAGTAAGACCAATTCCTCAAGCATTTCTTGATGCCATAGTTAATGCTGATGAATTTGGTACTAATGGATATTAATTTTAGTTAGTTTAGTTTGTTTAATAATTTAGATAGTAAGCTTCGGTAAGCTATCTAATAGAAATTGGGAATACTTTTAATTCTAATAAAAAGTATTCCCTTTTTTTAGTAAATTTAACAACCAAATTAGTAAATAATTCAAATTATTCTGATGCTTAAACAATTCTTCTTTTGTGTTTTTTTACTAATTTTTCAAAACATTAGTTCTCAAATTAACACACCAGAGTATAACGTTTATAATTTTGGAGCAAAAGGTGATGGCGTTACAAACGATCAAGAAGCCATTCAAAAAACTATCTCAGCTTGTTCTAAAACTGGTGGCACAGTAATTCTAAAAAATGGTACTTTTTTAACGGGTCAATTAAAATTAGTAAGTAATCTGGTTTTAAAAATTGATTCTTCTGCAACTATTTTAGGAATTAAATCTGATGAAGAAAAAGACTATCCACACCATCTTATAGAAACAAAATACCCTAACCGTATGTTGCAAGATTGCCAAAGACGTTTACTATACGGCAATAATATAACCAATGTTACTATTACAGGTGGCGGTACCATTAATGGACAAGGTGATTATGAACCTTGGATGCATGTAAAAGAATTAGGAATTGAAAAAGATCGACCTTCAATTCTTGCTTTCGTAGGTTCAAAAAACATAACTATTTCAAATATCAAACTCTTAAAACCAGCTTGTTGGACGCAAGTTTATATTGAGTCGGAAAATATTATTATTAAAAACATAAAAGTCAATACAGGCAATTTAACCCCAAACCGTGATGGTATTGATATAGTTGATTGCCATAATGTGATTATAGAAGATAGCTTCATTCAATCAGAAGACGATGGTATTTGTTTTAAAAGTGGTAGTGAATTCGGCTGTAAAGATATTATTGTAAGACGTTGTATTATTGACAAACTTAATGTTAATGCTGGAAATTGCTTTAAATTAGGAACAGATGGTTTGGGTAGTTTTATGAACTTTGATGTTTCTGAATTAACATTAAAAAACGCTTATCAAAATTCTGCAATTGCAATTGAATCCATGGATGGTGCTGTAATCGATAACATGACTATTAGAGATTCTAATATAACCAATTGCGGTCAAGCCTTCTTTATTATACTAGCAGACAGAAAAAGAACTGTACCTAAAAGAAATCCGCGCATAGGAACAATTTCTAACATCCATTTCAAAAACATTACAGGAACAAATTTTACCCAACAATACCCTTCAATAATTACTGGAATTGTTGGCCATAACATTCAAAACATCTCTTTTGAAAATATCAATTTAAATTTAAAAGGAGGTATAAACACCACCACCCAAACCGTAATGGAATATGATGGAAAATACCCAGAAGGCAGCTATTTTGGAAATACAAATGCACATGCCTTTTTTATAAGACATACTGATAATGTTACTTTTACAAATTGTAAAATAACAACTGAAACTGAAGATGAACGTGAATGGATAGTAACCGAAAACGTAAAAAATATTTCAATTAAATAAAACCAATTAACCACTAAACTTTAATAACATGACTAATACTAGACGACAATTTTTAGCATCAATAAGTATGCTAGCGGCTTATAGTGCCTTTCCAATTAATGCTTTCAGCTTTGGTAGTTCAAAAAAACTTAGAGTAGTGCTTGTAGGAACAGGTGTTCGAGGTATTAGCTTTTGGGGAAAACGACTTATTGAAGAATATTCAGATATTTTAGAATTTGTAGGATTAAGCGATATAAATCCTGGCAGATTAGAATACGCTAAAAAATACATTGGTGTAAATTGCCCAACGTTTATTGATTTTGACGCCATGTTGAATAAAACAAAACCAGACCTAATTATAGTAACAACAGTAGATGCTACACACCATCAATTCATAATAAAAGGTTTGGAATTTGGTTGTGATGTGCTTACCGAAAAACCATTAACTACTGATGAAACTAAAGCGCAAGCCATTTTAAATGCCGAAAAAAAATCTGACAAAAAATTGATTGTTGGTTTTAATTACAGATGGAGTCCTTACAGCACAAAAATTAAAGAATTGTTAAGTAGCGGTACTATTGGTAAAATCACTTCGGTAGACTTTAACTGGTATTTAAACACACATCATGGCGCTTCTTATTTTAGAAGATGGCATGGTGAAAAAGACAAAAGTAATTCACTTTGGGTACACAAATCTACACATCATTTCGATTTGGTAAATTGGTGGTTAGATTCAGATCCTGAAGAAGTTTTCGCCTACGGAAGCTTAGAACATTATGGTGCAAACGGTCCTTTTAGAGGCGATAATTGCAGAACTTGCGAACACAAAACAAATTGCGAATACTTTTTTGATATTACAAAAGACAAACACATGATGCAACTATATGTAGCAAACGAAAAACACGATGGATATATTAGAGACAATTGTTTATTTAGAAACAACATAGATATTTACGATAAAATGTCTGCTCAAATAAAATATGCCAACAACGCTACTGTAAATTACTCACTAACAACCTATTCGCCTTATGAAGGTTGGCGCATCGCTTTCAATGGTACAGAAGGCAGAATTGAAGCATCTTTAGATATTCCTTACAACAAAAAAACCGATGTGTCTCAAGCAGAAATGCATGCCAAGGAAATGGAACAAAACGCTTTAGAAGAAGCCGAAACAGAAACTATCATTGTACATAAACTATGGAAAGATTACAACAAGGTTTTAGTACCAACTGAAAGAGGTGGTCATGGTGGTGGCGATAAACGTTTACACGACAAAATTTTTAAAACACCAAATGAAACAGATCCATTTGAAAGAGCTGCTGGTAGTAGAGATGGTGTTATGTCTGCCATTATAGGTATTGCCGCTAGAAAAAGTATAGAATCTGGAAAACCAATAAAAATAGCCGATTTAACAGATATTAAACCATTACCAAACCGCGCCTAGTACTAGTGTGGTTAAATTCATATTTGTATTTTAGAGGTTATTATTAAAAAACAATCAATATGCAACCAATTCAAGTAGCCCTATGTTCATATGGCATGAGTGGTCATGTTTTTCATGCACCTTTTATTTCTGTAAATCCTAAATTTAATTTATATGCTGTTTTTGAAAGAACAAAAAACGAAGCTCAAAAGCATTATCCAAATATAAAAACGTTTCGCACTTTAGAAACCATGTTGAATGATGATGCAATTGAATTGGTTGTTATAAACACACCAAATGTTACACATTTCGATTTTGCTAAAAAGGTTATAAATGCTGGCAAACATCTGGTTATAGAAAAACCATTTACCGCTACAGTTGCAGAAGCTGAGTATTTAATTCAATTGGCAAAAGAAAAAAATGTAATCATGTCCGTTTACCATAACCGCAGATATGATAGTGACTTTAAAACTGTGCAAAACGTATTAGAAAATGGATTATTGGGTACCATTGTTGAAGCCGAATTTCATTACGACCGTTTTGATCCTGTATTAAGCTATAAGGTTCATAAAGAAACTCCAACTGTTGGTGTAGGTAGTATATACGATTTAGGTTCGCATTTAATAGACCAAGCATTACAATTATTCGGAATGCCAAAAGCTATTTTTGCCGATTTAGATTCGTATCGACCAAACTCTAAAGTTGGCGATTATTTTGATGTAAAACTATTTTACCCATCACATCGTGTTATATTAAAATCGAGTTATTACGTTCGCGAGCCACTAGCTGGAAACATTTTACACGGTACCAAAGGCTCATTTATAAAAACTAAAGCCGATGTACAAGAAAAAGAACTTCAATTAGGAAAAATGCCAGATAGTGTTAATTGGGGAACAGAACCAGACACCGAAAAAGGGGTATTGCACACAGAAAAAGATGGTAAAATAACCAAAGAATACATCCCAACATTAAAAGGAAATTACATGGTATATTATGATGGTATTTATGAAGCCATTAGAAATAATAAACCCGTTCCTGTTACTGCGGAAGATGGCAAAAAAGTTATCGAAATTATTGAAGCTGCACTAAAAAGTAATACTAAAAAAAGCGTTGTAGAATTATAATTAATTAACTAAAAACACCTTTAGGCGCATCAAAACCTCAAATAATTCATAAACCGCGTAAAATCGTTTAATTTTATTACTTTGCAGCATCATAAGCAAAAGCAATCTTGGAAAATAATGATTTAACGCATTCTGAATCTTTCCTTTCTCTCTTAAAAAAGGGAGATAAAGATGCTTTTAAAATTATTTTCGACACTTATTACAAAAGACTTTTCGCCTTTGCGCTACAATACACTGAAGACAAATTTGCTGCCGAAGAAATTGTTGAAGAAACCTTACTTAAACTTTGGCAAAAACGAACCAAGTTAGAAAAAGTAGAAAATTTAAAATCTTACTTATACACTATGGTTAGAAATGCTTCAATAGATTATTTAAAAAAAGAAAAAAAATTTGTTCGTTTAGATGCCAAAAAACACAATTCAATTTCTACAAAAGAACAATATATCATTGAAGAAGAAACACATGCTATTTTATTTCAAGCTTTAGAAACTTTACCCGAAAAATGCAGAAAAGTTTTTGAACTATCTTGTTTAGATGGTGCAAAATATAAAGACATAGCTGAAGACCTTCAAATAAGCATAAACACAGTAAAATCGCAACGCGCTAGAGCTATAGAATTACTTAAATCGTACTTAAAAAACTATCCTTTTTATCAAATATTTTTAGCTTCATTATAAAAAATTAAAAAATAATTAATTTTTTTTCCACCCTAAACACACTTTCCACAGTCATATTAACAGTACATTAACATTTGTATTGCCTTTTTGTTAAAATGGCAATCATTATTTTTAGATTTTAACAAAAAAGATTTAACAATCTTATCGAATTATAAATGACACCAATAAGTCCATCAGAATATCAAATAGCGCAATTAATATATAAATCAATTGCAAAAATAATTACCATTGAAGAACAAAATATACTTGATGCTTGGTTAAAAAACGAAACCAATTTAGCCCTTTATACTAAAATTATTGATAAAAATACCATACAAGATAAATTAAGCATATACAAACAAATTGAAACCGAAAGAATTTACAAAAAACTAGAAAGCAAAATAATTAAACATCATAAAAAAACGAAGCAATTAAAAGTTTTTAGAATTTTTAAATATGCATCTGTTATTATAGTGTTTTTAGGTTTAGGTTATATGTATCAAAATGGTTATTTCAAAAGCAACAAACCATTTGTTATTCCTAACGAACAAATTACACTTCAATTAGAAAATGGCACTATTAAAGTAATAAACGAAGATGGTTCATCGCAAGTAAAAGATGCTAAAGGAAACATAATAGGCACGCAAAATGGCACTCAAATAGTTTATGGTAACGATTCTTCTGAAGAGAAACTAACCTACAACACCTTAACCGTACCTTATGGAAAACGTTTTGAAATAGCACTATCAGACGGTACTACGGTTCATTTAAATGCTGGAACATCATTAAAATATCCTGTAAAATTCTTAAAAGACCAAAATCGTCAAGTATTTCTAAAAGGTGAAGCGTTTTTTAAAGTAGCCAAAGACACCAAACATCCATTTGTAGTAAATTCGGACGCATTAAATGTTCAAGTACTTGGAACGCAATTTAATGTATCTAGCTATCCTGAAGACACTGAAACTGATGTTGTTTTAGTAGAAGGTTCGGTAAACTTATACACTACAAAAAATAAAGACAATAACGTATTATTAAAACCTGGGTTTAAAGGAAGCTACAACAAAAACACCTCTAATAATATTACCACAAACCCTGTTATAACAAGCATTTATACCTCTTGGGTAAATGGTGAATTGGTTTTTAGAAACATCACCTTTGATAATATTCTAAAAAAAATGGAAAGACAGTATAATGTTGAAATTACCAACAACAACACAGTGCTAACCAATGAAAAATTCAACGCTAGTTTTAGAAACGAACCTATTGAAAAAATACTAGACTATTTTAAAATTACTTACAACGTAAACTATTCAATAAACCAAAATAAAATACTAATCAACTAAACTAAAACCACCACCACGCCTATGATATAAATAAGCAAAAAAAAACACCAAACTAAACTAAACACATCTTACCGCTCCTTCACGAAATTACAGAGCAAAAAAAAAATCGGAAAATGTTGACGCATTTCCCGATAGTTTAAAGATGTGATTAAACGAAACTAATAACCACAATTAACACTTCAAAAGTATGAAAAAACTTCTTAACAAGAAAAGAAGCCATCATAGTCCATTATTAAAATTTGATTTAAAGATGAAGCTAAGTGCACTGTTTATATTTGTTATATTCTTTACCTTACATGCTAATACATCCTATTCGCAAAAAGCAAAAATATCTTTAAACTTAAATAATGTAAGCGTTGGCCAACTAATAGATGAAATTGAAAGCACTACAGAATTTCGATTTGTTTATAAAATTAAAGATGTAAACCTTAACCGAAACATATCAATTTCAGTCGAAAAGGAATCCATTAATACAATTTTAACCCAAATATTTCAAGACACAAACACAGCATATAATATTGTTGACAGACAAATATTTCTTCTAAAAAAAGAAGAATCTAATATTAAAAAACAAGTTCTTGAAAACTCGACTGAAAAAGAAAACACTGTTCAAACATGGGCTGTGAATGGTACTATTTTAGATAGTTTTGAACAACCTTTACCAGGAGCCAATATTATAGAAAAAGGCACTAAAAACGGTACTCAATCAAATTTTGATGGCAATTTTTCAATAAACGTTTCAAACAAAAATGCTGTTTTAGTTATCTCATACGTTGGTTTTTTAACACAAGAAGTTCAAATAAGTGGTAAAAACAAACTAAATATCATTTTAAAAGAAGATACCGCAACCTTAGAAGAGGTTGTTTTGGTTGGCTATGGTACACAAAAAAAAGCACTTGTTACTGGTGCTAGCGTACAAGTTAGTGGTGAAAATCTTGAAAAAATGAGTGCCGTAAACGCACTTCAAGCATTACAAGGACAATCACCTGGTGTTCAAATTACATCAACCTCTGGTCAACCTGGTGAAAGTTTAAAGGTTGTTATTAGAGGTGTAGGTTCTACATCTGGTAGCTCTCCAATATATGTTGTAGATGGTATTATTACAGGCGATATTTCATACTTAAATAATTCTGATATCGAGTCTATTTCTATTTTAAAAGATGCTGCATCTGCTGCTATATATGGCTCTCAAGCATCTAATGGTGTTATTTTAGTATCAACCAAAAAAGGAAAAAGGGGTTCTGCAGCTCAAATTACCTTCGATCAATATTATGGACTTCAATCAGTTCCTAAAAAAATAGACTTATTAAATGCATCAGAATATGCAATCATGCTAAATGAAGCTGCAATGAATTCTGGAAAAAACCCATATTTCACAAATGCGGAAATTGCTACTTTAGGAAAAGGCACCAATTGGATGAATGAGATGTTTGTAGATAACACAACTACTCAAAATTATGCTTTAGGCGTTTCAGGTGGTTCAGAAAGTTCTGTTTACTCTGGTTCGCTTTCCTATTTAGGTCAAGAAGGTATTGTAGGTGGTAAAGACTTATCTAACTACGAACGCTACAATTTCAGATTCAATTCTGAACACAAACTTTATAAAGATGTTGTAACTTTTGGTGAAAATTTAAGTTTTGCATACATAAACAAAAACGGTATTGGTGTTGGAAATCAATACAATAATTCTTTAAGAAGTGCTTTTAGTGTTACACCACTTTTACCAATGTATGATACAAATGGTGACTTTTACAGCACGGTTAATGATTCTGATCCTTGGCTTGCAGGCATTGCAAACCCATATGCAGAAATGGTTTATAACAACCAAAACGAAAGCAATAATCAAAAACTGTTAGGAAATATTTATTTACAAATAGAACCTATAAAAAACCTAACATTTAAAACTACATTAGGGTTAGATTATTATGCTGGCGAAGGGCATTCTTATAGTCCAATATATGAATTATCTGTTTATTCTTTTAACAATTTCAATAGAGCATCTCAAAGCATGAATAAAGGTAAAAGTTTAACTTGGGACAACCTTTTAACTTATAAATTTGATGTTACTAGCAATCATCACTTTGAAACCATGTTAGGCTCATCTTCAATTAATTATGATGGAACTTCAATTTTTGCAAGTAATGTAAATGTTATTTTTAATGATTTAGAACATGCATGGTTAGATAATGCAACAAATAGAGATGGTGCTTTAATAGGTGGACCAAATGGCAATAAATCTGAAAGCAAAAGAATGTCTTACTTTGGCAGGTTAAATTATAGTTTTAAAGATACTTATTTAATAAACGCAACATTTAGAGCCGATGGTTCTTCTAATTTTCATCCAGATAACCAATGGGGTTATTTCCCATCAATATCTGCTGGTTGGGTTTTAACTAATGAAACTTTTTTAAACAATTCTAACACGTTCAATTTTTTCAAATTAAGAGCTAGTTGGGGACAAGTTGGAAACCAAAATGCAGGAGCATTTCAATTTTTAGCACCAATACAAACAGCAACAACCAATTATATTTTTGGTACAACCGAAGGCGTTCTTACACCAGGAGCATATCCAAACAGATTACCTAATCCAGGTTTAAAATGGGAAACTTCTGAGCAAACAAACATAGGTTTTGATGCTAGATTATTTAACAATGCACTAAATGTAAATTTCGATTGGTATAAAAAAACTAATAAAGATTGGTTAATTGTAGCTCCAATATTAGCAACTGCTGGTGCTGATGCACCTTATATTAACGGTGGTAATGTTGTAAATACTGGTTTTGAATTAGCTTTACAATACCAAAACACCCTAGGTGATTTTAGCTACAGCATAGCTGCAAATGGCGCTTACAACAAAAATAAAGTTGGAGAAATACCAACTGCCGATGGCATTATTCATGGGCAAACCAACCAACTTTACAATAATGCACCAGAGTTTTACAGAGCGCAAGACGGGTTTCCTTTAGGGTATTTTTGGGGTTTAAAAACTGGTGGTGTTTTTCAAAACCAACAACAAATTGATGATTATGGTATTCAACCAAGTGCTGCACCTGGAGATATTATATATCAAGACTTAAACAATGACGGAAAAATTTCGGATGCCGATAAAACAAATATAGGAGATCCAAATCCTGATTTCACCTTTGGTTTTTCAATATCAGGAAATTACAAAGCTTTTGATTTTTCTGTAGCTGCAAATGGTGTTGCAGGAAATCAAATAGTACAATCCTACAGAAACCAATCTAGTGCCTACGGAAACTATACAACAGCTATATTTAGTCGTTGGCATGGTGAAGGATCATCAAACTCAATGCCTAGAGTAACTGAAGACAATAGAAACTTTACGCAGTTTTCAGACCTTTATATACATGATGGTGATTTTTTAAGACTAAGCAATGTTACCATTGGTTTCGATTTTGCTAAATTAAATTTAAGCAAACCATTTTTCGCAAACCAATTTAGAGTTTATATTTCTGCAATAAACCTTCACACCTTTACTAAATACAATGGTATGGATCCTGAAATTGGATTTGGTACCGATGGCTTTTCTTCTGGTGTTGATGTTGGCTACTACCCTAGACCAAGAACGTTCATGATGGGATTAAACGTTAAACTTTAAAAAATATAGAAAATGAAAAATACATATATATACATATTGTTTTTAGGTTTGTTATCACTAAGTTCTTGTAGCTTAGACACCGAACCTTTAACACAGTTAACAGATTCCAATTTTTATAAAACTACTGATGATGCATACAAGGCCTTAGTTGGCTGTTATGACGGATTACAAGTTGCTACTGGTGGTATAGGTGGTTTAAGTTTTCCTGTAACCAGCGAGGTACTATCGGATGATTGTTTTGGAGGAACAGGAAACTCAGATGGTTTTGGATTTCAAGCAGTAGATGAATTCGACACAAATAAATCGCCATCTGATGTAGATTTATTAAACAGTAACTGGGTTGCCTACTATAGAGCCTTGTACAGATGCAATGTGTTTTTAACTAAAATGGACCAAATTGATTGGAAAGGCAATACCGTTTTAAGAAACACTTACGAATCTGAAACAAAATTTATAAGAGCCTATATTTATTTTGAAATGGTTAGATTATGGGGAAACATTCCTTTATTAACACAACCTTCAACTGAAAATATCCCACAAGCTACTCCCGCAGAAGTGTATGCTGTAATTGCTCAAGATTTAGTTTTTGCGTCTGAAAATTTACCTTCAGTAGCATATAATAGTGTTGATAGTGGGCGCGTAACAAAATGGGCAGCAAAAGCCTTACTTGGTCGTGTTTATTTATACTATACTGGCTACTACAACACAACAGATTTAGCTGGCGTAGTAACTAAAGCACAAGCATTAACACATTTAGAAGATATTATTACTTCTAGCGGGCATGATTTAGTTAGTAATTTCTCAAATCTTTGGCCAGCAGCTTCTGTAGATAATTATGCTGGCGAAGCTAACAAAGAAGTCGTTTTTTCTATTAAATACACTTACACAAGTGACTATAATGGAAATACCGATGGCAACCATTGGATGGTTATGTTTGGTATGAGAGAATTTACCTCGTATCCTTATGGAAATGGTTGGGGAGTAACTGTAAATTCTAAACTATGGAATGCCTATGATAGTAACGACACACGACAAGTAGCTACAATTATAGGAATTGATGAAGAAGATATACCATTTAACAAAATAAATAGTCAACGAGAATACACAGGTTATTACAATAAAAAATATGCTCCAATGTCCGATGAAGCTGGCAATAGTGTTGTAACTGCTTTGGGCGGTACAAGTTTTCAAATTAGCCAATTTCAAGATTATATAGTTATGCGATATGCTGATGTATTATTAATGGCTGCTGAATTAGGAAGCGCAAATGCACAAACTTATTTTGATAAGGTTAGACAACGTGCTTACCAATCAAACTTTACTTCTACACCAGTAAATCAAACAAATATAATGAACGAAAGACACTTAGAGTTTGCACTTGAAGGCATTAGATATTGGGATTTATTACGTCAAGGCATAAGTACCGCAGCTTCAACAATTGCTGAAACCACAACACTTTTAAGCGGTGGAGTATCAGGAACAAAAACAATTTCAGCTAGTAAAATTCAAACAACAAAAGGATTGCAACAAATCCCAAAAACGCAAATTACATTATCTAATGGCGTTTTACAGCAAAATGCTGGTTGGTAATTTTTAACTAAACTAAATATTTAAAAATGAAAAAAATTAAAATATTAATAACGTCATTTCTGATACTAGGCATTAGTTTCCTAATATCATCTTGTCAGCCAGAATCCTATTCATTAGGCAATATTCTTGATAAATCAGATATCAAGTACGATATCTCCCAAGATTTCAGTATAGACCCTGGAGGTAACACAGTAATCCTTACCAACAAAACCAAAGGCGTTGTGCTTACTTGGGATTATGGAACAGGCAAATCAAACAAAGCTGTTGAAACCGTTAAATACGCCTTTAAAGGTGATTATATTATTAAAATATCGGCTGTAACTGCGGGTGGCATTGTTGAACTAGATCCTGTAACCATAACTGTAACAGACGATAACCTTAACTATGTAAACGATCCGCTTTGGACAAACCTATCTGGTGGCGTAGGCAAATCAAAAACTTGGTTATTAGATTTAAACGCTGAAGGTGTATCTAAATATTTTGCAGGTCCAATGTTTTTTTATGGCACAAATATGGGCTGGCTTGAAGGTGGCGATAATGGCTGCTATGGTAGCGACTGCTGGAATTGGAACCCAGATTGGAAGGGTAATGAATGGTTATTCCCAAATGGCGCACAAAATTTTGGAACTATGACCTTTAATTTAATAAATGGCCCTTTTGTAACCACCAACAATCTTTCTACTGGCACAAATGAATCAGGCACTTATTTTTTAGACAAAGATAATCATACGCTTTCTTTTACTAATGCTTCAATGCTTCACGATTCTGGAAACCAAAGTTGTGTTGAAAGTTGGACGGAAACAAAAGTGTTTTCATTAACAGAGAACACAATGCAATTAGGTGTTTTTAGAAAAGATGGGTGTGGTGGTAGAGTTTTATTAGTATTCAACTTTATATCTAAAGAATATAGCGATAATTGGGTTCCTCAAGATTTACCCGACCCAAATCCAGCTATCGATTTAAATGGTGGTACAGTTGATGATTTATTGTCAACCACCACAACAACTACCAAAACATGGCATTTAAGTAAAGATACACCTTTTAACTGGACCGATTTAAACGGCACTTTCTTAAATGATTGGAATTCTGTAGCAGATTATGAAGCTGCCGGTTGGCCAGGATATATTTCAGCAGACCAATCTACAGTAATTAAAAATAAAATATCATTTTCTAATGATGGAAAAGTAACAACTGTTGATAGTAATGGGGTTCAGAAAACAGGAACCTATTCAACAGAACAAGGCACCAACATTATTTCATTTAGCAATATTACACCTTCGTTTCCTATAGGAAGTTCTTGGGCAACAGTTTCAACAACATCTCAAAACCAGTGGAAAATTGTAAAAACTGCCAAAACTGGAAGTCTAGTTACCGATATTTGGTTTGGCAAACGTGATGAATCTGGCAAAAATGAATATATGGTTTTCCATTTTGTATTAGACAATCCATCTGCCGATCCTGATGCTGAGGTTAAAGCTATTTTAACCGGAAAAACATGGAAACTAGATTCAAATAGAAGCTACAATAAAACAGTAGGTGGCATATCATTACAAGGTCCTGTAATTTTTTCAGATTTTGCAACATGGTCTTGGAACCCATTACCAGGAGAGCATTATGCAGCAGGAAATACAGGTGTAGATTACGGTACTATGGCATTCAACACAAATGGTACTATGGTAGTAAACCAAAGAACCGATAGTGGTATTGTAACTTTAAATGGAAATTGGAGTGTAACAGCAGGAAAACTATCTATTACCGTTGCCATGTTACACCCATGGACTTGTGATTTTGCCGTTGCTAGCTGGACAAATATAAGAACCTTCAAAATTGAAAATGGTGCTTTACTTTTACAAGCAAATAGAGATCCTGCGCTATCTGGTGAAGATGCTTTTTGGATAACTTGGGTTTTTGTACCAGCATCTTAAAATTCAAAACAAAAGTCACTGTATTAATAAACCTAGTACAGTGACTTTGTTATTTCACATTCAGAAAAGCTTTTTTCACTGAATGAATGGTACTGCATTCCATTATATAAGCTTTAATTAAAAATTTATTTTAATCCATTACTAAAACTCTATTAAGAAAGCCTTAAAATTGAAGTTAATTATAAAACCATTGTTAATCAATTATATAAAAGTGATAAAATTATCCAACATGTTTAAAAGCAAAACAAATATATTTAATTTCTCACACCTATATCATCTACTTATATTCCTTGGTTTTACAGCTAATTTAATTAGTCAAAACCTTTCATCAACTAAATTAAACCAAAGAACTATAAAGCTAGACTACAATAACACTACTGGAAAACTAAATACCATGTTTAAAGAGTGTATTGGTGCTGGTCGTGCTAATGAAGGGTTGCGTGCCGATTGGCAACAACAATTAGCCATGGTAAAACAAGATTGTGATTTTAAATATATTAGAATGCACGGGCTCTTAACCGATGATATGGGTGTTTATAAACAAGACGAAAAAGGAAACCCACAATATAATTACCAATATATAGATGTGTTGTACGATTATATTATAAGTGTAGGCATGAAACCTTTTGTTGAACTCGGTTTTATGCCCAATTATTTAGCTAGTGCAGATAAAACCATTTTTTGGTGGAAAGGTAACATAACACCTCCTAATAATTATGACAAATGGCAAGCGTTAATAGAAAATTTAGTAGCACATTTTACAGAACGTTATGGTGAAGATGAAGTAAAAACTTGGTATTTTGAAGTTTGGAATGAACCAAATTTAGATGGTTTTTGGTCTGGAACACAAGATGAATATTTCAAATTATATGAATATACAGCTAAAGCTATTAAGAACGTTAATAGTGCATACCGTATTGGTGGTCCTGCTACCGCTGGTAATGGTTGGATAGCAGAAACTATAAATTTTACAAACCAAAATAATGTTCCTATCGATTTTATTTCAACACATTCATATGGCGTAAAACATGGGTATTTGGATGAATTTGGGACTTCTGGAACTATTTTAAGTAAAGATCAATGGAGCGTAAGCGCTGATATTATTAACGTTCGCAAAAAAATGGACAACTTATCTAAACAAAACCTAGAGCTTCATTATACCGAATGGAGTTCTTCATACACACCTGCAGACCCTATACACGACAGCTACCATCAAGCCGCATATATACTGCAAAAAATTAAGCAAACTGGCACTGCGACAAA
Source organism: Mariniflexile jejuense (assembly GCF_042675665.1). Taxonomy (NCBI): domain Bacteria; kingdom Pseudomonadati; phylum Bacteroidota; class Flavobacteriia; order Flavobacteriales; family Flavobacteriaceae; genus Mariniflexile; species Mariniflexile jejuense. The sequence goes on from NZ_JBHTJI010000001.1 coordinate 1,881,252, forward strand.
CTCCATGTCGTATTGGGTTTTTACTGATATTTTTGAAGAATCAGCACCTAGATTCACCCCTTTTCATGGCGGATTTGGTTTACTTAATTATCAAGGCATCAAAAAACCAGCTTATTATGCATATCAGTTTATGAATAAATTAGGTGAAACAGAATTACAAAACTCCGATAATTGTTCATGGGCAACGAAAAATAACAAAGGCGATTTACAATTATTGCTTTGGGATTTTACCAATACACACCCTGGGGATATGGAATTAAATCAAACATACTATATCAAAGATTTACCTTCAAAACCCAAAGAAAAAGTAAACATTCAACTTTCTAATCTTCCTAAAGGAAATTATTCATTGGAAATCTATAAAGTAGGATACAAAAATAACGATCCTTACACAGCTTATCTAAACATGGGAAAGCCCAATCAATTAACCAAACTACAAGTTACGCAGTTAAAAGATGAAAGCAACGGTAAACCATTTTTGATTGAACAAATAAAAGTTAATTCAAACAACAACTTTAACAAAGAAATAGACATAAACGAAAATGATGTTCTGTTTTTTAAAATAATAAAAAAATAAGTAAAAATCAACCACAAATTAGATGACTAAAAACAATATATACGTAAGTTTATTTACAGGATTACTATTAGTAGCTTGTTCTCCAACTCAAAAAACATTTTTAAAAACTAATGATGGTATTGTTGTTCACTTAAATAAAAATAGCAAAACCGAAGTGAATACATTGCGTTTACAAGTTTTAGGAGATGAACTTATTCATGTATCGGCTAGCCCAGAGAACGAATTTCCAAAAGATTCCAGTTTAATTATTATACCTAATATAAAAAAGGTGCCATTTAATGTTTTTGAAGAAGGTGATTCAATATTATTAACTACAGCAACTTTAAAAGTAATGGTTTCAAAGTTAGATGGTGGCATTCAATTTAAAGATAAAGAAGGAAAACTTGTTTTAGCTGAAAAAACAGGCGGTGGCAAATCATTTTCTCCTATTGAAGTTGAAGGCACAAAAGGCTATTCTATTCGTCAAATTTTTGAATCACCAACAGATGAAGCTTTTTACGGCTTAGGGCAACATCAATCGGACGAGTTTAATTACAAAGGTAAAAGTGAAGAATTGTTTCAATACAACACGAAAGTTTCAGTACCATTTATTGTTTCAAACAAAAACTACGGGCTTTTATGGGATAGCTATTCGTTAAGCCGTTTTGGCGATAGTCGTCCATATAAACAATTAAATAGCGTTTTTAAATTATATGATAAAAACGGAGAAATTGGTGCTTTAACTGGATCTTATAAAACTTCAGAAAATGGCGGACAAAACCTTACACGTAAAGAAACTTCTATTTTCTTTGAAGACAAAAAAAGCATCCTAAACTTACCAAAAAAAATTCCTTTGAAACATGCTCATGTTAACTATGAAGGTGCTATTGAAGCTTCTGAAAGTGGCGATTACAATTTTATTTTATATTACGCTGGCTATATTAAAGTGTATTTAAACAATGAATTAATTGTGCCTGAACGTTGGCGAACCGCTTGGAACCCAAATAGCTACAAGTTTTCAATAAACTTAGAAGCAGGAAAACGCGTGCCTTTACGCATTGAATGGAAACCAGATGGCGGCACATCATATTGCGGACTAAGAGTAAGAACACCACAACCACTAGAAGAAAAAAATAATCAAGTTTGGTGGAGTGAAATGAATAAAAAAATGGATTATTATTTTGTTCATGGCGAAAATATGGATACGGTAATAAAAGGCTATCGCACACTAACAGGAAAATCCCAAATCATGCCAAAATGGGCTATGGGTTATTGGCAAAGTCGTGAGCGTTATAAAACTGAAGACGAAATTTTAAGTAATTTAAAAGCGTTTAGAGAACGTCAAATTCCAATTGACAATATTGTTTTAGATTGGAATTATTGGGAAGAAAATGCTTGGGGAAGTCATGAATTTGATGCCACTCGTTTTCCAAACCCTAAAAGAATGGCAGATTCTATTCATGCTTTGAATGCTAAAATGATGATTTCCGTTTGGCCTAAATTTTATGTTACCACCAAACATTTTAAAGAATTTGATTCTAAAGGCTGGATGTACAAACAAGCCATAAAAGATAGTATTCGCGATTGGGTTGGACCAGGTTATGTTGGCTCATTTTATGATGCCTATTCTGCTGAAGCTCGAAAATTATTTTGGAAACAAATTTATGATAATTTATATCCATTAGGCATTGATGCTTGGTGGATGGATGCGAGCGAACCAAACGTTTTGGATTGCACAGATATGAAATATCGCAAATCACTTCAAGGGCCAACAGCTTTAGGTTCTTCTACAGAGTTTTTTAACACATATGCATTAATGAATGCAGAAGCTATTTATAATGGACAGCGAGATGTTGCCCCAAACAAGCGGGTATTTTTATTAACACGTTCTGGTTTTGCAGGGTTACAACGCTACTCAACAGCAACTTGGAGTGGTGATATTGCTACCCGTTGGGAAGATATGAAAGCACAAATTTCGGCAGGATTAAATTTCGCAGTAAGTGGCATTCCTTATTGGACTATGGATATTGGTGGTTTTTGTGTAGAAGATAGATATGTTGCCAGTCAATTGGAGTACGATAAAAGCGAAAAAGAAAATGCCGATTATAAAGAATGGCGCGAGTTAAACGCCCGTTGGCACCAGTTTGGTGCGTTTGCACCGTTGTACCGTTCGCATGGGCAGTTTCCATTTCGCGAACCATGGAACATTGCCCCAAAAGAACATCCAGCTTACGAGTCCATTTTATATTATAACACATTACGCTATAGATTGATGCCATACATCTATTCCATGGCAGGCATGACTCATTTTAATGATTATACCATCATGCGCCCATTGGTTATGGATTTTTCAAACGATAAAAACGTTGAAAATATTAGCGACCAATTTATGTTCGGTCCAAATATAATGGTTTCTCCTATTTATGGTTATGAAATTAGAAATAGAGACGTTTATTTTCCTAAAGAAACGGGTTGGTATAATTTTTATACTGGTAATTACATAAAAGGCGGACAAACATTAAACATTGATGCTCCTTACGAAAAAATACCCCTTTTCATTCCTGAAGGCGCTATCATTCCTGTTGGACCAGACATTCAATATACTAATGAAAAACCAGCAGATACCATTATAGTATATGTGTATCGTGGTAAAAACGGCAGTTTCAACCTATATGAAGATGAAAACGAAAATTATAATTATGAAAAAGGACAGTATGCTACCATTTCATTTAACTATAATGAAGCAGAAGGCACATTAACCATCGGAAACAGAAAAGGTTCTTTTGATGGCATGTTGCAAAACCGAAAATTCATCATCGTTTCTGTAAGTAAAGAAAATCAAAAACCATTTAAATATGATGCTGAAGGACAAACCATCAACTACAACGGAAACCAACAAACCATTAAACTAAATTAAAAAATACTTAAATGAATTATAAACTCATCATTCTATCAATGGCAGTTTCTTCATTAGCTATTATTTCATGTAATGATACTAAAAAAACTGCCGAACCTATTGAAGATGTTATTGTAGAAAAAACCTATTCAGGAAAACCAATAACTCATAACTATGATGCAAAAATAGATTCCATAATTAGTAAAATGACTTTGGAAGAAAAAATAGGTATGCTACACGGTTTCAGTATGTTTACAACTCAAGGTATAGAGCGTTTTGGTATTCCAGAATTGAAAATGGCTGATGGTCCATTAGGAGTTCGTGAAGAAATTTCTAGAGATTCGTGGGCTGCAGCAGGTTGGGACAACGATTTTGCAACCTACTACCCTGCTGGTGCTGGTGCTTCGGCTACTTGGAATACCGAATTATTATATGCTTTTGGAAATAGCGTTGGCGAAGAAGCACGTGCCAGAGATAAAGACGTTTTATTATCGCCAGCCATCAATATCATAAGAACACCTTTAGGAGGAAGAACCTACGAGTATTTTACGGAAGATCCATTTCTAAACAAAAAACTAACCGTTCCATTTATTGTAGGTTTACAAGAAAACGATGTAGCTGCTTGCGTAAAGCATTATGCCGCAAATAATCAAGAAACCAATAGAGATTTTGTTGATGTTCAAATAGATGAACGGGCACTTCGTGAAATTTATTTACCCGCTTTTAAAGCCGCCGTTACAGAAGCAAATGCCTACAGTATGATGGGAGCTTATAATAAGTTTAGAGGTGAATATTTATGTGAAAATAGCTCAATGCTTAATACAGTATTAAGAAACCAATGGGGTTTTGAAGGGATAGTTGTTTCTGATTGGGCTGCAGTACACGATACCAAAAAATCTTTAGAAAGTGGTTTGGACATTGAAATGGGAACACCAAAGCCTTTCAATGAGTTCTTTTATGCCGATGCTTTACTTGAAAAAGTAAAATCTGGCAATATTGCAGAAACCGAAGTAAACAAATCTGTAAAACGTATTTTACAACTTATGTTCACTATAAAAAGTATGGGCAACGAACCTCGAAAAAAAGGAAGCATCGATACCGAAGCGCATTTTAAGGATGCTTATAATATAGCCGCAGAGTCTATTGTTTTACTTAAAAATGAAAAAAGTTTATTACCAATAAACACAAAAACAATTAAAACTATTGCTGTAATAGGCGACAATGCTACCAAAAAAAATGCTTTAGGCGGTTTTGGTGCTGGTGTTAAAACTAAACGAGAAATAACACCTTTGGAAGGTTTACAAAATAGACTTCCAAAATCAGTTACCATCAATTACGCAAAAGGTTATTTAGAACGCTATGCGCCTAAACAGGAAATGAAGTTTGGCGACGTTACTCAAAAAGTAACACCAACCATTGATGAACTAGACCCTAAATTACTTGAAGAAGCTATCAATGCTGCCAAAAATTCAGATGTTGCCATCATTTTTGCAGGTTCAAATCGTGATTATGAAACGGAAGCTTCAGACAGAATAAGTCTAAAATTACCGTTCGGACAACAAGAATTAATTGAAAAAATACTGGCCGTTAACCCAAATACTATTGTGGTTATGATTACTGGCGCACCATTTGACATCAATAGCATCAAAGAAAAAGCATATGCTTTGGTTTGGAGTTCCTTCAATGGCTCTGAAGGTGGTAATGCGCTTGCCGATGTTTTATTAGGAACAGTAAACCCTTCTGGAAAATTACCTTGGACAATGCCTAAAAACATAAACGATTCGCCAGCACATGCAACAAACAGTTTTCCTGGAGATAAAATAGTTAATTACACTGAAGGTATTTTGGTAGGTTATCGTTGGTTTGATACTAAAAAAGTAGAACCATTATATCCATTTGGCTATGGTTTATCTTATACAAATTTTGAGTTTTCAGATTTAAAAACAGATAAAAAAATATATGCTGCCGAAGAAATAATTAATGTTTCCTTCACTATAAAAAACACTAGAAAAATGGATGGTAAAGAAGTAGCACAGTTATACATTTCAGATCCAGAATCGTATGTTGAAAAAGCAGCTCAAGAATTAAAAGGTTTTAAAAAAGTATTCGTAAAAAGTGGTACTTCAAAAAAAGTTACCATACTTCTACCAGCCAAAGAATTAGCATATTACAACGATGTTAAAAAACAATGGATTGTAGAATCTGGATTATACAAAATAAAAATAGGAAGCTCTTCTAGAAATATTAAGGCTGAAATTTCAATCAACATTAAATAAAAACAGTGTTAAATATGAAAACATTAAATAACAAAACTATCATTTTAGCTTTAGTTTTTATCTCTCAAATAGGATTATTTACATGTAGTTCAGACAGTCCAACTGAAAAAGAATCTACAGAAGAACCAATTGTGTATACACTAACCTCAAACGCTTCAACCGTAGATTTTCAAAGTAAAGAAAGCAGTTTTGATGTTACTATTACCACCAATGTAGATTCATGGGTAATGAGTACTTCTGGCACAAGTTGGATATCACTTAGTAAAACATCTGGTGTATCAGGAACATCAGTAGTTAAGATAACAGCTTTAGCTAATACAAGTATATCTCCTCGTACTTCAACTGTAACTATTAATGCCAACAAAGTTAATGCTGTAAAAATAACAATAAACCAATCTGGTGTAGCATCAACAAACGGTATTTATCCAGATTATAATACAAATCCATTACCTGCAAATGCTACTGGAATGAGCAGTACAGCTACCCAAATAGCTGCAAATATTTCTTTAGGTTGGAATATTGGAAATAGTTTAGAAGCTATAGGAAGTGAAACCGCTTGGGGAAATCCAAAAGTTACAAAAGCATTAATTGATGCTGTTAAAGCAAATGGTTTTAATGCTGTTAGAATTCCTTGTGCATGGAATCAATACATGTCTGATGCTACAAATGCCAAAATAAAAACAGAATGGCTAAACAGGGTAAAAGAAGTGGTTCAATATTGTACAGATAATAATATGTATGTTTTACTTAACATTCACTGGGATAGCGGTTGGCTAGAAAACAACATAAATGAAGCAAACAAAACACAAGTAAATGCAAAGCAAAAAGCCTTTTGGGAACAAATAGCAACACATTTACGCGATTTTGACGAACATTTATTGTTTGCCAGTGCCAATGAACCAGCAGTAGAAAACGCTACTGAAATGAGCGTTTTAACCTCATACCATCAAACATTTATAAATGCCGTACGTTCTACAGGTGGAAAAAATGCATACCGTACGTTGGTTGTACAAGGACCATCAACCGATATTGAAAAAACAAACAATTTAATGAATACCCTACCAACCGATACTGCTTCAAACCGCTTGATGGTAGAAGTACATTACTATACACCATATCAATTTGCTTTAATGGATGTAGATGCTTCTTGGGGGAAAATGTTTTATTATTGGGGAACAGGTTATCATTCTATAACCGATAATACACGCAATGCCACTTGGGGTGAAGAAACCGATTTAAAAAACTATTTTAAATCAATGAAAACAAAATTTATTGATATTGGTATTCCTGTTATTTTAGGGGAATTTGCAGCTATTAGAAGAACCTCTTTAACAGGAACTAACTTACAGTTACATTTAGATTCAAGAGCATATTATTTAAAAACTGTTGTTAAAGAATCGAAAGCCAACGGCTTACTGCCTTTTTACTGGGATGCAGGAGGACTTGGAAATAATGGTTCAGGTATATTTAATAGAAACACAAACACCGTTTTTGATACCCAAGCACTAACAGCACTTTTAGAAGGTTTGAATTAACACCTATTGAATTTTTAGTTTGAGTTTAGTTAGAAGGCTTCTTGTGTAAACAATTCACTTGAAGCTTTCATTAATTTACAAAATAGCATGAAAAACATTATTAGCCTATACATCATCATCATAAGTATAAGTTTATTTTCCCAAAACCAAAAAAACATAAAATACGATGAAACTTGGGAATCTTTATCAAAATACAATGAAACCGCAGAATGGTTTAAAGATGCTAAATTTGGCATTTATGCCCATTGGGGTGTATTATCTGTACCAGCTTATGCTAACGATTGGTACCCAAGAAACATGCATATAGAAGGCACTGATGAATACAAACACCATGTTGAAACATATGGTGAACCATCAAAATTTGGTTATCATGATTTTGTTCCTATGTTTAAGGCTGAAAAATTTAATGCTAATACATGGGCAACTCTTTTTGAAAAATCGGGCGCTAAATTTGCAGGTATTGTAGCAGAACACCACGATGGTTGGTCAAACTGGGGAAGTAAAATAAACCCTTGGAATTCGGTTGACATGGGACCACATCGTGATATTTTGGGCGAACTTAGCAAAGCAATAAAAAAGAAACACATGAAATTTGTTGCATCGTTTCACATCGCCAGAAACCTTCAAATATTTAAAGAAGAACCACAAAAATGGTTGAATGATACGTCGTATTTTCCATATAACCCAAAAATGCCAACCGCATCTGAAGATTCGCTATTAGCAAAAATGTATGGCAACATTTCTAAAGAAAAATTTAGTAAAGATTGGTTTGGACAACTTAAAGAAGTGATTGATAATTACAGTCCAGATTTAATTTATTTCGACAGTCAAACCCAAAAAATACCAGAATTTTACAGAAAAAAGTTCGCTGCTTATTATTTTAATGATGCCGTTTCAAAAAACAAACAAGTGGTTTTTACACATAAAGAAGGTGAATTCCCTAAATCGGTAAGTCTTGAAGATTTTGAAAAAGGTAGAATGAATAAAATAACCAAAGAGTATTGGTTAACTGATGAAACCGTTTCGGTTGGTAGTTGGAGTTACACCAATACGTTAGGCTTAAAATCATCTAAAGAAATTATTCATGTATTAATTGATGTTGTTAGCAAAAACGGTGCTTTAATGCTAAATGTATCACCAATGGCAAATGGTATTATTCCTCAAAATCAACAAAATATTCTATTAGAAATTGGCAAATGGCTAAAAACCAATGGTGAAGCTATTTACGGTTCTCGACCATGGTTTGTTTTTGGTGAAGGCCCAACAAAACAAGAAAAATCAGGAATGTTTCTTGATAAAATTATTTACACACCTCAAGATATCCGTTTTACAACAAAAGAAAATACTATTTATGCAATTATTTTAGGGTGGTCTGGAAATAATACATCTATCACTTTAAAATCTTTTACATCTAAGGTTTTAGGTGACAAAATTCCTGAAATAAAAAAAATCTCTATATTAGGTTTCGAAGGTAAAATTCCATTTATATTAGATGAAGCAGGATTACATTTTAAAACACCAAATCAAAAAATTAACGATACTGCTTTTGTAATTAAAATTGAAACCAAAAAATAATTTTAGCCAAATGAAATCATACATCAAAATTCTTTTATTAGTCTTTAGTATTTATGCTAATGCCAATATTAAAATGCCTTTAATATTTAATGACAACATGGTTTTACAACGCAATAAACCAATTCCTGTTTGGGGTTGGGCTGAAGCTAATGAAAAAATTGAGATTCATTTTAACAACCAAATTGTAAAAACAAAAGCCAATAAAAACGGAAAATGGCTTATTAATTTGAAATCTGAATTAGCTGGCGGTCCATACAAAATGGTTATTAAAGGCAAAAATACCATTACTATAAATAATGTTTTAGTAGGTGAAGTTTGGGTTTGCAGTGGACAATCGAACATGGAGTTTACTGTAGACAAAATAATGAATTCTAAACAAGAAATAAACGATTCTAATTTTCCTTTAATTCGTCAGTTTTTGGTTGAAAAGGATATGAGTTCGACCCCAAATCAAGAAGTAAAATCAGGAAAATGGGATATTTGTAATAAAAACACCGTTGAAAATTTTACAGCAGTTGGTTACTTTTTTGCCAAAAAATTATATGCTGAATTAAAAATTCCAATAGGATTAATTCACACATCGTGGGGTGGTACTTGTGTTGAAACTTGGATTAGTAGAAATGCTTTTGAAAACAGTAATGAATTTAAAAACATGATTGCTGAAATGCCAAATGTTGATATTGATTCTCTTGTAAAAAATCAAACAAAATTAATTTCTGATAAGGTTGAAAAAATTCAAGGCTCTAAAATTACCACGCTTAATGAAGCTTCATTAAAAAACCTGAATTACAACGATTCAACTTGGCCAGAAATGAATGCTCCTGATCTTTGGGAAAACCAACAATTGGTAAATTTAGATGGAACAGTATGGATGCGGAAATCAATTCAAATTTCTAAAGAAGACACCAATAAAGAAGCGCTTTTAGAATTAGCAAAAATTGACGATCAAGATTCAACTTACGTAAATGGCTCCTTCATTGGAACAACAAGAAGATACGATGAAAATAGAGTTTACAATATTCCTAAAAACATTTTAAAAGAAGGTAAAAATGTAATTGCCATACGTATTTTTGATTATGCAGGTGGTGGCGGTATTTATGGTAATGCACAAGACTTAAAATTAACAACACAAACCAATATCATTCCTTTATCTGGAAAATGGAAGTTTAATGTTATTGAGGTAAAAAGTGCTGTTTCGCCAAACAACTATCCTTCATTACTATTTAATGCTATGATTAACCCTTTAATCCCCTATGGCATTGAAGGTGTTTTGTGGTATCAAGGAGAATCTAACACCTCAAGAGCAACTCAATATAAAAAAGCATTTCCTTTATTAATTAATGATTGGAGAACTAAATGGAATCAAGGCGATTTTCCGTTTTATTTCGTTCAACTATCAAGCTATAATGAAAACAACGGCGATAGTAATAACGGCAGTAAATGGGCAGAACTAAGGGAAGCACAAACCTACACATTACAAACCGTTTTAAACACAGGCATGTGTGTTACTACTGATATTGGCGACGCTAAAGATATTCACCCAACAAACAAGCAAGATGTTGGTTTAAGGCTTGCTGCAATCGCTTTAAATAATGTTTATAAAAAAGACATTGTTTTTAGCGGACCAACTTTTAAATCAAAGGAAATTAACGGAAATAAAATAATATTAACTTTTGATAATTTAGGAAGTGGCCTAACAACACCCAACAAATATGGATACCTTAAAGGTTTTGAAATTGCTGATGAAGACAACGTTTTTCATTTTGCAAAAGCCTACATAAATAACAACAAAGTAGTTGTATATCATGACAGTGTTAGCAATCCTATTGAAGTTAGATACGGATGGGCAGATGATGCTGGTGATTGTAATCTTTACAATAAAGAACATTTTCCTGCATCACCTTTTAGAACCGATAATTGCGAACTAACAACAAAAAACATTAAATACGCTATTATCAATTAATTACTATTTAACAGCACTTGGTACGCCTTGTTTTTCGCCAATAACAACTTCATTAAAAGTTACGTTTTCAGTATTACTAAGCGTCATACCATTTTTGGCAGACTTTACAATAAAGCCATCAAAATTTACATGCTCTATTTTGAAATTTGGATAGCCTTCAACTACAATTGCTGTGTTTGAAACTGTTTCAAAACTGATATTTTTTAATAAAATATTTGATATTTTTGAAGGATACAAACCACTTCCTTCACCATGATAATTGGACGTCATGTAAACTGCATCTTCCACATCACCAAACATGATGTTTTCTATATAAATATCTTTTATAAAACCACCTCTATCGGTATTGGTTTTTAGGTAAATACCTCGTTTTAAATAGCCACTAGCTTCACAATTTTCAGCAAAAACGTTTTGAACTCCGGCAGACATTTCACTTCCTATTACTAAGGCATGCAACCCTTTAAATTTATTATTTCTAATCACAATATTTTTTGAAGGCATATTGGAATTTCTACCATCATCATCGCGTCCTGCTTTTATAGCAATATTATCATCAGCATTATTAAAATCTACATTTTCAATCAACACATCACTAGAATGTTCTATATCAATGCCATCATTATTTTTGTTGTGTGCATCGTATTTTATTCCTCTTAAAGTAATGCTTTTACTTTTTAGGATATGAACGCACCAAAACGGTGAATCTTCAATTTTTACATCTTCAATAAGAATGTTTTTTGAATTTACAAATTGAATAAGTTGCGGCCTTAAATAATAACCTTCACCAAAAACGCGATCTTTTACTGCTGTTTTGTTATGGTTCATATCTCTACTTAAAAGCTTTCCTTTTTCTTCCAAAGGTTTCCAAGTATTCCATAATCCATGGCCTTCACCATCAATTGTTCCTTTTCCTGAAATAGCTACATCGGTTACATTTTCACCATAAATCATTGGGCTATAATTGTACAACATGGTACCTTCCCAACTGGTTAAAACCAAAGGGTAATCTTCGGGCTTTTGTCCAAAAACAATTTTAGCACCTTCTTCTAAATGCAGATTTACATGACTTACAAAATGAATTGGTCCATTAACTATATATATTCCTTTTGGAACACGTATTGTGCCACCGTTTTTCTTTAAACACGCTTTCATAGCTTTATCAAAAGCAGGTTTACTGTTTTTTATACCATCGCCTTTTGCTCCAAATTTTTCAATGGAAACTGTATAACTTGATATATTAGGTAAACTGATACTGTTTAAAATATTTGAAATTGTAGTCACTTTATCCAAAATTTGTTGCGCATTTATTGTGTAAACAAATAATATACCTACTATTAAAAATAGTTTTTTCATTTAATTATTATTTTATAAAACCTGAAAGACTAGACACTTTCTTTTTTAATTCGGTAACAGCCAATTTTGCAACTTCATTAGCACCTAAATTAGACAAATGTGTATCATCTGCTTTTGCTTCTTTATAATACGGATGTTCACCTGCTTCAAAATGAAGATGTAGCTTTTTTGAACCTTCAACGCCATACGATTCTTCTAAATGTTCGGTAAAATATTGAAGGTCTATAAATGGCACATTAAACTCTAAAGCCACTAATCTGGTTTCTACAGGATATTCGCCATGGGTATCAATAAGCGTTCCTTGTTCATTAAAATTTCGTCTAACAATGGATGAAAACAAAACTGGTGTTGCGCCTTTAGCTCTAGTTTCTTCAACAAATTTTATTAAGTTATGACGATAGGTTACATGCGGATTGGTGTAACGATCTGGCGATTTAAATTTTTGGTCGTTATGCCCAAACTGAATAAAAACGAAATCGCCTTTTTTTAAGGTTTTTAGTATAGAATCCCATCTGCCTTCATCAATAAAACTTCGACTGCTTCTACCGTTTTGTGCTCTATTATCAATAACTGCATTTTTTGTAAAATAATCTGGCAACACTTGTCCCCAGCCATGTTCTGGGTTTGTTTCTGGGTCTTTTTTATTAGCCATTGTAGAATCGCCAATCATGTAAATAGTGGTTTTTTGCGCCATACAACTAGTGGCAATTAGCATGATTAAGATTAAGTTGATTTTAATATAATTTTTCATTTTAATTATAAATTTTGATACCAATTTGTGTTTGATTTAAGAATGTTTTCTAAAGTATATTTTTTAGCATCTCGTTTTGTTAATTGATGTGACCAAGCCACTCTACTTTCAGGTTTATAACCTTCACCCGTACAATTATATTCGGCATAAAACGATAATTTTTCAGCTTCTTTATTAGACCAATTATTCCAACCTTCTGGCTTTATATGTTTGCCTAAATTACAATTTATGTACACCGTTTTTGCATAGGTTCGCCATGGTCTACCTAAATAAACATCGGTTACGTTTTCATTAGCAGTTAGGTTACAATTTTTAAATACATACCCAAATTCTTGACCTTTTGGTGTTGATGCAGCTGTAACATACGCGTTAGATTTACTGTTTATTACACAACCATCAAACAGTACGGTAGCTTCACCAAAAATAAAATCGACAGTGCCTTCTATATAACAATTTTTAAAATACTGTTTAAAACCTTCGCCTGCAGTATAAAGTGTATCTTGATTACCATAAAGTGCACAGTTTTCAAAATAGCATCTGTTAGCATTTACCGAAAGTGCAACAGCTTGCCCTACTGGACCAGAGGTGTTTTTAATTGTTATGTTTTTCGCAATAAAATCATCACCTTCAACCAAAAGGGTTGATGTGTGAAATGTACTGTTTCTTCCTAAATCTAGTTTACTAAAATAATCATCAAACGTAATGATAGTGTTTTCTTTACTTTCTCCAATAAAAGTTACATGGGTATTCCATGAATATACATGCACTTTTTCGTTATAAACCCCATTTTTTATGTTGATAATGACGCGTTGGTAAGGAAATGCTTTTGCGGCATATATAGCCTCTTGTATGGTGGCAAAATCGCCACTACCATCTTTGGCAACTACCATGTTGTACTCTTCTTTTGGCGATTTTTTTTCTTTAACAGTCACGTCATATTTGGCTTTCCATATTGGATAGCGTTCTAAAACTTTGCTAGGATTTTCGGTATACCAACCGTAGCCGTTTCTACGCTCGTAGCCAATTTCATTTAAAGCATATTTTTTTATACCATCGCGGTCACTAAAAAATGGTTTATTGTTTTCCAATTCCATAAAACGTGCCCAAAGGGGATTAGCATTTTCATCCTTTACAATTATTTTGTTTCTTTTTTTAGTTTGTTCATCTAATTCCCAAACCTGTTTTATACCTGTTAGTTTAACTTTTTCAAACCAAATTACAGCACTTTTTATAGCTGTTTTAATAGCTTCAGAAGGGTTTTCTATATCCATTAGCAGCAAAACAATTCCAGCAGATTCACTTCCGCTTAATGATGGTAACTCGTAAGCTCTAGCTTTGGCGGGCTCTAAAGTAACTTCATCATGTTGTGCACACCAAACGGTTAACACGCCATTTTGTTTGTATTGTGTTTTTAAAATGCAATCGATACCTTTTGAGAATGAAATTTCTATTTTTTTTATAGTTTCATTTGATGGTTTTACAGCATATTTACCAGTGTTATCTTTTAAATCTTTTAAAAGATTTAAAATGTTAACCATAGAATCATCATTATATGTTATGTGTGTGTAATAGCCTTTTTTTAACGGGTAAAATTGAGGCCATCCACCTGAATTGTATTGTGCTTCTAAAATATAATTTAAGCCTAAAAGAAATGCTTCTTTATATTTTTCATCGGATGTAGCTTGATACATTTTTGATAGAAAAAGCATTTCTTGGGTAGTAGCACCATTATCGGTAGTTACATCTTCCGTACTCGCTTTTAATTTTTCTAGTTGTAGTTTTTCTTGAGCAGTTAGTGGTTTCTGCATTTGGATATTCTTTGGCCAACCACCAATATTTCGTTGATACAGCAATACGTTTTCGGCAATAGCTTTTGCTTCTTGTGTTGCAAACCAAGAACCTTCTTGTTTAATAATGATGTTGCGCCAAGACACATCATGCACTTGAGCTTGTATTGTAAAAAATGCTGTACTTAAAAAAGCAATAATTAACTGTTTAAAAAATTTCATTTTAATAATTGATTGAATATTAATTCCATTTAAATGCAAAATATTTACAAGTTTCGTTTGATGCATTTGCGATACCATGTAATAATTGAGAGTTAGCCAAAAACAAATCGCCTGTAGTTCCTTTATAAAGCTTACCATCAATAGTCATTTCTGCATTGCCAGATATTAGCAAAATAATTTCAGTTTCAATATGTGTATGTGGGTTATGACTTGGTCCTTTTTTATCTAACTGTGTAATGTGCATTTCAAAACGTTCGCACATAGCAGTTGGTCTATCAAAATATGCTATTCCACCTCCTTTTGAACTTGGTTTAAACTCTAAATTATCTAAATTGTAAACCATTGTTCCTCCATGCCTCTGGCCTCTTTCAATATTTATCGGTTTTTTGGATTTGTAACTCATTACATAATATGTTAAGTTGCCATCGCCAACATTTTCAATAGCATGTACTTGCTTTGGCATAAACAACACTACACTTCCTGGTCCAATAATTTCACTTTTACCTTCGTTGGTTACTTTCATCAACCCTTCTTTAACAATAATGAGTTCTTCTATATCATCATTAGCATTTGGTTCGTTGGGTTTGGCGTCTTTATACTGTGTGGTAGCGTGTATTTCTAAATATTCAAAATGAGGAGAAACTCCTTCAAAAATAAATCTAGATTCTCTATCGTTGGTTTTATTTACTTGTAAATCATTCCAAACATACACACCATTTTTTACAGGTTGTAATTGTGCATTAACTAACACAACAGAAAATAATAAAATGCTCGATATTAAATTTTTCATAATCTATATTTTAAAATTCATCTACTACTGGTTTGCCATCCAACCAAGCTATCATATTTAATACTAAATAATTCCAATTTTGAAAGCCTTTGTTTAAAAGTGGTTCGCCTGTTTCTGGTTCGTAATATTCATGTAAAGCACCGTTTTTTTCAAAATCTTTCCCAAAAAGCCAAATGGTTTTTGATGCTAATTCTTTTGCTTCAGAAGTAAAACCGTAATCTTTCAACCCTTTAAAAACCATGTAATTTGAAATACCCCAAATAGGACCACGCCAATTAGAAGGATTTGCACTAGCACGCATGCTGTACATTTTTTCCATTTTTGAAAGTGTTCGAACACCTGATTGGGAATTAAATGTTTTAGGATTAGCATAATGCTCTTTTACAATACGTTCTGCTTGATCTTGTGTTGCAATGCCTGCCCATAATGCTAAAAACCCAGACCAAACTTCGATACGCTGAATTATACAATCGTAATCGCGTGGGTAACCACTATGTATCATGAACTCTTTTCCTAATGTACTATCCAATCGGTTTACAGCAGGTGTTAAATTTAAATCGACGCTATAGAAAAATCCATCACGTTCATCCCAACAATGTTTTTGAATAGCTGTTTTTAAGTTTTTAGCATCTTCTGCAAATTCCTTGCCTATTTCAGATTGATTTAATCTATCAGCTAAATAAACCATCGCATTCAATTCTTTATACATTAAACAGTTTAAGTATATTGAACCTGAGCTTTTTGCAGGTCTAAAAAATGTAGCAGGATCGTTATCTACACCAATAGCAACATCATTTTGCCAATAATATAAACCCGTAGCTTTATTGCGATGATGTGATTTATAATTATTTACAAATGCCTGTAAATGATAAAATTTTTCACGAAGCCATTCTGCATCACCTCCATTGGTTTTTGTTAAAAATGCTGCATGTTGCGCTAACACAGGCTTGTGCATATTTACATCATAAATGTTTTCGGGCATGATGTCTCTAGGTTTTGAATCTTCCCATATTACAATTGGCAAATAACCATCCCAATCTCCATAATGAAGAAAATTAAGCACGCAACCTTGTTCGTATTTTATGGCTTCTTTTTTATCTTTTTCTGAACCTACATCGGTTAAAATTTGGCGAAGTGCAATGTTACTTAACCACGAATCCCAATCCCACAGAACGTTATCATACTGATTACTACCTGGTGTTAAAAAAGGATAAACTAATGAACCGCTACTTGGGCGGTACATTTTTTTATAATCTTTATAAACATGTGATTTTATAATGGATGTATAATGCAAAAGAGAATCTTTAGTCTGACAAAAAACTAAAGTATTCACTAATAAAATAACAAAAATTAAAACATATTCTTTTTTATTCATTTTTTTATACTTGGTTAGTTAAAACCATTCAATCTTTAAATCTTTAATTAAAGTAGCACCACTTCCTACTGTTCCTGTATGTTGAAAACTTAAACCTCCAAATGTGTTTTGTGTTATTTCAGTTTCTACATCTACTATCTTAACAACTTCATTCGCGTCATGTTCTGTAAAGTAATTCTCTGTGTTTTCAGCATGTACTATTAACTTATTACTTTTTACCTTAACAGTAATTTTACAATTTGGTCGATAAGACGAGGTTGAAACAGGCTCACTTATAGGTGTTGCAATTCCATTTTCATATTTCATTAAAACAAAATCAACAGCATCGCTATATTTAGTTGTTCGTATTATACGAAGTGCATAGCCATTCATATTTTTAACATCCATTTTTATACCAACATCCATATACTGTGCTCTGGCACTGCTAAAACCTTGACCAGCTGTTTTTGACGGTACTGCTGTAAAACTGATTTTCATGTCGCCAAAATTATTCCCTACTGGTAAATAACGCATGCGTGCACCTTTCGTGTTTTGTACAAAACCATTTACGCCTGCAGCACCATTGATGCCTTCACCAAAAAACCAAGGGTCTCGACTATTATCGCCTTCCCAATTGTGTTCTTTTGTATCAAGTGGTGCATAACTATCTAGCGACCAATATCCTGCTATAATTTCTGGTTGATATTTTCCCGACATATTTTCGAGGTTAGGAATTAATATTTTGGCATTGGATTTCACATCTTTTACAGTAATAACCTTATTGAAAATAGCCGTTTTTGATTCTCCTAAGTCACAACGAAGATGTTTAGGAGAAATACTAGCCATGATATAATAACCTACATCTCCAGATGATAGTTCGTAGCTTTTCATTGGCTTATTAAACCTTGAAACCGCCACTTCAATAGGATGATTTCCTTTAGAATCTTTGCAGCGATACCATGTAATTAATGATTCATCATTAAAAGTCATATCCAAAGAATAATCCAATTGAAGATTGCCTTCTTTAAATTTTGTGATTACTGGAAGTTTTGTAAAATTTGGTGGATTTATAAATGAAGGTGCAATATATAATACGCTTGCCGACTCTAAACCTGATAGTGTTGAAGCTGTAACAATAACTTCTTTGGTTTCATTTTCATTGTTTGTTGGAATCACTAAACAAGTACCATTTTCATTAATCTGTAATTTAATTAGTGATTTGTATTTATCTTCAATTGCCCAATTTACTTTTTCACCTTTCATTTCAAAATTTCCAAAACGGTTTACAGTAGCCTCAAGTAACAAATTATCTTTTCCTGTTTCTAATGTTTGTTGGGTAGGTTTAATTGTTAATAAGGTTGGAATTGTTGAATAATCTCTTCTTGTTTCTATTTCGGCTGCTTTAACAATTGGTTTTACACCCATTGGATCCCAATCATCATCACCTCGTAACAAATTATACGTATTGTAAACAATCTTATTTTTGTATTCGAAACGATACGCATTTAAAACATTTTTATTGGTCATATCAACTGTTGCAAAAGCGTCATTATTACCTATAAAAATTGACTTATTATTTAAACTAACATTATATTGGTAGTAACGTGCTTCTGTATCTGGTATATCGCGCCATCCTATATAGTTTAAATCTTCTGCAGAAAATCGTGTATCTACTGCCGTTACTGGTCCACGACCTTTTACAAAATACTGGTTTTCTCTAGTAAATGCTTGAATATCTGAATTTAAGAAAACAGCACCTGTACCGCGAGTTCCTCCAAATGGTTTTGATGAATAAATTCCGAAGGTGCAGTTAAGGTATACTGCACTTCCATTAAGAGCATCATCAGTCGATTCAAAATGGCAACTTTCAAAAAGAGTTCGTTTACTTCCCCAAAAAGGTCCTAAATTTAGCCTACTCATAAAGCGTGTATTTCGAGCCACAACTTTATCGCCGTTAGAAAATATAAGCTGCCCTTGTACAATTGCTGAACCTCTTTTTTCTCGATTTAATTTGGGATTTAAAGGGTAAATTAAATCGATATTACAGTAATTTCCGAAGGTGATGTTTTCCGCATACGTTCCATCACCTTTAATATTTAACATGGTAAAATTACCTTTTGCGCCCATAGTTTGACCTCGATTGCAAGCTATTACCACATTTTGAGGATCATCAGATAATCCGTGAAATTTTAACCATTCACATGAAATTTCTAATCCAAACGGCGTGTTTTCACCATCTTTTGGCAATCGAATTTCAGTATCATCAGGGTTATCTACCCAATATACCCAAGGTGCTATGTATAATACCATAGGTGAAGCTTCTGAGCCATGTGTTAGGTGTTTTGAAGCCTCATTAATTGAATTATAAACGTACTTGTATTTTGATGCTTCTTCGCTTGAAAGTTGCCCATCAATATAAAATGCTTTCGGGCCAAGTTCTATTTTCTTTGATTTGTAAATAATATAACTATTTGAAAAAATAATGTCTTTATTCAAATTTTTATATTGCTGTTGAGAAAACAATACACTGTTTACAACTAAAAAAAGGCTTAAAAATATTTTAATATTGTCGTTTACTTTCACATCATTTTATATTTATAATATTTTACTTAACTGTTTTTTTATTTACTACAACGTTGTTGAAAGTAACACCTTTTATAATGCTTTTATCATAATCACTATTTTTTGCATTGATGTTTAAGTTTTCGAAAGTGAAGTTTGATAAACGGTCGTGCTCGGTTATTTTCATATCAAAAAACACATTACATTCAAGTTCGATGTTCTTCATTGTAATGTTATCTGAATATGATAAAGGCACTTCTTTTTTTCCTTTTAAATCGAAAAACTGTGTCCAAGGTTTTACATATATCATACTATTTGCATAGCCTTTTATGTTTTCAACTCTTATAAATTCATATTTTTGAGGCGTATCTGGTCTCATTTTTAGCCATAGTAATCGAACTGCATCTTTTACTGTGCAATTTCTCATAATAATATTTTTATTATGTATGGCTTCGCTACCACAAGTAAGCGCCGAATGGCAAAAACCAAAATTGCAATCTTCTATAATGATATTGCTATTTCCTCCGTTATTTTCATCAGTATCTGCCCAAGGTCCTTTACCGCCTTTTAAAGCTATAGCATCATCATTAACTGCCATATAACAGCCTTTTATCAACACATTATTACATACATCAATATCAATAGCATCGGTACTTGGTGCTTTTACGGGTTGGTGTGGTGAAGTGATATGTACATCTAAAACTTTTACATTATTACATTGGTAGTAATGACTACTCCAAAATCCAGAATTTTTTAGTTTTATATCCTGCATTTGCACGTTATTAGATTTCCAAACGAACACCAAACGAGGTCTTGAAACTTCTAAGTTTGTACACTTTGGATTTATGGCTCTACGCTCCCAAAAGGCTTCCCAATATTTAAGTCCGTTACCATCAATAGTTCCAGTTCCTGAAATAGTAAAACCATCAACCCCATAGGCATTGACTAATGCTGGAAAGTAATCGAGGTTTTGCCCTTCCATACGTGATGGCATGATTGGGTAATTTTCAATATTATCTGAACCTTTTAAAACAGCACCTTCAGAAACATATAAATGTGTGTTTGGTTTAAAAAATAATGCGCCGCTTAAAAATGTTCCTTTTGGAATTATTATTACGCCACCACCATTACTACTTGCATTGTCAATTGTTTTTTGAATTGCTTCGGTTTGTAATGTTGTACTATCATTTACAACACCAAAATCTGTAATAATATATGCTTTTCCTAAAGCTTTATAATCTACTTTGGTTACATCTTTAAACCAATCTGGAATTTTACTTCCGTCTGGAAAAAAATCATTATCGTTTTTTTGTGCACACGAAGATTGAAGTATTCCTGTGATACAGAAGATGTATAAATATATTTTCTTCATTTATTGAAATTTAGATTTTTTGCTATTGAACAATTATTTTTTGAGTATGTAAAACCTGCTTTGTACCTGTTTCGGATACTTTTAATATAAATACGCCTTTAGCATTGATTGTTATATTTTGAACGTTTGAACCTTCAATAAAGCCTTTAGCTACTTCTTTTCCTAAAATATCGAAAATTTTATATTCTGAATTTACGTTGTTATTCTTCATTTTAATAGAAAAAGTACCGTTGTTTGGTATTGGCCAAACTTTAACATCTGCTAAGTTTTTCTTTTCAACAGATAATGCTAAATCGTACCCATTAAGAATATTAACTGTACGCGTCATACTATCTCCAGTAGAATCTGTAACTGTAAATTTGAAAGAACCTAAGCCAGTTGCAGTTGGTGTAAATTCTACAATATTCCCAACTAAATTAGTTGTTCCATTCACAACATCAGATATGGAATAAGAAACTCCACTTGTAAAACCTCTTGATAATTGTTGAATATTAACATCAATTTTTGCACCTGATGCAGTACTAAAATGTGGTGAAGACATCCATTGTAAATAGTAATCTAAATTAGTGTATCCATCCATATTGTTATCAGCATTTGAATCTGAAAAATCTCCAGCAGGTGAATTAATATTAGTTCCTATGATTGTTTCGTACCAATTTGGCAAACCGTCATTATCTGAATCCCAATTTGACGGTCTTGTTATGAATGGATAATTTTCATAGCCTCCAGCATCGGCTTCATTGTCTGGAAATCCTTTTTTTCCTGTAACACTTCCTGTAACTGAATAAGTTCCTGCTAAAGTTTCATTAATCATTCTAATATCATGATCATCAAAAACAGGTTGTACACAACCAACATCAGACAATACACTTTTATAAGCTTGTCTTGCTGTTTGAGTTGTTACATAAGAAGGAAAAAATGGTGTATTAACAAATGTTTCGTAAGTTGTATTTGCACCATTGGAGTCTCTTGATCTTCTTCCGTAGTCTTGGTTTGATTCATCAAAATATCCAGGCATTACATTACCAGCAAAATAGGCACGCTGCATGCCTTCACCTACGTTTTCATGATCCACTGTTAAAGCATATCTTGATAATTGCATACCAGGTCCTGGTTTATAATAATTACCAACAAAGTTCAGTTCTTTAGCACCTCCATCAGTTGTTCTACTTCCCCAATTATATACTACATTATTTGTAATATCCAATCTTCCTGAATAGTAACCACTACCATCTAAACCACCTGCCAAACTCCAATTACGCCCATAATTATGAGCTAATAAATTATGATGAAAACTACCAACATCACCACCAATTGATGCTGCATAACCATGCTCTGTACCAACTGGATAATTTTGATGCCCTGCAGCATTTAAAGCTTCGGAAATTAAAGTACGTTGTAGCGTGATATTGTGTGCTCCTCTAGAACTGAAAGATTCATCGATGGTCCAACTTATAGAACAGTGATCTATAATACTATGATCACCACCTGTTAATCCCATTCCATCATAAGTTAAACCTCCTCCTAAACGAACACGTATGTTTTGAACTAAGTTATCGTTACCTGTAATTCCTAAAGGTGCTCTTCTAATAGTAATGCCTTTTCCTGGTGCTGTTTGTCCTGCAATGGTTACATATGGCTGACTTGATACTAAACGCGAATAAAGCACTATAACACCTGACACGTTAAACACAATGGTTCTTGGACCTATATCATTGGTTACCGCTTCACGTAAACTTCCAGGACCACTATCATTTAAATTTGTAACTACTACAACTTTACCACCACGACCACCACGAGCAAAACGCCCATAACCTTCGGCTCCCGGAAAAGCTAATTGAGCTGGACGAAAACGCCATACATTTCCTTTAGTAACCTCACTATTTCCTAACACTTCATCAATTCTCCAAAAATAAGTATCACCTGTATATAACCCATTTACTGTATAAGAAGCATTTGCTAGTTGTTGATTGCCTTTAAATTCAGGTGAAGCTGTAGTTGCTGCTTCAACGGAAGCCAAACTTGTGCCAAAATAAACGTTATGAGAAACTGCGTTTATTGCAGCTGTCCATTGTAGTGTTGTGCTTCCTGAATTTAACTGTACATGCTCATTATTTTGGGCAGGTATTGGATTGGTGGCTTGATTAAAAATGTTTGGTGTATTTAACTCTATACCATTTAGCATTACATTTCTAAAATCGTAAGTACCTGAGGTTTCAGCTGCAAAAAGAATTACAACATCGTTACCTGTAGTTGCTTGAAATTTTAAGTAAACCGATTTTGCACTGGCAGTTGTTAATGCTCTTACAGTAGGTACAACATCATTTTGAACTAATACGCCATCAACTGAAACATCAATAGGGCTATATGTATAGGTTTCACTATCTACAACATTTAAAAATGCTAATAGTGTATGTTCACCCGTTTCTAAACCGCTTATACGTACTTGTATTTGCCCACCTTGATTAGCGGTTGTTCCTTTAACAGTAACACCATCGCATACTAATCTTGCAAAATATGGTGTTTGAATACCTGTTTTATACCAATTAGTACCCAAAGCGTCACCAAAGCTTCCTGCTTTAGATACCGTAAATGTAACACCATTTATAGTATTTGTAGCCGACGTTCCAGAGCCAATAACCCACGGCGTATAATCAGGATCGCCAACCTCACTTGTATTTCTTCCAGATTGATCAAAATCTATTTTAACAACTGGGTTTTGGGCATTAACACCTATAAAAGATGTGATAATTAAGAGTGTTAACAGCCTAATTTTGTATTTTCTTAGCATTTTTATTTATTTTATTATTGATATTATTTATTTAAAGTTTCTTTAGTATTTATATAATTAATTAATAACTTCATATTTCTAATATAGGTTCCTGTTGAAATATATTTTTGGTCAGTTTTATCAGGATATGGTGACGTATCTGTTTCATCACCAACTCTAGTTGTAGCATATTCATTGGTTAATTCTATGTTTTTACCATCACCTATATATGGATTGCTTATGTAGGCACCTTTAGAAAGCCAACGGTTTTCATTATCAAGTTCATTTACGACCTCTACTATTTTAGAATCGTCAATTTTGAAATTAAACACGTATCGATTTAAATCATAAAAACTTTGAGGTGTACCTTTTTGTTGAAACTCTTTTGGTTTTAATGGTGAATCTTTAGTTACTTCTTCTACAGAAAGTTCTAAAACCTCTTTATATTCATCTTTTAACTCTTGAAGATTTACAAAGGATTTTCCATAATAGTGAGACAGCAAATTCTTGTCATTCTCATCAATGTAGTAGCTTCCATATATTACATTAGAACCTTTACGATGTACATAAATTGGTTTATTGGTTTTAACGTCTACAAATGTTGGATGTATACGATGACCTTCAATTTTATCTACTGGTAATTTTACATCTTCTAACCACTTAATAGCTTTCGCAACACCTTCTAGAAATTGTTTATCGCCTGTTAATTGGTAAAATTTAATTAATAGTAATGCATTCTCACAGGTTGCACTTGGTAAAAATGCAGCAGGCTCATAAGTTCTTGCACTTGCCACTTTCATATTCATATCTACTTGTTGCCCCCAAGCTCCACAGGTATCCTGAGATATTTTATAAAAATTCATTCCTTTATATATGGGTTCAAGAAATCGTTCCTGACCCAATACCAAATAGCATTGCATTAGAAAATTTACGTTTTCCCATATAACATCATCATTAAAGGTATAAAATGGTGTATAATCTGGGAAGCCTTGTTTTTCATAACCTTTAACTAAAGGATACCTTTGTGGCCAACCACCATTGGGGTATTGGCTTTTCAAAATAAAATCCAAAGCTTTATCTAAAGCTGGTTTGTAGGTTGGATCCATTTTTTCTAAATACATTCTTAACAGAAAACGAGCTGCATCCGTAGTTACATCATCATCAAATGTTGAATTTCCATAATAATGCTGAAATTCTTCCAAACGCCATCCGTTTTTACCGATGGTATTGTACCATTGTTTTAGCGATCTATCTCCTGCAAAATCAATCATATAATTCCAACCACCTTCATGACTTTGCCCCCAAATTATGGCTCTTGCTGCTTTTTCTGCAGCTTTATAATAATATTCGTTTTTTGTTGCTCTGTAGGCATCAATAAACACATGCCCCATACTTATAGTTCCTGGGTGTTGTAACCAAATCATGGTTTTATAGGCTTCCATTTCTCCCCATTGGCGTGAGAAATCGGGCATATAATACCAAACAAAACCACCATTGGTACTTACTTTTTCTACCATAAACTCGGTAGCTTTCAACATGGTTTCAATAACTCTTTCTTCTGAAATTTTCTGCTGTGCTTGAAATTTAAATCCGAAAATTAAGAAAGAAGCAATAATAAGAAAGTGGTTAGTTGGTTTCATTAATGATTAGTTTAAATTAAGAAGACATAAAGCTATCTGGTTTAAGTTGGTTTGGTGATATTTTTATTTTATAAATACTTCCTTTAAACCACGAGCGTTTGTTTAAACGAACACCAAAGGAAGTTTTCCCTGTTTCTATTGGTTTAAAAGTATATGATTGCTGTAATTCCAACTTACCATTTACATACGTTGTTAAACTATTTTGTGTAACCACGAAAGCTACATGATACCATTTTCCTAAGGGATGGGTTAATTTTTCATCAATGAGTGCTAATTTATTTCCCTTAGATGCCACGTAGCCATCAAAATACCAATTACCTTCCACTGCTCTTATTTCAAGTAACATTCTATCGTGGGACACTTCACCCATATGAACAACACGTTGCTCAAAATCGCCATCAATTGCGGGGTTAAATATCATTTCAATAGTAAACTCCTCCAAGTTTTTAAGAGGCATTTCATTTAAAAAAAACGCATCATCTACACCATTAAAATATACGGCATTTCCGTATGGCGACTTAACAATTTTTGGATTGCCACTAATTTGAACATTTTGTAATTTTTTATTAAGAAATCTTGAAATTGTCCATTCTATATTTTGATTTTCTGAAATTGTTTGACTATTTAAAACACCTGAAAGAACCACAAAAAGCATAGTTATAAAAAGGTGATAATATTTTATATTTTTCATATTTTTCAATAATTCCGTGCAATCGATTACTCAAAGATATCTAAAAAACAAAATCCTTCAAATTAAATCATGTTAAATATGACTCATATTCTGTTGAAAGGTTTAATTTCCCTTTTAGAAATAGTTTTATTATGGTACAAAACCACAAATAAAATACCAAACTACCCTAAAAGGTTAAACTTGTATTAAATGATAAAATATATCAATAACTACCATAACTCGTAACACAAAATGATAAAATTAAAACTACCAACCCTATTACTAATATGGTGTAAGTTTCTTTTTTAACGTTTTTCCATTCTTTCATAATAACTCCAACAATATAGCTAAAGAATATAAGCATAGACATGTGCAATACCCAACTAGCAAATTGATATTCTCCCATTTTTACATGCCCCAATCCGTAAAAGAAAAATTGCAAACACCATAATGAACCTGTTAATGATGATAATAGCCAATTTCTAGTAAGACTTTTTTCTTTATTTTCATCATCATTTTTATTAGGTAAAAATTCTGTTATGGTTTTTTGTTTAAACCCAACAACGATATACCATATAAAATTTACAATAAAACATCCTAAAGTAGATACTACCAACTTAGCATTGCCTTCAAATTGTCCTGCTCCATTTTCGGCTGCCATATCTGCAATAGGCTGTCCGTATTCTAATGATAAATTAAATACTCCTGATAGAACACCAGCAATAATGGTTAAGCCCAAACCCAGCATCATGTTAAAACCTGCCTTATTAAGCTTATCTGCATCTAAATCTTTCTCTTTTTTAAAACCTGCCCAACCACATATAATAACACCTACGATAGATAATAGCATCCCTAAAAGGACAATACTACCTCCTGGCTTTGTAAAGAAATCCCCTAAGCCCCCAAAAACCATAAGTGGCATAATAGTACCTACAACTGCTGAAATACCAATAGCAATGGTATAGGTTAATGAATAGCCAATGTGATTTATGGCTTTACCAAACGACATACCACCAAAACCATAAATACCGCCTAAAAAAAGTGCCATCCAAAAAGGTTTTGAAGGCGCATTAGCAATAATTGAAAAGAAATTGGGCACTGTTAACCAAGCCAAAACCGTTGGCACCAGTAACCATGCAAAAATGGATTGTGCCAGCCAAAACGTATTCCAAGACCAACCTTTTGTTTTGGTACTTGGTAAATAACAACTGGCTGCTGAAATACCTCCTACGGCATGAAGCAATGTTCCTAATAAAGAATTTGGTGCACTCATTTTATTTAGTTTTTAGTTTTTAGTTGATGGTTATTGGTTGTTGGTTGTTGGTTTAGTTCAATATGAGATTTAAACAAGTTAATAATAACAAAACAACTAACTTATGGCTTCTTTTTTACTAGTAATAGATGGTCGCAAACCAATACAACTTCTCCTCTTTGATTGATGATTTCTACATGTTCAGTAACTGTTCCCATTTCTGGTCTTTTTGCTTCTCCCTTTTCTGAAATGGTAATTTCTGAATGAATGGTATCGCCAATATGAACGGGTTTTACAAAGCGCATGCGATCATACCCTTTTGAGAATGCTTCTGGGTTTATTTCGGAAGCTGTTAACCCGATACCGATACTAAAAATCATGGTACCATGTGCAATGCGCTGCCCAAAAGGTTGTGTTTTACACCACTCTTCATCCATATGATGCGGGAAGAAATCGCCTGTATGTCCTGCATGTACCACGAAATCGGTTTCTGTAATGGTTCTTCCTAAGGTTACTCGTTTTTCGTTTAATTGATAATCTTCGAAAAATGTTGATTTGAAATACATAATCTTTTTATTTGTTTAATCGTTGATTCGTTTATTTGTTAAGTTGTTTATAGTTTCGCTGTGCGTTAGGGATTGTAGTGAAAATCCTTTTGCTTTTTCTGCAAAAGATTGTAGCGTAAAGCCCGACCCTTGTGGTAACGCCCTAATTAAAATCGATTATTTGAACGCCTCCGTTGTTGTTACTTGCATAACACGCTTCTACTACTTTCATGGTACCTAAAACGTCTTGAACACTCGCATGCAACACGTTATCTGAACCTTCCTTGAAACGCATTAAGTTTGACATAGTACCGACGAATGCTTCTGGAAACCATGAACCCTCAAGGTTTAGAGTTATCCATTCTGAATCTTTACCCGCTTCTGTAATGATATACTCGAATTTGTCTGGTAAGCCATCGGGATAATTCATTAAAAGTCCCATTTTTGCTTTAATGGCTCCTTTGGTTCCTTCCCATTTTATGTAACTTTCTTGATTATTGATGCCGAAATCGTGGTCGTGATTCGTGTTTATTTTTACGCTTAATGTATCGCCATAATCTAGAATAATGGTTGAACGGCATGAGGATAAATCTTTTAAAGGATGCTTCCACGTTTTTGCCATAACCGCTTTTGGGTTTCCTAAAAATGAACGAATACAATCGATGTAATGAACGCTGTGGAACAATATTTCTAACCTCGGATGCTGTTTGATTACTGGGAATAATTCCCAAGGCGTTTTTACGGTGACTTTAAACTCCAAATCGTACAAATCGCCAATGAGCCCTTGGTCAATCATATTTCTTGCAGCACTTACAAAGGATGCGAAACGCAATTGAAAATTGATGGCTGCTACCAAATTTTTACGTTCGCAAACAGCAACAATTTCTTTGGCTTGCTTATAATCATTACCCATTGGTTTTTGAATGAGTACAGCGGCTCCATCGGGTAATTGTTGTAAAATTTCTATGTATTGATCTGGCAACACGGTAATATCATATACCGCGTTTTTGGGAGCATGTTTTACAGCTTCAGCTACATTTTCAAAAACATGAGGAATGTTATGGGCTTTCGCCATATCGTGTGCTTTAGAAATGGTACGGTTTGTTATTCCAAAAACCTTAAACCCTGCCATTTTATAAGCTGGTAAATGTGCATCTTTTACTATACCGCTAGCACCAATTATGATGATAGGTTGCTGGGTTTCTGGTAATAATGGTTTGTAAGTAACAGTCATTTTATAGTATTTTTTGAATGTTATTTTGAGTTTCTTCTAACAATTGAGCTGAAGGTATTTTGCTATCAATGGCTTTTAATACCATGTGGTCAATCAGTTCAGCCACTTTTGGCCATACAGGAGTTTGTGGCAATGTTAGTGCATTTTCATGAAGCGTGCTTAATTTGTGATAATACGGAATGGTTTTATTGATTTCGATATCATTCCAAGTTGATTTTCTACAACCTATACCGCCTTCATTGGTCAATAATTTATCGCTTTCGGGCGTTGTAGCGAATTGCAAAAATTTATAAGCTATATTTTTATGTTTGCTTCCCGAACCTATAGTATATAGCCAATAGACATTTAGTGATGCTGAGTTGTGTTTTTCATCATGTGGTAATTCTGTAATATCAACATTTCCTTTTACTTTGGAAGCTTCTATTACTTCGCACATCGATGCAAACCCAAACCAATTTATTGCCATAGCTGCTTCACCTGTTGCGAATGCCATACCTGCTTCTACCGAGCCAAATTCTTTAGATTTGGGATGTGTTGTTTTTTGATTGTTTACTATGTGTCTGTAAAAATCTAATGCCTTGATAGCATCTGGTTTATTAATATTTATTTCATTATTGTCATCTAATAACGAACCACCACGTGTCCATAACTGCAAGCAAAAGTCGAAGACCATGTTGTGACCATCGGGATAGTTTGCAAAGACGCAACCGTAAAGATTATCAGTTGGTCTGTTGAAAAATTCAGCTATTTGGATGAATTGTTCCCAAGTTTTTGGTGGTTGCAATTCGTAACTATATTGATTTTTAAAGTTTTCTTTTTCTGAAACATCTTCAAATAAATCCTTTCTGTAAATTAAACATTCTGGTCCATCGTGAAATGGCAAACCATAAACTTGATTATTTATTTCTTGAAGGTGCAATAACGATTCGTGCCAACCTTCCGGAAAATTTTGAGGTGGATTTTGCGCTATTAATGGTGATAAATTTTCAACGGCATTGGCATTAACAGCATCAAAAATCCAATCGGTATTTATATGGGCAATATCCCAATCGCCATTTTGCAAACCTTTTTTAGTGAGTGTTTCTTCATATAAATCGTGAAGTTCCAACGGAACCATTTCTGCCTCCATGCTCAAATTATTTTCAGCACGAAATGCCTCCCACAACTTTTTTAAAGTCGTTTCAAAAGGTTCAAATTTCCGAACTGCGATTTTTATCTTATCCATTTACATTAACTCCTTTAAAATTTTCTCGTTGTGCTCACCAAGTTTTGGCGAACCTTTTTCAGAAATAAACAATTCACCATCAATTTTTATAGGACATCGGGTGGTTTTATACGAATACCCATCACCCATCGTGACTTTATGAACAAAATCTAAAACTTTAAATCCTTCTTCTTCAAAAAGCTCTTGATAATTTAAAACCTTAGCACACCAAATATCGGCAGGTTCTAAAATGGCTAACCAATAGTCTGTGTTTTGGGTTTTAAGATGTGTTGCCAATACTTTTTTAATCTTATCTCTTAACCCGAATTTATTTTCAGAAAATTGTAATAAAGCATCACATTTTAAAAGTTCTGCCAACACACGAATTGAACCCATAGCCAAGGCTAAAAAACCATCATTGGTTTTATAAATACCGTACGGCGCTCCTAAATAAGCATGAGCATTGTTGCTTTTGGTTCGTAAAGGTAATTCGCCGCCATCGTTAAAAAATGTGGTGATGGTTTCGAACTGAAAATCGATAGCAGATTCTAGCATACTTACCTGCACCAAAGCACCCGAATCATTGACTGTTTTTCTATACAACGCCGCTAAAATACCTTGCGCTAAATGAGCACCTGCCAACATATCCACTATGGATAATCCCATAGCCACCGGACCGTCATTTTGGTTGCCTGTTAACCATGTTAAGGCAGTCATGGATTGTAACAATAAATCTTGACCAGGTTTATCCTTTAAATCGGGATGGTTGCCATAACCTGAAATTTCAGCATATACCACTTTTGGGTTGATAGCTTTAACATCATCATAACTTAAACCAATACGTTTCATAACATCGGGTCTAAAATTATGCATCACGACATCGGCTTTAGCCAATAATTTCTTTATGATTTTCAAATCTTCTGCATCTTTAAAATCGACTGCAAAAGATTCTTTATTTCTGTTTATTGTGTGGAAAATAGAAGATTCACCATTCATTATCAAATCGGAAGTATAAAGCGTTCTACAGATATCACCTGTTCCGGGTTTTTCAATTTTTATAACACGCGCACCTAAATCTGCCAAACGCAAACTCGCCGATGGTCCAGACAAAAACTGACTAAAATCTACTATTAAATAATCTTCTAAGGGCTTCATTAATTATTTAAAAATTGTTCGTAAATCTTCTGATTATCTTCTCCTACTTTTGGTGCTGCTTTAGCACTGCTTAAAATAGTTTCATCAAACTTTACTGGATGCCTCGTCGTTAGCATTTCTTTTCCTTCAGAATTTTTAACGGTTTGTTTCAACTGTAAATCGTTCATGAAAGGTTGACGGTTTAAATCGTTGTAATCCGATACTTTTTCACACCACATACCTTTTTCTCGCAAAGCTTTAATCCAATAATCTGAATCTTTGGTAATTATTTTTTTACTTAATATTTTTCGAATGGCTGCACGCGACCTGAACCATGTTTTTTTATTGGTGTATTTGCTTAAATCAACATCAAGAATACTTCCCAATAAAAGCAAATCGCCCATTGCCAATGCTAAATGACCATCGTTGGTTTCGTAAATTCCGTAAGGCGCACTTAAAAAGGCATGCGCGCTACCTCGCACATTTCCTCTATCGGCCAATTTTCCGCCATTGTTTAAAAATATGGTGATGGCTTCAAACTGAACATCTAAAATAGACTCCAACAAACTTACCTCAACTAAAACACCTTTATTCGTTTTTGTACGCTTAAGTAACGCTGCTAAAATGCCTTGTACAAAATGATTACCGCACATTAAATCGGCTACGGCTAACCCAAAAGGCACTGGTCCTTGACTGCTTTTTCCGCTTAACCAAGTTAAACCAGAAAGCGATTGTATTAATAAATCTTGCCCCGGTTTTTTAGCCCAAGGCCCTTTTTCGCCATAACCAGTAATAACGCCGTAAATGATTTTTGGATTAATAGCTAAAGCATCTTCAAACGTTAATCCTATTTTTTCCATAACGCCTGGGCGGAAATTATGCGTCATAATATCTGCCTTAGCGATTAGTTTTTTTACTTGTGCTAAATCGTCTGGATTTTTTAAATCGGCAGCAAAGGATTCTTTATTTCGGTTAATAGTATGAAATAGCATGCTACTCTCATCTACAAACAAATCTTTAATGCTTAACTGCCTGCAAGCTTCACCTTTTACTGGACGCTCAATTTTAATAACACGTGCACCTAAATCGGCCAATTTTAAACCCGCTGAAGGACCTGCTAAAAACTGGGCAAATTCTAAAACCAATAAACCTTCTAATGGCTTCATTTATAATTAGTGTGTTAACGATTCTTTATAAATTTCATTCATCTTATCTACTGCTGTTTCAATAGAGGTTTTCCCTGTCATGGCTTCATGAATTACAGGGCTTGCTTCATCTTGAAAATGCATATAGCCATAATATTGCGGACGCATTGTTGCCTCATCCAACGTTTGTAATGTATCCTTAAAAAAATCTTTACATTGTTTATTAACATCGTCATTTAACCATGATTTTCTGTGTCCTGGTTGTCCGCCAAATTCGAAATACAAACCAGATTGAACTTTTTCTGAAGCTGTAAATTCGGCATATTTCATAGCTATTTCAGCATGTTTTGTTTTTGAAGACACTGCAATACCTGCGCCACCTAAAGTAGAACGCAGTCGTTTTCCATTAAAAGTTACCAAGCCTCCTGCTTTTAAAACATGGTTGGCATAATTTTTTTTTGAATAATTTGAATAGCCATAATTGAACGGACTGTAAACTATATCATCCGTTTGCGTCATGCGTTCATAAATCTTAATAGGATTCATCTCCAAACAAAATGACGGTGCTAAATCTAATAATTCTTTATAGATTTTGATGGCTTCAATCATTACTTGGCGTGGTGCCACTTCCGTTTTGCTTTCAAAAACCTCAGCTCCTAAAGCGATACACATCATAAAATGATGCATTAGCGTATCAATTGGTATGGATGCAAACGCCACTTTCCCTGTTTTTGCCAACTTCATCAATTCTTTCCAAGTTTTAGGGATTTGCACATTGTATTTACTTACCAAATCTTCTCTCCAAGTTGCAATGGGTGTTGCTGCATCGGTTGCCAACGTCCATTGTTTACCATTCACATGATAACTAGCATGTGATTTCCCTACACTGTTATTAGCTAATTCTTTTATGAATTCGGCATCTAAATAATCATCAAAAGGCAAAAGGACTTTATCTTTTGCGGCAATGGACACATGCGGGTTATCCATGATTAACAAATCGTAATTTGCTGTTAATTCACCTAAAGAAGCATCTGCAAAAGCTTGTAACGAGCGTTTTTCCCAAGTAATTCTTACATCGGGATTTAACTCTTCAAACCGTTGTGCGGTTGCTACAACCGAGGTAAACCCTCGTGTATGGTTCCAAGCTATTCCTTTTAATATTTTCATTTTTCTTTAACAATTTTAATTAAATCTTACTATGTAACCGTCCTGTGGCATCCTGAAATTAAAAACAATATTAATTTAGCAAGCCATCTGGCCATTGGTAACTTCCTGGTTTTAAGGTAATATATTTTTTTGGGTTACTATCATATTGCATTCGAACAACACCTGAAGCAAGTTCTACTATGGGTGTGAACGATTTCCATTGTAATTCATCAAGTAAATCATAAGCTGTGGCGCCACCTTCAATAAAAATCTCTTTAATATCTGAAGTTTCTATTAGGTTTTTTGCAACTAAACTCAATCGCGATTTTAAATTTAGAGACTTGTTATTCAATTGAATAATTGTATTTGAAACCCTTAAAACCAACTTTTTTTTATCATTATAAATTGAAGACACTTCATTTATAAAATTCTTCAAATTTTTTTTATCTAGTTTATTTTCAAGAAGCGCTTCAGGAAAAACAACCAAAGGACAATTAGCTTTTTCAATAGTTTTTGAAAACGCTATACTTTTAGGATGTGTGCTTCCTGAAAGCAATAAATAATTATTATTAAAGCTATGTTTGGTTTCTTTTACTGTTGATGTTGCCAGTTTCATTTTAATTAGAAATTGTTCAAAAAAAGCAGCGCTTCCACCTACAATGATGTCTTCATGATATAAATTGATACACTTTGATAAATCTTCAACAGAACTACAATCTGGAATAAAAAGACCTTTTGTTTTAATTTTATGAATAATGCCGGTAAAAATTTCAATAGACTCCTTTTTTGAACTCCTATCTAAAAGTAACGCTTTTACTAAAGATGTTTTTGAAGGAAAATCTGGGTCGGTAGCAAATCCAGTATTTTCTATAAGATTATCATTTACCCAATAAACTCCTTTTTTAATACAACGATTCCCTTCTGGGTTAGAAGGTTGAAGTAAAATACTTTTTTTTTCTGTTACATCAATTAATGCCGAAAGTTCAGTTAATACATGACCACGCAATACCGAATCGCATTTTTTAAAAAGTATATTGTTTGTTTTTAAAATAATTTCTTCAGCTAAATGAAAATGAGTTTCATAAGCTTCATCTTCACTCATCGAGCGTGAATCGGTTGCTATAATAGTAACGGTTGCTTGTTTTTTTGGTATTGTATTGATGCCAAACGACACGTCTATACCATACCGAAGACAAATACCAGCTATTTCGGCAGCTCCTGTTAAATCATCTGCAATAACAGTAATCATTATTTTTTGTGTTTCGCCATAACAATAGCATAATCGATAGCTACCAACATCGCATCTGCTGAAGCGATTCCTTGACCTGCAATTTCAAAAGCTGTTCCATGATCGACAGATGTTCGAATGATAGGCAAACCTAAAGTGATGTTTACACCTTTTACGCTTTTCATTGTCCCTTTTTCATTATCCCATTTGAACCCTTCTAGTTTAAAAGGAATATGCCCTTGATCGTGATACATGGCTATGCAACCATCAAACTTGCCCTGAACCGCTTTTACAAACATGGTATCTGGAGGAAATGGGCCTTCAACGGTGTAACCTAGTTTATTGGCTTCTTCAATGGCTGGAATAATTTCATCAACTTCTTCATCACCAAACAACTGGTTTTCGCCTGCATGTGGATTTAATCCTGCCACAGCAATTCTTGGTTTCTTAATACCGAACTTTTTACAAGCATCATCCAATAAGGTAATCACCTCAAATACACGGTCTTTTTTACATAAATCGCAAGCTTGACGTAATGACACATGGGTACTTACGTGAATGACCCTGAAGTTTTCATCGGCCAAAAGCATCGCAAATTTTTTGGTATTTGTATAATCGGCATAAATTTCGGTATGACCTGAATATTTATGTCCTGCTTTGTGAATGGATTCTTTGTTTATTGGTGCAGTAACCGTAGCATCTATTTGGTTTGCTAAAGCTAATTCAATGTTTTTTGTAACCGCTTCAAAAGCTGCTTTTCCTGCCATGGCAGTTACAACTCCTGGTTGCAATATTGCATTATCAACATTTTTTAAGTCGAATACATCAATAGTACCATGTTCAAACTTAGCATCTTTTACATCTTGAATGGCATTTATATTTAATGTCGATTTTAATGCTTTCACTTCATTTTGCATCGTTTGTGCATCTCCAACAACCAATGGTTTACAGCGACTGTAAACATCTTGTAATGCTAATGTTTTTATGATGATTTCTGGACCAATTCCGGCTGGATCGCCCATTGAAATTCCTATTTTTGGTATCATTCTAAAGTAATTTTTTATAAATAGTTATGGCATCTTCCTTAGTTACTCCTCTTGGATTATTTTTTAATAATCGTGTAACTTTCATTGCGATGTCTGCTAGTTCAGGTATATCGTTTTCTGTAACACCAATAGCAGTTAATCGTTGTGGAATACCACATGCTTTTGATAACTTTTCAATTTTTTCTATACCTGCTAAAGCTACTTCTTCATCAGTTCCCGATATGGTTACACCTAAAGCTCTAGCAACTTCGGCATGACGTTTTGGATTTGCTTGCAAATTAAAACGCAATACTTCTGGCATTAACAAAGCGTTTGACAACCCATGAGCAATATGGAATTTACCGCCCAAACCATAAGAAAGTGCATGAACAGCCGCCGTATTTACAGGACCTAAACACAAACCACCATACATAGAACCTAGTAATAGTGCTGAGCGTGCTTCAACATCATTCCTGTTTTCGTAGGCTTTATGAAGATTTTCAGCTATTAATTGAATACCTTTTAATGCGTAGGTATCAACTGTTGGATGCGCAAATTTATTGGTATAGGCTTCAATACAGTGTGATAAGGCATCAATTCCTGTTTCAGCAGTTAACTTTGCTGGTAAACTTATGGTTAAAATAGGGTCTAGACAACAAATATCTGGCACTAAATACGGACTAATAATACCGCTTTTAGCTTGAGTTTCTTCATTTAACAAAATAGCATTTGGCGACACTTCGCTACCTGTTCCTGATGTTGTAGGGATACATATAAGTTTAATTTTTCTTTCATTTAAAAAACCAATACCAACGACGTCTTCTAATTTTTGGCTATTATTTATTAATGCCGCTAGTAATTTGGCGCAATCTAACACACTGCCACCACCAACACCTACAACACAATCGGGATTGAATGATGCATTGGTATTTAACAACTCGTTAAATTGTGAAAAAGTAGGTTCGCCTAAAAATGTATATTCTACAAGTATTACCCGTTTGCTTTTTGATTTTAAAGACTCAACAGTATATGAAACTGCTTTTAATAGTGGCGAAGCAACTAAAAATAATATGTTGTTGGAATGCTGTAAAATAGTTTCTGATGCTAATTCATTTAATGAATTTTCACCAAAAACAATTTTATTAGGTTGTAATAATGTAATTGCGTTCATTTTAAATTTAATGCTTTTGTTTTAAATATCCGTAGAAGGTTAAGCTATCATCTGCCTTTTCAGATTTAAATAAAAAGCTTGCAAAATAGCCAACAACCAATACAATAAGGTGACTATAAACCCCTAACATGTATTTATGATGCGGAAAGTTTAGGCTTCCTAAGTCTAAAATCATAGAACCGTTAATTTTGGTTGTAGTTAATACCGCATAACCAGTAAAAGCTACACAAACTGCTAGACCCACATACAACCCTTGCTTATTTGCGTGTCTAGAGAATAATCCTAACAGAAAAATTCCAACGATACCCGCTGAGAAAATAGCATATAGTTCGAATACTACTCCTAAAACACCTTCTCCTTGCCAAGCATGGTATAATAGTGCTACTGCCGACATAGCTAAACCTGAAAACAAGACTAATAAGCGGCCAACAAGCAACCTATCTTTATCTGAACAATTGGGTTTGAAACGTTGGTAAAAATCTTCAACACCAATTGCCGCTAAACAATTCATATCGGAATCTAAACTAGAAACTGCCGCAGCAATTAATGCTGCCAATACCAAACCAACGGCACCAACAGGTAACTCAGTTCCTATAAAATATGTGAATGCTTGATCTGCATTCATGCCTTCAGGCAAAGTAGCACCACCAGAGTTATAAAACACAAATAATAATGAGCCTATTAACATAAATAACGCCCATACTGGTACACTGGCAAATACACCAATGTAGGCAGCTTTTTTGGCGTCTTTATCATTTTTTGCAGCTAAGTAACGCTGCACAATGGTTTGGTCTGTGCCATATTTTTGCAACGCATAAAAAATGCCATTAACTACTAATACCCAGAATGTAAGTTTAGTAAAACTAAAATCATACGGTCCAAAATCTATTTTTTTCATAGAAACGGCTTCACTTATCATAGCTCCTGCACCACCTTCATACTTGAACAACAAAATACCTGCACACAATATACCGCCACCAATTAATAAAAAACCTTGAATGACATCCATCCAAATTACGGCTTCCATTCCTCCTAATAAGGTTAATAAAATAATAACCACACTTAGTATTAGTATATAAATAGTTACATCCAACCCTGTTAATGTTGACAATGCCAAACTAACTAAATAAAGTACCGTTCCCATTTTAGAAAAGTGCGTTAAAATAAATGCGATAGAACTGTACATGCGTGCAAAAACCCCGAAACGACGCTCGAAATACTCATAAGTACTTAAGCGAATAACTTTTCGGAATAACGGTACGATAACCCATACAACGCAAATCAAAACAATTGGCACCATTAAACCTTGCACTAACAAAATCCAATTAGATTTATAAGCTGCTGCTGGATATGCCAAAAAGGTAACACTACTAATTAACGTTGCAAAAATTGAAATACCTATTGCCCAAGCTGGTATGGTTTTGCTTCCTGCAAAATATTGATCGGAACTTTTTTGCCTACTCGCAAAATAAAAGCCTGCGCCTAAAGTGAATACTACCGAAATGATTACAATTGCAATATCAATCCAATGAATATTTAGCATAATGGTTGGTTTTAGTTGGTTTTATTTATTCCACCTCGGTTAATGGTGGCATCATGGTTTTATTACATAATCCTTTTTTGTTCATTAATCCTTTTAAAACAGCTAATGACTCGCCTAAGGTTTTATCTTTTTGGTATTGTTGTGCAACAACATCAGTTTCTTTTTGCCATGCTTCACAAGTTTCCCAATCGTTATTTAGAGCAGATTCATAAAGTGCTTTATACATTTCTGGAACATAATTTCCGGTACTTGGTACAATACCATCGGCTCCTAATTTTAAACTACCATAACTTTGAGCACCCCATCCAGAGAAATAGGAGAAATTTGGGTTGGTTTTATAACGATTGATACAGATATTCATACGCTCTTCATCACGCTCAGAATCTTTTAATCCCCAAATATTTGGATGTGTTGATAATGCTTCAATAACATCTAATGGAATTGACATTTGCGTAGTAGCTTTAATATTGTACATGATCACTGGACCAGAAATTTTATTGGCAAGTGTATTGTAAAAAAATGTCATTTGTTGTGAAGTTAACCCATAATATGATGGTAGTGTAGCCACTACACAATCGGCACCTAAACCTAGATATTGATTACCTCGTTCTATTAAATCATCAACTTGATTCCCCACTAACCCTGCATAAATACATTGATTTTTCCCTTTAAATCTCACAGCAGCTTCAACTAACTTAAGACTTTCTTTTTGATTGATAGAACTTGATTCGCCTGTTGTACCTAATACTAATGGATGAATACCATTTATGGCAAAACTTTTAACAATACGTTCAACAGAAACAACATCAACCGTAAAGTCTTTATTAAGTGGTGTTATCATAGGAACTACTACTCCTGAAAATCGTTTTTGCATAGCTTATTTGTATACTTTAAGTAAAATAGTATATTAAATACCATAATATATAAGTTGCAATATTGTGAAATTAAAAATATTTCTGTGCTATTTTTGAGCGGTGACCAATTATATAAGTTTAAGCTGTTTTTTTTTAATAATTGACTTTAAAGAATAAAAAAAGGATATGCTTATGGCATACCCTTTTCAAATTTTGCAATACTGCTGAATTACTTCATTAGCAACTTAACTGTTTTTTGACCTTCAACAGTTTTTAATGTAGCAATATATAAACCTGATTTTAAGCTAAAATCTGTATCGCTATTTGTTTTAAATGTTTTCACTAAAGCACCTGTTATACTGTAAATATTTATTTCAGTTACAGATTTTACGTTTGACACATAGATTCTGTTACTTACAGCTTGTATGTTTGTAGAAACTCTAGAATTTGCATTATCTAAACCTAACGCAGGTGTTGTAACATTAGCACCAGAAACCTCTACTCTATAAAGATTGTTTGATGCATCACCATAAATATACAATTTTGTAGCTCCTGCTGTATTTGAAGCATTAAGTATGGCCAAATCGGTATTTGGAGCCATATTTGTTGTTGCTTGACCAAAAATGGTTGTACCATCAGTAACAAATAATGTACGCATTGTACCATTACTTCCTGTTTTAAAATATACTTTCACAGTACAATTACCATCAACATTAAAATACAATGAACGCTGAGTAGGAACCGCAGGAGCTGTCACTCCACCTCCACCATTCATTTGAAAACGGTTTACAGCTGAGTAAGTCTCACCTGAAAAAATATTGAAATTAGCTGCACTTGCATTAACAGCTCCAAAATTGGTATTAGTAGCATTAGGAATCAACCCTAATTGATCCACCACCATTTCTGAAGTTCCAATACCTGAGCTTAATGGCCAAGTAGTAGTGTCATTACCAAAGTCCCAAACCTTAGATTGAGCTTGTGATGTTACCGTAATAACCAATACGGTTAAAATAAAAAGTAATTTTTGTTTCATTTTTTAAATAGTTTTAGTTTGTTAAGATTACACTATTGTAATCGATTGCCTAATTTAAGTATAAATTCTTAATACTTTGAAAGTATTTAACTATTTAACATGTAGATTTTTATGGGTTTTCGATGAAAACTATTTTTAAACGTTATTTAGTGTTAATTTGAAGTATTTTTCTTGTTTTTTAAAATAAAAAAAGTGGCTGTTATAAAAAATAACAGCCACTTTTTAAATTAAACTCTATTTTGTTTTTAGAAAAATAGAATTAATTTAAAAGTAATTT
Source organism: Mariniflexile jejuense (assembly GCF_042675665.1). Taxonomy (NCBI): domain Bacteria; kingdom Pseudomonadati; phylum Bacteroidota; class Flavobacteriia; order Flavobacteriales; family Flavobacteriaceae; genus Mariniflexile; species Mariniflexile jejuense. Next base: position 1,922,115 of record NZ_JBHTJI010000001.1, read on the forward strand.
TACCGATTTTTGTCCTTCAGCAGTTTTAACAGTTGCAATGTACAAACCAGAGTTAAAAACAAAATCCATATCGCTATTTGTTTTAAATTCTTTCACTAAAGCACCTGTAATGGTGTATATTTTTATATCTGTACTTGATTTTACATTAGATATAAACACTCTATTACCAATAGCTTTTACATCTGTTGATACTCGTGTATTTTTTTCTACAGAAAGTGTTTTACTGTACACTCCATTTACATAGATTTTAGTTGTAAGGCCTGAACCAAGAGAGGCATCAACTTGCCCTAAATAAATTCTGTAAATACGCATTTTACCACCTCTGTTAGAAAGACTATAAGTACCTGCATCTACTGCTTGAAACTGCATAACTCTTACTGCCTCATCACCTTTATTTGTTCCATCAATAGGTCCTGTTGGACTTCCTGTACCTGTACCCCAGTCATTTATATCAACAGGTGTTCCAGTACCTCCAAAAGTTTCAAATTTAATGTATCCAGTGCTAAAACCTAAAGTACCATCTCCTTCTATATCGGTATACTCACCAGAACCTACAACAGTAACCCACTGTCCTGCTTGTAAGTTAATTAATAATCCTCGTCCACCATTTCTATTCCATCTTTTTTCACCTGGTGTTGTAAATTGCAAACAACCTGGGAATAAAGCTGGATCCATGTTATCAAGCATTACTGTTCGCTCATCAAAACGCGTAACAGCTGTATTTGTGGTGATAATTCTATCGCTATTACTATCTCTTTTAAATACTAAATCAGCTGTACCATCTAAGTCAGGCATTAATTGTGGTTTAGTGTAAATACTTCCACCACTTAACAAAGTACCACCTGGAGGTGTTGGTGATGAACTTTTAGAACTTACTTGAAAACGTGCACTACTATCATAATTAGCATAATTTGCATTGAATGTTGTAAAATAAATAGATTCAGCACTTTGTCCATTTTCATTTTCGAAACCAGACTTAGCAACATAAGCTACACCATCAGCATAATTTGTTACTACAGTTCCACTAGCGTTAACCCAATCTAGTTGACGATTGTAATTAGCAAAAGCATTTAAATGTGATAAAGGCATTACATTAGTGTATCCTGCTCCTAATTCTTTAGCTCCAAAATCCCAGTATTTTATTTGGGCTTCTGAAGTTACTGTAAAAAGCAACATTGGTATAAGTAATAAAAGTAATTGTTTTTTCATCTTAATCTTTTTTAGTTGTTAATAATTAGTTGAGAGTTTTTTGCCTTTAGAATGCAAAAAAATAAGAAATATGTGGTAAAATTAATTTATTTAGCAATTATTCAGGTTTATAATTGAACTTTGGTCGATTTTATAAACTTCTATAAACCAACAAAATCAGTTTGTAAATCAAAAAAACATTTGAATTTACTTAAAAATTGCAAGTATTAATTTAATAAATAAATTGGGATTTATTATTTATTTATTTCTTAAAGTTTTAAAGTTTTAGCCAATATACATGTATGCTCGATAAGCTATTTTAAAAATAAGCATTATCATATACTTATTACGTAAAAATACTACAAACAAAAAAAGAGAATACGTTATTGTATTCTCTTTTTTTTACTAGTTAAGTAAAACTAATGAGAAACTAGTTTTATAACTTTTTTACCTACTTCATCTTTAATTTTTATAATCCATAAACCATTTTGTATATTAAAATTGGTATCAGACTTTGTTGTAACAGATTTAACCAATGCGCCTGTAACACTATAAATATTAACTTGTGTGTTTGAAGTTACATTTGATATGTATATGTTTCCGTTATAAGCAACAACTTTAACTGATGATTGATTAGGATATTGATCTTCAACCCCTAAAGCATTCAATTCTGATATTGGATCCCAATTATCATTTCCTTTAGTGAAATTAAACGTTGTAATTGCCGTACCATCTGTTAGTTGATCTTGAGTTAAAACTGTAGACCAAGACGCACGACTTGAAGCATTGTTTTCACCAGAAACCTCTACTGTACTGCGTTCGTACATTTTAGCAGAACTACCTCCTAATGTATTATTCCAACCAGCAGGAACAATTAATGATTGACCTACATTACCTGGATAAGTTGAAGCATCAATTGTTGTTTCAAAAAACACCACTTCACTCGTATTTGGTGACCATGGACGACCAAAATAACCTGGTTTAGACCCATTTATAGAAGCTGTTTCAACACCTGGAACAGGTGATTTAACATGACACTGATACATTAAATAACCTCTACCACTAGATTGCTGTGCTGCCGTTATATAAGCTACATCACTACCAGAATCACTCGTATTTAAAACTAAATCTGTTTTATAAAACACCGCATTCATAGCGCCATATAAATAATCAACCGCACCCATCATTGCACCTTTATATACGACTACTCTGGATGGACCTGCTCCATAAAATGAATCTTGACGCCCTATAACACGACAATTATTTAGAAGTACTTTATCAGCAGAGGCTGCTATTCCAATAGCAGCTGCTTGAGTTACATAACCTAATGAGCGATCTTGTACTGTTACATTGCCATAGGTTGTAGGTCTTACTGGATCTCCACCTTTAGGTTGCACCACATCTTGAGATTCTTTTAAAGATATGTATTGATTAAACGAGTTTTCAAGAATAATATTTTCAGCAGTAAACCCAACTGCTTCAACAACTACAGTAGCATTCCAGTACGAAGAACCACCGCCAGTACCTTCTTTATTTTCGTATAATGTATAGCCATTGGCTTTATTAACAGCCAGTACATCTGCATTCCATTTATTGTCTGACGCTTGACTAAAGAAATTATATTTTTGCCCGTAATATGATGTTATTCTAACGGCATTAGCATCTATATCAACACCTTTATTTAATAGCGCAATACTTGGCGTTGTTGCTGCATTCTTCAATGTAACATTGGCACTTTTTATTACAATCATCTCTTCATAGTTATCTGGATCAATTAAAACTGTAACACGCTCGTTACTTGGTCTATCCATTCTTGAAATAGCATCTAAAGCTTCATTTATAGTTTGATAATCTTTTCCTGTTCCAACTGTAATTGTAGCACTATATGGTACTATTTGTAATACTTTTATAGATAATAAATACGTAGTTCCAGAAATAGCTAAGTTTACAAATCCATCGGACACTCCTGGATATACATATTCTGCTATAACTTTTGTACCAGTACTATTTGATGTATTAGTAACCGTTTGAACACCATCTATTGTGTAGTTTGATGCGTAATAATCTGTAATAAGCACCTTATCACCAACATGAACTGGAATAGCTATAGTAGCTCCTGAACTAGCATTTAAGTCGCCATTTGTTGTACCTCTTACATTTACACTTCCTGTAAAAACAAGACCTTTATAAGCTGTTGCTGCAGAAATATTTCTATCATTAAAAACCCACTCTGTAACAGGTTTAAAAACTAAATCTTTTACTACGTTACTACCTGAAACCGACAAATTTGAAGTCAATGCCAGTTCAATAGGATATTCGTCTAAACCAGAATAAGTCATTTTATAAACACCATCGCGCAATGCTACTGTTGAAACATCAGTAAATGTATATACATATCCCGATTCATTTAAGTTAGTAAATGTTAAACTCAATTTACCTCTTTGAGTAACATCTAAATCAGGCGTATTTATAGTGATATTATGCAAAGGTTTTTGAGTAAAAACGATATCCGCAGTTTGAGTTCCTGTGATGGTAATTGTGTTTGACAAAATCTCATAATCATTCACTCCACCTGCAGAAATTGTATATTCAACATTAGCTTCCAAATCAACTGAATAAGTTGAATTCGTTGTATTTATTGAAATAATAGGATTGTAAATTTTATTTGCTAAAGGATCTGGCGTATAAGTTAGTGTAAGGTTAGAAAGATTAGGCAATCCTGTTATATTACCACTAACTGTATGCAAATCTACTTGAACGATGGTTACGTTAAAATTAGTAGTTGTTTCCGTAGCTGTTAAAGATAAATCACTTGCAATAACATAACCATTTGCGTTTCCTAAACTTACATCATAAGTATATTCAACAGGCAAGTCTATAGTATAGGTTCCACTTGAAACAACAGCTGAAAAAGTTTTTCCTGCTTGATTAGTAAAATTGATAGAATAGCCATTTGGAACTCCAGGAGCATTTGTTTCATTAACAACACCCGTAATAGTAGTATATTGAGCATCTTTCCTGTAAATTCTAAAAAAGCTAGGTTTATCAACTGCGTCATATATACGATATTGACCTGCCGCTTTAGATACAAATTTTACTTCTTGTAATGTTGTTCCAACATTTACAACATCATCTTGAATACCTGGATTTGCTACATTTTGAAAATGTATAACACCACCACCAGACTGTGTTAACATCATAACCTTTACTTCGTCATCTTCATCTAAGGTTAATTGCATATATCTTGATGGAGTTGTTGGAGCTGTTGGGTTTGTACCGTTTTGATATATTCTACCTATATAACCCACTGCACCACCTAAATTTGTATCATATCTGGTAAGGTTAGTATTTGATGTTCTTAAACGATCGTTCGTACCACCTACCCAACTTAAAACACCTTCAGTCCATGTAGTAGGTAACACAGTAGCAGTTGTACCAGGAGTAACACCTGAATACCAAGCATTGATTTTGGTTTCGTTAAGCATATTATTATAAAGTACCTCATCTAATTGCTGCGCACCAAAGTCCCAAACGTCTGATTTAATAATAGAAGCCGCTAAATTAGTTACAACAATTTGAGGTGTATAACATTCTCCACTACCATTTCTTGTAAAATATAAGGTTCTTGGACCACCAACATATGAAAACTCATAATAACCAGTTTTATCAACTGCTACTTTAATGTTTTGCACACCTAATTCATTACCTCCAACTGTTGTACCACCGCTAATCGTACCAGCTGCATCGCTATAAATTGACCCATAGAAACGTACCGTTGCACTTGGGCCAGTAACATCTACTTGTAAAGAATTACCTGTTCTGAATGAAACGCCATAGCCGCTACTATGCCATCTTGATGTTGCAGCTTGAGTTCTTAATTTGCCATCAGGACTTGTAGTAGAAGTAACAGGATTCCATTGAACTCCATCATTAGTAAAGGTAGAACCATCTCCTAAATTATAAAGTTTATATGGATACATTACATCTATAACAGGCGTGTAGCATTCGCCACTACCATTTCTTGTAAAGTATAATGTTTTTGGACCACCTACATACGAAAACTCATAATAACCAGTTTTATCAACTGCTACTTTAATATTTTGAATTCCCAAATCATTACCACCTAAGGTGGTGCCTCCACTCATAGTTCCTGCTGCATCACTATAAATTGATCCATAAAATCGAACTGTAACGGTGCCTGTAACATCTATTTCAAGCGAATTAGTTGTTCTAAAAGACACACCATAACCAGCGCTATGCCATTTAGAAGTAGCAGCTTGAGTTCTTAACAAACCATCAGGACTAGTGGTAGATGTAACAGAATTCCATTGAACTCCATCATTAGTAAAAGCGCTACCATCTCCCATGTTATAAGAAATGACAGTTTGCCCCTGCGTTTTAAAAGCTAGTAAAAAGAGGGGAATTAATAATAAAAAGGATAGTTTTCTCATTTGTTTATTTAATTTAGTTAAAGTTTAATAGATATATTTACTAATCTTATTTTTTTATGTTTTTAGTTCATGTAAAATAAAATTGATAAAAAATAGGTAAACTAAGATTGGGAAGAAATTTAGCAAACTCAACACATTTACATAAATGCAATCGATTACTCAAATATATTATAAAATTATAATTTTGCAAACATTCTGATAAATAAATTATCAAATCAACAAAAGCAGTAACTTTTAAAACATAAATTCATATCCTACATTTTTAAAATACTTGCATTTGAAAATTAAAACATAATTACAACCAAGTATTTTATTTACAACGAATTAAAAGAACAACAATCAATAAAACATGTAAAAAAACAGCGCACATAGATTAAAATAAGCCTATATTTGAGTTAAATTTTAATGTTAAATTTCTTGAAAAATTTGCTTTAAAATAAATATTGCCTATATTTGAGCAATCGATTACATTATAATTTACAAATAAGAAATTAAATTTTCAAGGTTGTTTTATTTTGAATAATAATACTTTATAAATAAACACCATAAAACTGCTAAGTAAACTCAAAAAAAATCATATTAATAAATTAACAAACTAAACAAATTATTTATGACAAACCATTCCTTATTTGATTATCTTTTTTTCTTTCGAAAAGACAGAAAAAAAATAACTCAATACAATAAGGCTTATGTAGCTTTATTTATTGGTGTATTTTTATTTTGCTTAAATATTAATGCGCAAAATAGTATAACAATTAGCGGCGTTGTAACAGATGGTGGAGACTTGGGCGGTCCACTCCCTGGTGTAACTGTACTCGTTAAAGGAACTACAACAGGTGCTTCAACCGATTTTGACGGTAACTACACTTTAAGCAATGTTGCCTCAAATGCAACGCTTGTTTTTTCTTATGTAGGATATAAGAAACAAGAAATTGCTGTTTCTGGTAAAAAAACAATAAATATCACCTTACTTCCTAGCTTGGAATCTCTAGATGAAGTTGTTGTTGTTGGTTATGGAACGTCTCGAAAATCTGATTTAACAGGTTCGGTAGTTGCAATTGGCGGTGAAGATTTAAAAAAACAATCTATATCAAGCGTTGCCGAAGCCTTAACAGGTAGATTAGCTGGTGTTCAAGTAACTTCTTCTGAAGGTTCACCAGATGCTGAAATAAACATAAGAGTTCGTGGTGGTGGTTCATTAACACAAGATAGTTCACCATTGATAATTGTTGATGGATTTCCTGTGAACAGTATGAGTGATGTTACACCATCTGATATTGAAAGTATTACCGTTTTAAAAGACGCTTCTTCTACAGCAATTTACGGTTCTAGAGGAGCTAATGGTGTTGTTATCATTACAACTAAAAGTGGTAAGGATGGAAAAATATCTGCAAACTTCAATATGTTTTATGGTGTGAAAAAAATTGCGAATACCATTGATGTATTAGACCCTGTTGATTTTGTAAAATGGCAATACGAATATGCTTTATTAAGAGATCGCCAAGATTCTTACGAAAACATTTTTGGTTTATGGCAAGATGCAGACCAGTACAATGGAGTGAAAGGTAATAACTGGCAAAAACAAATTTATGGCAAAATGGGCGAAGTACAAAGCCGTGATTTAGCTGTAAGAGGTGGTTCAGATAAATTGAACTTCAATTTTAACTATGCCCATTACGATGAAAAAACCATTATGGTTGGTTCGGACTTTAAGCGAGATAACTTATCATTATCTTTAAAAAGTAAAGCTAGTGAGAAAGTAGATTTAACATTCACGTTCCGTTATTCTGATACTGAAATTAATGGCGGTGGTGCTAACGAACAAAATGAAATTTCATCAGCCGATGCACGTTTAAGACATAGTGTTGGTTACTCACCTATCCCACTACCAGGTTTGACAACAGATAATACTGATGAAGCATTATCCTCTTACTTAGTTAATCCATTTGTAGCGGTAGATGACAATCAACGCTTACAACTTAGAAAAAACTTTAATTTATTAGGTAGTTTTGGTTGGGAAATTTTGGAAAACCTTCAATTTAAATCTGATTTAGGTTTAGACAATCGTAACGATTTAGATTACCGTTTTTATGGCCGTTCTACATACTATGCAAGTAATAGACCTGCTGCAGAAAACCAAGGCTTACCATCTATCATCATTAGTGATGAAAAAAGAGAACGTTTTAGAAATGCAAATACTTTAAACTACGATTTTGAGAAATTATTTGGAAAAAGCGATGATCATAGCTTAAAACTTCTTGTTGGTGAAGAAATGATTATTTCAAAATCGAATGAAGTATCTTCAGAAATACAAGGTCTACCAAAGTTTTTTGATTTTGATACTTCTAGAAACTTAACAAGTCAAGGTATTCCTCAAAATGTTGATAACTTTTACAGTCCAGACGACAAATTACTGTCTTTCTTTGGTCGTGTTAATTATGGCTTTAAAAACCGCTATTTAATTACAGCTACCTATCGTGCCGATGGCTCTAGTAAGTTCTTAGGAGATAACCAATGGGGGTATTTTCCATCTGCTGCTTTTGCTTGGAAAATTTCGGAAGAAAATTTCTTAAAAGATGTATCTTGGATAAATACTCTTAAAGTAAGATTAAGTTATGGTGAAGCAGGTAATAATAATATCCCTACTGGTCAAACCTTTCAAAACTTCCTATCTAGAAACACTACCTACATTAATGGAGTTAACAACTATTGGGCAGCATCAAATACTTTAGCAAACCCAGATTTGAAATGGGAAACTACCGTAACACAAAACGTTGGTTTAGATTTTGATTTGTTTAAAGGGCGTGTTAGTGGATCGTTCGAAGCTTATAAAAATTTAACAACAGACCTTTTAATAAACTTCCCTGTTCCTGGAACTGGATACAACACCCAATATAGAAACATGGGTGAAACCCAAAACACAGGTATCGAAGCTTCTTTAAATATTGCAGCTATAGAGCATAAAGACTACGGTTTAAATTTATCATTAAATTTTGGTATGAACAAAAACCGCATTAACTCATTAGGTGTTATGGATGATTTTGGTACTGCTACAGGTTGGGCGTCATCTCAAATAAATAATGATTATGTTATCAATGTAGGTAAATCGCTTGGCACAATGTATGGCTATATAAGCGATGGACGTTATGAAGTTTCAGATTTTGACTATAACTCTGTAACAGAAACTTACACCTTAAAAACTGGTGTTGCAAACAATAGCGCTATAGTTGGTGTGCCAAAACCAGGTAACATGAAGTTAAAAGACTTAGATGGTGATGGTATTGTAAATATAAACGACAACACCATCATTGGTAATGCAAATCCAAAACATACTGGAGGTATGACAATTAATGCCAATGCCTATGGTTTTGATTTGTCAGCTGCATTTAACTGGAGTGTTGGTAACGATGTTTATAATGCCAACAAAATTGAATTCACTACCTCAAACAACAACGGACAGTATAGAAATTTAAGTACTATTATGGCTGATGGAAATAGATGGACCAATTTAGATCCTACATCAGGTCAATTAGTAACCGATCCTACTGCATTAACAGCACTAAACGCCAATACAACCATGTGGTCGCCTTATTCTACTAATTTTGTTTTTAGTGATTGGGCTGTTGAAGATGGTTCATTTTTAAGACTAAACACATTAACATTAGGATACTCTGTTCCTAACGAAATGCTAACTCAATTAGGCGTATCAAAATTAAGATTTTATGCTACAGCTAATAATGTATTCATTATTACCAACTATTCTGGTTTAGACCCTGAAGTTTCTACTAGAAGAAAGACGCCGCTTACTCCAGGAGTAGATTATTCACCATTCCCAAGAAGCAGATCTTTTGTTTTTGGATTGAATCTTAATTTTTAATTAAAACATTTATTAGAATATACTATGAAAAAAATACTAATAATAACCGTATTTATTGCTGGAGTTTTTACTTCTTGCCAAAAAGACTTCTTAGAGGCACCAGCTAAATCAACTTTAGACGAATCTGTAATTTTCTCTAATGCAGGATTAGCAAAAGGAGCTGTAGATGGTATTAAAGAACCTTTTGGACAAACTAACTCTTACAGAGGTCGTTTTATTCCGTATTACGGGTTTAATAATGATATTGAGTGGAACAACAACTCCGATCAAGCAAATAGTGCAGCAGCAGATTTATGCATATACGATGCTAAACCAAACAATACGCAAATGAATACCGATAATAATGCTTGGTCTCAAATGTATACTGGTATTGAGCGTGCTAATATTTGTATCCGTGGTTTGCGTACTTTTGGCAACCCTACTCCAGGCTCAGAACTTGGACAACTTTTAGGTGAAGCCCTAACATTACGTGCCATTTATTATGCCGATTTAATGAAAGCTTGGGGTGATGTTCCTGCTAGATTTGAACCAATCACTTCTGAAACTTTATATATAGAAAAATCAAATCGTGATATTATCTACAAACAACTTTTAGAAGATTTAGCTGAAGCCTCTACTCTTGTAGCTTGGCCAAACGAAACTTCTGCTACAACCACTGTAGAACGTATTAACAAAGCATTTGTAAAAGGCTTTAGAGCTCGTTTAGCTTTAGTTGCTGGTGGCTACCAACAATATCCTGACGGTGTTAGAAAAAGCACCGACCCAGATTTAGCTTCTGATAAAATGTATAAAATTGCATTAGATGAAAGTAGAGATGTTATTAACAGTGGAAAAGCATCATTAGACTCTTCTTTCGAATCACTTTGGAAAAAATTCAATCAAGAAGTTATTACTGCTGGTGGAGAATCGCTTTGGGAAATTCCATTTGCCGATGGTCGTGGGCGTGTTTTATTTAGCTTTGCTGTACGTCATACTTCTAACGACCAGTATCATGCTAACGGTAGTAATCGTGGTGGTTTAGCAGGACCGCTACCAACAGTTTTTTACGATTATGATGAAACAGATAGCCGTAGAAATGTGAGTTGTGTTCCTTACAGATGGGGTGCTGCCGTTAACGGTATAGCAAAACAAGAATTAGGAAACTCATATACTTGGTATTTTGGTAAATACCGTTACGAGTGGATGAATCGTTTTGTAACATCTAGCAATGACGACGGAATTAATATGATTTACATGCGCTACGCCGAAGTACTTTTAATTGCTGCTGAAGCTGCAAATGAGTTAGAAGGACCTGCAGCTGCCGCACCTTACTTAAAAGAAATTCGCAAAAGAGCATTTGCAGCAGCTGAACATGCTACAAAAGTTGACGCCTACGTAAATGCTTTAGGTACAAAACAAGCTATGTTTAACGCTATTGTAAAAGAACATAAATTTGAGTTTGTTGGCGAAATGACACGTAAACAAGCACTTATAAGATGGAATTTATTAGGTTCTAGCTTAGCAGAAGCCAAAGTGAAAATGACAGACTTAAGAAACCGTCAAGGTGATTATGCCGATGTACCTACTACACTTTATTATAAGTATAAAGCAGACAACGAAACCTTAGAAATATATGGTTTAAATAGAGGTGAAACTACAAACCCAGGTGGCGATTACTCATCTTTTGGTTGGAATTCAACTTCTTTTACAGACGACAAAATAAATTCACTTTACAAGTCTGACGTAAACCCAGATTCCAGACAATTTTGGCCAATTTGGCAAGTATTCCTTGATGGAAGTAATGGTAAATTAGTAAACGATTACGGTTATTAAAACCTGTTTAATTAAACAATATATTAAAAATATGAAAACAAAATATATATTAAAATCTTTATTAATAGCAGTTTTAATTTCCACAACTGTTTACAATTGTGGTTATAACGAAGATGTTATTGATGAGTTATCTCTAAATAGAGAGTTTGCTCCCGTAGCCTTAACTGCACGCGTTAGAAATCAAACTGTGGTAGAATTAAATTGGACCGTACGCGAAGACGTTAATAACTATATCGTTGAGTTTAGTGCTGATGATCCTAATTTTAATACAATTTTTAAAACAGTTGAGGTATCTGCTAGTGAGCTTCCTCTACAAGTTCAACTAGAAGGTTTAACAGAATACTCAATACGGGTTAAAGCATTAAGTTCAGTGGGACTTGACGATTCTACTTGGGCAGTAACAACAGCAACAACCTTGAGTGAGCAACTAATGCTTCCTTATGCTAATGGTGACATAGGTTACAACACTGCTACTTTAAAATGGCAAGCAGGCATTAATGTAACACACCTACTTTTACAACCTGGTGACATTACACATACCATTACAGAACAAGAAAAAGCCGCAGGAGTAGCTACCGTTACAGCGCTAACAAGTGAAACAAAATATACTGTAGATCTTTTTAACAATACTAAACCAAGAGGTTTCGCAACTATAAAAACCGAAGTAGACCCTTCAATAGGCAATGTAATTGGACCTAGTGATAATTTACTTCAAATGATTGCTAATGCAGCATCTGGATCAATTCTATTATTACAACCTGGAGACTATACAGCACAAACTGGCAGTATTACTTTAAATAAATCAATTACTATAAGAGGTTTGTATAGTTATGACTTACCTTTATTAAGCAACAATGTTTCTATTGTTAATGGCGCTACAAATGTTAGTCTTATACACCTAAACTTAAATGGAGGAGCTACGGTACAAGATGTTGTAAGATATAGTGCTGCTGGCAACTATAACTCATTACTAATTAAAGGATGTATTGTATCAAACTACGATCGTTCATTCATTGCGGGTAATGTTACAAGTGCTATTGTTCAAACAGTAATTGTTGAAGATTGTATTGTAACTAATGTAATAACGAATGGTGGTGATTTTATAGATTTTAGAAATTCTGATGCTTTAAATATTAGCGTAAAAACAAGTACTTTTAATAATTGTGCACCAGCTCGTGACTTCTTTAGGATTGATGCCGCTGGTGATTCTAATAATAACACTCCTCTTAAAACAGTAAATGTGTTATTAGAAAATTGCACATTGTATGGTGTTTGTAATACTACAGATAGAATATTATATATTCGTTTTAATGCTAATGCTATTACTGTAAGTAAAAATATTTTTGCTCAAACAGATGCTATTTACTCAAATCAAAGCACTACTTCAGACCCAGTGTTTTTAAATAATAATTATTTCAACACTACTGGTCTACACACCACAAATACTAAGTTTGATGCAACAACAACTTTCACAACCTTAGATCCTGGTTTTGTAAATGCCGCTGCTGGTAACTTTAAAGTTACAAATCAAATTTTGATAGACAACCAAATTGGAGATCCAAGATGGAGACTTTAAAATAAATATTGATTAGATTAAAAAAGAGGTATACATTATTTTTGTATACCTCTTTTTTAATACTACTTGTTTTAAATTGAATTAAGAAACTACATAAAAACAAAAAATGATTAATAAAACAAACTTTTTAAAAACCATAATTTTATTAATATCTATTACAAGCTACTCACAGCAATTAGCATTTCCAGAAGCCGAAGGTTTTGGAAAACATACAACTGGAGGTAAAGGCGGTGTTGTTTACACTGTAACTAATTTAAATGATGATGGTGAAGGTAGTTTAAGAAAAGGCATTTTAAAAAGTGGTGTTAGAACCATTGTATTCGCAGTTTCAGGAACTATAGAACTTCAAAGAAATTTAGATGTAAATAAAGGCGATTTAAGCATTTTAGGACAAACAGCATCTGGTGAAGGCATAACCATAAAAGGCTATCCATTCACTATAAAAGCAGATAATGTTATTGTACGTTACTTACGTTTCCGAATGGGAGATGTAAACAACATTGAAGGCGATGCATTAGGATGTAGAGACGCGAACAATGTTATTATAGACCACTGTTCTATAAGTTGGGGAACTGATGAGAATGCTTCATTTTACAACAATAAAAATTTTACTTTACAATGGTGTATCATTTCAGAAGCTTTAAACAATTCAGTACACAGTAAAGGTGTACATGGTTATGGTGGCATTTGGGGTGGCGTTAATGTATCCTTTCATCACAACTTAATAGCTAGTAATAATAGTAGAAATCCAAGATTTAGCGGTTCGTCTACTACTGAAAACTCCGAAAATGAATTTGTAGATTTTAGAAATAATGTAATTTACAATTGGGGTGAAAATAATATATATGGTGGCGAAAAAGGCACATACAATATTATTAATAACTATTTTAAATCCGGTCCAGCAACAACATCATCAAAACTAAATCGTATTGTAAACCCATCAGATCCTTACGGTATGTTTTATGTTGACGGCAACTATGTTAATGGTTTTGAAACTATTACAAAAAACAATTGGAATGGTGGCGTTCAATGTGCGAATCCTGAAGCCACAAAATTAAATACTGAAATAAGCATTTCAGAAAACATAAAAACCGAAAGTGCTTCAGAAGCATTTGAAAGCGTTTTAAAACAAGCTGGTGCAAGCTTATTTAGGGATGCAGTTGATGCTAGAATAGTTCATAATACTAGAGAAGGCAGTGCTAATTTCAAAAATGGCATTATCGATTCGCAAAACAATGTTGATGGATGGCCAATTTTAAAATCTGAAAAAGCAAAAGCAGATATAGATGAAGATGGCATGCCAGATGACTGGGAACTACAAAACAAACTAGACCCAAAAACAAATGATGCTAATCTAAACAGTATAGACAATCTTTACACTAACCTTGAAATTTACGCCAACTCATTAACAAATGTCGTTGCAAAAAAAAAAGTAATTAACGGTAAAACATTTGACTTTGTAGTTGACTCCAACGGGTATGGTGATTACAAAACAGTACAACAAGCTATTAATGCAGTACCAGATTTTAGAAAAAATGAAACCAAAATTTTTATAAAAAATGGCGTCTATAAAGAAAAACTCGTGCTACCAACATCAAAAACCAATGTAACTTTTGTGGGTGAAAATAAAAATGAAACCATTTTAACTTATGACGATTTTGCACAAAAACATAACAGTTTTGGTGAAGAAATAGGCACCACAGGTTCTACATCCTTTTTTGTTTTTGGTGATGGTTTTAAAGCCAAAAATATCACATTTGAAAATAGCGCTGGTCCAATTGGGCAAGCTGTAGCCGTAAGAATTGATGGTGATAAAGTAATTTTTGAAAACTGTAAATTTTTAGGAAATCAAGATACATTATACTGTCATGGTGATAAAAGCCGACAGTATTACAAAAATTGTTATATAGAAGGCACAGTCGATTTCATCTTTGGATGGTCAACCGCCTTTTTTGAAAACTGCGAAATTTATTGTAAAAATTCAGGTTATATAACGGCAGCTTCAACAAATAAAGATGCTACTTTTGGTTTTGTATTTAAAAACTGTAAAATTACAGGAAGTGCTTTAGAAAACACCTTCTATTTGGGCAGACCATGGCGCGATTATGCTAAAACCGTGTGGATAGATTGTTACATGGATAAGCATATTAAACCAGAAGGCTGGCACAATTGGGGCAAACCCAACGCTGAACTCACCACATTTTATGCAGAATATAATTCTACAGGACCAGGAGCTTCAAACAAAAGAGTCGATTGGTCCAAAAAAATATCAAAAAAAGAAATTAATAACTTCACTTTAGAAGAAGTTCTAAAAGGTTCAGATAATTGGATTCCAAAAATTTAATAATCAATTTTTAATTTTTTAGTTAAATTTTTTAGAATTACATATTAAATGTTATTTAATTATGCCAACAATTTCAACTTTAGTATTTTTATACAATCGATTACAACTAAATAAAAATTCATGAAAATTAACACGCCATTTTCGGCATATGCAATAATATGCATGTCATTATTGTTTCTAACTTTCAACGCCTGCAAAACAAAGGGCAAAGAAAAGGAAATAGTAGAAACAGATGTTTTTAATAAAGCTGATAAAATAATTAGCTCCATAAAGGTTTTAGATTTTCCAAACAAATCATTTAATGTAATAGATTTTGGTGCGGTAGCCGATGGAGAAACTAACAACACTGAAGCAATTAAAAAAGCCATTGACGCTTGTAATAAAGCTGGCGGAGGAAAAGTAATTATTCCTTCAGGAAAATTTTTAACCGGTCCAATTCATCTAAAAAGTAATGTAAATTTACATTTAGAAGCAGGTGCAGAAGTCTTATTCTCAAAAAATCATAAAGACTATTTACCCGTAGTACATACTTCTTATGAAGGGCAAGAATTAATGAATTATTCACCATTAATTTATGCATACAAACAAAACAACATTGCGGTAACTGGTTCAGGAACATTTAATGGTCAAGCAGGTAAAACCAATTGGTGGCCTTGGTGTGGTGCAGAACGTTACGGACATATAGAAAACACACCACAACAAAAAGACGACCATAATTTACCAAGATTATGGGCAATGGCAGAAAACAATACACCTGTTTCAGAACGTACATTTGGTGAAGGCTACCAACTGCGTCCATTATTTATTCAACCTTTTGAATGTGAAAATGTTTTAATACAAGGTGTAACCTTTACAAATGCCCCATTTTGGGTTATTCATCCAATAAAATGTAATTATGTTAGAGTTGAAGAGGTTACAGTTAGTAGCCATGGGCCAAACAACGATGGTTGCGACCCAGAATACTCTAAAAACGTTCATATAAATAACTGTACGTTTGATACAGGTGATGATTGTATTGCTATCAAATCTGGAAGAAATAATGATGGTAGACGTGTAAACATCCCAAGTGAAAACATTGTGGTTGAAAACTGTAACATGAAAGATGGCCATGGTGGCGTTGTAATGGGTAGTGAAATTTCAGCAGGTGTTAGAAATGTTTATGTTAGAAACTGCAAAATGAATAGCCCAGAACTAGACCGTGCTATTCGCATAAAAACCAACACATTAAGAGGTGGTTTTGTAGAAAACGTGTATGTAAAAAACATAGAAGTTGGTCAAGTAAAAGAAGCTGTTTTAAGAATTAATCTTTACTACGCCATTTATGGTCCTCAAGAGGGTGATTTTATGCCAGTAGTTAAAAACATTCATTTACAAGATATTAATGTTGAAAATGGTGGAAAGTATGGCGTACTAATTAAAGGCAGACCAGAAAGCTTTGTAAAAAATGTAACATTAACAAACGTGCATATAAAAAATGCTGAAACAGATCTTTCAGTAGAAAATTCAGAGCCTATTATTTTCAAAAACACAACTATTAACGGTAAAAAGTATTAAAATTATAAAGTTTCATTATGAAAAAAATAGCAATTCTATCTATTGTCGTTTTAAGCATATTTTCATGCAAATCTAACCAAGCTAGCGGAACATTAGAAACAAATTTAAAAACCTATGCAGAACTTTCTATTGCACAAGGTGGTGAATGGATTGATGGTTCAAGAGGACACAAAGAATATAATGCCGGAACCTCTTTTAAAAACGTAAATTCACTTCAAGTTCCAAAAGAACATACAGACCATTCTTGGTATATTCGTTATGAAGGTCCAGGTTGGGAAAACAATCAAATTGGATACCGAATTTATTTAGATTGGAGAAACGCTATTGATATTTATGGCAAAAAAGTAGATTCTTTAGTATTGCCTTACGTTGGTCAAGATGGTTTTGATTCATACCACGAACCTGCTCCTTGGGGTCAAGATATTCTAAAAGCAGGAAAATCAATGGGTATTGGTGGTTACGGAAGACTTGTAAATGACACCATTGCTCATTTTCAAAATGTAAAAAATACATTTGCTAAAATTGAAAATAATAAAACAAATTCATCTGTAAATATTACTTATGAAGATTGGAATACGGGTGATGAAACTATCAATTTAAACTCAAAACTTACTATTTTTCAACAAGACCGTTATACTAAAGCAGAATTAACACCTTCTAAAGAAATAACAGGAATTTCTACCGGTATTGTGAAATTTAAAAACATTCCTTTAATTAAAAAAGAAGGTACAAATTGGGCTTACATTGCAACCTATGGCAACCAAACTTTAGTAAGTAATACAGACAAACTAGGAATGGCTATTTTTTACAAATTAAATGAAGTAGTACAACAAAAAACAGGTATTGACGATCATTTGGTGGTTTTTAAGCCTACAAATAAAACAATAACTTACTACTTTTTAGGCGCTTGGGAACAAGAACAAAACGGTATTAAAACACAAGAAGCATTTATTGCCGATTTAAATAAAAAATTAGAAACTTTAAATAATACAAATTCAATCAACTAAACACCATGAAAAAGACAATAACTTATTTTGCCCTTTTTACTTTCGCTTTAGTTCTTTTTACTTCTTGTAAAAATGCAAAGAAAGAAAACACAAAAGAAACTGCAACTGTTGAAAAAATAGTTCCAGAAAACTTAAAATGGTCTGAACGCATGATGCTTTCTGAAATTGAACGTTTCCCTGAAGCTTCAAAACTCGATTTTGTTGACAAACCACGTTGGAGTTACACCAATGGATTAGTTCTATCTGCCTCATTAAGAGTGTTTGAAAAAACCAAAAATCAAAAATTTTATGATTATGCGTATGCGTATGCAAACGACTTAGTTGAAAGTGATGGCAATATAAAAACATATAAAATAACCGATCAAAATCTAGACATGATAAAGTCTGGCGATGTATTACTTTATTTATATCCAAAAACGAAAGAAGAACGTTTTTTAAAGGCAATGGAAACTTTAAATAGTCAAATGGAAACACAACCAAAAACATCGGATGGCGGTTATTGGCATAAAAAAAGGTATCCATATCAAATGTGGTTAGATGGCTTATATATGGCTGAACCATTCCATATCAACTATGCAAATGAATATATTAAAGACGAGGCTCAAAAACAAAAAATATATGATGATGTTGTGCTTCAATTCGATTTAATACAAAAACACAGTTACGATAAAAATACAGGATTATTATACCACGGTTGGGATGAAAGTAAAGACCAACGTTGGGCAAATAAAGAAACAGGCAACTCACAACATTTTTGGTCTAGAGGTATGGGTTGGTACGGTATGGCCATGGTTGATGTATTAGACTTTTTACCAAAAAATCATCCCGGAAGAGAAAAAATTATCAACTATTTAAATCTATACGCGGAAGCTTTAGTAAAAGTACAAGATAAATCTGGTTTATGGTGGCAAGTTTTAGACCAAGGAAACAGAGAAGGTAATTATTTAGAAGCTACTGGAACAGCCATGTTTACTTATGCATTTGCAAAAGGTGTACGTAAAGGCTATTTAGATAAAAAATATTTAGCAGTTGCTGAAAAAGCCTTTTCTGGACTTATCAATAATTTAGTTTCTGTTGAAGAAAACGGTGTTGTAAACTTAAACAAATGTTGCTCGGTAGCCGGTTTAGGTGGCGACCCATATAGAGATGGTTCTTATGAATATTATATAAATGAACCTATTCGCTCTAACGACCCAAAAGGAACAGGTCCATTCATAATGGCATCTCTTGAATTAAACAAATAATCTGGATTTTTACAAAATAAACAACAATGAAGTATTTTTTAATATCATCCCTTTTATGCACAACGCTCCTATTTGCGCAAAACAATAAAGCCTATGTATCCAATGTATGGGTTGCCGATAATGGCGATGGTACTTATAAAAACCCAATATTATATTCAGATTATTCAGACCCCGATGTTGTACGAGTTGGAGATGATTATTATATGACTGCTTCTAGCTTTAATTCAGCTCCGGGGTTACCTATTCTTCATTCAAAAGATATGGTAAATTGGAAATTAATTAATTATGCTTTAGAAACTCAAATTCCAGAAGAAACTTTTAATATCCCACAACATGGTAATGGTGTTTGGGCACCAAGTATCCGGTATCATAACAATGAAATTTATATTTATTGGGGCGATCCAGACTTTGGAGTTTATATGGTAAAAACTAAAGATCCTTATGGAAAATGGGACGAACCTATCCTTGTTATGCCAGGTAAAGGTCTTATTGATTCATGTCCACTTTGGGACGACAATGGCGATGCTTATTTAGTACATGCTTATGCAGGTAGTCGTGCTGGTGTAAAAAGTTTGTTATCTGTGAACAAAATGAATCCAGAAGGCACCAAAGTTTTAAATCCAGGTATTCACGTTTTTGATGGGCATGAAAACCATGAAACCGTTGAAGGTTCAAAATTCTATAAACGCAATGGCTATTACTATATTTTTGCTCCTGCTGGTGGTGTTGCTACAGGTTGGCAATTAATTTTACGCTCTAAAAACATTTATGGCCCTTACGAAGAAAAAGTAGTTTTAGAGCAAGGTAGCACAAAAATTAATGGACCACATCAAGGTGCTTGGGTTGATACACCAAATGGAGAATCTTGGTTTTATCATTTTCAAGATGTTGGTGCTTATGGAAGAATTGTTCATTTACAACCTATGTCTTGGAAAAACGATTGGCCTGTTATGGGTCAAGATTTTGATAAAAATGGCATTGGTGAACCTGTAATGTCTCATAAAAAACCAAATGTTGGAAAAACATATCCTATAGAAACACCTGTTGAAACCGACAATTTTGATGGTTTTAACATAGGTTTACAATGGCAATGGAATGCAAACAGTAATGTAGTTTGGCATGCAAAATTACCAGGAAATAATTATTTAAGATTGTTTTCTATTAAATCTGTTGAAGACACAGAAAATCTTTGGATGGTTCCAAACTTGTTGCTTCAAAAATTTCCTGCACCAAACTTTACAGCTTCAACAAAAATCACTTTAATTCCTGAAGAAGCCACTAGTGGCAAAACTGCTGGACTTATTATTATGGGAATGGACTATGCAACACTAAGCATTAGTCATGATGAAAAAGGCTATTTCATAAAACAAACCGAAGCTATAAAAGCCATTGATGGTGCTGAAGAAAAAACAAATGAAGTTGAACGTCTAAAAACAAACAGCGCATATTTTAGAGTAGAGATTTCTTCACCAGATGCCATGTGTCAATTCAGTTATTCCGAAAACGGAAAAAAATACAAAAAAATAGGCAAGCCTTTTAAAGCTAAAGAAGGCAAATGGATTGGGGCTAAAGTAGGTTTGTTTAGCGTTAGCACACAAGAAGCCAAACGTGGCGGTTATGCTGATGTTAATTATTTCAAAATAACAAAATAACAATAATGAAAAAGCTACTTACAACTAAACTAATTACAACCCTATTAGTATTTGTTTTTATAAAAACATTAAACGCTCAAGTTGCAATTCCGCTTAACGAAAAAACTATTTATAACGGTATAGAGTTTCAAATGCCTAAAGTAAATGAAACAAATTTTCCAAACTACGAAATTTCTATTTCAAACTTTGGCGCAGTTGGAAATGGCATTTTTAAAAATACTGAAGCATTTGCTAAAGCAATAAACAATGCATCAACAAAAGGAGGTGGTAAAGTTATTGTACCTAGAGGAATTTGGCTAACCGGACCAATCACTTTAAAAAGCAATATAAATCTTCATTTGGAAGATGGCGCTTTAATTATTTTTAGTAAAAACTTTGATGATTACCCTATTGTAAAAACTAGTTTTGAAGGCTTAAATACAGTAAGATGTATTTCGCCTATTAATGCTGAAAATGTAGAAAATATCGCAATTACTGGTAATGGCATTATTGATGGCAGTGGTGATGCTTGGCGACCTGTAAAAGTTAGTAAAATGACTGATGGACAATGGAAAACACTTGTTCGCTCTGGTGGCGTACTTTCAAAAGATGGTAAAATTTGGTTTCCTTCTGAAGGTTCAAAAAAAGGGTATGAAAGTAGTACCGATTTTAATGTACCCGATTTAATTACTGATAAAGAATTAGCGTCAGTTAAAGATTTTCTACGTCCTGTTATGGTAAGCATTATTAACAGTAAACGAGTTCTTTTAGATGGCCCAACGTTTCAAAACTCACCTGCTTGGAATATTCACCCGTTAATGTGTGAAGACATTATTATAAGAAATCTTAAAGTTAGAAACCCTTGGTATTCACAAAATGGTGATGGTTTAGATTTAGAATCATGTAAAAACGCTTTAGTTTATAATAATACGTTTGATGTAGGTGATGATGCCATTTGCTTTAAATCTGGAAAAGATAAAGATGGCAGAGATAGAAACATACCTACTGAAAATGTTATTGTAAAAAACAATGTTGTGTATCATGCACACGGGGGTTTTGTAATAGGCAGTGAAATGTCTAGTGGTGTTAAAAACGTACACATTTCAAATTGTACTTTTATTGGAACAGATATTGGTTTACGTTTTAAAAGCACCCGAGGACGAGGTGGTATAGTTGAAAACATATACATATCAAACATAGATATGATTCACATTCCAACCGAAGCAATTGGCTTCAATCTGTATTATTCAGGTAAAGCACCGGTTTTAGATGACAATGAAACATCTGATGCTAAAATACAAGAAGAAAAATTGGTTGAAGTTAACGAAGAAACGCCTTCTTTTAGAAATATTTTTATGAAAAATATTAATGTAGTAGATTCTGAAACAGCCATGTTTTTTATGGGATTGCCTGAAATGAACCTAAAAAATATATCTATAGAAAATTCTATTTTCGAAACAAAAAAAGGCATCACTCTTATTAATTCAGACGGCATTACATTAAAAAATGTAAAAATAAAAGCTTCAGATGATTATGCTTTAACTATTTATAACAGCAAAAACATCAAAGCAAGTGAGTTCAACTTTAAAGAAAGCAAATCTGCAATTAAAGTATTAGGTTCAAAAACCAATGATATTCAGTTTGACAAAAAAGATATTTCAAACGAAAAAGAACAAATCCTTTTAGGAATGGGCATTGGTAAAAAGGCAGTTAAAATTCAATAAACAAAAAATACGGGCATGTTCAAAATTCTATCTCCCAACGGAATGATTAGTAGCGAACAACGCATGGGCTTTGAAAAAAACAAATTTAAACACATGAAAAAAAAACTAATATTAATTTTTAATATTCTTTTTTATTCAGTGCTTTCAGCTCAAGATGCTTTGCCCTTATGGACTGAAGGCAAAATGCCAAATTCCAAAGGCTTAACACTTGAACATATTGAAGAACGCGAACGTATTACTCAAGTTTCAGAACCTAAAATTCTCGCTTATTTTCCTCCAAAAGAAGAACAAAATGGAAGTAGTATTATTATTTTACCTTCCGGTGGCTACCACCATCTTACATATAACCTTGGTGGCATTCAATTAGCAAAATGGTTTAACACACAAGGCATTACAGCTTTTGTTTTAATATATAGACTTCCTACTTCTCCAGATTTAATAGTAAGTGAAAATGGTCCAATTCAAGACACACAACGGGCTATAAAAATAATACGATCGAAAGCAGACACTTGGCATTTAGACATAAATAAAATAGGTGTCTTTGGTGCATCGGCAGGCGGGCATTTAGCTTCTACTATTGCAACGCATGATACAGACCTTTCAAAAATTGGTGATGCTATTGATAAATATTCCTTTACCCCAAACTTCATGGTTTTAATCTCACCTGTTATAAGCTTTGGTGAATTCGCTCATAAGGGCAGTTTTGAAAATTTTTTAGGAAACCACGCAACACCTGAAAACATTCTGAAATACTCTAACGAATTTCATGTTACTGCAAAAACACCACCAACTATTTTATTCCATGCGCAAAATGATACTACAGTAAATCCTATGAATAGCATTCTTTTTTATGAACAAATGCTAAAAAATAACATTACAGGTTCGCTTCATATTTTTCCTAATGGAAAGCATAATATTGGTATTTATAATGAATCTTCATTAACAGATGAATGGAAAACCATTTGTACAAAATGGCTGAAAGAAATTAAAATAACAAAATGAAAATTATGCATTTAAAATTTATCACTTCAGCACTCTATTTGATAACCTTTTATACACTTTCTTCTTTCTTTTCTAAAATAGAAACAAAAGTATCACTTACAACTACAATCTATTTAATTGGCGACTCAACCATGGCCGATTATACTGATGATTATGACCCAGGAAAAGATTATATGAAAACCAGATATCCTGTAACTGGTTGGGGGCAAGTTTTTCAACCGTTTATGGCTAAGGATAGTTTATATAAAGTAGAAAATCTTATAAAAACAGATAGTGTACTTGTTGATGATCGCGCCAGAGGTGGACGCAGTACGCGTACATTCTTTCAAGAAGGCAGATGGCGTTCTGTTTATGAAAATCTTAAAAAAGATGATATCGTTATCATGCAATTTGGCCATAACGATGCAGCCAAAGAAAAAACAGAACGTTACGTAGATATTGAAGGTTACAAAGAATTTTTACGCTTATTTGTTAGCCAAACCAGAGAAAAAGGAGCTACTCCTATTATTTTAACACCTGTTGCAAGAAACTACCCTTGGAAAGATGGTGTTTTACATGATGTCCATGGCGATTACGACCAAGCACCGAAGGATGTAGCTTTAGAACTAAACGTCATGCTTATAGATTTAAATCAAAAATCTAGAGACTTTTTCACTAAAAAAGGAGAATCTTTTGTTACGGAAAATTACTTTATGAATCTTCCTGAAGGAAAATATGAAGCGTATCCTAAAGGACAAAAAGACAACACCCATTTTCAACCAAAAGGTGCAACAGAAGTCGCTAGATTAGTATTTGAAGGACTTAAAGAATTAAGTGCAGAAATTAAAGATTAAAACAAAAAACAATGAGGTATTTTATAAGTCTATTTAGTTTATGTATGTTTTTTTCGCAACCTATTTCTGCCCAAGAAAAACCAACATTTGCACCTTACACCATTGAATTAACGTATCAAAAACTCAAAAAAGACCATCCGTTTATTACTCCTATTCAGCCTTTAAAATCTAAAAAAATAAAATATAAAGAGGATGTAGTTTATAAAAAAACAACCACCTCCAACCTAAAATTAGATGTATATCTTCCAAAAGGTAATTGTAAAAAAACCTATCCTGCAGTTTTATTGATTCATGGTGGAGGTTGGCTAACTGGTAGTAAAGAAAATGAGCGTGTTATGGCGCAACATTTAGCTCTAAACGGTTATGTTGGCATATCGGTTTCCTATAGGTTAGGGTTTGAAGCACCTTATCCAGCAGGCGTTATCGATTTAAAAGACGCTATTAGATGGATGCGAAAAAATGCGAAAAAGTATCAAATTAATCCTGATAAAATTGCTGTTTTAGGAGCATCAGCAGGTGCGCAATTAGCTGGACTTTTAGCCGTAACTCCAAACTCATCTTTGTATGAACCAAATTCAAAAATTTCAGATGCTGTACAAGCTTATGTAAATATAGATGGTATTGTATCTTTTATTCACCCTGAAGCTTCTGCAGAATCTAAACTCGGTAAAGTATCAATGGCAGGTATTTGGCTTGATGGTGAAAAAGAAGAAAATTTTAAAAACTGGAAAGAAGCCTCGCCATTAGAATATGTTGATGAACATTCGCCTCCTACCCTTTTTATAAATAGTGCTCAACCTCGTTTTCATGCTGGACGAGATGATATGATTTCAATTTTAAATAAGTATGGTATTTATAGCGAAGTACATACCATTCCTGAAACGCCGCATTCCTTTTGGCTAATGCATCCTTGGTTTGAAACAACTCTTAATTATACCGTTAATTTTTTAAACAACATATTAAAAAATGAAAACTAAATATATAATTCCGTTCATTATTCTAACCTTTTTGTCAACGTTTTTAGTGGCTCAAACTACAGCGAGTAAAAAACCCAAGATTTACCTAGTTGGTGATTCTACCATGTGTTTATATGATGAAAGTAGGTTTCCACAAGAAGGTTGGGGTATGCCATTTTCTAATTTTTTTGACAATTCCATAGAAATTGAAAATCATGCAAAAGGTGGCAGAAGTACCAAATCGTTTCTTGATGAAAACCGTTGGCAACCTATAGTTGATTCACTAAAAACTGGCGATTTTGTATTAATCCAGTTTGGGCATAACGATTCAGCAAATTCTAAAGACCATCCCAACCGTTATGCTTCACCCGAAGATTATAAAAAATATATGGGGAAGTATATTAATGAAACAAGAGCCAAAGGCGCTACAATTATTTTAATAACACCAGTTACTCAAAGAAAATATGATTCTAACGGCGAATTAATAAAATCGCATAAGGAATATTGCGATGCGGTTATTGAATTAGGAACCGAGTATAATGTACCTGTTATTGATTTAAACACTAAAAGCCATGAATTGGTTAAAAAAATGGGACCAGAGTTTTCGAAAAATTTATATATGATTTTTGAACCAAATGAACTACCTCGCTTTCCAAAAGGATTTAATGACACTACCCATTTTTCTGAGTTTGGTGCTCGTAAAATGGCTGAATTGGTTTTACAAGGCATTAGAGAACTAAACTTAGATTTGGTAAATTATGTTGTTAAGCCTTATTTTAAACAGTGATTAATTATTATTTTCTAATTCAAAAAAATCTTAATCAGGGTAGAATATTCTTAATATAAACTAATCGTTAGTTTTTAGACCTAATTTAGTTTGAACACCAAATAATAAAAATAATATACAACTTGTTTTTTCTCCAACTGTTTTTCGCAATATTGAAAAAGCTTTAGTTATATGTGCTTCAACAGATTTAATAGAAACATTTTTATATTCAGCAATTTCAATATTAGTAAGTCCTTCTTGTTTACTTAGTAAAAAGATTTCTTTGCATTTAGGAGGAAGATTTTGTATTTCTATTTTTACCAATTTTATTAATTGTTCCATAGACTGTTCTTCTTCATCTTCTACGATAGAAGAAAGTGCACTTATGTATTTATTCTCTAAAGGAAAAACCGATTTTTGCTTACGGTAATAATCTATAAATTCATTATATACAGATTTATAAAGAAAACTCTTAATCTCAAAATTAGGTTTAAGTTGTTCTCGCTTTCTCCAAGTTCTAATAAAAACGTTTTGCACGATATCTTCCGCGGCATCTTGATCGTGAATAAGGCTAAATGTATAAACACATAATTTATGGTAATATGTTTCCATTAAAAAAGTATAAGCTTTAGAATCGCCTAATTTTAATGCTTCAATAAGTTGTGTGTTATTAGAAAACATTTTTAACATATATTAAAACTATAATAAATAACATGGTTTATTGCGAAAATAGAAAAAAAATTATTAAAAAGTTAGGGTATTATAAAATTGATACGTATTAAAACAAACAACACGTTAATTAATGATTTCCCCTATCAAAGAAAATTTAATTGTTAAATTCCTTACCAATCAAGCTTCAGCTTCAGAATTGGATGAATTAGAAATTTGGATGCAGGATTCAAATAATGAACAATTATTTGAAAGCTATGTTAAAACAAACTACGCTATTGAATTTAACATGAGAACATTTAATCTCAATAAAGCAAAAGATACACTTCAAAAAGAAATTACCCGCGAAAAAAAGGTAATAAGGCTAAAGAAAATGCGTAAAAAAATATATTATGCAGCGGCAATTCTAATTGGGGTATTGGCTACCAGCTATCATTTTAAAGATAATTTATTTAATACGCCTATAGAAAACAGTATAAAAATTACAAATACTATTGAAGCAGGTACAAACAAAGCCACTTTAACATTAGAAGATGGATCTGTTATACTTTTAGAAAAAGGAGATACATTCCAAACTCAAAATGCAAATAGTAACGGCGAAAAAATAGTATATACTAATTCAGAAGAAAATTCTAAAACTATTAAATACAACTATCTAACAATTCCTAGAGGCGGTCAATTTTTTATTGAACTATCAGACGGAACCAAAGTTTGGTTAAACTCTGAATCACAATTAAAATATCCTGTAAACTTCAAAAAAGGTGATGCTAGACAAGTAGAATTAGTATATGGTGAAGCCTATTTTGATGTTTCACCAAGTACAAAACATAATGGAGCAAAATTCAAGGTTCTAAATAAATCTCAAGAGATAGAAGTATTAGGAACAATGTTTAATATTAAATCTTATAAAGACGAAACCAACATTTATACAACTTTAGTAGAAGGTAAAGTAGAAATTAATACTTCTAAAGGCAAACAACTACTGGCTCCAAACCAACAATCAAATTTAGATATTGTATTGAACAAAATAGCTATTAAGGAAGTAAACACTAAAGAGGTTATTTCTTGGATTCATGGCGATTTCGTATTTCAAAATAAACCTTTAAAAGATATTATAAAGGTATTATCGCGCTGGTATGATATTGAAATTGAAATTGAAAATAAATCACTTGAGGATATAAAATTTAATGGAGAATTGAGTAAATATCAAAATCTAGAAGACATCCTATTACTAATAAAAAACACTAATTATATAAATAACTATGAAACAAACACCAATAAAGTAATATTGAAATAAAAAAAGAGGGAAAGAAATATTAACATCTCACCGCAAATAATCCTCCCTCCTTTAATGCGATTAATTAATTAAATGTTTAACTAACTAACTATGTAAATTTATGGAAATTAAATTAACTAATGCTTGTTTTCTATTCAGAAAACGGTTATTAATGATTATTATGAGAACCTTCATTTTTCTATGCTTCTTTTCAATTTTCGGTTTTACACCAAGTAACATTTTATCACAAAATGTTAAAATTGTAATTGACACCGATAAAACAGCTACCGTTGATGAAGTTTTTAAAATGATTAGCGATCAAACAGATTACAAATTTATCTACCAAGTAGATTTGTTTAAAAACTTACCCAAAGTACATTTAAAAAAAGGAACTATTGAGGCTAATACACTGCTTCAGCAAAGCGTTTCAAATGTTGATGTACTATTTGAAATTACGAATAAAAACAATATTGTTATTAAGAAAAAAACACCTATTACTACCCCAGTTTCTTTACAAGATAAGGTCACCCAAAATTATCAAATCACTGGTACTGTAAAAGATGAAAACGGGCAATTTCTTCCAGGTGTAAATATTTTAGTTAAGGGAACATCCAATGGAACTCAAACCGATTTTGATGGAAACTATGCCATAACGGTTGAAAATTCCAATGCTATTTTAGTATTTTCTTTTATAGGATTTGTTACCCAAGAAGTAGCTTTTGCTAACAAAACAGTAATTAATGTTACTTTAAAAGAAGATGTTGCCAAATTAGATGAAGTAGTTGTGGTAGGTTATGGCTCACAAAGACAAAAAGATTTAACAGGTGCTGTCTCTTCAATGAAATCAGAAGATTTTAATAAAGGTCCACAACTAAGTGCACAACAAGCTATGCAAGGTAAAATGGCTGGTGTTGTAATTTCGCAAAATAGTGGAAAACCAGGTGGTTCAAATACAGTTAGAGTACGTGGTGGCACATCGCTAACTGGCGTAAACGACCCTTTGTATGTTATTGATGGAATTCCAATTTCTACTACTGCAGGTGTAAGTTCAGCAAACATAAGAGGCAATGGAACTGATTTTTTTGACCAAGAACCAACAAACCCTTTAATGACAATTAACCCGAATGATATTGAATCTATTACGGTTTTAAAAGATGCTTCATCTACTGCAATTTATGGTTCTAGAGGTGCTAATGGCGTTATTGTTATTACAACAAAAAAAGGAAGTTCTGGTAATTTAAAAGTTGCACTTAATGTAACCAGTGGTATTTCAACAGTTGCTAATAAATTAGATGTTTTAACTGCAGATGAATACAGACAAATAAATACAGATTTAGGCTTAACCTTTTCAGACTTAGGTGGAAATACAAATTGGCAAGACGAAATTTATAGAACTGCTCAAACAAAAGATTATAATTTATCATTTTCTGGTGGAAATGGAAAATCAACTTACTTAGCATCGCTAGGTTATGGCAACCAAGAAGGTGTTTTAATGGGTTCTAAATTAGAAAGAGCTAACGCTAGAATTAATGTTAATCATTCTACACTTGATGATAAACTTAATTTTGACCTTAGAATTAACTATGGTAATACGTTTTCTAATAATTCGCCTGTTTCAAATACTGTTGGTAGTGAAGCAGGAACTAGTATAAATTATGAATCGTATGTTTTTAATCCTACATACCCAATTTATGATGCTAATGGAAATTATAACCATGTACCTCCATATAGAATCAATCCGGTTTCATTTTCAAACGATGTAATAGATGAGGTTACAAACAATCGCTTTATAGGTAATCTTTCTACAACCTATAAAATTATAGAACCATTAAGCCTTAATGTGAATTTGGGTTATACAAATCAAGGCATTAATAGAAACTCATATATTAAAAAAACTAATCCATTAGGAGAGGGTTTGGGTGGCTATGCTAGTGTTCAAAAACTTGAAGACTATAGCAAACTATTAGAAACTATTTTAAGATACAACCAAACATTTGGTAAACATAATTTTGACGCCATTGCCGGATATTCATGGCAATACTTTGTTAATGAAGGACTTAGAAATGTTGCTTCCGGGTTTTTATCAGATGAGTTTAAGTGGTATAGCTTACAAGCAGCTAGTACCGTAAGTAATGTTTCGTCTTTTAAAGAAAGCAATACTTTAATATCAATGTATGGTAGAGTTAATTATAATTTTGATGACAAAATTTTAGCAACTGCTACTGTAAGAAGAGATGGTTCTAGTAGGTTTGGTTCTGGTAATCAGTGGGGTGTTTTTCCTTCAGGATCTTTAGCTTGGAGAGTTTCAAACATGGATTTTTTCAAATCAAAAACTATTTCCGATTTAAAAATAAGAACCAGTTACGGTATTACAGGTAATCAAGAAATAGGAAATTTAAATTCTATTACCACACTTGGTGCTACTACAGCTGGATATATTGTTGGTGGCCAAAGAATAACAACAGTTTTACCTCAGCAATATGCCAATCCAGATTTAAAATGGGAACAAACATCTCAATTTAATACAGGTATTGATTATACTATATTAGATGGTAAAATTCGAGGAAGTATCGATTATTACGTTAAAAAAACCACCGATCTTTTATTAAGAATTCCTGTGCCATCACCTACAGCAATTAGTACTCAATTAGCAAATGTTGGTAGTGTTGAAAACAAAGGTATCGAGTTAGAAATTTCAGCAGACATTATTGCTAAAAAAGATTTTACATGGTCTGCTTCTGCAAATTATAGTAGAAATAGAAATAAAGTATTAAGTCTTTCTAACGCACAATACAAAGGTAATAACATTCAAATTGCACCTCTACAAGGTCAAGGCTTAACCGCCGGTATTTTTGCCCAACTTATACAACCAGGTTTACCTGTAGGAACTTTTTATGGTAGAGAATTTAAAGGTGTAGAAAATGGTGTTGAGATAATAGATCCAGAAATGAAAGTAATTGGTTCTGCTCAACCAGATTTTACGTTTGCCATTAGCAACTCATTTACATACAAAAGAATTTCGCTAGGTTTTAATTTTAGAGGCTCTATTGGAAATGATGTTTTTAATTTAACCGCAAATAACTTAGCGTATTTAAGCAATCTACCTGGTAGAAATGTATTTAAAGAAGCTTTAACTAGTGGTGTTT
The DNA here is from genome assembly GCF_042675665.1 of Mariniflexile jejuense. Lineage (NCBI taxonomy): Bacteria > Pseudomonadati > Bacteroidota > Flavobacteriia > Flavobacteriales > Flavobacteriaceae > Mariniflexile > Mariniflexile jejuense. The sequence goes on from NZ_JBHTJI010000001.1 coordinate 1,953,171, forward strand.
TAAGAAGCCAACCAAAACAATATTCATCTAGATGGATTGAAGATGGATCTTTTGTAAGATTAGATAATATAACTTTAGGCTACAATTTTAACTTAAAAAATCTTCCTGCTATTTCTACAGCTAGATTATTCATAACAGGGCAAAACTTATTGTTATTCACAAAATATTCTGGTTTAGATCCTGAGGTTAATTCTGATGTGTCTGGTACAGGTATTGCTCCATTGGGAGTTGACTATTTAGCATATCCTAAAGCTAAAACTGTTAGTATTGGACTAAATGTATCATTTTAAGAATAACTTAAATTTATAAAAGTAATTATCATGAAAATATATAATATAAAATTAATATTCACTTTATCTATTTTTACTTTGTGCTTATCGGGCTGTACAAATTTAGATGAAGAAACGTTTGGAAGCTTATCTCCAGACACGTATTACAATACCGAAGCAGAAGCACTTTCTTCAGTAGTTGGTGTATATCAAGTATTATCTCGAGTAGTTCATATAGGTGATCCATGGAGAATTGCTGAATTTGGCACTGATGAATTTTTAGTTCCAGGTAGAGCAAGTGGTGGTTGGTTTGACCAAAACAACATAGACATTATAACACACACAGTAAAACCTACTAATGCTACTTGCGGAAGAGCTTGGAATAACATTTTTCAAGAAATAGGAATTGCCAATGCCGTTTTAGAAAGCTTACAAGCATCTCCTAATAAAGAGAACCTAAAAGGATTGATAGCAGAAACTAAAGCCCTAAGAGCCTATGGTTATTTTTATGCTATGGATTTTTGGGGAAACGTACCTTTAGTTACAGTAGCTAGAATAGACCCTAACAATTTACCTACCATAACTCCCAGAAGCGAAGTTTTTAGTTTTATTGAAACCGAAATGCTAGCAGCAATTCAAGATTTACCTTCTATAACTACCGTAGATAAAGCAAGTTATTACCCAAGGCTTACTAAAGAAGCTGTATATGCTGCATTGGCTACCATGTATTTAAATGCTGAAGTTTATACAGGTACAACTAAATGGACGCAAGCTATAACAATGTGTGATAATATAATAAGTACTGCAAAGTATAATTTGGAAGCCAATGTTGTTGATAATTTCAAATCAACAAACGAGCAAAATTCTAAAGAACTTATATCTTCATTTTCAGTAAACCCTACTCAAAAAGCTCTTGAAAACCAATTTATTCTATACACCAATCATGCTCCTGATAAATTAAAATACAATTTACCTTTTACTCCAGCAAACGGATATAGTACATTTCAAGAAGCTCTTGACAGATATGAAAACCAAGATAATCGTAAAAAATTAATTGAATATGGTCCACAATATTATTTAGATGGAGTAACTCCTTTAAACTATCCTGACGGCACTCAATTAAACATCATAGCAGTACAAGATTTAGTTAGTGCACAAGACAATGAAGGTTATAAAGTTCTAAAATACACACCAATTGGTACAACTTGGTCTGGTTTTAATGCTGATAATGACTTGGTTTTGATTCGCTATGCAGATATTTTACTAATAAAAGCTGAAGCCCTATTTAGAGGTGGTGCAACTACAATACCAGATACACCCTTAAATTTAATAAATACAGTAAGAGGCAGAAGTAACGCTACACTACTAAGTAGTTTAACCCTTAAAGATATTGAAAATGAAAGAGCAAGAGAACTTATTTGGGAAGGACACCGAAGAAGAGATATGATTCGTTTTGGAACTTATTTTACTGGAACTTGGAAATTTAAGACCACTCAAACGGAAACATTCAGAGGTATATACCCTATCCCTGCTGAACAAATAACAGCAAATCCAAATCTGGTCCAAAATCCAGGTTACCCATTATAGTTTAGTTTGTTTTGAGTTAGTTTAAATATTACCCATGTACTACATAGAAATGTGTATTACATGCGGTAATATTTTTTTAAAAAATATCCATATCTTTAATCAAGTTTAAAATTATGAAAAACCCTTTTTTAACTATAATAGCTATCTGTTTTTTATGTTTGAATATTTCAACAATTAAAGCTCAAAATAAAAATATCAAAATACCAAAAGACACAACCTATAAAGTAGCTTCTGAATACAAAAAATATTTAAAATATTTCCCTTACATAAAACCTGCAAAAGATTCATTACCTAATAATGTGAATCAATTCCGCGAAGTAGTTTACACCGCATTAAAGAATACCCCTTTTGGTGATAGAGACTTACATGTAGATATTTTTTCACCAAAAAAATCAGGAAAATATCCCGCTTTATTGATGGTACATGGTGGCGGTTGGCGTGCAGGCGATAAATCATTACAAATACCAATGGCTCAAAAACTTGCAGCTAGAGGTTATGTAACAGTTTGTGTAGAATATCAACTTTCAATGGAAGCAAAATATCCTGCGGCTATTTACAATATAAAAAGTGCCATAAGATGGATGCGAGCAAATGCTGATAAATATGGTATAGATGCAAATAAAATTGCTATCTCAGGTTGTTCGGCAGGTGGGCAATTAGCAATGCTTACAGGATTAACTAATGGTATTAAAGATAAAGAAGGTAGCCATGGTAATTTGGATTTTCCCAGCGATATTCAAGCAATAATTGATATTGATGGAGTTGTGAATTTTATGGCTCCAACTTCTTTAAATTTAAACAGAAAACCAAATTCGCCTGATATTGAATGGCTAGGTGGTTCTTTTTATGAAAAACCTGAAATATGGAAAGATGCTTCTAGTATTTATTGGGCTAATGAAAAATCGCCTCCAATTTTATTTTTAAATAGTGGTTTTCCCAGATTTCATGCAGGTCAAGATGAGTTAATTGGCATGATGAACACCTGGGGTATTTACACCGAAGTTCATAAATTTAACGAACAAATCCACACCTTTTGGTTGTTTCATCCATGGGTAAACCAAACAGTTAACTATATAGATAATTTTTTAATTAAAGTTTTAAATAACTAAACCTTAAACTTCATGAAAAAATTAGCAACATTAAAATTTATTTTGCTCCTTATTTTTGCTTCTCCATCAATTCTCGCTCAAACATCAAACCCAGATAAATACAAATATGAATTTACTGTTGCCAAAGATGGTAGCGGCGACTACAAATACATTCAGGATGCTATTGATGACATGCGTGTATTTCCTTTAGCACCCATAACCTTGTACATTAAAAATGGGATTTATACTGAAAAAATTGAATTATCTGAAAACAATACAGATGTTACTTTTGTAGGTGAAAGTGTAGATAAAACCATTATAACTTTCAATGATTATTCTGGAAGAGGGCAGCATATAGGCACTTTTAATTCTCATACCACAAAAATATCTGGAAATAGGTTTAAAGCTGAAAATATCACATTTGAAAATTCGGCAGGCACCGTTGGGCAAGCAGTAGCACTATATGTTGATGCAGACAAAGCTGTTTTTAAAAACTGTAAGTTTCTTGGAAATCAAGACACCATATACCTTGGAGGCGAATATTCCAGACAACTTTTTGAAAATTGCTACATAGAAGGCACTACCGATTTTATTTTTGGTCCTGCAACAGCCGTTTTTAAAGACTGTACCATTCATTGCAAATCCAATTCATATATAACAGCACCTAATACAACAAAAGAAAAGACATTTGGTTTTGTATTTTTAGATTGTAATATAACAACAGCTAACAATGTCACTAAAGTTTTCTTAGGAAGACCATGGCGTTATTGGGGCAAATCTGTATTTATAAAGTGCCATTACCCAAAGCAAATTGCCCCAGAAGGATGGCATAATTGGGGTAATATTGAAAATGAAAAAACAGCTTTTTTTGCAGAATATAATTGTACAGGCGAAGGTTTTAAGCCAACGGAAAGAGTAAAATGGTCTCATCAATTAAATGATAAAGAAGCTGAAAACTACACCTTAGAAACTATTTTCAATTCTTGCAACCCTTGGAAGTTTTAAAGAATATAATACAAAACTATTTTCAAAACAAAAAAGGTGCTTATAAATAAGCACCTTTTTTGTTGACTAACTCAAATAATTATCAAATACCGTTTTTGTTTTTCCAATTTGTATATTCTGAACCAATTAAACTAGCAGGCCAATTACCATACCATGCATAACCATTTCTTCTTTCGTATGATATCTCAGCAATCGTTTTTCTTGGACCACCTCCCTCGGCATCTGCAACTCTACTACAGAAAAATGGCTCATTTGGACCGAATGTACTAAATAATGCCTGACATGTATGTCCTGTATAATTACCCAAAGTGTAAAACCTCGCCCACATCACATTTCCTGGAGAGTCTACCAATACTTTATCATTACCTACATTTTGTAAACTTTTTCCAATAATTTTAACTGATTCAAACCAAGCTACTGCTTTATTAACAGCATCTATTACCTCAGAGGATGGATTATCTAAAGTCATTAATAAACGTACAATACCAACAGATTCAGAACCACTATTTGAAGCCAATTCATAATCTCTTGCATCTGCTGGCAATAAAGTTATAGCATCGTGTTGAGCACACCATGCTGTTTTTGTACCATTAATTACAACTTGAGTATCCAAAATAACTTGAATACCTTTATTAAATGCAGTTTGTCCCTTAGCAACATAACTTTGGTCAATAACATCTAAATTGCTTCTTTTTAAGAAAATATCTCTCATTAAATTCATAACATTTCCCATAGCATTATCGTTATAGGTTATATGACGGCTATAGTTATTTCTTAATGGGTAATACTGAGGCCAACCTCCGTTATTGTATTGCATTTCAAATAGGAAATCTATACCTTTTTTAGCTGCTTCCAAATAAGCTGGGTTCTGAGTCCCTTTATATGCACTTAACAAAGCTCTAATTTCACCAACAGTATGATTGTTATCGATGGTTGTATCTGTATTATTTTTTTCATTATTAGCTCTTGTTATTTCACTGGCTGTTTGTACACGATCGTAACCTGAAAAATCGTTGTAAGGTTCTTTTGGCCAACCTCCATTACTACGTTGCCATAACAACATGTTTTCAGCTTTTAAAACAGTAGCATATACTGGAACTACTCCTGATATGTTTATTTGAAGTTGACCAACCTTCCCACTACCATCTGTAGCTGTTGCTGTAACGGTAATTGTACCATTTAATTTTGGAGTTAACAAACCCGTGGTAGATATTGATGCATATAGTACATCTGAAACTGCCTAAGTAACTGCTTTATTAGTGGCATTAGCTGGTAAAACCTGAGCAGAGAATTGTTTCGGCTGACCGTCGGTAATATCCGTTCCAGTAACTGAAATGCTTTCAACAAATACGGCAGGACCTGTTACACCTGATATTGTAATAACTTTTTCAGCTGAAATTCCAGAATCATCATTAGCCGTTGCTGTTACTGTTACCGTTCCGTTATCCATTGGTGTTAAAAGTCCTGAGGTTGATATAACAGCGACAGACTCATTTGACACACTCCAAGTTACAGTTTTATCTGTAGCGTTATTTGGTAATACAACAACGGCGAGTTGTTTAGCCTTTCCGTCAGAAATATTACTTCCATTAATTATTACATTGTTTATTAAAATAGTCTTAGAGTTTTCTTGTACTGGACTATCGCCACTACAACCGATTAAACCAACTAAAAAAACAAAACTCAATAATGCTTTTAATTTCTTCATAATATATATTCCACTTTATAGTTATTTTTCTGTTTTAAAACAGAAATATGCAATCGATTACACAATATTATATAAATAAACTTATTAATAAAAATTATTTAATATAAAAATATACATTATAGAAATTAATTGATACAAAAAAAGATAATTAGAACACAATTTAAAAATTACGGCATTGATTTTAAGCCTTCCCATTTAACGTTCCATTTTCCATCTTTTGGAAACCCAGGGTTTTTAACTGTGTTACCATCATAACCAGCGCACATAAGTGCTATAGCAGAAAGAATACCGCCATTTCCAGGTAAATACAATGTTAATCTTTCGTTTTGGTAGTTATGCCCTCCGGGTAAATACGTATTTGTTTTTTGGCCTCTTAATAAAGCTTTTATGGCATCATCAGGACGGTTAAGTCTAGTTGCTGTCATAGCTTCCATAGGAAAATCCCATCCCCAAGTATGGTCCCAATGCCAAACTTTATCAACAATATCAAACGTTCTATTCATTACGTTAATATCAACATAATTATTTTGAGGTAATGCGCTTAAAGCACCTAAAACTGCAGGATGATCAATAGTATGCTCGCTTGTTGGTGAATATGAATTTGGTACACTTTCAGCCGCTAAATACACACCATCTTTTTGAGCCATTGGTGACAGTTTATCTATAATTTTTTGCCATTCCGTTTCTGGTTTTAGTCCTAAACGCTCACGCCATTGTTGTGCTGTTTGTAATGCCCATTTCCAATAGGCTAACTCCCAAGGCGAATTAAACGTTTCTAGTTTATCAAAACATTCTTGTGCAGGAATAACACCTTTTCCTAAAATATAACGGTCGTTTTCAACATCATAATTTGGATAGGAAGCCATAAAATCGGCTGTTGAAAATATTAATTTTTGGTACTTTTCTAAGTTCTCTTTTGTTGGATTATTTCTATAAATTAATTCAGCTAAATAAATAACGTGTGGTTGTTGCCATATTAAAAACGACCCAACGTTTGATGGTGCTTCATCAGCTTGATGGTCAGTCATTTTTTGCCAACGCACACCTTTGTAACCTTGTCTTTCGGCTATTAATTTTGCCTTGTCATAGGCATCAAAATACCAACCAATGCTGTTTTCTAATAAATTAGTTCTTCCCCAAAGTGGGTAATGTGCTGCATGCCACCAATACATTTCCATGTGTGGTTTTCCATACCAACTATTATATGTTAAACCCGTTTCTTGAACCGGATAATGGCCAGCACATTGTGAACGGGTTAGGTATTGTGATAGTACAACACGTCTTTCAATTTCAAAAGCTCTTGTATCGGTACATTCTGAAAAATCGACAGCGCCACCAGACATCCAAAATTGCTCCCAACCTTTAATGCTATTTTTTTCAATGTTATTGAACTTTAGTGTTTTTTCATTTCTTTCTTGTGAAAATTCTACAGCAACTTCAACACTATTTTCAGCATTTGGTTGTATTGTAAAATAATGGTCCTTAACTTTTGTAATTATTGCCTCTGTATTTAAACTAGCTTCTACAATATAGTGGTCGCTATCTAAAGTTCTACTGAAAATAAAATGTTTCCCGTATTCTTTATCTACACTAGTTTGATGCATGTCATTATCTTCATAATTGGCACCTCTATCATCAAACTTCATTGTAGGGTATGGAAATCTGAATTTTAACTTTATACGGTTTTCTTTTAGTAATGAAGATTCAATTTTGGCTGCAATAGCATCAAGTTTTGAATCGCCATAAGTAATTACTTTTACAGGAATACCTTCTACTGTAAAATTACTTTCAATTTTTCCAGTCCATAAATTTAATTCTTGGTTAATATCTTTTATATCGTTAGGTGTTGCAATGCTACCATCTTTCTTTAAAATTTCTAAACCTATATTTCCTAACTGCAAACGGTGTGGGTTAGCTCTAAAATAATCGGCTGCATCATTTTTCCGCTTGTCTTCTCTATTTTGAATGGCATACAAACTATTTGGGTTTCCATTAAAATCATAGCCTTTTAGTGTTTCACTAAATTCATAATTTTCTTGATTTAATGATGTATGCCAACCCCATTCAGACTGTGTTCCTAAAGGCACACCTTTTTCATAAAACTCTGGAAATGACTGCAAACCAGTAGCATCAACTGTAAAGGAAAATTTACCATTACCAACATTTAATGAGCCTAATGTATCAATTTTGGATATTTTAACATTATGCCTTGTTACCACAGCATTACGGTTAATTTTTTGAGGATTTGTTTGCGCTTTTTCTTTACACGAATACATGCTTAAAACAGCAATAAATACAAGTAAATAAAGGTTCCTTTTTTTCATTTTAATATCTTTTTTATTAGATTGATTTAAAATTTATTTTTGTTTTTCACCAAGCAAACATCATCAATTTGACATGATGCATTTGCTATTCCTTCTGCCATAAAACCAATTTCAACTTTACCATTTAAAACATGAATGTCATTTATTTCTATAGCTGTCCATTGTGCATTTGGTTCAATAATTGGCAAAAAAGTTTGTTTGTTTACACTTTCTGCATACATATTTAATTTAGTAAAGCCTGAAGTATTTTTAATTTTAGCAGATAGTTTATAAAGCCCATCTTCCAATTTTACAAATTGATTAGACTCTATAACTTGATATACTTTTCTTTTGAAATTTATATTATCAGAAATGTTTAGACTTTTTTCACCAACAACTTGTTTTCTATCTTCTTCAGTGTTAAAATAATTTAATACAGGAGATTCATCATCTCCAACAACTATAGTATTACCTTGATAAATTAGCGTTGTCCACCCTTTTAATTGTTCTTGTATAGGTTTTACAGGACTTGGAATGTGCCTTCTATCTGCTTCAAAACTTCCATTTTTAACGTAATCGTTATCCGATGCAACTGCCCAACTTCCAGTAGAAACATCAAAATCCCATGAATTTAGAGAGTTGAAATAAGGGGTTTCTCCATCAAACGTTATTGGAAACCATTGATTGTACCCCAAGCCATTACCTGCAAAATCTGCCCATCTATCACCACAATAAATAACAAGTTCTTGATTACTTCCTTTAATTGAAGTAAAAAAACCCGTTTGTGTAATATGCGCATAATCGTCCATACAGCCAGGTGTGATAAGCATTTTGTTTATTGGTGTATATGGTCCTTTAATTTTGTCTGCCACTAAGTAATAGGCATAAGATGAATCCCAACCATAAAGATTTGATGCAAATAAATAATATTTGCCATTATATTTAAACATACAATTCCCTTCTCTACCAGCACCTCTAAAAACTTCGGTGCAATCAAGCAGATTTACCATGCCTTCTTTTACACCAATTTCTGATATGTAAATTTTATTTCGACCATTTCCGTATGAATATACAAGGTATGAAATACCTGTATCTTCATCCGTAAATACCGTTTGATCTCCCGTATTTGACGTACCGATCATGGCTTTCATGTTTATCCTTTGATGCCACTTAAATGGGCCTATTGGACTATCAGAAACTGTTATTAATACTTGATCATCATGCTGAATAAACATAGCATATTTTTTAAGTACACTAATATAAACTACACCCAATCGTCCCAACCATTTTGTATTACTGTAATGCTTGTTGATTTCCTCTTTTGTTAGTACTGGTTTTTCAGAATCCCAGTTTACTAAATCTGTAGATGTGTAGCAAGTAACTGATAAAAAAGTGGCATTAGGTTGTGTTACAGTTGGGTTATTTCTGTATAATTCTGCTTCATTATATTGAACACCATACCAATAGTATTTTCCAATATTTGTATTAGGATCTGTAAATTTAAAAATACCTCCTCCTTGGCTATATATTGGTTCACCGTTTTTAGTATCCCAAAATCTATCGTTTTTAATATTTAATGTTTGTGCTACTAAAGTATAATTAGAACAAAACCATAACAGTACTAAAAATAATATATTTATGTTCATTATTCTTTTCATTTTTAATAGTCTCATCTATTGTTTTAAATTTTAGTTGATTTTAAAAATAAACCCAGAAGCTGTTTCATATTTTCCACCTTGTGAAGCTGTAAACAGATAGGTTGCTTTTCCGTTTTGAAATAACACTTGTGGGCGTTCAGCACGACCGTAACGGTTTAAATGCTTTGGTGGCGGCGGCTGTGTTACATATTTCTCTAATTCTTGATAACCAATTTGTGGTTTAGACCAATGCTTACCATCTTCAGAATCCATATACAAGCCTTTATCAATCCCATAAACTCCTAAATCTCTTGCCAACATTTTGAATTTACCATCATACCAAACAAAAGCATCTTCACATTGTTGATTGTTTCCCATAGCGTGAAAATCAATTACTGGGTTTCCTTCATATTTTAAGTATGGACCATAAAGTGATTTTGCAATGGCTAATCCGTATTTTCTGTTGCCTTTCACTTCAAATTTAGGGTTTACATACCCTTCAGTATCAAACGATTTATAATATAGCCAATACTCGCCATTTGGGTGTTTTAAGAACGATGGATTTGTGGTACAATGATCATCCCATTCACCTTCATTTCCAGGAAACAAAAGTGGTTCATCAGGCCGTTTCCAAGGACCATAAAGCGAATCTGACGTTGCCAATCCTACGCGTTGTGTATTTAATTTTCCGTTGGAATTTCCCATAAAAAATAATGCATATTTTCCATCTACAAAATGAATACTTGGATTATGGCATGTGGTAGCGTCCCAAAAACCTTCTCCTCTAGGTGCCAAAACAGTACTTACATATTGGTAAGGTCCTTCTGGTTTATTTGCAACAGCATGAGCAATTTCTGAGCTGTTGGTCCATCCACTCATACTTTTAGCTTTTGGCCAACGAGAAAAAAACACATGAATTTTGCCGTCAGAACCTTCAATGGGGCTATTGCACCAAACATAATAATCTTCAAACTCTAAAGCGCGACCAACAGGTGATAAACTTTTTTCAAAATCAGACAATGGTAATTGTTGTAAAATATTATTTAAAAAACCACTCGCATTTATGGGTATACATGCGCTTATAGCACCAAGCACTGAAGTTGATATGAAGTCTTTTCTATTCATTTAATCTCTTATTAATGTAACACTCATTAATCCAATAATAACATCATTAGCCATAGCTTTAATTTCCAGTTTTTTAAGGGTTTTATTTTTATTTAACGGCAAATCAAGTATTGTTCCTGCTCCGCCATCAATTCCAAAATCGGTAAAGCCTTTAATGGGAGTGAACTCTTCAAAATCTCTGGTTATGCTACCCGATTTTAAATATACTCTTGGTGGTTTTGGCGCATTGGTTGTAAACGCTAACCCATCAATAAAATAATCTTGTTCTACTGGCCACCAGTTTTCAGGATTTTTAAGCTGAAGTATTTCAGTACTTTCATCTGTGTAAGTTACTATAATTTCACCGTTTACAAACCTGCTTTGCATTGGGTTTGTGGTTCCTGCCAACATAAAATAAGCATGCGATGCGTTTCCTGTAAGTGGTAATTCGATAGCTTTTGGAAAATTATCCCATTGTGAAACGAAAGCAATGTTACTTTTTTCTGGATTAGATGGCGTAATAAAAGGTATGTTTTGCGGACTTACAATCGTATTATTCTCACCAGCCATTTTGCGTAAACCTGAATCGTCTATAATTGGTTTTATAAATGGGTAACACCAGTTGCCAATACCTTGCGTTGGCAGCTGTAAGGTTGGTGATGTGGGTCGTGGACTTAAATATTTTTCTTCAAAAATAGCAGTTAGTTTACAGTTAAAAATAGTTTCTAAGTCAACTTTATCAAAATTTGTATTTAATGGTAATTTTTTATCCCAATTTTGGAATTTAAATTCTGACTCCTTTTCAATAATTTTTATATGAATAGGTTGCCACCACAACATATTTTTTTGTTTTAATTGAATGAAAAAAGTTTTATATCCTTTATCTGAATTGATTATAAAATCAAATTGATTTTTAGTTTTATTTACTTCTAAAACGGAAGCTTGTGGATTGTAAATTTTGATGATTTCAGCTTTAAAAACATTAAACTGTAGTTGTTTATTTTGATTTCCTTCAAACTCAAAAACAGGTAGTTCTAGCTTATTGCCTTTCCATTTTATTTCAATGTCATATTTCTTTTGAAACGGACTTTCTATTATTAATCTCGGGTTTCCAATGGCGGTTTCATCAAGTTTCCAAGTTACTTTTTTGTTGTTTATTTTGACATATTCTACTGCTTCATTTGGAACGTTTACAGAGAAATTAAGATGCATCTGCTTACTGAAATTGGATTCAATAACATAGTTTGAAACGCCATTTTCTTCCGCGAAAGCGATATTAATATCAGGAATATTTAATGATGCATAATTCCAATGTTTAGGGAAACCAGGTTTTATATACAAGGTGTTTTCAATAGCATTTGGTTGAATACCAAACAAACCTTCTACCAACGAACGTGCTGCCATCCCAATAGGGTCGGCAAAATCGCGATACAATTCACCACGGATGGCATCATAATACGATAACTGCTGAAAACTGCCTGGAGATGCACCCAAATACATACTTTCAATTAGCGCACTTTGCCACAATTTAAAGGCTTCTTCACTTCTACCACCTTGCCAATACGCCAAAGTAGCATGTAAATTTTCGGCCAACGCTACATTGTTAACAGACCACGTGTAGGGTTGCCAATTTGAGGTTGACAGTAAGTATAAATCCGATTGAGGTAAACCTTCAGCTTTGACAGGAATATTTGGAATTTCTGTATCTACATACCTTAAAGATTGATATGCTTGAAATGGGTTTGCAATACCTTCGTCTAATGCATGATAAATAGTCCAAATTCCTGGAGTATCATGTACTAATTGGTTTCCTAACAAGTCTTTATATTCTGCAAAAACACCTTTTTCAGAAATCCACAAATTGGTTTCGATGGCCTTTTTTATGTGTTTTGCTTCCTTAATATATGGTTCTGGATTTTCACCCAAAAGTTTAGCAACACTAGCAGCTAATACATTACAGCTATAATTGTAAGCCGACGCATAGGTAACGCCGCCACCCGAATATTGTAAGGCATCGCTTGCCCAAATAGTGGCGTAGGCATCGTAAAGTCCGTCGCCATCGGCATCAAAATTTCGTTTTTCCCAAGCGATATGGTGTTTTATAACTTGCCATAATTGTTTAATAAAATCAACATCACCTGTCCATTGATAATGACGAAGCAGTTGATTAATAAACACCGAATTCATATCATAGTGATGCGCCTTCGTGTTATTATTTGGGTTTCTACTAATATAACCACGACTAAACATGGCGGTTCCTAAAACCTCTTTTTGTCTGGCAAAATTTCTAAACGTATCCAAAACAACCGGACCAGTTTCAGGTTCTAAAACTTGTGAATTGGCGTAACTTTTAAAATGTGTTTCAGCCCTGTCATGCCAACCAAGTGGATTGGCAACATAAGCACCTCGCCATGCATTTAAGTGCATACGCCATGCTATAGAACCATGCAAATACGCTGGATTCTCCCAAATAGCATCACCAGCAATTGCTAATGCACCACCCAAGGTATTTAGATAAGAATCGGGTGTTTTTAAAGAAACTCTTGATGCTAATTGCTTTACTTTTTGAACCGCTTGATTAAATTCTATTTTTAATTGTGATTGGGTAGTTTCAACAATATTATTATTGTTTTCTAGTTTCCAAAACAAAGTATCTTTAGAAAGTAAATCGATTTTACCAATTACAACAGGTAAACTATCAACTTTCGATTTGAACAAGTTATTCGGACTTTTTTCTGAATTAACTTCAACTAATTTTAAATCAGAATTAGGGAAATAACCTGCTATATGTCTATCATTTCCTGTTTTTTGCTTGTTGTTTTCTGAACCAAAATTTAGAAGAAATCCTTCTTTTTGAAGATTATACTCATTGTTAATACAATACTCTGGCTGTAAATAAAAAACCGATTCTGGGTCGGCTCCAATATCACCATCACGACTAAATTTTTTACCACTTGCACCACCATACAACCATATTAAATTAACATTTTCAGGAATGTTTTCGGTTTCAACTTTTAAAATCATAGCTTCATTTTCAGCATGAGCTACAACTTGAATTTTTATGATTCCGTTTTTTAATAATGCATCCCGAATTTCATAAAGCATGATTCCAGGATTGTATCGCGTAGCAATAGAATCGCAGGTGGAAATCCATTTGCTGGTAGTTTGAGTGGCAATTCCTAACGTAAAATTACCACCCATACCTGGCATGTATAAAGCAAATTCTGGTAAATCGCCAGCTTCAACCCTAAACCCTGTATTTGTTCCGTACAAAGCACGATTAAATTTCCTAGAACCGTTTTTTAAAACAAAACTTTCACCATCAGGAACATAATGGATTTTTCGTGGTGTTTTCTCTTGAGAAATTCCTTGAGTTGCAAAAACTAACCATAAACATAAACAAACCGCTTTGATATGTTTTTTAGTTTGATACATGTATTGGCTTATAAATTTTACTATTATTTCTTAGATTTTAACTGTAATGAACTATCGTTTATTTCAAACTCGTTATTCTTCAAAAGGAAAATAACTTCAGCACCAGCCAACATAACTGGACCATACCCATGAGCCGCATAGACGTTGATAGGACGGTAATAATAAAATGCTGGATCGAAACCCATGCCTGTACCTACACAAACATCTTCCACATGTCCTTTTTCGTTTACTTTTGTAGATACAGCGTTCCAAGCAAGCATAACCACAGGTGAATATGCTGCTTTATCAATATAACCTCTGTTAATAGCACGTGCGATAGCATACGTGTAAATTGCAGTAGCTGAAGTTTCTAAATACGTGTCGTTTCTATCAATTAATTGATGCCAAAAACCAGTGCCATCTTGATAGTGAACTAAACCTTTTACATGTAATCGTAATTGATTTAAAACATCATTATAACCTGCGTGATCTTTGGGTAAAACTTCTAGCAATTCTACTAGTGTCATAACTGCCCAACCATTAGCGCGTGCCCAATGAAATTGCGGATGCTCTTCCATAGATTGTACCCAACCATGCATGTATAAATTATTTTGGTTGTTAAACATACGCTCAGAAAATTGTTTAACCTGTTTTACAGCATCATCATAATATTTTACATCGCCAGTAAGTTTTCCCATTTGCGCCAATGCTGGCACACTCATAAATAAATCGTCTAACCATAACGTGTTTGGTTGCGGTCTATTTCTAGCCAACGTACCATCAGGTAAACGGAATTGTTTATTGCTTATAAAGTCCATGAAATTATCAATAAGTGGTCTTAAATCAGCTTTTAAACCAGCTCTTTGAGCTTTAATCATGGCTGCACAAATTGCCCCAGCATCATCTAAAGCATGGGGACGTAATGATTGAATAATTGGTGATGGATACTTTTCATCTTTTTTTAACTTCGCATTATAAAATGGTGCGATATCTGCTATTAACTTTAATCGTTTGTTGGTATAATTTGCATATTTAGAATCACCTGTTGCTTCAGTAGTTAATTGCATACCTGCATAAGTAACACCCCACTCGTAACTTGTTAATCGAAACGCGCCTGGTTCAAAAACTGTGTTTTCATCTAAATTTTTAAGATTTGTTATTTCTTTATTTGTTTTTGAATCTATTAATTTGGATGCTGTTTTACTTTCTAAAAAATTATAAACCCTATTTAAAGTTGCGGTAATAGTTTCTACAGATTGTACACCGTAAGGTGTTGGGTAATCTGGTTGCAACAAATGTAACGGTGCTGTAACATCGTTTTGTGGTTCTTGTGCTGACACATTTGAAGAGAATAACAGCAAGAAAGCAGCAATACTGGTTTTTACTATGAAGATATTTGTTTTCATTTTTAAATTAGTTTAATAGATGGTTTAGTTTTTAATTTCAATATTTATTTCAGTAGCAAGTTGTTTGGCTAGGTTGACTACATAATTTGTAAAATATTCTGAATCTATAAAGTTTTTATCTTCACTTAACTCGCAAGCAGCAATTGCATAATAACTAATAGGTTTATTATTTTCTACTTTAAATTTTGCCAAATACGAATTGGTTAATTGTCCTTCTTTCGGTGCTTCCATAACGCCTTTAAAACTAGTTTTAGGTATAATTAATGCCGTACCCATTACCCATTGCCTTTCGTATGTTAACTTATCATGCTGAATAAGGCAAACCCAATCGCCAACATTAACCGTATTTAAACCTTTTTCATTGTTGATATTAGATAACCCGATTAATAAAGTTTCATTACCCTTAAGTCCACTTAAGCTTACTGTGTTTTTATAACCATACATACCAGGCCAAATTGATGTTGTTTCTTGTGCTTGATACTTATTTCCTGATACTTCCCAATTTTGATATTCATAACTTAATATCGAATTTACTGAACCTTCTGCTGTAACTTTAAATGTTGTTTTTTCTATGTTATTTAATGTATCGTTTGTGGTAATACCAAGTCTTTCAACCTTGTCGTTTATTAGCATTGCAAAACCACCTAATCCTACTGAATTTCCAACAGGAAAAACATCTCTTCCCCAATCGTGCATTACATGGTAATTATCTTCTACACCACCTACGCTGTCAATTCCAACATTTTCTGGTGTTATTGCTGCTGTTTTTTTTGCAAAAACGTCTTTTGCATTTCTACCATCTAAATAATGTCTAAACCCAACTTTATCATTTTCCCATGTTGGCCCATCGGTTTGATAAGGTTGATATCCTAAAGCTTTATGTACTTCGTTTGCTAGTAATAATTCATCGGTAGCTGGTTGAACTGGTGTGTTTTTTGACGAGCGCTTTCCAAATCGAACACTCGTTTTAACCTCGTAGCTTGGTTTTGTATCAATCCATTTTAGTTGAATATTTTTTGTTTCATTAGCTGAAAAATTTATAACAAAAAACAATTCATCCCAATTACCATCGGCATCAATATCATTCATTTGAGATGGAATGGTGTCTGTTCCAATTAAAAGCAATGGAAATTGACTGCTAGAAATTGTATTTGAAAATTGATTCCTTTTTATAACTACGGGTTTATCTGTTAATAAAATATCCGAAGCATTGGTTAAACTAATTATTGTGTCTTGTTTTTGTGTTTTACATGCCATAAGTTGTAATACCACTAAACCTAAAAGCGTACCTAGTTTTATTTTTTTGTTCATTTTATTAAAATTATTTTTTCTCTTGGTAATAAACAGTATCTGGAAAATTAACTTCAGTTGTGTTTTCTAAAGAAACTTTAGAGCCATCTTTTGTAGTTATTTTTACATTATTAAGTTTCCAATTAGCACTATAACTTACTTGTCCTGCCGTTTCAGCTTTAATTTGCACATTGTTTAATGTAATATTATTAATTACAGAATTTTCTAAACCATTTACATTAATAGCTGTTTCTGCTCCTTCAATAGCGACATTATTTATGGTGATATTTCTAAAAGTTGGAATTCCTTTTGAAGCTGGCTCTACTTTATGAAGCATTTTTTTCCAATGTTCAGGAATAGAATCGGCATTAAATTCTTTTGGCAATTCTGAATAACTATAAGCAGGATTCCAATTCATACCTACTTGCATAAAGGTACGTACACTATCCATTTTTATGTTTTCCATATAAATATGCTCTACAACACCACCTCTGTTGGTGGCAGATTTTATATTTAAACCATTTTTTGTACCCAAACCTTGAATGTTTGACACATAAACATAGCGAATACTTCCTGCGGTTTCGCTTCCTAATGTAAACAAACCTGCGCCTTTTCTAGCAATACAATCTTTAATTACTACATATTCGGTTGGTTTATTTACACGTTGCCCATCCCAATCTCTACCAGCTTTTAGGCAAAAATTATCGTCGTTACAATCAATATCACAGTTTTGAACTAAAATCCATTTTGAAGAATCGATATCTATCCCATCGGTACTTGGTCCATGACCGCCAATATTATTTTGTATGACTAAACCATCAACTGTAACATATTCTGAATATAGCACTTGTACCGTCCAAAAACCAGCACGCTGCACCTTCAAATCTTTTACAACAACGTTTTTTGAATTTGAAACTAAAATAGTTCGTGGTCGTTTTGCATCATAATCAACTATCCAGCGCAAACCCCGTGGTTCGTAATCGTTTCTGCGTAAATTCCAATAGTAATCCCAAAACACCTTTCCTTGTCCATCAACAATTCCTTCACCACCAATTACAACATTGTTTTGGTTTTCAACATTTATTAAAGCTGCTGGCCATACCATTTCAATGCCTGCAACACGTGTGTAAATTTCTTTATAATCTTTAATATTTTCACTTCCTTTTAGTACAACACCATTAGGAATTATAAATTGTATGCCTGTTTTTACAAAAACCGAACCCGTTAAATAAACACCTGGTTTAAAAGTTACAATGCCGCCACCTGCTTTTTCGCAAGCATCAATGGTTTTTTGTATAGCTTCAGTATTTACTGTTGTTCCGTCATTTACAGCTCCAAAATCGTTTACAAAATAGGTTTCATTTTTAAAATTGTTCAATGTTGCACCTACTTTATCTACCCATTCTGGTTTGATAACTTTTAACACCTCTTTATTTTGATTAATTGAAGTTTTATGTTCAGCGCAAGCGCAAAATACAAATAACATTAACACATTTAAATACCTCATAATAACTCTTAAAACAAAAAAGTAAATTTAAAATAAAGATTAAGGTAATGTATCCTGTACATACATGATATTACTTGCCAATATTAAAAACCACTAACCACTTGTTATAACTAATATTTAGTAAAAAGTAAAAAATATAAGTAAAATATAGGATTTAACACCTTAAAATTTAGGTTACAGTAATGCTTGACTGATATTTTTATACTAATTTTGCTTAACTCACTTATACCCAAAACATAAACAAAACAGCTTTTACTATTTAAAATTTTATGTCTCAATTAATAGAAATAAAAATTAATGAATCATCGCGTGTTCCAAAATACAAGCAAATTGTAGATTCAATAGTTAATGATATTGCCAAAGGAAAACTAAAAATAGGCGAAAAAATACCTTCAATAAATGAGTTGAGTGAATCTTGCTACCTATCCAGAGATACAGTTGAAAAAGCATACAAACAACTAAAAGAGCAAAAAGTTATTATTTCTGTTAAAGGTAAAGGCTACTACACTTCAAAAACCGATTTGATTTCTAAAATTCAAATTTTTTTCATGATTAATAAGTTAAGCTCTTATAAAATGATGATTTACAACTCGTTTGTTAATAGTGTTGGTATAAATGGGCATGTAACACTATCTATTTATCACTGCGAAGAATCGCTTTTTGCAAGAACCCTAGAAAGAAATCTTGGTGCATTTGATTATTATGTAATAATGCCCCATTTTAAAACCGATGAACTAAATCATATTAGCACAACAGATGTTGTAAAAGATATGATTGAAAAAATTCCGAAAGACAAACTTATTATTTTAGATAATAACAAATTAGATATTAAAGGAAACTATGGTGCCGTTTACCAAGATTTTCAAGATGACATTTATGATGCTTTAAAAAAAGGCTTAGAAAAACTTAAAAACTACGACAAGTTAGTTCTTGTTTATCCATCAAAATCTGTGTACCCATACCCGCTTAGAATTATACATGGCTTTAGAAAATTTTGTTCAAAATATAATTTTGACTTCGAAATTTTAGACCAAGTATATGATGATATGGATCTTGAAAGTAAAGACGCTTATGTAATTATTGAAGAAAACGACTTGGTAAATTTAGTAAGACAAGTACGAAAAAAGAACTTAACCTTAGGTAAAGACATTGGCATAATATCATACAACGACACACCTTTAAAAGATTTATTAGGCATAAACGTTGTTAGTACACATTTTAAAGCAATGGGCGAAACTGCAGCACACATGGTACTAACCAATAAAAAAGAAAAGGTTAAAAATGTGTTTGAGTACATTGAAAGAAACTCCATTTAAAAAACCTTTTAAACTTATAAAACTTTAAAGAAGCATCATAGTACAGGATGCATCTTTATTTTTTTGACGATATTTTAGCTGAAAACATGATATGAAGCAGCTAAGAACAATCATTTTAATCATAATAACCGCTACATGCTTTTTGAATATTAATGCTCAAAACAGCAACTTCTATTTTGGCAAAAAAACAATAAAAAATGATGGTACATTAGTGAAAAACGCCATCAAATATGATGATGAAATAGGTTTTGGGTTTGATTTTCAATCGGCACAAAATGTAAAATTCAACAAAAATTATATTTCAAGTGAAAGCTCCATTTA
This sequence comes from Mariniflexile jejuense, assembly GCF_042675665.1. NCBI lineage: Bacteria > Pseudomonadati > Bacteroidota > Flavobacteriia > Flavobacteriales > Flavobacteriaceae > Mariniflexile > Mariniflexile jejuense. Next base: position 1,973,126 of record NZ_JBHTJI010000001.1, read on the forward strand.
CTTTTCTGTAAAACTTCCCGAAGGAAATTATAAAATTGATGTGGTTTTAGGTGGAAACAAAACATCAAACACTACTATAAAAGCTGAATCAAGACGATTAATGCTTAAAGAATTGAAACTTGACAAAAAAAAGACTTCAAATTATTCCTTTACAGTAAATCTTAGAACTCCAAAAATTGATAATGAGCAACACATAAAAGTTAAAGACCGTGATAAAAACCAACTAAATTGGGATAATAAATTAACTTTAGAATTTGCTGGAAACCCAAATATTCAAAGCATAAAAATAAGTCCTGTTACAAATATTAAAACCATCTTTTTAGCAGGAGATTCTACGGTTACAGATCAAGATGTAGAACCTTGGGCATCTTGGGGGCAATTTATTACCAACTATTTTAATTCGAACATTGTAGTTGCAAATTATGCCGAATCTGGTGCTACGTTAAGTTCCTTTAAAAGCACAAACCGTTTAGATAAAATATTATCTTTAATGAAACCTGATGATTTACTTTTTATAGAATTTGGTCATAACGATGAAAAAATAAAAGGAGAAGGTAATGGTGCTTGGGGATTATACACCAATTCATTAAAAGAATTCATTACAAAATGCAGAGAGAAAGGTGGCATACCTATTTTAGTAACACCAACCCAACGACGTGCTTTTAACACCAATGGCAGTTTAACAGAAACGCATGGCGATTTCCCTGCAGCAATGAGACAAGTAGCCAAAGATTTAAATATACCGTTAATTGACATAACTAAAATGACAACCTATATGTACGAAGCTTGGGGCAATGAACCATCAAGAAAAGCCTTTGTACAATACCCCGCAAACACATTTCCAAATCAAACCGAACCTTTAGAAGACAACACACACTTTAATAGTTTTGGAGCTAATGAAATTGCCAAATGTGTAGTGCAATGTATTAAAGATTTAAATTTAGAGTTAGTAAATTATTTAAGACCAAATCTACCAGAATACAACCCAAAAAAACCAGATATTTTTGCTAATTGGTCGCTACCTATGAGCACTCGATTTGAAATAAAAAAACCAGACGGAAACTAAATCATTATGAAACCAAAACAACTTTTTTCATTTTTCGCTTTTACTTTATTAGGTTACTTAACCACTTTTTCACAAGAAACCGAAAAAATATTTTTATCTGGTAAGGATTTTAAACATCCTGTTTCATGGGATTTTATGTGTACAGATGGCAATAACAGTAAAAAATGGACAACTATAAATGTTCCATCAAACTGGGAGTTAGAAGGTTTTGGAACCTACACCTATGGCAGATGGTATAAAGAGTTAAATGAAAAAGAACCGAGTAAGGAAGAAGGCTTTTACAAATACAAATTCAATGTTCCAGTAAATTATAAAGACAAAAATGTAACCATCATTTTTGGTGGTGCTATGACGGATACCGAAGTAAAAATAAACGGAAAATTAGCTGGCGAAAAACACCAAGGCGGTTTTTACGAATTCATATTTGATATTACGTCGTTACTAAATTATGGTTCAGAAAATGTTTTAGAAGTTCATGTATGGAAACATTCCAGCAACAATACCGTAAATAATGCTGAACGAAAAACCGATTGGTGGTTATTTGGTGGTATTTACCGCCCTGTTTGGTTAGAAGTATCTCCAAAAACATTCATTAAACACGTAGCTGTTGATGCTAAAATGGATGGAACACTTTCTGCCGATTTAGAGCTTGTTAACATACCTAAAAACACTAAAATTGAAGCTAGCATAACACCTATTGGAAGTAATGAAACGTTTGAAACCATAGCTATTCCTGTTGAAAGTAAAACAAGCAAACAAAATATAAAAGCAAAATGGAACAATATAAAAACTTGGGATCCAGAATCGCCCAATATGTACACATTGCATTTATCTCTTAAAAATAATGGTAAAACGCTTCATACATCAAAAACTAAAATAGGCTTCAGAACTATTGAATTTCTTAAAAAAGATGGTATTTATGTGAATGGTAAAAAAATCATCATGAAAGGCATAAACCGACATACCATTTGGCCAGAATCTGGTAGAAGTACTGATAAAGCCATTAGCATATTAGATGTAAATCTACTTAAAGACATGAACATGAATGCCGTTAGAGGGCATTATCCACCAGATACCCATTTTTTAGAAGCTTGCGATTCTTTAGGGTTATTTGTATTAAATGAATTGGCTGGATGGCAAAATGGCTACGATACTAAAACAGGAACAAAATTAATTATGGAAACTGTGCAGCGTGATGTAAATCATCCATCAGTAATCATTTGGGATCATGGCAATGAAGGTGGCTGGAATTATGACATAGACCACGTTTTTCATCAATACGATCCACAAAAACGCATTGTTATTCACCCTTGGTCCGATTTTAATGGTTGGGACACACACCACTACCCTACATACTTAACAGGTATGCACCGTTTTAACAATGGTGAGAATGTATTTTTACCAACCGAATTTATGCATGGTACTTACGATAATGGCATTGGCGCTGGCTTAGACGATTTTTGGACACGTTACAAACAAAGTCCGTTGTTTGCAGGCGGCTTTATGTGGGCAATGCTAGACGAAGCTGTTTTAAGATCAGACTGGACTGGCAAGGAAAAATACGATTCAAAAGGTTCATTGGCTGCTGATGGTGTTTTAGGACCACATCGAGAAAAAGAAGGTAGTTTTTATACGGTAAAAGAAGTTTGGTCGCCCATTCAATTTCAACCTAAAATGGTCACTTCAACATTTGATGGTTCATTTTTTATTTCAAACGATTATATCTACACGAATTTAAACGAATGCAAAATGGAATATCGTGTTTTAAAAATCAACACAAACAGCTTATATACAGATAGTAAAGCCGAAATTATAGATTCAAATAACATAGAAATACCAAACATTGAACCAAATGAAACTAGAAAAATCAAATTTAATTTACCAACTAACTTTTTTGAAGGAGATTATTTAGAAATTACTGCAACTGATAAACATGGAAGAGAAATTTACACTTGGTCATGGCCAATACACAGAGCACCATACTTTGCAGAAAAGCTATTACAAAAAGAAACTTCAAATAAAACGGTATCAATTTCAAAAACAAATGATGCCATTATTTTAACTTCTGAAACCGTTAAAGTAATATTCAGTGCTTCAACTGGAGAAATAACAAGTATAGAAAACAACAAAGGCATTGTTCCATTTAATAATGGTCCAAAACCAGTTGGTATGAAGGCTAAACTTAAAGATATTTCAACAGAACAAAATAAAAATTATGTAGTTTGTAAGTTCAACTATTATGGCGGCATTGATTCCATTACTTGGACACTTTATAATGATGGCAGATTAAAAATGAACGCCATCTTTTTAAAAGATGCTGGCAGAAATGATGGTTTTGATGGAGCTTCATTTGAAGATAAAATAAACCAATTTGGTTTAACTTTCAATTTTCCTGAAGATGGTGTTGAAGGTATGAAATGGTTAGGTAATGGTCCATATCATGTTTGGAAAAACCGCATCAAAGGTACCACGTTCGGACTTTGGGAGAAAGATTACAACACAACTATTACTGGTGAAAGCTTTGAAAATTTAGTATACCCAGAATTTAAAGGCTATCATGCAAACTTTATTGGAGGCAATTTAAAAACCAAAAATGGCAATATAAAATTCTTCAGTGAAAACGATAAGCTGTTTTTAAGATTATTCACTCCAGATTTACCTAAAAATGGATTTCCAGGAACCTATCCTCAACCAGCATTTCCTGAAGGGAATATTTCTTTTATGTATGAAATTCCAGCAATGCGAGCTTTCAAACCCTTAGAACACCAAGGGCCTGAAAGTCAACCTACTAATATTAGAATTAAAAGTGGTGACGATGGAATCCCAATGATATTGTGGTTTGATTTCACAGAAAAATAAGTTTTTTAACATTAAATTTTTTTATTACAAAAACAAACGATGAACTTTTTTATAAAAAGCATGTAAGTACAGGATAGTTTAACAGATAATTAACATTTAATTTGAGCAACAATTTCACCACACTTTTACCAAATTTAAAAACTAAACTACTTTAACTTAAACTAAACGCTTATGAAATAAGCTTACACTAACTCCACAATTCATATTTTCACAATAGACTCTCTATCAGGAAAATACCCAAAAAGTAACAATTAATTTATTTCATTATCTACAAATGTAATGTTTAGGTAATGAATGCTTGTTATTGAAAACAATTAAACTAAACTATTTATTAACAAAAACTAAACTATTTTTATGAAACAATTATTTTTAAAGTATTTATTTATTGTTTCCGTTATTTTTTCTGGGCTTACAGCCAATGCTCAGGAAAAAACCATCAATGGAAATATAAAAGATGCGAATGGCGTGCCTCTACCAGGTGTAAATGTTTTGGTAAAAAACACAACCAGAGGTGCTCAAACCGATTTTGATGGCAATTTCACTATTAATGCTAAAGCCGGTGAAGTTTTAGTAATTTCATTTGTTGGTATGAAAACAAAAGAAGTTGCTATTGATACCAAAGCAACCTATAATATCACTTTATTGGAAGACGCTGCGCAATTAGATGAAGTAGTAGTGGTTGGTTACGGTACGCAAAAGAAATCGGATGTTACTGGAGCTCTTGTAAGTGTAACTGCTGAAGATTTAGCTTCAAGACCTGTAAATAATGCTGTTCAAGCTATGCAAGGTAAAGCTGCTGGTGTTGATATTTCTTCAAACGAGCGTCCTGGAACTGTTGGAACAATTAGAATTCGTGGAACACGTTCTATAACAGCCAATAGTTCTCCATTATATGTAGTAGATGGTATTCCTTTAAATTCAGGAGGTATTGATTTTATTAACCCTAATGATATTGAATCAATAGAAGTTCTTAAAGATGCTTCTGCAACTGCTATTTTTGGATCTCGTGGTGCTAATGGTGTTATTCTTGTATCTACTAAAAAAGGTAAAAATGGTAGATTTAATATAAACTACGATTCTGCAGTAACCACAGAAAGTATCAACGAAAATGCACCTTTAATGAATGCTGCAGATTACATCGAATTACGTCGTTGGGCAAGACACTACTCTAATCCTTCTGCTTTTCCAGCAGGTAATGCACCAACCATCGCTAATGATAGAACCATCTTTTTAGATACTGCCGATCCTACAGCTTGGGCAAACATTGAAAAAGGTTGGGCTACAGGTACTTGGGATGGCTCGAAAGTAAGCACTACTGATTGGACAAAATATGTTACACAAACAGGTATTACACAACAACACACATTAAGTGTTAGTGGTGGTTCTGATAAAATGAAAGCTTACGGTTCTTTTGGGTACATTGATAATACGGGAACTTTAAAAGGGCAAAGCTACAAGCGTTATAATGGTGTTGTAAACGTAGATTTAACTCCAGCAAATTGGTTTTCTATGGGTCTTAATCTTAATACAAGTTATGGATTAAATGAATATGGTTTATCAAACGTTGGTCGTTCTGCTGTAGCATCTTCAGATGGTATTTACTTAACAGCAAGACAAAACCTTCCGTACGCTTTACCTTATGACGCAAATGGTAATAGAATACAAAATCCAGGTGGCGATTCTACAATTAGAAACGTTGCTGAAGAATACAAATATTCACAAGATCAACGTGTAACATTACGTGCATTTGGTAGTTTATATGCACAATTAGATTTAGGTGCAATATTCCCTGCATTAGAAGGTTTAAAATATCGTGTTAATTTTGGACCAGACATTACTTCATACAGAAACGGTGTGTTTTTAGATGGTTTATCATCTGCGCGTTCAGGCACAAGTTTTGCTTCGTTAGCAAAAGATCAAACCATTTCATACACATTAGACAATTTGATTTATTACAACAAAACAATAGGCAAGCATGATTTTGGATTAACTTTATTACAAAGTAAAACGCAATATACCAATGAATCAAGTGCTATGTCTGCACAAGGCATTGCAAATCCTAAAAACAAGTGGAATGCATTAACTACAGCAAACGTAACTTTAGCTAGTTATTCGTCAGATTTTGTTGAATCGGGTTTATTTTCATACATGGGTAGATTGAACTATGGATTTAACGATAAATACCTTTTAACGGCATCACTTCGTTATGATGCTGCTTCTCAATTATCGCCAGGAAATAAAAGTGACTATTTCCCTAGTGCATCTTTAGGATGGCGTTTAGATAAAGAAGATTTTATAAAAAACATTTCTTGGATTAATTCACTAAAATTAAGAGCTGGATATGGAATTACTGGTAGTGCAGCCGTTGATCCTTACGATACTACACCTCCTTTAACACAAGTACTATATTCAACATTTTCAGGAACGGTAAACAATTCAAATTTAGGTAATACAGAACTAGGTTGGGAAAAAACAACTCAATATAACTACGGTATTGATTTTGGTATATTTAAAAATAGAATTTCTGGAAGTCTAGAATATTACACAACAGAAACTAACGATTTATTACTAGACAGAGCTATTCCTAGTGTTTCTGGTTTCTTTAATACCATTGCAAATATTGGAAAAACAAAAGGAAATGGTGTTGAACTAACATTAAACACTGTTAACGTAAAGGCTGGCGATTTTGAGTGGAGCTCTAACTTAAGTGCTTCTTACCAAAAAAGCACCATAGTTGAATTACAAAATGGTAAGTTTGATGACATTAACAACAACCGTTTTATAGGTTATACTCAAGGTGTAATATATGGCTTTGAATCTAATGGGGTTTGGAGACCAGAAGATGCTGCAGAAATGCAAAAATTTAATGATGCTGCTGGAAGTACCATTTTTACATTTGGTAACGCAAGACCAGTAGACCAAAATGGTGATTATAAAATTGACGCGAATAATGATCGTGTAATTATAGGAAGTACTGAACCTAAATTTATTACAGGTTTAACTAATACTTTTAATTACAAAAACATTGAATTATCAATTTTTGTATATGGTCGCATGGGGTATTTATATAACGCAGGTGGTGAAAACTTAAGTGGTAAAACCAGCCAAAGACAACTAGATTATTACACAGATGATAATACAGATGCTGAATACCAAAAACCAATTTTCTCAGCTGGTACTGGCGATTTGTACAACCCTATTTTAGGATACAAAAATGGGTCTTTCTTGAAAATACGTAACATTTCGTTAGGCTATAACTTTAACCAAGATGTTGTTGAAAAAATGGGATTGTCTCGATTAAGATTTTATCTTCAAGCCGCCAACCCTGGTATGATTTTCTCAAAAGTAAGTTGGGTAGATTTAGATACAAGAAGTACTTTTTCTAACAGAGGATTTACTTTAGGATTAAATGTTCAATTTTAAGAAAATTAAAACAAATAAATTATGAAAAATTATAAATCATTATATATCAATTTAATGCTTGTAGCTTCTTTAGGTCTCACCTATTCTTGTAGTGAAGATTTTTTAGAAGAAAAATACAATACCGTATACAGTAAAGAATATTACAAAACAGAAGCCGGTATTCAAGCACTTTCTGTTGGAACTTATTACCAAGTTTTTGCTTTAGACATGAACCGAGAGGTGCCGCTTACTGCAACAGAATCAGGAACAGACGAGTTTCACGTTGGAGGCGACCCATCAAACGGCTTATGGAACTCATACGCTTCGGGATTTGGTTCATTTGTAACTGTATCAAACTCTAATACTGTTGCAGCAAATACAAATTGGGATAACTTATACATGGGTATTGGAAATGCTAATCAATTAATTGAATCTGCAACTAATATTGTATCAACAAATGATGCCATCAAAAAAATAGCTTTAGGAGAAGGGTATTTTATGAGAGCGTATAACTATTTAAAATTAGTAAGACAGTATGGAGGTGTTCCTTTAAAGTTAACTGTTAGCAATACTGTTGAATTGGAATTTACAAGAGCAACAGCAGAACAAGTTTATAGCCAAATTATAGACGATTTAACACAAGCTTATAATTTATTAGCTAATTCTGGAGCACCTAACAAAATTACAAAAGATGCGGCAGCTCATTACTTGGCAAAAGCTTATTTATCACGTGCAAGTGAAATTAACGATTCTTGGAATTCAGCAACTAAAGCTGCCGATCTTCAGAAAGTAGTTACACTTTCAGATGAAGTTATTGCAAACCACCCACTAGCTCCTAACTATGTTAATTTATGGGATTTTAAAGCTGCAAATGGGGCAAATGAAAAATTATCTGAATTAATTTTATCTGCCGATTTTAACTCAAATCAATTAACAACAGGAGGTAATCAACAACATTTATATTTCATTTCAACCTATGATCAATTGCCTCAAATGATTCGTAATACATCAGGAGGAAGACCATTTAGTCGTTTAGCACCAACTTACTTTACGTATGATGCTTTTGACAAAGTTAATGATTCCAGATTCTGGAAAAGTTTTCAAACAAAAGGTATGGTTAATAATAAATCTGGCAATTACTATGTTAATGGGGACTTAGGTTATATGTATGTAATTAACAGTCCATCTGACACACGATTTACTAAAACAAGAAATGATGGCACCATCATTTATTCAAAAACCGGAAAAACAATCCCTAGTGTATTTGTTGCTTATGCCGCAGACAATTTTGGTTTAATGAAAGATGTAAGATTCCCTTCTTTAAGTAAACACATGGATGGTTCAAGACTTGATTTCAATAATACAAAAGGTAGCCGTGATATGATATTAGCACGTTCTGCAGACACTTATTTATTGGCAGCGGAAGCTAAAGTACGCTTAGCTAAATTAGGAACAGGAACATATAGTGACGCTTTAAGTTATATAAACGTTGTTCGAAACCGTGCTACATATAAATCAGGTGAAGATCGCGCTGCTTATACTGACGGATCTGCGGCATGGACTGCTGCTGGACAAGGAACAAGAGCAGTATCTTTTATGCCTGAAAATTCGTATTACGAATCAAATAATATACCTGTAGCAACTACCGCTACAAATTTAACAATAGCAAGTATTAATACTCTTCCTGCTGCTGATGAAGCTATAATTACAAAATTAGGTTACACCACTGATTATGACCGTATGCTTTGCTTAGTTTTAAATGAACGTACCAGAGAACTTTGTGGCGAATTTCATCGTTGGGAAGACTTAAGTAGAACTAAAACTTTAGTAGCTAGAGCTAAAGCTTACAACCCTGAAGCTGCTCCAAACATTAAAGACTATCATGTTTTAAGACCAATACCACAAACATTTTTAGATGCTATTTATACACAAGGTCGTCCTTTAAATGCTTCTGAAAAAGCTGCGATGCAAAACCCTGGATATTAATCCATTTTGCTTAATATTAAAAAAATGGAGGTAAATTACCTCCATTTTTTTTTATATAAATTTACAATACATTAAAAATTGATTAAAATACTACCATGAAAAATTTAAAATTTCTACTATTATTTTTTCTTTCAACTATATTTATAAATTGCAAATCTATTACACAATCAACTTCTGAATATGTAAAAAAGCCTACTGTTTACACCGTTGGTGATTCTACGGTAAAAAATGGACGTGGAGACGGTTCTGGAGGTCTTTGGGGTTGGGGCGATTTTATTGGTCAATATTTGGATTCAACCAAAGTAAACGTAGAAAACCATGCCTTAGGTGGTACCAGCAGCAGAACTTATCAAAACCTTGGTTTATGGGATGCTGTATATAAAAAATTAAAAAAAGGCGACTATGTTTTAATACAATTTGGGCATAATGATAACGGTCCTATAAACGATACTATTAGAGCAAGAGGCACTATAAAAGGTACTGGAAACGAAACACAAAAAATAGATAACCTTATTACTAAAAAACATGAAATTGTACATTCATATGGCTGGTATATTAGAAAAATAGTGAAAGAAGCCAAATCTAAAGGCGCTATACCAATTGTAATGTCACCTATTCCAAGAAATGATTGGAAAGGTCATAAAATACCAAGAAACAATGAATCTTACGGCTTATGGGCTAAACAAGTAGCTACACAAGAAAACGTAACATTTATTGATTTAAATGAAAAAATGGCTACAAAACTTGAACCATTAGGAGAAAACCAAGTAACCGGCACTTATTTTTACAAACGAGATCACACTCATACTACTGCAAAGGGTGCTGTTCTTGCTGCTTCATGCATTATTGACGCCTTATATTACACAAATAATTCACTAAAACAATTTATAATTAACAACCCAAAAATAGTATTACCGAAAAAGAAAAATATTTTTTTAATAGGCGATTCTACCATGGCAAATAGCAGCAACCCAAACACAATTGGTTGGGGTGTTGCATTTTCGCAATTTTGCGACACTTTAAGGCTTAATATTATAAATAAAGCTGTTGGAGGTAGAAGTACACGATCTTACACTTTTGAAGGTAAATGGGATGCTGTAAAAAAAGAATTTCAAAAAGGCGATTATGTTTTTATACAATTTGGCCATAACGATGCAGGAAATATTGATAAAGAAAAATACCGAGGTTCTTTAAAAGGCTTAGGAGAAGAAACACAACAAGTAGAAAGAGATAGTACTACCGAAACTGTACACACTTATGGCTGGTATATGAAAAAAATGATAAGAGACATAAAAGAAAAAGAAGCTATTCCAATAGTTTTAAGTTTAACACCAAGAAATGAATGGCCAAATAACAAAGTAGAACGTAGAACAGATACATATGTAAAATGGGCTAAAGAAGCTGCAGAAATTGAAGACGCTTTTTATATAGATGTAAATAATATTATAGCCATTAAATATGAAGATCTAGGAAAAGAAAATGTAAAAGTATTCTTTCCACAAGATCATACCCACACTAATTTGGAAGGTGCAACATTTACAGCTTTAACTATTGCAAAAGTTTTAAAAAAAAATAAAGAAATAGGGTTACGTGATTTTATTGAAATTGATTAATTTATTTTTCCAATAAACCTCAACTAATCAACTAAATTCATCAGGCCAAAAAGCAAAAAAGCTTTAATGCTGAATTTTCACTTAAAACATATATACTATTTTACCCTTAATAGTTGTTAAATTAATATACTGAAATAAACATAAGTTTGGCTTTTTATGTAAAAAAATTAAAATTATTTTACATAAAACCCTACAAACACAGGATAGTACAGGATAGAAACCCTATTTCATAATAATATTTTTGAGTGTTAAAGTTTTCGTAAAGAAATGTTAATTAAAATATAATGTCAGTTTCAACAACTTTATAAGTCATCACATAATGAAGAAAAAAATACTCTATTATTTGCTTTTTTTACCTCTTATTTTTTCTCTTACTAATTGTAGTAGCAAAGAGGAATTTGACAAGTATTATGCAAGACCTGATTATCTTGAACCTCCAATTTACCAACAATTGGAAGCCCAAGGAAATTTCAATACACTTACTAAGCTTATAGAAAAAGCTGGCTATAAAGACATTTTAAGTAAAGCTGGGTATTGGACAATGATGGCTCCAAACGACGATGCTTTTACTGCTTTTTTCCAAGAACAAGGAATTGCAAATGTTGCAAGTATAGATTCTGTACTTGCCTCAAAAATAGTAAGATACGCATTAATTTATAATGCATTTCGTACCGAAAGACTTTCAGATTATCAATCCAGAACAGGTTGGGAAGAAGATAACGCATTTAGAAGAAGAACTGCTTATTATGATGGGTTTCAAACTAAAACCATTAATGGCAGCCCAATGGTTGTAGCTGGTTCCAACAGAAACAATGCTCCTGGAGCAGATTACTATGTCCCAGGTGATAATAACAACAAATACATAACCTACTTTGTTGATGAATACATGACTGCCTTTGGGTTAGGTGCGAGTGATTATAATTATTTTTTTCCAAACACAACCTACACAGGTTTTAATATACTTAGCGGGCAAACTGTGAAAGCTGATATTGTAGCTGAAAATGGTATCATACATGAAGTGAATAAAGTGTCTCTACCACCTATAAATCTAGACCAAAAACTTGAAGAAAGTTCAAAATATAGCCTCTTTAGAGAGTTATTAGAAACCAATTTAGTGCAATATGTTTTTGATCAAGATGCAACGACAACATACCAAAACTTTACCCGAAAAACAGATAAAGTCTATGTTAAAGTTTATGATCCAGCTTTGTCTTTTTCGCCAAACAATGAAAACTATATAAAAGAATCGGACAATGATGGGCAAAATGATGCCTACACCATATTTGCTCCTGAAAATGCTGTATTACAAAAATTTATTGATGATGTGCTTTTAAAAAACTATCCATCGCTTGATAAACTTCCAAAATATGTATTTGAAGATTTTTTCAATGCTCATATGGTGAAAAATGCTGTATGGCCTTCATTAGTTGCTGGATACAGTAATGCCTTGGAAGAAGATATTCGAATAAACATGAACACCAATGTTACTGAAGCAAAAGTACTAAGTAATGGTTTCTTCTATGGAACAAACAAAATTCAAGAATCAAATTTATTCTTTACCGTTTATACTTCTGCATATTTAGATCCTAGATTTACACTAGCAACGCGTTTATATAACGATGGTTCTGGTTATAGAGAAATAATAAGTAACATAACTGGAAGATATACATTGTTTTTACCATCCGACACTGCACTACGAGGACTTGGATACGACTACAATATAAACCGTAGTGAATGGGTATACACTTCTCCTTCAACAGGCAATACAGTTACAGGAACATTGGCCAGAACTAGTTTACTTCGCGTGCTATATAACGGAATTATTCCTACGCCAAATAATGAATTAAATGATTTATCTGGCTCAGGTATTATTCGATCAGGAGATTTTGACTTAGCTGGTGAATATATTAAGTGGCAAAATAATCAGGTTTGGGCTGCTGGCAATGAAGTATTAGGAAACAAAGTAAATATTTTAGGCTACGAAGACCAAAGAAACGGTCGTACGTATTATATTGACAAACTCTTACAGTTTAGTGAAGAACCCCAAGGATTGGATATAAAAGCATTGGGAACAACCTCAGGTTCACAGTTTCAATTTTTTTACATTTTGCTACTTTATTCTAATATTTATGATAGTGCAACAGGAAATATACAAGGTGTAGAATTAGGAACATCATATACATTTGTTATTCCAAAAAATTCTGCCATTCAACAAGCTGTTCGCGATGGTGTGCTTCCTGGAAATACCACTACTGGAATTCCAACTTTTATACCTGCAAATCAAATCGATAAAGATAAAGTATCTGACTTTATTAGGTATCATATTTTAGCTACACGAACTGCCTCTGCGGATGGACTTATTAATGGATTAACAGAAACATTACGTAAAAGTTCACTTGGAGAAAAAACATATATAAATATTGTAAATGCTCCAGGCGACCTTAGTTTCGTTGATTCTAAAAATAGAATTTCAAATTATATCCCAAGTTTAAGTAATAACCTAGCCGATCGATCTCTAATTCATTTAGTTGACAACTATTTATTATACCAAGAATAAAATGAAACATAACTTTACCAAACTTTTTTACTGCTTTATATTGTTCTTAATCACCATGTCGTCTTTAAAAGTTTCTGCTCAAGAATCTGATATTATTAGAGGGCAAGTGTTAGATGCAACCACCAAAGAACCATTGCTTGGAGCAACCGTAATAGAACAAGATTCAGAAAAAAGAACCGTATCTGGCGTTGTTACAGATTTTGATGGAAATTTCGCTATACGGGTTAAAAATATTAAAAACCAATTAGTTATATCAACTTTAGGTTATAAATCCAAAATTATATCAATTGGCAATCAAAGAAACTTTAAAATAAATCTAGAAGTTTCAGTTGAAGGCTTAGATGAAATAGTTATTAGTGCTACTAAAGCTACAGAAAGTGGCTTACTAAATATAGCAGAGCGTAATTTAACCACAAGTGCAGTTACTATTAAGGCTAGTGAAGTTGAAAACACCCAAGCGGCTTCTATAGATGAAGCACTTCAAGGTAGAGTACCTGGTGTTGATATTGTTGCTAATTCAGGAGATCCAGGAGCTGGAATGCAAATTCGTATTCGTGGAACATCTTCTATTACTGGCTCATCAGATCCATTAGTAGTTGTTGATGGTATGCCTTATGAAACCTCTATTCCTGAAGATTTTAACTTTGGTTCTGCAGACCAACAAGGTTACGCTGCATTATTGAATGTTGCGCCAAGTGATATAGAAAGTATTACCATATTAAAAGATGCTGCTGCTACAGCCATGTGGGGTGCGCGTGCTGCAAGTGGTGTGTTAATAATTAACACAAAAAGAGGATCTGTTGGAGCACCAAAAATAGGCTATAGTTTTACAGGAACTTCTTCAAAAGTACCTCAAACAATACCTATGCTTAGTGGTGACCAATATTCACAGTTAATTCCAGAAGCATTTATGAATCGTAATGGTTCTCCTCTTAATACACTTACTGTAAAAGAGTTTCAATATGACCCGCAAGAAGTATACTGGTATAAAAACTATGGCAATAATACCGATTGGGTTGCTGCTATTACACAAACAGGTATAACTGGAGAACACAACCTATCTTTACAAGGTGGTGGTGAAAAAGCACGTTATTTTACATCTATAGGTTATTACAGTTCAAAAGGTGTTACTAAAGGAACAGGCTTTGATCGTATAAATGGTCGTTTAAACTTAGACTATATAGTTTCTGATAGAATTCGCTTTAAAGCAGATATTTCATATACCCGTACAGATACTGAGCGTAATTATGTAAATGGTACAGGAAGTGGTGATCGTGTTAGAAGTGTAGCTTACAATAAAATGCCTAACATGAGTATTTATGAATATGATGATGTGGGTGACTTAACGCCAAATTATTTCTCACCAGCAATTAATATTCAAGGTTCTTACTCTCGTACATACAATCCTTTGGCATTAGCAGAATACGCCTCTAACACACAAATTGGCAATAGAATTGTACCTCATTTCAATTTAAAAGTTGATATTGTTCCTGAAAGATTAATTTCAACTTTCGATTTACAGTTCGATTTCAATAGTACAAAAGCAAAAGCATTTTTACCACAAAATGCTACTGGAAGACCATTTACTGAAACTGTTGTAAACAGAGCTTCTGATGCAGATGTTGATGCTACAAGTGTTACTTCAAAAACAAATTTTATATACACACCAGATATTGGGCAAAAGCATAGTTTACAAACTATTTTATCGCTTCAAACTAATGATTATCGCTATGAATCGCATCAAGCACTTACATCCAATACCGCATCTTCATTATTAACAGATCCATCAGTACCATCAAGAACTCAAAATTCTGAGTTAACTTTATACAATAACAACAGTCAATCACGTAGTGTTGCTGCATTAATTAATGCCCAATATAGCTTATTAGATAGATACATTATTAATGTTGGACTTCGTGGTGATGGAAATTCAAAATTTGGACCTGAAAATCGTTACGCACTTTTTCCTTCAATTTCAACAAGATGGAGAATTTCTGGCGAACCGTTCATGAAAAATCTTGATTTTATTGATGACTTTAGTTTTCGTGCCAGTTTAGGACAATCAGGTAGAGCACCACGTTATGATTACCGCTATTTTAATGTTTATGGAAACTTTCCTTCAGAATATTTAGGATATAGTGGTGTATATCCTCAAAACATGGAGCTATCTAATTTAAAATGGGAAACCTTAACAGGTAAAAATTTAGGTATCAACTTACAATTATTTAAAAAAAGTATCATACTTGACGTTGATGTTTACCAAAACAGAACAAAAGACCTTCTTTTTCCAAACATAGATGTTACTTCTGTTTCAGGTTATTCAAATATTTCAGACCAAAATGTGGGTGTTATTGACAATCAAGGTTGGGAAGTTGGACTTTATACAACACCCTTAAAAACAGATAAATGGAGTATAGATTTCAACTTTAACATATCAAGAAATGAAAACGTAATTCGTGAAATTTCAGAATTTTTTCCTAGTGAAAGTGGTAATATTGATAGAAACGGGCAATTTAAACGTTTTCTTCAAACTGATAATCCTTTTGGTTCATTTTACGGATATAGATTTAAAGGTGTATATTCCGACTTAGCTTCAACACAGGCAAAAGATGCTAATGGCAACGTTATTACAGGTCCAAACGGGCAAACTGTTTATATGCGTTTTAATTACCCAAATACTGATTACATATTCCAACCAGGTGATGCAATTTATGAAGATGTAAACCATGATGGTAATATTGATAGTAGAGATGTTGTTTACCTAGGTAACAGTAACCCTAAGTTTACAGGTGGTTTTGGACCATCTATTACCTTTAATAAACAGTATAAATTACTATTGTTCTTTACTTACCGCTTAGACTATGATATAGTTAATGGTACCGATATGCTAACAACAAACATGTATTCTTACGATAACCAAAGTACAGCCACATTATCACGTTGGAGAAACCCTGGAGATGTAACTAATATGCCTCGTGCAGTTTATGGTGCTGCTTATAACTGGCTTGGTTCAAACCGTTATGTAGAAGATGCATCTTTTTTAAGATTTAGATCTGCAACCTTTAGCTATGCTTTTGAAAAGAATTTTTTGAAAAACTTAAATCTTGATGATTTAAATATTTATTTCACAGCAGATAACATTTTAACATTTACAAAATATAAAGGACAAGATCCTGAAGTAAATCTACCAAATGGAGATCCTTTTGGAATAGCAATAGATTATTCAAGAACGCCTCCTACTCGTCGTTTTACAATAGGTCTTAGAACCAGATTTTAATACTAAACTACTTGATTCATGCGAACAAAACTAACATATACGCTAACTATAATCATAGCAACACTAAATCTATCATGCGATAGTTATTTAGATTTAAAACCTGAAGACGGCACAATACGTGAAGAATTTTGGAAAACAAAAGAAGATGTTCAAGCAGCCGTAATAGGTATCTATTCTGCTATGCTAAACACGCCACCATCTGAAAGCGACCTTACACTTGCTGAATATACATTTATGTATGGAGAACTTAGAGCTGATATGGTAAGCCCTGGAGCTTTTATGTCTGACGATCAAATAGATATGTTAACCTCTAATATTTTACCATCAAATACGCTTACAACATGGTCTCAATACTACAGAATAATAAATTATTGCAACACAGTTATAGATTTAGCACCTAGTGTTTTACAAAATGACCCAACCCTTACACAGGTGAAATTAAATAATTTTCTTTCTGAAGCTTTAGCAATTCGTGCCTATTTATATTTTACCCTAGCACGCTCTTTTAAAGATGTTCCATTAAAATTAGAAGCAACCCTATCAGATCAAGATAATTTTCAATTACCTGTTTCATCGCAAGCAGACGTATTTAAGCAAGTTGTAGCCGATTTAACTAAGGCTGAAGGTTTTGCTGTTGAAACTTACAACAATATTCCAGAAACCAAAGGACGAATTACAAAAAACGCTATAAACGCAATGCTTGCAGATGTTTACTTATGGCAAGAAAACTACGAAGATGCTTTAATAGCAGCTAATAAAGTTATTAATTCTGGTTCTTTCGCATTAATTAATGCAAGTCCACAATGGTTTAATACGGTATTTGCAAGAGGAAATTCAACAGAAAGCATATTTGAACTTCAATACACAACACAAAACCTTAATCCTTTTTATAGTATCTTTCTACAACGCCCTCAATATTTAGCATCACCTTTAGTATTAGAAGGTGTTTTTGGTGTTGATTTTGAAGATCCTTTAAATAAAGATATACGTGGAGAAAGAACTTCATTAGTTCCTGGCACAAATGAAATTTACAAATTTACAGGTCTAAATACCGAACAACGCAAAGCTTTATCAGAATCTGACACACATTGGTTCATTTATAGATATGCAGATGTTTTATTAATGAAGGCTGAAGCTTTAAATGAACTAGGCCAAGGTGAAGAAGCATTAAATATTATTGAAAATATCCGTTTAAAACGAGCAGCTATAGACGAAACTGCACAACAAATTGCTTTAGATGACAAAGCTGGTATAAGATTATACATTCTTGCAGAACGCTCAAGAGAGTTTGCTTTTGAAGGTAAACGTTGGTTTGATGTTTTACGTAACGCTCGTAAAGAAAATTACTCTTACTTAAACATTTTACTTGCCGTAGCATTAAAAAGTGCTCCTGCAAATCAACAACAAAGCATTATTGCTAAGATGAAAGACTCTAATAGCCATTATTTACCTATTAATGAAAATGAGCTATTTACAAACAAAGCATTGGTACAGAATCCGTTTTATAAATAAAAAATATAGTCATGAAAAAATTATTAAACTTTCGCCATTTATCTAGACTTGTACTTACAGTTCTAGCGACTATTTTTGTTTTAAACTGTACGTCTGAAAAATTTAAAGAATCAACTGACGACACTTTGAACATAACTGAATATTTAAGAGCTAATAGCGAGTATTCACTTTTTCTAGAAATTTTAGATGTTACAGGTTACGCTTCATTTATGAATACTTACGGAACCTATACATTATTTTTACCTACTAATGATGCAGTAACAAGTTTACTAAATCAATTAGGAGTAAATTCTGTTAAAGATATTCCACTAGAAGACTTAAAAGAACTTGCTAAACTTCACATATTACCGCAAACAGTAAACACAACATCATTTACTGATGGGAAAATAGCTAGCCCAAGTTTACAAGGCCAATTTATAATTACGGGTGCTGCTTTTATTGAAGGAGCTTCAAGTATTACGGTTAATAAAGAAGCAAGAATAGTTTCTTCAAACATAATAGTTGGAAATGGAATAATTCATGTATTAGACAAAGTATTACGTGTTGCAAATAAAACATTAGCCAAAACTATAGAAGAAGACGCTTCACTTTCTCTTTTTACCGAAGCGCTAAAAGCAACTGGTTGGTATGATAAACTTAACAAACCTGTTACTTATGATCAAGATAGTATTTCCAGCCATTTAAGTGTTTTTGCCCAAACCAATGAGGTGTTTCAAAAAAACGGCTTAAATAATCTTAATGATCTAAAAGCTAAATACAGCCATTTAAACGATCCTTTAAACCCTGAAGACAGTCTTAATTTATTCGTAGCATATCGCATTATACCCGGTCTCAAATACATGGCCGATTTAGCTGTAACACCTGCGATATTAACAAAAGCTCCTCTTGAGGTTATAACTATAAAACTAGCATCAGACTCTCTTTTAATTAATGAAGTTACATTTAACGGTGTATTAGAAAAAGGTGTTGAAATTAATCGTACTACTAGTGATGTAACCACCTCAAATGGTGCACTACATTATGTGAAAAACAACTTTTTTATTAAAAAGAGATTTCCTCAACCTGTTTATTTTGACTTAGGAGATCAACCTGAAATAAGACAATTAAGCTCAGTTTTTAGAAAACCAGGCAATTTCGTTTCGTTATCTAAAAGTCAATTAAGTGAAGTTGACTGGCCAGACAATCAATCGCTAACCTACGTTGCCGCTTCTATTGGAGATGGTGCTTATTTAGATAGAGCATGGAATGGAGATGTAATAGAGTTATTACGTTTTAGAAATGGCTTTTTAGACCCTATAACATTTGATACACCTGTAATTATTAAAGGTAAATACAAAGTTTGGGTATCTTATAGAACAAATGAAAGATCTTCAGCCTCTACACAAGTATCAATAAATGGTATTCCTATGTCTAGAACAATTAATTTTAGAGAATATGGTAATACTACAGAACCTGAACGTGTTCTAGAATCGCAAGGATATAAAAGACATATTGAACCACACACTAACCGATTTAACTGTAGACTTGTTGGAATTATCGACATCCCTACTACAGGAAGACATAAAATAACATTTGAAGCATTACAAGATAGTAGTAATGGACAAACATGGATAGATGTGGTTGAATTTAGACCAATAGATATGGATCAACTTTATCCGAAGTTTCAAGCAGGTGGTCCTGGACTAATTTACCAATAACAACTCTAATTAATAATAATAGATAAACTAATCCATCAAAGGATGATAACAACTAACAAATACATAAAAGGCTTATTTGCAAGTATTGCTTTAATTGGTGCTGTTTCATGCTCAGACCCTTGGGATGATCACAACAGTACTAATGATGATAATTTAAAACAAAACTTAAACGAACGCCTTAAAAACACTACAGAAACAACAGAATTTGCAAAATTAATTGCTGAAACTGGTTTAGATATTGAATTGTCTAATTCTAAAACTTACACCGTTTGGGCGCCTACAAATGCTGCTTTAAGTCAAGTTGACCCAGCTCTATTAAGCAATTTAGATAAAAAACGCTTATTTGTACAAAACCACATAGCTTTAACAGCGTTTTCATCGGTAACCGAAAAAGATACTGTAACAATACAAATGTTGTCAAACAAATATCTTGAATTTAAAAACGGATCTATAATGGCAGATGCTAGTGTGATAACAGCAAATCAATATGCTTCTAATGGTTTGTTTCACATCATCAATAAAGCATTAGAACCTAAATCTAATATTTGGGAATATTTAAAAGAAAATACAGGAAGTAGTAATTTAAGTGCTTACTTACAAAGTTTAACCCAATTTAACTTGTATAAATCGGATAGTATTGCCAAAGCTTTCGAGTTTCATAAAATCTATTCAGATTCACTTACCAACTCGTACCTAAAAAATGTTTATAACCTAAACAACGAAAAAAACAAATACACTTTTTTCTTACTAGAAAACGACGCTTACAATATTGAAGTTG
Organism: Mariniflexile jejuense; assembly: GCF_042675665.1. NCBI lineage: Bacteria > Pseudomonadati > Bacteroidota > Flavobacteriia > Flavobacteriales > Flavobacteriaceae > Mariniflexile > Mariniflexile jejuense. The sequence continues at coordinate 1,993,873 of NZ_JBHTJI010000001.1, forward strand.
AAAAATTAGAACCTTATTTAATAAAAAGTAATCAAGATTCAACCACAACATACGCTAGTTACTTTACATCTAGAGATTTTGCTTTTCATAAGGCTATTGCTAGAGAAAATTTGCCAGACACTCTTACATCGAGATTTGGTGTAAAAGTACCAATAAACAAAAATAATATTGTAAGAGAAATTCAATTAAGTAATGGCATTATATATGTAATGAATGCGTTAGATGTTCCTCTTAAAACTCGTTTGGTTACCTCAAAAATTGAAGGTGAAAAACCTGTAGGATTTAGCAGAAATGATAAACGCACCAACACATTTTACAGAGAAAAAAATGATAATAATGGTGTTTTATTTAATGACATCATGATACAAAACCATGGCACACCTTTGTTTACTATAAACTATAGTGCTTCAAACCTTTATAGCACAACGTATAAGGTATATTGGCGTGCCGTAAACGATATTCAAGCAAATACATTTCAACAAAGTTTACGCATAGGTGGAACGAGGCAAGTAGATGGTACAGTGTTAGACCCTATAGCAGAGTTACCTTATACTGATGTACCTCCAAATGTATATGATGAAATATTTATAGGAGAATTTACTCTAAACGAAGCTGGTACTATAGATTTAATATCACTTATTGCCGCAAATACTGGTGTTAACGGTAATAACACCTTAAGCTTAGATTACCTAAAACTAGTTCCAGTTATTAAATAAATGTCTTTTAAACCAACTATTATGCTCAAAATATTGCAACTAACAGGTCTACTTTGCATACTTCTTTTCGGGGGAATTAAAATGAATCTTAATGCACAAACTGCTTCAGATTCTACAAAAGTAAAAACCCAAATTAAAGATGGGATTGAAATAGTAGGTCTGATTAAAAATGCTAAAACAGGTAAAGGAATTTCCGGTATTAATATTGCTATAAAAGATTTTTCTGCAGCAATTACTAAAGAAGATGGTAGCTTTTCTATTAAAGCACCTCATCTTAACGCACTATTAATAATAAGTGGGCAAGATTATCAAACTAAAGTTTTTCCATTAAATAATAGAACCAACGGTATTGAAATAGCTCTTTTTGAAGCTAGTTACTCTCCATTTTACCAAACTGCTAATTTACCAAGTAATGAACAATTACAATACACCAACTCTAAAGCAGCGCAAGTAGTAGATTTTGAAGAGAAACAATGGGGAATTCCTATAAACGAATCCATTGGAGGCTTTTTACAAGGTCGTATTACAGGACTTAATAGTGTTCGTAATTCAGGAGTTCCAGGCTCTGGTGCTTATTTAACATTAAGAGGTTTTAACTCGCTTTATGCTACCAACAAACCATTAATTATTTTGGATGGAATGATTTATGATGATGAAGATTATGGATCTGGTATAATACAAAACAATACTACATCACCACTATCTATGCTAGATGTGAAAGATATTGAAGATATTACTGTATTAAAAGATGGTTCATCACTTTATGGTACAAAAGGAGCAAATGGGGTAATTATTATTACAACTACGCGTCCTGTTGATTTAAGCACTAAAATTGATTTCACAATGTATGGTGGTGTTAACGGAGATCCACGCCCAATACCTGTTATGAAATCAGGAAATTATAGAACATACTTATCACAATTATTAGCAACCAGAGGTGATAGCCAACAACAAATAGCCAATAAACCATGGATGCTGGACAATACTGATAGTGGTTATTATTACCAATACCATAATGAAACAAATTGGCAAGAAAAAGTTTTTAATGCTAGCGAAAACCAAAGCTACTTCTTAAAAATTAGAGGTGGTGATAATATTGCAAAATATGGGATTTCTGTAGGATACCTTAATAGCGAAGGCATCACTGGAAATACTAATTTACAACGCTATAACACAAGATTAAATGCCGATTTACGTCTTACCGATAAACTTTCGGTTGATGCTAACCTATCATTTATTTATAATACAGAAAACCAACACGACCAAGGTTTAGCATATAAAACCAGCCCTATGTATTTGGCACTTACAAAGTCGCCTTTTGTTGCAGTAAATGCAATAAATGCAACTGGTGAAGTATCTCCAAACTTATCAGATGTAGATATTTTTAATGTAAGCAACCCTGTTGCAATTATTCAAAACAGTATAGGAATCAATAAAAATTATAGATTCTTTGGAAACTTAAATTTTCAATATGACATCAATAAAACTCTAAAAGCAAACCTTTTGGTTGGTCTAAATTTCAACAAGGAACGCGAGAATTTTTTTATACCTAACTTTGGTGTAGCCGATATAACTTTACCAACAGCCATAGCTAATAACCGTAGTGGTAGTGAAGTGCAACAATATTACTCACTTTATACACATGGGTCTTTAAATTACGCTAAAAGCATTGATTACAAACACAATTTTAATGTAAGTTTAGGTATGCGAACCCAATCAAACAAATCTGAAAGTGATTTGGGATTAGGTTTTAATTCTGCTACAGATGATTTCACAACTGTAGGCGCAGGAAGCAACCTTTTAAGAATTGTTGGCGGTGCTTTAGGTGAATGGAATTGGGTTAATAGCTATATAAACGCAGAATACAATTATTTAAATAAATATTTTATAACATTGAACACTTCTTACGACGGTTCAAGTCGTTTTGGTGATGAAGTTAAATTTTCAGCTTTGGGCTCAATATCTGGTGGATGGTTAATTTCTTCTGAAAATTTCATGAAAAACTCGAAAGCTTTTGACCTATTAAAACTTCGCGGTAGTTTTGGTGTAAGTGGTAATGATGATATAGGAAACTATACTGCACAACAACTATACGTTTCGCAAAACTTATTAGGTATTCAAGGTCTTGTAAGAGGTAATATTGGAAATCCAAAATTAAAATGGGAAAGTGTACAAAAATTAAATCTAGGTTTAGATTTCGCCTTATTTAACGAACGCTTAAATGGTACTTTCGATGTGTTTTCAAACAGAATTACAGATATGATAACCTACGAAACCCTAAACACAACAAGTGGCTTCGATTATATTGTATCGAATAGTGGTGCAATGAGAACGCAAGGTTTTGATTTGGGCTTAAATAGCAGATTGGTAAATACTTCAGATATTCAATTTGATTTAGGTGTAAACATATCAAAATACAAAAACGAAATATTAAGCATCCCAAACAATCGCATTATCACACAATTTGGTGGTGCTACTTATATAACTGATGAAGGACAAGACGCTAACCTATTTTACGGCTATCAAGCAAATGGCGTATATAGTACCACAGCACAAGCTCTTACAGAAGGTTTATCTCGAAGAATGTCAAACGGAAGTTTAGTTCCTTTTTCTGGGGGTGATGTTATTTTTCAAGACTTAAACGGTGATAAAGTTATTGATGAAAGTGATCGTAAAGTTATAGGAAATCCAAATCCAGACTTAACAGGAAGCATTAGCACAAACTTTACATACAAACGATTAAGTATTTCCGGATTATTCAACTTTTCTATAGGAAATGATATATATAACGGTGTTCGTCAAAACCTTGAAAAAATGAGCGGATATGAAAACCAAAGTATCGCTGTAAATAACCGTTGGATAGCTGAAGGACAACAAACTTCTATACCAAAAGCAACGTGGGGTGATCCTTTAGGAAATGCTTCTTTTTCTAGCCGATGGATAGAAGATGGCTCTTACCTAAGGCTTAAAACTCTTGTTATTTCCTATGATATCGATATCGATTCGAACTACCTCAAATACATGAAAGTTTACGTTTCTGGTAATAATCTATTCACCATTACAGACTACTTAGGTTTTGACCCAGAGTTTAGCGCATCTTCATCAATTTTTGGACAAGGTGTAGATTTAGGCTTAATGCCACAATTCATGACCGTTCAATTAGGACTACGTTTAGGATTATAATGATTAAAATTTTAGAGTTATAAAAATGAAAAAAATAATCGAAAATATTAAAAGACATTTTATATTAGGAGGCTTAGCTATTCTTTTAAGTTTAACTGCATGTCAAGACTATGTAGATGTTGATCCACAAGACAAATTAAACAGCAATCAAGTTTATCGTGATGTTTTTGATGCCGATGCAGCTATTGTTGGTATATATGGCAAATTAATGGGGTTGGCAGAAAAGTATGTTGTTCTAAACGAATTAAGAGCAGATTTAATTAGCCCTACATACAATGCTGGTTTAACACTTCAAGAGTTGAACGAACACTCGGTAAGTGTGAATAACCCTTATGCAAACCCAAAAGATTTTTACGAATTAATAAATAACTGCAATGACGTTCTTAAAAACTTCAAGGCAATGCGTGCAGATAATAGATTAGATGCCGATGAATTTAACGAACGTTACTCTGATATAGGTACTTTAAGAAGCTGGTTATATTTACAATTAGGTATGCATTATGGTAGTGTACCTTACATTACCGAACCAGTTGAAAATATTAATGACATTAAAAATCCAAACTATTATAACAAAATATCATTTCAACAATTACTTGATGAACTTATTCAATTTACTGAATCACTTCCGTATACAGATTTATATAATGTAAATAGCTCTCTTGTTATAAATGTTGATGGTTATAACACAGCTAAATTCTTTATAAATAAAGAATGTTTGTTAGGAGATTTACAACTTTGGAAAGGTAATTACTTAAAAGCTGCAAGCCATTACAAACTAGTAATGGAAACAGGAACAGGTAGTGGCAATGATTCTGAACGATATGACGTATATCGTGTTAAAGAAGCTGATATAGCAACCAACAATGACTTAGCAGTAGGTTACTTAAGATATAGAGAACAAGATGCTCTTTCATTAGTTAATAATAATACACAAGGGTGGCGCTCTATGTTTGCAAGACAAAAAGATGTATTATGGAATACAGAATGGATCTGGTCGTTACCTTTTGATAGTAATTTTGCGCCTAAAAATCCATTTATCGATCTTTTTTCAAACCAAGGAGGCAGCTACTTATTAAAACCATCTCAAAGTGCAATGGATTTATGGAAAACTCAAAAACAACGTAATGGTTTTCCTTATGATGCTCGTGGTCAAAAATTCTCTTATAGCTTGATTAATGGCGAAGAAGTTATTATGAAATACCTTTACCATTACCTAGATGCTACAAACCAAACTCCTATTGATGTTTTCCAAACAGATGGCGATTGGCATTTGTATCGTGCAGGTTTATTACATTTACGCTATGCAGAAGCCGCTAACAGAGATAATCAACATAAAATTGCAGATGCTATTTTAAACTTCGGAATACGAAGTGCTTATACCGTTGCAGGAGAAACTGATAAAACAAACATAGAGCAAACAAAACAACCATTTCCATATGATTTTGTTGCACGTATGGGTGATTTCCCACGTTATAGAGATGATTGGCATCGTAACGGCGGTATAAGAGGTCGTGCTTATGTAGAAAGAGCCGCGGTAGTTGGCGATAGTTTAATGTCTATTGAAGACAACTTAATTAAAGAAGCTGCATTAGAACTAGCCTTTGAAGGAAATAGATGGGGCGATTTAGTTCGAATAGCGCTACGCCGTAATGACCCTGCTTTTTTAGCAGATAGAATTTATCAAAAACTTTTAAAAGAAGGTAACCCAAAAGCTAGTGAAGTTCGTAGTAAACTAATGACACCTTCAAACTGGTATTTACCATTTGTTTGGAAAGACGAAGAATAAAATATTAAACAACTAATTAGATAATAGGTTTTTAAAATATAAAATTTTAGACATCAAGTCAATAATTTTATTTTCTAAAAACCTTATTGCTTTTGATACTCTAATTATATATAAACTAAATTAAACACGGTTCCTCGTTTATACTTCTGCTTTAAACTGCAATTAATTAATTTTATTAAAAACTAAACTATGCTAAATAAATACCTAACTTTTATAATATCTCTATTTGCAATAACTTCAGTTTTTTCTGCAGATTTTTATGTAGCTCCAAATGGAAATGATACAAACAGTGGTGCCATATCAAGCCCTTTAGAATCTATTAAAAGAGCGCAACAACTTGCTAGTAATGGAGACACTGTATATATAAGAGGTGGTTTGTACACCATGAGAGAAAATCAAATAGCTCAATACAATAGCATATGGGCATACGTAACAAAATTAGATAAAAGTGGTATTTCTTATTTAGCATACCAAAATGAAAAACCTGTTTTCGACTATCAAAATATAAAACCTGTAAATTATCGTATTACTGCATTCTATATTAATGGTAATAATATACACATTAAAGGCATAGAAATTATTGGTGTACAAGTAACCATTACTACACATACACAATCAGAATGTTTTGAAATACAAGGAAGCAATAATACACTAGAAAACATTGTTATGCACCATAATATGGCAATAGGAGTATATATTTTACGTGGTTCTAACAACCTAATCTTAAATTGTGATGCTTATGAAAACTGGGATTCAGTTTCAGAAGGTGGTGTTGGAGGAAATGTAGATGGGTTTGGTTGCCATGTAAGAAATGGCGATGTAGGGAATATATTTAGAGGTTGTCGTGCTTGGTTTAATAGTGATGATGGTTTTGATTTGATTAATTCAGGAGAACCAGTTTTAATCGATCATTGTTGGGCATTTTACAATGGGTATTCAACCGGTTTTGTTTCTCGTGGTGATGGTACTGGCTTTAAAGCTGGTGGTTATGGCAAAGGTGGTACCGCTTATACTGATGTAGTAAATAGATATGCTCCTATACCTATGAATACTATTCAGTTTTGTGTAGCAGTTAAAAATAGACTTCGAGGGTTTTATGCAAACCATCATTTAAATGGTAATAAGTGGTTTAACAATACTGCTTTTCAAAACCCAGTTAACTACACAATGCTTAATTGTAAAGCTTTAAATCCAACCGATTTTGCTACAGATGTTCCTGGTTGGGGACATATAATGGCAAATAACCTTGGTGCAGGAGCAACTTCACAAGAGTTAGCAGATATTGACAAACCTGAATGCTCCTTAAACAACAACTATTTTGATTTACCTGTTACCATTAATGCAAGTGATTTTATAAGTTTTGATCACACCTTATTGATGAGTCCAAGAAAAGCTGATGGTAGTCTTCCTGATACAGACTTTTTCAGATTAGCACCTGGAAGCGATTTAATTGATGCTGGCTATGATATTGGGTTTGCTTACTATGGTTCTGCGCCAGATTTAGGTTATTTAGAGTCATCGTCATTAAGTATTAAAAATCATAATACTTTGTTTAATGTTATTAATTATCCCAATCCATTCTCAACTAAAACTAATATTGTTTTTAATTTAACACAAGCTTCAAAAATAAAAGTTTCAGTATATAATTTAATGGGAGTTAAAGTACTTGAGCTTCCTGAGGAAACTTGTTATACAGGAAAAAATAATATAACTCTTAATAGAAATAAGTTGTCAACTGGTAATTATTTGGTGGTTTTAGAAAGCTCTAACAACCAAAAAACCAGTAAATTAATGACTGTAAAATAATGCAAACACGTGTTTAAAATGGGTATTAAATGCACTTAATTTACCCATTTTTCAAATGCAAATCAAAGTCAGGTTAATCGATTACAAAAAAAACATGCTATTTGAAGTTATAACAAATTAAAGTATATATCTTTGTAAAAAAGATTAAAAAATTTGTTATGAAAAAAAAGCTACTTATCTACACAGTTCTTCTTAAGTGTATATTTAGTTACAGTCAAACTACTGTAAATTCACCACAAGAACTTACCAGTGCGCTTTCAACTATCACTGCTGGAGGCACTATTTACATAAGTGATGCAACCAGTAGCACTTACACCTTTACTACAAGAATTAGTATTACCAAAAATGGAACTTCTGGAAATATAATATCCTTATTACCGCATCCTAATAACACTTCTAGAATACTATTGAATTTTTCTTCAATGGCAGAAAACTCAACCAATAGAGCTATTACGCTATCTGGTTCTTATTGGCACATTAAAGGTATTGACATTTTTGGTGCGGGAGACAACGGTATGTTTATTAGCGGAAGCAATAATCTAATAGAATTTTGCACATTTAGCGAATGTAAAGACTCTGGCTTACAAATAGGAAGTGGCGCAAGTAATAATACAATTTTAAATTGTGATTCTTACAATAATGCCGATTCTTTAGTTGAAAATGCCGATGGTTTTGCTTGTAAATTAGATGCAGGAACTGGAAATAAATTTATTGGTTGTCGTGCATGGCAAAATCTGGATGATGGTTGGGATGGTTATTTAAGACCAGCTAATAATATTACAACTACTTATGAGAATTGTTGGGCATTTAGAAACGGATATTTAAAAAATGGTACCATAGGTGGTGGCGATGGTAACGGTTTTAAAACTGGTGGTAGTGATGACAAACTACTAAAGCACAACGCTATTTACAAAAACTGTATTGCAGCTGGAAATGTTTTTGATGGTTTTGATCATAATAGCAACCGTGGCGATGTAACACTTTATAATTGTTCTGCTTACAGTAACGGAAGAAACATTAACTTTAGCAGTACCAACATAGCTAATTCACTTACCATTAAAAACACCATTTCTATCTCAGGAGTTTCTGGCGGCGATAGTTATTCTGCAACAACTACAAACATAACCAACAATAGTTGGCAAAATGGTCTTGTAGCTAATGCTTCAGATTTTGTTAGTTTAGATATAACTCTATTAAGTGCTCCAAGAAAAGCAGATGGTAGTTTACCAGATATAGATTTTATGAAACTTGTTCCTGGAAGTGATTTAATTGATAAAGGTGTTGATGTTGGTTTAGCATTTAATGGTACTGCTCCAGATTTGGGTTATTTAGAAACAGGAACATTAGGTTTGAAAAACTTTAATATTGTTGAAAATTTTTATAATTATCCTAACCCGTTTTCTGAAAAAACCACATTAGTTTTTCAAACAAATCAAGTTTCAAAATTACACCTTTCATTATACAATATTATGGGGGTAAAAATAATTGATATTGCTGAAAAAACGTATCCTGTTGGAAAAAACACAATTACAATAAATAGAAACAACTTAGCATCTGGCAATTATCTTTTAGTAATTAAAGGGTCTGACAATCAAAAAAGTAGTAAAATAATTACTGTTAAGTAATATTTCTTTTAAAACTTACCTATAGCAATACTAATCTAAATGAAACACTTGTTTTAGTGGTATTGCTATAGGTGAATTATCTTGATTAGTTTCCATAATATCTGCCATATACGCCCACCATTTTTTTACTATTGGATGATTAGGTAAATAAGATTCATCAAAATCTTTTGAAATTTTTTGAACTGCAAAAAGTATTAACGTTTCTTCATCTAAAAATATACTATAATCTTGTATTCCTGTTTCTGAAAGTAGATTTGATAATTCTGGCCAAATTTCATCATGACGCTTTTTATATTCAGCTTCGAAACCTGGTTTTAGTTTCATTTTAAAAGCATTTATTTTCATCTTTAAATAGTATTAGTAAAAACCGAAAAGTATTATTTGGTTTTAATTATTATGAAATGGTAACTATAATTTATGGTTTAGTATAAGTTCTATCAAGCCAAGTTTTAGGAAGATGAACAATACAAATATTCATAGACTTATTATCTTTAGATAGCATTGCCGATTGTATTTGAATTTTTGTTCCATCAGGACTAAATGATGGGTGTGGATGATCACTTGCTGTAACTTTATGTCCTGTTGTGAGCAGCATCATTTCTCTGGTATGTCTATCTATTAGGTAAACACTTCTAGAGAAGTCATCGCCAACAGCCCATCGCCCATCACTTGAACCGTTAACGTGCCACAAACCGCTTCCACTTGGTGTTTGTCCTGCAATAGTCATTTCTCTTGTTCGTAAATTAACAATAGCTAAACCTGTTGGTTTTTCACGAGTTCCTGATGGTCCCCAATTACTTTCTTGCCCCGGGTTTTCTGGATTTCTCACGCTGGTACTTTCTGTAACCTCCACAGGCTTTTCATTTAAAATATCTACTTTACGATGCCCCATAATTGCTATGGCTACTTCGTCTTTTGTTATAACGGCTTCGTGGGTTACCCATTCATAATCTGCCTCAGGATATAACGGACGTAAACCTGTGCCATCTGCCAATACTACCCAAGTACGCTGTGGTGATTTTCCGCCGGTTTCCCAACAAAAAACCAATTCACCAGATTTCCATGGATTGGTTTGTATATGACCTACTTGAAAAGGAACAGAAATTACATGTGTTGTTTCTCCTGTTTTAATATTCATTTTTGCAATTCCTGAAGGTCCTGCACCCATATTACGAGGTCCAAAATTTTCTTCAATTTTAACATTAAAGTCTAAATGTTTTGCCGCTGCTTCTTTTCCTGTTTTAAAATACACCCATTCTTCATCTGCATCGAGTGCTAAATCGCCGTTTGCTTTTATATTAGCTGGTGTTGTACCACATATTCTTTCGTAATTTGAAACTGATTTCATTTTACCTGCTTCACTATCAGCAAAAACCTTTGCTAGATTTACTTCAATTATTTGCAAAACATCATTCCCTGCATGCCTCATAAAATATAGCTTCATAGATTTTTGAGCAATATTTAGCATGCCACTATAACCACCTTCTGTAACTTGAATGATATCACCCGTAGCTTCATTCACTGCCATGGCTTCACCTTTTACCCTGTTTGACCTAAATATTAGCCATTTACCATCTGCCGTCCATTGCGGATGTGTTTGATAAATTTTAGAATCTCCCATAGGTTTACTTGTTAAGAAAACTAATTTTGTTCCAGTTATAGAATCTACTATGATTCTCTTTTCAGATGGAAATCGTCTACCTATTTGACTGTAAAGTGATAAACTAAACAAAAAAAGACTTCCAGAAACTAATATTATATACTTGTTAATTTTCATCTTACAGATTTTTATAGTGTTTAAATTAAGGAATAAGTTTAATAAATACTGGTTTATTTCTATTACAAACTATTTCTCCATCAACGTATTCCAATTCGGCAACTTGTATAGAACTTCGTCTGGTTTCATAATTATCTATATCTTTATTTGCGGGTGTTTTCCCTGGATGGGTAAAATAGAACACATAAGCTTTTTCACCTTGCACAATTACATCTGGATGTCCACCTTTAACCATGTCATCTTCACCTGTACCAGGTATTTCTAAAATGTTTTTATCTTGTCGTTTCCAGTTAACAAAATCTTCTGAAGTATATACACCTAGACCTTTCCATGCATCATTTACCATCCAGTTTTTGCCTTTCCATTTAAAAATTTTTGGCCCTTCTCCTCTATCTTTAATAACTTTTGTGCCACTATCTATCCAATTATACAAATCGGGACTATCAGCATAATAAATAGATTTTCCATCATTTTCGTTATTGTAATACATACGCCAAGTACCGTTTGGCAACAGAAAAACGGAGGCATCAATACAGCGATCTGAAGCTAGATTTAATTTTGAATGAAACTTCCAATCGGTTAAATTACTGCTAGTTAGATGAATAATATAGCGTGGATGGTACCAATCTTCAAAAATACCTGGAACAATGGTTAAGTACATATGATAAACACCTTTATACTCCATTACATCTGGTGCCCAATGCGTTACGTCTTTTATTTGATATTGAATATTGCATGTGTCTTTATACGTCCAATGTGCGCCATCTTTAGATTTTGCAATACCAATTCGTGTACCATGTACCCAAGCTACGCCACTTGCTGCATCATCTTTAGCACGTCTGTTGGTATAAAACATATACCAAGTTTTCTCCTTTTTATTCCAAATAATTGATGGATCGGCAGCACCATCAAAAATTGGATCTCGAAACAATGGTTTATCTGCAACATTTGTTTGAGTTTTATTGCTGTTTTGTGTTTTACATGATATGCAAACTAATATTAAAAGGATGTAAATGATTTTTAACTTCATTAAAATTTTGTTTTTTATTTTAAATCGACGTTAATTGTTTTATCGTCTTTATTAAATTGATTTTGCAATACTATTTTCAATTGAGATGCTATTACTGGATTTTGATTTATAACATCATTCTTTTCTTCAGGATCTAACTCAATATTATAAAGTTGATAGCTTGCTGGAGACTTATCTTTAAATCTATTTCGTATTAGTTTCCAAGGTTTTTGTATTAAACTTTCCTGAATATGACCTCGTACATAAATGTTGTGCGTTGTTTCTTTTTTAGAATCTTGTATGGATGTCCAAACATTAACACCTTCAACTTGTTTAGGTATTTCGCTTTTTATTAATTTTAAAATTGTTGGCATTACATCTGTAATACTTATGTAATTTGAATTAATTTGAGCATGTAATTTATTTTTCCAATAGACTATAGCTGGTACACGAATAGCACCTTCATAATTAGATGTTTTCCAATCTCGCAAAGGATAATTGCTGCCTAATACTGGATTTGGTTTAAATTTACCTCCATATTGATTTTCTGGATACCAGTTTTCCATGGCACCATTATCGCTTATAAAAATAACCATGGTATTTTCTTCTAAACCTTGTTTTTTTAAAGTTTCTAAAACCAATCCTATACTGCTATCCATGTGCGACATGGCTGCTGCAAAATCTCTTCTTGAACCGTTCTTAATGGTTTCAAGATAAGGTGCTTTCCATATATCTTCTTCTTGTAAAGGAAAGTGTGGTGCACTGTAAGCTAATTGAATATAGAAATTTTTTGAAACATCGCGCTTTTTTGTTATCCACTCAATGGTTTCTTTAGTAACTAAATCGGTTGTATGTCCTTCTTCTTCAATCATTTTATCATTTCTATACCAACTCGCATCGCCATTTTTATATTTGTGCGTGTATTGATCTATTTGACCATGAAGAAAACCGTACGAATAATCAAAACCAAAGGCATTTGGCCCGTTGGAAATATCCAATCCTAAATGCCACTTCCCAAATAAAGCAGTTTGATAGTTTTGTTTTTTTAATGCTTGGGGTAGTGTTACTATTGAATCTGGTAACGTTTTTGTGCTTTTATCACTTATAGGCGCTACAATACCTATTCTACTAGCTGGCATGCCTGTTAATAGTGAAACACGTGATGGCGAACAGGTTGGATTCGCATAAAACCTATTAAGTTGCACACCTTTATTTGCTAAAAAATCAATGTTGGGTGTGTTTATTTCAGAACCGTTATAACCTACATCATTCCAACCAGCATCATCGGCTATTATAACTAGAATGTTTATGCCTTTTGTTGCTACTTTAGGCGTTTTGTGTTTCTCAATTTTATTACAGGCGTTTAAACATCCTATTAAACAGATTAAAAAAGCATAATTAAATACACTTATAAAATAAATCTTTTTTAGAAACATAGTTGGTTTATTAACTCTTTATTTCAAAGATATTTTATTGCCTTTTTAATTGTATCCTGTACTATACTGTAAAATGTAATGAAAAAAGCACTTGAATAAGTTTACTCAAGTGCTTTTGATATTAAATAAATTCTTTACATTAATTATCGTACCCTGGATTTTGTTCATAAAGACCCGGTACAGCCAGCATTTCTTGTAATGGCATTGGATATAATAAAGAATTTTTATCGATAGTACCAATACTGTTAGAAGCATCTTCTGCAGTTTTCCATGCATTCATAATGGTTATTGCATTTCCTGATCTAATTAAATCAAACCATCTGGTACCTTCTCCAAAAAATTCGGTTCTTCTGTGTTCAAATAACTGATCCAAAGTTACATTACTTGCATCTCGAGCTAAGCCAGCTCGTTGTCTAACATCATTTACAATTGCATCAACATCGGCTTGTGAACCACCACCACCATGTAAGGTACACTCTGCCATTAACATTAAGACATCTGTATAGCGCATCACAATAAAATCAACACCCCAATCTTCTCTACCATTTCCATATCTTGATGCATCTATATACTTTCTCACTACAGGTCTATCTGTATAGGTTCCTAAATAAGTTCCTGAAGTAACAGTATAAGTATCAGCAATTCCAAAGATTCTTCTATTGTCAGTTAAACTTAATAGATTAAGTAGCGATTCTGAAATAGGCCTGTATTCTAATGACCCTTGTTGGGATAAATTTAATGATGCAAAATATGGCTCATAACCTAACTCCACCATAAAATTACCCCCAACTCCATTACCTGTATTTTGAGAATACGGAATAACCAAAACGTTTTCTTTGTTTGTATTTCCTTCTACTCTAAATATAGATTCATAACTTGAACCAAAGGCATATAATCCACTTGACTTAATATCGTTTAATTGTTGATATGCCTTATCCCATTCATTTAGTCCTAGCATTGCACCGTCGATTCCGTAGTTAGGACTTGAGCGTGTCATATAAACCAAAGCTAATAAACCTTTTGCTCCATATTTTGTTACTCTACCAAAATTAGCTGCATCGTATGAAGGTGCTAGATTGTTTACGGCAAATTGCAAATCTGAAAGAATTAAATCGTAAACCTCTGTTACTGCTGTTCTTTTTATTGAAGCTACTTCTTGAGGAGATAAAGTGTTTTTTATTAATGGCACTTTACCAAACCATCTTAACAAATCAAAATAACAAAATGCTCGAAGAAAACGGGCTTCTGCTTCCATATTTGTTCTGTCTGCTACGACTGGAATAACTTGTCCTCTCGCTTCTAATTGCTCTAATAACTGATTAGCTTTATAAATAGCATTATAATTACTAACATAAGCCTCTGTTACTAAAGAGTTTGAGCTTAGAGAAACAAAAAAATTATTAATACCTTCCCAATCTCTTGAAGCTTGTGTTGTTGCATAAAAATTGTCTGATCTAGTTTCGCTTAGGTTTAAAACTCTACTAGGATATCCATAGGTTCCTGTACCATGAAACGCTATGGAATAGGTAGCGTTTCTAGCTTGTATAAAATCATTCTGTGTAGAATAAAAATTCTCAGTAGTTCCTTCTGACAAAGGAACTTGATTAAGTTCGTCTTCACACGATACTAAAATAAGTAATGCAAAAATATTTGCTATTAAATAAATATACTTTTTCATGTTTCGTTTAATTAAAATTAATATTAAGTCCTACAACCAGTGACCTTGCTAATGGAGCTCCTCCATAATCTGCTGGCACAGGATATCTACTATCACTACTTCCCGATACATTATTAGCTTCAGGGTTAAATCCACCATCATATTTATCCCAATAAAACCAGTTTTCAAAACTTAAATATAATCTTGCATTATCTATTCTGCTTAATGATTTTAGGGATTTTGTTAAATCATAACCTAATGTTATATTTCTAACACTCAAGTAATCTGATTTATATAACCAATCTGTATTAGGCACATAACCAAAATTTGTTTTCCAATTTCCTCTAATAGCTGGATCTACATCTATTGTGTTTTCAACAGCTCCCATACCTGTACGATTTAATGCTCTACCTAAAAGGCCATACACATAACCTCCGTTTTGACCTTCAACTAAAATATTTAAATCAAAATCTTTATATTTGAAGGTGTTTGTTATACCCCATGTATACTTTGGTGTTGGATTTCCAACATCAACTCGGTCATCAGTTGTTATTTTACCATCTTTATTTTGATCCACATATCTTGGGTCTCCTAAAACTAAAGCTCTACCTCCCCAAGTAGTACCACCTGTATCAATATCTGCTTGTGTAACTACACCATCTTGAACAATCGTAAAAATAGTATACATAGGTTTGCCCACTTCTAGTTTGTAAAATGGCACACCACCACCCCAACTAGAGTTAATTTCAATTTTATCTTGATCTGGACCTAATGCTAAAACTTTATTTTCGTTATGGCTTATATTGGCTGATGTTTTCCATTGAAAATCTTTGGTACTAACATTTATCGAAGTTAACTCAAACTCCCAACCTTTATTTTCAACTTTTCCTACATTAGACAAATAACTCGTATAACCTGAAGATGCTAATGCTGGAACTTGTAATAACAAATCACTATTTACTTTTCTGTAATAATCAAAAACACCTGTTATTCTGTTTTTTAATATTCCAAAATCTAAACCAAAATCGGTAGTTTTAGATTCTTCCCAATGTAAATATGGATTTGGTATGCCAGAAACACCTTGCCCTAACCCAGTGGTACCACCTAAAGCATAATTGTAAGTTCCAAGGGTTGAAAATGCTGCATAATTACCAATGTTATTACTTCCATTAACACCAGAGCTTCCTCTAAGTTTTAACTCGCTTAACCAATTTACATCTTTCATAAAATCTTCTTCAGTAACACGCCATCCCAAAGAGATTGAAGGAAACGTTCCCCAACGTTGTTCAAATCCAAACTTTGATGAACCGTCTCGTCTGAGACTAGCAGAAAGTATGTACTTTTCTTTAAAGTTGTACTGAAGCCTTCCGAAGTATGAAATTTGAACATTTTTTTCAGAAGTTGTGTTACCCGTAGAACCGCTAGGCAATGTTTCAATTGTATAACTATTATATAGATTTCCTGATGACAACCCAGATCTAGTGATTTGATAAGCATTATATGATTGTCCTGCAAGTAAGGTGAAATTATGATTATCACGTATTGTAGTATTATATGTTAATGTGTTTTCATTAACTATATTTTGACGTCTGTAAGTATTATAATTTCCTCTTATACTAGTTAAATTATCACTAGGTCTATATACTTCTGTTGTATTGTCAGAGTTATCAAAGTTAATACTACTCTTAATATTTAAATCCTTAATAACGTTATAACTAATATATGCAGAGGTTAGGTTTCTAAACATTGAATTCTTACCCTTTCTATCCAAAAGAGGAAGCTGATTTGTAGTACTACTTCCCCAAGCGTATCGTGTTGTGTACTTTTCTCCATTTTCATTGGTAGCACTTTCAAAAACAGGTGTTGCACCTACTGTTCTATGCAAAATTTGGTCTTTACCCTCAACCCCAGGATCATTTTTTATAGAGTATGAAGGGGCTAAATTAATACCTATCTTTAGGTTTTCAGAAAAATTTATATCAACATTTGCTCTTGCTGAATATAAACTATAATCTGTACCAACAATATATCCTTTATTTTTTTGGTAATTACCCGAAACATAATAATTAACCATATCTGTAGCACCAGATGCTGATACTTGATAATTATTAAATTCTCCTCTCTTAAATATTAAATCTTGCCAATCTATATAATCCAATCCTGGATGCCCTGGAATATCCCATCTTGGGTCGTACATAAAACTTGTATTAAACTGATCTGGAGCAAGATCTGGATTTCTAGCTGCATTGTACGTAGCTCTACGCTCATCAACTGTTTGGCTAGCAGATGCACCAGGAATACCTGAAGCTTCCCACTGAGTATCAATCATTATTTTAGCTCTTTCTATCCATTCCTCAGCTGTTAACATATCCATACGTTTAACCTCCTTAGATACTCCTGAATAAGTATTAAATGTAAACTTAGGTTTTCCTGTTTTACCTTTTTTAGTTGTAATTAATACAACTCCGTTGGAAGCTCTTGAACCATAAATTGCTGCTGCAGCTGCATCCTTTAAAATTTCAACAGATGCAATATCATTAGGATTCATATTATCTAATGGGCTACCATTTCCAAAACCACCACTACTAGAAGTACCTTCAGTGTGTATTGGAAATCCATCAATAACATACAAAGGTTCATTTCCTGCAGAGATGGAACCTGTACCACGAATATTAATACTGAATGGTTCACCTGGCAATCCAGAAGTTTGTTTAACACGAACACCTGCAATCTGACCTATAAGACCTTGGTCTACTCTAGAAATTGGTCTTTCAACAAAATTTTCAGTTTTAATGGATGATACTGCTCCTGTTGTCATGGTTCTTTTTTGAGTACCATAACCTACAATAACAACTTCATCCAACTGTGCATTATCAGTTTCCAAAGAAACATTATAACTATTAGCTGAACCTACAAGCTTTTCTTGTGTTTTAAAACCCACATACGAAAAAACTAAGGTTTGTCCTACAGATGCAGTAATCGTGTAGTTCCCATCAAAGTCGGTACTAGCTCCTTTACTAGTTCCTTTTACAATAACGTTTACCCCTGGTAAAGGAAGTTTCGACAGATCGGTTACTGTACCTGAAATCTGTTTTTCTTGAGCGTAACCAGATGCATACAATATAGTAAACATTAGCATACTCATAAAAAAAGTTAATTTGTTTTTCATGTAATTTAGTTTAGTAATTATAAAACCAAATCTATCCAATACAAATTCTAAGTGTATCCTGTGCTTACCTGCTTAAAATAATATGTTAAATTTTTTACAAAAAAAATAAATGATGCAAGTGACTGATTTTCATGTATTTAAATGTTATGGAAAAAATTAAAAAAAAAATACTTAATGTTATCGATTAAATTTCGAGTGTTTAAATTACCAAACAAGACACCACAGGATAGCAATTACTAGTATTGTAATTATTTTTAAAAATTAAAAATATACAAATGAAGATTTTTAAAATAGTTTTAATTGGATTGGTATTGGCCCTGTACTCATGTAAAGAAAACACTCATCAAATTAAATTTACAGAAATAAAAGTAGAAGCACCTTTTGAGATGCCTGCTATTAAAACACCAGATTTTAGTAATTGCAAACAATTTTTAATTACCGATTTTGGAGCAGTTCAAGGCGATAAAGAAAAAACCTCTAAAGCTATTGCAGATGCCATTTTTGAAGCTAACAAAACTGGCGGAGGTGTTGTAGTTATCCCCGAAGGTGAATGGTTAACAAAAAAAATTCACTTCAAAAGCAACGTAAACCTTCACTTAAACAAAGGTGCTGTTTTACTTTTTTCAGAAAAACCAGAAGATTATTTACCTGCAGTTCACACCACTTGGGAAGGTATGGAATGTTATAATTACTCGCCACTTATTTACGCTTTTAAGTGTGAAAACATTGCCATTACAGGTGAAGGTAAGCTAAAAGCAAAAATGGATATTTGGGAAAAATGGTTTGCACGCCCAGAACCACACATGCAAAGTTTAAAACGCCTTTACAATTTGGCATCGTACAACAAACCTGTTGAAGAACGTCAAATGGTAAATGATACAGCAAATTTCCGTCCGCATTTTATTCAATTTAATCGTAGTAAACATATTTTACTTCAAGGTGTTTCTATTGAAAACAGTCCTTTTTGGACCATTCACCCTTACCTATCAAAAGATGTGGTTATTAGAAATTTAAACGTATATGCACACGGGCACAATAACGATGGTGTAGATCCAGAAATGAGTGAAAATGTTTTAATTGAAAATTGCATTTTTGATCAAGGTGATGATGCTATTGCAGTAAAATCAGGCAGAAACCAAGATGCTTGGCGCTTAAATACGCCTTGCAAAAACATTGTAATGCGTAATTGCACCATGAAAAACGGACATCAATTATTAGCAATTGGCAGTGAATTATCTGGCGGTATAGAAAATGTGTTTGTTGAAAACTGTAACGTGGTTGACGGTGCTAAAATGTTCCATTTAGTATTTATAAAAACCAACGAACGTCGCGGTGGCTATGTAAAAAATATTTTTGTTAAAAACATTAACGCTGGTGCTATTCAAAATGGCATTCTTGGTATTGAAACCGATGTTTTATACCAATGGCGCGATTTAGTACCAACTATTGAACGACGCTTAACACCTATACAGGATGTGTATTTAACAAATGTAAAGGCTACCAAAACAGAATTTTTATCACGCATATTAGGTCAAGAAGAGCTTCCTGTAAAAAATATTTTTCTTAATAATGTAGAAGTTGATTCTATTTCAAATCAGAAACTTATCCATGAACATGTTTTAAATTTCAATATAACACCCAATTAGTCTTACTTATTGGTTAAATATTACAGGATGCCACAGGATAGAATAAATACAAACAACATCTATTTTTATTTAAAATTACAACATGAACCTTTTTAAAATACTATTCACTTTCTTAATTATCTTGAATTTTTCTTGTGGTGTGAAGCATACAAAAAAAGAGACACCTCAAATTCCTCTTATGGAAACTAGTAAAGAAAGTTCTCTTGCTAAAGTTTGGATAGACGCTTCAACAGGACATAAAATTGAAAAACTGGTTAATAGAAATGGCAATAATTATAGTTTTTACTTTCATAACAATCCATTTATAAAGTCTAAAGACGGAAACAGTGATTTAATGATTTTTTCTGGAAGAACTGAAACTAGCAGTCAGTATTTTACAGTTAACTTAAAAACAAAAGAAATACAACAAATTACAAATACTAAAGGAAGCAAACGCGGTGAAATTTTAGGAACAAAAACCCGCAAAGTATTTTATATGGTTAACGACAGTGTTTTTTCAACACATATAGACACGCACAAAACGGAATTTATATACGAATTTAATGATGATGTGATTGGCTCTATTTCAACTTTAAATGCCGATGAAACACTTTTAGGTGGTGCTTTAATAACAAAAGAAGAAAACGAGATTTTTAAAAAAAATCCGTCTAAATCAAGCTATTTTGATAAGATATACGAAGCAAAACTTGAAAGAAGTTTAATAACCATAAATGTAAACACCAAAGAATACAACAACTTATATTCTGAAAATGCCTGGTTAAACCATATTCAATTTTCACCAACCAATCCTGATGTATTGATGTATTGCCATGAAGGACCATGGCACAAAGTAGACCGTATTTGGAACATAAACATTAAAACTAAGAAAACTGAGTTGGTTCATAAAAGAACTGTTGATAGAGAAATTGCAGGTCACGAGTTTTTTAGTCCTGACGGAAAAACCATTTGGTTCGATCTTCAAATACCAAGAAGTGTTACATTTTATGTAGCTGGAAAAAATATTGAAACAGGCGAAGAAACACGCTACGGTTTAAAACGAGATGAATGGTCTATTCATTTTAATATTTCACCAGACCAAAAAACTTTTGCTGGCGATGGCGGCGATGAAGGTCAAGTAGCTCGTGCAAAAGATGGTATGTGGCTGTATCACTTCATACCAAAAAACGATAGTTTAGTTTCAACAAAATTGGTTAATATGAAGAACCATAATTATGATTTAGAACCTAATGTGCATTTTTCACCAGATGGCAAACAAATAATTTTTAGAGCAAATTTTGAAGGAAGCACTCAAATTTATGCTGTGGATATTAAAAAACATTCATTAAATTAACAACATGCAACATAAAAATTTACTAGTATTATTTACTTTAAGTGTTTTTACATTTACAACTATTCAAGCACAAAACAACAATGTTTGGCCTAAAAACACTTCGCAAACAAAAACTTGGGCACGTTGGTGGTGGATGGGTAGTGCTGTTGATAAACCAAATTTAAAGTCTAGCTTAATCGATTTTCAAAAAGCGGGTATTGGTGGCGTTGAAATAACCCCTATTTATGGTGTAAAAGGGCAAGAAGCCAATTTTATTGATTTTTTATCACCAAAATATTTAGAAATGCTTGACTACACCATTAAAATTGCAGATAGTTTAGGCATGCAGGTTGATATGGTTTTAGGCACAGGCTGGCCTTATGGCGGTTCGCATGTTACAGCGCCTTACGCTGCCACTAAACTAGTAATTGAAACGTTTGAAGTTAAAAAAAATGAAAAAATAACCAAAACCATTACTGTTGATGCCTCTAAAGAGAAAATGCCTGCAGAACTAATTCATGTTTTGGCTTATGGCAAAAATGGTGCTTTTTTAGATTTAACAAACCAACTAAATGGCAATCAATTAAAATGGAAAGCTAAAAAAACAGATTATACGGTTTATGCCGTATTTACAGGCAAAACTGGGCAACAGGTTAAACGAGCTGCTCCTGGAGGAAAAGGTTATACACTAGACCATTATTCAACCGATGCTTTAAATGCATATGTACAACCTTTCAATAAAGCTTTTGAAAGTATAAAAAACAAACCAAGAGCTATTTTTAACGATAGTTACGAGGTGTATGGCACCGATTTTACTCCCCAATTTTTTCAAGAATTTGAAAAACGCCGTGGTTATGATTTAAAAAAATACATGCCGCAACTTTTAAGTAAAGACGATACTAATATTGATAACAGAGTAAAAAGTGATTATAGAGAAACCATATCTGATTTGCTACTAAATAAATTTGATATTCCTTGGACCGAATGGGCTAATTCCAAAAACTTCAAAACCAAACTGCAAGCCCATGGTTCACCTGGTAATTTAATTGATTTGTATGCTTCCGCTGACATTCCTGAATGTGAAACATTTGGTTCTATGCCGTATAATATACCAGGTTTTAGACGCGATGCAGAAGATATACGAGAAGGTGATGCAGATCCAGTGATGCTAAAATTCTCCTCATCGGCAGCTCACATATCAGGAAAACAACTTACATCTTCAGAAACATTTACTTGGTTACGCGACCATTTTAAAACAGCCTTATCGCAATGTAAACCAGAAGTTGAAGACTTGTTATTAAACGGCATCAACCATGTGTTTTTACATGGTTCAACATATTCACCTAAAGAAGCTGTATGGCCAGGTTGGAAATTCTATGCGTCTGTAAACTTTAATGCAACAAATACTATTTGGGAAGATGCACCAGCATTATTTTCATATATAGCAAATTGCCAATCGATGCTTCAATCTGGAAAACCGGATAACGAAACCTTACTTTATTGGCCAATTTACGATACATGGGGCAAAAATTTAGAAAGCACTTTGTTCTTTGAGTTCAAAATCCATTCTTTAAAAAAATGGCTACACGGAACGCCTTTTTACAACACAACCAAAAAGCTAATGGATAGTGGTTATAGTCTTGATTTTATTTCAGATAAATTCATTTCACAGGCAACTGTTAAAAACGGACTTATTGTTTTACCCGGTGGCAACTACAAATCGTTAGTTATTCCGCAATGTAAAAAAATGCCTTTAAAAACTTTAGAAAAGCTAATTGCTTTAAAAAAAGAAGGTGCACATATTATTTTTGAAGGCTTACCACAAACGGTTCCTGGTTTTTATGATTATGAAGCTCAAACCAAAAAATTAGTAGCAACTATTTCAAACAACAACACACTTTTAGAGCCAACTTCAAACCTGTTTAAAAATTTGGAACTTGCTAATATATATCCTGAAACATTGGTTAACACTGGATTAAAATTCACAAAAAGAGAGTTAAATGGTGAAAAAATATACTACTTGGTAAACCATACATCTAAAGTAATAGATGATTTTATTCCATTAGCAATCACCAATAAAGAGGTATTAATTTTAGACCCTTTAACCAAAGCTTATGGTAACGCCGCGGTTAAAAAAACAGATAAAAACACGTTGGTTAAGCTTCGCTTAGAACCTGGGCAATCGTTCATTCTTAAAACTGAAAACACAAAATCACAAGAAGATTGGAATTATTACGAAAAAGAAAATAAATCCATCAATTTAGAAGGTGAATGGACTATTGTTTTTGAAAAAGGTGGTCCAGAATTACCTGTTTCATCTAAAATGAAAACATTACAATCTTGGACAAATTTAAGTGCAGAAGCCGAAGCCTTTTCAGGAACCGCAACTTATACATTACAATTTGATGCACCAACAATTGAGGCTGATAATTGGAATTTGAATTTAGGTGATGTTCGAGAAAGTGCCAAAGTATGGCTTAACGGTACGTTTATTGGCAACCTTTGGTCTGTACCATTCAACATCAATTTAGGAACACTAAAAAAAGGCAAAAACGAGTTAAAAATTCAAGTTACCAATTTACCTGCTAATAGAATTCGAGCTAAAGAACTTAAAGGCGAAGAATGGAAAATTTTCTACGAAATAAACATGGTAAACAAAGATTACGAAAAATTTGATGCTACCAAATGGAAGCCAATGCCTTCTGGTTTACTAGGACCAATAACAATTACACCACTAAAAAAAATTAAATTATATAAATAAGCTTCATATGAAAAAAAATATAGTAATCATTTTTATTTCCGTTTTCAGTTTTCAAACTGTAATTGGTCAAATTTCAGACAAAAAGAAAGTTCTAGAACACATGCAACTTGCCAATCAATACTTTATGGATAAATGGCAAGATGTTGGCAAAACCATTGTTACTAACAAAGAACGCCCAAGTAATATTTGGACGCGTGGTGTTTATTACGAAGGACTTATGGCACTTTATGAAATTTACCCAAAAGAAGCATATTACAAATATGCTTATGATTGGTCTGAATTTCATAATTGGGGTTTTAATAGCGGAAATATAACACGTAACGCAGATAACTATTGTGCTGCACAAACCTATATTGATTTGTACAATTTAGAACCAAACGCTAAAAAGTTAAAAAACACAAAAGCTTGTATAAATATGCTTTTAAACACACCGCAACTAAACGATTGGTCGTGGATTGATGCCATACAAATGGGCATGCCTGTATTTGCAAAATTAGGTGTTTTAGAAAAAGACAATCGTTATTTTGAAAAAATGTACAATATGTATATGTACACCAGAGACAAACATGGTGATAATGGATTATATAACCCAAAAGACGGACTTTGGTGGCGCGATGCCGATTTTGATCCGCCATACACAGAGCCAAATGGAGAAGATGCTTATTGGAGCAGAGGTAACGGTTGGGTTATTGCAGCATTAGCTAAAACTTTATCTATTATACCAGAAAATGCACCACATAGAGAACAATATATTATCGATTTAAAATCGATGGCAGAAGCCTTAGTTCCAATTCAAAGAAAAGATGGCTTTTGGAATGTAAGCCTACACGATCCAAAAAACTTTGGTGGTAAAGAAACTTCTGGAACAGCTTTGTTTGTTTACGGTATGGCTTACGGTGTAAACAACGGTATTTTAGATAAAGCAAAATATTTACCAATAATTGAAAAAGGATGGGATGCATTGATTAAAGAAGCGTTGCACGAAAACGGTTTTTTAGGTTTTTTACAATCAACAGGAAAAGAACCTAAAGATGGGCAACCGCTTTCTTATGATAAAATTCCCGATTTTGAAGATTATGGCTTAGGATGTTTTTTATTGGCTGGAGCTGAAATTTATAGAATACAGTAATTTATGAAATACATAGTATTCACTTTTACATTTTTTATTGGCTTTATTACAATGCTAAAAAATGTATATATAGTAAATACAAAAAAAAGTAATCTGCCTGATTTTGAAATTTTTACCTCTCAAAATCAGGCAATTATTTTATATGACATTAAAGGCAGTTCACTAGATTCTATTTCAGCCTATTTATTAGCTGAAGATATTTATCAAGTAACCAACTACAAACCAAAAGTTATTACAAAAATAAAAGAAGCTAAAGGCAATGTAATTGTTATAGGAAGCATAAAATCTAAACTTATTGGTAACTTTTTAAACCAAAAAGAGTTGTCTTCATCATTCAAAAATCAATGGGAAAGTTATTTATACAAAACCATATCAAATCCCAATAAAAAAATAAAAAAAGCCTTGGTAATTTCTGGTACAAATGCGCGTGGTGTTGCTTATGGTGTTTTTAATATCTCAAAAAAAATTGGCGTAAACCCTTGGTATTGGTGGGCAGATGTACCTGTTAAACAAAGTAAGGAACTCATTTTAAAACAGCTAGATTTTTATAGTAAATCCCCATCCGTAAAATATCGTGGTATTTTTTTAAATGATGAAGATTGGGGCTTGCAACCCTGGGCAGCCAAAACCATTGAACCCGAAACAGGCGATATTGGACCAAAAACATATTCAAAAATTTTCGAATTATTATTACGCCTAAACGCAAATACCATTTGGCCCGCTATGCATCCAAGCACTAAAGCCTTTTTTTATTATCCAAATAATGCTAAAATAGCAGAAGCATATCAAATAGTAATAGGAACATCGCATGCAGAACCTATGCTGTGTAACAATGTTGATGAGTGGAATAAACAAGCCTTTGGCGATTTCAATTATGTTACCAATAAAACCAACGTAATTAACTATTGGGAAAACCGTGTGAAAAATGCTAAAAACCTTAATGCCATTTACACTATGGGTATGCGCGGGGTACATGATAGTGGTATGGAAGGTGTGAAAAATAATTATGAAGCAGTTCAATTATTAGATGGCATTATTTCAGACCAAAGAACCCTATTAAAAAAACACATCAACCCAAAGGTTGAAACCATTCCGCAAGCCTTCACGGTTTATAAAGAAGTGTTGGATTTATATAAAGCTGGACTTAAAGTTCCTGATGATATTACACTTGTTTGGACTGATGATAATTATGGTTACATACGTGCCTTAAGCAACATTGAAGAACAAAAACGTAGCGGTGGCTCAGGCGTTTATTACCATGCTTCCTATTGGGGAAGACCACACGATTACTTGTGGCTTGACACTACAAATCCGCATTTAATAAGAGAAGAAATGATGAAAGCTTACAACCTAAATAACCGAACCATTTGGATATTAAATGTAGGCGATATTAAACCCGCCGAATATAGTACGCAACTCTTTTTAGATATAGCTTATGATGCAGAAAAATTTCAAAATTCCAAATATACAACATCCCATCAACAACAATTTTTTGATGATATATTCGGAAAGGCATTTTCAAAAAACATCACCAAAATAAAAGAAACTTATTATCAATTAGCTTTTGAGCGCAAACCCGAATTTATGGGTTGGAGCCAAACAGAACCAACTACGCAAATTTTTAATACCCAATACAACCCTTTTAGTAATAACGACGAAATTACCCAACGCATCAATGCTTATGAAACTATTGAGAAAGAAGTAAACTCCATTGAAAACGAATTACCCAATACTTTAAAAAGTGCTTTTATGCAATTGGTAAGTTATCCCGTAAAAGGTGCTTCAAATATGAATAAAAAATTCTTGTATCGAGATAAAGCTTTAGCATATGCCAAACAAGGAAGAAAAAGTGCTTCCATTTATAAAAATTTATCAAATGAAGCTTTTTTAAACATTGAACACTTAACAGAAAATTACAATCAATTATCTAACGGAAAATGGAATGGTATAATGGATATGAAACCAAGAAGGCTGCCTGTTTATGAAAATCCTACAATTGAGTTTCCTGAAAGTCATTCAAAAGAACTTGTTGGTGTTTCCATTGAAGACACTTTAAAAACACTGCAAGGTTTAAATTGCTTACCTACGTATTATGTTGGTGATTCAAAATCATATTTTATTGATGTGTATCTAAAAAATTCCGAATCTGGAACTTGGCAAATAAAGCAACATCCTAATTGGATAAAAACCTCTAAAATTTCAGGAGTTTTAAATACTTCCGAAGCATTAGAAGAACGAATTTATATTTCAATCGACTGGGATTCTTGGATAAAAACAGGTAAACCATCAACCGAAACGCTCATAATTCAAACCAATTCCGAAGAAATACCAATACAAATACACATTTCTAACAGTTATAAAAATATAACTCAAAATAGCTTTGTTGAAAAAAATGGTTACGCAATTTTATATGCAAATCAATATTCTCAAATTAAAAATAAAGAAAATTTAAGTTGGCAAGAAATTAGTGGATTAGGACATTCTAAATCGGTTATGCAGTCAAGTCCATTACATGCATCTTCTAGTACAAACCATGAAAACGCTCCTGTTTTGGAATATGAAATTTATACTGAAACAATTACTAACAAAGCTAATATTACACTTGTAGCTATTCCTACACATCCATTAACAACAGATGGCGAACTTAAGGTTGCAGTGCAATGGAATGATGAACCAATACAAATTGTTAATTTTAAAACAGAAGGTAGAAGTAGTGAGTGGAAAGAAAATGTACTATCTAACAAAGCCATAAAACAAATACATGTTCCTATTAAAAACACAGGAAAGCAAAACTTAATAATTTATATGATTGATGCTGGCGTTTTGTTAGATTATTTTGTTTTAAATACTTCTGGCAAAAAAACTTTACCTTACAAATTACCCAACGAAACTAAATTGTAATGCTAATAAAATTAAACAAATTCATCTTCCTTATAATTGTAACACTAACTACAAATTTATTTTCTCAAGAATTTGAAAGAACAAAATACAATTTCAATTCTGATTGGAAATTAAAAACTGGTGATTATAAAGAAGCCGAAACAATTAATTTTAACGATGCTTCTTGGGAACATGTTACACTTCCTCATGCTTACAACCAAAATGAAACTTTCTTGAAAGAAATTACAGATTTTACAACGGGTATTGTTTGGTATAGAAAAGCATTTAAGTTACCTGAAGGAATTTTAGATAAAAAAATATTTATTGAATTTGAAGGTATTAGGCAAGGTGGTATTATATATGTAAACGGACAAAAAGTGGGCATGCACGAAAATGGCGTTATGGCTTTTGGTTTCGATATTTCAGAATTTGTAAAACCCTATCCTTTTGAAAATGTAATTGCACTTCGTATCGATAACGATTGGAAATATAAAGAAACGGCAACAGGTGCATCATACCGCTGGAATAATACAAACTTTAACGTTAATTTAGGCGGCATTCCTAAAAATGTTTACCTACATATTACAGATAAATTATATCAAACCCTTCCACTCTACTCAAATTTAAAAACAACAGGTGCTTATGTATATGCCAAGGCAATTGATATTGAACATGCAACTGCAACCATACATGTTGAGTCTGAAATTAAAAATGAATTCAGCACTTCTAAAACTGCCGAGTTACAAATTGAAATTTATGA
Source organism: Mariniflexile jejuense (assembly GCF_042675665.1). Taxonomy (NCBI): domain Bacteria; kingdom Pseudomonadati; phylum Bacteroidota; class Flavobacteriia; order Flavobacteriales; family Flavobacteriaceae; genus Mariniflexile; species Mariniflexile jejuense. Next base: position 2,022,522 of record NZ_JBHTJI010000001.1, read on the forward strand.
TTTAGACGGACAAAAAATATCTGAATTTTTAGGAGACAAAAAAACGTTACTGCCCGGAGAAACCTCCATTTTAAAAGCAAACAAATACCTTGAAAATTTACATTTCTGGAGTTGGGGTTATGGCTATTTATATACAGTAAAATCTATTTTAAAAGTAGATGGAAACATTGTAGATGAAGTAAGTACTAAAACGGGCTTTCGTAAAACCGCATTTAGAAAAGGCGAAGTTGTTTTAAATGATAGGGTTATTCAAATAAAAGGATACGCTCAACGCACCAGTAACGAGTGGCCGGCAATAGGCATGTCTGTTCCTGCATGGATTAGCGATTACAGCAACAAAATGATAATTGAAAGCAACGGAAACCTAGTACGCTGGATGCATGTTACCCCATGGAAACAAGACGTAGAATCTTGCGACAGAGTAGGCTTAATGCAAGCGATGCCAGCTGGAGATGCTGAAAAAGATTCTCAAGGCTTTAATTGGATACAACGTACATCATTAATGCGAGACGCCATTATTTACAATAGAAACAACCCTAGTATTATTTTTTACGAATCTGGCAACGAATCCATTAGCGAAGCGCACATGTTTGAAATGAAAAGTATACGAGATACTTACGATCCGCATGGTGGACGTGCTATTGGTTCTCGCGAAATGCTAGATAGTCGCGTTGCTGAATATGGTGGTGAAATGTTGTACATAAATAAAAGTGCTGGCAAACCACTTTGGGCAACAGAGTATTCTAGAGATGAAGGCTTACGAAAATATTGGGATGAATTTAGTCCGCCATTTCACAAAGATGGTGAAGGTGGTACAACACATTCAAACGTAAATGGCAGTAAAGTAGCAGATGCTAGCCCGTATAACAGAAACCAAGATTCGCACGCCATTGAAAACGTTACCAGATGGTACGATTACTATATAGAAAGACCTGGAACAGGAAACAGAATAAGCTCTGGTGGCGTAAATATTGTTTTTTCTGATACCAACACCCATTTTAGAGGTGCTGAAAATTACAGACGAAGCGGAGAGGTTGACCCCATGCGTATTCCTAAAGACGGCTTTTTTGCTCACCAAGTTATGTGGAATGGTTGGGTAGATATTGAAAAATATAGCAGTCATATTCTTGGGCATTGGAATTACACAAAAGATGTTATAAAAAATATTTATGTGGTTTCTTCTGGTGATAAAGTTGAACTTTTTGTAAATGGAGCATCAAAAGGATTCGGTAAACAAAGCAAACAGTTTTTATTCACTTTTGAAAACATTCCTTGGGAAGCAGGAAGCATTAAAGCTATAAGTTACGATAGTCAAAACAACATAGTTTCTGAAACTTCAAAAACAACAGCTGGTGCTCCGTTCGAAATAAAACTAACATCTCATGTAAGTCCAACAGGTTTTTTAGCAAATGCAGCAGATGTTGCATTGATTGATGTTGAAGTGGTTGATAAAAATGGCAATAGATGCCCAATAAACAATAACCTTATTGAATTTTCATTAAAAGGTAATGCTACTTGGTTGGGTGGTATTGCAAAAGGTCCAAACAATTATATACTTTCTAAAACATTACCTGTTGAAAATGGCATAAACAGAATTATGATTCAATCTGGATTTGATGCTGATAACATAACCGTTTCAGCAAAATCGAAAGGCTTAAAATCTGCTAAAATCACCTTAAAAACTATTCCTGTTACATCAATAAACGGTCTTTCTAAACAATTACCAGATATTAATATGCCATCAAATTTAGGTAAAGGACCAACGCCAAAAACACCTTCTTATACAGTAAAAAGAAAACCAGTTTTTATAAGTTATGCAACCGCTTTATCCAACCAAGAAACCGTTTACAATAGTTTTGATGATAATGAATTAACCGAATGGCGTAACGATGGTAAAATAAAAACAGGCAAAATTACTTATACTTTAACCAAGCCATCATTAGTAAATGAATGCGTTGTAAAATTTACAGGATGGCGTACAAAAAGTTATCCTATTCGTATTTTAGCAGATAGTAAATTAGTATATGAAGGTAGTACAGAACGTAGTTTGGGCTACATCACTATACCAATAACTCCAGTTTTAGCAAAAGAAATAACTATTGAATTAATAGGCTTAAGTTCTGAAAATGATGCCTTTGATAAGATTGTAGAAATAGATCCCAATGCAGAATTAGATATGTTTAAAGACAAAGAGTCGGTTGATGCAAAAGGACAATTACGCATAGTAGAAATAGAATTTTATGAACAATAAGATGAAGAATTTAAAAAAAACAATGCATTTAGGATTAGGTTTAATTTTGGCAATTTCTACGCCATCGTTATCTCAACAAAAAATAATACCGCTTTGGGATAAGGTACCAAATGCCATAGAAAATAAATCATATCAAGAAGAATTTAGGTTAGACACTGATGGTAAACCAAATGCCATTAAACAAGTAACAACACCTACCCTTAAATTATATTTGGCAAACAATAATAACACTAAAAATACGGCGGTAATTATTTGCCCTGGAGGTGGATATTCTGTTCTTTCTCATATAAAAGAAGGTGATAAAATCGCAGAATGGTTAAATACGATTGGTATTTCGGCATTTGTTTTAAAAAACAGACTACCAAGCGATCTTATTATGAAAGATAAAACTATTGGTCCGCTGCAAGATGCTCAAGAAGCAATAAGAATGGTTAGGCGACATGCTAAAGATTGGAATATAGATCCAAATAAAGTTGGTATTATAGGTTTTTCAGCTGGTGGCCATTTAGCATCAACAGCATCTACACATTATAATGATGTGGTTTATGCTTCAGATCAAACGAGTGCGCGTCCAGATTTCTCGATGTTAATTTATCCCGTTATCTCAATGGAAGATGGTATTACACACAAAGGTTCCAAAGAAAACTTACTTGGTAAAAATCCTTCCAATACAGTAATTGAAAAATATTCTAACGAGAAACAAGTGTCTAAAAATACACCGCCAACCATTTTAGTACACGCCACAGATGATGGAGCTGTTCCTGTTGAAAATTCTATTAACTACTATTTAGCTTTAAAAGAAAATAAGGTACCTGCAGAAATGCATATTTATGAAAATGGCGGACATGGATTTGGTTTGGGCAGATTTGGAACACACCTTAATTGGCCAAAAGCTTGTGAAAATTGGCTAATAGCTAATAAGTTTATTCCAGAAAAAGAAGTTTACATATTTTCATATTTTAAAGGAAATGGAGAAGATGGTTTGCATTTAGCATACAGTGAAGATGGCTTTAAATGGACTTCTTTAAAAAACGACACCTCTTTTTTAACCCCAGAAGTTGGCAAAGATAAATTAATGCGCGACCCATGTATTATAAAAGGTGGAGATGGTTATTACCACATGGTTTGGACCGTAAGTTGGACAGATAAGGGTATTGGCTATGCATCATCAAAAGATTTAATTAATTGGTCTAAACAAAAATTTATTCCAGTTATGGAACATGAAAAAGAAACACGCAACACTTGGGCTCCAGAAATAACGTATGACGAAACTACTAAGGAATACATGATTTATTGGGCATCAACAATTACAGGCAAATTCCCAGAAACCCAATCTACAGAAGATAATGGTTACAACCACAGAATGTATTACACCACTACTAAAAATTTTGAAACCTTTTCACCTACCCAAATATTATACGACCCTGGTTTTAATGTGATTGATGCTACTATTCAAAAACAAAATGATAAGTATGTTATGTTTCTAAAAGATGAAACCAAAAAACCTGTTCAAAAGAATTTAAAAGTAGCTTTTAGTGATAACTTAACAGGACCTTACACCAAAGCCAGTGAACCCATTACAGGAAACTATTGGGCTGAAGGACCAACCGCAATTTATATAGATGGAAATTGGGTGGTTTATTTTGATAAATACAGAGATCACAAATATGGTGCTATTCAATCTACAGATTTAAAAACTTGGGAAGATATTTCAGAAAAAATAGAATTTCCAAATGGCACAAGGCATGGTAGTGTTTTCAAAATACCTTATAATGTTTTTTCAAAGTTGAAAAACAACTAAGTTATACACCCAATAAAATTGCACTTTATCTATTTTTCTCCTTATTACAGGTAAGTACAGGATGGAGCTATCTTATTACAGCCCTAATTTAGAAGGATATAGGTTATTTCATTCGTGATTTCTTATGAAAAAAAGCCAAACTAAATTAAATTATTAACCAAAAACAACTTTACTAAATTATGAAAACAACTTTACTAAAGAATTTTTTATCATTTTGCACACTGATATTCGGTGTTGGAATGATTAATGCACAGGTAATTACATGGACAGGAACAACTAATACTGACTTTGGAACAGGTACTAACTGGGATTTGGGTACAATACCTGTACCAGCCAATGACGTATCTATTGCACCTGTAACCAACAAACCTATTTTAAGTGCCGCATTAAGTTCTTTACCAGCGACTACTAATACTTTAGACTACATTAGTCATTTAACATTACAAGCCGACTCTGAACTAACATTAGCAGCAAAATTATGGCTATATGCTGGTTCAGGAAATTACTTTGGTGCTGGTAAATTAAACATTGAAACTGGCGCAGACATTAATATTAGAAATCAAGGTCGTTTTGGTACTAATGCTACTTCAACTCAAACTGTAAATGTTAATGGTGGTATAGTTAATACTAAAAACCAATTAATAATAGGTGATGCGGGTGACTGTATATTTAATGTAAACGGTGGTACAGTAACATCTACTCTTAATGGTATTTTATTAGGTAACTATGCTGGCAGAGGTACTTTAAATATTAATGGTGGCCTTACCACTATTAATGCTATTGATATCGATGAGCAACCATCTCGTCCAGGTACAGGAATTATTGTTGTAAATGGAGGCACATTAGAAATTACAAATGCTGCTCTAGAATCAAAAATTAATGGTTATGTAGCCAATGGTAAAATAGTTCCTGCTGGAGGTAAAACACTATCAGTAGTTACCGATTATTTAAATGGTAAAATAACTATTACAGCAGTAGCTGGTACAGCTAAAAAAGTACTTTACTTAAATCAAATTGGTGTTGGGCAAGGCACTGGAGCTTCTGCTCCTGGCGCAGATCCTGTTATTACCATGTTACAATCTGATGCTAATTTTGAGGTAACTTACATAGAGTCTGACCAAAATGGAACACAAATTCCTGCACTTTCTGGTTTTGATTTAGTAATTGCTCAAGAAACTTTTAGTTCTGGTGCTGCTGTTTTTAAACCAGGTGGAAAATTAGGAGTTAAAGATGTTACAATTCCAATTATATATAACAAATCTTATGCGTTTAGAGACGGAAAAGCAGTTACTGATGCAGATGCTTCAGTTCCTAGCTCTCAAACAGATGTTGCTGTAACAGTAGATCCTTTAAACCAAGGTAATGAATTATTTCGTGGTATTAGTTTTGCGGGAGGTAATAATGTAGCAATTTTTGGTTCAGCTACTGCGTCAGATAATGGTACTTCTGGTGGTGGCACTAAATCTATTGATGCTGTTATTAACCTAGATATCACTGCTGGAGGTCAAAGCTTAGCTACAACTACTTACACTACTGACCCTGCTACTTCAATGGTAATTAACTACTTGCCTTCTGGAACTAGATTAGGTACTGCTACAACAGATGTATTAACAGTTAATGCTGTAGCTTTATCGTTTAGTTATGGTGCAACCATTATGGGTAATGGTGCAAATATTTCTTCACAAGCACTTACTATTTGGAGAAATGCTGCATATAAATTAACAGGCTTAGTAGTTCCAAATTCATTATATGTTAACTCTGCTTATTCAGGTACTTTAAGTTTAAATAAAAAACTATCTAACGTATCAACTGATGTCTATGCTATTGGAGATAGAGTTTATGTTTCAAATGTAAAATCTTCTTCTGAAATCAATATATATTCAATTACTGGTGCATTAGTTAAATCATTTAAAACAAATAATGATACAAACTTCAATTTAAAATCTGGTCTTTATATTGCTACCGTTAAAACTTTTGAAGGCACAAAATCAGTAAAATTATTAACAAAATAATCGTTTTTCGTTAATAATCATAATTAAAAAACTAAGGGTACATATTAAAAAATATGTACCCTTTTTGCATGAAAAATATCATGAAAACATATCTAATTAAAATAAACTCTCTTAATTGGAGTGCATAATTATTGTTTTTAATTTCAACTTTATCCGCTTTTAGTCAAACCACAACTTGGGTAGATGCTTTTGATTCCAATTTTTATAATGTAAACAATTGGAGTGATAGATCCATAGATTTTACTAACATACAAAGCAGAACACTTCTTTAAGACTTTGAAAGTGGAAATGGTATACCACAGTAAATTTCAGACCAGGGCACAGGCTAAGCTTGAGATATTCGATTATATAGAAGTATGGTATAACAGAAAAAGAAGGCATTCAGCGCTTGATTACCTAACCCCGAACCAGGTGAAAATGCAATGGCGATAAATAAAAAAGAAGCTGCTTAAAATGCCTCTACTTTTATGTTGCAATTCCAAATTTATATTGGTTATGCTAATGGCAGAAATGGTATTGAAAATATTTTAGATGGCACTTTATACATTGGCTTTTTTTAAGAAATAGCCAACACCCCTTCTGGACAAAATAAAATTGGTGTTTCAATATTTCGGGTGGTAATGTAAAAGTTGCTAGAGGTGTAAATATAGTAACTAATGGTCATCGATAATATATCGAACTTTGTCACATAAATTTCATCTAAAAAACACCTTACTAACGGCAATAAAATTAATTAAATATTGAAGACAAAGCTTTAGATGTTTGTTTTTTAAAAGTTTCACTTAATGAACCAGTTACAATTAAAACAGTAAAGAAAGAATAAAAAATATTATTAATAAAAACCAAAAAAGCAGTTTCTAATTTTATAAACAGCCTTTTTGGTTTTTAAAATAGAAGATATTATTTTAAAACTATCTTCTTAACTCAAGTGCAGCCATAATAAATGGACCTAAACCATGAGAATTGTCTGTTAAAATAGGTTCACTTAAATAATATCCATAAGAGCCATCTCTATATGGGTTGCCTCCTAGCCCAGCACTTTTACATATTTGGTTTAAATGAACTTCACCATCTTCATCAACGGTTACTAATTTATTTATTAAACCATCAAAACCCTTATTTGCAATCGTTTCAAATTTATTTGGTAAATAGCCTTTATGCGTTCCTTTGGCAAAAGCATAAATAAACATCGCAGAACCTGAAGCTTCTAAATAATTACCTTCTTTATTTTGCATGTTAGGGACTTGATACCACAATCCAGATTCGTCTTGAAAATGACTTGAAGCTTCAGCCAATTCATTTAAATAAACTACTAATTCTTGATGTTTTGGATGGGCTTCAGGCATGTAATCTAACACATCAACTAAAGCCATCGCATACCATCCTAAAGCTCTTAACCAAATATTTGGTGCTGTACCTGTTTCTTTATTTGCCCAAGGCATTTGTTTACTTTCATCCCAGGCATGAAAATACAATCCTGTTTTTTTATCAAAAGCATGTTTGTGTAGTAATTCAAATTGATGTGCAACATCATCTAAATTCTTGCCATTTTCAAATTCAACGGTATATTGTGCATAAAAAGGTTCGCCCATATATAACCCATCTAACCACATTTGATTTGGGTATATTTTTTTGTGCCAAAAACCACCAGATTTTGTTCTTGGATGATTTTCTAATTGCTTACTTAAGGTTTTAATTGCCACTAAATACCTGTCTTCTTTAGTTTTATCATAAAGGTTGAAAAGTAATTTTCCTGAATTGATTAAATCTATATTATAACTTTCAAGTTCATACCCTTTTATTGTGCCTGTACTATCTATCATGGTATCTACAAAATCTTTAATATAATTATAGTAAGCTTCATTTTTTGTAGCCTCATAAAGTCTTTCATATGCCTTTAATACTAAACCGACCTTATACTCCCATTTTGGTTCAGGAATATAATCAATATCCCAAGCTTTTGGATTACGTTTCAATATTGACAGAGCCATACGTTCAGACCATTTTAAGGAATCTGAAATTAACAATCTGTCATTTGATGGATCTTTTTCGTTTGTTTTTTTATTAGTTTGGCTAAAACTTACATTAATAACTGATAGGAAAACAATAAAAATTATAAGTGATATTTTGCTTTTATATATCATAGTTTAAAAAAATAATTGAGCTTTAAATTAAAAATAATAACCCGCAACATATTTGAAGCGGGTTATTAAATATATAAAAATTATAATTATTATTCTGAAGCGTGACCGTAACCTTGGGTTATATGCCCGTAAGATTGCTCTAAAGTTGCTGACGGTATTGCTCTAATATAGCGTGGTGGTTGTCCTGCTGTATAATAAGAATCAGGATATCCCTTAAATATATCAGATGTATACTGACTTTCATTTGCAATAATATTTGCACCCCAAGGTGCTTTAACATAACCTTGTGCTTGTAAAGCTAAAGCAACTGGTCCATTTGGATCGATATACTCATATAATCCTCTAATAGCTAAGTTTACTTTATTACTAGGTAATGTACTAATATAATCTGTCCAAGTATCGCTAGTTCCTCTCCAACCTGGTACTAATACTGGATATTTTGGGTCTGCAGTAGTAATTCCAGCAGGTGTTTGCGCTGTTAATAATTTTAATGATGGATCAATTTCTGTTTTAATGTTTACATATTTTGTCCAAACATAATTAGAAATTGTCATACCTGTTTCTGGAAACGTATAATATCCGTTCGTTTTCAGACCATTGACCATCGCTATTTGTCTATCACGTAATTTTTTTATACGTTCTGGCATTTTACCATAAAGCGTCATGTCCCAACGTGTTTTACCTTCACCTGCAAGCTCCAATTTACGTTCAAAAGCGATTGCATCTATTAATGCTTGACCTGATTTACCATCAACATAGCTGGTAACAAACGTCGCTTGATCTGCTGTTGAAAATGCGCGACTACGTACTTTTTTGAAATATGTTTTTGCTGTAACCTCATCACCTGTTGCTGCGGCTGCATAAGCTAAATCTAGCATCACATCAGCCATACGTAATTGTTGCCAATTACATCCAGATTGACGTTGTTTAGCTTCATACGGATCTTTAAATCGGGCTTCATCTAACTTGTTCATAGCTAAACCTCCTTTTTCACGACTACCTGGTGCAAAGTTCATTAATATTTCTGAAGCTTTACCAGAGTTTCCTGTTACACATGCTGTAACATCGCGTCTTTTATCGTTTGGTTGAAAATCTCCGTAGTAAAAACTTGCATAAATACGTGCTTGACCATAGTTTTTAGCTGGATAACCATTAGAACCTGGACCACCAGATGGACGTCCAAATGAATATGGAAAATCGGAGTTATAACCTTGAGTATATCCTGATTCGTATAATGATTCTGGACTCACTTCTAGATCCATTAAATATTGGAAATTACGTTGAAACGGATTGTTAAAACTAGCACCCCTTGAATCAGTTTCAATTAAACGTGCAGTTCCTGCGTTTTCTACAGCTTTTAAATAGTAATTTTTTGCAGTTGTCATAAAAGTTTGCCAATCGCTTCTTCTTACGTATTTAGCTTTCCATGTGTCATTTTCAATACCAATTTGATCGAATGATACACTACCATAATTAAAATCAGTACGTCTTAATTGGTATCCTGCTGCATCAAATGCTAATCGTCCTATCAAAGCATATCCATAGGTTCCTGAAAAACGCTCTGCATTTAACCCACCTTCTCCCAAACGGTACATTAATGGCACTACTTTTTTAAGAGCTTCTATTTCTCTTTCATAAACAATATCTCTTGAAGTTAACCCTAAAGTATCTGTTTGTGATTTGGTTCTTAAAGGGTAATCAAAATATGGAACATCGCCAAAATAACGCACTAGTAATTTATAACAAGTTGCTCGTGCTACAAGTGCTTCTCCATATATTTGTGTCCAAGCACTAGGTATTCCTGCTGTTTTTGCTTTTTGATATGCATCTTTACCGTCTAGAGATTCTAAGATAATATTACAACGGTTAATAATTCGAAAACATTCATTCCATGTTGGTCGTGCATTGGAATCATCAATAAGATGCTCGGATGCAAATAACCCTTCTGGTATGTGACGCGATTGTGAACTGTAATTTTCTGGATGACATTCAGAATCTGAACCCACTACTTCTGTTTCATAATAAAGTAATCTGTCTAAGTCATACCAAATATTATAAATACCTGACAATACTTTTTGTGCATCTTCTGGTGATGCTAATACAAAATCCTCATCTACATTTGATGGAGCTTCAACGTCCAAAAAATCTTTTTGGCAAGCAGTAGTTACCATCATAAGTACCGCCATTAATATATAAACTAATTTTTTCATGATTTTCAATTTTTTATTAGATTAAAATTCAACATTTACACCAAATGTAAATGTACGAGAACGTGGATAAGACCCAAAATCTAACCCAGGTGTTGGGTAGAATTGACTTCTTGTTGCATCTGTATTTACCTCAGGATCAAAACCATTATACCCTGTTATAGTAAATACATTGTACACAGAACCATATACTCGGAATCTGTTAATTCCAAATCTATCAACAACCGACTTAGATAATGTATATCCTAAAGTTGCAGTGTTCAACCTTAAAAAAGAGCCATCTTCAATAGCAAAAGTAGATACTATAGTGCTTTCTGGGTAAGGCAAATGTGTTGTAGCATTAGCATTAAGCGCATCTAATGCTGCTGGGTCTAAAACTTTGGTTAACTGCCCATTTATAATATCATAAATTTTATAATGACCTGCTAACTCTTGGTATCTATTTCTATATAAACCAGCTTCTTTATTTCCTAAATATGCTTGTTGATGTGTTGCATTATAAATATCGTTTCCAACGCTCCAGTTAAAGTTTAAAGCAAAATCAAACGCTTTATAGTTTCCTGATAAACTAAAACCACCTGTATGTGCTGGATTTACATCACCAATAATTGTAATATCTTGATCATCAATTAATCCATCGCCATTTAAATCTTTTGCTTTTTGAACTCCTGGATAAGCTGTTTGCGATCCTGGTTTGTTTGAGTTTGTACCATATACAAACCCTAATACACCACTAGCATAATCTGCTACTCCTGACTTTAAAGTGTATATTTGAGTGGTTGGATTATAATCAAAATCATCTGTAGTATACCATCCATCGTGTGTATAGCCTCTAATTAAACCAACTGGCTTACCTACTTCAAACACATAATCTTCTCTTGGGTTTTGTGCTACACCACCCCAACCGGAGCCGTAAGATCCCTCTACCCCATCGGCTAATTTATCAATATTTCCTTTATTAACGTTTACGTTAATACTGGCTTGTAAATTAAAATCTTCGGAGGTTACTAGATCTGCATTTAATGAAATCTCGATACCTTTATTACTGGTTTGTCCAATGTTTTCTTGTGTGAATTCAAAACCTGTGATACCTGATACTGGTGATACTAATAATAAATCTTTAACCGTATTTTTATAAACCTCGATAGTACCAGAAAGTTTACTATTTAAAATAGAAAAATCTACACCTAAGTTTCTTGTAATGGTTGTTTCCCATTTTAAATCTGGGTTTGCTAACAATGCAGATGCTGGAGTATAGTTAGGCTGTAGCACTTCATTTATAGAATATGTACCAACACCAGAAGCCCAACTTTGTTTCCATAATTCTGAACTTATGGCATCGCTACCTACTGAACCGTAAGATAAACGCACTTTAAGATCATCAATCCAAGTAGCTTCTTTTAAGAAATCTTCTTTTGAAGCTCTCCATGCTAAAGCGGCAGCTGGAAAATACCCCCAACGATTACTTGGTGCGAACCTTGAAGATCCATCAGCACGCAATGTAGCAGTTAACAAATACTTATCTAATAATGAATAATTTACACGTCCAAAATATGATTGCAATCTGTTGGCAGGTGCTACATTTGAAAAGAAGAAGTTTTGATCACCTTGAGTGGTATCATAATCTCGTAAGTTTGCAAAAGCTCTGTCTGCATCATAGGCTTTTGGATATCTAACGCCTCTGGCATCAATACTTTCAGAACCAGAATCGGCAACCTCCATACCTGCAAGTAAACTTAACTTGTGGTCATCGCCTAAACCTTGTACTTCATAGTTTAAGGTATTTACCCAACGTAAATTCCAACCTTCGCTTGATACTAAACGTGCATTACCACCAAATGTTTTTTCTCCAGTTGAAGGATTTATGTAGTTATTAGCATAAGCACCTGTCCAAACTTTTCGTCTACTCCAGTTAACACTTAAACCTAAATCTGTTTTTGCAGTAAGTCCTTCTAGTATTTTCCAACTTAAAGCTGAATTTGCTACCAAAGAACGTTTGGTGTTTGAATTAAAATTATCGTTTAATATAGCTGCTGGATTAAATGCATCTTGTAAAATACTGTTATAATCTCCTAATTGAGAGTTTGAAGTAACATCTAAATCTCCTAACACATCGACAGTATTAATAGGGCGGAAATAATAAGCGGTTGAGTTACCATCATTATCTAACTCCTTTTCTTGGGCATAACGTGTATTTAAAGAGAAATCTAATTTGCTACCTAATTTTTGATCCAATTTAAGTGACACATTACTTCTTTCGTAGCCTGAACCAACTTTATTTCCTTCTTGGTCTAGGTGGTTAAAAGCTAATAAATATCTAGTATTTTCATTTCCACTACTTAAATTAAAGTTATGATTATGAGTAAAAGCACTATTATACAATTCTTTGGTGTAATCTCTACTTTTAACAGTTTTATAATAATCTATACCCGCGGTATTACTTCCACTTTGAGAACCAATAAGCCATAGCTTTTCCCATGCGTCTCTATATTGAGAACCAATAGCATCTGCATAAGCCCAGTTGTAGGCTATATAATCATACCCATTCATTACAGGTATGTATTTAGGTATTACACTATATTGAGTATAACCGTCATAAGTAACGGTTGTCTTCCCTACTTTACCACTTTTTGTTGTTACTATAATTACACCATTTGCACCCCTTGCTCCATAAATGGCTGTTGAAGAGGCATCTTTAAGTACGTCAATACTTTGAATTTGGCTACCAGGTATATTACTAATAGAACTTACAGGGAATCCATCCACAATAAAAAGAGGTTGATTACTTTGAGAAATTGAACCTCCTCCTCTTACTCGAATTGAAATATTAGCTCCTGGTCGTCCATCTTGAGTTGTAACATTTACACCAGGCAGCTTGCCTTGTAAAGCTTGGGCTGCATCTGGAACAGGCACTGCTGCTAACTTTTCTCCTGTAACAGATGAAATTGCACCAGTAACATCTCTTCTTGTTGTGCTTCCATATCCTATTACAACAACTTCATCTAATTGGCTACTATCAGTAACCAAAGATATATTTATAGTTGATTTTCCTGAAACAGAAATTTCTTGAGTTTTAAAACCTAGAAAACTAAATACTAGTATATCTTTTGAATTGGCGTTAATAGAAAAATTTCCGTCAAAATCTGTAGCAGTCCCTTTGGTTGTATTTTTAATTATAATTGATACTCCTGGAAGTGGAACTCCCGTCTCGTCTGTTACCGTACCTTTTACACTAGATACGTTTTGCGCATAATTTGGCAAATAAAATAATATCCCTAAAAGAAGGAAATAATATTTAAAATTCTTTTTTGTTTTCATACTTAATTGTTTAGTTTGGCTTTGTTTTAATTGTTTTTTCTTTTGATAGTTTTTTTCACTCATAGGCTTAAATTGGTTTATTTTAATAGTATACTGGTTGGAAAATATATTTTGAACAGTACTTAATTTCTTATTAAAAACTCTTAAAAGACTTAATGAAATAGAAATGCGGTATCTTTATTTTACGCATGAAAAATTTAAATAATCATTAAAAAAAATATTCATTATTTTCAATTAATAATTGCAATCGATTACACAAAAATAAAAAAAATTATATATATTGCATTACAATTCTTAATTTTTTCTTAAAAAATTCACACTGTAAAATAGCACTGGCAGTTTTATTTCTAAGCGTTGATGCATTTAACAAAAAAATGTTAAAATGTTTCAAACAAATTAATAAGTTTACATTCTTAAATAAAAGGACTAATAACTCATGAATAAAAAAACAACCATTTATGATATAGCAGAAAAACTTAATATTACAGCTGCTACTGTATCAAGAGCTTTAAATGGTAATACTAAAATTAGTGAAGCTACTCGCAAGCTAGTTAACGACACAGCTAAAGAAATGAATTATGAACAAAATAAACTTGCTTTGGCTCTTAAAAGTGGTAAAAGTTTCAATATTGGTGTTATTGTCCCGCGTATTGATAGTAATTTTTTTGCGTCAGTTATTAGAGGTATTGAAGAAGAATTATACCCACATGGATATCATGTTATTATATGCCAAACCCATGACCAAGAAAATTTAGAAATTGAAAACATAAATTCCTTACTTAATGCGCAGGTAGATGGTATTTTAATGTCTATATCTAATGCTAAATTAGAAACTAGTGAACACTTTCAAAAGCTTCTTAGGAAAGGTGTTCCACTAATATTTTTTGACAGAAAAAAAGATATACCTGGCGTAAGCTCTGTTACTATTGATGATTTTAAAGGTGCTTATGATGCTACTAAGCATTTAATAAATCAAGGTTGTAAGCGTATTGCTCATTTATCAAACAATAGAGAAATGCAAATTTTTAAAAATAGATATTTAGGTTACAAACAAGCCCTTATTGATAGTGGTATTGAATTTGATGAAAGTATTGTTATAGAAACAATGAGTAAAGTTTTGGAAGGTAGAAAAACCACTAAACTACTTTTAAATATGAATTATCCTCCTGATGCTATATTTTCTTCAAGTGATTTTACAGCACTAGGTGCTATTGAAGAAATAAAGGCACATGGTTTAAAAATTCCAGAAGATGTAAGTGTAGTTGGTTTTAGTAATGAACCTTTCACTAGATTTATGGAACTTTCTATAACATCTGTAGACCAGTCACCAATTGAAATGGGTAGGATAGCTGCAAAAGTTTTCTTAGAAGAAGCCAACAATAGTAAAAAAATTAAATCTGAGAAACGAGTTGTTTTATCACCAGAATTAATTATCAGAGACTCTTCCTTAAAACTAAAAAACTAATAGATAATTACATAAAAAAACCAAGATAAATGTCTTGGTTTTTTTATGCTTGATTTTATTAAGTTCTTATAATGACACACCTCGTCTCCAAGGAATAAAATCATTTTGATTTAGTAATTTTGCTTTGGTTTGTACTTTACCACTTGCAACTTCAATAATAAACCCTAACATTTCATCTGCCATTTCTTCAATGGTTTTTTCACCACGTATTACTGCACCTGTTTCAATATCGATGATATCTGGCATACGTTCTTTAAGCTCTGTATTTGAAGACACTTTAATAATTGGCGCAATTGGGTTTCCTGTTGGTGTTCCTAAACCTGTGGTAAATAATACCACATTAGCTCCAGAACCTACCATTGCTGTAGTGCTTTCTACATCATTACCTGGTGTACATAATAAGTTTAATCCTGGTTTAGTAATGTATTCACCATAATCTAAAACATCTTGTACTGGTGATGTACCACCTTTTTTAGCAGCACCTGCCGATTTCATAGCATCGGTAATTAAACCGTCTTTTATGTTACCAGGTGATGGATTCATATCAAAACCAGATCCTGCATCAACTACTGATTTTTCATAAGCTTTCATAAGCTTTAAAAACTTCTCGCCTTTTTCATCTTCCACACAACGGTTAACTAATTCTTGCTCTACACCACATAATTCTGGGAATTCTGATAAAATAGCTGTACCATTTAAAGCTGATAACATATCGGAAACAACACCTAACGTTGGATTTGCCGATATACCTGAAAATCCGTCTGAACCTCCACACTCTAATCCTACTCGTAATTTAGATAATGGCGCTGGTTTTCGTTCTGCAACGTTGGCTACTTTAATAGCTTCAAAAGATTCTTTTACAATAGCAGTAAGCATTTCTTCCACTGTACCCATTTTTTGTTGTTCAAACATAAGAACAGGCTTGTTTAAGTTAGGATTGATATTTTTCAATGCTTCTTTAAACACACTTATTTGAAGGTTTTGACACCCTAAACTCAATACGGTTGCTCCTGCTACATTTGGATTGTTTACATAGCCTGCCAATAATTTAGCTAGACTTTCAGAATCTTGACGAATACCACCACAACCTCCTGGATGCGTTATAAATTTCACATCTATATTATCAAAAACATCTGTTGTTGTTGAAGCGACTTCAGTTTCTTCATTACCACTTACTAACGAGCGTAATAAGGTTTGATATGGGTTTACTTTTTGCTTTAAAAGTTCTTTTTCAAAAACATCTTTTAAAATTTCAATGTTTCGGTTTTCACAAAAAACTAATGGAAAAAATAGCCATACGTTTTCTGTTCCTACTTGCCCATCTTCTCTGTGGTATCCTAAAAAGGTTTTATCTTTCCATTTATCAACATTTGGTGCTGTCCATGTAAAAGTTTCAGTTCTTCCAAATACTTTTTCGCTTTGATGTTTTACATTTTCAGTTGTTAACACATCACCTTTTTCAATAACACCATTAGCTGAACCTACTAAAACACCATACATAATGATTCTGTCTCCAGATTCAAATTTTTGTAAAGCAATTTTATGTTTTGACTTAGTGTCTGATAATACTTTAACATCTTCTCCTTCAAAAGAAATAATTTCTCCTGCGGTTAAATTTACTAAAGCAACTGCAACATTATCGGATGCATTTACTTTCATTATTTTCTTTTGCATACTAATAATTTAAATTAGTTCTGTTTAAAACTTTTTGCTGTAATTAGCAAATCCTGCTTCAATACCATTAGCATCAATTTCTTTTAGAGCTAAAGCAACTGCTTCAGTTAAGTTTTCAACTTTGGTTAAATCTTCACCCCAATAATCACTTATACTTAATGCATTTTTAGCTACTTCAGTATAATCATTTGATTTCCATATTTTAGCAAATGTTGCCACAATATCATCGCTGTCTTGAACTGGTAACGCTTCACCATTCCAAGTACCTTTGTAAAAACGTATTAAACTTGCAAACGCAAATGTTAGATTGGTTGGAAGTTTTTTGTTGATTTTTACATAGCCTAATAAACTTGGTAGTACGCGTACTGTAAACTTTGAGATTGAATTTAAAGCAATGCTTGATAGGTTGTGAATGATGAATGGATTTCTGAAACGATCGAAAATTTCATCAGAGAAACTGTTTAATTCGTTTCTATCCATTTCAAGGGTGTCGCTAATTTCGTCAAAAACCGCTTTATGTATGAATGGACCTGTAAATTCGTTATCTACAGATTGTTTTACTGTTTTGTTTCCATAAAGCAATGAAAAAGGTACCATGGCGGTGTGTGCACCGTTTAAAATACGAACTTTTCTAGTACGGTAAGGTTGCATATCATCAACAATCTTAACATCTAAACTTGTTTTATGGAATGGTAATTTTGCTTTCAAATCATTACCCCCTTCAATTACCCAAAGTAAAAATACTTCGGCTGCTACTATTAAATTATCTGAATAATCTAATTGTGCATTGTAAGCTTCTATTTCATCTTTTGGATACCCTGGAACAATTCTATCAACCAATGTGCTGTGGAAAGCATTACTTTCTAAAAGCCATGTTTTGAAGTCATCACCTAAATTCCAATCGATTACATACTTTAATATAATTTCTTTTAAAGTTTCAGAATTGTGGTTAATTAATTCACAAGGAATGATAGTTAAACCTTTACCTGCATCGCCATTGAAATGTTTGAAACGTTCGTGTAAAAGCACTGTTAATTTTGCTGGAAATGAACTTGGAGGTTGCATTTCTGCCGTATCTGAACCTACATAAGCAATACCTGCTTCGGTAGTATTAGAAATAATAAACTCTAACGATGGTTCTTTAGCTAAACTTAAGTAATCTTGAAAATTAGCATATGGATCTACCGCTTTTACGATGTTAGAAATTAATTCAACATCTTGAATTTCTTCACCTTTTTTAACTCCTTTCATGAAAAGCGTATACAACCCGTCTTGATCGTTTAGCATGTTTACTAAACCTCTGTCAATTGGTTGTACTACTGCAATACCTGCGTTAAAATCGGCTTTTTTATTTAGTTCTTGGAATGCATATCCAATAAACGCCCTAAGGAAATTTCCTTCACCAAATTGTACTATTTTAATTGGAAGTTTTTCTTCCAAACCTACATTTTTTCTATTTAATTTTTTAATTGTTGTCATTTTAATATTTATGAATAATAAAAATTATTTTTTACAAATCTGTTATTGGTCTGTATTTTGGAACCAGCGTTTTCATAACCACCCAACCTATTAAGTAACAAACAGCACATATTGAAAAAATAATAAAATATCCAGATTCAATACCTTTAAAGCCCATGAATGCCATATTTGTACTTTCACTAAAATCGAATAAAAGCCCAGAACCTTTATTTATAACTGTTGAACCTAATCCTCCAGCTAAACCTCCAATACCTGTAACGGTAGCAATTGCTTTTTTAGGAAACATATCGCCCACTGTTGTGAAAATATTTGCAGACCAAGCTTGATGTGCTGCACCAGCAATTCCAATAATTATTACAGGAATCCAATATGTATAATGTCCTAATGGTTGTGCTATTAAGGCTAAAAGTGGAAAGAATGCAAAAATTAACATAGCTCTCATTCTGCCTTCATAAGGGTTCATTCCTTTTTTATCTACAAAATAAGTAGGTAGCCATCCACCTATAATTGAAAGTAAAGTTATCATATACAAAACAAATAGTGGGAACGCCGCTTGGGTAGAATCCATACCATAAACCGAACTTAAGTAAGCTGGTGTCCAAAATAAGAAAAACCACCAAACACCATCGGTCATGAACTTTCCAAATGCAAAAGCCCAAGTTTGTTTGTACTTAAAACAATCCATTAAAGAAACTTTTTTTGCAGATTCAGGAATGTATCCTTCTATTTTACTATCTGCAATAATATCTTGTTGAATATATTCCAATTCTGCTGCATTTACTTTTGAATGTTTTTCTGGTTTTTCATATAGAAACACCCAAAAACCCATCCATATAAAACCTAGAGCTCCAATAATGATAAAAGACATTTCCCAACCGTATGCTTCTGCAATGAAAGGTATTGAAATTGGCGCAGCTAATGCACCAACTGTTGCTCCTGCATTAAATATACTTGTAGAGAAAGCGCGATCTTTTTTAGGAAAATATTCTGCAGTAGTTTTTATTGCAGCTGGAAAATTTCCAGCTTCTCCTAACGCTAAAACGAAACGTGCAAAAATAAACAGCGTAACACTAACTGAAATTACTAAACCTGTATCGTTAACTGTTTCAATTATGTTTTTTGCCCCTTCAAAACCAACAAACCAGTTTCCTGTTATATAACCTGATGTTGCAATACCTGCAAAAGCATGTAAACAAGCACCAACAGACCAAACACCAATAGCCCAAAGAAACCCTTTTTTGGTATCCATTATATCTACAAAACGACCAGCAAACAACAAGGAAACAGCGTAAAAAATTGAAAATAATGCAGTTATATTTCCATAATCATTGTTAGTCCAATGAAATTCAGGAGCAATAAAATCTTTCCATGTTAAAGAAAGCACTTGCCTATCTAAATAATTTATAGTTGTTGCCATGAATAGAAGTCCACAAATGGTCCATCTAAACTTTGTTGCTTTTGTTGATGTGTTTTGAGTCATAATTATTAGTTTAATTAGCTTTAAATATACACTTATCCTAAGTATATATTTAAATGTGGTTTATAAAGTTGATGTTTAAAACTTAAAATAGTCTTTAGCGTTATTGTAACTGATGTCTGAAACCATTTTTCCTATCCATTCCATATCATTTGGTAATTCACCTCTTTTTATTTCATCACCTAAAAGGTTACATAAAATTCGTCTGAAATATTCATGCCTTGGGAATGATAAGAAACTTCTAGAATCGGTAAGCATTCCAACAAAACAACTAATTAAACCCATATTTGATAGTGCGTTTAATTGCTTTGTCATGCCATCTTTTTGATCTAAAAACCACCATCCAGAACCAAACTGAACTTTACCTTTTACACTACCATCGTTAAAGTTACCAATCATGGTAGCCATAACTTCATTATCGGCAGGATTTAAGTTGTATATAATGGTTTTAGTTAACTTGTCTTTACTATCCAAAGCATTTAAAAAAGCTGATAGTTTTTGTGCTTGCGGATAATCGCCAATAGAATCCCAACCTGTGTCTGGCCCCAAAATACGATGCATACGCGCATTGTTATTTCGTAAAGCACCTAAATGGAATTGTTGTACCCAACCAAACTCATGGTAGGTTTCGCATAAAAATACTAAAATAGCACTTTGGAATTTTAAAGCTTCCTCGTTCGAAATATTTTTACCTTCTCTTTTCTTAACGAAAATTGATTTCACTTCACTTTCAGTGTAATTTTCAAAATAAATTTGATCTAAACCGTGGTCGCAAAGTTTGCATCCGTTAGCATTAAAAAATTCAATTCGTTTTCTTAAAGCACTTAATAAATCTTCATAAGAATTGATTAAAACACCCGCAGCATTTGCAAGAGAATCCAAATATGAATTATAACCATCTGCATTAATTAAAATGGCTTTATCTGGTCTAAAAGCAGTACTAACTTTTACATTAAAATCGCTTTTTGCTAATTGTTGATGATATTGTAAGTTATCAATAGGATCTTCAGTAGTACAAACCAATTCAGCATTTACTTTTTGTAATAATTGTCGTGTGCTGTGTGTTCCTGCATTTAACTGTGCTTGTGTTTGTTCCCAAACACTTTCAGCGGTCTTTTCACTTAATAAATCGGTGATATCAAAATACCTAGCCAGCTCTAAATGTGTCCAATGGTACAATGGGTTACGCATGGTGTAAGGCACTGTTTTTGCCCAGTTTAAGAATTTATCTTTATCTGAACCTTTACCTGTAATAAACTCTTCATTTACACCTAAAGTACGCATAGCGCGCCACTTGTAATGGTCGCCGTTTATCCACACGTTAGTAATATTACTAAAGGTTTTATCTTGTGCTATTTGTTGTGGTGGTAAGTGATTGTGATAGTCTATAATAGGCTGATGTTTAGAATACGTGTGATACAATTCTTCAGCATATTTATTCTCTAATAAAAAATTGTCGTGAATAAATTTTGTACTCATTTTTGTATTTATGTGAAATTAATTTTCGTTTGAAGGTTTTCCAATAGTAGCTAGAATACCACCATCTACATAAACAACATGACCATTTACAAAGTCACTTGCTTTTGAACTTAAAAATATGGCTGCACCTTGTAAATCTTCAGGATCTCCCCAACGCGCCGCTGGTGTTCTATTAATAATAAATTCGTTAAATGGATGTCCATCAACACGAATTGGTGCTGTTTGACTTGTTGCAAAATATCCTGGACCAATGCCATTTGTTTGAATATTGTATTTTGCCCACTCGGTAGCCATACTTCTAGTTAGCATTTTTAGACCACCTTTTGCAGCAGCGTAAGCACTTACAGAGTCTCTACCTAATTCACTCATCATAGAGCAAATATTAATTATTTTTCCACCACCTCTTTTTATCATGCTTTTTGCAACATGTTTTGAAACAATAAACGGCCCAACCAAATCGATTTTTATAACCAATTCAAAATCAGGAACCTCCATGTCTATGATTGGTGTTCTTTTAATAATACCTGCATTATTTATTAAAATGTCAATAGGTCCAACCTCAGCCTCAATCTTAGCTATAGATTCTGCTACTGCTTTTTCATCAGTAACATCAAATACATAACCATAAGCATTTAAACCTGATGCTTTATATTCTGCTACTGCAGCATCCAAAGAATCAGCACTGTTATTATTAACCACAATAGTAGCTCCTGCATTACCCAAACCTTTTGCCATCGCCATACCTAATCCATGTACTGCGCCTGTTACTAATGCTACTTTCCCTGTTAAATCGAATAAGTTTATTGACATAATTTTATATTTTTATTCCTAGTTTTAATATTTCATTAAATTTTATGACTCTATATTTTTTTAAATAGAGTTCAAATTTACAAAAATTAGAGCTTTCTTTTTTTAGCCTATTCTTTTCATCAAAACCAACTCTTAAACACTTAAATCAAAAGAATACGCTTAAGTTAACAGCACTATTATGATTACTTTAATGTAAAAAATAACCGCACTGTAATCGATTACACAAAAATAATAAAATTATTTTAAAATACTAATTTAATTACTTTTAATATGTTATTTTAAATGATTTTCAAACTCAAAGTTAATTTCGGTCGAAATTTAGAATAAATTAAGTTTGTTTCTATCCTGTACCGTCATGTAAATAGAAAATAAGTTTATGGCTACCTAATTTATAAAATTTTATATTTTTGAGTAGAAAATAAAAAAGCCGAATCTCTCGATTCGGCTTTCCTATATTTAGTGCGGGCGGGGAGACTCGAACTCCCACACCTCGCGGCACCAGATCCTAAGTCTGGCGTGTCTACCAATTCCACCACGCCCGCTAAAGGTGTGCAAATATAAACAAGATTTTTAAATTGCAAACTTCTAAAGGGTAAAAACATTCTTTTTTTCATATTTTTGAAAACACTATACAAATATTTCTATGAATACTATACAATCGTATATTAAAGAACATAAAGACAGATTTCTTAACGAACTAATAGAATTACTTAAAATCCCATCCATAAGTGCCGATTCAGCTTATAAAAAGGATGTTCTAAAAACAGCAGATGCCATTAAAATCAGTTTAGAAAAAGCTGGTTGCGATAGCGTCGAAATTTGTAAAACAGACGGCTACCCTATTGTTTATGGTGAAAAAATAATAAACAAAAACCTACCAACCGTTTTAGTTTATGGGCATTATGATGTGCAACCACCAGATCCATTAAATTTATGGAATTCACCTCCTTTTGAACCTGTTATTAAAAAAACCGAATTACATCCCGAAGGAGCCATTTTTGCACGGGGTGCTTGCGATGATAAAGGGCAAATGTACATGCATGTAAAAGCCATGGAATTCATGACCTCTACAAACCAACTACCTTGCAACGTAAAATTTATGATTGAAGGTGAAGAAGAAGTAGGCAGTTCCAACCTTGCCATTTTCGTGAAAAACAATCAAGAAAAACTTAAAAACGATGTCATTCTCATTTCCGATACTGGCATGATTGCCCAAGATGTGCCATCCATAACCACAGGATTACGCGGATTGAGTTACGTGGAAGTAGAAGTTACAGGTCCAAACCGCGATTTACATTCTGGTTTATACGGTGGCGCTGTGGCAAACCCCATCAACATTTTAGCTAAAATGATTGCTTCTCTTCACGATGAAAACAACCACATCACCATCCCAGGGTTTTACAATAAGGTGGAAGAGCTTTCAAATGAAGAACGTACTGAAATGGCAAAAGCGCCTTTCAATTTAGAAAGCTACAAAAAAGCATTGAACATAGAAGCTGTTTACGGCGAAACAGGCTATACCACCAACGAGCGCAATTCCATACGCCCAACCCTAGATGTAAACGGTATTTGGGGCGGTTACACAGGCGAAGGTGCCAAAACCGTAATAGCCAGTAAAGCCTATGCCAAAATATCCATGCGCTTAGTACCGCATCAAGACTGGGAAGAAATCACCCAATTATTCAAAACCCATTTTGAAAATATCGCTCCAAAAGGTGTTACCGTAAACGTAAAAACGCATCATGGTGGGCAAGGTTATGTAACCCCTATAGACAGTATTGGCTACCAAGCCGCAAGTAAAGCATACCAAGACACCTTTGGCAAAACCCCAATACCTCAGCGTAGTGGCGGTAGTATTCCTATTGTCTCGCTTTTTGAAAAAGAACTAAAAAGCAAAACCATTTTAATGGGCTTCGGGTTAGATAGTGATGCCATTCATTCACCCAACGAACATTTCGGCATTTTCAATTACCTAAAAGGCATCGAAACCATTCCGTTATTTTATAAATATTTCACCGAACTTTCAAAATAATATGGGCGTTACCACAAGGGTCGCGCTTTCCGTTACAAGTCCTCGCTAGCCCCGATAAAAATCGGTACTAGCTGTGGGCTTTTCACTTCAATCGCTAACGCAGTTAGTAATACACCATGAAAAACCAACACTCAAGAAACCTTATTTTTCTTTTAATAGCCACACTTTTTGGCAGTACGTCTGGCCCGTTAGGGAAGTTTATAGATTTAGCACCTCCTGTTGTTATTTGGTGTCGTTGTTTTTTAGGTGGACTCTTTTTATATGCGTTTTGTTACTTCCAAAAAGTAAATCTTAAAATTTATTCAAAAAGAGATTTTACTACCCTTTTTATTAGCGCGCTGTTTTTTGGTGCACATTGGATAACGTATTTCTACGCGCTTAAATTATCAAACGTAGCTATTGGTATGCTATCATTATTCACCTATCCAATGCTTACTGCACTTATTGAACCACTTTTTATTAAAGTGAAATTCGACCCCATGTACATTGTTTTAAGCTTAATGGTTTTATTAGGGCTTTATATATTAACCCCTAGTTTTAACTCTGAAAGTTCTTATTTTGAAGCTATTTTATTTGGCGTTATCTCTGCACTTTTATACGCATTACGCAATATTATTTCTAAAAAATTGATAAGTCGCTACACAGGAACAAGCATCATGTTATATCAACTAGCCATTCTTAGCATTGTATTATTACCTGCCATTTTTTATATGGATACCTCAAATATTTCAAATCAGTTTCCATTTGTAGTTTCGCTTGCTTTAATAACAACCGCTATTGGCCATACCATGATAGTTAGTAGTTTTAAACATTTTTCGGTAAGTACTGCTAGCATCATTAGTAGTACACAACCAGTTTTTGGCATTATACTGGCATTTCTATTTTTAAATGAAATACCTACCTTAAACACGTTTTTTGGTGGTTCGTTAATTCTTGCTACGGTTGTTATTGAAAGTGTTCGGTCAAGAAATAAATAAAAAACAGACCCTCAAACAAGGCAATTTATAAATTTATGGCAAATATGAATAACCTTTTTTTGTTTTCCAAAGAAAGTATTTCTCAAATAAAATTTTAGAAAAATCATAAAAAATATTAGGAATCATAATTGCAAATTTTCTAGGTTTAAATAGTTTATCACTTAAAATGATAACTTCTTTTTTTCCTGCATCCATAATACATATTCCTGGTATTTTGCCCCATGCTTTTTTCTTCAATTCTGTTTTTCCTTCAGAAACTCTAATAATGTTTTCTGCTACAATTTTTCCAGTTTCATCAGATGGATAACCTGTTTTTGGACCAGAAAAAGGCACTTTACCTGGTTTAAATGGCAATTTCACATCTACAGCTATACCAGCAGCCCAAACATTATGAATTTCTATATGTCTGTAATCATCAGTTACTGGAATATATCCTGTAGCAGTTGCTTTAAGTTCAGGAGAGTTACTCACAAAATCTACTCCTATGAAAGGAGGCATAAGCATTGTAAATTTGCTTGGAAGTTCTTCGTCGGTGGTTAAAATTACTTTATCTTTCTTCACCTCTTTAACACCAACTTCGGTTCTATAGTGAATATTGAACATTTTCATGAACGATTTTAGCATAGTTTCCCCGCCTGTTATACCATCAATACCAAAGTGGCCTAAAAATGTTTCAGGCGTAATCCAATATAAATCTACTTTTTTTCTAATTTGTTGTTCTCTTAACCATTTTTCAATATTGAAGAGAAACTCATAAGCAGCACCCATACAGCCTGCATTTTGGGTTGCACCTATTACTATTGACCCAGGGTTTTGTTTAAATTCTTCTAAAGCCTTTCTTATTTTTAACGCTCCATTTGGAGTGCCAACATAATAAGCAAATTCTTCAACGCCTGGCGCAACATCATATTTTACTTTAGGACCTGTAGCTATTACCAAATTATCATAATATACTTCTTCTTTGTTAGTTATTATAACTTGTTTTTTAACATCTACTTTTAGTGCTTCTGCAATTTTAAAATCAATTCCTTTATTTTTTAATATCTCATCTTTTCTAAAAGATATATCTTTAATTTCTCGTCTACCAAAAGGCACCCAAATTAATGATGGGATAAATAAAAACAAAGGAGATTTATCTATCATAATCACTTTATGTTGGTCTTTTCCTTTACGCTTAACCTCAAGAGCTGCCGTCATACCAGCAAAATTACCTCCTACTACTACCGTTGTTGTCATAACTTTAAGTTTAATAACATAAAGTTAATGACTAACTTTATTTTTTGGTGTAACCAATGTTACATAATAGTAAAAGTCATTTAATTTGCTTTTAATGTAACAAATTGACTAATTTAACGTTCTAACAATCAATCATCAATCAAAATCAATCAATATGTTAAAGCAATTCTTTATTATTTGCTCGGGTTCAGACACCGATATTTTAAACACTTGTTCTAAAGGCGAACAAAACAAATACGCAGGCATTGGTGCCACTGTATTTTTTACTGCTGTTATGGCATTTATTGCTGGTAGTTACGCACTATACACAGTTTTTGATAACCTGTATTCTGCAATCTTATTTGGGTTTATTTGGGGTTTACTTATTTTTAATTTAGACCGCTACATTGTTTCTACCATTAAAAAAACAGGCAGTGTTTTAGATGAATTTATACAAGCTTCTCCCAGAATAATATTGGCTGTTATTATAGCCATCGTCATTTCAAAACCTTTAGAATTAAAGATTTTTGAAAAAGAAATTAATCAGGTTTTATTAGAACAGAAAAACGATTTAACACTTGCCAATAAGAACCAAATAGCAAAACAATTCAACCCAAATATTGAAAATTTAAACAAAAATATTACTGCTTTACAACAAGAAATAGCAACCAAAGAGGCGGAAGTTAATGCTCTTTATGATACGTATATAGCAGAAGCCGAAGGAACTGCAGGAACCAAATTATTAGGAAAAGGACCTGTTTATAAAGAAAAACGAGACAAACATGATGCTTTACTAGCCGAATTACAACTACTAAAGGCTGAAAATAAAACTAAAATTGAAGCTACTGAAACTCAAATAGCATCATTAAAAGGTGATTATGAAACCCAAGTTTCAAATACACAACCTATTATTAATAATTTTGATGGTTTAATGGCACGTGTTAACGCCTTAGGCAAACTACCGTGGTTACCTTCGTTTTTTATATTCTTATTGTTCTTGGCTATTGAAACCTCACCTATTTTCGCTAAACTATTATCACCAAAAGGTGCTTACGATTATAAGTTAGAAGACGAAGAAACAGCTTTAAAAACAAATGTGGCTCAAAATAAAAAGCAACGTGAAGTGATGCTAAAAACAGATTTTGCTATTAACGACCGTATTTATGCCGATTTAGAAAATGAAGACGAACTATACACCTATAAGCGCACAAAAGCGAGGGAACTTATGCAGCTTCAGGCAGATGCCTTTTATAAACAACAAAAAAATATACTTTAGTCTGCCTTTTTACACAGCAAGACTTTCCAATGGAAAATAGAAGCGATGCTTCTAAGTTTTATTTGAATTATGCAGCTATTTCCGTTTTGAAATGATTGTATAAATCTTTACAACCTAAACCAATAATAGACAAACTTTTGTTTTTAGCTATAGCTTCTTTATGAAGTGCTGTTAAGGCATTTACACCTAAACGATCCATACTTTCAACTTCTTCAATGCTAATAGTTAGTACATCTAGGTTTTCAAAAATATTTTTGAATTGACTATTAAAAACGTCTAAATTATTTTTGTCTAGAGTTCCTTTAATTTTAAAAAAATTGTTGCAGTTTGAAATTTTTAAATCCATAATAAGTTAATTTTAGTTGATTAAACAATACATTTAGGGCTATTAATTAGTTTACTATGAGGTAAATATAAATACCGTAAGGCTATTACCAATATTTATTCGATAAATCGGTTTTAACTTTAGATGAACAAAAAATATATGTCAAATTAATCGATAAGGAACACTTTTTGAAATAAACAATTTGTTATTTTTACCATCATTCAAAAAAAGAAAACTACCTGTTTATGAAAAAAATTATATTTCTACTTTGCCTTATTTCTACTTTTAATTTGTTTGCCCAAACCACTGAAAAAGAAGATAAAGATGCTATTCAAGCGGTTTTGAAAGCACAACGTATTGCATGGTCTAAACATAATATTGAAGAGTTTATGGAAGGCTACTGGAAAAGTGATTCGCTTAAATTTTATGGTGCAAATGGCATTACTTATGGTTGGGAAAACACACTTATTCGGTATGAAAAAAGCTATCCTACCGAAGCGCATACAGGTAAATTAAGTTTTAAAATAAACGACATTACTAAAATAAGTGATGATGTTTATTTTGTGTTAGGTGAATACCATATAAAACGCGATGTTGGAAATGCCGATGGCATTTTTATGCTTATTTTTAGGAAAATTGACGGTGAATGGAAAATTGTTGCCGATACTTCTTGCTGAAAAACTAAGCTTTATTTGAATTTCTGAATTGCGTTAGGGGTTGAAGTGGAAATCCTTTTTAAAACCTTGGTATAACAAACATTGGTAAGACCTAAAACTAGCAGTTTGGTTTGTCGTGCCTACACGAAATGACGTTTTAAAAAGATTGCAACGAAAAACCCGACCCGATAGGGTAACGCCCAAATGTTATAATTTTTTAACGTATTTGGTTATAATTACTATATGTTGCCCATCAACTTTACCCTCAATGTATTCGGCATTTTCGTGGTCTAAACGAATGTTTCTAACGGCAGTACCTTGTTTTGCTACCATGCTAGAACCTTTCACTTTTAAATCTTTTACCAAAACCACCGAATCGCCAGCTTCTAAAATAACACCGTTAACATCGCGGTGAATAATTTTATTAGCTTCATCTTCATGCTCGCCTGTGGCTCTTGCAAGTGCCAAAGCGTCATCATCTAAATACATCATATCCAACAAATCTTTTGGCCAACCTTCATTACGCAGTCTTTGAAGCATTCTCCAAGCCATTATTTGCACTGCTACAAATTCACTCCACATACTATCGTTTAAACAACGCCAGTGGTTTACATCCATTTCAACTTTACCTTCAATTTGATTTAAACAGGTAATACAAACCAATATATCGTTATCTACATTTTCATTTAATGAAGGCGGAATGGTGTATTGAGATAGTTGGTTGGTTGCTGTACAAAGTTCGCAGGTATTATTGCTTCGTTCTTGTAATGTTTGTAATACGCTCATGAATGTGATTTTGATTTTGCAATAATACGTTTAATTGTAAGTTTTTACAAGTTAGTTTTGTGACAAAAAAAAGCGCCTGTAAAAGACGCTTTTTTATTCGTTTTAAGTGTTTTTATTTTGAAAGTTCTGCAACTAATTTATAAACTGCATCTCCATGAACACCTGTAAAATATTTATCATATTTTTTACCTCTAGCTTCACGCGCAGCTTCATCTGGCCATGCTTTTTTGGAAAGTTCTGCAAGACCATCAAACATTTTTTCTAAATCGGCCATAGAATCAAAAAAGAATGCTTCCATTATTTCGGTTCCATCTTTTCCCCAAGCATGTCTATGTGGGTAATAGCCTTTAATTATTGGATTTGCTTTTATAAGTTTTTCAAAATTTTCTGTTCTTAACGCTCTAATTTCTTCATTAGTTCCATCTTCAGGAAATGCTAAATGTGAAGTGCGAACATAACAAATTAAATCTTTTGTGTTACCAACTGGCATTGGTTTTACAAGAGGCATTGTTGAATAAATTTCATCTGAATGAACATGAGAATAATAGGCTTGCTGTTTTTTCATAAAGGCATCTCTAGCTTTTTCATCGGGCCATGCGGCTTTTTCTAGTTCGCCATCTTTGGCTGCTGCTTTTTCAATATCTGCCCAAGAGCCATATACTCTTACATATATTAATTCGGTGTTATCGGGTGTCATTTGGTGTAAATAGAAGGACGATCCCATAACGTAGTCGTTCTTTTTTGTAACTTTTTCTAGATATTCTTTCTCAACGGCTTTCCAGGTAGCCATATCAAAATCTTCTAAATCCATGTTCCAATGCAGGGTAGTTACAGTAATATACTGTGGTGCTTTTTGCTCATTTTGAGCAAAACTGAGTGTACTAAAACATAGCAATAGTACCATTGCTATAGCTTTTAAAAATTGGTTGGTTGGTTTCATAATTTGTTAAAAAATTAAAGTTAATATATTGATTAAATAAATTCTACTTTAAGATTTTAGGGCGTATGCAACTATGCTACTAACAACTACTAGGGAGAGAGATTGTGAATATAGTAAATATACAAAAATTTACTGAATTCCAACAACTTACAATAATTATAATGTGTCTCTTAATTTTTTAGGCATGCTTTTTACAACCATATTATAAGAATGATCTATTAATTCTAATATAAATTTAGGTTGTAAATCGCTATTGTAAAGCTTAACGGTATTCCAATGTATTTTACTCATGTGGTAACCAGGTTCTATACTTTCGTATTCCGCACGCAGTTCTTGCGCATAATCAGGGTCACACTTTAAGTTAATTGAAGGGTTGCCTATTTCCCAAGATTTTATAGAAGTAAGAAGAAACATTTTTCCTAGAACTTTAAACACTAAAACATCTTCATCAAAAGGAAAATCTTCTGTGACTGCTTTTTTACTAAGGCAATAGTTATGGAGTTGTTCTATGTTCATTTTAAAAGGCGTTCCATTACTTTTTCTGGATGTTTCAATTCAGTATATCCAAATTGTTTATACAAATTATGAGCGTCGCTGGTTTTTAGCATCCAAACGTTGCATGATTGTAGTTGTGGTTCTTCATTTATAGCTTTCATTAACTGTTTTGAATAGCCTTTTCCTCTGTATTCTGGTAAAATAAAAACATCCATTATATAGGCAAAAACCGTATAATCTGTAGCTATTCTGGCAAAACCTATTTGCTTTTCATTTAAATACACGCCAAAACAAAAGCAGGTTTCAATAGTTTTTTTAACTTCTTGTAAAGTTCTACCAGTTGCCCAATAAGTTGTGGTTAAAAATTGATGAATTACATCAACTTGAAGTTTACTTTTATCAGTTGAAATTGTTATCATTTTAAAACTTTATATAAAATGGGTTTGCTTGGTGTTGCATCATTTTCAAACGATGCTATTTGAAGGTTTAGCAAATAACTACCGTCTTTAACTTTGTTTGACACATAAATAAACTCTGTAATAGTACAATCTAGCCGTTGGTTACCATCAAAATCCCAAAAGGCTTTGTGCGCCAATAGTGTACCACCATCATGTTCCCTATCTACACTTGGCAAATCTATAAGCAAGTGTTTAATGCCTTTTTCACGAATAAAAACCATGGCTTCTTCGGTAATATAAGTCCAGTTTGTGTTTGAATACTGCCGCTTTATTTTATCATTTGTATTTGGCATTGTTCTAATTACCAAAGCTTCAGGTGTATTATCTTTTAAAAGCAACTCAATTTGTTTTTTTGAAATAACAGTATCTTTCATGTATTTCTCTCCTGCAACTGATATTACTTCCGCAGTGAAAAAAAACTGTTTTAAATATTTATTTACAGAGTGAAATTCTTTAGTAATATGCCCAATACATTCGGTATGTGTACCATGCGAATGCGGATTGAACCAAATGTTGTTAAAATTAACTGGCGCTCCAAATTTTACGCTACCTACCCAATCTTCAAGCTTTACGGGTTCAAATTTTGGGTCGTCTAAATACCACGCATTTACATTGTTTTTTGATGCACTTATTGGTATTGAAATATCTAATGGCTTCGATAAATCGATTTTAAATTCTTTTGAGTTATGTTGAATTATAGCACGCATTATAAATTGATTTTAAATAAATCTGAAGCTATTCCATCGCTTAAAAATTTGCCTTTTTTTGTGACTAATAATGTATCATCATCAATATACAACAAATGTTCGTTAATGTGTTTTTGAGATTGTTCTAAAAGATATTTTTTGTAAAGAATTCCAAAATCGTGTTCAACTTTTCTTAAAGAAACACCCCATACGGTTCGTAAACCTGTCATAATATACTCATTGTATTTATCGGTTGTTGATAGTATTTCAATTTCTATAGGAAGTACATTTTGTTCTAATGATTTAATGTATTTTGAATTGTTTCGCACATTCCAACCGCGTTTTAAACCATCAAACGAATGCGCCGAAGGACCAACACCCAAATACGGTTTTCCTTGCCAATATGCCGAATTGTTTCTACTGAAATAATCGGGTTTTCCAAAATTTGACAACTCATAATGTATGTATCCTGAAGCTTCCAATTTTTCAATTAATATATGGAATTGTTCTTGTGCCAAATCATCATCCACATTTTTTATAATACCTTTTTTAATAAAGGAATCTAAAGCTGTTTTTGGTTCAATAGTTAAGGCATAACTTGATATGTGAGGAATGTTAAAACTTAAAACGGTTTCAATGTTTTTAAGCCAGTTTTTATTTGTTAAATCTGGAATACCGTAAATTAAGTCGATTGAAATATTATTGAAATACTTCGTTGCTTCTTGTAAACATGCTTTGGCTTCTTCAGCATTATGAGCACGATTCATAAGCTTTAAATCGGTTTCGAAGAATGATTGAATACCTATAGAAAGGCGATTAATTCCAATTTTAAGGTAATCTTCAAAAATAGAATTACCTGCGAGACCTCTCGACTGCGCTCGAGGTGACATTTGCGATTGGATCAAATCGTCTGGATTTGCTTCTAAAGTAATTTCAGGGTTTTCTACAACTTGGTAGTTTTTGTAAATGGTATTAATAATCAATACTAATTCATCTATAGTCAATAAAGATGGTGTTCCGCCTCCAAAATAAATGGTTTCAACGTTTTGATTTTTGAATTCATCCTTACGAAGTTTTAATTCTGTAACCAAAGCATTAA
The DNA here is from genome assembly GCF_042675665.1 of Mariniflexile jejuense. Taxonomy (NCBI): domain Bacteria; kingdom Pseudomonadati; phylum Bacteroidota; class Flavobacteriia; order Flavobacteriales; family Flavobacteriaceae; genus Mariniflexile; species Mariniflexile jejuense. The sequence goes on from NZ_JBHTJI010000001.1 coordinate 2,055,584, forward strand.
CCAATTCATCTTTCTTTTTTAAAGACGTAGAAAAGTGAAAATCGCAATAATGGCATGCTTGCTTGCAAAAAGGTATATGGATATAAATGCCTGCCATTATTTTTTAACTCTATCTTCATTTTGTTTCACAAAAGCATCCCAACCCGAATAACTTTTACCAACTTCTATTTTACCTTCATTATAAAAATGACAAACTGCTGCAGCTAATCCATCGGTAGCATCCAAATTTTTTGGCAGGGTTTTTAAGCTTAATAAACTTTGAAGCATTTTTGCAACTTGTTCTTTACTAGCATTTCCATTTCCTGTGATTGCCATTTTTATTTTTTTTGGCGAATACTCGGTAATTGGTACTTCCCTACTTAAACCTGCAGCCATTGCAACGCCTTGCGCTCTACCAAGTTTTAACATACTTTGTACGTTTTTACCAAAAAAAGGTGCTTCAATAGCAATTTCATCGGGGTGATGTGTGTCTATTAACTCAATAGTGCGTTCAAAAATGAGTTTTAATTTTAGGTAATGGTCGTCGTATTTTTTTAAATCGAGTTCATTAAGTTGTAGAAAATGCATCGTTTTTCCAACAACTTTTATAAGTCCAAAACCCATAATAGTAGTTCCTGGGTCAATACCTAAAATAATTTTTTCTTTACTCATTTATGACTCCAGTTTAGATTTATTAAAGGAATATTGGTTTAATTTGTGACTTGATTTTATGATTTATACGCTGCCATACAAAACTAAACAATTCTTTTTTGTGCTTATCAAAATAAGTATTGTTGTTATTGCTTTTTATTTTATCTATCAAAAACTAACAAACAATAGTGGTTTAGCATTTTCAAGTTTTACTAAGATAATAACTGAAAACAGTATTTTTTCAGCAAAAAGCATCATAATTCTATCCTTTTTAAGCATTTTTAATTGGTTTTTTGAAATTTTGAAATGGCAAAAATTAGTGTCTGCAATAAAAAATATTGCTTTTAAAAATGCTTTAGAACAAACTCTGGGTTCATTAACTGCTTCACTATTTACACCAAACCGAATTGGTGAATATGGTGCTAAAGCCATTTACTATACAAAAACGTTTAGAAAAAAAATAATGCTAACAAACCTAATTAGCAACGCATTACAAATGGCAGTTACTACTTTTTTAGGTGCTATTGGTTGTTATTTTTTTGTTTCAAAATACCAAATGGCTTTAAACACTTCAAAGTTTTTCATTATTTCCATTTTCGCGCTATTCATAATTACTTTAATTGTATTTATAATTCGAAAAACCAAATTCAGGTTTAAAGGATTTTCTTTTGAAAAAATAAAAGCGTTTGTTTTATACTATCCTAAAAGTACAATTGCATTTGGTATAGGCTACTCACTACTTAGGTATGCTATTTTTTCGTTTCAGTTTTATTATTTATTAACGCTTTTCAACATAAATATTTCCTATTTTGATGCTATGCTATTTATAACAACCATGTATTTACTAGCCTCAATTATACCTTCTATTTTTATTTTTGATGTGGTTGTAAAAAGTGGCATTGCTGTATATTTATTTAGTTTTGTTGGTATAAATGCATTAACCATTTTAAGTATTGTAACCATAATGTGGCTTTTTAATTTTGTAATACCCAGCATTTTTGGAAGCTATTTTGTTTTAAAGTTTAACTTTCCAGAAACCAACCCATGATGTTAACTAGTATTATTATTACTCTTCTTTACCTAATGTTAATAGGAAGTTTTGCTTTTGGTTTTGATAAAATTAACCTTTTTAAGCTTGAAGATTTACCTGCTAAAACAACTTTTTCGGTGATAATTCCTTTTAGAAATGAAGCTGAAAATTTGCCCGCTTTATTAAAATCTATTAATGCTTTAAATTATCAAAACACATTATTTGAAATTATTTTTGTTGATGATGCATCTGAAGATGAATCGGTTAAGATTATAAATAATATACTAAAAGGTTTCAGCAACAATCAACCAAACATATCAATTATAAAAAACAAAAAAACTTCAAATTCACCCAAAAAAGATGCTATAACAACGGCTATTGAACATGCAAAACACGAATGGATTATTACTACTGATGCCGATTGTTTGCTTCCTAAATATTGGCTAGATAGTTTTGATGAATTTATACAAAAAAATGATACTAATTGTATTGCTGCACCGGTTAACTACATTGAAAAAAACTGTTTTTTAAACAGGTTTCAGTTACTAGATATTTTGAGTTTGCAAGGTGCAACTATTGGTGGTTTTGGTATTAACAAACCATTTTTGTGTAATGGTGCTAATTTTGGATACAAAAAAGACCTTTTTATAGATTTGAATGGGTTTGAAGGCAACACAAATACAGCAAGTGGTGATGATATTTTTCTGCTAGAAAAGGCTGCAAAAAAACACCCTAAACAACTGCATTATTTAAAATGTGAACTTGCCATTGTTTTAACAAAAGCACAACCAAGTTTAAAAACATTAATTAGTCAACGAATACGTTGGGCTGCAAAAACCAGTCATTATAATAACTGGTTTGGGAAATTTACAGGACTTATTGTATTGCTCAAAAATGCCCTTATAATTACATTATTACTGCTTACAATTATTGGTAGTTACAATTTAAAAGTATTCTTATATGTATTAATTATAAAATTTAACATCGATTTCTTTTTAATTTATAAATCGGCAGTATTTTTTAATAAAAAGGGTGCTTTAAGAAGTTATATTGTTGGGTTTTTGGTTTACCCGTTTTTTAGTGTTTATGTTGCTTTTATATCGCTATTTTCAAGCTATAAATGGAAAGGACGTACATTTAAAAAGTAACGTTAATTTGCTTGAATAATAACAGGTAATTCAAATTCTGTTTTTACCTGTTGCCCGCGTTTTATTGCTGGAAACACCTTTGGTAGCGAATCTAAACTTGAATGAATTAAGGTTTCTATATTTGGTATTTCTTTAATAATAGTACTATCAACTTCAATGTTTAAAAGTGATAAAACACCTGTTTCAGACACTTGGAATTTTAAATTTATAGTATCGGTAACATCATGTGTTACAACGATGGTTTCGCTTTGTAAATGCTTTAAAATATGTGCAGTTAACACATCTGTAAAACACACTGTTTTTTGTGGTTTGCTCTCTATAGAATCGCAACTTGAAAATGATGGATACACATCAACATCATTCCAATTAAATGTTTTTAATTCTTCATTTAAAATAGCCTCAGGCGATGTTTTTTTCACATTAAAATACTCGCAAGATGTAAGCGTTAAGGCGACTATTAAAACATAAATTTGCTTCATAATGGAAAACTAAGCCCGAAAAGTACGATTTTTTTGGTTTTTATGTTATTAAAAACAAAAAAACCGAAGCTAATACTTCGGTTTTTTTAGATTGACATGTTTAAAATTATTCTTTTTCTGGTAAAGGTTTATCTTCTGTTACTTGAAATATAATTGGTAATGAATAAGGCACATTAACCTTTTTTCCCTTTTGTTCACCTGGAATCATTTTAGGTAATGATTTTATAACCCGAATAGCTTCGGCTTCTAAAGCTGGATGTGGTGCTCTAGAACGAACTTCTGTAATATTCCCTTCTATATCAATTTTAAAAATAACATTTATACGCTGTCTTCCTACTAAATTGTTTTCTTCAGCTATTTTGGTATTGAAATTTTTGGCTACGTGGTCTTGAATGTTTTTAGACATACATACTTTTTTATCAGCGTTAGTTTCTAAACTTTCACAACCAGGAAATACTGGAACTTGGTCAACAACACCAAAAGGAACATCAACATCATTAATTACATCGTCAAAAAATGGGTCATTAAAACCATCATCACTTGTAAAAACCAACAATTTCTTTAAGGTTTTATCTTCAGCATCCGTTATGTCGCCTTGTTTTTGAATTTGGTTAAAAACATCACATATTTTTTCGGTCAATTTAGTTTTTGGTTTTATGGAAGTATACGTTTGTACTTCTTTGACTAATTCCGTATCTAAATCATTTTGCTTTATAATTCTTAATAATAAATTTAAACCTTTATCTTCTTCTTCACTTGTATTCCCTTGAGCTTGGAGTTGTTTTCCAATGGCTTTTATTTTTTCAATTAATGGTGAATTTTGAGCTATTTTTTCTTCACTTAAAGTTTGTCTATTTTGTGAATAGGCATTTTGCATACATGACGTATAAACCAACATCCCAAAAACCATAGGAATTAACAATGCATACTTTAATAAATTTACCTGTTTTGATTTTGATTTTGTTAACATAACGATTCGTTTTTTGATTAATGATTGTTTAAAAAATGGATTGATGAATGAAATATTTTTAGTTTCGAAAACTTGCGATAATAAATTTTGATAATAACTTGCTTTATCTTGGTGCTTCACAACTTCTGCATCGGCAATAAACTCATGAAGCGACATCATTCTATTTTTGTACATATATACTAAAGGGTTAAACCAAAAAAGTATCCGAAACATTTCAAAAAACAATAAATCTAGTGTGTGTTTTTGCCTAACATGAACAATTTCATGCTTCAAAATTGCTTCTCTATTGGCATCCATTAAATATTCTCCTAAAAAAATATAATTAAAAAATGAAAAAGCAGTATCACTTTTTAAGAGCTTAACAATTACCAAATTTCCGGCTTTACTTTTAGGGCTTTTTAATAGTATTTGTAATAGTTTTACTGTTTTAAAAACGAATAAAATAGTTGCTAAACCAATACCTATTAATAGTATATTTTCCCAAATTAAAAAAGGTTTAGATTCTACAAATACACTATTTAATTCTGTGGTTGTTTGGTTTTCTGAAGTTACGGTACCAATAATAACTTCAGGAAGATTTATAATGAATTTTTGAGGTACTACATTTTTAAAATTATCAATTCTAATAAATGGAATAGCAATAGATAATAGTGCAGTTGCAATTAAATAAAACCTATTCCAATTAAAAAAGGTTTCACTCTTTAAAAACATATCGTAAATAAGTAAAAAAGCCAATTGAAATGCTATAACTTGCAGAATATAATATGCCATAACCTTATTTTTCTTTATTAATATCTTTTAATACAGATTCTAATTCGTTTAAACTGATATCATTTTTTTTCATAAAGAAAGACACCATGTTTTTAAAAGAACCTTGAAAATAATTATCAACTAAACTGTTTATTGATTGGTTACTATAATCTTGTTGTTGTAAAAGTGGGAAATAAATATGTCCTTTACCTTCTTTTTCATAATCTACAAAACCTTTACTTTCTAAAATTCTAACAATGGTCGAAACGGTGTTGTATGCTGGTTTAGGCTCTGGAAAATCTTCAATAATGGTTTTTACATTGGCTTTTTTAAGTTTCCAAAGTATTTGCATGATATCTTCTTCTGCTTTTGTTAATTGTTTCATTCTGAAGTTTATTTTAATGATTTTAAATTAAAAACCTAGTTGAATAAAGCAAATATAACTAAAAAATTAGTTTAAACTAATTTTTTAGTTATAAATTTAAATATCTGTATAAATCTGGGTGTTTAAATTATAAAAAAGAAGAAGCCCTATGGGTCTCTCACCTCCATAGGGCTTATGTAAATTGCTATTATCAACAAAAAAAATTGAGGGATTACTAATTTTTTGAAGTGTTGACTATACAAAGGTAGGAATTACAAATTCATTCGACTTACGGGTTTCCCGTAATTGTTTTACGGGTTAAATAGAGAAGTCAAGTATAGTAGGCTTTAAGAGAGGTTAAAAAAAATTAAAAAAGCAAAAATTAATTTCACACCTTATAAAACGCTTTATTTTATTACACAAAACCCTTGTTTCTGGCAATATTTACAAGCGTTTCGTCTTGTCCATCTTGTACATCAAAAATTTCTCTTAATTGTTTTTTTCGCTTTTCAATGGCACTTAACGACAAATCTAGATGAGAAGCCAAATTTTTTGTTTTTACGCCTTGAGATAATAAATGAAGTATTCTTCGGTTTTTTTCATCAATTATAATATCACTGGTAATTGCTTTTCTAATAAAACTATTTACAGTACCGCTATAAAATGGTGGGTTATTTAATACAGCTTGAAATGCACTTGCTAATTCACTTGAAGTTAAATCACTTTTTATTAAAAATCCTTCTGGATCGATGGTTTTAATGATGTTATGAATTCTAAACGACTCATTAAACATGGTTAATATTATAATTTTTGCGTTTGGCAACACTTTACGTGCGTAAGCAGCTATATCTTCACCTGAAGTCATTAATCCATCGGATGATGGCGGTAAACTAATATCAATAAATAATACGTTATATTGATTTTGTATTTCGACAGATTTATTGATTAGCAAAATAGCTTCATCACAATTATTTGCTATATCAATTTCTAGTATTTGAGTTTCTTTTTTTGTAAATAGCAATGTGTTTTGATAACCTTCAATAATCATTGGATGGTCATCAATCATTAAAATTTTAATTTTTTGGTTCATACTATTGGTTAGGTTAATGGGACTTGTATGGTTACTGTTGTTCCTGTGTCTTTTTCTGATGTAATATTAATTTCGCCGCTTATTTCTTTAATTCTAGAATTCATGTTTTTTAAGCCAATACCAGACTTTGCTTTGCTAACATCAAAACCAGCACCGTTATCAATTAATGTTAGCCAAATTACATTATTTTTTAATTTAAAACTAATACTAACTTTGGTTGCTTGTGCATGCTTATAAATATTATGTAGCGACTCTTGAATAATACGGTATATATGTATTTTCTTTTTGTTAGAAACCTCATCCCAATTAATTAAATCATCGTGTTCTAAAGTGTAAATTAAGTTATAAACTGTAGATTGTGTTTCAACCAATGTTCTAATAATGTCGATAAATCCAGAGCCAGAAACAAAATCGGTATTTAATTCATGTGATACTTTTCTAATATCTTCTTCAATAGTTTTAAGTTCTATTATATATTGTTCTCTTGTTTTAATAGCCTCCATAGTGCTACTCATATTTAAACTATCTAAGCTTAAACGTGTTCCAAACAAACGTCCTAAAACGCCATCATGTAATTCTTCTGAAATGCGTTTCTTTTCTAATGTTCTTGCTTCTTCTACTTTTTCGTTTTGAGATAGCATTAAGTTATAAATTTCTTCGTTTGTTTCCTGCTGCTGTTGTATAAATTGAAGTTCTTTATTTTTATTTCTTTGATTAATTACTAAGTATAATAAAAAGGATGCAATAATGATTACGATTGATATAACCAAAAGCCACAAGCGTTCTTTTGCTATTTGTAAATTTTCTTGTTCTATTTGGCTAGTTTCAAAACGGATTCTTGCAAATTTATTTCTAATAGTTCTTTCGTTTTTTTGCAAGCTATCGCTTAAATGAATGTAGGCTTTTAAATGTTTGGCAGCCATATCGCCTTCTTCAATTTTTGAAAGTAATAAGAGTGATTTTAACAAATCGTCGTTATGGTATTTTTCCGAAATATTTTTTGCAACATAAGCATAGTATTTAGCTAAATCTTTATTGCCTTTATCGTTATAATATTCTGCAATATGTTGGTTAATTATAATGGAATTATACCCTTTAAATTCAATACTATCACTAATTCTTAATGCTTTAAAATACAAATCAGGCAACTGCTTGTGCTTATTTGATAAGTATAATGTATGCGCATAGTTGTCTAGCACTAGAGCATACATGCTTTGATTCTTTTTTATAAAATCTTCATCACCTAAAATTTGATTATAATACTCAATTGCTAAACCATACTGCTTTGCATTTTTATAAGTATTACCTATATTGTTTTTTGAGATGTTGATTGTTTCCTTATTATCTCCTTTTAATCTTTCTTTGAGTTTAAGAGCTTTCGTATGGTATTTTACAGATTCATCATATTGTTCTAACTCTTTAAAAACAATACCTAAATTATTATATATAAAAGCTTTACTACCTATTATTTCATTCGTTTCACCTAGTGGTTCTAATAACGATAATGCTTCAACGGAAGACACTTCACTGCCTATAAAATCTTTTTCATTTTTTTGAATTACAGCAATACCATACAATGTTAAAGCCAATTCATATTTAGAGTTTAATTTCTTAAATATTTTTTCAGCTTTATGGTAATAATAAAAGGCACTATCGGTTAAAGGTGTAGCTTTTCTATAATACTCAGCTATTGTGTAATTGGTTTTTCCTACTAATGTAGAATCTTGAATATTTAGAATAAATTGTTTTAATGAATCTATTTTTTTTAAATTATAACTTTCTTGAGAAAAAGAATAATTTAAGCTGAAGCAAACTACAATATAAAATACTTTAAGTTTCAATAAAAATGGATTGTTATCAGTTCTACCAAAAGTATCTATAATTTTGTTATAAAAAAAGCTCCTTACCTGTTTGGTAAAGAGCTTTTATTTATTGGGTTAAGATTTTTTATTCATCAATATCACCTCCTGTGTATAGAACGTTTTCAGTCTCTGGAGATTTTAAAATGTCATCCTCGTTTAAATCTTGTTTTGTGCAAGACGTTAAAGATGTGATAAGCAATGCCAAAATAAAGGTAATTTTTAGGGCTTTCATAATATTTGATTTTAAGGTTAAATTATTTATTCTTCTAAATGTTAAAACAAAACGGTAACCAAGACTTTGAAAAACAAAACCCGAGTTAGAGGGAAAAAATGGATAATTAACTTAAAATCGAATGCACAAAAAAAACGCACAGATTTATAAAATACTATTTTGAGGGAATATGACTTTACAGTCAAAAAAAATGGATTAACTTTTCTTAAATTGCTTAGGGAATATTGGGGCGCTTTTTAAGAGTTGCTAAAGTATTACAAAACGAATGATTAAATAAAATAAAATCGATGAAATGTAGTTTTTATTCGATGAAATGTAATTTGTTAGTTTAAAATCAATCTAAAGAAAAACAAAACTTACAAAATAGACTTGCCTTTGATTAATGTAGTTTTTACAATTTTAGTTTTTACATCAACATCTATTGGCTTATTCTGAAGTCTATTAATAAGCATTTGTGCAGCACTTGTACCAATTTCTTTAGCATGTTGCCTAATTGTAGTTAATTGTGGAATGGTATGGTACGAATCCGATTTACTAGCAAAACCTATTACAGATATATTTTTTGGCACTTTTAGTCCTAATTTAACAGCGGTATTTATAGCAATAATACCTGACGAACTATCTGCGGCAATAACTCCATCTATTTCAGGATTTTTTTTAAAAAAAGCCATTATCTTTTTCTGTTGATCGTCTTTCTTTTTAATTTTTAAAACCAAAGGTTCGCCGCCTGTTGTTTCAAAAATTGCTTTTTTATATCCGCGTTCTCTTAATTTTCCAACACTTAAACCATCTAAAGTTGATATGAAGGCAATGTGCTTTCTGTTTTCGGAAAATAAATTTTTGGTTGCATTAAAGGTTGCATCAAAATCATCTACTATAACTTTGTCACACAAAACATCATGTGCAACTCTATCAAACATTACTATAGGCAACCCTTGTGTTATGGTTCTTTTAAAATGTTCAATCTCATTTTTAATTTGCGTTTCTTCGGCTACTGATAAAATAAAACCATCAACACTACCATTGGCTAATAGGCGAAGACTTTCTTTTTCCTGTTCTAGCGATTCGTTTGATATACAGGTAATTATATTATATCCGTATTTAGTAGCTTCTCTTTCAATACCAAAAAGCACTTTTGCTAAAAAATGGTTTAAAATATCTGGAATTATAACTCCTATGGTTTTTGTTGCATTTTGTTTTAAACTTAATGCTACTTTGTTAGGTTTATAATTATAAAGTTCGGCAAGTTCTTTTACACGCTTAACGGTTTCTTCTCCAATTTCTTCACTGTTATTCAATGCTTTAGAAACTGTTGAGATTGAAACATTTAACTCTTTTGCTAATTGTTTTAAGGTTACCATACTATAAACGTGTCGTTTTAATTTATTGCAATTTACAAAAATAGATGTATCAAAATAATCTCAAAAAAAATATCAAAATCTTTTTTAGTGAAAAGTAATAGATTAGCATTAAACTAACATTAATTAAATTTTAGAATAGTATTTTTGTGCTTTAATTTTTTATATGAATTTTTCAAAAGTTAAACTAGTAGTTTCAGACATGGATGGCACGCTACTAAACCCTAAAAGTGAAGTTAGTGAACGATTTTTAAATCAGTTTATTCATCTTAAGAAAAAAAACATTCATTTTGTTGCTGCAAGCGGACGCCAATACCAAAGCATTTTAGAAAAACTACATACAATTAAAGATGACATTTCTATAATAGCTGAAAATGGCGGCATGATGAAACATGATAATAAAGAACATATTTTGTTAACCTTATCATTAGAAAACAGATTAAAAGCTATAGAAATGTTGCGTAAAATTAATAATACCTATATTGTTTTATGCGGAAGAAAATCGGCTTACCTTGAAACTTCTAATTCAGATTTTATTTCAAAATTTAGTAAATATTATTCTGAATATAAAATAGTTGACGATTTAACTACAGTTGATGATGATGATTTTTTAAAAATTGCTGTGTATCATTTTGAAAGTTCTGAAAAACACATTTTTCCTCATATAAATGAATTAAAAAATAACATGCAAATTATTGTATCTGGTCAAAATTGGCTAGACATTTCTCATGCCAATGCCAACAAAGCCTACGCCTTAAGTATGTTACAAAAAGAATTGGGTATTACCAAAGAAGAAACTATGGTTTTTGGCGATTATAATAATGATTTGCAAATGCTAGAACTGGCACATTTTAGTTATGCCATGGAAAATGCACATGATGATGTAAAAAAAATTGCCCGTTTTAAAACTAAAAGCAATGCAGAAGAAGGTGTTGAAGTAATTTTAGAGCAACTTATTAACTACAAAACATAACAAAGCACAAGTTAAGTTTTAATTAAACTAAACCTGTGCTTTGGTTAAATGAATAAGACTTATAAGACTATTTACCTAATATTCTGAACATACCAGTACCACAACTTGGGCATTTGCCTTTCATTGCTTTTCTACCGTTTTTCATAGTAACTTCAGCAGCATCTTTTATTTCTTTTTTGTCTTTACACTTTACACAATATCCTTCCATGATTAATTGGTTTTTTATTTTTTAATAATTATTTATAAATGTAAGTTTTATTATAAGTGCGTGCAAGTAAAAAATAAAGATTATCATCATTTTTTTTATAATCTCATATTTATTTGTAGTTTATTTTTTACAAATAAAATAAATTTTAGAATATTAACTAATTTTAGCCTAGTTGCTTACTAAAAATATTAGTTGCATACGAAATTCATTTTAAAAAGAAATTTAGCGTGTTTAAAAAAATACTTAAGTTAAAATATACCATTTAAAAACTATATACTTAACCTTTTTAAAACTATTCGTTTATTTAAATTCAACTTATTAATATTGAGTATTTCATGAAGTTTTTCAATAGTTAGAGGTTTATTTATATAACCTGAACATATTGGATTTAACTTTGCCTTATTTATGTCTTTAGGACTTGTTGACGAAGAAAGTATGTAAATTTTTAAATTTTGAATTTCTAATTGATTTTGCTTAATTAGTTTTTCAAGAAATTCAAAACCTGTACATTGAGGCATATTTATATCTAAAAACAAAACATTGGGTCTTGTAAAATGATTTAAATTATTTTTAAGTAATGAAATTTGGAGGTATTTCAAAGCTAACAAAGGATTTTGGTAATGTATAACTCTTATGTTATTATGATACGTTTTAAGTATTCTTTGGTTGACAAATAAATCTAATTTATTGTCATCTATCAACATTACATTTTTTATTGGTATCATATTTATAATTTATATTAAGTAGGATATTTGTATCTAAATTTTTAAAACTTAATTTTTTTTAATTATTAAAAAAAACCGAACTACTTTACAGCTTCAGTTTTTATTTCCGAAGCATCTAAAAACATAGAAACATAGCTTTCAATATTACCATCATCATCTTTTATTGGAACTATAGTAGTTTCTAAATAAATTTTTTTGCCAGTTTTTGTTGTGTTTTTTAAAATACCATTCCATATCAAACCTTGTTCTATTGTATGCCATAAGTGTTTATAAAAAAGATCTTTATGATGAGTTGCTGAATATAAACTATTTTCAACGCCAATAAGTTCATTTTCTTTACGTCCAGTAATACCACAAAATTTTTCGTTGGCATAAACAATGCGTCCATTCTTATCGGATACAGAAAATGCTATGTTTTTTGTAATAAATTTTGATATAGCAATATCTGGGTAAAGTCGCCACATATGATGTTTTGTTGTTTCCATTTTGATTTTAATTAAAATTGGCGTTTTTAAAAAGTATTTTTTTAGGCAAAAGATTTTAAAAATAGGTTTTGTTTTTGTATATAATATGACTTTCTACATAATGGTATTTAAATTATATTTGCTTAAATACTTGAATTCTTTTAAAAAAATAAAACTCTATATTTTTTCCAAAATTTAGTTATTGGCATCTATATATTGAGTATTTACTGTTAATGTAGAATTATCATTTTTTTCAAATACAAGCAAAATTTAGCTTTACGTTTATTCTACAGCTAGTAAACTTAAGACAATTGATATGCCAAAGTAAATGAAAGACTTTAGAATGATATTAATAAATTGATTTTCAAATAATTAAAATATTTTATATGAAAAACATTTTATAAGCAAGTCGCGGTATTTCGTTAGATGAATTAAATTTAAATCTTGGAATAGCGGTATTTCGTGAATTTTAAATTGGTTTGACTATATTAAGTTTAGTCATTTTATCTCGTAATGTACTAGGTTTTAAATCTAATAAAACTGCAGCACCTTGAGAACCGCTAATTTTCCAGTTACATTGCTCAAGCACTTGTAGAATATGGTTTTTTTGAATAAAATCTAATGATAAATTATTATTACGGATTGTTTTTTTTGATTTTTGACTTTCCGATTCAAAACCAGGGATAATAAGAGTTTCATTGGTTGCCAATATGGAAGCTCTTTCTATTAAGTTTTCTAATTCTCGAATATTTCCTGGCCATTCGTATTCTTTTAATAGAGACATTGCTTCGTCTGAAATGTATTTAATATTTTTTGTGTAGGCTTTATTAAATTTATCAACAAAATGTTCTACCAACAAAGGAATATCGTCTTTTCGTTTTCTTAAAGGAGGTACTTCTAAAGGAAAAACATTTAGCCTAAAAAAGAGGTCTTCTCTAAATAGTTTTTTTTCTATTTCTTCTTTAAGATTTCTATTTGTTGCTGCAATAACACGAACGTCTAATTTTTTCAATTCTGTTCCTCCAACAACTTCAATTTCACCTTCTTGTAAAAATCTTAAAATTTTTGGTTGCATATCTAAGGGCAACTCGCCTATTTCATCTAAAAACAATGTGCCGCCATCTGCCAATTCAAATTTTCCAGCTTTGTCACTAATTGCTCCTGTAAAAGATCCTTTTTTATGCCCAAATAGTTCACTCTCCATTAGTTCTCTGGGTATTGCAGAGCAATTTACTTTTATTAATGGTTTATTATTTCTTAAACTATTATTGTGTATTGCTCTTGCCAACAATTCTTTACCTGTTCCAGATTCTCCTTGTAATAATACAGTTGCGGTAGTAGGTGCTACTTTTTCTATTTCTGCTAAAACTTTACTGAACTCTAAACTGCCATATACCATTTCTTCGTGATTAAACACTAGATTTATTTCATTTCTAAGGTAAATGTTTTCTTGTTCTAATTGGTTTCGTAAAGTATTTAACTCTTTGTTTGCTACAACAAGCTGCGCATTGGTTTTAGCAATTTCATTTTCTATCAATTTACGTTCGGTTATATCTTGTATAGTTCCAAAAAAGTTAACAGCTTCACCGTCTTCATAAATTACCTCGCCTAATCCATGAATCCATTTTAATTCTTTTTTATCATTTGTTAGAATTCTGTATTGTAAATCAAATTTTTCGCCTGTTTTGATACATTGTTCTAAGGTTTTTTGGTTAGTTGGTGTATCTTCTGGGTGTGTTATTTGTCTCCAATCAAAAAATGTTAATTCAGCATTTGCATCAACACCAACTATTTTATTGAACGAAATAGAGGTTTGGGCTTTTTGGGTTTTTAAGTTTAGGTTATAGCTTCCTATTTTTGCTATTTTTTGTGCTTCAGTTAAAGATTTTTCACTTAGTTGAAGTTTTTTTTCGGCTTTTTTACGTTCGGAAATATCTTCAATTGTTGCAAAAAATAATTGAATTACATCTTTATCATCTTTTATTATAGATGTTTTTAATGCAACCGGAAAACATTCACCATTTTTTCGAATATATTTAAATTCATACTCTCCTACCACACCTTTTAATGTTTTACAAAAGGCTTCTTCTAATTTTGCATAATGATCTGGAAACCAATAAGGAAATGGTCTTTTAATTCCAACTAATTCAGATCGTTTGAAACCTAACATTTTACAAAATTCTGGGTTTACATCAATTATTTCGCCAATATTATTAACAACAACCAGCCCTAATCTTAATGATTTAACAAGATTTTCTGAAAACTCTTTTGCGGTTTTTAATGCTTTTAAATTGTTTTGCCTTTCGGTAATGTCGCGCGCAATTGCAACTATACGACCGTCTTGGTGAAGTTTTGCAGATATTTCTACATCAAATATACTTTTATCTTTACGCATTAACTGCCTTATAAAAATTACAGATTTTCCTTTAAGTATTTGCTTGTAGACAGCTTCATTTACTACTAAATTGCCTACAATTAAGTTTTGTATTTTTAAGTTTGAAAACTCTTTTTTACTATATCCTAAATTAGTATATGTAGCACTATTAAATTCATGTATTGTTCCATCTAAAGAAAATGTAATGATAGGGTCGGTTACTTGATTTATTAATGCCTTGTAAGCTTCATCTTTCTTTTTAATTTCTGTAACTATCTTAAGTTTTTCAATTGCAATTGTTACTAAACTTACACTAAAATTGAGTTGTTGAATATCATCTAAAGAAGGTGTGTTTATAGATTTACTATAAATTGCAAATGTTCCTAATAGTTCGTTATTTTGAGATATAATAGGTAATGACCAACAAGATTTTAAGTTGTGTTTTTTTGCTAAATCTTTATAATCTTTCCATAGTGCATCGTTACTTATATCTGAGACTATTACTGGTTTTTTTGTAAATGCTGCGGCACCGCAGGAACCAACATTTTTGCCAATTGCTATTTTTTTTGTAGCAATATTGTAAGCTTCTGGCATTGAAGGTGCAGATTCTAAATTTATATGAATTCCATCAATATCAAGTAAACTTATAGAACCAAAATATTCTGGGTGGATAGATTGGTAATTTAACAATATTTTGTCGAAAATGATGTTTAATGGTGTATTTATAGCTATTAAATCTAATATTTCATTTTTATGAATTAATAATTGCTCAACTCTTTTACGTTCCATTACTTCTTGCCCTAGATCTAAACTTTTTTGTTCTAGTTTGTTAATTAATCGCTCGCTGTAAAGTTTTAATACTTCACCCTCTGAAATTCTTGCTTTTTTGGAATATTTTACTTGTGCTTTTTTTGAGTCGAAAATTTCGTTTATAACAAAAAGCAATTGATCGTGGTCTATTGGTTTTCTTAAAAATTGTGCTGCTCCTAATTTTAAGGCAAAGTCTTCATCTAATTTTTCTGTGTATGTAGAAGTGTAAAAAATAAATGGTATATTTTTAAATAATTTTTCTTTTTTGCATGCTTGACAAAATAAATAGCCGTCCATTATTGGCATTAAAATGTCTGAAATTATAAGATCTACATTTCCATTTTGGTGTAACATTTTAAGCCCTTCACGACCATCATAAGCCTCAACAACATTAAACCCAGCTTCTTCTAGTATTACCTTAAGCAAGTACAGGTTTTCATAAGTGTCATCCACTATTAAAACAGTTTTCTTATTCATTTTTATTTTCCTTTAATAATGCTTTCCATTTGAATTACAAAGGTATCAGGATTAATTGGTTTTTCTAAATAGCCATCAGCTCCTGCTTCAATAGCTTTTTCTTTATCGCCTCCCATGGCGTAAGACGTTACGGCAATGATAGTTGTTGTTTTAGGAAGCCCATTATGCCGCAACTTGTTACATATTTCATAGCCATCCATGTCTGGAAGCTGGATATCTATTAATATAATTTGAGGGTTATTTTCATGCGCTAACCTTAATCCTTCCACTCCGTTAAATGCTTTTATTATAATGTAATTACTTTTCTCTAGTAAATAAGACAACATGTACATATTTTGTTCATTATCTTCAATTATTAAAATAGTTGATTTCATAGAATAAATATTTTATGTGTTTTGTAACTAAACGCTTAATTACTAAATATAAGAAAATACTTGATAAAAGAGTATTAAATAGTGAGTGAATTTACTTTTTTATTCTAATGGTAATTTGAAAGTAAAATTACTGCCAACTTCTTTTTTACTTGTAGCTTGTATTGTTCCTCCTAATTTCTCTACTAAGTTTTTGCAAATTGCCAATCCCAAGCCTGTACCTTCATGGCTTCTGCTTAAACCACTATCTAACTGTATAAACGGAATAAATAGTTTGTTAAGGTCTTTTTCACTAATACCAATACCTTGATCTATTACTTGAGTAACGAGTGTGTTTTCAAACACATCTACTTTTACTGTAATATTTCCTTTGCTTGAAAATTTAATAGCATTAGATAATAAGTTTAGTAATACTTGTTCTACCCTGCGCTCATCACTATTTAGGGTTATATTTATTTTTGATATTTCTGTTTTTAATTTAAGCCCTTTTTTTAAGGCTTGTGGCAATAGGAAGTCTAAAGTTTTTTGTAACGTTTTTAAATAATTAAAAGGATAAATTGAAACTTTTAATTTTCCTGCTTCAATTTTAGAAATATCTAACACATCATTAATTAACCCTAATAAGTGTTCTCCACTGGTTTTAACCATTGAAAGTTGTTTTTTTTGTTCTTGGTTTAAAGGTCCTGCGTATTCTTTTAAAAGGATGCCTGTAAATCCAATAATTGAGTTCATTGGTGTTCTTAACTCGTGCGACATGGTGGCTAAAAAGGCTGATTTCATTAAATCGGCAGATTGTGCTTTTACTTTTTCTTTTTCTAATTCTTGTGATTGAAAATTTAAATCTTCAAGTAAATTTAATAAAGCTTCTTTACCTTCATTTAATTCTTCTGTTCTTAAATTCACTAATTCTTCAAGATTGTTTTTATAGTTTAACAATTCTTTTTCATTATTAATTCTTTCTGTTATGTCTGATGCCATACCTATATACCCATACAAGTTATTATTTGCATCCAATAACTTTGTTGCTTTTGCTACTAACCACGTTGTTTTGCCATTTGCATCTTGAAATCTTAATTCAGATTTAAACTCTCTATTATTTAATATTGTTTCTTGCCATTCTTGTAATACGCGTTCTTTATCGTTTGGATGTAACGCGTTTTGCCAACCTTTTCCCATTGCTTCATCAAAACTCATTCCTGAATACTTCATCCATTCTTCATTTACATAAGTGCAATCACCTTGTTTATTTACATTAAAAATAGCCACTGGAGCATTAGAGGTTAGGCTTCTGTATAAAAGCTCGCTGTTTTTTAATACTTCTTCAATTTTTTTTCTGTCGGTAATATCTTGTACTGTGCCAAATGATTTTTTAGGGTATTTGTTTTCATCGTAAAAAGTTTCACATTGTTCATGAACATATTTTATTTTTTTATCATCAAACTTTAATCTGTAAATAATTTTATATGGTTTGTTGTTTTTTAACGAATCTTTGAATGTTTTTAATACCATCTCTTTATCTTCTGGATGTATGGTTTTATAAAAAGCGTGCTGAGTAACTTTAAAATACTTAGGGTCTTTTTCAAAGATTCTAAACATTTCTTTAGACCATGATAATTTACTTTTTTCAATATCAAATTCCCAACTACCAAGCTTTGCTATTTGCTGTGCTTTATTTAAACTAGACTCACTTTTTTTTATGCGCTGACTGGTTGTTTCATGAATTTTTTTTAACTGCGATTCTTGTTGATGTAACTTAATGTTAACTCGTTTTTCAAATCGATCTGATTGCCCTACAAAATACCATACACTCCAACTACCTATTAATGTTAATAAAAACCCAAATAACGAAAACCATATTGCTGTATTAATTGGTTGTTTTGCTGGAACAACATATAATTTCCATTCTCCAAAAGCCATTTCTATTGGTACGGCAAAATTTTTAAAAGAAGCAACATTGTTTTTTAAAAAGAATTCTTCCTTTCCTGTTTTATGATTAACTCTTGATAATTGGTAAATAAAATGATTATCTATTGAGGTATTTATATTTAAATCGGAAAAAAAGGTGGACAGTTTTGTAACCACTGCTGAAAAACCAGAGAATTTACCGTTTATAAAAATGGGCTGCCTGCTTATCATACCTACACCGCCTTGTCTTAGATTAACTGGACCTGCTATAAAAAAGTCTTTTCGTTTTATAGTTGCCAGTGCGCCACTACTTGCTGTTGCACTTGTGATAATATTAAAACCAATTACGTTATTATTTTTTAATGGGTAAACATGTGTTATAAACCCATTACCATCTACTAATTCTACTACATCAAAATATTTGTTTCGTTCTAATAATTCTATTGCAATTTTATCAAAATCGGTTGGTATACCATTTCGTTCAACTATATACGCCAAAGTTTTTGTGGCTGTATAACTGTACATAACTAGGCTTTGTAGTTTTTCTTTAATTAAGTTTACTTGATTGTTTATTGCTTTTTTTTCTTCATTTTCATTTATTAAATACTTTTGATAGGCAATAAATTGAGAAATAATAAGTAATATTATAAATGCTGAAAAACCGGCTTTTAAAGGTTTTTTAAAAAAAAGATATAATGCATTACTTTTCATGATAAACAAAAAACAAATGGAATTTTATTTTGATAATTTAGTAATTTACTAACTATTTTTTTATTTTCAATTTTTATCTACTAATTATTTTACTAGTATCCAATTATTCTTATTATTTTAACAAATCTTGTTTTTTAAGTTTCTTGACACAGTAATATAAGTGTTGGAAATGTCAATTCCATCATCAAATTTCACAGAAATACAAGCTTTAATGGTTTCTATTGGAGCGCACAATTCAACCAACTGAAATGCATAACTTCTACCTCATAATAATTGCCAGATTTAATAGCTGTACTTTGTTCTTTCTAAAACACTCATTGAAATTCTATTTTTAAACCATTAGGTAATGATATGGAAGACGCATTTCTTGAATTAACAGCACCTATAATATTCTTTTTTAATAAAGTAATTTGAATATTATTAGTTTCGTTTAAAATAGGGGCTATACTTCTACTTCCCTCAATATAGCTTTCTTTAGCTACTTTTATAAATGCAAAAATTCTCATAAACATTTGCACTATTGATTACAAAAACATCATTATGGTCTGTAAATACTGTTTCTTTTCCAATAGAAAACCTTAGTATCTTTTATTCCAACTCCGCTTTAGCCCAATATAGTAACCATAAAATTTGCTTTAATATTTACTCCAAAAATATAAATAGCAAACTCATCATCGTTTTTTGCTTTTTTTATTTGATTTGATTTCCCATCATCAATATCATCATTTTTACAATAAACAACAGATAATTAAAAAAAAACAAGATAAATGGCTTTTTACAAAAAATGTATTTTGGGTTCATATCTTATATTTATTTTGATTTTGTAAGAAAAAACTAAAATCTTATTTAACTTATTTTTAGTTGCTAAGAAACTATTATAAAACAAAAAAGCATCCCGATTTTCTAGATAGAAAAAAGGAAAGCTTCTCATTGGAATACCAAATTGCTTTGGTAAACTACTTTCCCGAATTACTTCGGGAACAACACAACTTCTTTAAGTTGCCAAAAAAAGCCCTAATTTCTTAGAGCTTTTTAGCAATTTTCGCGGTCTGGACGGGACTCGAACCCGCGACCTTCGCCGTGACAGGGCGACATTCTAACCAACTGAACTACCAGACCGTTGCTTTATTGCGGTTGCAAATATACACGCCTTTTTTAATATCTCAAACCTTTTTTTAGGTTTTTTTAAACATTTTTTTTAAACAAACTTTTTTCGCTCAACCATATAGGTTGTTAGTATATTATTAAAGTCTTTATTTATATCTGCTTCTACATATTTTATCTTGTATTGCAGGCATTTAAGTTTTAAAGCTTCAAAATAATTGCTTACAGCACGATTATAATTTTCCTTTATTCCATCAGCATATAAATTGATGTAATCGCCTGTTTCAACATCTATAAATCGTTTTGGTTTGTTGTCAAAATCAAAAAATAGCTCTTTTTGTTTATCAAAAACATGAAATAAAATAACTTCGTGCTTGTTATATTTTAAATGTCGAAGTGCTTCAAACAACTTCATTTCATCTTCTGAGGTTTGAAACATATCGGTAAACAAAAAAATCATGGAACGTTTATGAATTTTTTCGGCTATTTCATGCAAATACTTATAAGTTTCAGTTTGCTTATTTGATGCCTTTGAAACAACTGCTTCATTTAAATGATTTAATAGCATTTGATGATGGCGTTCACTGCCTTTTTCGGGTGCATAATAATCATAAGCATCACTATAAATACTCAATCCCACTGCATCGCGTTGCTTTTTTAAAATATGCATTAACGAAGCTGAAGCCAAAACTGAAAATGCAATTTTATTAAGGTTTTCAATTGAAAACGAACGCATTTCAGGGTAATGCATCGAGCTACTATTATCAATTATGATGTGACAACGTAAATTAGTTTCATCATCATAACGCTTGGTGTATAGTTTCTCTGTTTTTGCAAACAACTTCCAATCTATATGGCGGGTACTTTCGCCTTTATTATATATTTTATGTTCTGCAAATTCTGCTGAAAACCCATGAAACGGACTTTTGTGCATACCAGCTATAAACCCTTCAACTACTTGTTTTGCAAGTAATTCAAGGTTTTTAAAACCTTCTGCTTTATTAAGTTCGTTTTGAATATTCACACAAATCTATCCTAAAATACCATCAACAATACCGTAAGCTACAGATTCTTGAGCACCCATCCAATGGTCGCGGTTAAAATCTTTCATTACTTTTTCAAAAGTTTGCCCGCAGTTATCTGCTAATATTTGAGCGCTTAATTCTTTAGTAATGATAATTTCTTTTGCTGTAATTTCAATATCACTTGCTTGCCCACGTGCGCCACCGCTTGGTTGATGTATCATAACACGTGCATGTGGTTGTATAAAACGTTTTCCTTTGGCTCCAGCAGATAATATAATAGAACCCATTGAAGCTGCAAAACCTGTACAAATGGTTGAAACTTGACTGTTTAAAGATTTTATACAATCGTAAATTGCAAATCCAGATGTAACGTAACCACCAGGACTATTAATGTATAATTGAATATCGTAAGTACTTAAAGAATCCAAATACATTAGTCTATCTATTACGTGTTTTGCCGATGCATCATCAACTTGTCCCCACAAAAACACTTTGCGTTGTTCTATAAATTTGCTATCAATAGCATCTTGAACTTTTATTTTATCACTCATCTTTTAATTTAATTTTCATCTAAAATAAAAAAAGGTTTACCATAATGGCAAACCTTTTAAGTTTTCTTTTTATATATTGATTATAAAAGCGAATCAATTGCTTCTGTATAGGCATTTTTTGGTGCTACACCTACTTGACGCCCTACTACTTCACCGTTTTGAAAAACCAAAACTGTAGGTATGTTACGCACGCCATATTTTGCAGCAAATTCTTGATTAGCATCTACATCAACTTTACCAACAACTGCTTTACCTTCGTATTCTTCACTTATTTGTTCAATAATTGGTCCAACCATTCTACATGGCCCACACCAAGCTGCCCAAAAATCAACCAAAACTGGTTTATCACTTTTCAATACTGTTTCTTCAAACGTTGCATCTGTTATTTCTAATGCCATAATATTTGTCTTTAAATTCGTAATCTACTATTTGTAATGCAAAATTAGTCAATTTTTTTTCTAAAGCTTACAAGGTAACAATTTGTTTTCTTTATACTAACATTGTTTATGGCTATTTGCTTTGTTTTTTAATTGTTTTTATGTGTAATTCTTTAAAAAAGATAACAAAAAAAGAGTTGCTATAAACCAACAACTCTTTTTAAAAATAAGAAATTATATTTTTTAATGATGTCTTTTTTTTCCAATTTGTAATTCGGTTACTGTACCATCTAGTGCTGTTTTTGTAGCAATGTTATCGCATGTACCGTCACCATAATCTACTGTTACAGTACCATTTGCATTTGTATATTGTTTAACACCTGAAGCTATATATCGACATCCTGCTGGTTGTATCAAAGGCGTTGTAATTTCTACAGTAAAGGTAGCACCATTTGCTAATGTAATAGTTGATGAGCCTGTAATTGTTTTTTCATCATCATAACAAGAATCGGTATCAGCTCCTGCAGTAATTTCAATGGTTCTTGTTCCTACTTTAGTAATAGTACCTTCATCAGTTTCAACCGATATATCAACAGAACTGGTTAACGCAGGGTTTCCATTATCATTACTAGTGGTGTAGAAATAAGTTTTAGTGCCATTAATTACGTAACCGTTGATGGTTAAGTTTTCAATAATTAGTGTTCGTTCTTTACTGGTATCTGAAATTGCTCTAATTTTTTTAATAGTTCCTGTGATGATGTTTCCATCATAATCTTCACATTCACCGCTAAAAGCAATTGTTGTAGTTATAGTACCGTTTGCTATTTCAATTGTAATATCTGCACAATCTTTAAAAAACCCAGAACGACCACGCTTGTTTACAGCTTCTGCTTCTTTTGAAGATGAAACTGTTTTTGAAGTTATTCCTATACCAAATGATGCATCTGAATATATGGAAACATTATCTAAAACGCTTTCAATATCTTCAACAATAACTTCTGAATTTACAGTTGATGACGCTGAAAGATCATCATCTGAAGTGCTTTTACTTTCACAGGACATAAACCCTATGGCTACTAATACTAATAAGACTTTTAATGTTTTCATAAATGGGGAAGTTTTAAATTATTATACTTTAAACGTATAACAGTTAAAACGCAAAAAATCCTACCATAGTATTGAAAAATTAATTCAACTTAAACATAACATCTTGATTTTGTAGCTCATTAAGAAGTTCTTGTGACACTTTTACTTTTTGTTTTCTACTTGGCATTGATAGTTTAAGCATGTCCTTATTATCGTAAACAACAAAATTTAGTGATTGATTACCTGGGTGTAGATGAATTAATTCTTTTAAAGCAATTATTTTTTGTTCGCTTAAATCTTTAATATCTAGTTGTATTGATAATTTTTTAGCATAATTCTCCATAACATCGTGAAGCAATTGAAAGCTATTAAATTGCAACCTAGGTTCGCTTTTTTTACCTGTATCTTTATTTACCCAACCTTCACGAATTAAGGTTTTTACAAACACAAAATTGCTTTTCATTAAAAAATGCCTGAATTTTAAGTATTCTTCGCCAAAAATGCGAAACTCAAAACTATCGGTATAATCTTCAACGGTAAACATAGCCCAACCTTTACCTTGTTTACTAACACGATGTTGCACATCGGTAACTACGCCACCAAACACCAACTCTCTATTTACATAGCTTTCTAAATCTTTAAATAAGGCTAAATTGGCGTTGCAGAAGGTATTCATTTCAATTTTAAAATCGTCCAAAGGATGTCCGGAAATATAAATGCCTACGACTTCTTTCTCACGTGCCAATTTTTCCATAGTTCCCCATTCTTCGCATGGTGGTACTTGAGGTTCTGCTATTTGTACATCGCTAGCATCGCCAAACAAACTTACTTGCGCTGAATTTTCATTTTCTTGATGTTTTGCTCCATAACGAATAGCCTTTTCTAGAAAGGTAATGCCATCGCCATCATCATGAAAATATTGTGCACGGTGTGTTGTACCAAAACCATCAAATCCGCCTGCTAAAGCTAAATTTTCGAACGCTTTTTTGTTGGCTGCACGTAAATCGATACGTTTAGCTAAGTCAAAAATCGATTTATATGGTCCATCTTTTTTCCTGTTATCAACAATAGTTATTACAGCTCCATGACCAACACCTTTAATGGCACCCATTCCAAAACGTACTGCATTATCTTTATTTACAGAAAATTTATAAAACGATTCGTTCACATCTGGACCAAGTACATCCAACTTCATGCGCTTGCATTCTTCCATAAAGAAGGTAACCTGTTTGATGTCGTTCATATTATTAGAAAGTACCGCTGCCATATATTCTGCTGGATAATGCGCTTTTAAATAGGCAGTTTGGTAGGCTATCCAAGCATAACAGGTAGAATGCGATTTATTGAAGGCGTAACTTGCAAATGCTTCCCAATCTTTCCAAACTTTTTCCAACACTTTGGCATCGTGCCCATTAGCACTGGCTTGCTCAACAAATTTAGGTTTCATTTTATCGAGTACCGCAATTTGCTTTTTACCCATGGCTTTACGAAGTACGTCGGCTTCACCTTTTGTAAACCCTGCCAGTTTTTGGGAAAGCAACATCACCTGCTCTTGATATACCGTGATACCATACGTTTCCTTTAGGTATTCTTCCATGGCATCTAAATCGTATTCAATTGGCTCGTCACCATGCTTACGACGTGTAAAACTTGGTATATATTCCATAGGTCCTGGACGGTACAAGGCATTCATGGCAATTAAATCTTCAAAAACGGTTGGTTTTAGTTCTTTAAGGTGTTTTTGCATCCCAGGTGACTCGTATTGGAACACGCCAACTGTTTCACCACGTTGAAATAACTCATAGGTTTTTACATCATCAAGTGGAAAATTATCGGGATCGAGCAAAATACCATGTTTTGCTTTTACAATTTTGACGGTGTCTTTAATTAAGGTTAAAGTTTTCAGCCCTAAGAAATCCATTTTTAATAAACCAGCTTCTTCAACCACCGAGTTATCAAATTGGGTGACATATAAATCGGAATCTTTTGCAGTTGCTACTGGAACGAATTTGGTAATATCATCGGGCGTAATAATAACACCGCAAGCATGAATACCCGTATTTCGAACCGAACCTTCCAATATTCTTGCAAGATTTACGGTTTCGGCTTCTAAATCGCTTCCTTCGGAAATGTTTAAAAGTTGATTAACTTTCTCTAAATCTTCCGCCCTGAATTTACTGCCCAATTCCTTTTCACTTAAACCGAAAATCTTGTTCAGTTTAGACATCGTAGGAATTAATTTCGCAATGCGATCGGCATCAAAAAGCGGTAAATCCAATACCCGAGCAGTATCACGAATGGACGATTTTGCAGCCATAGTACCATAGGTAATAATTTGTGCTACCTGGTTGCTACCGTATTTTTTGATTACATAATCCATTACTCTGCTTCTACCTTCATCATCAAAATCGATATCGATATCGGGCATACTCACACGGTCTGGATTTAGGAAACGCTCAAAAAGTAAATCGTACTTAAGCGGGTCGATATTTGTAATCCATAAACAATACGCAACTACCGAACCTGCTGCAGAACCACGACCTGGACCTACGGACACGTCCATTTTTCGGGCTTCGCGAATAAAATCTTCTACAATTAGGAAATACCCAGGATAGCCTGTATTTTGAATAACATCGAGTTCGAAATTAAGACGTTCTATAACTTCTTCTGAAAGTTCTTCACCATAACGTTTTTTAGCTCCTTCAAAAGTTAAATATTTTAAATAGGCGTTTTCACCACGTTTACCACCATCAATTAAATCTTCTTCATTTTTAAATTCTTCGGGAATATTGAAGGCTGGAAGTAATACTTCGCGCGCCAACTCGTACGCTTCAACTTTATCTACAACCTCTTGAATATTAGCTATTGCTTCAGGAACATCTTTAAAAAGCTGCTTCATCGCCTCTGCAGACTTAAAATAATACTCCTGATTAGGTAAACCGTAGCGATACCCACGACCACGACCTATTGGTGTTGCCTGTTTTTCGCCATCTTTTACACACAGTAAAATATCGTGTGCGTTGGCATCTTCTTTTTTACTATAGTAAGTGTTATTGGTTGCTACTAATTTTACATTGTGTTTTTTGGCAAGGCCAATTAACACTGGGTTTACGCGGTTTTCATCTTCTTGGTTGTGGCGCATCAACTCTACATACAAATCGTCACCAAATTGTTCTTTCCACCAAATTAAGGCTTCTTCTGCTTGATTTTCGCCAATATTTAAAATTTTACTAGGTACTTCACCGTATAAATTACCCGTTAATACAATTAAATCTTCTTTATATTTTTCTATAAGTTGTTTGTCAATTCTTGGTAAATAATAAAACCCATCTACAAACGCATGCGATGATAGTTTTGCCAGATTGTGATAGCCATTTTTATTTTTAGCTAATAGCACTATTTGGTAACCATTATCTTTTCTAGTTTTATCGGTATGGTCTTCACAAACAAAAAATTCGCATCCTATAATCGGTTTAATTTCTTTGGCTTTCGGGGTTTCGCCTTTTTCAATAGCTGCATCATTTTTGGCTTTAACGCCTCTATTATGGTTGCTTACTGCTTTCACAAAGTGAAATGCACCCATCATATTAGCGTGGTCGGTTAGTGCAACTGCTGGCATGTTGTACTCTGCAGCAACAGCAACTAAATCGGTTACGCTGATGGTTGATTGTAATACAGAAAACTGCGAATGGTTATGAAGATGCACAAAATCAACTTCCTGCAATTCGGAAATATTTTGTTTGATTTCTTCAGTTGAAATCGTTTCGGTTTGAACATTTTTTAACCTTTCACGAATCTTTGCACTTTCTTGTTTTAGGTTGATGTGTTTTAACCCTATAAGCTGAATTTCCTTTGGATTTGCTTCTTTAAACTTCTGGAAATAATCGGGTTGAACATCTAATTGTTCTTTGGTAAATTCTTCTAACCGAATTAATTCAAAAAAACAACGTGTTGTTGCTTCCACATCGGCAGTGGCGTTATGGGCTTCCGAAAAAGGCACATTAAACAAATGTTCGTGCAATTCTGTTAGTGTTGGCAACTTAAATTTACCATAACGACCACCAGGAATTTGACATAAACTTGCCGTATGTTCAGTACAAGTATCTAAAACTGGTAATTCTTGCAGTGGGTTTGCAACATCACCTCGTACAAATTCGGCGCCCATAATATTTAGGTCAAATTTTACGTTTTGCCCAACTATAAATTTTGTTTTACTTAATGCTTCATTGAATTTTTTTAAAACCTCAGCTAACGGAATACCTTGCTCTTGTGCCAACTCTGTAGAAATACCATGAATTTTCTCCGCATCATACGGTATGTTAAACCCATCAGGCTGCACTAAATAATCTTGATGTTCAATACAATTTCCCAAACCATCATGCAATTGCCATGCTATTTGGATGCATCGTGGCCAATTATCGGTATCGGTAATAGGTGCATCCCAACGTTTTGGCAATCCGGTAGTTTCTGTATCGAAAATTAAGTACATTTTATTGTTTAGATGTTTGTTGTTAAGTCGTTTAGAAATTTCAAACGAAGATTATAAAAATACAGAATTATATCACTTTCAAAAGCTAAAGTTATAAAGAGTTTTGAACAAAAAACTTGCCCAACAATCATCTCATTTATTTTTCATTTAAAACTAAATTCAAATAGCCTATTTTTGAATTTACTAAAATTCAAAAACATGAAAACTAAACTGCTTTTTTTAAGTCTTTCTTTTTTCTTTTTAATATCTAGTGCTCAAAACGTACTACTTTACATAGGCACTTATACAAATGGTAATAGTGAAGGTATTTACAAAATGCAATTTGATTTAAAAACAGGCACACTGAGTGAACTACAATTAGCCATAGCCACCGAAAACCCGTCGTTTATAGCTTATTCGCCAAATAAAAAATTTGTTTATGCCGTAAGTGAAAGTCTTGGAGGCTCGGTTTCGGCTTTTAAAATTCGAGAAAATGGTCTATTACAATTTCTTAATAAGGTAAGTAGTAATGGCGAAGGACCTTGCCATATTTCATTAAACAAACAAGGAAACAAAGCGGTTGTATCTAATTATCGTGGTGGTAGCGCAGCCATTTATAGTATCAATAGAGATGGAAAACTTAACGAAGCGACTCAAGTTTTTAACTATAATTCCGCAGAAAACGTATCGCATGCACATTCAGCACAATTTTTTAGAGATGAAATTTACATAGCCGATTTAGGCACAAACAAAGTTTATCAATACAAATTAAAGAATAACAACTACGAATTAGCGACACCTTCCATTTTTAAAACTACCGAAAACCTTGGTCCAAGGCATTTTGCAATCACAAAAAACGGATTGTACACCTACGTTATTAACGAATATGGCGGTTCAATAACATCTATTAAAAAAACAGATTCTGGCTTTGAACAAGTTGATTACGATTCAACTTTGGAGGCTTCTTTTGAAGGAAAAAATTCGTGTGCCGATATTCATTTATCCAAAAACGAACTTTATATATACGGTTCTAATAGAGGTGAAAATAGCATTGCTGTTTTTAAAAGAAATAAATATGATGGCACTATTGAAAAAATTCAAACCATGCCTGTACATGGCGATTGGCCAAGAAACTTTACACTAGACCCTAGTGGGAAATTCCTATTAGTTGCCAACCAAAAAAGCAATAATATTTCGGTTTTTAGCATTGATGCAGCAACTGGAAAACTAACTTTTTTACACGATGTAAAAGCACCAACACCCGTTTGTTTACTGTTCTAAAAAAAATACTTTCAGAGCAAAATAAAGTATTGATAATTAGGAATAAAAGATTATCTTTGCGCCCTCATTAATAACCGAGGTCGAGAACCTCAAATAATTAATTATTATGCCAGTAAAAATTAGATTACAAAGACATGGTAAAAAAGGGAAACCTTTTTACTGGATTGTTGCAGCCGATGTACGATCAAAAAGAGACGGTAAATACCTTGAAAAATTAGGAATTTACAATCCAAACACAAACCCAGCAACTATAGATTTAAATGTTGATGGTGCTGTACAGTGGTTACAAAACGGTGCACAACCAACCGACACAGCTAAAGCTATTTTATCTTACAAAGGTGCTTTACTTAAAAATCACCTTGCAGGTGGTGTTAGAAAAGGTGCTTTAACAGAAGAACAAGCTGAAGCTAAATTTACTGCTTGGTTAGAAGAAAAAGCAGGAAAAGTTGGTGCAAAAACTGATGGTTTAGCTAAAGCGCAAGCTGAAGTTAAAGCAAAAGCATTAGAAGCTGAAAAAGCAGCTAATGAAGCTCGTATTGCTGCTGCAGTTGCTGCTGAAGAAGTTGCAGAAGAAGAAGCAACTCCTGAAGTAGAAGCTTCAAACGAAGAAGAATAAAAAAATAATTTTTTATACTTTTAAACTCCGGTACTTGTATCGGAGTTTTTTATGCAAAATGGTTTTGCTTTATGCTGAATTTATTTCGGCGTCCTAAAAATTTAATTAATAAAATCCTGAATCCTGTTCAGGATGACAAATAAAATTTGTCATGAAAAAAGAAAATTGCTTTTACTTAGGTAAAATTGTAACAAAATATAGTTTTAAAGGTGAACTTTTAATTAAGTTAGATACAGACCAACCTGAGCTTTACGAAAACCTTGACGCTATGTTTATTGAGGTTCGTAACACGTTAATTCCTTTTTTTATTGAAAGCTCACAGCTTCATAAATCCGATTTACTACGTGTTCGATTTGAAGATGTTACCAATGAAGCCGATGCTGATGCTTTAATAAAAAGCGATGTATATTTACCTTTAGAATTTTTGCCAAAACTTGAAGGTAACAAATTTTATTTTCACGAAGTTATTGGATTTACGGTTGAAGATATAAACTACGGAACCGTAGGAACAATTGTTGGTATTAACGATTCTACAGCACAAGCCTTATTTGAAATAGAGAAAAATGGGAAAGAGATTTTAATACCAATGAATGATGAATTTATTGAAAAAGTAGACAGAAAAAACAAAACCATTTTAGTTAAAACACCCGATGGTTTAATTGATTTATATCTATAAATACAAAAAAGAGGCTGATTTTTAAAAATCAGCCTCTTTTTTAGTTTTAATTAAACCACAAACTCTTCTTGCCGTTTCATAGCGTTCATATGGCTATAAACACTATCGCGTTGTTTCATAAGTATTTTACATACCGATAATGGTAAATTAATTTCCATTAGAAGCATATTATACCTATCAATAGTTAATTCCTTTAACTTATAAATTTCATCCATTAATTCACTTTCATTATTTAATAAAAGATGATTTTTTAAATTTAACCAAATGTTATTTAACCCGCTGCTCAAATTACCAAAATGTTTAGGTTTACCATTCAACTTTTCAATTTCGGCTCTTAATTGTCTACCAAATTCATTTCTCTCAAAACCTCGTTCTCTAAAAAAAGCTTTCAAATTATCATCAGTAGCCAACTCAAGAGCTTCCAAATAAACTTTTTCTACGCCATAATTCATTATCAATAAATTATTAAGCTTTTCTAAAATTTTTTCTGAAGACTTCATATAAATTATATTTAGTTTAGCACTTTCAATAAATTATTTTAAGATGCGTACTGTTTTCACATCGTCACTACAAAATTAATAACGTATAAAACACAAAGTTATTTTTTAACACAGTTTAATACTATTTAAGATATTTTAACTGAAATTTTAGAATAACCATCACAATTTTTAACAAAAAACCCATGCCTAAAAACCCTTTTGCTTTCAAACAATTTGAAATAAACCAAGACAAATGCGCTATGAAAGTTGGCACCGATGCTGTTTTATTAGGCGCATGGACCACTGTTGAAATGCAACCATTTTCAGTGCTAGATATTGGTGCTGGTACAGGTATTTTAGCTTTAATGTTGGCACAACGTTGCTATGCAGAATTAATTGATGCTATTGAAATTGATGATGATGCCTATGAACAATGTGTTGATAATTTTGAAGCATCACCTTGGGGTGATAGATTGTTTTGCTACCACGCTGCTTTAGATGAATTTGTTGAAGAAATTGAAGACCAATACAACCTGATTATTTCAAATCCACCATTCTATTCTGAAGATTATAAAACAGAAAGCCAGCAGCGCGATTTAGCTCGCTTTAGCGATGCTATGCCTTTTGAACATTTACTTGAAAGTGTTTCAAAATTACTTTTAGAAGATGGTATTTTTTCCGTTATTATTCCTTTTAAAGAAGAAGCTTCATTCATCAATTTAGCTGCAACTTTTAACCTTTTTCCTAATAGAATTTTACATGTAAAAGGAAACCCGACTTCGGAAATTAAGCGAAGCCTTATGGAATTTTCGTTCCGCGAAAGCGACATTAAAACAAGTGAGTTAATTATTGAAACCGAAAGACATCAATACACACAAGATTATATAAATCTTACCAAAGAATTCTACTTGAAAATGTAGTTGAATCAATTTTATTTTAATTAAATTTGAGAACATACACTGATTTTTTTCTTAAAAAACAATGTTTTTACTAATTGTATTTTTTAAGAAAATATATTGAAACTCAAAATTAATGAAGCCAGATTTATTTGAAGCACCAGATTATTATAATCTTGACGATTTACTTTCCGAAGAGCACAAATTAGTTAGAAACGCTGCTAGATCTTGGGTAAAACGTGCCGTTTCGCCCATTATTGAAGATTATGCTCAAAAAGCAGAGTTTCCAACCCAAATAATTGGTGGGTTGGCAGAGATTGGTGCTTTTGGGCCATATATTCCCATTGAATATGGTGGTGCTGGTTTAGACCAAATTAGCTACGGTTTAATTATGCAAGAAATTGAACGTGGCGATTCGGGTGTACGTAGTACGGCTTCGGTACAATCATCTTTAGTTATGTACCCAATTTGGAAATATGGTAACGAAGCACAACGTAAAAAATATTTACCAAAATTGGCAAGCGGTGAATGGATGGGTTGTTTCGGCTTAACAGAACCAGACCATGGCAGCAACCCAAGTGGTATGGTTACTAATTTTAAAGACAAAGGCGACCATTATGTACTAAATGGTGCTAAAATGTGGATAAGTAATGCACCTTTTGCACAAATTGCCATTGTTTGGGCTAAAGATGAAGCAGGGAAAATACACGGTTTAATTGTTGAGCGTGGTATGGAAGGATTTTCAACACCTGAAACTCATAATAAATGGTCACTTCGCGCATCTGCCACTGGCGAGCTTATTTTTGATAATGTGAAAGTGCCTAAAGAAAATATATTGCCTAATAAATCGGGGTTAGGCGTACCACTTGGTTGCCTAGATTCAGCACGATATGGTATTGCTTGGGGTGCTATTGGTGCTGCTATGGATTGTTATGATACCGCACTTCGCTACAGTAAAGAACGCATACAATTTGGCAAACCCATAGGACAATTTCAATTGCAACAAAAGAAATTAGCAGAAATGATTACCGAAATTACCAAAGCACAACTTTTAACTTGGCGTCTTGGAGTGTTGCGTAATGAAAACAAAGCTACATCGGCACAAATATCGATGGCGAAACGCAACAACGTAGAAATGGCAATACAAATTGCCCGTGAAGCACGCCAAATGTTAGGCGGTATGGGAATTACTGGTGAATACAGTATTATGCGACATGCCATGAACCTAGAAAGCGTTATTACCTATGAAGGCACACATGATATTCACCTTTTAATTACGGGTTTAGACATTACAGGCTTGAATGCATTTAAGTAACTTAAAGAGACTTTTAACGAGCAAAAACGAACTTTATTTTGGCTTTTTAATTCTTATAATAGGTTGGTATGACAAATATCATCTTTATTAAAAGTTTTAGATATTAATTTTGGAAAAGAAATCCACGGTTGAATTTACACAACTTTATATCTAAAGCATAATTGAATTAAAATGGAAAACAAAATTAAAATGACGAAAGACGCTGTTAAACAAGCTAGAAAAGATACTATTCAATTTATTAATCTTCAATTGGCTGCAATAGGACAACCAGTTTTTAAAGACGAAGAAGATAGTAAAGAGAAATTTTGCGATTCTGAGTTTGAAAAAACTACAAGACCACTTATAATGAGTCTTAGAGAAAAATCTAGACTTTTAGGCAATCATCTTTCTCCGGTAGATTCAAGAATTCAAAGTTTTATTGATACTTATTTGAAAGATATAACTATCAACAAAACATATAAATTACCAAATAACACCTTAATTCTTTCTAAAAAAGGACAGGCAAGAGAAGCTAGTTTACCACCAGACGGATCTTTTTTTAAAAGTGATTTAGTCTCATCAACCCGCCTTAAACAAGGTATTTTAAATAACCCCTTAAACGATAAACGAACCACTAAAGGTACTTTTCATATTGTTGAAGGTCCATTACCAGTGCCTTTTGATAAAAAAGAAGTTCCAAAAGTAGTGTTTGCTCATTTTTTACATGCAGCCTTCAATCCTTCTGATGCATTAAAAACCCTTCCACTTACATCAAACCAAAAAGAGCAAGCCAAAACCATGGTTTCAATGCTTTTAAGACCAACGGTTTGTCCTGAAGTTCCTGGAGTAATTTCAAAAAAATCAATGGAAGTTCGCTTTTTTGCACCTGGCTCTTTAGTTAGCAATTTAGATTTTGTTGAATCTATTTTTGGTAATGCAGGCGATCCTAATTTAGCACATAATGATGCTGCACTAGACCCATTACACTGGACAGGACATACAGGTTGTATTGTTCTCGCACCACAATTATTAACGCTTAAAAAGAAAGATTTAGGCCTACCTCACTATAAAGATGCAACAGATCGCCAAAAAGCAGATGGTATGTGCTGGAATGATGAAAATGAACTTTACAATGATGGTGGTGCATTTAAAATTACATGTAGAGACGATAGTGGTGTTGTGGTTACACTCATTGCCGATAACTATTATGGGTATTCAAAAAAAGAAATAAAAACACAAATTAGTTATTCTGCAAACCTTTTTGGCTTAGCGGAAGAAGAACATGCTGGTGGTGCTATTGCATATGCAAGACGTGTAATGGGAGAAACCGTAAACTGTGATGATTATGCTAAATATTACGGACTAGATCACACGTTTGAAGATGTAAAAACCTTAATTGCAGATAGTATTGACGTGAAACCTGAAAACTATGCGGTAGACAAAAAATACCCAAATTTAGTTTACATACCAGAATCATCATATGTTAATACAGCTACTAATAGTATTACATGGAACTACAAAGGCAAAGAACAAAAATTAACGTTATCTCCATTTAAAACCTATATACATCCATCTGGAAACAAATTGAAGCTAGAAAAACACAAATCTATCAATTTATGGCGCATGATAGAAACCTATCCAGAAGGTGTTTTTTGCCATAAACCTTGTACGGTTTCTGGTGGCGGTAAATCTGAAATCTCAAAATCTATGCAAAATGCTATTACTTACAGTGCATTTAACATACATGACATAGAAGAAGATTTTAAAAAAGCCGATGAAATTATCGAGTATAACTACTCAACCAGATGGAAAGTTAAAGACCCAAACAGACCAATTTCAAGGTCATTACTAAGTGAAAAAAGAACCTTAGGTTCGGTTGTAAAATTACTAACGCCTAATGAAGAAAACTCAGATGAGTTCAACGCATTTTTAGAAAGCATTCCTGTTCATGTTCGTTCATTAGTATTGTTTGTAAAACGTTTGTTCAGACAAGCTCATGGCGCAAACCTTAACTGGAAAGATATGATGTCGGTAGAATTCATCAATGGTGTTAAAGGTACATCACTAATGTATAATCACACACCAGTTGTTGGTAGCTATGTACGCATAGGGTTTAATCAAGATGGCGACTGGATGCTAAACAAATTACGTTCAGATTTTGCAGCATGTGAAAAAATTCAAACGGAAGATGATATTACAGCATCAATAACACTTCCTAAAAATCGTTTTAAAAATTTAAACCCAGAATACACCAATCAAAGTGTAAAGGCATTAGTAAACTGTGAAGCACATTTATTCCAACGGCCAGATGAAGCCATCGTTAGAGGTTATGATAAACTTGCAGAATTAGATATTGTTTCTGATGGAAGATTTTTAACAAACTACGAAATGCTAACCAAAGCAGATGCTATTGCTATTTTTGAAGACACTATAAATTACGACAAATACACACAACCCGTTAAAGATTTTATAAAAGAAATTATTAATTCTGATGATGATGAAGTGCAGTTTGTATTGCCATCACACCCTAGAATTGTAGATGGTGAACCAACTAAAAATCCTCGTTATTTAGAACCAAATAAGTTTTTTAACGAAACAGAAGCGTCATATATTTCAGATATGGGCGTTCGTTTACGCAGAAGAATTAAACCAGTAGATCCAGTAATTCACACCGTAAATGCTGTTCTACCAGGTAGAAGAAATAACCCTGCTGAAAGAGAAGCTGGCATTCGCCCATTAGCGGTTTACAACCCAATACACTATCAAGAAACACCAGAATTGTTTATGGACTTTATTTGTAGTTTAACAGGTAAATCTCCATCAACCACAGGTGCAGGATCAGAAGGTGCCTTAACAAAAGCTCCGTTTAATATGTTAACACCAACTACCGATTTAAACAACGCTTTATTATCACATATCTTAACAGAATCTAATGGATTCAGTACAGCAGCAGGTTATGTGGGTGGCGAAAATAAAGTTGACCACGATATTAGTTTGTTAATTCCAGAAATTTGGGCGAGAATGGCTCCAGATGATCGTGATCCTAAAAAATTAATAGAAAATGGTTCTTTAGAAAAAATTGAAGATTTTGAATACAAAGGCAAAAAAGTATTAGCCAGCCGTTTAGGATACAGAATTACTAAAACATTCTCTTTAAGATGTTTGAATAGAATTTTTGATGAACCAACAGCTGTATTTAACGAAAAAATGTTAAAACCAGAGCTACAAGGTATGGAAGATTATGTTGATGGTATAAACAACATTATTGAAGCTCAAGAAAAAGTAGCCATTCGTTATTTTGAAGAAGGCAGTATCGAAGCATGCATACCGCCGCTTAAAATTTTAATCCATATTATGGCTTATGGTCATTTTGAAGGAAAAAGCATAAGCGACCCAGAATTAAGAAACTATTTTGATAGAGACTATGTAATAAATAGCGATTGGTATAACGAACGTTTAAAACTTAAACAACAAAAAGATATTCGTTTTTATGAATCTCAAATAACCTATTTAGAAAACTTTATTAGCAACCCTAATAACGATATGTTGGTGTTAGAAATGAATATTGAAGACCGCTTAAAATCGGTTAAAACCTTGTATAACGAAGCTAAATCTGAAGCTTATTTAAACAGTTTGATTGGCACTATTGGTGCAGATCCATTATTTAGAAAGCAAATTTAGTGCATTAAAATAATTAATAGTTTTAAAAAAGCGTTTCCAAAGGAAACGCTTTTTTGTTTAAATTTACTTCATGCTTACATCCAAAAAAAGATTAGATAACGCTTATAAAAATGCTAAAGTTGTTGCATTTGATAACGATAGCAAGTTTATTTTATTTAGTGATTGCCACCGTGGCGATAATAGTTTTGCTGATGATTTTGCTAATAACCGAAACATCTATTTTCATGCTTTAAAACATTATTACAATAACGGTTTTACATATTGTGAGGTTGGTGATGGTGATGAACTTTGGGAAAACCTATATTTCAAATCTATTTTTGAAGCACACAAAAACGTGTATTTACTTATGCAATTGTTTTATAAGCAAAATAGATTACACATGATTTGGGGAAACCACGATATGGTATATAACAATCCTAATTATGTTAAAAAAAATCTGTCAACGTATTTTGATGAAAAAACGGGTGAAAATGTTGAGTTATTTAAAGATATACAATACCACGAAGGCATTATTTTAAAGCACAAAAACACCAACCAAGAAGTATTTTTAACCCATGGGCATCAAGCCGATTGGTGGAATTATTTATTTTGGAAATGGAGCAGGTTTATGGTTAGAATTTTATGGAAACCACTTAATGTAATGGGAATTGCAGACCCAACAAGTCCAGCAAAAAACTACAAAGAATTGATAAAAGTAGAACGCAGAACCAAAAAATGGATTATTGAAAACAACAATTTAATCACAGTTGTTGGCCATACACACAGACCACGCTTTCCAGAACCTGGCGATATAGCCTTTTTTAATGATGGTAGTTGTGTACACCCAAGAAGCATCACAGGTATTGAAATTGAAAATGGTGAAATATGCCTAATAAAATGGCAAATTGATACTAACGATGATGGCGTTTTACAAATATTTAGAGACGTTTTAGAAGGCCCAAAAAAATTGATAGACTACAAAACGAATTAATACATAACAACGCAACCAAAAACACTTTATCGCATCTAAGAAGAAATTAATACTATGAAAAAGTTTATTGCAATGGTACTTGTATCTGTTTTTTTAGTTGCATGTAGTTCAAATGATTCTATAAATTTAGATAATGATGACTATTTAATATTTGGTCATTTTTACGGGTTTTGTATTGGTGAAAGTTGCATTGAAACTTTTAAATTAACTAACAACAAACTTTACGAAGACTCCATTGATAATTACGCAAGTGAACCATTTGATTTTGAAGTTTTAAACAATGAAAAATTTGAACAGGTAAAAGATTTAA
This sequence comes from Mariniflexile jejuense, assembly GCF_042675665.1. Classification (NCBI taxonomy): domain Bacteria; kingdom Pseudomonadati; phylum Bacteroidota; class Flavobacteriia; order Flavobacteriales; family Flavobacteriaceae; genus Mariniflexile; species Mariniflexile jejuense. The sequence goes on from NZ_JBHTJI010000001.1 coordinate 2,093,329, forward strand.
TAGATGCTTTCCCAACAAAATTACTTAAAGAAAAAGAAGCTATTTTAGGTTGCCCTGATTGTGCTGATGGTGGTGGTATTTTTATTGAATATTCTAAAAATGGCGTTGTAAAGCGTTGGAAAATTGACCAAATGAAATACAATGTTCCTGAATACTTACATGCTTTTATGGATGCAGTGAATGGTAAAATTGCGCTAATTAATAAGTAGTAAACTTTTTATTTGAAGTAACCTAAGTTCGTTATAGCTTAAGGAATACTTATGTATATACCTATTTAATTCAATCAAATAATAAATGTATAGTAGCAATAAACCTATAATTTATTGTTAACGCGAGGAATTGAATTATATAACAAAAACCCTTTTAGTGATAACGTAAAATGCTTTAAGTAAAATTTATAGTCCTTTAAAAAAAGATTCCTATTGCGAAGCAATGGGTTAACTTTCTGGAGCTAATTCTACTTCCAAACCATTCATTTCAGGTGTCATTTGTATTTGGCAACCCAAACGGCTGTTTTCTTTAACATCAAATGCTTCTGATAACATTGCTTCTTCATCATCACTCATTTCTGGTAATTCTGTATCACTTAATACATAACATTGGCATGATGCACACATTGCCATACCTCCACAAATACCTATAGTGCCTTCTGGAGCTAATTCGTAACTACGAACTACTTCCATTAAATTCATTGCCATATCTGTTGGGGCTACAACTTCGTGGGTAACACCGTCTCTATCTGTGATTTTTATTGTAATATCTTGCATAATTTTGTTTTTTGCTACACATTATGCTATTCATAATGCGTGCCAAATGAGCCGACAAAAGTACTATTATTTGTGCTTATTTTTATGTAGTAATGATTTTTTTTAAGCTTGAATATTTACAACCTTATCAATTTGTGGTACGTATTTTTTTATGGTCATTTCCACGCCAGATTTTAACGTCATTTGGTTAACGCTGCAACCTACGCATGCGCCTTGTAATTGTACTTTTACCAAAGTGTCGTTTTCTTCAATAGCTAACAACGTAATATCGCCGCCATCACTTTGCAAAAACGGACGAATCTCATCTAATGCCTTTTCAACATTTTCTCTAACTTCTTCTGTTGTCATTTATTTCTTTTTAACTGCTGAACATCCAGCCATGGTTGTAATTTTTATTGCCTCAGTTGGTGGTAAATTGTCATTTCGCAATACTACTTCTTGCACTACGTTTTGAGCTAGTTTTTCAAAAGCTTGCTCTAAAACGGTTGCGGTTTGTAATGCTGCTGGACGACCAACATCGCCTGCCTCACGAATACTTTGCACCAATGGAATTTCACCTAAAAATGGTACATTTATGTCTTCCGCTAGGTTTTTAGCACCTTCTTTACCAAAAATATAATATTTATTATTTGGCAATTCTTCGGGTGTAAAGTATGCCATATTTTCTATAATTCCTAATACAGGCACATCAATGCTTTCTTGTTGAAACATGGCAACCCCTTTTTTTGCATCGGCCAATGCCACATTTTGCGGTGTACTAACTACTACAGCACCTGTAATTGGTAATGATTGCATGATACTTAAATGGATATCACCCGTTCCTGGTGGCAAATCGATTAGCATAAAATCTAGTTCGCCCCAATGTGCATCAAAAATCATTTGGTTTAAAGCTTTAGCCGCCATAGGACCGCGCCAAACAACAGCTTGGTTTGGTTGTGTAAAAAAGCCAATTGATAATATTTTTACACCGTAATTTTCGATAGGTTTCATTTTAGATTTACCATCTATATTTACTGCCAAGGGTTTTTCAGCTTCCACATCAAACATAATTGGAATGGATGGTCCGTAAATATCAGCATCTAAAACACCAACTTTAAAACCCATTTTAGCCAATGTTACTGCCAAATTAGATGTTACGGTAGATTTACCCACACCACCTTTTCCTGAAGCCACAGCAACTATATTTTGAATTCCCGGAATTGGGTTTCCTTTTATAACGTTTGCTTTTGGTTTTACTGGTGCATCAACTTTTACGTTTACTGTTATTTTAGCTTTTTCGTAAACCAAGTCGTGTATTGTTTTTAAAATATCAACTTCAGTTCGCTTTTTTGCTTGTAAGCTTGGGTTTGTAATGGTAATATCTACAATAACCTCATCGCCAAAAGTTACAACGTTTTTAACAGCGCCACTTTCAACCATGTTTTGCCCTTCGCCAACCACTGAGATTGTTTCGAGTGCTTTTAATATATCTTGTTTATTAAGCTTCATTTTTTTGTTAAAGACTTGAGATATGAGATGTTATAAAAAACTAAGCTCTCATATTTTTTTAATTAATTAAGAATCATTCTAATATGCAAATATATAGAATAAAGACGGAAGACGGAATATAGAAGCTAGAAGTTTTATCTATTTAAATATTTGTTTTTATTATGAAATTATAAATGTGAATTTTTGTAAATTTTTTGAAAAATTAGGAGCGAATTACAATACTTCTGAAGGATTCCAAAATACGTTTTCAAAATTCTGGATTTGGTTTTCAACAACTTTAATACCTTCACTTTCTAAAAGCTGCTGCATTAAATTAGTACCATCAAAATGATGTTTTCCTGTTAATAACCCTTTTCTATTTACAACTCGGTGTGCTGGCACATCTTTACTTACCGAGCCATTCATGGCATAACCAACCATACGCGCACTTCTGCTTGCACCTAAATAATTAGCAATAGCCCCATAACTTGTTACACGACCGTATGGTATTTGTTTAGCAACTTCATAAACTTTATCAAAAAAATTAAGCGTTTCTGGTTGCATATACTACATTTCTTTAATGATATTAATAAGCGTGATGATTGAAATAATACCTGTAATACCACCTATAAGATAGTTCATGCTTTTTTGAGACGTAATGGGCTTGTCTTTTATTCTATGAAAAAAAAACATATATACATAAAGCATTACAAAAGTTCCCATTGCAGCACCTGCAACATACGCGACAATACTAATTTGACTAAAATCTAACCATCCAAATGACGCCAAAGTTATTGTCATATACGCTTGATACGGAATAGGGAATATATTAATACTAGATAAAAACATGCCTTGAAAAAACCTACCTTTTTTACTCCATCTAGCAGGTTCTAAAACCTGTTTAGGTTCTTTTTTTGCAATAAAAAAATAATAAATAGTTATTAGTACAAAAATAACAAATGCTACACGTTGAAGAATATCAACTATTTCTAAATGATTACTTAATTGTCTGGCAAAAATAGCTGCTAAATAAGTTTGCGCTAGTACAATTACACAAACCCCTATTGAAAACATAACACCTCTGGTATCGCCTTCTTTTAAGCTAATTTTAGCTGCAGTCATATTCAAAAGCCCTGGTGGTATAACACCAATTAAAGCTACGAATAAGCCTAAAAAAAAGATAAGAGTTATATCCAATACTAGTTAATTTTAAATCTAATATACGTAATTGGTTTATTTTGCTCTAAATATTGCGACTCGTAAAAGGTTTGAATGCTGGTAACTTCCTCTGGGCTTCCTTCTTGTTTATACACATTGTGGTTAGCATAAAGAACTTCATGCCCTGCACCATGTAACAACCCAAGCGTGTATCCATGCATAAACTCACTATCGGTTTTAAGGTTTACTACACCATCTTCTTTCAAAATGGTTTTGTAGCGTTTTAAAAACTCAGCATTCGTCATACGGTGTTTGGTTCGTTTGTATTTTATTTGAGGATCTGGAAACGTTATCCAAATTTCATCAACCTCTTTTTGCGCAAAAGCATAATCTATAAGTTCAATTTGTGAGCGTAAAAATGCTACATTAGAAATATTTTCTTCTGTTGCTGTTTTGGCACCACGCCAAAACCGAGCACCTTTTATATCTATCCCTATAAAATTCTTACTTGGATATTTTTTGGCTAGAGCAACTGTATATTCACCTTTTCCGCATCCTAGTTCTAACACCAAAGGATTATTGTTTTTAAATACAGATTGATTCCAATTTCCTTTTAAAATAAAATTATTATTAACCAGTGCATCTCTAGTTGGTTGATATACGTTATCAAACGTTTCGTTTTCTTTAAATCGACGTTGTTTATTTTTACTTCCCACGGGTATCTTTATTATATTTTTGTAAAATTAAGGAAATATCCTTAAGTAAATATATTCTTATCTTTGAATTTACTTAAAAGTTATTTTAAAAATGACATTTTCTTAACTATTTTTTATAAAATGACATTGTGAATGTTTTATATTTGATACAGTATTTTTTTACGAAAACTTAGCAAGTTTATTTGATTTTTGTTTAGAACAACTTAAAGTTATTTGTTGTAAATAATTTTCAGTAACGCCTTAAATTATATTATGAAAAAACGTGTTTTAGTTGCTCCATTAAATTGGGGTTTAGGACATGCAACCCGATGTATTCCCATTATAAATGCATTAATAGCAAATGGTTTTGAACCTATTATTGCTAGTGATGGTGTTGCACTTGCCCTTTTACAAAAGGAGTTTCCAAGATTATCTTCAGTTGAATTACCTTCATATAATGTTACTTATTCAAAAAATGGCAAATTATTTAAACTTAAACTTCTTTTAGATTCACCTAAAGTATTAAAAGCTATTAAAGCTGAAAAAAAAGCAACAAAACACATTGTAGATAACAATAATATTTCGGGCATTATTTCTGACAATAGATTGGGTGTTTACAGTAAAAAAATACCTTCTGTTTTCATAACACATCAATTAAAAGTTTTAAGTGGAAACACCACTTGGATTAGCACAAAAATTCATGAAAAATTTATAAAAAAATTTGATGCTTGCTGGATTCCCGATGTTGAAACTACTATCAATTTAAGTGGAAAAATTGGGCATCCTGATGCTTTTGAAATACCAACTTACTACATTGGCCCTTTAAGTAGATTTGAAAAAAAATATGCCCCCATTTTGAATGACTTAATGGTGTTACTTTCTGGTCCTGAACCGCAACGCACATTGCTGGAAAAAAAACTTTTAAATGAGTTAAAAAACTATATAGGCAAAGTTGTTTTTGTAAAAGGAACAATGGAAAAAGAACAAACCATACAAGTAATGGGCAACATTACTATTTATAATTTTATGACTACCAACTTACTTGAAAAAACCATTAATGAAAGTGATTTGATTATTTCCAGATCTGGTTATACAACTATTATGGATTTGGCGAAACTTAATAAAAAAGCTTTTTTTATACCTACACCTGGGCAATTTGAACAAGAATATTTGGCAAATCGATTGACCGAATTAAAGCTAGCACCAAGTTGTACACAAGACGCATTTTCGCTTAAACATATTAAAGAAACAGTGCATTTTGATGGGTTAAAGGCTTTTGATTTTGAAACCGATTTTGAAAAACTATTTTGCCTTTTCAAGGGTAAATGAGAACTCACTACCAACACCAAATTCACTTTCAACATAAATTTTTTCGTTGTGCGCTTCAATAATGTGTTTTACAATTGAAAGCCCTAAACCAGAACCACCTTCTTTTCGCGAGCCACTTTTATCAACCCTATAAAAACGTTCAAATAAACGTGGTTGGTGTATTTTATCAATACCTTCACCGTTATCTGTTACGCGAACAATTACTTTGTTTTTAATAAGGTTTTCTATACTAACTTCTGTTGTGCCTTTTTCTCGTCCGTATTTAATAGAATTCACTATTAAGTTTGCCAACACTTGTTGTATGCGTTCTTTATCTGCGTTTACTAATATTGGTTTTGAGTAATCTGCATCAAACGTAAGTGTTATCTTTTTCTTACCTGCTTTCATTTCAAGCATATCGAACACGTTTTTCACCAATTCAACTATATCAAACACTTCTATATTTAAACTTAAATCGCCAACCTCTAGTTTGGTAATCATGTCTAAATCATTAACAATATATCCTAAACGTTCTACACCTTTACTAGCGCGTTCTAAGTATTTTTCTCTTAAGTTTTTATCATTCATTGCACCATCAAGCAAGGTTAAAATATAGCCTTGAACTGTGAATAATGGTGTTTTTAATTCGTGTGAGACATTGCCTAAAAACTCTTTTCTGTATTGTTCTCTTACTTTAAGGGTTTCAATTTCTATTTTTTTATCGCGTGCAAACTTATCAATTTCTTGAGTTAGTGTTTGCATATCGGTTGTTATGGTACCTTTGGTTAAACTGGTAGATTCTAGAAGAGTTATATCATCATATATTTGTTTAACACGTTTATAAATGAAGCGTTCTACACGAAATTGAACAACTAAAAACGAAAATATATAGGTACTTAACGAAAATAGAATAATGAACAACGCATTCAACTCATAAAAACCATACAAAAAAACACTCATTAAGAGCGTTATGAATATAGTTATATAGAGTGCTGTTTTAATTGCAAATTTATATGACTTTTTAAATTTTGGTTGCATTAATCTACAAACTTATAGCCAACACCTTTTATTGTTTTAAAGCTATCATCACCTATTTTTTCGCGTAGTTTACGAATATGTACATCAATGGTTCTTCCGCCAACTACAACTTCATTACCCCAAACAGAATCAAGAATTTCATCACGTTTAAAAACTTTACCTGGTTTTGAAGCTAATAAAGATAGTAATTCAAATTCTTTTCTTGGTAAAATTATCTCTTTTCCTTTTGAAGTGATTTTGTATTCGTCTCTATTTATTTCTAAACTTCCTATTTTAAATGAGTCGGCCACATCCTCTTCTTTAAAGCGTCGTAGTAAGGCTTTTACTTTACTTACTAACACTTTTGGCTTTATTGGTTTTGTAATATAATCATCTGCACCCGCATCAAATCCTGCTACTTGCGAGTAATCTTCACCTCTTGCGGTTAAAAAAACAACAAGCGTGTTTTGTAAATCTGGGTTTTTTCTAATTAGTTCACAAGCTTCAATACCATCCATTTCGGGCATCATCACGTCTAAAATAATTAGATTTGGAAGTTCTTTTTTTGCTTTCTTTACAGCTTCACTTCCGTTTTCGGCTGTAATTACTTGGTAACCTTCACTTGTTAAATTGTAACCAACTATTTCTAAAATATCTGGTTCATCATCTACTAACAATATTTTGATATCCTTTTTTTTCATTTTAAAGCAAATAAATCTTGTTTCTTGAAGTAAAGATAAAACTAATAACAAGAATCTATTAAAATTTGTTTACAATCTAATATAAATAACATTAAGGTAACAAACAAGTTACCGTAATTTAAACTTTCGTTAAAACACATACATCTTTAACAGTTTTTTGGCATCAAATTTGTTCTAAAATTAGTAAATTTACAGCGTTGAATTGAACTTATGAAGAAAAATTACTTTTTAACTTTATTTTTTGCATTAGCATTTTTTACTGTCCAAGATGGGTTTAGTCAAAATATGCCTAACAATGCTACTGTTCAACAAAACATTGAAGACTTATCTATTTACCCAAACCCCGTTAGTAATGGTAAAACAGTTATTTACATTACATCTAAACGAAATTTGACTAAAAAAATTGAATTTTTTGATGTTTTGGGTAAACAAATTTATACAACTACAATAACTGGTAATGAGTTAAACATTTCAAATTTAAGTAGAGGTGTTTATCTTTTAAAGATTACTGAGAACAATATTAGCGAAACTAGAAAATTAGTGATAAAGTAAAGAAAACGTTATATTACAGTAAAAAAATAGCTGTTTGAGCTGTTTTTTTGGTTTTATTTTAAAAAATATCTGTAATTTTATAGGAAATTAATTAATCTCTTATAATTATGAAAAAACTTTACTTTTTATTATTTACTATTTTAATCTCTGTTGCTTCTTTTGGGCAGGTAATAAATGAGATTGACCCTGATCAAACTGGCACAGATACAGCTGAATTTATTGAAATCAAATGGACACCTAACACTTCTTTAAATGGGTATATTGTTGTTTTGTTCAATGGATCAAATGACCAAAGCTATGATACTGTAGATTTATCTTCAGCTACAACAGATGGTAACGGTTTGTATGTCATTAACTTTGCATCTAACGGATTACAAAATGGTGCTGATGCTGCTGCTTTATATATGGATTTAGCAACAAATTTTCCAAATGGTACCGCACCTACTACTGTAAATTTGATTGATGCAATTGTTTATGGTACAAGTGATGCTGATGACACAGGATTATTAACTGGCTTAGGAGAAACTATTCAATATGATGATACCGCTACAGAATCTCTTAACCGTTCAAATGATGGAACCTATTATTCCGCAGCCCCAAGTGCAGGTGCTGTTAACAATGTCTTATCTACTCAAAAAAAACAAATAGAAAACTTTAAAATGTACCCAAACCCAACATCGTTAGGCTATGTAAACATTTCTAGCAGAAGCAATGCTAAAATGAGCGTATCTGTATTTGATGTTTTAGGAAAACAAGTAATTAATGAAACTGTAAGCGATAATCGCTTAAGTGTTTCTAAATTAAATGCTGGTATATACATTATTAAAGTTTCTCAAGAAGATGCTACAATTACCAAAAAAATAGTGATTAAATAATCTTTAATCAACTTTATAAATTTTAAAGCGTTACCATTTGGTAGCGCTTTTTTATTTTATCTACTTTTGTTTCATGATTGATACGAATACTATTTTAAACATTCAAACCGAAGATGACTTTAATGCCTTAGCATTGAAAATATTTAAGTTTCAATTTGAAAACAACCGTGTGTATCGCTCGTTTTGCGATTTGTTATACATACATCCTAGCGATGTTAAATTAGTTGAAGATATTCCATTTTTGCCAATTCAGTTTTTTAAAACACATAAGGTTTTAAGTTCTAAAGAATCCGTTCAAACAACTTTTACAAGTTCTGGAACTACAGGAAACACAACTAGTAAACATCTAGTAACCAACTTAAAAATTTATGAACAAAGCTTTTTTAACGGATTTGAACATTTTTATGGCAGTGTAGCAAATTATGTTGTTTTGGCACTACTACCATCATATTTAGAACGAAAAGGTTCTTCATTAATTTATATGGCAGACGCTTTTATAAAAGCATCAAAACATCCGGAAAGTGGCTTTTATTTGAATAACCTTTCCGAATTAAAAAATACCTTAATCCGTTTAGATTCTGAAGGGAAAAAAGTGCTACTTATTGGTGTTTCATTTGCCTTATTAGATTTAATTGAAGCGTATCAATTCCGTTTAAAAAACACCATTATTATGGAAACTGGCGGCATGAAAGGCAGAAGAAAAGAGTTGATTCGCGAAGAACTACATACGTTATTAAAACAAGGTTTTGGTGTTGAAACCATACATAGTGAATATGGTATGACCGAACTATTAAGCCAAGGTTACTCCAACAAAAATGGGATTTTTAAATGCCCAAATTGGATGCGCATTTTAACACGAGATACTGAAGATGCTTTAACACTGCAACCTAAAGGAAAAGCAGGTGCTATTAATGTTATTGACTTAGCAAACATAAATTCTTGCTCGTTTATTGCAACACAAGATTTAGGACGCGTTTATGAAAATAACACTTTTGAAATTATTGGACGCTTTGACAATTCTGATATTCGTGGATGTAATTTAATGGTTTTATAAAAAATTTATAAATACATGTAAGTTTTAAAAAAGTAATACGACTAATGTACTAGCTATGAAAAAGATTAATTACTTTTTTTGGTTGGTTGGTTAAAAAATAAGCCTGATGTTCCTCATCAGGCTTATGTATTTTTACACAATTCTTAAAACAAAATAGTTCTTTTTACCGCGTTGAAGCAGCACAAACTTATTGTTTATTAAATCTTTTGATGTTATGGTATAATCTTCTTGTACTTTTTCTTTATTTACCGAAACTGCATTTTCTTTTAAAGCGCGACGTGCATCGCTATTCGATTTTAAGAAACCGCCTTTTTCAGCTAATGCAGCAATAATATCTAATCCATTTTCAATATCAGCCTTGGCAACTTCAGTTAATGGAACACCATCAAAAACTTCTAAAAAGGTTTTTTCATTAAGTTGTTTTAAATCGTCACCTGTTGAATTTCCAAAAAGAATATCACTCGCTTTTATAGCATTATCTAAATCGTCTTTAGAATGTACCATTGTTGTTATTTCTTCAGCTAAACGTTTTTGTAATACACGTAAATGTGGTGCTTCATTATGTTCTTTAGTTAAAGCATCAATTTCTTCTTCTGTTAAAAATGTAAATATTTTAATGTATTTTTCTGCATCAACATCGCTAGTATTTAACCAATATTGGTAAAATTTGTAAGGCGATGTTCTTTCTGCATCTAACCACACATTACCACCTTCAGATTTTCCAAATTTAGACCCGTCGGACTTTGTTATTAACGGACATGTAATAGCAAAACCTTTTCCTCCAGAAATGCGCCTTATTAATTCAGTACCTGTAGTTATATTTCCCCATTGGTCGCTTCCACCCATTTGAATTGAGCAATTTTTTTCTTTATACAAATGAAGAAAGTCGTAACCCTGTACTAATTGGTATGTAAATTCTGTGAAACTCATACCTTCTGAAGCATCGGAAGAAATTCTATTTTTAACAGAATCTTTAGCCATCATGTAATTTACAGTAATGTGTTTACCAACATCGCGAATAAATTCTAGGAATGAAAAATTTTTCATCCAATCGTAATTATTCACTAAAACAGCAGCGTTATTAGCATCACTTTCAAAATCTAAAAAATGAGATAACTGTTTTTTGATAGCTTCTTGGTTGTGTCGTAACGTTTTTTCATCCAATAAATTACGCTCGCTAGATTTACCTGATGGATCGCCAATCATACCCGTTGCGCCACCTACCAAAGCCACAGGTTTATGTCCACAACGTTGGTAATGTGCTAACAGCATAATAGGTACTAAATTTCCAATATGTAAAGAATCGGCAGTAGGATCAAAACCAACATAAGCACTTCGCATGCCTTCCATTAAATGTTCTTCAGCTCCTGGCATAACTGTATGTATCATTCCACGCCATGTTAATTCTTCAACAAAATTCTTTATCATTATTTATCTTTTTTATAAAACTGTGACAAAGATAAAAATCAATGGATAATTCCTAAGTAATAACTTTGAAAGTTTTTTAAAGTTGGAAAGATAACATGCTACAAATATGAAAACTACAATTGAAACCCTATACTGAGATTAAATTTGCTATTTTTGATGCATGATTTTAGTAACAGGAAGTACTGGTTTAGTTGGTTCGCATTTACTTTACAAACTTGTAAGTAATAACGAAACGGTTAGAGCTATTTACAGAAGCGAACGCAAATTAGACTTGGTAAAAAATGTTTTTGCTACTTATACTGAAAATTATAACGCACTTTTTAATGCTATTGAATGGGTTCAGGCAGATATTTTAGATATTCCGTCACTAACTGAAGCTTTTAAAAACATAACTCATGTATATCATTGTGCCGCTTTTGTGTCTTTTGAACCTGATAAATACCAACTTTTAAGAAAAACTAATATTGAAGGTACTGCCAATATTGTAAACTTTTGTATTTCAAACAATGTTAAAAAACTTTGCTATGTTAGTTCTATAGCCACCTTAGGTAAACCAGTTACTAATGAATTTATTACTGAAGAAACTGCTTGGAATCCTGAGGACGATAACAATGTATATGCCATTACAAAATATGGTGCAGAAATGGAAGTTTGGCGCGGTACACAAGAAGGTTTAAATACTGTTATTGTAAATCCGGGTGTTATTTTAGGTGCTGGTATTTGGCGATTTGGAACCGGTAGTTTGTTTAAAAAAGCCCACAAAGGCTTAAGCTATTACACGCCTGGTACTATTGGACTTATTGGTATTGATGATGTTACAACTATAATGATTACACTAATGAAAAGCGACATTATTAATACTAATTACGTGTTAGTAGCAGAAAATTGGACCTACAAAAAGTTTTTACAAACCTTAGCATTATCTGTTAATGCTAAAAAACCTGAAAAATTAGCGAGCTCTTTTTTATTAAGTATAGGTTGGAAACTAGATTGGTTAAACCACAAACTAACAGGCAAACGCAGACAATTAACAAAAAACCTTTCAAGTTCTTTAGCTTCGGAAACCTTTTACAGCAGTGAAAAATTTAAAAAAGAGTTAAATTATAATTTTAAAGATATTGAAAAAACTATTTACGAGATTGGGAAGTCTTATCTGAAACAGGTTTAATTAAAACGCCTTCATCATAATCTAGTTTCTTCTTTCTAAATTCATCCGCTTTTAAAGAATCTTTCGTTTTTAAAGCATTAATTGAATCGGTTTCCATCTGCTTCTTTTCTTTTTCTTCTTTTGTTTGTAATGCTTTTAATGTTTTCTTAAGTTTTTCTAAACTATCGGTTACTTTGCTATAAATTTCTTCGTAGTCTTTTAAGTTGTAAGCGTAATACTCATTACTTAAAGCAAATTGTAAGCTATCAATACCATATTTTTCAAAAACATAGGTGTTTAAGTTTACACCTTTATCTTCCATTTTTTGCTTACTAGTAAATGGCGCTGACCCAATTAATCTGGCATCAATTAAAATGTTAACCATGGTTTTTTTGGAAATCAAATTTTTAGGCTTGTCTGGACCTCCAAAACCGCACGCAGTAACACTTAAAATAACACTCAAATATATTAGAAATCGTTTTATCATTATCTATTAAAAGTTAAACGTTTTGCAGCCTTAACATCGTTAAATTTAGAATTTTGAAACACCAAATTACCGTTTAAAAAAGTATGGGTAATTCTCGATTTAAACGTTGTGCCTTCAAAAGGCGACCAACCACATTTGTATAAAATATTATCTTTTGTAACCGTCCATGGGTTATTCAAATCTACCAAAACCAAATCGGCAAAATAGCCTTCTTTTATATAACCTCGTTTTTCAACTTGAAATAAAATAGCTGGATTATGGCACATTTTTTCTACAATTTTCTCTATTGAAATTTTACCTTTATGATGCATTTCTAACATCGCTGGTAAAGCATGTTGTACTAATGGACCACCAGAAGGCGCTTTTGTATAAACGTTTTTCTTTTCTTCTATGGTATGTGGTGCGTGATCTGTAGCAATAACATCTATTCTATCATCCAACAAAGCTTCCCAAAGTTGGTCTCTATCAGCTTCTGTTTTTACTGCTGGATTCCATTTAATTAAGGTGCCTTTTTTATCATAATCGGCATCAGTAAACCATAAATGATGTATGCAAACTTCGGAAGTAATTTTTTTATCTTTTAAAGGAATTTTATTACTAAACAAACTGGTTTCTTTTCCTGTTGATAAATGAAACACATGTAATCTTGCACCTGTTTTTTCGGCTAATTTTATCGCTTTTGAAGATGACAAGTAGCAAGCTTCTTCACTTCTAATTATAGGATGATATTTTACAGGAATATCTTCACCAAAGGTTTCTAAATGTTCTTGAAAATTTTTATTTATAGTTGCTTCATCTTCACAATGAACAGAAATGAGCAATTGGGTGCTTTTGAAGATTTTTTCTAACACTTTGGCATCATCAACCAACATATTTCCTGTTGAAGATCCTAAAAACAATTTCAAACCTGCAACATTTTTAGCGTCTACTTTTAAAATTTCATCCAAATTATCATTCGTGCCACCAAACATGAATGAATAGTTTGCATATGATGTTTTTGCAGCTATTGCAAATTTATCTTCAAGCTTTTCTATGGTTGTTGTTTGCGGATTTGTGTTTGGCATTTCTATAAACGAAGTAATACCACCTGCTATTGCAGCTTTACTTTCTGTTTCAATAGTTGCTTTTTGTGTTAACCCTGGTTCTCTAAAATGCACTTGATCATCTATAACACCTGGCAACAAGTACTTTCCTTCTGCATCAATAACAAAAACCTCTGAAGATTTTGCACTAATTGATTCGCTAATTTCTTTTATATAATCGCCTTCAATTAATATATCACCGTTAAAAATAACGCCTTCATTTACAATATGTGCGTTTTTAATAAGTATTGTTTTCTGCTTCATAATTCTGTCTCTACTTTATAAATATGCTTTTTAACTTCATTGAAATTACCCCAAAAATAGCTTCGGAAATAATACCTGAACTTAATTTTGATTCACCTAAAGTTCTATCGGTAAAAATTACGGGTACTTCAACTATTTTAAACTTTTTTAAATAGGTTTTAAATTTCATTTCAATTTGAAACGCATAGCCAATAAACTTTATTTTATCCAAATTTAATGCTTCTAAAACGGTTCGCTTATAGCATACAAACCCAGCGGTAGTGTCGTGTATTTTCATGCCTGTAATAACGCGTACATAATGCGATGCAAAATACGACATTAGCACACGACTCATTGGCCAATTTACAACATTTACACCTGTAGCATAGCGTGAACCAATAGCTAAATCGGCACCTTCTATATGACATGCGTGGTGTAATCTTATCAAATCTTTTGGATCGTGTGAAAAATCGGCATCCATTTCAAAAATATATTGATAGTTTCTTTTTAGACACCATTTAAACCCATGAATGTAAGCTGTACCTAAACCCGATTTTACTTTTCTAACCTCTAAAAACAACCTTTTAGGAAACTCTTTTTGAAGTTCGTTTACTTTCATACCCGTTGAATCTGGCGAATTATCATCAACCACAAGAATATGTATAGCATCCGACTGAGAAAATACTGCCCTAATAATAGCTTCAATATTTTCTATTTCATTATATGTTGGAATGATTACAATAGTATCGGTCATTCGTTTCTTTTCTGAAATTTGGATTAATTTTTAGCAAATGTACATTATTAGGTGTTTATTTATTTTAAATATTCCTTAATAATTACCTCTTCTTCTAAAATATTTATAATAATTTTACAGTATGCTTAGGGATACTATATCAAACGATTTTTTCACCATTTTATTAATGGTTGGTCTTTTTATTGTTGCTGCAGCAAAGGTTGCATCTCCAAAGCGTTTTAATGATTTTATTGCTGTTTTAGGCAACTCAAAATACCTTAAAATTTATTCTAGAGAACAAAAGTTTTTCGACAAATTTGATGCTTTATTATTTACAAATCTTATTATTTCAGTATCTCTTTTTGCTTTCATTACTTATAAATTTTTTACAGAAACCAATATAATTTCACCAGATGTGATGTTTAAAATATCATTTGGTATATGCGTATATATTTTAATTAAAGTACTTCTTGAACGCCTTATTGGCAGCCTTTTTGAAATGGATATGATAATAGACCAATACCTTTTTCAAAAAATAAGTTATAAAAACTACTTAGGTGTTATTCTTATTCCTGTTAATGCTTTGCTACTTTACAGTTTTAAGCCAACATTAACATTTTTTTATGTAACTGTTATATTATTGATTATTATAGTATTGATAGGGCTTTTTACTTCTTTTAAAGCGCATCAAAATTTAATAAAATACAACATCTTCTATTTTATTTTATATCTTTGCGCACTTGAAATTGCACCTTGTGTTATTTTATACAAAGCAATTATTTCTAAATAAAACGAATAAACTACTTGCGCTTATGAAAGTGAAAACCATTTTAGTATCTCAACCAGAACCTAAAATAGAAAACTCGCCTTACTTTGATTTAATTGAAAAACAAAAAGTAAAAATAGATTTCAGACCGTTTATTCATGTTGAAGGCGTTTCAGCAAAAGAAATAAGACAACAAAAAGTTGATTTAAATAATTATACTGCAATTATTTTAACTAGCAGAAATGCCATTGATCACTTTTTTAGAGTTGCTGAAGAAATGCGTTTTAAAGTGCCCGATACCATGAAGTATTTCTGTCTATCGGAAGCTGTTGCTTTTTACCTTCAAAAATATGTGGTGTATAGAAAACGTAAAATTTATGTTGGAAAACGTACGTTTTCAGAATTAGCACCACTTATTAAAAAATATAAAGACGAAAAGTTTTTATTACCAAACACCGATAAAGTAAAAGATGAAGTACCTAGCTCGTTAGATGCTTTGGGTGTAGATTGGAAACAAGCTATTTTTTACAAAACAGTAATTAGCGACCTTTCTGATTTAGCTGATGTATATTACGATATTTTAGTGTTTTTTAGCCCTTCTGGAATTGATTCTTTATTTCATAATTTCCCAGACTTTAAACAAAACGACACGCGTATAGCTGTTTTTGGAGATACTACTATTAAAGCTGTTGAAGAAAGAGGTTTGCGTGTAGATATTGCTGCACCAACACCCGAAACACCATCTATGACGATGGCTTTAGAAAAATATATTGAAAAAGTAAACAAAGCAAAATAAGCTTAGTTTTAAAACTATAAAAAAAGGGATGATTTTAAAATCATCCCTTTTTTTATTAAAATGCATAGCGTTGCGGTCCGCCACGTCTAATTTCCTCACTAGCAAAGGCTTCAAATTTTTTAAAGTTTTCACGAAATGCATTAGAAAGTTTAAAAGCAGTTGTATAATAGGCTTCATCATTATTCCATGTAGCTCTTGGGCTTAACACACTAGTTGGCACACCAGGACATTCTCTAGGTTGTGCAACTCCAAAAACCGAGTGTATATGGTAATTATCATAATTATATAAGCCTAAATCGCCATTTAATACCGCATTAATCATGGCTCTTGTGTATTTTAACTTCATACGTGTTCCTACACCATAAGGTCCACCTGTCCAGCCGGTATTTACTAACCAAACATTAACACCAGAATCTTTCATTTTCTTACTTAACATTTCAGCATATTTGGTAGGGTGTAATGGCATAAAAGGTGCACCAAAACATGCCGAAAAATTAGGTGTAGGCTCTAAAACACCTGCCTCAGTACCTGCTACTTTAGCTGTATAACCTGATATAAAATGATATGCAGCCTGACTTGGTGTTAACTTTGAAATTGGAGGTAATACCCCAAAAGCATCGGCTGTTAAAAAGAAAATATTTTTTGGATTTTTCCCAATAGAAGGTACTTGAATGTTCTCAATATGTTCAATTGGGTAACTAACGCGTGTATTTTGCGTGATGGATGTGTCTTCAAATTTAACATCGCCATTAGCGTCTAAAATAACATTTTCTAAAATCGCTCCTTTTTTTATGGCATCATAAATTTCGGGTTCGTTATCTCTTGAAAGGTTAATTACTTTAGCGTAACAACCACCTTCAAAATTAAATACTGTATTTTCAGCAGTCCATCCATGTTCATCATCGCCTATTAAACTTCTATTTGGATCGGTAGAAAGCGTTGTTTTTCCCGTACCAGACAATCCAAAGAAAATAGCTGTATCACCGTCTTTTCCAACATTGGCACTACAATGCATTGGCAAGGTGTTTTTATAGACAGGAAGAATAAAATTTAAGGCTGAAAAAATACCTTTTTTTATTTCACCTGTATAACCTGTTCCACCAATTAAGGCTATTTTTCTTGTAAAATTTAAAATAGCAAAATTGTGTTGGCGTGTACCATCAACCTCTGGATTTGCCATAAAACCTGGTGCATTTATAACTGTCCATTCAAATTCAAAATCTTTTAATTCTTCATCTGTAGGTCGTAAAAACATATTTGATGCAAACTGGTTGCTCCAAGGATATTCATTAACTACACGAATGTTTAATTTGTAATTATCATCTGCACATGCAAAACAATCTCTAACAAAAATTTCTTTGTTAGATAGATAGTCTGTTACTTTATTGTACAACGCATCAAACTTCTCTGCATCAAATGGAATGTTGATGTTTCCCCACCAAACACGATCGCGGGTAATATCATCTTCAACAATAAATCGATCTTGTGGAGAACGCCCAGTAAATTCACCTGTATTAACTGCCAAAGCACCAGAAGAAGCTTCTACACCTTGTCCTTTTTCAATAGTAATAGCATGAAGTTGCTCTGGTGATAATTGATATCTAATTTTGGCGTTTTTTATTCCATAATTTTCCAACGAAATCGTCTTAGTAATCTGGTCGTAATTTATCATAACACTGTTTCAAATTATATTATATACAAAAATAATACATTATATTTATATTTTTCTTATTTTATGATTTCATTTTTAAGAAATTAATAAAAATAATTATCCACGACACAATCAAAAGTAACCCACCAATTGGTGTTATAAAACCTATCATTTTAAAATCGAACGTTGTTAGCACATTTGTTGCCAAACCATAAATAGAACCTGAAAATAAAATTATACCTAATAGGGTTAAAAAATAAATTTGCTTTTTAGCGCGCTGCCTAATAAGCACCGAATTACCAACAAACAGCAAAAAAATAGCATGATACATTTGATACCTAACACCTGTTTCAAAAGTTTGTTGTGCTTCAACTGAAATTAATTCTTTTAATAAATGTGCACCAAATGCACCTAAAATAATGCCAGTAACACCTAAAATTGATGCGGTTATTAATATTGTTTTGTTCATATAAAATGGCTGTTAATTTATTGCGCTTCTTTAAAAAGTGTTTTTAAAAATATACAAAGTTACTTAACAAAAATTACTGCCAAAAACTTTTAGTTATTGCTTTTAAAAACCCATCATTATTGCATTAATTTTGTAAGATATTATTTAAAATATACAATTATTTGTTTAATATTACAAGCAACTTAAAACAACTCTTTTTTATGAAGAAACTACCTTTAATTACACTAATATTTTCACTTATTTCTATAATATCTTTTTCTCAAGAAACTGAAACCCAAATTTCTGAAAAAGAAAACTTTAACGAGTTAAAATTAAATGGTTTATTTTTAATAGCTGGCTCTTTTGAAGTAACATATGAACGTACAATTAACGAAGAATCTGGTGTTGGCTTTTCTGTTTTTTTACCATTTGATGAAGAAGTAAAAGACGATGTTAACTATTATATATCTCCTTATTACCGTTTTTACTTTGGGAAAAAATATGCTGCTGGTTTTTTTATTGAAGGGTTTGGAATGCTAAACTCTGTCAATGAATTTATCTTTAACAGTAATTTAAACGACTTTGAAAAGAAATCTATTACCGATTTTGCTCTAGGAATTGGTGTTGGTGGTAAATGGGTTACGAATAATGGTTTTGTAGGCGAACTAAATCTTGGTTTTGGCAGAAATTTATTTAATGATTACAGTAATACAGACCTTAAATTTGTTGGAAAAATAGGAATTACATTAGGTTATCGATTTTAAATAAAGCTTCATTAAAAACAAAATTACTAGATTCGTAATTCAATAACTTACAGAAAATAAATGAGAAAATCGATACTATTTGGCATTATCACAATTATCATCTCTTGCAAAACTAAAAAACAAACATTTAATCTAAAAGCAAATATTAGCGACAACTTAGAATTAATTGAGATATACAAAAAGGACCAATTGGACAGAAGTGGAAATTACAACGATGTCGATTGGGACTTATTAGGTAAAAATGATAGCTTAAGAAGAATTAGAGTCATTGAATTATTAAACTCTAACAAAGTTCACACCTCTTTGGATTATAAAAATGCTGCTATGATTTTTCAACACGGTTTAGATTCAATCCATTATCGCATGGCAGTTGAACTTATGAAAAAGTCTGTAGATTTAGATTCGACTGCAAACAAATGGCTTTTAGCTGCTGCTATAGACAGACATTTACTAAGTATAAATAAACCTCAAATTTACGGAACACAATACAACAGAAAAGGACCAAACGAACCTTGGGAATCGGCAGAAATAGATACTACGAAAATTTCTAATTCTGAAAGAATAAAATATGGCGTTCCTACACTAGCTGAACAAAAAGAAAGGGTTTTAGCCATGAATAGAACCAAATTGATTGAATTAACAAACAGCCAATCGATTGAAAATATCATTGAAATTATTGAAAATGAAGATAAGAACAACCCAAAATATGACATTTCAGAAAAAGGATTAAATAGTTTTGGCTATACACTTATGAATAAACAACAGGATGCTGATGCTTTAAAAATCTTTATACTTAATATTAAATTACATCCTAAAGCCTTTAATACCTATGACAGCTATGCAGAGTGCCTTTTAAAAATGGGAAACAAAGAAGCTGCAATTGAAAACTACAAAAAATCAATTGAGTTAAACCCAAATAACGATAATGCAATAAAAATTTTAAAGAGTTTAAAATCTCAATTAACAACTGATTAAAACCCGAACCTATATATAATAAAAAAACCAAGCATGTTATGCTTGGTTTTTTTTATTACAAGATTCCCGCCTTCGGGAGAATTCATTACATTTTCATTAACCAAGTACGTACATCTACCTCTTGTTTAATAATGTTTCTTAAATCTTCAATTTTAACGCGTTCTTGTTCCATAGAATCTCTGTGGCGAATTGTAACCATGTTATCATTTAACGTATCGTGATCTACAGTAATGCAGAATGGTGTTCCGTTAGCATCTTGCCTTCTGTAACGACGCCCTACTGCGTCTTTTTCATCGTAATCTACATTAAAATCCCATTTTAAATCATCTACAATTTGTTTTGCAATTTCTGGCAACCCATCTTTTTTAACTAAAGGCAAAACAGCCGCTTTTATAGGCGCTAATACGCTTGGTAGTTTTAAAACAGTACGTGTGGTTCCGTTTTCTAATTCTTCTTCAACTAAAGAATTTGAAAAAACTGCTAAAAACATACGGTCTAAACCTATTGATGTTTCTAATACATATGGCACATAACTTTTATTTTCTTCTGGATCAAAATATTGTAATTTTTTACCAGAGAATTTTTCGTGTTGACTTAAATCAAAATCAGTACGCGAATGAATTCCTTCTAATTCTTTAAACCCGAATGGAAATTTAAACTCGATATCTGCTGCTGCATCGGCATAATGTGCTAGTTTTTCATGGTCGTGAAAGCGATAATTATCAGCACCCATACCTAAACTTAAATGCCATTTTAAACGCGTTTCTTTCCAATGGTTATACCATTCTACTTGCGTACCTGGTTTTATAAAAAATTGCATTTCCATTTGTTCAAACTCGCGCATTCTAAAAATAAATTGTCTTGCAACAATTTCATTTCTAAAAGCTTTTCCTGTTTGTGCAATACCAAATGGAATTTTTTGACGACTCGTTTTTTGAACGTTCAAAAAGTTTACAAAAATACCTTGCGCGGTTTCTGGCCGTAGGTATAAATCCATCGCATTTTCAGCTGATGCGCCTAGTTTTGTTCCAAACATTAGGTTAAATTGCTTAACATCGGTCCAGTTTTTAGAACCTGTTAATGGATCGGCAATTTCCAGTTCTTCTATTAAAGCTTTAACATCGGCTAAATCTTCACTTTCCAACGATTTTGCCATACGCGAAAGCGTTGCATTTATTTTTTCTTGATATTCTACAACACGCGTGTTGGTAGTTACAAATTCTTCTTTATTAAAAGCATCGCCAAAACGTTTTGCTGCTTTTTCAACTTCTTTATCAATTTTTGCTTCAATTTTAGCGCAATAGTCTTCTATTAACACATCGGCTCTGTAGCGTTTTTTTGAATCTTTATTATCAATTAATGGGTCGTTAAACGCATCAACATGTCCAGACGCTTTCCAAATGGTTGGATGCATAAATATGGCAGAGTCTATACCTACTATATTATCATTCATTTGCACCATGGCTTTCCACCAGTAGTCGCGTATGTTTTTCTTTAATTCTGCACCGTTTTGCGCATAGTCGTAAACTGCACTTAATCCATCGTAGATTTCACTACTTTGAAACACGTAACCATACTCCTTTGCATGAGAGATTACCTTTTTAAATTGATCATCATTATTTACCATGGTGCAAAAATAAAAAACCGCACCAAACTAAATGCGTTATTGATTAAAATTTGCCACTAATTCACTAATAAATATTTATATTCGTGTATTTGTGGCTAATTTTTGTTAGTAAATATAAATTTTGCAAAATGCTTAAACCAATTGTTGATTTATTATTCCCAAAAGTATGTTACGCTTGCCTTAACTTACTGAATGATAATGAAGATACCATTTGTGTGGATTGTAGACATGATTTGCCAGTGACTAATTTTCATTTTGATAATGATGATGCTATTAAAAAAGTGCTTTACGGCAGGGCAATTATTGAAAATGGTACCGCACTTTTTAGGTTTGAAAAAAAAGGATTAGTACAACAACTTATACACGGATTGAAGTATAGAGGTTACGAAAATATTGGTGTTTTACTAGGAAATTGGCTTGGTAGTGAACTGAAAACTTTAGAAAATTATAAGGATATTGATATTGTAATTCCTGTACCACTACACAAAAAGAAGCTAAAAAAAAGAGGCTATAACCAAGTGGCTAAATTTGGGCAACAACTTGCATTAGCTTTAAATGCAGAGTATGTTGATGGTGTTTTGGTGAAAGTATCTAACACAAAATCGCAAACTATAAAAAACCGGCTAGCACGTTGGATAAACAATGATGAATTATTCGACATTGCCAGTACTACACCTATTGAAAGCAAACACATTTTGTTGGTAGACGATTTAATTACTACTGGAGCAACACTTGAAGCTTGCATAATGGTACTTAACAAAGCAAAAAATGTAAAAATAAGCATTGCTACTATGGCAATAGCATAACGGGTTTACCGTTATATCTTTAAAATTATGTAGGTTTGTAAAAAATTTTGAAATTGGTAATGAACAAAGCCTTTTATAATGTTGTTTTATTGGTTTGTATTAGTCTCGTTTTTGTAAACTGCGCTAATAGAGGTACGCCTGATGGCGGTCCGAAAGACGAAATACCACCAAAAATTTTAGAGGAATTACCAAAAAACTTCAACACCAATTTTAAAGGTAAGATTATCAAAATTTATTTTGATGAGTATGTTAAAATGAAGGATATTCAAAAACAACTCATCATTTCGCCACCAATGACAACGCAACCAGAAATTACACCGCTTGGTGGTGCAAGCAAATACATTACAATTAAAATTTTTGACACACTGCAACCAAATACAACATATGCTTTTAACTTTGGAAATAGTATTGTTGATAATAATGAAGGCAACCCATACCCGTATTACCGATATGTGTTTTCAACAGGAAGTTATATAGATTCACTTAGTGTAAAAGGAAACATTGTTGATGCTTTGAAAAGGCAACCTGAAACCTTTGTAAATGTGGCACTTTATGAAGTAGATTCAACGTTTACAGATTCAATTGTATATCAAAAAAAACCTAAGTACATTACCAATACCTTAGATAGTGTTACCACATTTTCTATTGAAAACATAAAAGCTGGAAAATATATGCTTATGGCGTTGAAAGATGGGAATAGTGATAATAAATTTCAGCAAAAAACCGATCAAATTGCGTTTCACAAAAGTTTTATTACGGTTCCAACCGATTCGCTTTACACCTTAAAATTATTTTCTGAAGCGTTAGATTTTAAAGCTGTTCGTCCTGCTTTGGCTGCCACACAAAAAATAGCTGTTGGTTATGAAGGCGATTATACTAAAATGAAAATAAAGGTAAAATCTGAATTACCTCCTGATTTTAAATACCGCACCACAAAAGACGAAAAAAAAGACACTCTTTACTTTTGGTACAAACCAAAATTGGAAGTTGATTCGCTTATTTTAAACGTATCGCACACCACTTTTGATAACGATTATAACGTGAAAATTAGAAAACAAAAGAAAGATTCATTGATGATTAATGCTAATCCTTCAGGAACTATTGGTATTGATGAACCTTTTAAAATTTCAGGAAATATTCCGTTTGTAAATTTTGATATTTCAAGAGTTAACTTAATTGATAAAGATTCGGTTAAAGTTGATTTTACAACCGAATACGATTCAATTACAAATACTTATGCTTTCAACTTTAAAAAGAAAGAAGAAGGCAAATACAGCATGATGGTTTTACCCGAAGCTTTCACCGATTTTTTTGACAACAAAAATGATACATTACAATATAGCTTAAGTACTAGAAAAGCATCCGATTTTGGCTTTGTGCGTTTTACTTTAGTTAATGCAAAATATCCGCTTATAGTACAACTAACCAATGAAAAAGGCGATGTGAAAGCCGAAAAATACACTACCAAGCCAGAAACTATCGACTTTTTAAACCTACAACCAAGCACCTACTATATTCGGGTTATACACGATACAAATGGTAATGGTATATTTGATACAGGTAGCTATCTTAAAAAAATACAACCCGAAAAGGCAAGTCATTTTAAAGAAATAGAAGTTCGAGCAGATTGGGGTTATCCTGAAACACTAGAATTTACATCAGAGTAAAAGCATCTTTATCATCTAAAAACTTAAGTTTGTTTCTGTAAAATTGAATGTGATTCTTATCTAAAACAACAACTTCAACTTGCTCTTTATTTGGTTTTATGTTAGATATTATATTTCCTAACACATCATATACTGCCGAATTGCCCGAGTATTCATTTTGAGCTTCATCTAAACCTACACGGTTTACACCTACAACATAAGTCATATTTTCAATAGCACGTGCTTTTAGCAAAGCATCCCAAGCTAAAACTCTAGGTTTTGGCCAATTGGCAACATACATTAAAACATCATAATTTTCCACATTTCTTGCCCAAACAGGAAAACGCAAATCGTAACAAACTAAGGGGCAAATTTTCCAACCTTTATAATTTATAATCACTTTTTCTGTACCTGCAGAGTACACTTTATCTTCGCCTGCAAGTGTAAATGTATGGCGTTTATCATAGGTTGAAATAGTTCCAGAAGGTTTAACAAAAAGCAAACGATTATAGTACTTATTATTTTCTAAAATAATAAGGCTACCAATAATGGCAGCCTGTGTTTCTATAGCTTTTTTTTGCATCCAAGATACTGTTTTTCCGTCCATAGTTTCGGCAACAGTTTGCGCATTCATAGTAAAGCCTGTTGCAAACATTTCTGGAAGCACTATAACATCAACCGTTTTTCCAATACTTTCTATTTTTTCTGAAAAGTTTTTTCTATTTTGCTTAGGGCTTTCCCAAGCTAAATCAGACTGAATTATAGCTACTTT
The DNA here is from genome assembly GCF_042675665.1 of Mariniflexile jejuense. Taxonomy (NCBI): domain Bacteria; kingdom Pseudomonadati; phylum Bacteroidota; class Flavobacteriia; order Flavobacteriales; family Flavobacteriaceae; genus Mariniflexile; species Mariniflexile jejuense. The sequence goes on from NZ_JBHTJI010000001.1 coordinate 2,118,294, forward strand.
AAGTTTATCTTCCATAACTTAAAAGTAATTATTTTTTTATTATTTTAAGTTTTTTGAGTTATGAATTTATCAATCACTTTATGCAATTTAAGTCATCTTGAAGCTCTTGTAGAAATTTCAAGAAATACTTTTATAAATGCATTTGAAAAAGACAACAATCCGGTTGATTTTTTAGCTTACGTAAACAATGCTTTTAGTGAAGATTCAATAAAAAAAGAATTACTAAACCCTAACATGTCTTTTTATTTTTTGTACTTAGATAATCAACTTGTTGGATATTTTAAACTGAATGAAAAGGAAGCGCAAACCGAAAATCTTAAGGCTGCATCCATTGAATTGGAGCGTATTTATGTTATTTCAACATTTCAAGGAAAAAAAATTGGTGAATTTATGATAAACCAAGCTATAACTATTTCAATTGAAAAAAATGCAGCGTTTTTGTGGCTTGGTGTTTGGGAAAAAAACGTTAACGCCATTAGATTTTATGAACGAATTGGCTTTAAAAAATTTGGTTCTCATAACTTTTATATTGGAGCAGACAAACAAATTGATTTGCTGTACAAACTAGATTTGAAACAAAAAGAGAGACAGTAATTGTCTCTCTTTTATGCTTTTATTAAAGTTTCTTTTTGGCTTTTTCTATATCTTCTTTCAAATCTGCTATTTTTTCAAGCCACTTAGCTTCATCATTAGGAGATAATTTTCCTTTTCTTTTAAGCTTTTCATACTTTTTAATGGCATCGTTATAATCATCATTTGCATCATCAAATTTAGATTGAGCTTTTTCCTTAGCTTTTATTTCTTTTTCAGCTTTTTTCAATCTTTTTTCAGCCTTTTTTTGTTCTTTTTCGGCTTTTTTTATCGCTTTTTCAGCTGCTTCACGTTCTTTGTCGAGTGCTTTTTGTTTATTAAAAGCTTCCCAAATACCCGATTGCTCTTCGGCAGATAAAGTTGTTGTTACATCTGCATCATCAAGCAAAATAGTTTTTCCTTTAATTTTGTAAGTGGTTCCGTTTACATTTACTTCTTGAGCTTGCACACTAAATGCGAAACCTAAAAACAGTAATACTGCTACTAATCTCATTTTTTTTAATTTTAAAATTGTTTTCTATTTTTTTAGACTTATTATTTACTAAAAAGTCACTTAAATCTGGTTTAATATATTTGCTGCCTTTTTTAAAGTTTCATCTGTTTTTGCAAAACAAAACCGTAACACTTTGTTATCTAATTTATTAGTGTTAAATACTGACAGCGGAATGGAAGCTATACCAGATTCTATTGTTAATTTTTTAGCATACTCCAAATCGTATTCTTGCGTAATTTCAGAGTAATCTAAAACCTGAAAATAGGTACCTTTTGATGGTGTAAATTTAAACTTAGAATCCTTTATTAAATTTAAGAATAAATTCCGTTTTTCTTGATAAAATTCTGATAATTCTAAATAATATTTTGGCTCTTGCATATAATCTGCAATACCCTTTTGTGTGGGATGATGTATGCAAAAAACATTAAATTGATGTACTTTAATAAATTCTTCCATCAATTCTTTAGGCGCACAACAATATCCAACTCGCCAACCCGTATTATGAAATGTTTTGCAGAATGATGCCACCACAAAACTTCTTACTTTTAAATCTGGAAATAAACAGGCACTTTGATGCGTTTCGCCATCATAAATCATGTGTTCATAAACCTCATCACTTAACACAATAATATTGGTGTTTTTGGTTATACTTTCTAGCTGAAGCATATCGTTTTTCGAGAAAATGGTACCTGTAGGATTGTGTGGTGTATTAATAATAATCATTTTAGTTTTAGGGTTTATTTTACCCTTTACTTCATTCCAATCAACTTTAAAATTATTTGATGCATGTAATTGAATTGCAACTACTTTTCCGCCATTTAACTCAATATTTGGTTGATAACTATCATACGCTGGTCTAAAAATTAAAACCTCATCATTTGGTTTGATAAAGGTTGTAATAATGGTAAAAATGGCTTGAGTTGCTCCTGCGGTAATAACAATTTCACTTTCTGGATGGTAGCTTGCATTGTAAAGCAACTCGAATTTTTTTGCAATAGCTTCACGAAGTTCTAAATTTCCATGCATGGGCGCGTAGTGGTTGTAGCCCGAATTCATAGCTTTACTAACCAAATCGATAAGTTTTTGGTCGCTATCAAAATCTGGAAACCCTTGCGATAAATTTATAGCTTGATGCTTAGTAGCTAAACCACTCATTACCGAAAAAATGGTAGTTTCTACATTTGGAAGTTTCGATTGGTGATTCATTAGTTGATGGTTGGCAGGTTGTGTTGTTAGTTTTTAAAGTCTAAAATCTTAAATCAATTAAACTTACACAATATTCATCTTTTTTAGTAAAAATGACGCATTCATATTTTTACAAATGCCCGTTTTTAATGTGTAATCAAAATGAAGTTCGTCGTTTATAATTTCGGCATCAAAGTAGTAGTTTTTTACATCTTCAAGTTCGTTTTCAATGTCGCATAAACTTAAATCGTGAGTTGCAATAATACCAGTAGCGTTTGAAGCTACTAATTTTTCGACAAATTTTCTTGAGCCAATAGCTTTATCGGTACTGTTTGTGCCTTTTAAAATTTCATCTAAAACAATAAAATAAGGTTCTTTTTGAATAGCATCAACAATGTATTTAAGTCGTGTTAATTCTGAAAAAAAGTATGAACTGTCATCAGTTAACGAATCGCTAGTTCGCATACTAGTTATCAATTTCACTGGTGAATAGCTACTGGATTTTGCACATACAGGCAAACCCATATTTGCCATAACTATGTGCAACGATACGGTTCTTAAAAACGTACTTTTTCCAGCCATATTTGCGCCTGTAACAATAAAAAATTGTTCGTTTTCTATGGTTAAATCACTATCAATACGCTTGTTTTTATTTAACAATGGATGCCCTAATGCTTTTGCTTTTATTACAGAACCGTTGTTTAAAATTTCAGGAAATACAAAATCAGGATGGTTAAATGTAAAGTTCCCTAAAGAATTATAAGCATCAAAAAACGACACCACTTCAAACCAATCTGCTACTTTTTCAGCATGTTCTTCAATCCATTGTTCTATGTGAAAACTGTTTTTTATATCTGCTAGAAAGTAACCATTTCCAAAAATGGCAAACACAAAATTATTTCTGTTATCTAAAGCATCTATGGATTTTGAAAGTTCTTTAAAAATAACCGAAGCTTGCTTTCCTTCTTGTTGAATTTGCTGTTGTTTTTGTTTTAATAATTTTGAAGAAAACGTTTCATTTTCAATCAAATCTAAAAGTAATGCGTATTGGCGAAACGTTTCCTTTACCTTATCGGTATTCGAAGCTAATGTATTAATTTGCTTCACATAAAACCCAGATATTGTTAAACCCGCAAGCAACCAATAGCCTATAATAGCTTGATTTGTAATTACATTTAAAAATACCAAAGCGAATAAAACAACGGTAACTATACTAAAACCTAAAGGCAACCTTTTTACTTGTTTTGGTAAAAATGACTTATAGTTTTGCAGCCATTTTATAATACTTTTAGCAGGTGTATTAATGGTGACTAAACTAGAGGTTGCTGTATAAAATTGTCGCCATTCTGGTTTAGAACTTAATTCGTTTATGGCTTCTTGCCTTAATTTAATGTTGTTAACATCATTAGCTTTTAATGCATTGGCTAATTTTTGAGAACCTTCATTTATAGTAGTTCTATTTATAAATTGATAGAAAGAGCCGCGACCAAATAAATCGATATCTAAACTGTAAAAATGTTTTGGGTCTTGAAATTGTAAGCCTTCATTTTTATGATGAAAATTGCCCGATAAAATTTCTATTTCTTCATTATTTATTACTACTAAAGCCTCATTAAACTGTTTTTTAGCTTTAACATCATTATATTTTGATAATAAATAAAGAAAAATGACTGTGCCTAAAACACCAATTAAAACAGTGATTTGCCATTGCTTGAACGTGAAATAAATACCTACACATGTTACACCAAAAACCAATACTCTATAAATACTTAAAGCTGTTATTTGTTTGTGCAACTTTTGGGTTTCTGTTTTATAGATTTCTAGGTGTTTTTGATAATAGGATAATGGGTTACTCATTTGTGTATTTTATGATGTATAAAGAAACAAAAAAGCCCTGAAAAACTCCAGAGCTTTGATTTTATAATTTAAAAGATTTTTAGTCTCTTCCTCCAAAAACCTGAAGTGCCCAATATACCAAAGAAGCTAAAGCACCAATAGCGGCAACTAAATACGTTCTTGCTGCCCATTTAAGTGCATCTTCAGAACCTGCATATTCTTGTTGCGAAACCATGTTTTTGTTTTTTAACCAAGCTAATGCACGGTTACTTGCATCGTATTCTACAGGTAAGGTTATAAAACTAAAGGCTGTTGCAAATGCCATCATTACCAAACCAGCTACAGCTATATAATAGCCAAACCCAAGTCCTGCAGCAGCACCCAACATTAAACCACCAATAACTACCCATTGTGACATGCCAGAGGTTACACTAACTACAGGCACTAAAGCCGAACGCATTTTTAACCATTCGTATGCTTGTGCATGTTGTACTGCATGTCCGCACTCATGCGCAGCAACAGCCGCCGCCGCCGCATTACGTTGGTTGTAAACAGATTCGCTTAAATTTACTGTTTTATTTTTTGGGTTATAATGGTCTGTTAATTGCCCTGGTGTAGAAATAACTTCAACATCAGTAATACCGTGGTCTGCCAGCATTTTTTCAGCAATTTCAGCACCACTCATGCCATTACGTAATTGTATTTTAGAGTATTTTTCAAACTTTCGCTTTAAAGTACTACTTACTAGCCAACTTACTAGTGCTATGCCTCCTAATAATATATAATATCCAATCATTGTTTTAAATTTTAATTACGAACTAAATATAACAAAAATAACGCCAAATTGGTATATATGATATTATGTCAGTTATTTAAACGAAAATTTAATACTTTTGGATTTTATATAAAAAATGGGCTTTTTAAAAAACAACCGTTCCGTATTAATTTTCCTTATAATTATACACCTCATTTTTTTTATTACAAAAGTTTTTCTTGGAAATTTTTTTCTTGAAGATTCTTATGATTACTGCTACTTAGCCAAGAATATAAAAACCCAGTTCATGTTTTATTGTGGCAGCTTAGACGAGCCTATTGTAATTGAAAACTTCACAAAAAGACCTCCCGCTTATGGGTTATTTATACTGCTTTTCTCTTTTTTTAGCAAATCTAAACTATTAGTGCTACTTGTTCAAAACGCTCTCTCAATAATGAACATTTTATTGACTATTAGTATTTTCAATAAACACTTCAATATTACTAACAAGCATAAAATATTTATAGTATTGATAGCAGCATCAATAAGCCAGTTTATTTATGCAAATTATTTAATGAGCGAGATACTTTTACAATTTTTAATTATTCTTTTATGCTATGCCTTTCAAAATACAATTACAAAAAAATCTTTATGGTGGCTATTTGGTTTCCAATTGATTATTGTGTTGCTATTTTTAACCAAACCCGTATTTTATCTGTTTGTTATCCCTAATATTCTTATTTGTATTTGGCTTTCCAAATATATATCAAAAGCGGCTTTTTTCAGTTTAATTCCTGTTTTAGCTTTAGTAATGTATATGTCTTGGAACGAGCAAAGAACAGGACATTTTGAATTTTCGAGCATTCAGAATTTGGCTTTAAAAAACTACAATCTATTGTATTTTCAAACCAATAAATACAATAAGGATTATGCCCATAAAATAAATGACAAAATAGACAATGAAATCGCTCAATTAGATTCTTACAAAGAAAAACAACAGGCAATAAAATCGCTTTCTACACAATATATTAAAAAAGATTTTTTAAGCTATACTTGGTTTCATTTTAAAGGTAGCTTCAGGATGTTTATAGACCCAGGCAGATTCGATTTGTATAACTTTTTTAACTTTAACAACAAAAATGAAGTAGGCTTTTTAGAGCATCTTAACAGCAACGGTATAACTGGAGCTTTCAATTACTTTAAAAAGCAACCTATAATAATTATATTGCTTTTACCTATAATCCTTATCCTTAATTTAATAAAATTATTCGGTTTTGGTAAATTTTGGATTACTAACTACAAAACTGTTTCTCCTGTTTTATGGCTTGCTTTTTTTATTATAATATATGTAACACTACTAACTGGACCATTATCTGCATCACGTTTTTTGGTTCCTTTACTACCGCTTTATTGTATGTTTGCATCTCTAGGGCTTTTAAACCTTCAAAAGAAAATTATAAATTAAATTAAACCTTAAAATTTGCTAATTGTTATACAATTATTAAAATCTAAAATGGAATAATGAGCAAAAAATTATCTATAATAATACCAACTTTCAATGAACAAAATACTGTTGAATTGATTCTCTTAAAGATAAAACAAGTAAAACTTATTGAAAATGTAGAAAAAGAAATTATTATTGTTGATGATTGCTCAAATGATAATACACCTGAATCTATCAACAAATTCAAAACAACTAACCCAGACATTTTATTAAAAGTATTACGCCATGAAAAAAACAAAGGAAAAGGCGCAGCTATACATACTGGTATATTTGAAGCAAATGGCGATTTCATAATTATACAAGACGCCGATACAGAATACGACCCAAATGAATACAATTTACTACTCAAACCAATGCTAGATGGATATGCCGATGTAGTTTACGGCTCTCGTTTTGTTGGTGGAAAACCTCATAGAGTTCTTTTCTTTTTCCATACCATAGGAAACAAATTCCTAACTTTTATTTCAAATTTATTTACAGGTATTAATATTTCTGATATGGAAACCTGCTACAAACTTTTCAAAAAAGAGGTTATTAAACCTTTGGTTTTAAAAGAAAAACGTTTTGGTTTTGAGCCAGAAGTTACAGCTAAAATCTCTAAAATTAAGAATATTAGAATTTATGAAGTCGGGATATCTTATTACGGAAGAACCTACGAAGAAGGCAAAAAAATAGGGTGGAAAGATGGTGTACGTGCCATTTACTGTATATTAAAATATAATTTATTCTAAAAATGACAGAAAAAATAAAGTTTGAAGAAGAAGATCTTTCTGGCGCCATTACACTTAATGTTATTTCTGAAGCATACAAGTTTAACCAATGGATGTATGAAACAATTAAACCTTACTGTAAAGGAAAAATATTAGAAATTGGAAGTGGGATTGGTAACATTTCACATTTCTTTATCAAGGATGGTTACGATATTTTTTTAAGTGACATTCGCGTTGGTTATTGCTTAGAATTAGAGAAAAAATTCAAAACCTTTAAAAACTTCTCTGGAACTGAGACAATAAATTTAACAGATGCTAATTTTGATGAAAAATACAAAAATCATTCACAAAAATACGATACCGTTTTTGCTCTTAATGTTGTAGAACACATATACGAAGATGAACTAGCATTAAAAAATTGCCACAAACTACTTTCCAAAAATGGAAATGTTATCATATTGGTACCATCATACCAAAGCCTTTTTAACCAATTTGATGAGGAACTTGGTCACTATAGAAGGTACACTAAAACTTCACTTGCCAATGTGTTTTCAAAATCGGATTTTGAATTAATACACAAACAATATTTTAATTTTATTGGCATATTTGGATGGTACATGAGCGGAAAAATTTTAAAAAATAAAACAATCCCTAAAAAACAAATGAAATTTTACAATACACTTGTACCAATTATTAAAATAATAGATAAGGTAATTTTTAACACCTTTGGATTATCTACAATAATTGTTGGCAAAAAAACATTGTAAGCCTTTGGCTTACAATGTTTGATATTCCAAATCAAAAGCTTCCGCTATTTCTTTATATACTATATCTCCTTTTACAATATTTAATCCTTTAGCTAAAGAGGCATTGTTTTTACATGCTTGTTCCCAACCTTCATTAGCTAATTTAATTACATATGGCAAGGTAACATTTGTTAATGCCATAGTTGATGTATATGGAACAGCTCCGGGCATATTGGCAACACTGTAATGTACTACATCATCAATAATATACGTTGGGTCTTGGTGTGTAGTTGGTTTAGTAGTTTCAAAACAACCTCCTTGATCAACTGCCACATCAACAATTACAGTTCCAGGACGCATCTCCTTTAACATATCACGGGTTATTAGTTTTGGTGCTTTTGCACCTTTTAGTAATACACCACCAATAATTAAATCGGAGTCTTTTATATGTTTTCTAATATTATATTCACTTGAAAATTCGCTAATAACATTATTAGGCATCGAATCGCTTACATAACGTAATGCTTTCATATTGATATCCATAATAATAACCAAAGCACCCAATCCTGCTGCCATTTTAGCCGCTTGGTAACCAACTACTCCTGCTCCTAAAATTAATACTTTTGCTGGTGGCACACCAGGTACACCACCCAATAAAATACCTCTACCTTTAATTGGTTTTTCTAAATATTTCGCACCTTGTTGGATAGACATTCTTCCTGCTACTTCCGACATTGGAATTAGTAATGGTAGCGTTCCGTTTTCATCCTCAACCGTTTCATAAGCTATACAAACAGCCTTACTATGTATCATAGCATTGGTAAGTGCTTCACTTGATGCAAAATGAAAATATGTAAATACTACTTGATTTGGTTTTATTAAATTATATTCATGTTCAATTGGTTCTTTTACCTTTACAATCATTTCAGCAATGGCGTAAACTTCTTCAATTGTTTCAAGAATGTTTGCTCCAGCACCTACATAATCTTCATCTAAAAAACCGCTATTAAATCCAGCATTTTTTTGCACATAAACCTCATGGTTTCTTTTAGTAAGTTCAAACACTCCAGAAGGCGTCATACCTACTCTGTTTTCATTATTTTTAATTTCAATAGGAACACCAATTTTCATAACAGAAAAAATATTAAGTTAGTTTTAAAAACAGTGCAAAATTAAAACAATAGATTGAAGAAAAAAGCAAAATAGCTATTTTTAATGAATAATAATCATTGAATTTAACGTTTTGTTAGCAATTAAATAATCCATATCGATTTAGTAGGAAATAAATTTTCATTTTAAAATGAAGAAAACTTAATTCTTGAAAACTATTTTTTGCTATATATAATTTTGAAATACATTAAGAAGAAAGCCGAAACTACCGTAATAGCATTAGCAAAAATCATGGACGGACTTTCTTTATAAAACCCATAAACGAGCCACAAAAAAACACCCACAAAAAACATGATTAACATAGGTAATGACAAACCTGAAACATCTTTGGTTTTCCATGTTTTATAAACTTGTGGTAAAAATGCAGCTGTTGTTAATATTGCTGCTGAAAAACCTATTATTTCCATCTTTTATTTTTTATCCAGCAACTTCACTGAACTTATTTTAAACCTATTATCAACTACTTCTCCTTCAACCTCCGCTTTTCTAATTACTTCGCAAAACCCTGTACCTTCATCATGCGCATCACCAAAATCATCAATATGTGCACCATCTACAAAATACGATTCGCCTTCTATACGAACTGCTAAATCGCAACCTTTTTGAGAGGTTAAATTAAATTGACATTGCCCACAAGAAAGTTCTACAATTTGCTTATTGGCCTTTTCTTTAGCACAAGAAAAAGTCAAAACCAAAATAGAAACCAGAATTAATTTTTTCATAATTCATTGTTTTAAATGAGTTGTCGTTGCGAGGCATGAAGCAATATTTCAAATTGAAATTCGAACTAAGCAAGAAGCAGATTGCTTCGTGCCTCGCAATAACATTAGCCAACAATATTCACAATTTTACCAGGAACAATAATGACTTTTTTAGGCGTTCTACCTTGCAATTGTTCTTGGGTTTTTTCGTTTGCCATTACTGCTTCTTCAATTTGTTGTGCGTTAAAATCCATAGGTAATTCTAAGGTAAAACGCATTTTTCCGTTGAAAGAAATTGGGTAATTTTTACTGCTTTCTACTAAATGACTGGCATCAAATTTTGGGAAAGGTGCTGATGAAATCGATTCGTTATGCCCTAATTGATTCCATAATTCTTCTGCAATGTGAGGTGCATACGGTGACAATAAAATTAACAAAGGTTCTAAAATTTCTTTTGAAGTACATTTTTGAGAAGTCAATTCGTTTACCGCAATCATAAACGTAGAAACCGACGTGTTGAATGAAAAATTCTCGATATCTTCCAGTACTTTTTTAATGGTTTTATGAAGTGTTTTTAAACTCTCTTTTGAAGGTTCTGTATCATTTACAAGCAATCCGTTTTCGCCAACATACAATTTCCATAGTTTTTTAAGGAAACCATGCACACCTGTAATACCAGCGGTATTCCAAGGTTTATATTGCTCTAAAGGACCAAGAAACATTTCGTAAAGACGTAAGCTGTCGGCGCCATAATCAACACAAATTTGGTCTGGATTGACTACGTTGTATTTGGATTTGGACATTTTTTCGACTTCGCGTTTTACTTTGAAAGTCCCATCTTCTTCACAAATAAATTCTGCGTTTTTATATTCAGGTCGCCATTTCTTAAAAGCTTCTATATCCAATTCATCCGATGAATTCACTAAAGACACATCCGTATGCAATAAATAAACTTGTTCTACCTTTGAATTAGAACCTGTCATTTTAAAAATAGGTTCTGAGATCTTTAACGCAAACTCAGTAAAATTTTCCTTATTTGAGATATTTGATTTTAATAAATCTGATGAAGCAAAAACCACTTTATCAGAGTAATCTTCTATCCTCAACACATTAACAAAAGCACTAGTCCCCAAAATCATTCCTTGGTTAATTAGCTTTTTAGCATATTCATCAACAGGTACCAATCCTTTATCAAACAAGAATTTTTGCCAAAAACGTGAGTATAGTAAATGCCCCGTGGCGTGTTCGCTTCCGCCAATGTATAAATCGACATCTTTCCAATAATTCAAAGCTTCCTTACTTGCAAATGCTTCGGTATTGTCGGGGTCCATATAGCGGTTAAAATACCACGAACTTCCTGCCCACCCAGGCATGGTGTTCAACTCTAATGGGTGAATGGTTTTATTGTCAATCAAATCGTTGGAAACAACTTCATTTTTATTGGTGTCCCAAGCCCAAACTGTGGCGTTACCTAATGGTGGTTCGCCGGTTTCGGTTGGTAAATATTTTTCAACTTCGGGCAAACGTATTGGTAAATGTTTTGCATCAATCATTTGTGGCATGCCATTTACATAATACACTGGGAATGGTTCACCCCAATAACGCTGACGACTAAAAACGGCATCGCGCAAACGGTAATTGGTTTTTCCTTTGCCTTGACCTAATTTTTCAAGCTCGTGAATGGCTTTTTTGGTGGCTTCTTTATAGTTTAATCCGTTAAGGAAATCGCTATTGGCAATCACAACATTGTCTTTTGAAGCATAAGCTTCTTGAGAAATATCGGCACCATCAAAAATATTTGGAATGGAGATATTGAAGTGTTTTGCAAAATCGTAATCGCGTTGGTCGCCACATGGAACGGACATCACCGCACCTGTTCCGTAACCTGCCAAAACATAATCGCCTATCCAAACCGGAATAGGTTGTTTGGTAAACGGATGTTCGGCATACGCACCTGTAAACGCGCCTGAAATGGTTTTTACATCGGCCATTCTATCACGCTCGCTACGTTTTGCGGTTGCTAAAATATAGGCTTCAACCTCCGCTTTTTGTGCTGGTGTTGTTATTTTTGATACTAGTTCGTGTTCTGGTGCAAGCGTCATGAAACTTACGCCAAATATGGTGTCGGGACGTGTAGTAAATACATCAATAGTTGTTGGTTGTTGGTTGCTGGTTGTTGGTTCTTCAACTTTGAACTTTGAACTTTGAACTTTGAACTTAACGGATGCTCCAACCGATTTTCCAATCCAGTTACGTTGACTTTCCTTTAAAGAATCGGTCCAATCTATTTTTTCCAACCCTTGAAGCAAACGTTCGGCATACGCCGAAATACGCATACTCCATTGGGTCATTTTTTTTCTAATTACAGGATGTCCACCACGTTCGGAAACACCATTTACAATTTCATCATTTGCCAACACCGTTCCCAATGCAGGACACCAGTTAACTTCAGTTTCGGCTAAATAAGTAAGTCTATATTGTAGTAATATTTGTTGTTGTTTTTTTAAATCAAAAGCTTTCCAATCTTCAGCAGAAAACGGTTCAATATTGTCATCGCAAACCGCATTTACTTTTGAATTTCCTTCCGAAGCAAATATGTTTTCTAATGTTGAAATATCCTCGGCTTTATTCGAATCGGTATTATACCAAGAATTAAATAATTGAATAAAAATCCACTGTGTCCATTTATAATAACTCGGGTCGGATGTACGAACTTCACGCGACCAATCGAATGAAAACCCAATTTGGTCTAATTGACGGCGGTAGGTTTTGATGTTTTCAGCAGTTGTAATCGCAGGATGTTGCCCAGTTTGAATGGCATATTGTTCCGCAGGCAACCCAAAAGAATCATACCCTTGTGGATGTAATACATTAAACCCTTGATGGCGTTTGTAACGTGCATAAATATCAGATGCAATATACCCAAGCGGATGCCCAACGTGCAAGCCTGCTCCACTTGGATATGGGAACATATCTAACACATAAAATTTAGGTTTTTCCGAATTATTCTCTGCTTTAAACGTTTGGTTTTCTGCCCAATATTTTTGCCATTTGGCTTCTATATCGTTGAAATTGTATATCATCGCTCTGTATTTCTGCTTTTAAAAGCGCAAATTTACGCTTTCTAAAGAAAACAAAAAGCGTTTCGCTTTATATATCATTAAATATAACTGCTATTTAAAGTTTTGTTTAGAATGCAATTTGTAATTTCGCCGCTTAAACATCATTTTGGTTTGATAAAAAATACCACCAAAGCGCATTTAGCATTGTTAGGCGCTAACATTATTTATGGCGCCAACTACATTATAGCAAAAGGCATTATGCCTGATAAAATTAACCCAACGGCTTTTGTTTTTATTAGGCTTTCTTGTTGTATGCTTCTTTTTTGGGGCATTAAATTCTTGTTTGTTAAAGAAAAAGTTGAAAAAAAAGATTTACTAATGCTTGCACTTTGTGGGTTGTTTGGAGGTGCTGCGAACCAATTACTTTTTTTTCATGGTATTAATTTAACATCGCCTATTGATGCTTCTATCATACAAACAGCAACACCTGTTTTAGTTTTAATTTTTAGTATTCTTATTTTGAAAGAACGTGTCACTAATAACAAAGTAATTGGTATTGCAATTGCTGGTGTTGGTGCTGTTTTTTTAATTTTATATGGTAACAAAACTGTTGGAACAAGTTCATTTTTAGGTAATTTGTTTGTTTTCCTGAATGCATGTAGCTATGGATTGTATCTTGTATTGGCTAAAACCTTAATGAAAAAATACCACGCTATTACCGTAGCTAGTTGGGTGTTTTTCTTTGGGTTTATGTATGTTTTCCCGTTTGGAATTTCAGATTTTTTAAACACTAATTTTGAGGCCTTTACCACCAATACTTATTTAACTGTTGGTTACGTGGTTTTATTTACAACCTTTTTTGCATACTTATTTAACATCTATTCATTAAACCATTTGTCACCTTCTGTTACAAGTAGTTACGTGTATTTACAACCCGTAGTTAGTTTTATTTTGGTTAGCATTTTGGCATACGTTTTTGTACAAAGTCAATACGCGCAAGACATAAACTTTATTAAAATTTTGTGCTGTGTACTTGTGGCTACTGGTGTTTATATTATTAGCAAACCACAAAAAAAATAGGCTTCTTTTAATTTATTGTAAAACATTATTAAAACTTTAAACGTTGTAATACTTAGCATAATAGAATACTTTACTATTTTTACATCGTTAATCCATTATTTATGAGTTCATCTTTTGAAAAAGATCAAAAACGCCGACTAATTTCCTCATACTTTTCAGTAGTATTGAGCATTGCATTGGTTTTATTTTTATTAGGCTTATTGGGTATGTTGGTTTTAAATGCCAAAAAAGTATCCGACCATTTTAAAGAACAAGTAGTTGTAACCATTTACCTAAAAGAAACCGCTAAAGAAGTTGAAATTAAGCAACTTGAAAAAAGTTTAGCAATGGCCGATTATGTAAAAACCATTGAATACGTTTCAAAAGAACAAGCTGCCGAATTTTTAAAAGAAGAAAACGGTGAAGATTTTATGGATTTTGTAGGTTACAACCCATTACAAAACTCCATTGATGTACACTTAAAAGCCGATTTTGTAACATCAGATCATCTTGAATTAATTTCAGAAGAAGCAACTTCAAAAACCTTTGTTGACGAAGTAACTTACGACAACGACCTTGTAAACCTAATGAACGAAAACGTTCAAAAAATTAGTTTCTGGGTTTTAGTTATTAGCGGTATTTTCACATTAATAGCGGTTTTATTAATAAACAGCTCCATCCGTTTAGCAGTTTACTCAAAACGATTTACCATAAAAACGATGCAAATGGTAGGCGCAACAAAACAATTTATCCGTCGCCCGTTTGTTTGGAAAAGCATTCGTTTAGGTATTATTGGCGCAGTAATAGCCTTGATAGGCATGGCAATAGTATTATATTACATAAATAAAACATTCCCAGAACTAGGTTTACTAAATACTCCAATTTTAATTGTGTTACTTTTTGCCGTTGTTTTTGCTTTAGGCATTGTTATAACTTGGATAAGTACTCATTTTGCAACCCAACGCTTCTTAAATTTAAAAACAGATGCGTTATATTATTAATTTGGGCGTTACCCAAGGGTCGGGTTTTCCGCTATATCTTTTTTGCTTTTAATGGCAAAAAAGGATGCCGCTTCAACCCCTAACGCAAACCACAACTAATAGTAAATTAAGTAATTTATAATAGTGTTAACGTGTAGTATTTAATTAATTATGTTAATTTGCACCAATACTTTTAAACAATCATGGGAGAACAAAAACAAAAAGAAGCCAATAAAGCCGTTTTTATATTTGGTAAAAAAAACTATAAATTCATGTTTATAGGTTTAGCTTGTATTGCCTTAGGTTTTATTTTAATGTCTGGTGGTGGTAGCGACGACCCAACTATTTTTAACCCAGAAATATTTAGTTTTCGCCGTATTCGTTTAGCACCAATGCTAGTACTTTTAGGTTTTGGTATTGAAATTTATGCCATACTATTAAACCCAAAAGAATCAAAAACCGAAAAATAAATTCCAAAAACCAACGCGCTTTTCAACTTAGGCATAGAATTTTTCGCAATTAATTCTATCAAAAAACACCTCATTCACGTTTCAAAACTTCAAAAAACAGAACCTTATTTAGATTTATTCAAAATAATATTTGCAGGTTCTATCATCTTGATTATATTTGCATCGTTATTTTTAATTAATCTAAATAAAAATGAAATCGATAAAAATATTTTTAGCATCGCTACTATTTGTTTGTTATGCAAATGGTCAAGAAAATAATGACCAAAAAAAAGATTCTGTTCAAAATTTGAATGAAATTGTAATAAAAGGTCAACTAAAATACAAAAGAGAAAAAAGTACAACGGTATCTAAAATGCCATTAAACAATATTGAAAATCCACAAGTTTACAATACAGTTACTAATGAATTATTAAAAGAACAAGTAGTTACTAATTTTAATGATGCACTAAAAAATGCTACAGGCGTTACGCGATTATGGGAATCAACAGGTCGTGGTGGCGATGGTGCAGAATTTTTCTCAATGAGAGGTTTTTCAGTACAACCAACAATGGTTAATGGCTTACCATCCATAAACAACGGAACCATAGACCCTATAAATGTAGATAATATTGAAGTATTAAAAGGTCCATCTGGAACCTTATTCGGAAGTAGTTTAATCTCTTATGGTGGTTTAATAAACATAGTAACAAAAAAGCCTTATTCAGTTTTTGGAGGAGAAATTGGCTATGTATCTGGAACTTATGGTGCCGACAGATTAACAGCAGACATTAATACACCTTTAAATTCAGATGTTTCTTTAAGAATAAACACAGCTTATAACAAGGAAAACTCATTTCAAGATGCTGGTTTTAGTAAATCATTTTTCTTTGCACCTTCATTGAGTTACAAAGTATCCGACAAACTGTCTTTTTTAATTAACACTGAATTTTCAAATCGAAATTCAGCCAATGCGCCTATGATTTTCTTGAGTAGATATTCACCATTATCATTCAACTCAATAGATTTATTTGAGAAAAACTATAAAAAATCATATACCTCAAATGAATTATCTATAAGCAATCCAACATTTAATATGCAAGCTCAAATGCTTTATAAGCTTTCCAATTCGTGGACTTCGCAAACCGTTCTTTCTAGAAATTCTAGTAAAACTGATGGCTATTATTCATATTTATGGGATTCTGCAAATGGCGACGAATTTACACGATTTATATCAAAAAGAAATGGTGAAACTTATGCTACAGATATTCAACAAAATTTTATTGGCGATTACAAAATAGGAAATCTAAGAAATAGAATGGTTTTTGGTATTGATTATTTAAAATCAAATGTAATAAACGGCAGTACAAATTGGGTTGGATCAGGAACTATTTCATTAGTAAACCAAACCGATTCTGGTGAAGCTAATTTAACCCAAGCAGGTATTGACAATTTGTTAGCTGGAACCATTGAGCCTAATTCGGATACAGAATCGCAAGTAGTAAGTGCCTATGTTTCTAATGTTTTAAACATTACAGATAAATTATCGGTAATGGCAAGTGTTAGAATTGATGAATTTAGAGGAAAAACATCCTACTATGCTGCTGAAGAAGTAAAAGGTCAAGTTGCTGTTTCACCAAAATTTGGTGCTGTTTATCAAATTATTGAAAATAAAGTTTCAATTTTTGGAAATTATATGAACGGATTTAAAAACGTTGAACCAGGACAAGTTGATGTAGATGGAACAAATACAAGAACTGCAACTTTTAATCCAGAACACGCTAATCAATATGAATTTGGTATAAAAACAAATTTATACAAAGATATCATTTCTGCATCGCTTAGTTACTACAATATAAATGTTGAAAACCGTTTAATGACCGATCCAAACAATCCAAATGCATCAATTCAAGGTGGTGAAGTTGATAGTAAAGGCGTTGAATTAAGTGTAACTGTAAATCCTGTTAAAGGCCTAAACATTATTGCTGGATATAGTAATAATAAAAGCAAAGTGGTAAAAGAAACTGCTGGTGATGGGTATTTAGGGTTGCGCCCTGAGGAAGCAGGACCTGAAACTTTAATTAATTTATGGGCAAATTATACGATAAAAACAGGTGATTTGAAAGGTTTTGGAATTGGTTTTGGTGGAAATTATGCTAGCGAACACAAAACACTAAACAGAAGTAATATAGGAACATTTTCACTACCTGAATATACTATATTAAATTCAGCATTATCATATAATAATGACAAATTCAATCTAACTTTAAAAGTAAATAATCTTTTAAATGACAAATATTATACAGGTTGGTCAACAATTACACCGCAACGTTTACGCAGTTTGGTTGCTGGGTTAACATATAAGTTTTAATTTAATTACATTTTTAGTTTTAATTAAACTCCTCATTTTGGTGAGGAGTTTAACTTATTTTTAAATGAAAAAAAGTGCATTCAAAAAAACAGTTAGAAACATCCATCTTTGGTTAGGCTTAACTTCAGGAATTATTGTATTTATTATTGCCATTACAGGTTGTTTATATGCCTTTCAAGAAGAAATACAAAACCTTACTGAATCCTATCGTTTTGTTAAAAAACAAGATGATCCTTTCTTACTTCCTTCAAAATTGGAAGCCATAGCTCGTAAAGAATTACCTAACAAAAAGTTACATGCCATTCAATACAAAGGCAAAGAACATTCAGCAGAAGCTATTTTCTTTCATTATGATGATACTATTAAAGCTAATAATTACTACCAAATAATCCACATCAACCCATATTCGGGTAAAGTTTTGAAAGTTGCAAATATGTATTCGGGGTTTTTTCGGTTTATTCTTGATGGTCACTTTTATCTTTGGCTACCACATGAAATTGGGCAAACTGTAATTGCATCGGCCACCTTAGTTTTTGTATTAATGATTATTAGCGGGTTTATTTTATGGTTTCCTAAAAACAGAAAAGCTGCAAAACAACGTTTCTGGTTTCGGTGGAAAGAAGGCTTAAAATGGAAACGCAAAAATTATGATTTGCACAACATTACAGGTTTTTATGTTATGGCCATTGCTCTAATTTTTTCTATTACAGGTTTAGTTTGGGGGTTTCCTTGGTTTGCTTATAGTTATTATATGCTTATTGGTGGCGAAAAATCTTTACTATACAACGAGCCAATTTCTAAACAAATAACAATTCCTAAACCCGAAAATTCTTTGGATAAAGCATTTATTTATATGCAACAAGAGTATCCAAATGCGGTTTCCATTGAAGTACATCCACCTGAAACTAAAACATCTCCAATAGCAGCAAATGCTAATTTAAATGAAGGTACATTTTGGAAAACCGATTACCGCTATTTTAATCAATACACTTTAGAAGATCAAGAAGTAAGTCATATTTACGGAAAACTTGCAAATGCTTCTAATTCAGATAAATTGATGCGAATGAATTATGACATTCACACAGGTGCAATTTTTGGATTGGCAGGCAAAATATTTGCTTTTTTAATTAGTTTATTAATTGCAAGCTTACCTATTACTGGCTTTTTAATTTGGTATGGACGCCGTAATAAGAGCAAAAAACAGATCATTTATTAGCCTCAATTGTAATTTTTTATAAAATTGAAAAAGGATATTTTTTAAAAAAAA
This sequence comes from Mariniflexile jejuense, assembly GCF_042675665.1. NCBI lineage: Bacteria > Pseudomonadati > Bacteroidota > Flavobacteriia > Flavobacteriales > Flavobacteriaceae > Mariniflexile > Mariniflexile jejuense. The sequence continues at coordinate 2,137,169 of NZ_JBHTJI010000001.1, forward strand.
TTCCAAAAACTAATGCACTTTTCGGTTTTGATAGTTGCTTTTTGATATTTTTGCTTCATGGATATACTACAAGCTATCATTTTAGCCATTATTGAAGGCATTACCGAGTTTTTACCAGTGTCTTCAACAGGACACATGATTGTTGCTTCTTCTTTTTTTGGCATTGCACACGAAGATTTTACAAAACTATTCACAATCGTTATTCAATTAGGAACCATTATGTCTGTAATTGTTCTGTATTTTAAACGCTTTTTTCAAAGTTTAGATTTTTATTTTAAACTCTTTGTGGCTTTCATTCCTGCGGTTATTTTAGGATTGCTTTTTAGTGATGCTATTGATAGTTTATTAGAAAACCCAATTACCGTAGCAATTTCTTTAATAATTGGTGGCTTTTTACTTTTAAAAGTTGACGATTGGTTTGGAAATGAAGAAGGCACCGAGATTTCATACACAACAGCTTTAAAAATTGGCTTTTTTCAATGTTTAGCTATGATTCCTGGTGTTTCCAGAAGTGGTGCCAGTATTGTTGGTGGTATGAGCCAAAAATTATCGCGTACCGTAGCTGCGGAGTTTTCATTTTTCTTAGCCATTCCAACCATGTTAGGCGCAACCGTTAAAAAAAGTTATGATTATTATAAAGCAGGTTTCGAGTTAACGCACGATCAAGTAAACCTTTTAATAATTGGCAATGTAGTTGGTTTTGTTGTGGCTTTAATTGCAATAAAATCATTTATAACCTATTTAAGTAAAAACGGTTTTAAAATATTTGGGTATTATAGAATAGTTGCTGGAGCATTAATACTTCTAATCCATTTCTTTGTTCAAAAACTAACCATTATTTAATGACTGTTGAAGATTATCAATCTGGTCAAATTCTTCTAATAGACAAACCACTGCATTGGACCTCATTTCAAGTAGTAAACAAACTGCGTTGGGAAATCCGTCAAGCTTTCAAAATAAAGAAAATAAAAGTAGGACATGCAGGCACTTTAGACCCATTAGCAACAGGTTTATTAGTGCTTTGTACAGGAAAAATGACGAAACAAATTGATACCTTTCAAGCACAAATAAAAGAATATACAGGTACCATAGTTTTAGGAAGCACAACACCTTCGTTCGATTTGGAAACCAACATTAACGAAACATTTCCAACTGCACATATTACTCCCGAATTAATAAAAGAAACCACCAAACAATTTATTGGTGATATTGAACAATTTCCACCAGTTTTTTCAGCTATAAAAAAAGAAGGCAAACGCCTATACGAATTTGCCAGAGCTGGTGAAGAAGTTGAAATTAAACCTAGAACCATAAATATTTCAGAATTTGAAATAACAAACATTGATGGTTTTAACATCAATTTTCGCGTGGTTTGTAGCAAAGGCACTTATATTCGTTCACTTGCTAATGATTTTGGTAAAGCACTTCAATCTGGTGCGCATCTTTCAGCATTAAGGCGAACTAAAATTGGCGATTTTGATGTAGCTAATGCCGAATCTATTGAAAGTTTCATAAAAAATCTTCCTTCAGATTAATTTTTGGCGTAAATTTCATTTAAAATACCAAATATGAAAGCTTTACTTATTTTAATGCTAATGCTTTTTGGATATTCATTTACGTCATTTTCTCAAAATGAAACCATAAAAACCAACGGCTTATTTTATAAATTTTCATTAGCCACTACTTTAAGTATTAATGAAGATTATGTAGCTTTTGACGATGATGATTCCAGCACGCTAATTGAACCAAGTGCGCTTTTTGTAAATAACACCATTGGCTATCAATTTGATAATAGAACTTTAATAAGCTTAAACCTTGAATACGATTGGCATTCAAAACAAGGACTTCATTTTTTTCCTGCTTATTTAGCATTACAAAATAAAATTTTTGGGAAAGACGATAACGCATTTGTACGTGTTGGCTACGGAACACTTTTAGGTATGGGCAAATCGTTTGAAAAAGGCAATATGTATAAACTTGGATTAGGGTACCAAAGTAAGATGGATTCAAATAATAATTCTGTTATGATTGGGCTAGATTTTACCCGAAAACGCTTTGGCAACCAAAACCTTGAAGGCATATCTAGTGTATCAATATTTCTAGAATTTATGGTATTCTAAACTTTTTGTGTTACTTTGTCGTATATAATCATGTATTATAAAACAAATTGATTGCACCTAACAAATCAACATAAAGCCCTACTTCTTACCTTCCTAATTTCTGGAACCATAGTATTAACTGTTTTTAATTTAAATTTTAAAAACAAGCAAGATGCTGTTGCCGAAAGTTTTTACGAATTAGAACCCGAAAAAGAACTAACCGAAGAAGAGAAAAAAATAATAGAAACTTTAGAAAAGTTAAACAGCAAAGCTGAAACTAATAGCGCTTTTAATGAAGCTGATAAAAACAAACACTTTTCGCAAGCATACCAACAAATTGCACCACCTGAAGATTATGTGCCTAAAACCAGTGAAGAAAACGATGGTGAAGGTGATGAGTCGAACAGTTTGGGTGAAAACAAACCCATAAAACCAGCTGTAAACAAAGAAGAATTATCGTCTTACAGCAAAGTGAACGATGTACTAAAACAGCAACAAACCAAAGGTGTTAATACAAAAAGTACCGTTAGTTTTTCATTAGTTGACAGAAAAAAAGTATCAATTCCTATACCTGTATATTTATGTGAAGTTGATGGAAAAATAGTAATTAACATTACTGTTAATGCCAACGGAAAAGTGATAGACGCCTATTATAATAACGCATCAACTTCAAAAAATGAATGTTTAGTTGAACATGCTTTAGAATATGCTAAAAGCTCTTATTTTAGTGCAGATGCTTCTAAAAAAACACAATTAGGCTCTATAACGTTCAGTTTTATTGGCAAACATTAGGCTGAAATTCGCAAAGCATTTCAGTAATATCTTTTATAATATTTTGACCTTTATCGTTATTATACCAATGCTGTAAATCTTCTTTAAACTCTGGTGTTAACGGGCCATATTTAACTTTGTAGCGGTTTACAAAACTTGTCGCTTCACTTGGTCTTGGCCCATAAGTATGTAAAACATCGCCCGTTTCATCATCAATTATAATCAATTTTGGAATAGAACGACTTCCGTTAGTTAAAAACAAATCCATTAATGCCAAATTTTCATCACGAAGTACTATTTTTAAATTTATATGATTATTTAATTCTGCAATTTTATTTATTGCTGGCAAAACATGAGCTGCATCGCCACACCAACTCTCGGCAATAACCAACCAAGTAATGTTTTGTGTAAATTCTGCAATTTTATTTTGAGCGCTCACAGGAATTTTAAGGGTTTTATCCCAACGCTTCATGCGTTTTTCGTTTAGTTTGGTAAAGTTAATTAAAGCTTCCGTTTGCTCTAACCCTGTGGTAGCATTTTGTTCGGATAAGCGTTTAACCAAATCTCTGTAATCAGAATAAGTTAAACTATTTTTTAAACTGTTTTTTATAATTAAATCCATAATACCATGCTATTTATAGTACAAAAATAGTACCTTCATATTTTAATTTAGATGACTTTTGTCATGCTTTTACGTTAAAACTTACAAAATTACTTTTATGGTTGAAAAACACAAATGCGGTTGGTGCATAGGCGATGTTTTATATGAAGCATACCACGACCAAGAATGGGGCGTTCCGGTTTATGATGATGCTACCATTTTTGAATTTTTAATTTTAGAAACCTTTCAAGCAGGTTTGAGTTGGATTACCATTTTGCGTAAACGTGAAAATTTTAGAGCTGCTTTTGATGATTTTGACTACAAAAAAATAGCCACCTACAACCAAGATAAAATTGATGCTCTTTTACAAGACGCTGGCATTATAAGAAACAAACTTAAAATTTATGCTACAGTAACCAATGCGCAATTGTTTATGAAAATTCAAGAAGAATATGGTAGTTTTAGCAAGTATATTTGGCGTTTTGTTGACGGTAAACCTATTAAAAACAAAATTAAAAATTATAAAGAAGCACCTGCCACAACACCCGAAAGTGATGCTTTAAGTAAGGACTTAAAAAAACGCGGTTTTAAGTTTGTTGGTAGTACCGTTATGTATGCCCACATGCAAGCTACGGGCATGGTAAATGACCATGAAGTTGGATGCTTTAGGTATGTGGAGGTTTAATAGGTTCTTTTAACGGCCTTGTGTATGAAATGTAGCATGTTAATAGTCGCTGACTTTTCGGATTTCACACAAACCAGTTTTTAATTTTTTATGTTTACTTTTTGTTTTTATAAATATAACCAAATTAAAAATTTGGCGACTTTAAAAATATACAAAAACCTCTCGAAAAGCCCATATTAGTTATGTTTTTATACATTGTCAGTTATTTCTTTTTTTCAATTCTTTGGTTATCGTTTTAATAAAATTTTCTTTGTTCTTTTTCACTTCTTTCAACATTGCTTTACTGTCGGCTGGCAGGACATAATATTTTTCTGCCCACAGGTTAATTTCAATCATTAAAGGCAATAAATCAATTCCCTTTTGCGTCAATTGATATAGAACTTTTGCTTTACTGTCTGGATGGTCTGATTTTGTAATGATATTGTTTTCTTCAAGCATTTGAAGTCGAGAAGCTAAAATGTTGGTCGCAATTTTTTCTTCTGATTTCAAAAAGTCGCCATAAGTGCATTGTTTTGCGAATATTAAATCCCTAACAATTAACAACGACCACTTGTCGCCCCAAACGTCAAGCGAGCTACTAACAGGACAATCTGATCTTTTATTATTCTTTTTCATAAATTATTTTTAAAATCACTTGCAAATTAAAAGTTGTTTGTATATTTGCACTTGCAAATTGCAAGCAAATTTAGAAAATAAAAAACGAAATAAGAAAAAAATGAAAAAGAATATTTTAGTGACGGGGGCATCTTCAGGCTTTGGTTATTTACTCGCAAACGAGCTACACAAAAGAGGATACAATGTCATTGGTACAAGTAGAAATCCAGAAAAGATAAAATCAGTCGTGTCTTTCAAAGTATTAGCGTTAGATATTACGGATGAAAATTCTATCCAATCTTTTGGAAAAAAACTTTTTAACGAAATTAAGCAATTAGATGTTTTGATAAATAATGCAGGATTTTATTTGTCTGGACTTGCCGAAGAAACTTCTATTGAGCAAGGAAAAGAACAATTTGAAACCAATTTTTGGGGAACTATAAAGTTGACCAATGAGCTGTTACCTTTTTTTAGAAAACAACGTTTTGGAAAAATTATTACGGTTGGTTCAATTATGGGATTAATTAGTCTTCCTGGTGGTGCGTATTATGCTGCATCCAAGCACGCTTTGGAAGGTTATTTCAAAGCCCTTCGTTTTGAATTGAAAGAATTTAATGTAAAAGTAAGTATGGTAGAACCTGTTGGTTTTAAAACCAATATTGTTACAAACTCTAAAGTTGCAGAAAATAAAATAATTGATTACGACGCATACCGCACAACGCTTGAAGCGTATACGAATGATTTATTTTCAAAGTCGGAAGAGCCAACTGCCGTTTTAGAAACGTTGTTGAGATTGGTTGAAAATGAAACGCCAAAATTTAATAACCCTGTAGGTAAGGGCTCTTCATTGTTTCCTGCGATACAGTATTTCTCTTATAAAACCTTTGAAAATTCAGTAATAAAAAATATTAACAAATTTAAAAATTAGCATATGAAAGCATACACAATACGTCGCTATAGCAAGACTGATAAATTACAACTTGTTGAAGTACCAGAACCAATTGTTAAGGAAAATGAAGTGCTCATTAAAGTCCATTCGGCAGCTATCAATCAGTTAGATGCCAAATTGAAAAGTGGAGAATTTAAGTTGATGTTGCCGTATAAATTGCCATTGATTCTTGGACATGATGTTGCAGGAATTGTGACTAAAGTTGGGACAAAAGTAAGTCGTTTTAAAGTTGGCGATGCTGTATTTGCTCGTCCTGCTGATTTTAAAATAGGAACATTTGCGGAGTTTATTTCTGTCAATGAAAATGACGTTGCCTTGAAACCAGAAAATATTTCTATGGAAGAAGCAGCTTCAATGCCATTAGTAGCATTAACGGTTTGGCAAGCATTTGTTGAAAAAGCGAAACTCAAAAAAGGTCAAAAGGTTTTTATTCAAGCAGGTTCTGGTGGTGTTGGAACGATTGCCATTCAGTTAGCGAAACATTTGGGTGCAACTGTTGCTACAACCGCAAGTGCTGGTAATTTTGAGTTGGTGAAAAGTTTAGGTGCTGATGTTGTGATTGATTACAAAACACAAGATTTTGAAACCATTTTGAAGGATTACGATTTGGTGTTGAACAGCCAAGATGAAAAAACACTTGAAAAGTCGTTGCGAATTTTGAAGTCAGGTGGTAAAGTTGTTTCAATTTCAGGTCCACCTGATACAACTTTTGCAAAAGAAATGGGCTTTAATTTGTTAATGAGAACGGTTATTTTCTTTTTGAGTAGAAAGGTCAGAAGTCAGGCAAAGAAACTTGGTGTAAATTATTCGTTTCTGTTTATGCATGCCAACGGAAACCAGTTGTCAGAAATTGGGAAATTAATTGAATCTAGTGTCATTCGTCCTGTCGTGGATAAAGTGTTCCCGTTTGAAAAAATGAACGAGGCTATGACTTACGTTTCAAGTGGTCGTGCAAAAGGGAAAGTAATTGTAAAGATAAAGTAGTTTTGTCTATTTGATGGTGTCCTTTAAAGTTACCGCTAAAGCAAAAATAAAGTTCCGTTTCAATGAACTTTATTTTTGCTTTTAAACGAATTAAGCTTTTTTTCTGATAAATTAAAGTTTTAAAATCTTATAAATATTTTAAAAATACTTCTCTTGAAATTTCTTCAGCACCTAAACTTTCTAGGTGATTGGTGTAAACCTGACAATCAATTAATTTGTAATTGGTGTTTTGTATAAACGTAATAAAGGCTATTTTACTCGCATTACTTTTTACAGAAAACATGCTTTCGCCACAAAATACGCCGTTGTTTAAATCTACACCATAAAAGCCGCCAACCAATTCGTTTCCATCCCAAACCTCAACAGATGTTGCATAACCTTAATTGTGAAGGTTTATGTAAGCCTCAATCATACTATTTGTTATCCAAGTATCTGTTTGTCCTGCACGTTTTATTTTAGAACATTCTGTAATTACTGCTTTAAAGTCTTTGTTTACAGTAACTATATAGCCCTTGTTTCTTAATACCTGTTTCATACTTTTTGAAACTTTCAACTTTTCTGGGAACAACACAAAGCGCGGATTTGGCGACCACCATAAAATAGGTTCATCATCACTAAACCAAGGAAATATACCATGTTTATAAGCGTAGAGTAAACGCGCAAAAGACAAATCGCCACCAATTGCCAACAACCCATCTGGCGTAGCTTCGTTTACATCAGGAAATTTTATGTCTTGGGTTAGAAAGTGCATTTAAAGTTTCTATATTTTGTAAATTGCAAAGCGCATTTTTCTAATACAATCTTTTTTTAATTAGGAACCAATTTGATGAAGTTGCTTCGTGCCTCGCAAAAACATAAAAAGTAAAAAACCTCAAAGCTAAAAATTAACATTGAGGTTTTATTTTATGAGATTCCCGCCTTGGCAGGGATTTGTTAAAACGGTAAATCGTCGTGCTCATCTTCATTTAAATCGCCTGCTGGTTCAAAAGCGGCGGCTGGTGCTACTGGTGGTAAATTACCATCGGCACTTGCTGCTTGTAATGCTTCAATTCTCCAACCTTGAATTGAGTTAAAATATTTGGTTTCACCTTGTGGGTTAACCCATTCTCTACCACGTAAATTAATACTGATTTTTACTTGTTGTCCTTCTTTGTAGCTGTTAAGTAAATCGCATTTATCTTGCACAAACTCTACCATAATATGTTGTGGATATTGCTCTTCTGTTGTTACTACAATTTCTCTTTTTCTAAACCCATTACCTCCAAAAGATTGAGTTTCGCCTACCATTTTAATTCTTCCTTGAACTTCCATTTAATCTGTATTTATTCTTATTATTATTCACTTTGTGTACTATCAAAACAACTAAGATAGTAATATTTTCCATGCACTTTCAACATCTCCAAAACTCAAATAATTACGTGCTAATTTATGTTTCTGCCTGTGTGTTGCTGTTTTTATATTTGGGTATCTTACGCTTATATCTTCTATAAAATTAGCAACTTCTGTTTCTGTTGGCAAGCTTTCTATATTGCCCAACATACCCAAATCGTTACCTGTTAATACCATACTGTTTTTTACCTTTTTTGGAAAACTATCAACACCAATACCTAATGTAGCTAATGGTTTTGGTATTTCAAAAAAACCTTTTTTTGCACGACTATAATAACTACCACCTGCTCTAGCCACCAAATCTAGTTTTTGTTGGTTTATGCTGCCATCTTCATTTAAAACATCATCGTCTATATGAAGTTTTACTACTTCGCATATTACTAAATTGCCTGCGCCACCTTCAGTTCCTAAAGCAATAATTTCGTTTACTTTACACTCAATTTGCACAGGTGATTCTGCAACACGGAATGGCTTAACTATATCCGATGCTAGCATTGTTAAGCCTGTTTTATCAAACTCATTTACACCATGCGGATATTCGGTACTACTTAATGATGCTTGATGAACCATATCAAAATTAACCACATTAATAACAACTTCTTTAGTAGCTATCACATTATCAAGCGTATGTTTTGTTGTGTTATTGTTTACCCTACGCGCTGGCGAAAAAACCAAAATTGGTGGATTTGCACTAAACACATTAAAAAAACTAAATGGCGATAAATTGGCATTTCCATCAGAATCTAGCGTGCTAGCTAAAGCAATAGGTCTTGGTGCAACAGCACTTAACAGATAGCTATGTAATTTACTGGTTGATAAGGTTTTCGGATCTATTGAAAGCATCAAACTTTTTTAATTTCAACAAAACTAACAATTTATTTTCATTATTAACTTAACAAAATATCAAGTTGGTTTCGTTTAGTTACAAATATTAAATTTTAACTATCTAAACAAATGTAACCATTCTTAATAACAACAAAAAACCAATTTACTAACAACTTGAACAATAATATTAACAGATTTGCATTATATTACATATTATTTAAAAAGAATGATTTTTACAAAATATAGTAATGCGTTGCGTTGGATAATTATAATAGCTTCTTTTGCTGTAGTATCGCTTATTTTATGGAAAACTTACGAGTTTTTTCAACATTTTAAAGAAGAAGAACGTACCAAAATGGAAAATTGGTCGTTTGCACAAACCGACATTATAAATTCGGAAACCAATGCCAATTTAGAACTCTCTCTAAAAATAATAACTAGTAACACAACAACCCCAATGCTTGTTATTAGAGAAGATGGAAGTTTAGAAACTTACAATAATATAGATGATGAAAAAATTAAAGATTCTCTATATGTTCAAAAATTAATTACAAAATTTAAACAGGAAAACATTCCTATTCTAGTAAAGCCAAACAATAGCATCATTTATTATGGAAACTCCGACTTACTAAACAAACTAAAATATTACCCTTTAGCTTTATTACTTATCGTTTTCTTATTTGGTGCCGTTATTTTTTTCTTTTACCGAAGCAATAAAAATGCTACACAAAACAAACTTTGGTCTGGTATGGCAAAGGAAACAGCACACCAAATAGGCACGCCTTTATCGTCTTTAATAGGTTGGACAGAAATTTTAAAATCTGAAAATGTAAACCCAAGTTATATTGTTGAAATTGAAAAAGATATTGATAGGTTACAAACCATTACCGAACGTTTTAGTAAAATAGGGTCTATACCAACTTTGGAAGTGACTGATATTGTTAAGGAAACCATAGACTCTTACGATTATTTAAAAGCTCGTTCTTCAAATTTAATAGATTTTGAAATTAGCATTCCTGAAGACGAAATACTAGTAAATTTAAACAAACAGTTATACAGTTGGGTAATAGAAAATTTAGTGAAAAATGCTATTGATGCTATGAAAGGTCGCGGAAAACTATCAGTTGAAATTTCACAATTAGAAAACAACATCATGATACAAGTTGCCGATACTGGGAAAGGCATTTCTAAAAAACACTTCAATAAAATATTCGAACCCGGTTTTACCACAAAAAAACGTGGTTGGGGCTTGGGTTTATCACTTACAAAACGTATTATTGAAGATTTTCATGATGGAAAAATAAAAGTTTTACAATCTGAAATAGGAAAAGGAACAACGTTTCAAATTCAATTGAAACGTGCATAATTTAAAACTATGGCTGAAAAATTTGTATTTATAAAAGAAGTAGATTTAAATAACAATTGTCCAACCTGTTATAGTAATGATGGTTTGCATTTAACTTGTAGCCAAAAAATTATTGAAACTAATTTTTACAAAACCATTACTTCTGAAATTAAATATAATTTAACATGTAAAACCTGCAAAAGCACCATTTATCCTGTAAATTGGACAGATGATATTGAGCGTGTTTTTGATTATCATAAAAAAGCATTTGCAACTTTAAAACCATCAACACACTTAAAAAAAGCTTCTTGGTTAGCTATAACTTGGGGTATTATAATTGCTATTTGTATTGTAGCTATTTTAATTTATAGCCAATTATAAGTAAGCTTTAATACTATTGGCTACTTCTTGAAATTCTTCTGGAGTTAGTTTTGTTTTTTGAATAAAACGCGCATCTTCCATAGTTTGCAACGGAATTAAATGAACATGCGCATGTGGCACTTCTAAACCTATAACGGTTACACCTATACGTTTACAAGTAATGGCTTTTTCAATAGCAATAGCTACACGTCTTGAAAACTGCATTAACCCAGTGTATAAAGCTTCGTCTAAATCGAAAATTTTATCCACTTCTTGTTTAGGAATACACAATGTATGCCCTTTTGCATTTGGGTTTACATCTAAAAATGCTAAAAAATCATCGGTTTCAGCTATTTTATAACATGGTATTTCGCCGTTTACTATTTTAGTGAATATTGTAGCCATTTTGTTATCTTGAAATTTCAATAATATCAAACTTCATAACACCATTTGGCACTTGTATTTCTGCAACATCGCCAACCGATTTTCCTAACAAGCCTTTTCCAATAGGTGAATTTACCGATATTTTACCAGATTTTAAATCGGCTTCACCATCGGCTACCAAAGTATAAACCATTTCCATACCGTTGGTTTGGTTTTTTATTTTCACTTTAGATAGTACCAATATTTTTGAATTATCTAGCTGCGATTCGTCAATAATACGCGCGCCAGCTAAGGCTTCTTCCAGTTTTGAAATACGCATTTCCAACATGCCTTGTGCTTCTTTTGCGGCATCATATTCGGCATTTTCACTTAAATCGCCTTTATCTCTAGCTTCAGCAATAGCTCTAGATGCTTTTACACGTTCTACATCTTTTAATTGTTTAAGCTCGTCTCTTAATTTTTTTAATCCTTCAGGTGTATAGTATGATACTTTACTCATAACTTCATCGTTTTATTAATAATAAAATGCTGAAATCCTAAATCAGGCGTTCAGCATAAAAAAATCTCGTACACACGAGATTGAGTAACAAAAGTACAAAATTTTAGTCAATAATTTATGAATTCCTTATTAAAGTACATTCTTTACCGTGTGAAATAAAAATAAGAATGTTAAGAGGAATTTTACAAATATTTAATTCAATTTGTTTAATCTTGTAAATTGAAAATTATGATTTATTTAAAAATGAAATCTTTTCTTTATATAATTTGTTTTATACTTTTAACTGGTTGTAGTGCCGATAATACAATTACTAAAAACCCTTATCTGCCAAATTACACTTTTGACACTGGAAGTTTAATAAACACCAATTTACCGCAATTTAACAAACTGAAATTTGCTAACAACTTCGTTATTTTAGATAGCCCATATGGTATAAAAGGCGTGGTACTTTTTTATGCTGGTGGTACAAACTATAATGCTTTTGAATTAACCGACCCAAATCACCAAATAAATACCTGTTCAAAATTAAATGTTGAAGGTATTATTGCCACTTGCAGTTGTAATGATGGCAATTCATATGATATTTTAAATGGTATTAAACGAGAAGGCACAACAGGAACATATCCTTTAATTCGATATAAAGTTGAAGTTACTGGCTCTATAATTAGGGTTTATAATAACTAAAAAAGCGACTTCTAAAAAAAGAGTCGCTTTTAAAATATAATTTGGGGCAAAAAGTTAAAATTTCAAGGTAGCTCCAATTAAAAAATTTCTTGTTGCTTGTGGATAATAACCTGCACCTTCAATGGTTGTTATAGAATTTGGATCTGACCAATCATCATCATACGTATAATAATACCCGTTGGAAATATATTTTTCGCTAAAAATATTACTAACCAAACCAGATATTAATATGGATTTGAATATGGACTTCGTTTTAATTTCATAAGAAATATTCAAATCGTTTACAAAGTAACTTTCTAATTTTGAAGCGTTAGAATCTGTATTACCCATATATTGTACGCCAACATATTTACTTAAAAATGATAATTGAAAGTTAGTTATTGGCTGAAACACCAAAGCATTAGCTGCTATGAATTCTGGCGAAAATGAAATATTTGTTTTTCCAAAATTAACCAAAGCACCATCTTTTGAAACAATGGTTTCGTTGTTTTTATTTGAACTAATTGTGAAATTTGGCTGAATTGCAAATTGTTTTGATACTTGAATTGCTGCATCAACCTCTAAACCTAACCTATAACTTTTACCACTATTTTCCCGTACTGGCGCGCCAACATCATCAATAGCGCCCGTTAAAATAAGCTGTTCATTGTACAACATATAGTAAATATTCGCATTCACTTTAAAGGATGAATTCATATGTCTCCAACCCAACTCAAAATCGTTTAATTGTTCTGGTTTTATATTTGGATTGTTTTCAAAATCGCTTCTACTTGGTTCTCTATTTGCTCTGGCATACGAGAAATACACATTGTTTTTTGAGTCGAATTCATAAGTTATACCTGCTTTTGGATTAAAAAAGTTATAAGTTTCATCAACTAATAATTCGCCATCTGAAGTTGTGCCCGATGTGGTATAATCTACCATACGTGTTTGCAAATCGCCATACAAACTTACTTTGTTGTTTAACTTAAAAGTTGCTTTAATAAAAGAACTAAAATCTTTTTTATCACCTTTTCCGTCGTAATAATGGTCACCAATTTCAGAATTACTGGCGTATCGTGCCCAAATAATCTCACCAAAATGTTTCCCTAAATAGCTACTATATGATATTCCTGACGTTACATCAAATGCAGCATCTTTATAGTTTACATTAGCATTGGCTACATAAAAATCGTTGTCTAACCAACGTCTGCGAATTAAATCGGTACTGTTTATGGTTTCGCCACCAATGGTTATTTCGTCTAAATTATAGTTTGCAAAATCATCATCAACACGATACTGTTCATAATAACCACGACCATAGGTATAATTTAAACCCACGTTAGTAGACCAATTATTATTATAACGCTCATTCCAATGCAGTTGATAATGATCTTGTTTGTAATTATCAACTTCATTTTCATAAGTATAATAGTTATATCTTCTGTCTGAATTTCTTAAATTTTCAGCTTCAGCATCACTTAAATAGTTTTCAGAAATAAAAGCTTCAATACCGGCTTCATCACCAATTATTCTTGCCAATGGTGTACCATACCAAGCTTGATAGGTAACTTCATGCCCTCCAAAAACCAATGCTTTTATCAAGGTGTTTTCATCTTTATAAGCACCTTGAAGGAAGTATGATTTTAAATTGGAAGTTGCTCTATCTATATAACCATCAGAATTAATTTGAGATAAACGCCCAGACAATTCAAAATGATTATTAAGCAAACCGCTACTAAATTTCACACTATGCTTTCGGGTATTATAACTTCCGAAACTATTAGCAATTTCAGCATTTGCTTCTCTTGACACAGCATCGGTTAAAATATTAATACTTGCTCCAAAAGCACTAGAACCATTGGTAGAAGTTCCTACACCACGTTGCAATTGTAAACTTTCAACAGATGATGAAAAATCGGGTAAATCTACCCAATAAGCACCTAACGATTCGGTGTCGTTATATGGAATACCATTTATGGTTACATTGGTGCCTTGACCACTTACTCCACGTATGCGAATACCTGTATAACCAACACCTGCACCTGCATCTGAAGTTGTGACTACCGATGGCAAATAATTAAGCAAAATAGGTAAATCTTGACCTAAATTGCGTTTTTCTAAGTCTTTTTTGGTAATGTTTGAATGTGTAATGGGCGATGTAGCATTCACCCTAACGGCATTTACTAAAACTTCATCTAGTTTTTGTGTTTTAGTGGAATCTTGTAAAATTTGATTGTTTTGCGCAGTTGCACTGACTGATAACACGAGTAGTGTTAAAAAAAGAAATAAATTTTTCATTACGATTATGTTTATAATCGAATAAAAAGAGGTAATTATTCTTTATGGTTAATAATTATTGTTTTATTGAATTTTGCAAAATATTACCACGTTCGTAACACTTTGAATTTTCAATTTTAATCCCTAAACAGCATTACCTGTTCTAGGTTCATTGGGTATGATCTCAGCCGATTATTGGCACCCCTTTTTTGAGAACGCCGCAAAGATAAAAACAATTGATAATTAACAATTGATAATTGATAATTATTTTTCAATCCAGATTAGGACGTTTTCTATTTGCCTTTTTATCAGACAGGTTACGCTTACTTTTTAAGCGTTTTTTTATAACAGCTCTTGGTATTTTTGTTGGTATTCGTTTTTTAGGAACTGTTAAACTGCGCTCAATTAGTTCAAAAAAACGTTTTATTACAAGTTCTTTATTTTTATGCTGACTTCTACTTTCATCGCATTGAAGCATTAAAGTACCTTCTTTTGTTAATCTGCTTTGAAGTTTTTTTATGAGTCGTTCTTTTAAATCTTCATTAAAAATTTCAGATTCAAATAAATTAAAAGCAAGTTCAACTTTTGAAGATACTTTATTTACATGCTGTCCGCCAGCACCCGAACTTCTAACGGCTTTAAAAGTTAATTCTTGTAATAAGGCGTCTTTATCATACATCTTTAAACTTGATGTGCAGGTTTTAATAAATCGTTTACTGTTTTTACAGGATTAAATGTTGATACAGGAATTTCAACAAAAATAGAGTTCCAATGCGCCATACTTCCATTCCACAATCCTGGAAGTTCTAAGGCTTTTATATCAACACCATTTTGAGATTTCATGGTTATAAAAGCAGCTTTGGGATCGACGTATTTTGTTAAATCAAATTTTTCACCTTTGTAATTTTTTACACCGCAAACCAAATCGGTTGGATTAAAATGGGTTGCGTTATCTACAATGTCGCTTTGATTTTCTTTTTCAATATCAATTTGCGCAAATTCTACTACTTGAAGTGAAACAGTACCATTTTCATCTTTTACCCAAAATGGACCACCACCAGGTTCGCCTTCATTTTTAACCATACCACAAACCCTAATTGGTCTATTAAGTTTGTTATGCAAATAGGTTCTTTTTTCTTTTAAGGTATAATTATTATAAGCTTCATCAAATTCTACATTTATACGATTAACCACAAATAATTCGATGTTGTTCACTTCATCTTCAGATATTTCATCGTCTTCTAAATTATTTAAATATTTAAAAGCTTGACGTTGTATTTGCAATAAAATACCTGCTAACATTTTTTTATACTCTGAAATTTCAATGTTTTGTTCTAATACAACAATATTGTCAATGTTTTTTATGAAAATTAAATCGTAATTAAGCATATTTAGATTTTCAATTAAAGCACCATGACCTGCTGGCCTGAACATTAATTTGCCATTTTCTGTTCTAAAAAGTTCATCCTTAGATGTGATAGCAATGGTATCTGTTCCTTTGTTTTGATATGAAAACGATACATTGAATTTGGTGTTAATCTCTTTTTCAAGTTGATTTTTAACCTTTTTTAATTCGTTTTCAAACATATCTTTATGTACTTCAGAAATGGTGAAATGTAAGTTTGCGTTGCTATTTGTTAAGGCATATAATGTTGCCTCTAACATGTGTTCTTTAAAAGCTGTTGACGCTTCATTTTCGTATTTATGAAATGGTAATAACCCTTTTGGATAAAAACTATAGTTTAATTGATTAGCATCTAACATGGTTTTTACAAACAAAACACATTGCTTTCCTTTAGCTAAACTATCAAAATTTGGGATGGTTTCATTAATTTTTTCTCTTACAATTTCGTAAAACGGAAGCTTTTCTAAACCATTTAAAAACTCGTTAAAGAGTTTATTTTTTTCAGAATAAGCTTCAATTGTTTCTTTAGTTTCATCAAATTCATTTAAAAACTGAAACAAAAATTTAAACATTCGTGTTGCAGCACCCGATGCTGGCACGAATTTTACAATAGAAATTTGATCGCGTTTATTATCAAAAAAATCAATACAATCTTGTTGTTGTTGTTTGTCTTTTCTTAAAATACCATTACCAATAGTTGCTGCTTCTAAGAGGTTTGAATAAATCATACCTTTTTTTATTAGACTTATTTGAGCATTAACTTTATCAATGGTTAATCCATGATTTTCAATTTGTTGAATATCTTGTTCTGTAAACATTTTAGTGCTTATTTAGTAATTTATCTATGTGCATTACTGCGGTTTCTAAACGTTGTTTTTTGTTTCCTTTTAACAAAACATATGGGCGATTATTTTCTATTAGTGCTTTTTCAAAAACTTTAAACATCGCTTCTCGCTCTTCTGGTTTGTCTCTTAAATCGTCTGCTTCCCAAGGCGTGTCAATATAAGTTAAAAAATACAAATCGTAAGTGTTTTCTAAGGCATATTTTTCAAGTACTGGATCGCAATATCCTAAATAATAGGCTTCAGAATACACTTTAGTTTCTAATAAATCGGTATCACAAATTAAAACTGTATCTGTTTTTTTTGCTAATTTGTTTTCAAGTTCAATTTGACCTTGGGCAATTGGTAATAAATCATCAGGTTCACAAGTTTTACGTTCATCATTCCATTTGTTTTGAAGATAATCGCGTGCATACTCTGGCACCCAAACCGAATTATAATACCTCGCTAATTGGTTTGATAAGGTTGTTTTTCCAGTACTTTCAGGTCCAAACAATACTACTTTTTTGCAGTTTGATGGTTGCTGTTTAAATTTTTCTTCCATAAAAAATAGGCTTGTATAGCCAAAATTGTAAATATAAGGTATTGAAACGATAACATGCCCCAACCTCGATACGCATAGAGTGGTATGGTAATGATATCTGCTATAATCCAAAGTGTCCAATTTTCAATTTTCTTTTTTGCCATATACCACATGGCTGTAAAAAATATACCCGATGTTAACATATCTACGTAATTGGATGCTGTTATTTGGTTTCCAAAAATTCTGTAAACCATATAGGTTACAACAATGGTTAATAAAAATAAGCCAATACCTATACATTTTTCATTGGTAGTTGTTCTAGAAATTTTAATTACTTTTTCATTATTTTTAGTTCTTGCCCAATTCCACCAGCCATAAATACTCATAATTGAAAAATAGAAATTCATCATCATGTCACCATACAATTCATCTTTCAATAAAATATATACCGAAATAATTGTTGCCGTCAAACCTGTAGGATAGACTAAAATATTTTCTTTTTTTGCATACCAAACGCTTGCAATTCCTGTAAACAGAACAATGGCTTCTAAAATAATTATGAAGGTTTCTTTATCTTTATATGAATTTAAAAACCAATCAATTATTTGGTTCATTACGTGTTTTTTTCAGTTTAATAATGCATCCCATCTACTTAAAAACATCTGTTAAGATGTAGATTTCTTTTAATTATTACAAATCTAACATTCTAAACGAAAGCATGGTAGTGCAGGATAGTATATTTATTCATTAAAAATATCTTTATATTCTGAACCAACGAACCATTAATATGAAAAAAAACTACCAAACCCCCTTTTTGTCAATCAAAATTTTTCTATTTGTGCTAATATTATTTCCATTAACAGTTGTATCACAAAAACAAATGGAAAATTTAAACCGTGGTGTATTAGCTGTTAGAACAAGTAGTACTAAAGTATTAATAAGCTGGCGAATTCTTGGTACAGAATTCACTAATACTTCATACAATATATATCGAGGTGCAACAAAATTAAACTCTACACCAATTACAGGTGCAGGTAATTTTGAAGATACCATTACAACTAATGGTACTTATAGTGTTTCTGCAGTAATTGATGGGGTAGAACAAGACTTATCAAGTCCAACCACAGTTTGGAATAATATATACAAACAAATACCAATTACACCTCCTACCGGTGGAACAACACCAGATAATGTAACCTACACTTACGAAGCCAACGATGCTTCAGTAGGTGATTTAGATGGTGATGGTGATTATGAAATAGTATTAAAATGGTATCCAACTAATGCAAAAGATAATGCTCAAAGTGGCTATACTGGTAATACCATTTTACAAGGATTAGAAATGGATGGTACTGTTTTATGGACAATTGATTTAGGTAGAAATATTCGTTCTGGAGCACATTACACTCAATTTATGGTGTATGATTTAGATGGTGATGGAAAAGCTGAAGTAGCATGTAAAACAGCAGATGGTACTATTGATGGTACCGGTGATATTTTAGGCAATATAAATGCAGATTATCGTGGTACCGATGGACGCGTTTTGGCAGGTCCTGAGTATTTGAGTATTTTTTCAGGTGAAACAGGCGCTTTTATTATAAAAGATGAGCCTTATGACCCACCAAGAGGTAGTACATCTAATTGGGTATCTGGATGGGGTGATAATTATGGAAATAGAATGGACCGTTTTTTAGCTTGCATAGCTTACCTTGATGGTGTACGCCCAAGTGTCGTGTTTTGCAGAGGTTATTATAAACGCACAGTTTTAGCTGCTTATGACTATAGAAATGGCACCTTGTCAAAACGTTGGGTGTTTGATTCTGATGTATCAGGAAGCCAATATACTGGACAAGGAAACCACAACCTAGCTGTAGGCGATTTGGATGGTGACGGAAAAGATGAAATAAATTACGGCTCTATGGCTATTGATGATGATGGTTCTGTTTTATATAATACAGGTTTTGGACATGGCGATGCAGCGCATTTAGGAGATTTCGACCCAAATCGTCCTGGTTTAGAATTTTTTATGGTACATGAAATTGCAAATGGCTCTAGCATTCCAGCTATGGATTACAGAAATGCAAATACTGGTAACGTATTTTGGCGCATTGAAGGCTCTGGAGATATAGGAAGAGGAACTACCGCAGATATTGACTCTAGATATCCAGGTGCAGAAAGTTGGGGTTCTAACGGCTCTGGTATTCATGATTCTCAAGGGAATGTTATAACAACAACCTATCCAACTTCTACAACTGGAAGCACATTTTATAATATGCTTGCTTGGTATGATGGCGATTTATTAAGAGAATTAGTTGACAGAACCGTGATAACCAAATGGAATGAAACAACAAATAGCACAAACAGAGTTTTAACAGCTTATAATTACAATGGTCTTGCTTTGGCTAGTAACAATGGCACAAAATCTACTCCTTGTTTAATTGCTGATATTTTAGGCGATTGGCGAGAAGAAATTATTTGGCGTGCTTCAGATAATTCATACTTAGCAATTGTATCAACACCAAACCTTACTTCCGAGCGTATTTTCACCTTAATGCACGATCCCGTTTATCGCACAAGTATTGCATGGCAAAATGTAGCTTACAACCAACCTGCTCATACTGGTTTCTTTTTAGGTCATGGTATGGCAACACCATCTGCTCCAAATATTTATTTAGCAGATGGCAGCACGCTATCTACAGATGATAATTTTTTAAAGGATAAAAATCAAATCAAATTATATCCAAACCCAACTACAGGCGAACTATATTTAAATGGTTTAACAAAAGGAACAATTCAAGTTTATAATCTTTTAGGTGAAAAAGTATTAGAAAAAGACACGTATAACTTAAAAAGCATAAACTTAAAAGGGCAATCTGTTGGTTTATATTTTTTAAAAATAACTCAAGACACAGGTGTAAAAACATTTAAAGTAATTTTAAAATAATCCGTTTAAATGACTAAAAATGCTAATACTTCTTTTTTAACTTCAACTTTTTTTGTGGCTATTATGCTCGTATCTTATCTTGGCTTTTCCCAAAAACAAATGGAAAATCTAGATCGAGGTGTTTTGGCTGTTCGTACAAATACTGACGAAGTATTAATAAGTTGGCGCATATTAGCATCAGAATTTGAAAATGCATCATACAATGTTTATCGTGGTTTTAAAAAACTAAACACTTTACCCTTAACAGGTGCTAGTAATTATGTAGATCATACCACTTCAAATGAAAAGTATAGTGTTTCTGTTATAATTGATAATAAAGAACAACCACTTTCAAAACCTGTTGATGTTTGGAATAAAACTTATAAAAAAATACCAATTTCGAAGCCTGAAGGCGGAATAACGCCAGACGGTAGAACTTATACCTATGAAGCAAATGATGCTTCAGTTGGTGATTTGGATGGCGATGGACAATACGAAATCATCTTAAAATGGATGCCTACCAACTCGCACGACAATTCGCATAAAGGCTATACAGGAAACACCATTCTACAAGGTTTAAAAATGGATGGCACTATATTATGGACAATAGATTTAGGCAAAAACATCCGTTCTGGTGCACATTACACACAATTTATGGTGTATGATTTAGATGGTGATGGAAAAGCAGAAATAGTGTGCAAAACAGCAGACGGCACTATTGACGGTAAAGGAACTGTTTTAGGAGAAGCTAACGCCGATTTTCGTAGTGAAAACGGCTATATTTTAGAAGGTCCCGAATATTTAAGCTTATTTTCAGGTGAAACGGGTGCGTTCATAACCACTCAAGATTATATTCCTGCTAGAGGAAATGTATCCGATTGGGGTGATAGTTATGGTAATAGAGTAGATAGATTTCTGGCATGCATTGCCTATTTAGATGGAAAACGACCAAGCGTTGTATTTACTAGAGGCTATTATACTAGAACCGTTTTAGCAGCTTTTGATTATCGTGACGGCAAACTAACAAACCGCTGGATTTTTGACACTAATACCAAGGGAAATGAAGCCTATTTTGGACAAGGAAATCACAACTTAGCTGTAGGAGATTTAGATGGTGATGGCAAAGATGAAATTCAATTCGGATCTTGTGCTATTGATAATGATGGTACTGGTTTATACTCAACTGGATTTGGGCATGGCGATGCTGCTCATTTAGGTGATTTTAACCCAGAACGTGATGGTTTAGAATATTTTATGTGCCATGAAGTTGCCAACGGAACAACCATTCCTGCTATAGATTTTAGAGATCCAAAACAAGGTAACGTTATATGGAGTGTAAAAGGCAAAGGTGACATAGGAAGAGGCGTTACCGCTGATATTGACCCTAATTATTTAGGAGCTGAAAGTTGGGCATCCGATGGTTCAGGTGTTTATAGCTCCAAAGGTGAATTAATAACCACTACCTACCCAACTGCTGGTAGAGGTGCAAGTTTTAATATGTTTGCATGGTTTGATGGTGATTTACTTAGAGAGATAGTTGACAAAAACCTTATTACAAAATGGGATGCTTCAAATAAAAAAACAAATATTTTACTTAATGCATATAATTATGATGGTATGAGTTTAAAGAGTAATAATGGCACAAAATCAAACCCATGCTTAATTGCTGATATTTTAGGCGATTGGAGAGAAGAAATAATTTATAGAAATTCTGAAAACACAGAATTAGTTATATTTTCGACTCCAAATTTCACAAATGAACGCATATTTACATTAATGCACGACCCATTATATCGGGTTAGTATTGCATGGCAAAATGTAGCTTATAACCAACCTGCGCATACTAGCTTTTATTTAGGCTATGGAATGAAAACCCCAAAAACACCACATATTTATTTAGCAAAAAAATAGTTTCTTATTTGTGCAAAACTTCAAAAAATAATTCATCTTCCTCTAAAGCAGTACCAATAACAACTAAATCTGCGCCAAATTTATAGGCATTATCTAGTTGCTTTTTGGTTTTTATACCTCCACCAACTATTAATGGTACTTGCAATTCTTGTTTAACTAAACTGATAATTTCTGGGTTGACAGGTTCTTTTGCGCCACTTCCAGCTTCTAAATAAATGAGTTTCATTCCTAACAATTCGCCTGCTTTTGCAGTATCAACAATGTTTTGAATATTGTTTTTTGGCATGGGTTGTGTTTCGGTTACACGCTGTACGGCTGTTTCTTTGCCATTTTCAATTAAGATATAACCTGTTGGAATAACCTCTAAAGTGGTATCTTTTAATTTTGAAATAGATGCTACGTGCTTTCCAATTAAATATTCTGGATTTCTTCCTGAAATTAAGCTTAAAAATAGCAACCCATCGGCTTCATTGGTAATTTGAGTTACGTCTCCTGGAAATAATACTACATGTAAGCCAGTGTATTTCTTAATTTCAGAAACCAATAATTCAGCGGCATTTGCTTTAACGGTACTACCACCAACAAAAATGTGTGTTGCTATAGACTGGTTTATCTTTTCAATAAAAGTTTCAGTATTGTTAACCGTAAATTTATCTGGATCAATTAAAACTGCTAATAGTTTTTCTTTAGATGTGATAGATTTTAATATATTTTGATATATGATATTTTTCTTTACCACGAATTCACGAATGTTGTTTTTGTTGTCTTGATTTATTGGTTCTCAAAATCTTAATTTTAATTTATAGCATAAGCACATGTAAACCCTTCAAATTCTAAAAAATGAATATTATACCTGCTTTTTTGTGCTTCATAATCAATCCATGCCACTGTTTCTTGCTCATTATCAGACATTGGAATTACTAAACAATGTTGCTTAAAACTTAATCCTGGTGTTGCAAAAAGTTTGTATAACGATTCTTTAATGCACCAAATTATTGTTAACTTATTTATATAATTTAAAGCGTTTTCATCAAGATAACTAAACTCATAATCAATAAATTTATTGGCAATAATGCTTATTTTACTGCGTTGTTTTTCAATATCAATGCCTATTTTGGAGTCACTAATGATAACTGCCGAAAAGTTGAACGAATGTGTAATAGAAATGTGTTTGCCATCTTTTAAATACGGTTTACCATTTTCATCATAATGTAAATCAACATCATCATAACCAAACGCTTTCAATAAACAACGCACACTTAAAAACCCGCGTTGGTGCAATTCACTTTTCATACCTAAAACACGCTCTAAACTTTTTGGTTTTAAGTCAACTTCTTCCATTAGAACATCAAAAGACTCCGTAATCTTCCAGATTTTAACAGTAGTTTGTGAATTTGGAGTAATGGTTTTATAAAGAGGCATTTAATATTCTAAAAGTTATTAGTTATCTTTGCACCGTCTAAGACAGATTAAACATTTTTGTTGAGCAATTTAACCATTTTAAATACGATTCCAAAGATGTTTTCTTATTATAACTAAAGAAAAATAAAAAGTTGATATGAATACAAAAACAATTCCATTTGTAGCGCATAAAGTGAAAGATATGTCGCTTGCTGATTGGGGACGAAAAGAAATAGAATTAGCCGAAGCTGAAATGCCAGGACTTATGAGCTTGCGTGAAGAATACGGCAACTCACAACCTCTTAAAGGTGCTAGAATTGCTGGATGTTTACACATGACTATCCAAACAGCAGTTTTAATTGAAACCTTACAAGCATTAGGTGCTGAAGTTACTTGGAGTTCTTGTAACATATTCTCTACACAAGATCAAGCTGCTGCTGCCATTGCTGCCGCAGGCACATCGGTTTATGCTTGGAAAGATATGACCGAAGAAGAATTTGATTGGTGTATTGAACAAACACTTTTCTTTGGTGAAGAAAGAAAACCGCTTAACATGATTCTTGATGATGGTGGCGATTTAACTAACATGGTTTTAGACCGCTATCCAGAATTAGTATCAGGCATTAAAGGCTTAAGTGAAGAAACCACAACTGGTGTTCACAGACTTTATGAGCGCGTAAAAAAAGGAACATTACCAATGCCTGCCATTAACGTAAACGATTCGGTAACAAAAAGTAAATTCGATAACAAATACGGGTGTAAAGAAAGTGCGGTTGATGCTATTCGTCGTGCTACCGATGTTATGCTAGCTGGTAAACGCGTAGTTGTTTGTGGTTATGGTGATGTTGGTAAAGGTACAGCTGCATCTTTTAAAGGTGCTGGAAGTATTGTAACAGTTACAGAAATTGACCCAATTTGTGCATTACAAGCTGCCATGGATGGTTTTGAAGTTAAAAAACTTGAAACCGTTGCTCCAAATGCAGATATCATTATTACAACTACTGGAAATAAAGATATAGTACGTGGTGAGCATTTTGAAGCTGTAAAAGATAAAACCATTATTTGTAACATTGGGCATTTTGATAATGAAATTGATATGGCTTGGTTAAATAAAAACTACGGACATACAAAAAACATCATCAAACCTCAAGTTGATAAATATACCGTAAACGGAAAAGACATTATCATTCTTGCTGAAGGCAGATTAGTTAATTTAGGTTGTGCAACTGGACATCCAAGTTTTGTAATGAGTAACTCGTTTACAAACCAAACATTAGCACAATTAGAGCTTTGGACTAATAGTGATGCTTACGAAAACGACGTGTATATGTTACCTAAACATTTAGATGAAAAAGTAGCAAAATTACACTTAGAAAAAATTGGCGTTGAACTTACAGAGTTAAAACCAGACCAAGCTGAATACATTGGTGTAGAAGTTTCTGGACCTTTTAAACCAGAATATTACCGTTACTAAATTCCTTTTAAAAAAAGGAATCTCAAAATAAAAATCCCAAGCAAAACTGTTTGGGATTTTTTGTTTTAAAACTTTACCTAATTAAAACAAAATACCTTTTATCTTCTTATACTCTAATATAGCTTTACTATCAGATAATAAAGACACATAATAACATACACTTGATAAACGGTTATATAAACTGGTATCGTTTACTTTTATACTTTTGGGTAATCCTTTTAAAATAAGCTTATCGTAGTTTGAGGCAGTTTCTTCAAAACTATTATTAACTGCATTTGTATAGGTATTTAACAGCGTATTGATAACACCATAACCCGCTATTTCTTTATCAATAACTTCGGTAGATTGATAAATATTTTCAATACTTATTTTAATAATGTCGTTTATTTGAGCATTGTATTTGCTTTTATCAAGCAATGCGCTATCAAATTCGCCGTTTAAAATTGCATCTTCATGTTTCATAAAAATATCAACCGCTTCATTTATAAGCGTTCCAATAGCTAAAGCACGCAAATAGCCAACGCGGTCTTCTTTAGTAGAAAGGGCATAATAGTTTTCCGGTTTTATACTGTCTCTTATTATTTTAGACAGGTATTCTAAAGCAAATTCTTCTTGTATTAAACCTAAGTTGATGCCATCTTCAAAATCGATAATAGTATAACAAATATCATCAGCAGCTTCAACTAAAAATGCTAATGGATGACGCGCAAAACTTAAGTCTTTATCACTACGTTTTATTAAACCCAATTCATTTGCAATATCAACATAAGGTTCTTTTTCACTTTGAAAAAAGCCATATTTTTTATCGGCAATATGTTTTGTTGGTTTTTTAGGCAACGATTCTTTTGGGTATTTGGTAAATGCGCCAAGGGTAGCATAACTTAATCGTAAACCACCATCGCGTCCTGCTCTACTTTCGGTTAAAATTTTAAAACCGTTAGCGTTTCCTTCAAAGTCGCATAAATCTTGATATTCTTTAGTAGTTAGTTGGTTTTTATACTTACTGCCAAATCCTGTTTTAAAAAATTCGCCAATAGCTTTTTCACCCGAATGTCCAAATGGTGGGTTTCCAATATCATGAGCCAGAGCCGCTGCAGCCACAATAGCACCAAAATCGTTAGCTTGATACCCATGCACATTTTGTAAATGCGGGTGTTTTTCTAATAATTTTTTTCCAACCAAACGACCTAAAGATCGTCCAACTACGCTAACTTCCAAACTGTGGGTTAAACGTGTATGGACAAAATCTGTTTCCGATAATGGTATTACTTGTGTTTTATCTTGTAAACTTCTAAATTCTGAAGAAAAAATAACACGATCATAATCTACTTCAAAGCCTAAACGTGTTTCATCTTGTTCTTTTCGTATGCGTTTATTGGTATCGCCAAAGCGTTTTAAGGATAAAAGTTGTTCCCAGTTCATCATATAAATTTAAGCTTTGGCAAGATACTTAAATTCAACAAAACTAAAATTGAAAAGTTGATAACATTACGGTAACATTATAATGACTGTTGTTTAATATTTACATAACATTCAACTAATAAGAAACCTTTTATTTTGCGGTATAATTACAATGTTATTTATGAAGCAATTACTTTATACAGCTATTTTTCTTTTTACTGCTTTTTCGTTTTCACAAAACACAGGCTTAATAGTTGGTAAAATTTTAGATAATGAATTAAACAACAGTCCGTTGGTACTTGCAAATGTTTCTATAAAAGGAACTGCAACTCAAGTTAATACAGATATAACTGGTTTATTTGTTATTGAGAACTTAGAAGCTGGAGATTATACACTGGTTTGTAGTTTTGCAGGTTATGAAACTAAAGAAATGAACGTTCATGTTGATGCTTTAAATCCTACAGAAGTAAACTTATCATTAGCAGCAAGCACCATTTCTTTAAGTGAACTTGCTTTAATAACAAGTGTTGCACAAAAGGATGACAAATCGCTTCCTGTTTTAAATTAGATTATAACACACTTATATATTTAAAAATCAACAATTACTTGTTGATTTTTTTTGTTTTACACATTAGGTATTACCTGTTTTTAACTTCTATTTACTAGCCAATTACAAACAAACCAATGTTAAATTAATGTTTACAAATAAGTTGTTTCATAACATTTAGATAACCCTTATGTTACCATTGTTTAACTTACTCATAACACCCTATTCACATAACCTAACGTTCTTTGCGCCTAGATAAAAACTAAAAAAATGAAAAAAATCACCCTATTTATAATGCTGTTTGTTGCAGCAATTTCTTATAGCCAAAGTACTGGTTCTGTGGTTGGTAAATTAACAGACAAAGAATACGACAACGAACCTTTGGCTTTTGCTAACGTTTTAATAAAAGGCACTACAAAAGGAACAACCTCAGACATTGATGGTTTATATAGCATTGAAAATTTAGAAGCTGGAAGTTACACTGTAATATTCAGTTTTGTGGGTTACGAAACTCAAGAAATTAAAGTAACAGTTGTTGCTAATAAAGTAACAACAGTAAATGTACCTATGGGTGCAAGTGCAGCTTCTTTAGCCGAAGTTGTTATTACTACAACTACTAAAAGAGAAAGCGAAACTGCTTTATTACTAGAACAAAAGAAAGCAGTTGCTTTTAAAGCGTCTATTGGTGCAGATGAACTTTCTAGAAAAGGTGTTAGTGATGTAGCAACTGCTGTAACTAAAGTTAGTGGTATTTCAAAACAAGAAGGTTCTGGAAGCATTTTTGTAAGAGGTTTAGGTGATAGATACAACATTACTACTTTAAACGGCTTGCCATTACCATCAAATAACCCTTCAAATAAAAACATAAATTTGGATATTTTTACTACCGATATTGTTGAATATGTAGGTATTAGTAAAACATTTGAATCGCAAAACTATGCCGATTTTGGTGGTGCTAATATTGATATTGTATCTAAAAAATTCTCTGGTTCTCCATACGTTTCTATTGGTTTAGGTTTAGGTGCTAATACAAATGTTTTAAAAGTTGATGATTTTTACTTACAAGATGGTCCATCGTATTCTGGTTTTGATTATGGAAAAGCACCAAGTAAGCCACTATTACCATACAATTATGCAACAAGTTGGGATAGACAAACTAGTAAAAACACATTAAATAATAGCTATGCATTATCTGGTGGAAGAAAATTCAGTTTGGGTTCAGAAAGCAGTTTAGGCACGTTTATTACTGCATCATTTGATGCAGATAATAAATATATTGAAGGTATTTACAGAACTAATATTACAGCACAAGGTACTGCTAATGCTGATTTCTTTAAAAAATCATATAAACACAATACCAATTCAACTGTAATGGGTACTGCTGATTACAAAATAAACAACAAAAACTCCATTCTCTATACGGCTATGTTTTTAAACTCATCTTCACAAGATTACAGTGAATATGATGGGAAAAATGTTGAGTTTCCTGGGCAAGATATCATTGGCTTTATTAAACGTGGAACTTTTGATAAAACGCAATTATTAGTAAACCAATTGTTAGGTAAACATAAATTTAACGATCTATGGGATGCTGAATGGAATATTGGTTACAGCATTTTGGATAATACAATTCCAGATCGTATGCAAAATACTTTTGTACCAACGAGTGATGGATCATCAATTTATACTTTTTTTAAAAACAGCAGTATTAACAACCATAGATATTTCCAAAGCTTAGATGAAAAAGAATTTTCTGCAAATCTTTCAGTATCCTATAACTTTAATAAAAAAGCAGATGACGAATTTAAAGGAAAAGCAACACTAGGATACTCTGGCAAAATGAAAAATGTTGATTTCAATTCTCAACAATATTCATTTTTCCCTGAAACCAATAAAACTACTTTTACTAGAGATAATTTTAATAATACTGATTTATATTTAAATGCTACAAACTTTGATTTATCAGCAGGTGACAGCTCTAGTAGACTCCTTCAACTTTATAACGGTCATTTAAATATCCATACCGTATACGGAAACGTGCTATACAACTTCAATGAACAATTATCTGTTATTATAGGAGGTAGATTCGAACAAATAGAACAATATGTTTATTATGTGAGTTTAGATTTCCCAGATGGAAGTGGTAACACGTATGCACCTGTAAAGTTTTTACCTAGTTTAATTGCCAAATACAAATTAAATGACAAACAAAATTTAAAATTTGCAGCTAGTAACACCTATACGTTACCTCAATTTAAAGAGAAAGTGAGAATTCTTTTTCAAGAAGTTGGTCAATCTTATGAAGGAAACGATAAATTATACGCTTCAACAAATTACAATGCAGATTTAAGTTGGGAGTTATACCCTAGTAATAATGAAATACTTACTGTAACTGCTTTTGGGAAATTAATTCAAAACCCAATAAATGAAATGTTCACCAATTCATCATCTGGAAACATTACTTATGCTAATACAGGTGAAAAAGCAGTTATTGCTGGTGTTGAAATAGAACTAAGAAAAAACATTTTTAATTTTAATAATGATAGTGATTTAGAAGAAAAATTATCTTTTGGATTTAATGGATCGTACATGTATCAAGATCAAGATTTAAGTAACATAAAAGTAGTTACTGAAAATGGTTTTGGTGCAAATTTCACTTATCAAAACTCAAAATTATCTGGAGCTTCAGACTTTTTAGCAAATTCAGACATTTCTTATTTAAAACAATTTAAAAATGGTAAAGACATTACAGCAACACTTACTTATGCCTACGTTTCAGATAAATTAGCTGTATTAGGAACTTCAGAAAGAGGAAATCTTATAGATAAATCAATAAGTAGATTGGATTTTATACTAAAGTCTAATCTTTCAAAAAATTTAAAAATGGGATTATCCTATAAAAACATATTAAACCCAACTTATAGAAGGGAAACGGACCAAAGTAAAGCACCACTAATTAAAACTGCTGATGTTTTAGCAAGTTCTTATAAAATAGGGTCAAACCTAAGTTTGTCTCTAAATTATAAGTTCTAGCAATAAAATTTAAATTATTAAAAAAAAGAGGTGTTTAAGTTATTAAATCACCTCTTTTTTTAATTAAAAAGTCATGTAAATTTAATGTTAATTAAACCTGAGATTTTCAAAAATCCTTAACATCAAAATAATACTCGCTTAACGCGACAAAAACACTAAACATGTTCATTTGTACTATCAAAAAAACTTAAACAAAATTTAAAAAAAAATGAGAAAATCGATTTTAGCAATAGCAATTTTAGCACTTGGATTAACAAGTTGTAGTAAAGACGACAAACCTACTAGTAGTAGTACGTTTGATTTAAAAGTGGATAATTTAAAAGGTAATATTACAGATGGAACTGTAACATTAGATGCTACACAAACATACACACTAACTGGTGGTTTAGTTGTAAAATCTGGTGCTACATTAATTATCCCTGCTGGAACAAAAATTCAATCTGATCCTACTGCTGATACAGAAAAAGCTAAAACAATATTTGTAGCTGTTGAAAGAGGTGCTAAAATCTTTGTAAACGGTACAGCTGCAAAACCAGTAATCATGACATCTGGTAAAACAACTCCTGCTGAAGGAAATTGGGGTGGTTTAATTATTTGTGGTGATGCTAAAGTAAACACTGGTGATAACGGAACTTCAGAAGTTGGTGGTTTATTATATGGAGGCAACAACAATGCTGACAACTCAGGATCTATTACTTACTTAAAAATCTCTTACACAGGTTCTAAATTTAGTGATAGTAAAGAATATAATGGTGTTTCATTCTTTGGAGTTGGTAGTGGAACTACAGTAAATAACATTTACACATATGAAAGCGGTGATGATGCTGTTGAATTTTTTGGTGGTGCTGTAAACGCTTCTAACTTAGTTTTAATAAACTCTTATGATGATTCTTTAGATTTTGCTGATGGATATATTGGAACTATAAATAACGTATACATTTCTGGTGTTTCGAATGCTGGTATAGAAGGTTCTAACAATCAAGCTAATGATATAGCTTTACCTATGACAGATGCTAAATTAAGTAATGTATCTATAGTAAAAGGTTCAGAAGCTAAATTTACAGCTTCAGAAAAAGCTATCAATTTTAAAGAAGGTGGTGGAAAACAAGCCTACACAAACTTATTTGTTGCTAATGATATGCCTACTACTTTCGCTAAATTAGATTCAGGTACTGGTGCTACTGCTAGAATTTCTGCTGGTGATTTTAAAGTTAACGGAATCAATTTCGCAACTGCAAATAATACTGTAGCTACTTATGTTACAACTCAAACTGGAGCTGGTAATGGAGCTAGCTTACCAACTTGGGCTGCATGGACTTCTAACTAATTAGTAAATAAAAATTAATAAAATAGAAAAGCATCCCAAATTGGGATGCTTTTTGTTTTTAGTTTATTTAAAAAAATTTACTTTATTGAATTTCAGATTCTTTTAAACTTGCTATAGTATTGTTACTATAATCTACTTCTTTTACAACATCATTGGTGTAATAAAACCATTTGCCGACTTTTTTTCCATTATCATAATTACCTGAAACTGTTTTTTTACCTTCTGCACTAAAACTTAACCACTCACCTTGTAGTTTACCATCTGCAGTGTAAAATCCAGTTTGACTTACAGCTCCATTGTCATGATAATAAACAACTTCAATTAGGTTAGTGTCTTTATTAAATTTTAAATCTCTCTTTTGTTGGCCAAAAGATGATACTGCTATTAAAAAGGCGAATAATAAAACTAACTTCTTCATAATTATGGGGGTTTTAACATTATATGTCAAATATAGCAATAAATTAACTTTTAAACAACATTTACATAACATTAAATTAACATTAAAATACTAATAAATTGTAAATCAACTATTTATCAATGTTAAATATTGTCGAATTGATAATAATTACTTAATACTATAGTTACAATTAGCTAATTTAAAACAATGAAATTAGCATTGTCTTAAGACATAACAATTAGTTTTTCATATAATCTTTTAGTTTTTGTCGACTACATTATCATGATTTCTAATAAGGCTGCCTTAGGCCGAGGCAGCTTTTTTTGATTACTTATTTCAAATATAACCTGTTAACACCTTCATATATTTGAAATTCAGCATTTTTTTAATCAAAAAAAGTGTAAAATCTTGTTTTTATCAAATAAAATATAACATTTACATAACTTAGCATTTTTAAATACATAAGATATTTGCAAACTTATTTACCAATATAATGGATAGTATTTACTTATTAATGATAATTGCCCTTGCGGTTTTAGCTATTGCCGATTTAATTGTAGGTGTTAGTAATGATGCCGTTAATTTTTTAAACTCTGCTATCGGTTCCAAAGCAGTTCCTTTTAAAATAATCATGATAGTTGCTAGTATAGGGATTGGATTAGGAGCCATATTTTCTAGTGGCATGATGGAAGTGGCACGTTCAGGTATTTTTAATCCAAACCAATTCATGTTTAATGAAATCATGATTATTTTCATGGCGGTTATGATAGCAGACATTTTGCTGTTAGATTTTTTTAACACTATAGGTATGCCAACCTCTACTACTGTTTCTATTGTATTTGATTTATTAGGAGCATCGGTAGCTATGGCACTTATTAAAATTGGTAAAAATGGTGGTAATTTTCTGGATGTTGTAAATTACATTAACACATCCAAAGCAACCGAAATTATTTTTGGAATTTTATTATCTGTAGCTCTTGCTTTTTCAATTGGTATTGCTGTACAATGGGTAGCTAGATTTTTACTTTCGTTTAATTACGAGAAAAAGTCAAATTGGGTAGGTGCACTTTTTGGAGGTTTAGCAATTACCGCTATTACCTATTTCATTTTTATAAAAGGTATTGGCGGCACAACATTTGCAAAACAAAGTTATGATATTATAGGAGGCGTAACTATTAAAGAATTTCTAAAATCAAATTCTTTTACAATAATATTGCTATGCCTTATTATTTGGTCTTCTATTTCTTTTGCCTTAATTTCTTTTGCTAAACAAAACATATATAAAATTATTATTATAATTGGAACTTTTGCACTAGCATTAGCATTCTCAGGGAATGATTTGGTTAATTTTATTGGTGTTCCTATTACTGGTTGGCAATCTTATACAGCTTGGGCTGAATCAGGTATTGCTCCTGAAAATTTTGAAATGGGATTCCTGTCTGATAACGTGCCAACACCAACTATTTTATTAATAATTTCTGGTTTTATTATGATAGTAACCTTATGGTTCTCTAAAAAGGCAAAATCGGTTACTGAAACAGAAATAAATTTATCTAGAGAAGGCGATGGTAAAGAACGTTTTCAACCTAATTATTTATCTCGCGGTTTTGTTAGGCTTGCTGTTGGTTTTTCTCAAATGGCTTCTTACATTTTACCAAAAACTTGGCAAGATAAGATTGACAAGCAGTTTGAAAAGCCAGAAATTAATTTAGCTTTAACCAAAACAGATGAACTTCCTGCTTTTGATATGGTTAGAGCAGCTGTAAACCTTATGGTTGCTGCAATTTTAATTTCGGTAGCTACATCTATGAAACTACCACTTTCTACAACCTATGTAACATTTATGGTAGCCATGGGTTCGTCTTTAGCAGATAGAGCATGGGGTGCAGAAAGCGCTGTTTACCGTGTAGCTGGTGTATTAAATGTTATTGGTGGCTGGTTTTTTACTGCAATTATTGCATTTATTGCAGCTGCAACAATTGCTTATTTATTAAATTGGAATGTAGTAGTTATGGTACCTGTTTTATTACTAGTAGCAATTTTGCTATTAGTAAGAAATTATATAGCGCACAGAAAACAAACAACCGAAGCTAAGACTGAAGACAGCTTAACTAAAGCAGAAAGCAGCTCTATACAAGGCGTAATACATGAAAGCGCAAATAATATTGCAAATGTTGTAAAACGTGGCAATAAAATATATACAAATGCCATAAATGGTCTTGCAAAACAAGACTTGGATTTATTAAAAAAGAATAAAAAACAAATAGTAAAATTATCTAGCGAAGTTGATGAATTGCGCGATAACATTTTCTATTTTATTAAAAATCTAGATGACTCAAGTGTTGGTGCTAGTAACTTTTATATACATATTTTAGGCTATCTTCAAGACATGACTCAGTCTTTAGAATATATTACTAAAGTGAGCTATAAACACGTACAAAACAATCATAAAAAATTAAAATTTAATCAAATTAAAGAATTAAAAGAAGTTGATGAACGTTTTGATACTTTTTTTAACAATACCCAAAAAGCTTTTGATTCTCGATCTTTTGAAGAAATAGGTATCATTTTAGGAAGAAAACAAGAAATTTTAGGCTTAGTAACTTCTAAAATTCAAAAACAAGTAGAACGTACTCGTACTGAAGAATCGAGCCCTAAAAACACAACTTTATATTTTAGTTTACTTTTAGAAACAAAAGATTTATTGAATGCTTCTATGAATCTTTTGGAAGAATATTACAATGCACATGATAGTTCGGTAAAACCAGCTACTGTAATTGTAAATCATCCAAAATCAACAAAACCTGTAGAATTAAAAAATTCGAAAGAGTCAAAAGATTCAAGTGATTTAACGAAAGAACAATCTGAATCACCAGAGCAAACAGATTCAACAGATTCGACTGAAACAAAAGAATAATATATAATTTTTATTCTAAAACAAAGCCAGCATTTACAGTGTTGGCTTTGTTGTTTCTATAATTTATTTACTTTTGTTTAAAATTAAAATGATATAAAAATGATTTCAGTAAACGAATATTTTGAAGGCAATGTAAAATCTATAGGTTACACCACAGCAATAGGAAATTCAACCTTAGGTGTTATGAACCCTGGTAGTTATGAATTTGGAACCTCAAAACACGAAACCATGCGTGTTATAGAAGGTGAAATGACGGTTTTATTACCAGAAGCTTCAGAATGGGTTACATATAAAGCTGGTGAGGCATATGAAATTGATGCTAATAAAAAGTTTCAGGTTAAAGTTTCTGTTCAAACATCTTATTTGTGCCAGTATAAATAAAAAACACTTTAAATATAATAAAATAAAAAGCACCTCAATTGAGGTGCTTCTTTTTTAAACATTATACTTGAAAAACTACTTTCAAATACACTTTAAATAACTTGGGGCAAAACTTATTATGATCCGCACATTAGGCAATCATCACCTTCTGCTGCCTTTGCTTGTGCTATAAGTGCTTTCATTTCTTCTGCACTCATAGGTTCTACTTCAACAGGTTTATGCTGTTTAGCAAATTTAGCGGCATTTACTTCTGCAATATGTTTTTTCTGTTCTTGTTCTACTTCTTGGTTTACTATAGTTTCTTCTGCTACAGGTTCTTCCTTTTTAGTAGTTTGTAGCGTGAATTTAATAGCATCAACAGCACTCTTAGTACGTAAATAATACATACCTGTTTTTAAACCGCTTTTCCATGCATAAAAATGCATAGAGGTTAATTTAGCCATAGTTGCACCTTCCATAAATAAATTAAGTGATTGTGACTGGTCTATAAAATAACCACGTTGGCGAGACATATCGATAATGTCTTTCATGCTTAACTCCCAAACGGTTTTGTATAGTTCTTTAATATCTTGTGGAATGATATCGATACCTTGTACCGAACCATTAGCACGCATAATTTCTTGCTTTAAATTATCATCCCAAAGTCCTAATTCTACTAAATCTTCAAGTAAATGTTTGTTTACTACAATAAATTCACCCGATAAAACACGACGTGTATAAATGTTTGATGTATATGGTTCAAAACATTCGTTATTTCCTAAAATTTGAGATGTAGATGCTGTTGGCATTGGCGCTACTAAAAGTGAATTACGTACACCATGTTTTAGTACTTGTTTACGTAATTTATCCCAATCCCACATACCACTTAAATCGGTTTCTTTCAAGCCCCAAAGGTTATATTGAAATTGCCCTTTGCTTATTGGTGAACCTTCATAAGTTTGATACGGACCATCTGCCTTAGCTTCTTCCATACTGGCAGTAACTGCAGCAAAATATAACGTTTCAAAAATATCCTGATTTAATTGTTTTGCTTCATCACTTGTGAAAGGCATACGCAGTTGTATAAACGTATCTGCCAAACCTTGCACCCCTAATCCAATAGGACGATGACGCATATTTGAGTTTTCTGCTTCTATTACTGGGTAATAGTTTCTATCAATTACTTTATTTAAGTTTTTGGTAACGCGTTTTGTAATACGGAACAATTCTTTATGATCGAATTCGCCATTTTTAACAAACATTGGTAAAGCGATAGATGCTAAATTACAAACAGCAACTTCGTCTGGAGATGTGTATTCTAAAATTTCGGTACATAAATTTGAAGAACGAATGGTTCCTAAATTTTGTTGGTTCGATTTACGGTTTGCGGCATCTTTATACAGCATGTATGGCGTGCCTGTTTCAATTTGAGATTCTAATATTTTTTCCCAAAGTTCGCGCGCTTTAATGGTTTTTCTGCCTTTTCCTTCAGCTTCATATTTTAAATATAAGGCTTCAAACGCTTCACTATGTACTTCATCTAAACCTGGGCATTCATTAGGGCACATAAGCGTCCAAGAGCCATTTTCTTCAACACGTTTCATAAACAAATCGGAAATCCACATAGCGTAAAATAAATCGCGTGCGCGCATTTCTTCTTTACCATGGTTTTTCTTTAAATCTAGAAAATCCATAATATCTGCATGCCATGTTTCAATATACATTGCAAAACTTCCTTTGCGTTTTCCGCCACCTTGGTCTACATAACGAGCGGTATCGTTAAATACTTTAAGCATTGGCACAATACCGTTACTTGTGCCATTTGTACCAGCAATATAGCTTCCTGTAGCACGAACATTATGTATTGCTAAACCAATACCTCCTGCAGATTGCGATATTTTGGCTGTTTGCTTTAATGTATCGTAAATACCATCAATACTATCATCTTTCATAGTTAACAAGAAACAAGATGACATTTGTGGTTTTGGTGTGCCAGCATTAAATAGTGTTGGTGTAGCGTGTGTAAAATATTTTTTAGACATTAACTCGTAGGTTTCAATAACCGACTCTAAATCGTCTAAATGTATACCAACTGCCACACGCATTAACATGTGTTGTGGGCGTTCTGCAATAGCGCCATTAAGTTTTAATAAATAAGAACGTTCTAAGGTTTTAAACCCAAAATAATCATACCCAAAATCGCGGTTATAAATAATTGTTGAATCTAAAACATCTTTGTTTTTCATTATTACCTCATAAACATCATCGGCCAAAAGTGGTGCTTCTTTGCCTGTTCTTGGGTTTATGTAAGTATATAAATCGTGCATAACCTCACTAAAGGTTTTCTTGGTGTTTTTATGTAAGTTTGATACAGAAATACGTGCAGCTAAACGTGCGTAATCTGGGTGTGCCGTAGTCAAGGTTGCAGCAATTTCGGCAGCTAAATTATCAAGTTCGCTAGTAGTAACGCCATCATACAAGCCTTCAATGACGCGCATGGTTACTTTTAATGGATCTACTAATTCGTTTAATCCATAACATAATTTTCGCACCCTTGCGGTGATTTTATCGAACATAATCTGTTCTTTTCTGCCATCTCTTTTTACTACATACATAATTATTACACTGTTTTTTAAATTTCCTGATACACCTTCAGAAAAATGGTTAATTACTTATTCCAAATACTAATCTAATTAACAATTAGTTTAATACTTAGTTGGTTTAGTTGGTTTGATAAAATTGAAATTTCTCATATAACTGAAATAAATTCAGTATAAGTGCATGAGAATAACACTTAATATAAGTTTTTAGATTATTTACTTTTTTGAATTAATTTCTATTAGAAATCTGCATCAAACGTAAACTTATCTTTTTCTTCTTCTTTATTAAGAACACCTGCTTTTTGGTATTCAGACACACGTTTTTCAAAGAAATTGGTTTTTCCTTGTAGTGAAATCATATCCATAAAATCGAATGGATTGGCTGTGTTATATTCTTTTTCACAGTCTAATTCAGTTAGCAACCTATCAGTTACAAATTCTAAATACTGCGCCATTAATTTGGCATTCATACCTATTAAACTTGCTGGTAATGATTCTGTAATAAACTCACGCTCAATATTTAATGCGTCTACTAAAATTTCTCTAATTCTTGATTTTGGCACTTTATTTACCAAATGCTTGTTATGCAAATGCACTGCAAAATCGGCATGCACACCTTCATCACGAGAAATTAATTCGTTTGAAAATGTTAATCCTGGCATTAAACCACGCTTTTTCAACCAAAAAATTGAACAAAACGCACCTGAAAAGAAAATACCTTCTACAGCAGCAAAAGCTATTAAACGCTCTGCAAAACTTGGCGATTCAATCCATTTTAAAGCCCAATCTGCTTTTTTCTTAATAGCAGGAAAATTTTCTATGGCATTAAATAATAGGTCTTTTTCTTTTTCGTCTTTAACGTAGGTATCTATTAAAAGTGAATAGGTTTCACTATGAATGTTTTCCATCATGATTTGAAACCCGTAGAAGAATTTCGCTTCACTATATTGTACTTCATTTACAAAATTTTCAGCTAAATTTTCATTTACAATACCATCAGAAGCTGCGAAAAATGCTAAAATGTGTTTTATAAAATAACGTTCATCATCATTTAATTTATTTTTCCAATCTGTAAGATCTTGATGTAAGTCAATTTCTTCTGCGGTCCAAAAACTTGCCTCCGATTTTTTATACCATTCCCAAATATCATGATGTTGAATAGGAAAAATAACAAAACGATCTTTGTTTTCTTGTAAAATGGGTTCGATAGCTTGAGACATTGTTGTTGTGTTTATATTAAAATTAGACAATTGATTTATGTCGATTTGGGAAGTAACAAAGATTGAAAAATGATGTTAAAAATGAAAGGTTTAGTTATAAACATTGTTAAGAAGTTTTTAACAATTACAAAAAACACTAGGTATGAGAAGTTTACAAATAAAAAAGATTAATTATTTGATAATTAGTGTTTTATGCTTTTTATAAATTCAAAAAGTTTACAGAAAAAAAATAGATTTTCATTTTTAAAACCCTTGTTTTAAAGGTGTTTTGGGCGGTTTTTAAAGCTATTTCAAGTTGTTGGCAATGGTTTCTAACTCGGCATACCAATCGGCTCCAAACTTTCTAATTAATGCTTCTTTTACAAATTTATAAACCGGTACTTGCAACTCTTTACCAAGTGTGCAAGCATCATCGCAAATATCCCATTTATTATAATTTACTGCAGAAAATTCGGTGTAATCTTGCACACGAATTGGGTATAAATGACAAGAAACTGGTTTTTTCCATGAAATTTCACCTTGATTATAAGCTTCTTCAATTGCACAAAGTGCTACTTTTTTCTTATCAAAAATAACGTAAGCACAATCGGCACCATTAATTAACGGTGTTTCTAAATCGCCATGTTCAGAGGTTGTATAAACACCTTGTTCTTCAATAGCTTTTATGCCTTCTTTACGTAAAAAGGGTTTCACTTTAGGATAAATAGATTTCAAAATTTCGGCTTCATCTGCATCAAGTGGCGCGCCGGCATCACCATCAATGCAACAAGCACCTTTGCATGCTGAAAGATTGCATAAAAAATCTTTTTCTATAATTTCTTCTGAAACAATGGTTTTACCTATTTGAAACATATTTATTTTATGTAGTAGTTGGCAAAAATAACGAAACTTTAGCTTTTAGCTGTCATAGTTATTAATTTCAATACTGTACTTTTGCATCAAATTTTAATACGCATACAAATGCAACTTAATTTTAAAGAAATATTTACAGCTTTTATGGTATTGTTTGCAGTGGTTGATATTGTAGGCAACATTCCTATTATTATAGATTTACGTAAAAAAGTAGGACATATTAATAGTAGAAAAGCCGCTATTATTTCGGGCATAATAATGGTATCGTTTCTATTTTTAGGAAAAAGCATTTTAAATTTAATTGGTATTGACGTAAACTCGTTTGCTGTTGCAGGTTCGTTTATACTATTTTTTATTGCTTTGGAAATGATTTTGGGTATTACGCTTTATAAACATGAAGAACACACTGCCGATACTGCTTCGGTATTTCCGTTAGCATTTCCACTAATTGCTGGTCCAGGTAGTTTAACAACCTTGCTATCGTTAAGAGCTGAATTTAAAACCGAAAATATTATAATTGCCATTATATTAAACGTTATTGTTATTTTTATTGTTTTAAAAACATCAAAAACCATTGAGCGATTTTTGGGGCAAAACGGTATTAGCATTGTTAGAAAAGTGTTTGGCGTGGTACTTTTAGCCATTGCTGTAAAGCTTTTTGCCCACAACATTAAAGCGCTATTTGAAATCATATAATTTATATACTCATGAAAATTTTAACTATTATAATTAGTGTTCTTGCTTTAGCTCTTATTGCTTTTAACTTTACTAAAGTTGATTTTAATACGCCTTTTGAAGGCGAAAGCATTATAGCTTTAATAACTATTCTATCAGGATTTTGTGTTATTTTAATGATGACAATC
This sequence comes from Mariniflexile jejuense, assembly GCF_042675665.1. Classification (NCBI taxonomy): domain Bacteria; kingdom Pseudomonadati; phylum Bacteroidota; class Flavobacteriia; order Flavobacteriales; family Flavobacteriaceae; genus Mariniflexile; species Mariniflexile jejuense. The sequence continues at coordinate 2,177,593 of NZ_JBHTJI010000001.1, forward strand.
CTTAGAATTTCTAAACGTATTGAAGCTAAAGTAAAAGGCCGTAACTAATGTTTGATGCGTTAATAATTGGTGGCGGTGCCGCAGGTTTGCAATGTGCTTTGGTATTGGGTTCTGCTAATGGTAAACCCTTTGCTGAAAATAAGCAAATTGGCATTATTATACACCAAAAAACATCGCATTTACAAACTGCTTTATTTAATAATGTATTAGGTTTAACACCTGGAACTACAGGTGAATCTATTCTAAACGATGGAAAAACACAATTAAAAACCTTATACCCACACGTTGAACAAATTGAACATGAAAAGGTTTTAGAACTTTCAAAAATTGAAGGTGTTTTTCAAGTTAAAACCAATAAGCATACATACAAAGCTGCAATTGTAGTTGTTGCTGTTGGTTATACAAACTTAATAACCATTAAAGGATTAGAAAATTATATAGAACCACACCCAAGAGCCGAAATTGAAAAAAATAGAATTTGGTTAAAAAACACCGACCATTTAGTTGACAAAAACTTGTATGTTGCGGGTTCGCTTGCGGGTTGGCGTAGCCAGTTTGCAATTTGTGCTGGTAGTGGTGCGCATGTAGCTACCGATATTTTAACGCTTTGGAACGGCGGTAAGCATGTGAAAGTGCATGATAAGATTGGTTAATCCTCCACAGCTGCTTTTGGTTTAAAAACAAAACTATTAGCACTTAAAAGAAGCCCTATTTCTTACCGTTACTCAAATCAATAACTTCTTCAATCATAATATCATGCTTATTGAAAACTTCTTCAAAAGCACCTGCACCATAAAGTTGGTCTGCTAATGTGGCTTTTAGGTATTGTTTTACTTGATCGTGGTAAGCTACAAAGGTTAATTTAGACTCCGTTCTTAAATTTAAATACTCTTGAAAAGCATAAACCATAGCTTCGCTAACTTCAAATTTATCAATAAACTCTTGTCTTGAAATACCTGTGTATGATTTCCTAGTTTTCTCCAACGTTTCAAAAACAAAATAACCAATAAACCCACGACGTTGTAAATAAGTTAAAGTTTCATTTTCCATACCACTATCAATTGGCACAAAAACATCTGGAATAATACCGCCACCACCATATACAATTTTACCTTTTGGCGTTTTATATTTTAACGAATCGGCAACTTGAATTTTTTCTGGATCAAGCAATTCGCCACTATTTAAACGCTCAAAATATTCATCGTAATAATCTTTATTACCATTTTTATATGGGCGTTGAATAGAACGACCTGTTGGTGTGTAATATCGTGAAACCGTTAATCGTACCGCGCTACCATCGCCCAAATCCATTTCGCGTTGCACCAAACCTTTTCCGTAGGAACGACGCCCAACAATAGTACCTCTATCGTTATCTTGTAATGCCCCTGCAACAATTTCACTTGCTGAAGCTGAATTTTCATTTATTAGTACGTAAATTTTTCCCTTTTCAAAATCGCCTTTACTAGTTGCAAAGCTTTTTTCAATTGTACCACGTTTATTTTTGGTGAATAAAATAAGTTTTTCATCTTCTAAAAACTCATCAACAATTTCTTCGGCAATACCTAAAAATCCGCCTGGGTTATCTCGTAAATCTAAGGCAATTTCAGTAGCGCCTTCTTTTAAAAGTTTTTTTAAGGCTTTGTCAAATTCTTTATAAGTAGATTCTGCAAAACGGTTTACTTTTATGTAGCCCAGCTTTTTGGTAAGCATATACGCCGCATCTACACTTTTTATTGGTATGTTTGAGCGTTTTACGGTAATATTTAAAAGTTTTGGTTCACCTTTTCTATATACTTTCAAATTTACTTTACTGTTTAATGGTCCTTTAAGTTTTTTAACTAAATCGCCATCTTTAAATTTATTACCAAAAAGTGTATCGCCATCGGCAATAAGAATTCTATCACCACCTTTTATACCTGCTTGCTCGCTTGGTCCACCTTCAATAGCTCTTATTACTGCAATAGAATCGCGATATGGATAAAAACTAACACCAATACCTACAAAATCGCCTTTCATGTTTTCGGCTACACTTTGCATTTCCGATTTTGGAATGTAAACCGAATGTGGGTCGAGGTTTTCTAAGATGCCATTAACGGTAACATCTACAATACTATCGGTGTTGATATTATCAACATAATCGTAATCAATATAATCTATAAGCCTATTAAGTTTATCTTTTTTACTGTTTTTAGAAAACAATTTATCGGTCGAATCGCTAAAATTTAATTTGGCGCCAATAAGAATACCTGCTGCTACTGCAACACCTAAAATTAATGGCAAGTATTTTTTTTTGTATGGCATTATGCTGTTAAATCGGTTATTTGTTTTAGTTTTATTCCTGCTTTTTCTAGGAATTTTAGTCCAGAATCGTCTTTATAAGCCTCATGGTATACTACTTTTACAATACCAGCTTGGTGTATTAGTTTACTACACTCCTTACACGGCGACATGGTAATGTAAAGCGTTGCTCCTTTGCACGATTGGGTTGAAGCTGCTACTTTTAAAATAGCATTAGCCTCGGCATGAAGCACATACCATTTTGTATAACCTTCATCATCTTCACAAAAGTTTTCAAAACCTGATGGCGTACCATTATACCCATCAGAAATTATCATGCGGTCTTTTACTATTAACGCACCAACTTGACGGCGTTGGCAATAGGACAATTTTCCCCATTCTTGTGCAATTCGTAAGTAGGCTTTATCGTATTTAAGTTGCTTTTGTTCTGGCATTAATTTTATTTATAATTATGGCGTTACCTTTATCCTGAAAAAAGTTCAGGAATCAGGTCGGGCTATACGTTGCAATCTTTTTTGCTTTTAATGGCAAAAAAGGATTTTCACTACTATCCCTAACGCAAAACAATATAACGAAGATACTTGGTTCGTATTTTAATTACAACGCAAGTTCGTTAAAGTTTTACAAAAGTTGGCTGAATGGTAGCTAATTTGGCTGATTGGTGCGTTAGGGATTGAGCAATTGTTGGAGCACCTCGCAGAGTGCGACTTGCGAAAGCCCGACCCTTGGGTAACGCAAAAAAAATTTATGCTATAAACTCGCTATTAAGTATCATTGGGATTACTAATCCTACTACGATAGCTGAAATTACCATTATCCAATCGCGTTTATTAAACCTGAAAACGGTTTGCATAATATAGCCTAGAAGTAATACTGCAAATACGATTATTATTTGTGCTAGTTCGATGCCTAATGCAAATTCTAGTAACAAAATTAGTTTATTATCGGAATCGCTTAGTAGCATTTTAAACTCACGTGCAAAGCCCAAACCATGTATTAAGCCAAAAAATAATGTTGATAGAAATAGTATGCCTACTTTTTCTTTTTGTGCGCCTTTGCCCGATGTAAATACGTTAAAAAGTGCTACAATTAATATGGTAATTGGTATTAAAAACTCTACTAATTGCGCTTTTACAGTAATAATGCCATAGACCGATAACACTAGTGAAAGCGTATGCCCTAAGGTAAACATGGATACTAAAAGTAGTACGCGTTTCCAGTCTTTAAAAAGGTATGGTACGGTTAGTACGATAAGAAATAAAACGTGGTCGTAGGCGTTAATATCTAACACGTGGTTGATACCGTACTGAACATTAAACCAAAAATTATCAAACATGCTACTTACAATTTAGGGAAACCAAAGATACAATTAATTAGATTTCTTTAACGTAGCTTTATACTTTTTATTGAGTTGTTTTAGCATCTCGTTTGTAATATCGGCTAGGTTAAATTGGTGTTTCCATTTCCAGTCTTGCCTTGCGTATGAGTCGTTAATATTTTTTGGCCAACTTTTAGCTATATCTTGCCTATAATCTGGAGCATAGGTTATTTTAAATTCGGGTATATGTTTTTTTATGGCATTGGCTACTTCCTTTGGCGTAAAACTGGTTGCCGAAAGGTTGTAAGACGACCTTATTTTTATGGCATCTTTATCTGCAATCATTATATCTACGGTAGCCTTAATGGCATCGTCCATAAACATCATAGGTAGTTCGGTATCTTCTTTTAAAAAACATTCATAAGTACCATTGGTTATGGCTTTATGGTAAATTTCAACAGCATAATCGGTTGTGCCGCCACCGGGTAATGTTTTCCAACTTATTATTCCCGGGTATCGCAAACTTCTAACATCTACACCATATTTATTAAAGTAATATTCGCACCAACGCTCGCCTACTTGTTTTGTAATACCGTACACAGTGGTTGGTTCCATAACGGTATATTGTGGTGTATACTCTTTGGGTGTTGTTGGTCCAAATACAGCAATACTTGAAGGCCAAAATACTTTTTTTATAAATTTTGCTCTTGCTAAATTTAGTACATGAAATAATGATTCCATATTCAAATCCCAAGCTTTTTGAGGATATTTTTCGCCAGTAGCACTTAACATGGCTGCCATTAAATACACTGTATCAATTTTATATTTTTCAACACAAACTTTTATACTTGCATAATTTTGTGCATCTACAATTTCAAAAATACCCGAATTTACAACATCTAAATTACTATAACTTATATCGCTAGCAATTACATTTTTATCACCGTACAATTCGCGCAGTTTAAATGTTAATTCTGAACCAATTTGTCCACATGCACCAATTATTAATATTTTAGACTTCATTCAATGTATTATTTATAAAGAATTTTCAAAAATAATAAGTTTTTATTGATAATATTTTATTTAAAATGTAAAATATTGTTAATTTGATTTACCGCTGTCTTTCAAAAAAACAAACGAATGCTATATATTTGTGTTACTATTTTACCTAAACCTATGACTATTAAATTTTTTAGCATTTTATGTATTTGTACTTTGATGTTTTCTTGTAAAAAAAATCAAGATGCCAAGGAACAGGTTGTTGAAAAACCTAATGAAAGTAAAACCATAAAAGCCAAAGACATTGCTAAACTTAAATATACCGATTATATTTTAGACACCAGAGCAGGTGATTCTATTGCAAGCTGGAATGAATACAAACAACTTGAAACAATAATAACCAATATAAAAAAAGGTGATTTAAGTTTTTTTATTGCGAATGAAAAAGCGGTTAATGAGCTAATGACTAACTTAAAACAAAACATTCCGCTTGAGGTTAATAGTGATGCTATTTTAGCTAGAATTACTGCCTTAGAAACTAAAGTTTTAAAACTTGAAAGTTTATCAAATTTATCGACTACCAAAAAACCAGAATTACTTTCTGTAATTAAAGAGTTTTTAGTTTCATTTTCTAATTTGAATTTGCAAATGAATAAGAAAATAGAAAACGATAATATTATAATTGAAAGGCCTCAAGACACTATAATGCCGATTTAAACTGTTCTAAAAATCGAACATCGTTTTCGCTAAGTAAACGAATATCGCTAATTTGATGTAGTAACATTGCAATACGGTCTATACCAACTCCAAAGGCAAAACCTGAATATTCTTTAGAGTCTATTTTACAGTTTTCAAGTACATTTGGGTCTACCATACCACAACCACCAATTTCTAACCATCCTGTACCTTTGGTAATACGGTAATCCGATTCGGTTTCTAAACCCCAATACACATCAATCTCTGCACTTGGTTCTGTAAACGGGAAGTATGATGGGCGTAAACGTATTTTACTTTTTCCAAACATTTGGGTTGTAAAATATTGAAGCGTTTGTTTTAAATCGGCAAAACTTACATTTTTATCAATATACAAACCTTCAAGTTGATGGAAAAAACAATGCGAACGCGCAGATATAGCTTCGTTTCTATAAACACGACCTGGTGAAATAGTACGAATAGGCGGTTGGTTGTTTTCCATATAACGCACTTGTACCGAACTGGTATGTGTACGCAATAAAATATCTGGATTTGTTTGAATAAAAAACGTATCCTGCATATCGCGTGCTGGATGGTATTCTGGCAAGTTTAATGCGGTAAAATTATGCCAATCGTCTTCAATTTCTGGACCTTCACTTACATTAAAACCAATGTTTGAAAAAATATCGATAATTTGATTTTTAACAATTGAAATTGGATGGCGCGCACCTATTTGAACAGAACTTCCTGGGCGAGATAAATCGCCATATATACCTTTTACTTCTTCCTTGCTTTCTAACTCTTCTTTTAAGGTATTTACTTTTTCTTCAGCAGTTTTTTTAAGCGTATTTATTACTTGTCCAAATTCCTTTTTTTGGTCGTTTGCAACGTTTTTAAATTCTGCAAAAAAGTCGTTTAGCAATCCTTTTTTACCTAAATATTTTATTCTGAAGGCTTCAACTTCCTCTTTGGTTTGGGCTTTAAAAGCTTCGGCTTCGGCTATAAGTTCTTTTATCTTGTCTATCATGATTCGTTCAAAATGATGGCAAATTTACTGTTTTTTACGGAATTTGCGTTAGGGATTGCAGTGGAAATCCTTTTTTGCCATTAAAAGCAAAAAAGATTGTAACGAAAAGCCCGACCCTTGTGGTAACGTCCAAAAACTACTGTATATATTCGGTTTCTAAAAAGTAGTTTACGATGGCTTCTTTCATTAAAACACTTTGTTCGCCTGCTTTTAAGTGTGGCAAGGTTTCAATGGTTTTGTAATGTGGCCAACCTTCGGCATCTACAAAATCGAGTTCGTAATAGCCGTACGGGGTTAGCAACTTACAAATGGCTATGTGCATTAAATCGAGTTTATGGTCTTTTTTAAATTCGCGGTTAAACTGCCCTAATTCTTGCACGCCTATTAAATAAATAATGGCATCTAGGTCTAGCGTATCGCCATCGGCAAATTGTTTGGATAGTTTGGTTACTACCAAGTCCCAGCGTTCTTTTAATTGTTCGTCTCTAGCCATTTATTAGGTTGAAAAGTTTGATTTTTGAAAGTTGCAAAGTTAGTAAAGCTTAGCTTGACATGATACTTCAATTTTAAAAATTATATATTTACAAAAAAACAGATTAATGAATGCTTTAGATTTAATTTTACTAGCTTTTTTAATTTTTGGGTTGGCACGTGGTTTTTGGCGCGGACTTTTTGTTGAAATAGCATCGTTGGTTGCTTTGGTTGCTGGTGTTTATGGTGCGTTTCATTTTAGTAATTTTGCTTCAGAATTTTTAAAAGAAAAGGTTGACTGGAACCAAAACACAATAAATATAGTCGCATTTATTGGTACTTTAATTTTAATTGTTTTAGCAATTGCCTTAGCGGGCAAAGCTTTAACTAAAATTGCCGATTTTGCAGCTTTAGGACTTTTTAATAAAGGTTTAGGTGCGCTTTTTGGCGGACTTAAAGTTGCTGTTATTTTAAGTGCTGTTCTTATTATTTTTGAAAAAATGAATAGAACATTACCTTTTACAACTGAAGAAGATAAAGCAACTTCTGAGGTTTATGAACCTGTAAAATCTATAATTCCATTGATTTTTCCTGGTATAATTGTGAATGGAAAACCTATTGGCGATGATTTGGATGAGGATAGAGATATGCCTGAAAGTGCTTTACAAAAAGCTACTAATTAGTTTAATACAAACGTATAATCTATATCATCTACATTTAAAATTATATTATTTCCTTGTTTGCTACTTATTAATGTTTTTAACTCTTCAATTTCTTGTCTATTAAACATTAAAACCAGATTATCTTGCATTGATGGAATTGGTATTTTTCTTTTAAAACTAGCACAGGCATATTTTTGTTCCCAAAATTGACTATCAATTCCTAACAGGTAGGATTTAAAATATGAATATTGCTCGCTACTTAATTCAAAATAAATATTGTTAAACTCTAAATGATATATGTTGCATTTATTACACAAAGCCAATTCTCCGCTTTTAACTTTTGATATTATTTTTAAATTATGGCACATAGTGTTGTTTTTAAATTAATAACAATCCATTTTTAGTTGTTGGTTATTTTGATAGTAACTAAGCGGCTTATTATTGTATTTTACACAAATAGATTCCAATACACTTAGTACGCCTTTTTGCATTGCTAAAGAACCACAAATCATTACTACACCACCATTGTACAAGGTTTGTGCAACAAATGCTGCATCTAAACTTAAAGCGTCTTGCACATACTGTTTTTTAGCTTCTTGCGATAATACTAAATTACTTTTTGTTAATTTTTTTTGCTGAAGAAACGCATTAATTTGGTTGCTATACATTGAAAAAGATGCTTGCGTTCTTAACCCAAAATACAAATGGGTTTCAGTACGCTTGTTTTGATGAAGCATGCCTAAATACGGCGCAATGCCTGTTCCGTTTGCAATTAATATAACGCGTGATGCTTTTTTTGGAAAATGAAACGCTGAATTTTGAATGATGCGTGCTTTAAATTTTTCATTAATCTTAAAATCATTCAAGTAATTAGAGCCTAAACCGTTTTTATAATATTTAATACTTAACTGGATATTGCCATTTACTTTTCCAATAGAATACAAACGTTCTCGATAATCGCTTTTTGGGTAAACCGCTAGCAAATCGCCCGAAGTAAATTTATGTATCTTTTTAGGTTTTAAAGTAAGTAAAAAGGTATTATCTACATTTGCTTCAACTTCTGTTTTGCTTACAACTTTAAGCTTTTTATTTTGGTTTGGTTTTGCTGTTAATTTGTTTTTTGAAATGCTTATTTGCAAGCCTACTTTTTCACCAAACTGTTTTGTAAATTGATAAAATGCATCGTACGATTTATCATGAATAGTAAACGGTTCTAACAGTTGGTTTCCATTTGTATTCAATAATGCTTTATCAACATCAAATGCAAATTGACAAAAATCAGGATATGCCAACGAGCCAAAACCAACTACCGAAAACGTAAATGGTTGTACTTGTTTAATAGTTTCTAAACGTTTTAAAAATTTATTAGCATTGGTTGGTGCTTCACCTTGCCCATAAGTTGCTGTAATGATAATTAAATGTTCAGCTTTTTCAAAAATTGCATACTTATTAAGTTCGGTAATATGCGATGTTTCGCCAATATTTAATAATTGCCGATGCAATGCGTTTGCAAAACTTAAAGTACTTCCATTTTCTGAGCCTACTAAAATAATGTATTTACAAGCGTCTTTTTTATACTTGTTTTTTAGTTTGGATGCACGACGCTTTAAAGTCATTGCAAACCCAGAATAAATAAAAAATAGAATATTTACACAAGCAATAGCTAAAATAATAGACCACAAAATACTACCGCTACCTGTGTGTAAATTAAAACTTAAACTAGAAAAAAGTGTAACTAATGGATAGTTAATTTCACTTAAAACTTTGCCTGTAAATTGATTTACAACAACTTCTTTATCTTTTAGTTTGATGGTATAATAATCTTCAACATCATTAGAAAACGGAAACTCAACTTGTTTAACGTCAGATAATTTGGTGTTTTTAAATAGCTCGAAATCTTTAATTTGAAGTTTTGGGATTTCTGAAAGTGATTCAAAATCTATTTGATGCTTGGTTTTTTCATTTGGCAGTAAATCGAACTTTTCTAAAGACAAATAAACACCCGTAATGGTAATGATGATGATTGGAATTAATGATAATCGCCCTAAAACTACATGCCAATATTGATTGAAATTATCGTTAACAATTTTTGAAAAAAACTGTTTAATACCCCGTTGCCTTTTTAATATTAAAATTAATCCTGAAATTGCAATTAAAAATAATAAAAACGAACACAAGCCTACAAAAAAGCGTCCGATTCCTTTTAAAAATAATGAGCGATGAAAGTTTGTAACCCACTGGAAAAATTTAGACGTTTCAATACGTTCTGAAAGATATTCACCCGTGCTTGGGTTTATGTAACCATTTACCATTTCGCCTTCCATATCAATTGCATCAATCAATACAAAACCGTTGGCATCAATTTGTAAATCTAATACCTCATCGTAGTTTTGTTTGATACCATCTAATACTTCGGCAAGTGTTATTTCTTCAAAATTAGCAACTTTATAAGGCTGCAAATTGTTTGAAATAGGCTGAAATGCCAGAATAATTCCGGTTACCGATGCTAAGAAAATAAAGATGAAAGAAGATACAGCCAAAGCTAAATGACTGTATCTCCAAATGGAAATGGACATTTTATAAAACTAACTCAAAAAATTATTAATTAGGCATTATACGCACATAACGAATAAAACCTTTCCCTTCATGTTTTGCTTTTACATTTTCAGTTGTTAATGGAATTTCAACATCTTTAACGTAATATGGTTTGTCTTCAACAGCCGTTTCAAAACGCAAACTGTAACCTGCATCTATTTTAGAATCTTCAATTTCAATAACATTAATTGCGCGTCCGCCACCACCAATTGTTGCACCTGTTATGGCGTCTAAACTGGTTCTTTTTTTACCATAAAAACGCCACCATTCTTTAATATCATGGTACCATTTTTCATCATCACCTTGCACATATAAGGTTTTTTCATAATTACCTTTTGGGTTTATTAGCGAAATTACAATGTAAGCACCTTCACCTGAATAATTTGTCATTTGAATCATGCATTTGTATGAACTTGTTTTTGGCGCAAATGCTACGGAAGCTATAAGTGTAATTGCCAAAAGTGATAGTACGGCAACTTGTTTAAGGTATTTCTTCATTTTATTAGTTTATTTTAAAAAATTAATATCTACTCGATTTGCTGCTAACAATTCGTTTTCTGAAGCTAAATCGAAAACAGATTCATCAAAACCTGTTACAGTTTTTTTATCTGCGCCTTTGGCTATTAAATATTTAAGAATTACATCATCTTTAGCTTTCATTGCAGCCATGTGTAATACCGAAAGTCCATCAACATTTACTGCATTAATATCAATATTATAAGCTTCTAAGTATTTAAGTAATTCCAAATCTTGTTTATCAATAGCTACATGATACAAGGTGTTTTCTTTTGCTTGTTTTGCTGAAAAATTTACTTGATGTGCATTCAAAATTTGTGCTTTCTTTTCAAAATTTCCTTTATCTCTACTAGTATATGCGTTTACTAAATAGTATGCTGCATTATTACCTTCAGCATCTAAAAGTTGAGCATTTGCTTTGTTGTCTAACAAATAAGAAACCACTTCTGGACTATTTCTCTCAACCGCTAACATTAAAGCTGTTTCACCTTTTTTATTTTGAGCATTTATGTTTTTGTTGAAGCTAGCCAAGTGTTTTACAACCTCTAAACTATTTGAATTTGCTGCGTTTAAAAATGCTGTATTACCTATATTATCTGGCGTATTTACATCCAAACCTTTTTCTATAAAGTAGTTTATTACTGAAATATCTTTGTTTCTGGAAGCCACAATTTGCAAAGGTGTTACACCTTCATTTGTTGTAATATTTGGGTTTAAACCAATGCTTTCTAAATAGTTGTAAACTTCTAATCCATTGGCTTTTCCACGAGTTCCTATAGCTGCAAATACAAATGCTTGGTTATTGCTTTTTACACCTTTTGCAACTAACTGCTTTAACAAATCGATATTCCCAGTTTTTGCAACATAATTAAATATGCCATTGCCATTTGCATCTACACTATTAATATCTAAACCTTTTGATGTGAAATAGTTAATTAACGTAAAATTAGTATCGCTTGATGCTACCAACAATAATGCATTGGCGCCATCTAAATTCAAATCCTTTTTTAAATTGGCTCCATTGGCTAAACATATATCGTACACTTTTGTGTTTTTTACGCCTGCACTTGCTGCGAAATTGAGAATGGTATATCCTTTACTATCTAAAATGTTGGTTTTTGCTCCTTTTTTTAGCAAATATTCCATAACCTCAACATTTCCTTTGTAAGCAGCCCAAAATATATAGGTTCTACTGTCGTGAGTTAATCTATTTACATCGTTTCCTCCTTTAGAAATGATGTATTTAATAGTTTCATTTGGCGCTTCTTGATTGATAGCAAAAACAACAGGATCAAAACTATTATTGTTTAATTCTGAAATATTGTTTCCTGCTTTAATTTTTTCATCAACTTGGGCAATGGTTGTGTTTGGACTCCAAAAATCACGATTTAAAAACACATTGTTTTGTGCAAAACTTTGCACTCCTAAAACAAGTGCTATTGCCACTGTAAATAACTTTAAATGTTTCATACTATTTTTTTACAAATGATTCTATTAACGGATTAATCTCGCTAGCTGTTTTATATTTTTCTTCATCAAATAAATATTTGAAAAGATCTTTATTATCAACCTTTTCCTCTAAAGCCAAATCTTTATGTCTTGCAAAAATGTCATTCCATTTAGCGCGAACTATAGCCCACTTAGCTTGGTTTGCTTTCCAATAGTCTTGAGCTGCTTTACACTTACTATCGTCTACTTTTACATAAGTATTATAACCTTTTTCTTTTGCCAATAATACATCGGCTTTTCCATCTTCTCTAATAACCTTATCATTATCTTGGTCGTGTATCCATCCGTTTTTAACAATTTCGTGTCTGTTTGTTCTAACTGTTACATTATAATCGCTTCTTGTGGTGTATTCACGTCTTGGTAAAGGCGCATCGGTTGTACTTTCCCAATAGCTTTTTCCATCTACATGCACCCAAGTAGCAGAACCTTCGTAACGCGGACTATCATCTACCTGAAATACTTTTTGCGTCCATTGGCCTTTTACTTTTTCAATTGGCAAACTTACATATTTCCACTTATTATCATGGTCAAACTCATATAAATTAGTGTTTTGATATTCCCAATCTTGTCTCCAATGTTTCACAATCATTTTATTATTTGGCGGACCAACAATTAGTAAGTGCTGCATCACTATTTTATTGTCTGTATCTTCAACTAGTTGTACCCATTCTAAACCTTCTTCATGTTTAGTTTTTGAAGGTAAATATGTAGAATCTTTGGAATACTGAAACGTTTCAGCAAAGTTAAAACCAACTTCATAACAACCACACATATTTTTTATGGCATTTTGATCTTGTTTTTTTTGGTTTTGTGCATTCAAATTAAACGTGAATACGAAAGTTAAAATTGATAAAAAAGTAAGCTGTTTCATTTTAAAGTTTTTGTATTTGAAAAAATTATTAAAAAAATTATTCTTATTTAGACTTAATTTAAATAAGCTTTATATATTTGTAGCAAATTTATATAGAATGAGTCTAAATAAAAATAATATTTTCATTTTTTTATCAATTTTTTTTGGTTGTCTATGCTTTTCTCAAGAAGATTTAGCTTTTGAGCAAGACTCAACAAAAACCGAAGCATTGGTAGAAGTTGTTGTTAGTGCCACACGAACCTTAAGGCAGCTAGCTTCTTTACCGCTTCCTGTTCAAATAGTTTCAAAAAAAGAAATTGAAAGCGTTAATTCTCTTCGATTAAGCGATATATTAAATGAACAAACGGGTCTTATTACGGTGCCCGATTTTGGTGGTGGCGAGGGCATACAGCTACAAGGTTTAGACTCGCAATACACACTTATTCTTATTGATGGCGTGCCGTTAATAGGTCGTTCAGCAGGCACTTTAGATGTTAGCAGAATAACCGTTGGTAACATCAAACAAATTGAGATTGTTAAAGGAGCATCGTCTAGTTTATACGGAAGTGATGCGCTTGGTGGTGTAATTAATATCATTACCGAACAACCAAAATATGGCTTTAATGGTGCTGCAAATTCGCGCGTTGGCAGTTATAACACCTATGATACAAGTTTTGATTTAGGTTATAAAAAAAACAGATTTGCAATTAGCACTTTTGTAAATAGCTTTAATAGTGATGGTTATGATTTAAATAAAAATGATGCTTTAAATACTATTGAACCATATAGCAACTACACTTTTAACACAAAACTGACTTATAACTTTAATAAACAAACAAGTTTATTTGTTTCTGGAAGATTTTATACACAAAACCAAGATTATGTAGCTTCCGAAATTTTAAGAGGTGAAAGCAACATTAATGAATGGAATACCCATTTAAAATTAAGTCATAAATACAACAACAAATGGCGTAGTTATTTTGAATTTTATGCAACGCGTTACAAAGCTGAAGAATATTTAAACAACCCTGATAATTCGCACTATAGTGATGCTTATTTTAACCAATTGTTGGTACGTCCTGAAATAAGAGGTACTTATAACATAACCCAAAAAAGCACTTTTATTGGTGGTTTAGGATGGAACCATGAAACTTTAAAACGAACCGATTTTTCCACAAACCCTGAATTCAATGCGCCTTATGTTTACCTTCAATATGATACCAATCCTACTGAAAATATAAACATTATTTTAGGCGCTCGGTTTGACAATCATAGCGCATATCAATCGCAATTCAGCCCAAAAGCAGCTCTTCTTTATAAATTATCAGAAAAAATCTCAATTAAAAGCTCTTTAGGTTACGGTTTTAAAGCACCCGATTTTAGGCAATTGTATTTTGATTTTACCAATTCAACCGTAGGTTATACCGTTTTGGGTTATAATGCTGTTAGTACAAAACTTCCAGAATTGGATGCCGAAGGGCAAATTGCAAACATTATAGTACCAATTTCAGAATTTGAAAATGAACTAAATCCGGAAAACTCGGTAAGCTTAAATTTAGGATTTGATTATAAGCCTTTAACGTCTTTAAAATTAAACCTAAACTTATTTCGAAACAACATAACCGATTTAATTGATACCCGTGTTATTGCCAATAAAACCAACGGGCAAAATGTGTTTAGTTATTACAATGTACACGAAGTTTACACACAAGGTTTGGAATTTAATACCGATTGGAAACCTAATAATCAATTAAAAATTTCTGGTGGTTACCAATTGCTTTTTGCTAAAGATAAAGCTGCTGAAAAAGCATTTAAAAATGGCAACGTTTATGCCCGCAAAACACCAAGTTCTTCATCATTTCAATTAGCCAAGAATGATTATTTCGGACTTTACAATCGCTCGCGCCACATGGCTAATGCAAAGGTGTTTTATGATTTTAAAAAGTGGAAGCTAGATGCAAACATACGTGGAACTTACCGAAGCAAATACGGGCTATACGATACCAACGGAAATACCTATTTAGATGCCTACGACACCTTTGTAAAAGGTTACACAATTTGGGATGTTGCCATTAACAAATCACTTTTTAATAACTACCGATTAGGATTTGGTATTGATAATATTTTAGGATTTACTGATACTCAAAACATAAGCAACATTGCAGGACGTATTATTTACGGAAAACTGAACATTCAATTTTAATAATTATATATAAACACTATGAAATTTTCAACAAAAACACCAAACATGAACACTCGCAATTTTATGAATAAAACCATTAAAGTTTTATCATTAATAGTACTTGTAATTAGCTTCACAGCTTGTAGTAATGATGATGATGCACCTTTATTAGAAGTAACATCAGAAACATTTTCAAACTTGAAAGCAACACAAAGTGCCGATTACTCTACTAATCCTCCAACAATAACAGGAGATTACATTAAGTTTTCTTTTGAAACTGGAGCTGTTACAACTGGCAACGATTGGGATATTGCCTTTAGAGGTTCTACCATTATTGTAAATGGTGGTGAAGCAACAGCTACAGATCAACCTGCAAGAACATCAAGCGCTGGTGTTTATATTGCAACTGGTACTTTAGCAAGTGTTACAGAAGTTAACACAACACTGTTTAAAACAGATAGTGCTACAAATGGCTTAGCAATACCAACTGGTTCTGGTAATGGTTGGTATAATTATGATTCTACAACACATATAATTTCGCCAATTGCTGGAAAAGTTATTGTTGTTAAAACCAATACTGGGCATTATGCTAAGTTGGAAATTTTAAGTTACTACGAAAATAGCCAACCAAACGAGAGTTTAAGTAATTCGCAGTTTTACACATTTAATTATGTTTACCAACCAAATGATGGTGTAACTACTTTTTAAATTAATTTTTTTGCCTCAAAAAAAAGCCACTCAAATTTGAGTGGCTTTTTTACATAAAATTTTTATTCTTTTTAAGCAGAATTTCTACTTGCATTAATGTTTCCAAATAAAGAACGTGTTACTATTTTTTCAAATATCTTTATTTTTTCTTCATCCTTAATTGGCTGTTTTTCCAATTCTTGAATCTTTTTAAGTGCATATTGCTGTATGGTAAGTAATGGCAATACAATAGATTCTCTAACTTCAATTGAAGCTTTTCCAGATGGTTCGTTCTCCATCAATTGTTCGTAACCAGTAAGTTTTAGCAATAAGCTTTTGGTTGTAATATATTCGTTGTAAATAATATTCCAAAAATCGCCAAACTCTTCGTCTTTAGACATGTATTTGGTTAAATCAAAAAACGATTTGGTTAAACTCATCATACTATTTTCCAACAAGGTTTTAAAGAATTTTGAGTTTTTGTATAACGCTTCAACTTTATGAAACTCGCCTTTTTCTTCATATTTCTTTAATGCCGTTCCAACACCAAAAAATCCTGGTACATTTTGTTTTAATTGGCTCCATGAACCTACAAATGGAATAGCACGTAAATCTGAAAACACTAACTTATCTGAAGTTCCTCGTTTAGATGGTCTACTTCCAATATTTGTTTTTGCATAGTATTTTAAAGTACTCATACGTTCTAAATACGGTATGAACATTGGATGACTTTTAAAATCTTTATACGCTTGGTAGCTAGTTTGAGCCAAATCGGTCATAACTGCTCTATCTTCTTCAGACATTGCATGATTTTTGCTTCCCAAACGATTAAACATTCCTGAACTTATTAATTGTTCTAAGTTGTATTGTGACGAATCTAAAGTTCCAAAATTAGAGCTAATAGTTTGCCCTTGAATAGTAAGTTGTACTTCTTTATCTTCAATTTTTGGTCCTAATGATGCATAAAACTGATGTGTTTTTCCACCACCACGTGCTGGTGGTCCACCACGACCATCAAAAAATATGGCAGTTATTCCATATTTTCTAGACATTTCGGTAAGGAATTCTTTGGCGGTATAAATACCCCAGTTTGCCATTAAATAACCACCATCTTTTGTACCATCAGAGAAACCTAGCATAATGGTTTGTTTATTTCCACGGCTTTTTAAATGTGCCATATATGCTGGATTTGTATATAACTGCTCCATAACTGCTGGTGCATTTTCTAAATCAGGAATGGTTTCAAAAAGTGGCACCACATCTACAGGTAAGTGTTCTTTAAAAGCTACAATTTTAAGCATCGCAAAAAGTTGCATCATATTTAAAGCCGTTTGGTTGTTACTAATAATATATCTATTAGCAGCACGCTCGCCATTGCTTTCTTGTATTTCTTTAATGGCTTCAATAGTTTTTAACGTATTGAAAACCATTTCATCTTCAAAAACATTTATATCAATAGATACGTCTTTAACTTCCGATAGGATTTTTATTTGTTCAGCCTCTGATAAATCATGATAATTTTTTGGGAACGATGTGTTTCCTGTGCTTATTAAATGGTCTATAACCGTTGTAAAAACCGAATGGTGAATTCTACTATCTTGTCTAATATCTAGTGTTGCAAAATTGTATCCAAATAAATGGATTCTGTTTATTAAACTATTTATTTCTGTAACGTATAATGATTGAAAATCTTTTTCAATAAGGTTTCTAATGCTTAATAATTCTGTTAGTAATTCTTTAGCAGAAATAGCATCTGGATAATTTAAATTGATGCTATAATTGTATAAAATAGTTTCTAAACGAATTACACGCTCTTCAACACCTCTAAAAGTAAGTTTACGTCTTAAATTTTTTAAATCGGCGTAATACTTTTTAAGTACTGCTTGTTTCAGTTTTCTAGCTACTCTAATAGTAGTATCTGGCTTTACAAATGGGTTTCCATCTCTATCGCCACCTGGCCAAAAGCCAATGTTTATTATTTCGTTATGTTTTTTTCCATCATCATAAATATTTTGTTGGATGTAATTGTAAATTTCTCCAAATGAGTGATAAAAAACATTTTCTAAATACCAAATTAAGCTTTTTGCCTCATCATATGGCGTTGGCTTTTCATGTTTAAAGAAAGGTGTTTTTCCTAACTGTCCAAATAAATTATGAATGTTTGAAAGATTATTGTCTTTTATGGCTTGTGTTAAATCTGTAATAATTCCTAAAACAGATCCTGGATAAAATTGTGTTGGATGCGCCGTTAAAACAATACGAACCTTAAATTCTTCAAGATAACTTTGTAATTCTTCAAGACTGTTGTTTGAAACTGCCGATTCTTTTAAGTTTCTTAAGGTACCTATCCCTTCCATATTATTAACAATAGGAAACGCAGCATCTTCAACAGCATCAAACAAAACTACTTGACGTTCAATATATTGAATAAATCTAAAAAGTAAATTTATCTGGCTTTCTGCATCGCGCCTTCCTTGGTATTTTCTAAAAAAAGTATCTACAATGGTAGTTGGGTCATCACCGTTTGCAAATCCTTTTTTACAAGTTTCATGAAACAATGGCAACAATACACCAGTTTTTGTAATGGAATCAAAAGGTAATGTCATAAATATACTGTTGTATATTTGGTATTTGGACAGTACACTTTGTTGGAATCGTTTTAATTTAGGTTCTACAGACATAAGGTAGTTCTATTGAAATTAACCATAAAAGTAAGGAAGCTTTAATTAAAGAAGGTAGTCAAATTTAAATTTTATTAATTTTTTTTATTTATTGAATTCTAATTATGAATAATTAAATAAATAGGTACATAATTAAGATTGTTTATAATTACTACTCTTACCTTACCCTTACTATTTACCGTTTAAGAGTTTTTTTAAGTTTAATCGTGTTTAAAGATATGATAAATATCATGTTTTACCCTAACTACAACTCCTATCTTCGCCTTTTTTAATTTAATTAAAAATAACATCCATGGCTAAAGCACATTCATTCCACATTCCTGTAATGGGTATTGGATTTACAATAGATTCTCCTTTAAAAGTAGCACAATATGGCATTGATTCTGTAATTTCTCTGGTAGATGACATTTTAATAGAAAAGCTAAGAAAAATGTACAGTGAAAAATTTCAAATACCTTATATTGAAATTACTGATAAAATTGATGATTTTAGAGCTAAAAGAATCACTTCTTACCTAAATTTAATAAGCGACTTAGTTGATAAAAAATTTGAAAATTTGAAAAACGGTGCTTTTGAAAAAAGCGACGAATTTAAAGCATACATCAACATGTTGCCTTCAACATCGGCCATAAAACAAGAATTTAACAAGCTTACTGAAAAAGGCTTTAATATTTCTGAAATTAAAAATTGGGTATCTCAAAACTTAATTAAAGGCAGTATTGATGTGAATATTATGACTAAAGTTGACAAAGACAATTATATAAAAGATGAAAAATTGCCTGTTGAATATAACGATGCACATGCCGCTTTACGCGGGTTTGCTAATAGCAAATTGCAATCTTCAGTAGTATTATCAGCAGGCATGAACCCACGCTTATATGCCTATATGAGTCAATTTAATGATTTCTATCCAACCGAAACCGGCGAATTCAAAAAGAAAATAATATTAAAAGTAAGCGATTACCGTTCGGCATTAATTCAAGGCAAATTTTTAGCCAAAAAAGGGTTATGGGTATCAGAATACAGAATTGAATCTGGTCTAAACTGTGGCGGTCATGCATTTGCTACCGATGGCAATTTACTTGGTCCTGTTTTAGCTGAATTTAAAGAAAAACGTGAGGAATTAAGAGCTTCCATTGAAACTATGGTTAATCAGGAATTAATAAACCAAAATCGTGTAGTTCCGCAAAAACCATTGGAGCTAAAAATTTCAGCACAAGGCGGTGTTGGCACCTTTGAAGAACATGAATTTTTGCTAAATGAATATCAATTAGACGCTATAGGCTGGGGAACGCCATTTTTATTGGTACCAGAAGCCACAACCGTTGATGAAAAAACAATAGACAAACTAATACTAGCCAAAGAAGACGATTTATACTTAAGCAATATTTCTCCGTTAGGTGTGCCATTTAATAACCTAAAAGCTAACACCAAAGATTTAGAAAAGGAAATACTTATTGAAAAAGGTCGCCCAGGAAGTTCTTGTCCAAAAAAGTTTGTAGCATTAAACAAAGAATTTAAAGAAAAAGGCGTTTGCATAGCTTCAAGAGAATACCAACATTTAAAAATAAAAGAGTTAGATGCAAAAGGACTTTCATTAAAAGAATACCAAATTGAGTGGAATAAAATAACTGAAAAATCGTGCACTTGCGTTGGTTTAGGCACTTCAGCGTTATTAGCTTATAATATAGATACTAAAACAGAAGGAGAAGGTGTTTCAATTTGTCCTGGACCAAACATGGCATATTATTCTAAAATAATGAGTTTAAAAAATATGACAGACCATATTTATGGCAGAGACAATATGATTTCTAGAACCGATAGACCAAACCTATTCATAAAAGAACTTGCTATCTACATTGACTATTTAAAAAATAAGTTAGAAGAAGCAAAAACAACTATGACGGCTAAAGAAGAAAAATATCTGCAAACCTTTACTAGCAATTTAAACGAAGGCATTTTATATTACAAAACCTTGTTTTCAAATTTAAAAAATACATTTGAAAACATAAAAAATGATGTTTTACATGAATTAGAAAACAGTGAAAAAACACTAAACACAATTCGTTTATCTATTGAAGAAATAGCAATAGTAAACCAAAACTTTCAGGCAGTTTCTTAAAGCTATTTTTATTACAGTTTTTATATTGTTAAATAATTAAACTTTTGTTTACAAAGAATTTAAAGAATTGATAATAATATAAAAGACCATTAATTCTAGTTCATTTTTTTAAGGATTCACATTTCAATAAAATTTTAATTAAGATATTTGTAAAATATTACGAATACCACAGGAATATTTTCTTGTGTAAAATGTTGAAGATTAATAGAATTCATGGATTTAGTAAAAGAAATAAATCGTCTTAAAAAAGAGAAAAACGCTGTAATACTTGCGCATTATTACCAAGTTGCAGAAATACAAGATATTGCAGATTATGTTGGTGATAGTTTACAATTATCGCAACAAGCAGCCGAAACTGATGCAGACATGATTGTATTTGCAGGCGTTCATTTTATGGCAGAAACCGCCAAAATTTTAAGTCCAGACAAAATAGTTGTACTACCCGATTTAAAAGCAGGTTGCTCGTTGGCCGATTCGTGTCCACCAGATGCTTTTGAGAAATTCACAAAAGCGCATCCAGACCACGTGGTTATTACTTACGTGAATTGTTCTGCTGAAATTAAAGCGTTGAGTGATATTGTTTGCACATCTTCAAATGCACTAAAAATTGTAAATTCTATTCCGAAGGAAACACCAATTATATTCGCACCCGATAAAAATTTAGGTAAATACATTATTAGCCAAACAGGACGTGACATGTTGCTTTGGGATGGAAGTTGCATTGTACATGAAGCGTTTTCTATTGATAAATTAATTGAACTTCATAAAAAATATCCAGACCATAAAATTATTGCACATCCAGAATCGGAAACGCATATTTTAAATACTGCAACTTATATAGGTTCTACTTCTGGAATGATAAATTTTGTTAAGCAACATCCAAAAGAAAAATTTATTGTAGCTACTGAAGCTGGTATTCTGCACAAAATGCAACAAGAAATGCCCAATACTGAATTGGTTCCTGCACCTGCTAAAGAAGATAACACTTGCGCTTGTAGCGAATGCCATTTTATGAAAATGAACACGCTTCAAAAATTATATGATTGCATGTTAAATGAATCACCTCAAATTGATGTTCCAGAAAAAATAAGAACAAGAGCATTATTACCTATTGAGCGTATGTTAGAATTATCAAAATAACATGATTGAAACAGATTATTTAGTTATTGGTTCGGGTATTGCAGGTTTAACATTTTCAGTTAAAATAGCTGAAAAATTTCCTGAAAGAACTATTATTATTGTAACCAAAGCCAATGAAGACGAATCGAACACCAAATATGCACAAGGCGGTGTTGCTGTTGTTTTAGATACAGAAAAAGACTCTTTTAATAAACATATTGAAGATACGTTAATTGCTGGCGATGGTTTATGTGACGAAGCTGTTGTTAAGATGGTTATTGAAGAAGGCCCAAAACGCTTAAAAGAACTTTTACTTTGGGGCGCAAATTTTGATTTGGATGCTGCTGGTGAATTTGATTTAGGTAAAGAAGGTGGACATTCAGAATATCGCGTAGTACATCACAAAGACATTACAGGTTATGAAATTGAACGTGCATTACTAAAACGCGCACATCAATTACCAAATATTTCCATTTTACCACACCATTTTGCTATCGATTTGGTTACAAACCATCACATTATTGATGATAACTCTAAAGTATTATCATGTTACGGTACTTATGTTTTCGACCAAAAAACAGATAACATTTTCACCATAAAAGCTAACAGTACTTTGCTGGCTTCTGGCGGTATTGGTTGTGTTTATGGCCATACTACAAACCCTATTATTGCTACGGGCGATGGTATTGCTATGGCTTACAGAGCCAAAGCAAAAATTAAAGACATGGAATTTGTACAATTTCACCCTACAGCATTATATGAAGCAAAAGGTGAATCGTCATTCTTAATTTCTGAAGCTGTAAGAGGTTTTGGTGCGTATTTACGCAATAAATCTGGGCATCGTTTTATGTTAGATTACGATGAACGTGCCGAATTAGCCTCTAGAGATATTGTTTCCCAAAGTATTGATAGTGAATTAAAAAAATCGGGCGAATCGCATGTGTATTTAGATTGTACACATTTGGATATGACCGAGTTTAAAAAGCATTTTCCAAACATTTATAATAAGTGTTTAGAACATCATATAAAAATTGAAAGTGATTGGATTCCAGTGGTTCCTGCATCGCATTACTTATGTGGTGGTATTGAAGTTGATAAAAACGGAAGCACTAGTATTGCCAATTTATTTGCATGTGGCGAATGTACAAGAACAGGACTTCATGGCGCTAATAGATTAGCATCAAACTCATTATTGGAAGCATTGGTTTATGCTCATAATATTTTTAAATTCCATAGTGAAAACGACTATAATGCTACCAATGTATTAATTCCAGACTGGAATGATAAAGGTACTGTAATACCAAAAGAACATATTTTGGTACAACACAATTTAAAACAAATGCAAGCTTTAATGCGTGATTATGTGGGCATTGTAAGAAGCAACAAACGTTTAAAACGTGCCATTAAGCATCTTGACTTAATTTATAGTGAAGTTGAAGAACTCTATAAAGAATCTAAAATTTCAACCTCACTTTGTGAGTTGAGAAATATGGTAAATATTGCTCATTTAATCATTAGTCATTCATTAGAACGTACTGAAAATAAAGGTGGTTATTATAACATAGATAATATAAATAAATGAGGCTCTTAAAATACTAAAAACCTCATTTATTTTTTAAAACAAAATATTATTTTCCTAATAACAATAATTCGCTACAAACTACTTCTGTAATGTAACGTTTATTACCATCTTTATCATCATAACTACGCGAAGTTAATTTACCTTCAATAGCTACTTCTTTTCCTTTGGTTACGTATTTTTCAATTATTTGAGCCGTTTTTCCCCAGGCTACTACATTATGCCATTGCGTATCTGTAATTTTTTCGCCTTTAGCATTTGTATAGCTTTCATTTGTAGCAATATTGAATTTTGCTAATGTTTTTCCAGATTCTAAATTGATGATTTCTGGATCATTTCCTAAGTTACCAATCAACTGTACTTTGTTTTTAAGTGTGTTCATAATTTTAATTTTTAATCGTTAAACAGTTAATACTATCGAGTTCTTATGTTTCGACATGGCAAAGATGCAACAGCTTTAAAATTATAATCGGTTAGTAAACGTTTGTGTTCGTTTGTAAATATTTGTATTCGTTTAAATCGCTTTAAATAACTTAAAATAGGGGAACTATATATAAGTTTACACTAAATTGCAAAGTTTAATTTCGCACTGTAAAAAGTGCTTTTTTTTAGGAAAGTATTTAATTCCACAGTATCAGAATATCTGTGTGCTTCTTGCGAGTACTTTTACAAGTACAGAATTAAATCTTTAATGTTTAGGAACTTATTACACTTATCAATGCCCTTTCCGTTTTCAAGGTAAGGCGTAGCCCTGACTAAACAGCTAATACTGGGTGTAAAATTTATTTTTCGTCTTTAGGATTGTAATTTAACCCTTGTTTTAGTTTTTGATTAAAGTCTGATAAAGGTTCTTCTGATTTTATTTTAGGTGGCGGAGGTATTTCACCTTTTTTTGTTTTTTCAACGAGTTTATCAAAATCGGATTTAAATTCGATATCTTGTACTATTCTAAATTTAGAATATTCCCTTTCAGCAAATGTTTTAGCAACTTTTGCACTAACAGTTCCTTTATTTTTCAATATATCATAATCATTAAATTGAATAAAAGAATCTAGTTTTTTCACCCAATCATACATAGTCATACCATTATTTCTCTTAGCTTGTAGTTCAGCAAAGTCTAACAGCATATTGACTAATATATTTAATTCTGATATCTCTTCGTGCTTAAAATAGTTTTTACCAACTGAAACATCTGATTTTAATATTTTTCCGCCCTTTTTCTCGTTTTTCCAACTTGTTAACCCCATATTAGGCAACGAAGCATTTGCTCTTAATTTTATTATTTCGGAAGCTGTATGATGTGTTATAGCATATTCAAGTTTATTCTGAACCGTTGCAAAAAAATCTTGTGAAACTTTTGCTTTTGGGTCGTAATCAATTGCTGTTGAGTATATATCTGTAATCTTTTGATAAAATCTTCTTTCAGATGCCCGTATCTCTCTAATACGCTCAACTAACTCATCAAAATAGTCTTTATCAAATAAAGTTTTTCCTTGTTTTAATCTGTCATCATCTAAAGCAAATCCTTTTATTAAATAATCTTTTAAAACAGTAGTAGCCCATATTCTAAAACGAGTAGCTTTCGGTGAACTTACTCTATAACCTACAGATATAATCATGTCTAAGTTATAAAAATCCAGCTCTCTATTAACTTGCCTAGTTCCTTCTTGTCGAACTACTCGAATTTTTCGAGTAGTTGAACTTTTAGCCAACTCTCCATCAGAATATACATTGTTAATGTGATAATTTATCGTGTTTTCTTCAACTCCAAAAATATCGCTCATTGAACCTTGTGTAGCCCAAACAGTATCTTCATCAACAATAACTTGAATATTTGTAGTGCCATCATCAGCGGTATAAAACAAAAAATTCTGTTGTTCTTCTAAATTACTCATTTAATTAATTCTTTATAAGTTATTCTATTCTCGATGTTACACAAAAGTAAATTAAATCTATCATTTTCAGAACCTTTGCGAGTATTATATCTAAACACAAATTCATCAACGTATAATTGTAAATGCTTTTTAGAAGTAAAATGATAAATACCGTAAATACCACGCTTTAATAACGCCCAAAAGCTTTCTATTGAGTTTGTAGAAATACGACCTCTTACATATTCGCCTCTACCATGTGATACTGCTTTATGGTCATAAACTCTATCTAAAACATTATATGCTTTCAATTCGTCTGAATAGATAGTTGAACCAAAACTAATGTTATTAATTATTTGAGGTATTAAAGTGTTTTGAGTAGTATCTTGTACGTGTTTAGCCCTTACTTCGCCATTACGCTCTACCATGCCTAAAACAGCAGATTTTTTGTAATGCTCTTTTATTTCTTCAGTTTGGTTGTTTCTTATTTTTGAAGGTCTATTTCCCATTTTACCACCTACATAAGTTTCGTCAATTTCAACTTCACCGCTTAATTGGTCGGTATCATCTAAACCAAAGCAGTTTCTAATACGTTGTAACATGAACCAAGCACTTTTTTGAGTAATGCCTAAATCACGCCCTAATTGTAAACTTGAAATACCTTTTTTATGTGAAGTAACAATCCAAATAGCTAAAAACCATTTTTGTAATTCAATTTTAGTGTTATCAAAAATAGTATTAGTCTTTACATTGAAATATTTTCCTGTGTTTTTACATTTATATTTATTTCCTTTACAATCATATACTTTAGAAGTAGCATCAAAAGGACTTACTACGTTACCGTTCCAACGTAATATTTCTAAATGGTCAATACAAGCTTGCTCTGTTGGAAAGGCTTTTATAAGGTCTAAAACTGATTTTACTTCTTTGTTAAACATTGTATTGTATTTTGATATAACAAATATAGTAGTTAATTACACAATAAACAAATATTTGGTGTAATAATGTTCTAATTTAATATAAATATTTATGGCATTTTATTTTAACGAGGCTTACGCATATAAGTTTTTACAAAAATTCCAAGAAAACGACACATTATACATGACTTCATATAGTGAAGAAGACAAAATTGCTTGGAATATTTTGGTTAAAAGAGGTATTATAGAAAATATTGGGGGAACTCAATTCTCTATTACATTAAAGGGTAAACAGGTTTTAAAAGCAGGTGGTTGGAATAAATATCTTAAATTAGAAGAATTAAAAGAAGAAAAAAGAGTTGATAAAGAAAATTTTGATTTTCTAATTTCTAAATTTCAAGCTAAAAGTCAACTTTTACCATATTTCTTATCAGCACTTAGCTTAATGATAGCTTTCTTTGCTTACTTCAAGCCAATAAATAAATCGAACAACAAACAATTATCAAAAGATGAAATAATACATATAGTAGACAGTATTTCAACTTCCAGCCAAACCAAAAAGGTCGATTCTTTGCGTAGTTCCAAAACTCAATGCGATTCTTTAATAAAAAAATAATTTCTCTCATTTTTATTATAAATTAATTTTAAAGCTTTTTAAATTATGGACGAAAACGAATTAGCTAAGTATATAGATAAACAAATGAATATTATATCTGATTTAAGAAAAGATAAAAACATATCAACCGAAAATTGGATTAAGCACATATTGACATTATTAACTGGTTTACTAACAATACTTATAGCGTTTAAATCTAATGAGGTGTTTTCATATCTAAATCATAAATTATTTTCGTATACTTTAATTTCGATAGGTCTAAGTATTTTCTCGGGTGCTGTTTACTTATATAATACAATTGATTTATTAAATCAGACAATAAAATTTGATTTGGAAAGTCTATCAAAACGAATGCGTGGCGATAACAATTTACATACTGGTGTGATAAAACCAAGATTCCTATATGTTTTTTTTCGATATCTATTTTACACTTCTTCTCTTGCTTCATTAATCCTGTTAATTTCTTATGGAATAATGAAAAACTAAACTCTTTTTTCATAGCCTAGCTTTTTTGTAAATTGAATCGTTTTCTGAAAGCCAGATAACGGTGTAAAGTGGTATATAAGTCCCTAAAATAGGGGAACTTCATATAAAAATAAATTTATATATTTATGTAAAAATAATTATGTTAAAAACATGTTTGGAGTGTGAAGAAAAAATTATTGGCAGAAGCGACAAAAAATTTTGTAGCGATTATTGCCGTAATGCATATAATAATACTATCAATAAAGATTCTAAAAATCTGATAAGAAACATAAATAACAGACTTAGGAAAAATTGGCGCATTTTGGAAACGCTAAACCCAGACCAAAAAACAAAAACCACGCGAACTAAACTTATTCAACATGGTTTCGATTTTAATTTTTTCACAAGTACCTATACTACAAAAGTTGGAACTGTATATTATTTTGTTTACGACCAAGGCTATTTACCTTTAGAAGATGAATATTACGCATTGGTAAAACGAGAAAGTTAAGTACTTACTTCCAATTATGACCTTTTAAAGCAATTGCTGCTTTCAATATATCTTTTTGACTTATTTGACCTACCAACTTTCCATTTTCTACAATAGGAAAACGACGACGTTTAGATTCTAAAAACTTGTTGGCTGCATCAAAAATATTCATATTACCATCAATAGTTTCAACATTTTTAACCATACATTTTTCTACGGTATTGTTTTCCATTGGTAAATTATGGTATCTACTTTCACTTATTTGCTTTATACAATCGCCTTCTGAAATAATTCCAACCAATTCATGCTTATCATTAACTACTGGTCCGCCAGAAATTCTATTCTTAATTAAGGAATCTATAACTTTTTCAATAAGTTCTTCCGATTTAAAGGTTATCAAGTTTCTTGACATATAATCGCTAACCTTTATAGGTACATCTACAGTTGCATTTTGTTGATTTTTTCTAGCTCCTAAAAAACTTTTAATTCCCATAATTCACAAATTTATCGTTCCTAATGTAATTATTTTTTTTGATTAATAAAAATTGTTTTGTTCTAAAACAAATACCTGTATCATTAAAAAAATAATTATTTGATTAAAAAATGAAATATTTAATACTCTTTTAAGACTTTAAATGTTAAATTTTTATAGTTTTAGCACTTTAAAATAAATTATAAAAATGAAAAAATTATTGGTATTCGGATTATTGGTTAGTGGATTTTTAATGAGTGCACAAAGCAACACAGATTTAATAAAACATTATGAAGCTTATTACAAACAAATGAAAGTACAAGGCGATGTGCAAGGTGTAATTAATGCCATGACACATTTAAATATATTAGCACCTTCAGTAGCAAGAAAAGATACCTTGGCTTACATTTATATGAGTGAAGATAAATATGTTCAAGCTATAAACACTATAGGTTATGAACGTATGGTTGATGATTCTGATATTGCCCTTGAAGTAAAGGGAATTTCATTAAAATCTTTAAAACAACCCGAATTAGCTATTGGACATTTTGAAGAGCTTTTTAAAAGAAATCCAAATGCACTTTTGGCTTACGAACTTGCTGAACTTAATTTGCAAACACAAAAACTTGCCGAAGCAGAAAAACATATTACCTATGGTTTAGCAAATGCTAAAGACGATATGAAAAAAGCATTTTACGAAACCCAAACACCTTACGAGGTTTCTTTAAAATCGGCTTTTATGTATCTAAATGCATTATTACTTTATAACAAAGACAAAAAAGCAAACATTGATGCAGCTGTTGATGTTTTGGATGCTGCTTACAAAAATTCGCCTAATTTCAACTTAATACAACTAACAAAAAACGAATTACTACGCCAAAAACAAGTATTACAATCGCAAGCTGCGCAACCTAAAAAATAAAACATCCCGTTTTCTACATATTACTATTTAAGCCTATGCTTTACTAAACTAGCATAGGCTTTTTTGTTGCTTTTTACTTTTCAAAATCACAAAATATAGCTTAATATTCATTTAACAATTATTTAACTTCGTTTAGTTCGGTTTGTTCCGAACTTATTGATAATTTTGCCAAAAAATTATTTAAAATGATAGTTTGTAAACAAAAAAGTGCCCTTATTGAAAAGTTGGGTATTTCATTAGAAAGCAAAGATCAATTAGCACCTGTTGCAGCTCGTATTAAAGCATATATTATCCTTAAAGGAAAATCAGGAACTACTTTTGAAGATTTAGTATCCGATTTATGTGCTAGTAAAAGCACCATTTCTACTCACTTAAACCATTTACAAGATTTAAAAAAAATTGTGTATTTCACTAAATTGGGTGATAGAAAAAAATACTTCATCATTAATAAAGATTCTATTGTTCAAAGTATTGATGAAATGGTTGAATCTTGGACAAATCAAAAAGAATTACATCTTGAAATTAGAGACTACAAGAACCATTCAAATAATTCAGGAAACTTAGAAGAAGATTCAAAATTCGATTTAGAATTTCATGATGATTATATTCAATTTTTAGATGAAGTTACCAAATCTGTATTAAAATTAAGATCAAAAATCACAACAAAAAACAATAAATTTTAAGGAATCAGCATGAAAAAAATCAACCTATATTCAATAGCAACAATTTGTTTAACACTAGTGTTATCAAGTTGTGGAAAAAAACAAGACCAACAAGTAGCACAGGTAGCACCAACGTTACCTGTAGCGGTAATTAGTCTTAAAACAGTAACAGGCTTTCAAGAATATCCAACCAATATTGAAGGTATTGTAAACAGTAATGTACGTGCAAAAGTATCTGGCTACATTCAAAAAGTTTTGGTTGATGAAGGTCAAAAAGTACGTAAAGGTCAAGCCTTATTTAAACTAGAAACCCAATCGTTAAGTCAAGATGCTGGTGCAGCAAAAGCCCGAATAAATGTGGCAAAAGTTGAGGTTGATAAATTAATTCCTTTAGTAGAAAAAAACATTATAAGCCCCGTACAATTAGAAACTGCCAAAGCCAATTTAGCACAAGCGCAAGCCAATTATAGCAGTATTGCTGCTAATATTGATTATGCAACCGTGAAAAGTCCTGTTGATGGTTATGTTGGCGCAATTAATTTTAGAGAGGGTTCTTTGGTAAGTTCAAGTGATGCTACACCTTTAACAACCGTTAGTGATATTAAACAAGTTTATGCTTTTTATAGTTTGAATGAAGCCGATTACTTAAACTTCCTACAAAATGCTACAGGTAAAAATTTAGAAGAAAAAATCATCAATTTCCCAGAGGTTAATTTAGTATTAGCCAATGGAACTGTTTTTGCTGAAAAAGGCAAAATAGAAACCAGTTCAGGTCAAATAAACCAAAATACGGGAACTGTAAGTTTTAGAGCTGTTTTTAACAATCCAAATCAGCTTTTAACCAATGGAAATAGCGGAAAAATTCAAGTACCAACCAATTATGAAAATGCCATTGTTATTCCTCAAGAAGCAACTTATGAACAACAAGGTAATGTGATGGTTTTTATATTAGGAGCAAACAATACAGTAACATCTTCAATCATAAAAATTAAAGCAACTATTGATAATTTATATGTTGTAGAATCAGGCTTAAAAGAAGGTGATAAAATAGTAACTACAGGTGTTGGAAAATTGAGAAATGACATGGCTATTACACCTCAAGATGTTCCATTCGATAGTATTCTTAAACCTATTAAAACATTATTCAAAAACTAGAAACTTATAAATTATGTTAAAGACATTTATTGAAAGACCTGTACTTTCTACAGTTATTTCTATCATTATACTTATACTAGGTTTTATAAGTATTTCAAGTTTACCCATAGAAGAGTATCCAGATATTGCACCACCAACAATTCAGGTAACAGCATCGTATCCTGGTGCTAATGCCGAAACGGTATTAGAAAGTGTTATTATTCCTATTGAAGAGCAAATTAATGGTGTAGAAGGTATGACATACATTACTTCTACAGCTTCAAATAATGGCACAGCCTCTATAACGGTATATTTTAATCAAGAAGTAGATGCAGATATTGCTGCCGTTAACGTTCAAAATCGTGTAGCCAGTGCAAATTCTTTATTGCCACAAGAAGTTATTCAAACAGGTGTAACCATCAAAAAGCAGCAAACAAGTGCTTTAATGTTTGTGTCTATGTACTCTGAAAATGAAGAAGAATATGATGCCACCTTTATTCAAAATTACTTAAAAATAAACGTTATTCCAGCCATGCAACGTATTAATGGTGTGGGTGATGTTAGTGTGTTTTCACAGCAAGATTATGCGATGCGTATTTGGTTAAAACCAGAAAAATTAGCAGCTTACAATTTAATACCTTCAGATATCACGGCTGTTTTAAAGGAACAAAATCTAGAAGCTGCTGCGGGTTCATTAGGTGAAAACAATGGCGAAGCATTTTCATATGTTTTAAAATATAGTGGTCGTTTTAAAAATGAAAAACAATATGCCGATATTGTTGTAAAAGCATTAGGTAATGGGCAGTTTTTACATTTAAGTGATGTTGCAAGTATTGAATTAGATGCACAATCTTATTCTGCCAATGCTATGAGTTTGGGGCATCCTGCGGTATTTATGGGAATTTTTCAAACAAAAGGATCGAACGCACAAGAAATTATTGAAAATATTAAGACCACTTTAGAAACTGTTGAAAAAGACCTTCCAAATGGCTTAAAAATATTTGTACCATACGATACGAGTTTATTCTTAAACGCATCGATAGATAAAGTAGTTAGCACCTTATTGGAAGCCTTTTTATTAGTGTTTTTGGTGGTATTTCTTTTCTTACAAGATTTTCGTTCTACCTTAATTCCTGCTATTGCTGTACCCGTTTCCATTATTGGTACGTTCTTTTTCTTAAGTGTTTTTGGGTATTCCATTAACCTATTAACACTGTTCGCTTTGGTTCTAGCTATTGGAATTGTAGTAGATGATGCCATTGTGGTTGTGGAAGCAGTACATGCAAAAATAGATCAAGGCGAAAAGAACCCTAAAACGGCAACATTGAAAGCTATGACCGAAATATCTGGAGCCATTGTATCCATCACTTTAGTAATGGCAGCAGTATTTATTCCAGTAACTTTTGTGACTGGACCAACAGGAGTTTTTTATAAACAATTTGGAGTGACTTTAATTATTGCTATTCTTATTTCTGCAGTGAATGCATTAACATTAAGTCCAGCTTTATGCGCATTATTATTGAAAGCACATAAAGAAGACGATGAACTAAAAGGCAAAAATCCGTTGCAACGTTTTTACACACTTTTCAATCGTGGATTTAACGCAACTGTAAATAAATATGGTCAATCACTTCAGTTTTTATACAAAAGAAAATGGGTATCTGCCGTACTTTTAGTAATCGTTATAGTAGGTATTTTTTGGTCAGCCAAAACAACTCCTACAGGCTTTGTGCCTAATGAAGATAGAGGAATGATTTTTGCCAATATCGAATTACCCGCAGGTTCATCTTTAGACAGAACTGACGCCGTAGCAAGAAAACTATACGATAAAATTAATGGATTAGATGGCGTAGCAGCTGTTAACTTCATTAAAGGTAGAAGTTTAATTAGTGGTTCTGGTAGTAATTACGGTTTCGGAATTATAAAACTTGATGATTGGAGTAAACGTGAAGATGTTTCACTTTCTGTACAAGCCATTACAGGTAAATTATTTGGAATGGCAGCATCTGTACCAGAAGCAAATATTATTTTCTTTTCACCTCCAAGTATTCGTGGGTTTGGTAATTCAGCAGGATTTGAGGTGAATTTATTGGATAAGTTTGGTGGAGAATTTACAGATTTGGATAAAGTTAATAAAGAATTTGCTATGGCTTTAATGGCGCATCCTGAAATTAAATACGCGCAATCATCCTTCAATACTAATTATCCACAATATGAAATGGAAGTTAATGTACCTTTAGCTAAAGAAAAAGGCGTGCCTATTAATAGCATTTTTTCAACCTTGCAAGGGTATATAGGCGGTGTGTATGCTTCAGATTTTTCTAGATTCGGAAAACAATTCCGTGTTTATATTCAATCGTTACCAGAAGATAGAGATAATGAAGAAGCTTTAAATAGCATGTATGTTAGAACAGATTCTGGACAAATGACACCAATTACACAGTTTGTAAACTTAAAACGTGTGTATGGACCACAATCGGTTACACGTTTCAACTTATTTAACTCAACAACTATCACTGGTGCAACAAACGACGGATTTAGTACAGGTGATGCTATTAGAGTTATTGAAGAAGAAGTTGCAAAATTACCAAGTAATTATACAGTTGCTTATTCTGGTTTAACGCGTGAAGAGGTAAATGCCGGCAACCAAACAACCTTCATATTTATATTGAGTATTTTGTTTGTGTATTTCTTATTAAGCGCACAATACGAAAGTTATTTATTACCATTTGCAGTAGTATTATCATTGCCTTTTGGTGTATTTGGCGCTTACATAAGTACAAAACTTTTTGGATTGGAAAACAATATTTATTTCCAAATTGCCTTAATCATGTTAATTGGATTGCTCGCTAAAAACGCCATATTAATTGTAGAGTTCGCACTTCAAAGACGAAAAAACGGCGAGAGCATTGTTAACGCCGCTATTCATGGTGCCAAAGCACGTTTACGCCCTATTTTAATGACCTCTTTCGCCTTTATTTTAGGCTTAATGCCATTGGTTTTAGCAAAAGGTGTTGGGGCTGAAGGAAACAACTCCATTGGTACTGGTGCTGCCGGAGGTATGCTTATTGGTACTATTCTAGGGGTGTTTGTAATACCAATCTTATTTATATTATTTCAATGGTTACAAGAAAAAGTTTCGAGTAAACCAGCAATACAAACTATTGAAGATTAAAACTTATGATAACTATTTTAAAAAATAAAGCCATCCTTTTGGTGATGGTTTCAGTAACATTACAAAGCTGTTTTGTTGCTAAAGATTATAAACAACCCGAATTTGTTGAAACTCAAAATTTATATAGAACCGATAATTTACCAACAGATAGCATATCAATGGCAGATGTATCGTGGAAAACCTTGTTTACAGATAGTTATTTGAATCAATATATTGATGAAGGCCTTCAAAATAACATGGATATTCGCATTGCTATTCAACAAATAGCAGCAGCCGAAGCCTATTTAAAACAAGGCAAAGCAGGATTTTTTCCAACGTTAACCGGTAATGCTTCTGCAAATCGTTCTTATATTTCAGGAAACGGACAACAAGGTGCTATTTTAAGCAGTCTTGGAGTAGACCATATTGACCAGTTTGAATTATCAGGAGCCTTATCTTGGGAAGCCGATATTTGGGGAAAAATACAAAGCAATAAGCGTGCTTATCAAGCCAGCTATTTACAAAGTGTTGCTGCACATCAAGCAGTAAAAACACAACTGGTTTCAAATATTGCCACAACCTATTATCAATTGTTGGCTTTAGATGCGCAATTAGCAATTACTAAAGAAACGATAGCAACTCGTGAAACAGGCGTAGAAACCATTAAAGCGTTAAAAGATGCTGGACAAGTTACCCAAATAGCAGTAGATCAAAATATTGCGCAATTCAACAATGCAAAATCGTTACAAATAGATTTAGAAACAGCAATTTTTAAAACTGAAAACACCCTAAGTATTTTACTAGGAAAAGCACCTCAGCATTTTGAAAGAAATACAATTGATTTGCAAACAATTAAATCTGATTTAAAATTAGGTGTTCCTGCAACATTATTAAGTAATCGTCCAGATGTAATTGCTGCAGAATATAATTTAATACAATCGTTTGAATTAACAAATGTTGCTAGAAGTAATTTTTATCCATCTTTAAAACTAACAGCTTCAGCTGGTTTTCAAAGTTTAGATTTCGATAACTTATTTAATGCTAATTCATTGTTTGCCAATTTATTGGGTGGTTTATCACAACCTATTTTCAATCAGCGAAAAATCAAAACACAATACGAAGTAAGTAAAGCACAGCAAGAACAAGCTTTGTTAAACTTTAAAAAATCATTGTTAGTTGCAGGTAATGAAGTTTCAAACGCATTATTTGCTTACAATGCCGAAACCCGAAAGTATGACTTTAAACAAAAAGAAGTAGAGGCATTGCGAAATGCTGAAAGCAACTCGGAAGAATTACTTAAAAACGGATATGCCAATTATTTAGATTTATTAACGGCAAGACAAAGTGCTTTAAATGCTGAATTAAACGTGATTGATAGCAAATTACAACAATTGCTTACGGTTGTAAATTTATACGAAGCCCTAGGTGGTGGATGGAAATAAAATAACTTAAAGTGTCTAGTAAACAAGACGTTTTAAAATGTTCGGTAACAAACTTTACCAAGTTTGGTAGCAAGCGTTTTACTATGGATGAGCTAGCCAGTGAATTGGGAATTTCAAAAAAAACCATTTACAAGTATTTTAAAAGCAAAGAAGATTTAGTGGTAGAAAGTGTCATCTTTTTAATTGAAGATTTTAAAGATGACATTAAAACCATTGTAACTTCTCAAAATGAGCCAATAATAAGCATCATTTTAATTTATAAAAAAGGCTTTGAGCATTTAAAACATTTTAAACCTTCGTTTATATTCGGATTGAAAAAATATTACCCCAAAGCCAATACAATTTTTGATGATTTTAGAGATAGTTTTACCAAAACAACCATTTACAATCTTCTATATGATGCTAAAAAATTGGGCATTATTAAACCAGAAATCAACTTAAATTTATTTTGCGAATTATATT
Organism: Mariniflexile jejuense; assembly: GCF_042675665.1. Lineage (NCBI taxonomy): Bacteria > Pseudomonadati > Bacteroidota > Flavobacteriia > Flavobacteriales > Flavobacteriaceae > Mariniflexile > Mariniflexile jejuense. The sequence goes on from NZ_JBHTJI010000001.1 coordinate 2,213,508, forward strand.
TTAAACGATTTGAAGAAATTGCTTTTAAGAATAACAACCTTTTTGAAACCTATAATAATAAGGAGCTTTTAAACCATTTAATTATATACAATTTAAGAGGCATTACCGTTTCAAATTATAAAAACCATTATTTTGAATAGTTTGCTATTTTTGCAGCATGAAGAAAGATATTGAAATCCCTAAAGTTGAAGGTGTTTACGTTGCCATTGTAAACGAATATAACGACATTTATAAAACCCAAGATTGGAACGCATACATCATCAACGATAAAGACATTGATTTAGAAATGGTTTTAATTGTAACCACAGGCTATTCCGAAGAAAAAATAACCTCAACCTTTCGAAAAAAATTAGACACGCTTCCTAAAAAAAGTTATGCCAAAATTGAATTGATGCAAGAAGAATTATTTGCTTTAAATAATACCTTTAAAGTGTCTTTTTTTGAAGGAAACAGCATGTTTGACAAAACCTATCTATTTAGAAAAAACACTATTAATTTAAAAGCATTGCAACCTATTCCTTTAATGGAAGCACGTGGGGTTTTGGTGAAGTAACAAATTCCTGTGAAGACAGGAATTTTATTAAATTTAGCTCCACATATTTAATGGAAGTTCTAAATTGCGTTAGGGATAGTAGTGGAAATCCTTTTTTGAGGCACGAAAAAAAGATTGTAACGTATAGCCCGACCCAATTTGGGTAACGCCCAATAAACATATTGCTTTGTTTCTTACAATAACAAATCAGTCCAACTTATCTGTCAATTTTTTAAAGGTTTTTTTAGGATCTTTACCTTCGTACAAAATATCGTAAACTGCGTTTATAATAGGCAACTTGGTTTTGCTTTTGTTTTTTTCGTTTAGCAAATGGGCACTTTTGGTAGCATAATAGCCTTCGGCTACCATACTCATTTCCATTTGGGCAGATTTTACAGTGTAACCTTTACCAATCATGTTTCCAAACATGCGATTTCTTGAAAACACCGAATAACCTGTAACCAATAAATCGCCTAAATACGCCGAATTGTTTATGTTACGTTTCATTTTATGCATTTTCTTTATAAAACGTTTCATTTCTCGAATAGAATTACTCATAAGCACACTTTGAAAGTTATCACCATAACCCAAACCATGCGCAATACCTGCGGCAATAGCGTAAATATTTTTTAGCATAACAGCGTATTCTACACCAATAATATCATCGCTTATTTTGGTTTTAATATAATCGCTAGATAACGCATTGGCAATGGTTTGTGCCTTTTTAGCATCTGAACATGAAATAGTTAAATATGATAAACGCTCTAAAGCTACTTCCTCAGAATGACATGGACCTGCAATAACAGCTATATCATTATAAGGGATTTTGTATTCTTCATGAAAATGTTCACCAACCAACAAGCCTGTTTCTGGAATAATACCTTTTACCGCCGAAACTATTATTTTGTTAGAAATATCAACATTCATTTTTTGTAGTTCAGCATGTATAAACGCAGATGGGATTACAAAAATTAATACATCTGCATAGTTTGCAATTTCATTTATATCGTTGCTTAGCTTTAATTGATTTATATGAAACTCAACTGAACTTAAATAATTAGGGTTGTGGTACTCGCGCAACAAATGTTCTTTTGTATAAACACTGCGCATATACCACCCAACTTCATCTAAATTTTCGCAAAGCATTTTTACAATAGCTGTAGCCCAACTTCCTGCACCAAAAACCGCATATTTTAAAGGTTTATTCATATATAGTTTCGTTGTTTGATACTTCAAAAATACATAAAATATTAGTTATTGTTAAGTGAACAAACCATTAAGAAAAAAACTTTGGCACGCGTTTTGAAAACCTTAAACTATAAACCCACAAAATGTTTGATTATGAAGACTATAAAATTACTTTTTGCATTTGCTATATCAGCTACCCTATTTACATCGTGTATTATAGAAGAAAATTATATTGAAGAAGAACCAAGAATATCAATAAACCAACTATTAAACTCATACGAATTATGGTATGTAGATATAAATAAAACCGTTGGCTATGGCTCTACACCTTTTCTACAAAAAGCATTTACCTTGTCGTTTAGAAATGGTAATGTGTACGCTAACAACAATATAGTTGGTTTAGGCAATACAGGTGGTGGTTTTGGTATAAACGTTGGAACTTACGATGCTTATGATATGATTTTAGATATATACCACGTAATTGATGGTTATGAAACGTTTGATATTTATCAAGTTGATAATAATACTATCGAACTTTACAACCCAAACAACGATACATCGTACTTTTTAAATGGTTACCAACGTAGTAATTTTGATTATGATTTTGTTTTTTATGATAACATTCACTACTTCTTACAAGAATACAAAGCTTGGGAAAAAACATATACCAGTAATTATGGTGCAATAAACGAATTTGATAACGAAAATTATTTACAATTTTTAGCAGGCGGAAACGACTCGGAGTTTAGAAGTTCGCAAGATGCTAACGGCAAAAACGTAACTAATTTATATTGGGATTATACAGGACTTTATGGTGTTGGCAATGTTACAAATAATATGTACCTAAAAACTTTAACATTAGATTATGATTATTTTGACAATGAATACTTTGAATTAAGCGTTATAAATGATGGAAAGATAGAATTGTATCATCCAGCTTCTGGCACAGCTTATGAGTTTGTTGGAAGAGGCTATATACAATTTATGAAAACAACTGATACTAAAGGTAAAACAGTTACTACTGAAAAATTACGAAAAGAAAGAAAAGATAAAATAGAAAACCCTCGCGAAAATACAAGGGTTTAATAAAAGTTTGGTTGGTTATTTAGTTTAGAAACCGTTTAAAGATTTATGCTTTAAGCGGTTTCTTTTTTTATTTAACTTTTGCGATATTATAAACTTTCTAAATAATCGTCTAAATTTCCTAGAGCCATTGTAAAGCCTTCTTTAAAGCCCATTTCAATTATTTTTTCTAAATCTGAAAGACTATCATAGGTTGCCGAAATTGTAACAAGCGTTTTATTATTACTTTCACTAAAGGTGTTTGTCCAAGTAGTTCTTGGAAATTCTGTATTTGTTACTCCGTTTTCATCACAAAAAGCATCTAAACCTGTATAGCTTTTTTTAATATCTATTTTTAAATAATCGTTTTTACACCAATGCTTATCGTTTTCAGGACTAAGCATGTAATACAACCACGTTCCACCTTCTTTAAAATCCATAGATTTTGTAACAGTTTTGTATGGTTTTGGCGCCCACCATTGGTCTAGAATTTCTGGCTTTGTCCAGGCATCCCAAACTAAATCTAAATTTGCAGCAAACTCACGTTTTACATTAACAGTATTGTTTTCTTTGTTTATTGTAAAATCGAATAACAGATTGTTTTTCATTTTATAAATTATTTTTGTTAGTTATTTTATGTTTTATCTTTTTGAATGTTTTCTAAATAAGCATCTAAATTGTCAAATCGATCTTCCCAAAATTGTTTAAATTTATGTATCCACAACTCAACTTCTTTCATTTTTTCAACTTTGAGTGAGTAATATATTTCTCTACCAACTTTTTCTTGTTGCAATAATTCACATTCGTTTAGAATTTTTATGTGTTTAGATACAGCTTGTCTGGTTGTATGAAATTCTTGGGCTAACGCATTTGGTGTTAATGCTTGTGTGGCTATTAATAATAAAATGGCTCGTCTTGTTGGGTCTGCTATGGCTTGGAAAATATCTCGTTTCATCTATTTAAACTTTTTGGTTTTAATTGGTATCAAAATATTTGATTAGAAGCATTTCATAAAATAAGCAACCAATTAGTTGCAAATATACGCAACCTTTTGGTTTCACAAAAAAAATTGCGTTTTTTTTACAAAAAAACTATTAATTTAGATTTTGAAACGTTAACCCTTACAGGTTATAACTCATTTTGAGTTTTTTTTAATATCTTGACCATACGGCTATATACCATTTCCCCTAAACTCCAGGTATATCCATCAAAATTGGTTGTATTAACAAATTGTATAACCACAGTATCAATGTCTTCATGATACTTGGCAATACTTTGATAACCTGGTATTAACCCTGTATGATCCAATTTGTATAAAGATGTATAAATTTCTTGTTCGTTATTGTTAAACAAAGACCCATCATTTAGAGCTCTTATAAAAATTCCAACATCTTCAGCGGTAGCTATCATAGACCCATAATTGGTAGTTTTAATATCTTCTTCTACACCAACATAATAACCACTCATAACATCATCTAGATTAACATCATTAATAGAGCCAAATGTATGTTTTAGCTGTAAAGGGTTTAAAATTTCTTCTTTTATAAATTGAAATTTACTATGTCCAACTACTTTTTCTATTAAATTAGAAATTAATAAATAATTAGTGTTTGAGTATTCATATTTTTTGTCGGGTTGAAAATTGGCTGGCAAATCTAAAATGCGCTTTAGGGCTTCATTGGGCGTTTTGGGTGGATTAATCCAAAAATTGGGTGTATTAGTAAAATTAGGAATACCACTTCTGTGTTGTACTAACATTTTTAGTGTAATTGTTGTGGCGTTTTCTATTCTTCCAACCAATTCTGGAAAATAATAGGCTAAGTTTTGATTTAAATCCAATTGTTTATTGGCTACTAATTTACTAACGGCTACCGCATCATACAACTTACCAATACTAGCTATTTTAAATAATGCATGCGGGTTTGCAGGTGTTTTGCTTTTTCTGTTGTGGTAACCAGCAGCGTAAAATTTTGGTTGATTTTCTTTTTGCTGCACATATACAATAATGCCATCAAATCCGTAATTTATAGACGCGTTTACTTGTTCTTGAACAGTGTTTGGTAATGGTGTTAGCCAAACTTTAACTAAAACCCAAGGCACAAAAAATAATGATGTAATTGTCCCTACAAACAACACTATTCTAATAATCAATTTTTTGTTATTTTTTCTCATTTAGTTTGTTTTACCACCTTTCACCAGTAACCACAAAGCAAACCACATTTCTCCAATAATACTTGGAATTGCTACCATTGCTAAAAAAACAGTTTTATAATCTTCGTAATTTGATAGTAAAATATGAGCTACTGTATCAAGCATATACATAATGCCTGCTATTATTAAGAATATAGAAATGATTTTTGGTTTTTGTATAATGATTCCTAACAAAATTAAATGCAGCCCAAAAAAGAACAACCCAATTAACCAAATGGTATTAAATATGCTAATTTGATAAAGTATTTGTGAAGTGGTTGTTGATGATAAAGCTAAGGGTAAAGCAAATATAGCAACACCCATAATGGCAGCATGCATTAATCTAAAAAAAGTGCTGAGTACTGATAATTTATGCTCTTTAAATAAAAGAAACAAAGCCCACGCAATTACAACATCAAAAACAACCGTAATTAAAAAGGCAACAATACCAAACCTAACCATAACATGATGGTCTTGAATAGTAATTAAAGGACTTTCAAGAATTGATTCGAGTACAAAAAAATTAGCAAATATGGCAGCAAAGAAAATAATTAGGTAACTAATTCCTGTAATTATTGAAAGTGTTCTTGGTTTTGTTAGTATATCTGCCAATTTTGAATAGTCTATTATTATTCTTTTTAGGAATTTTAACGCTTATTCACGCTGCATTTTAGTTATTTACACATTGTATTTCACGAAGTTAAGTAATTTTTAAATACCTTCAAAAAAATACCTATTTATAAAAATTCATTTCATCCAAGTATTCCCAAACATGTTCAGGCAACATAGGTTTTACGTTTTTGCCTTGTTTTATAGCATTACGTATAAAAGTGGAAGATAGTTGCATAATAGGAGCATCTATATGATGAATTTTTTTATGTCCATCAAATTGTGTTGGTGTTTTCCCTTCAGAAACTCTTGGATACACATAAATATCGTGGTTTTCAAGTATAACATCGTAGTTTTTCCACTTATGAAAACTATCTAAATTGTCTTCACCCATAATTAATGAAAACTGATAATCAGGGTGTTTTTCTTGTAAATATACGAGCGTGTTTATGGTGTAATTGGGCTGCGGTAAACTAAATTCTATATCGCAAGGTTTTAGTTTTTGGTAATTTTTAGCAGCACGGTAAACCATTTCTAAGCGTTGGTAATTATCAAGTAATGTACTTTTCTTTTTAAATGGGTTGTGTGGTGTTACTACAAACCAAACTTCGTTTAAATCGCTGTATTCGGCAATATGGTTAGCAATAACCAAATGCCCAATATGTATGGGGTTGAAAGAACCAAAATACAAACCGATTTTCATGTGGCGTTTTTAAGAGTTTACAAAATTACTCACCAATTTTTCGGCTTCTTTTAGTGCTTTTTCCAAATCGTCGTTCACCACAATAACATCAAAAAGTGGTGCCGTTGCTAATTCTGCCGAAGCTTTGGCTACGCGCATGTTTATCTTATCTTCAGTTTCTGTTTTACGATTTTTTAAACGAATTTTTAACTCATCAATACTTGGTGGTTTTACAAATATGGCTAAGGTTTGTTCAGGAAATTTTCGTTTTATACGTAAACCACCTGAAACGTCAATATCAAAAATTACGTTTTTGCCCATAGCCCAAATACGCTCAACTTCCGTTTTTAAAGTACCGTAAAAGTTATCTCGATATACTTCTTCCCATTCTAAAAAGGCATCATTTTTTATTTTGCTTTTAAATTCTTGAAGCGATAAAAAATAGTAGTCTTTTCCATGTACTTCGTTACCGCGTTTTTCACGCGAAGCCGCAGATATTGAAAACTCTAAGTTTAATTCTTTTAAACCTAATAAATGCCTTACTATGGTTGTTTTTCCAGAACCTGATGGTGCTGAAAACACTATTAATTTGCCTTGTTTTGTGGTATTTTGCTGTGTCACTAATATATGTTTTTGCTCTATGCCTAGGCTATAGGCTTTAAGCTAAATGTAGGCTTAAAGCATATGGCGTATAGCATAATGCTTTTTAAAGCACGTTTAATAATTGTTCTTTAATTTTTTCCAATTCATCTTTCATTTGTACCACCAATTGTTGCATAGGTGCATAATTACTTTTGGAACCAATTGTATTTATTTCGCGTCCCATTTCCTGACTAATAAAACCCAATTTTTTTCCGTTAGAATCTTTAGAATTTATACATTCTATAAAATAATCTAAATGATTTTTTAAACGCACTTTTTCTTCAGTAATATCAAATTTCTCAATGTAATATACCAATTCTTGCTCAAAACGATTTTCATCGTATTTCTCTTTTAATTCCTCAACACCTTTTAGTAATCGTTCGCGCACACCATCAACACGTTCAGGATCCATAACAATTACTTGATCTAACAAATTGCTAATTATGGTTACACGTTTGTTAAATTCTTGCTCTAAAACCTTGCCTTCATCTAAACGATGACTGTTTAAATCTTCAACAGCTTTATCAATTTCTTTAGCTATTATTTGCCATTCATTTTCGTCAATTTCTTCACGAACTGTATTTAAAGCATCGGGAAAACGCACTGCCATTTTTAATAGTTCAATAGCATCACCATCTACCACTTGTCGTAGTTGTTCAATATATTGTTTTACAACAGGTGTGTTTATTTGTGTTGAAGTGTCTTCGGCAGTAGCTTCAACATATATAGAAAAATCTATTTTACCACGTTCAAGTGAATCGGCTAGTAATTTTCTAATAGAAAGTTCTTTTTCTCTATATATTGAAGGCATTCTGGCATTTAAGTCTAAACTTTTGCTGTTTAGAGATTTTAGCTCTATTGTCACTTTTTTAGTGGGCAATTGCAATACAGATTTTCCGTAACCTGTCATTGAATATATCATAAACCGATGTTTTAAGTTATGCAAATGTAATTAAAACTTAAGGTATAGAAAACACTTTAAACTTTGTATGCGTTTTAACCATTTTTTGTATGGGTTGTTTTTGAAATAAAAAAAACGCAACCATCTATTATTTAGATAATTACGTTTTTGTACTCAAGGCGGAACTAACCAAAAATGGGAAAACCTGTGTTTTTAAAGGTCTTTAAGAGGGTGTGAAATTTACTGACACCGAATTAGCCCCTTTTTAACAATAATTTAACTCATTTAGTTGAATTTGACATGATTTTAATTGAATTTGCATCCTTCTGTTATAAACTTAATTATAATAATATTTTAAAATACCTGTGATAATTTGGATAAGGTTCTTCGTTTGTCTGAGCTAAGCTAAATTTTTTCTTTTTTCTATTAAGAAATCATTCTTGTATTTAATTCTGAACTTAATCAGTTATCAATGTGGGTTTATAAAAGCATCAATATCAGATCTCGACAAAACTGGGTTCGCACCTTCGCTTTGCGCCACCAATGCCCCTACGGCACAAGCAAAATCTATTGCTTTTTGAGGATTTACATTATTTAATAATTGACTGATTAAAGTGCCCAAGAATGAATCTCCTGCACCTACAGTATCAATAACTTTTACAAGAAAACCACTATTGTAATATAATTTATTGTCGTATAGCAAAACAGCTCCATGCGACCCTTTTGTTACACAGATTTGTTTTGTATTTGTTTTTTCTGAAATAAACATAAGATTCTGTTCCAGCGAATTAAATTTAGAGCCCATGTATTTACATACCTCAAAAAGTTCATCATCATTAAACTTAATAAAATCGGCCTTATCCATTAAATGAAACAAAACGTCTTTTGTATAGTAAGGTGGTCTTAAATTTAAATCGAATATTTTGTATTTCGCTAACTCAATGAGGCCATATAAGGTGCTTCTAGAACTATCATCTCTTGCCACTAAACTCCCAAAAACAAATGCATCCGAGCTTTTTACAGCTTTTTTATTCACTTCTGTTAATCTGATTTTGTCCCAAGCTCTTGGATATTTAATGTCATAAGAAGCAGACCCCTTTTCGTTCAGCATCACTTTTACTTTTCCGGTTTTATATTCATTATGTACTTGTATACAACTTGAATCAATACCAACATCTTTAATATAGTTAAGTAATTTAGCACCATTTTCTCCATTACCTATAGCACTGATCATAGTAACCTCATTATCTAATGATTGCAATCTATTTGCAACATTTAAAGGTGCGCCTCCTATTTTTTTATGGGTTGGGAATACATCCCACAACACTTCTCCGAAACATGTGATTTTTGACATATCAATATTAATTTAATCCAGAAGATATTAAAACCACTAATATCTTCTGGAATTTAAATAACTAAATAAAAAAACTAACTCAAACTCTATATTATTACTTTGTTCTTTTAACGGTAAATATTTTAATGCTGCCTTTTTAAGCAATGCTACTTTGACAATTTATTAATTTTAATCTGTTCAATAAATTGTATTTCCTCGTTAGCAGTAATCTCTAAATTTTTAAAAGGTGCTAATGGAAATACCAAAGCTGTTATAACCCGTTCACCATCATTAAGAAAAATTTCCATTGAAGACTTATCGACCAGCATATTTATTTTTAACTGATTCGAATCAGGTAACACATATGGACATTTTAAAATATTACTATTCAAGTTGTTAAATTTGTATCCAGATTCTGCTCTATTTAAGATTAATTCACCTTTAATTTTGTTATATTTTATAACAACGCTTGAGCTTTTATTACCCCATTCAATTTTTGCTTCATTAATAGCACTAAAATCTATAGTAGTTTCTAGGTAGAATTTACCTTCTCCCAATGTTTCATCATTCAGCAATTCAAATCTACTTCCAGCATTATTGTTTTCAACAACTTTACCACCAATTGCATAGATCATCTCCGTTGGCAGTTTACTTACAATTATGCTTTTCCCATTATTTTTTTGCCAATGTAACGTCCTTGGGAATGTCATTGCACTTCTATAACTATAGGTTGGAACATTTTGAGCATATGACCAATTACTCATCCATCCCATGAATAAATTTCTATTGTTTGGCTCATTACTCCAAGTTACACCAGCATAATTGTCCGTTCCGTAATCTAACCATAAAGTTTCTGCTTGAGAAGAGGTAAATGTTTCACCATCAAAATCCCCTAAGAAATACTGTGTTCCAGAGCCTCCGTTAGGACCTCCAGGATTAATACTAACCAATAACGCCCATGTTTCTTGACCGTTTGCATCTTTAATTTTAAACAAATCTGGACATTCCCAAACACCACCATGTGCTCCTACATTTTTTCCAAAACTATTTTTATATACCCAATTTTTTAGATTGGATGAGGTGTAAAACATAATTTCATCACCTGCTGCAAGTACCATTACCCATTTTTGTGTTCCTTCATGCCAAGATACTTTAGGATCTCTAAAATCTGCTTTGTCATTATTTACCAAAACAGGGTTGTTTTCATATTTAGTCCAAGTTCTACCTTTATCATTACTATAAGCTAAGCTCTGGGTTTGCTTATTGTTTTCTGGATTTTGATGCGTAAATACAGCCACTAAAGGACTCTCGCTACCCGATTTAAACCCAGACGTGTTGTTGTTGTCAACAACAATACTACCAGAAAAAATGTTTCCTAAATTGTCAGGATACAAAGCAATTGGCAATTCTTCCCAATTAACTAAATCTTTGCTAATTGCATGCCCCCAATGCATAGGCCCCCAAACACTTTCATTGGGATTGTATTGATAAAACAAATGATATTCACCTGCATAGTAAACCATTCCATTAGGATCATTCATCCAGTTGTTTCGTGGTGTAAAATGAAATTCCGGTCTATATTCATTATCTCCAACTGTTACTAATTCAGCATTTGAATTAGATGATATATCATCCTCATTACAGTTTTGGAATAAAATTATTATACTAGCAAGCAATAATATTCTAATAACTTTTATCATATTCATATTATTTGGTTTTTAAGTATTCTAATGCATTCTTTGTTATAGTCTCTATATTATCCTGATAAAGATTTGTTCCGTCGTTTTGATTCCATTCGAAAGCACCTATTCCAATCGCAATAGCAGTCCCCTCAAATTCATCATTTGGCATTGCTTCAAAATTAGCCATCATCCAATAATCTCTAATTCCATCCCAAACTCCAAGAATTCTAAGTTTTGCATCATTAAATAAATTCGAATACACCTGCTCATTAGCGTTACCAATACCATAATAATCTCCTATCCATAAAACGAAATTATGATCCTCTCTGTATCCTGGTCCTATTAATGGAATTATTTTTCGCTCATCTGGTTGTATAATTTCTACCCCTTGATAAATCGGATGAGTGCTTTCATCATGCACAAGACCAATATTTATCCCAACAGACCATGTGTCTCCATTAGAAAATCCAGCACCTGCTCCTTTAAGTTTCCCTATATTATCTGTAATTCTTCCAATTGTCCATAAATATTCTATAGCGTGTGTATTAAGTAATAGCCCTCCTCCATTAGCATGAAAATTTGTAATTGCAGAAACTACATTTGCGCTTAATGCTACAGATGGAAGTGCTGGGTTATCATCATCTTTGTCATAATGCCACCAAAGCACTCTAAACTCACTTAAATCTTTTCCGTTATCTATATCGGCAAATGAGATATATTCCGCATCTGGATAGTTTTCGAAAAGCCATGCAGCTGATGCCATTTCATCATCATCACTAATTGAAGCAACATCTGGTGCTAAACCTAGGTAACCTATTTTAGTTTTCCCAACCTTAAAAATTAAGTTTCTAGATGGTGATTCTTGATTTTGTGAATTAATAGTATTTATTTTAAAACTATATTCTCTAAGTTCCGCATTTTCAAGCGTGTATGTTGTAACATTACTTGGCAAATCAATCACTTCAGAACCATCAATTGTTAATTTTATACCGGTAATATTAGTGTCTTGGATACCCCATGTCAAAATAACATTAGTTTCTTCTTGTGTGCCAGCAAAATTTAAAACTGGTCGTGGTCCTTCTCTAGTTATACTAACCGTTTCTCCTAACGAGAAGTTTCCTGTATCATTATCTTTTAATTTTAGAGTAAAAAAGTATTCTATATTAACTTCACGAATTTCAAATTCATAACTTGATTTTGAAAAATCGAGTAATTCCAATCCGTTGTTGTGTTTTAATACTGTCGTAACATTTCCTGTATATGTTGGATTACTCCATGTTACTGTAGCAATATCACCAACTAATTCAACATTTAAATTTTCTACTGAAGGAACTATAGCATCAGCAGCAGCTTCTATTTCACGATCTTGAGAACAAGAATAATTTATGATAACAAATAGGCTTAATATTGTTATCTTTATTATGTTTAATGTATGTTTCATAATATTATTTTTTAACAGATTAATTTAATATCCTTTGTTTTGTTTGTAAACGTCCTTACTAAAATTGATTTGTGCCTGAGGAATTGGACAATACTCCTCTCTAGCTGAATCAAATTTAGCACCACTATAATATTCAACCTCATCCTTTTCCTCTAGATAATATTTGTTGAGTGTTTCTGCAGCAATTCCCCAACGTACTAAATCGAAAAAACGACTTCCTTCCATGGCAAACTCCAATCGACGTTCCCACCTTAAAGCTTGTCTCGCAAAATCTTGCGTCCAAGTACAATTAACACCATTTATATATGGGCTTACATTTAAATTGTTTGCATATCCAATAAAGCCGGTGCTTTGAGACGCTCTATTTCTTATTTGATTTATTATAGGTAAGGCATCGTTAAACTGACCCAATTCTATTAATGCTTCAGCACGCATAAGTAAGACATCGGCATATCGAATTTGAATTCTATTCTTTGAGTTTCCATAAAACGGATCAATGTTTACAAAGCAGCTACCACAGTTTGGTGATACATTTTCTTTTAATGAAGCATAATAGCCGTAAGGATTAGGAGATCTAACCCAACCTTCTACATAAATAAAATCATTATCATATTTATATGGTAAATTTGGTATTGCTACTGTATGATACAAACGCGGATCAACCTTAACACTGTTCAAATTGTTATAATCAACATTTGCGTCATTATATGTATTGAATAATGGAAGACCATTAGCATCCGTTTTGTAAGCGTTTACAAGGTTTTGACTCGGTTTATGAAAATCACAACAACCAAGTCCTTGAGGAGTCGATAATACATCAGAAAAATTTAACCTTCCATGTAGTGTATTGTCACTATCTGTATATTGAATAGCAAAGATAGATTCAGACCCATTTTCATAATCACCTGGCAAAAAGTTATTTGCAAAATCAGGCTCAAGAGATCCCTGACCCAACACGTTATTGGTCGCATCAATTACCATTTGTAATTTAGCCGGATTAATGTTTGTTACTTTATTATCATCATCTTGTTCGAAAGCTTGATAAAGCCTAACTTTTGCTAGATAAGCATAAGCTGCAGTTCTACTTGCTCTTCCAATGTTTTGTTGTGAAACTGGAAGGCCTTCAGTTGCTGCTTGAAAATCTCCAGCGATAGCATCCCATAATTCATCATTTGTAAGATCTCTGTTTGAGATAGTACCATAATCTTCAATAGCTATGTCTTCAGTTATATAAGGTATGTATTTAAACATTATTTTAAGCATAAAATAAAAATGTCCTCTCAAAAATTTCATTTCAGCAATCCTTGTTTCTTTCAAAGGGAAATCGCTCGCACTTATTTTATTCAAATTTCTTATGGCTCTGTTAATTCTAGAAATAGCTATATAACTATTAAACCAGAACTTATCCAATTCCCCAAAGTCTGTCCTTATATTTTCAGATATTTCAAAAAAATGAAATACTTGAATATCATTAGGTCCACTACCTCCTTTATAGGCATCATCAGACCTTACATTTCCATAAGGCCATAAACTAAATGGTATGTCATAATGATCGTTACCCAAAGAAGCGTAAGCTGCCGTCACAAATCCATCTATATTGTCTGGAGTAATAAGTTCTTCTTCAGACAAAACTGATCTAGGACTTTCTTCCAAAAAATCAGAACATCCAGTAGTAATGACTAACAGAATGAATCCAAATAAATATTTTATATTCTTCATGATAAATATTTTTTATTGTTAAAATGTTATGTTAAAACCAAGGGTTGATGTTAAAGGCAAAGGGTATCCAAACCCAGCATTTTCTGGGTCAACTCCTGTGAATCCTGAAGTTGTAATAGTTAACAAATTTTGAACTCCAAGGTAAATTCTAAACTTATTTAAGGCGTATTTATCCAAAATAGAACCTGGCAAAGAGTATCCCAACTGAACATTTCGTAATTTAAGATAACTGCCATTTTCAATAAAATAAGTTGAAAAACGGGATTCAGCATTTTTGTCAATAGTTGTTAATGCAGGAATACTAGAATTTGGATTACTTGGAGACCAAGCATTTAAAAGACGTGAGCCTTTGTTTGAGCCTATATCATCCACACTCCAAAAATCAGTTTGATATTTAAGTTGATTTACAATAGCGACTTCTCCTATACCTTGCCAAAACATGGTGAAATCAAAATCTTTATATTCTAGATTTATGTTTAAACCATAAGCATAATCAGGATAAGGTATGCCTATCCAAGTCCTATCACGATCATTGATAATACCATTTCCATCTAAATCTCTATACCTAATGCGCCCCAAATCTTTTCCTTGTTGTTCGGCCGAGTTCAATACCTGTTCATTTGTTGTAAACAATCCATCTGCTACATAACCATACATAGAATTTAATGGTCTTCCCAAAATATTATCGTCACCACCATTACCCCCATAATTATTTTTCACCTCTTCTGGAAGCTTAGTTATTTTATTTTTATTTGATGAAATATTAGCATTGATTTCATAAGTAAAACCTCCTGAAGTTTCATTTCTATAACCTATTGAAAATTCCAGACCTTCGTTTTCCATGCTAGCACCATTTACCCATCTATTTCCTCCTTCACCTATAGCTGCTAAATACGGTGGTAAAACCAAAATATCTTCAGTTTCTTTTTTATAATAATCTATTGAACCATAAAGTTTTTGGTTAAAAAACCCAAAATCAAGACCAAAATTTAATTGCGTAGTAGTTTCCCATTTTAAATTATCATTACCAATTTGAGTCGATCTAAATCCAGATGGTAATAAACCTGAACCTTGGCCAAATAAATCATAAGCTGTTCCATAAGATGTACTCCATGTTGGATCTCCTCCTGCATAATCAGCTACATATAACGAATAAATTGCGCTATTATCTATTTCTTGATTTCCTGTCTGACCCCATCCTACCCTAAATTTCAAATCTGATATCTTAGAGAAATTATCTTCTATAAATTTTTCATTGCTGATTCTCCAACCTCCTGAAAAAGCAGGAAATGTACCAAACTGATTGCTCCTTCCAAATCTTGATGAACCATCATGTCTTAGCGTTGCAGAGAATAAATACTTACCATCAAAATCATAACTTATTTTTCCGAAATATGATACTAAGGTATAGGCTGTTTCTGATCCTGAATTAGTTCTTTGACCAGTTGCTGCATCAGGAAACATAAAGCTTGGGGTTTCAATTGTAAAATCTTCAGCCCTTAAAAAAGTATTTTCAAATTTATCTTTAAACATTTCTGAACCAATAAATGCTTCTATGTTATGTTTTTTTACATTAAGTTTATAATTAAGAGTATTAGTCCATGTAAACTTGGTGCTTCTAAAGTTTTCAATATTAACTGCATTTTGGTCATTTTTTAAATAGCCTGATTGATAACTGAACTGTAATGACCTTTTATAAAAATTAGCATAATCTAACCCGTAGTTTGTTTTGAAATTCAAATTTTTTGCGATTTCCAAATTCGCAAATACATTACCAAATAATCTATGGTATTGATAACTATTATATTTGTTCGCATCCAGCAAACGAACAGGATTTTGTCTATCATTCATACCTCCAATTGGGCCACCCCATCCTTCACCATCAACAGTTCTTACTGGAATAATTGGAGACGCTTTCAACGCTAAATCTAATACCCCAGGAATTTGAAGTTCCTCCGTTTTATTTAGTGATAAGTTTTCGCCTATTTCAAGTTTATTATTAAAAAGTTTATAACTGGTGTTTAAACGTGCAGAAATGCGTTCAAAATTTGAATTTTTAACAATACCCTCATTATCTAAGTACCCTAGGGAAAACAAATAATTACCTTTTTCGGTACCATTGGAAACATTTAAATTATAAGAACTAGCAATTCCAGTTTGTGATATTTCATCGTACCAATCTGTATCAGAAGATTTTAAAGTTTGTTCATTATCTAAAAATTCTGGAACTGTAATATAATCTAGTACAGCATTATTATTTGAGTCAAAACTCCAATCAAATTTATAACTCAAATTATTATTATTAGGATTCAGACCATCATTAATATTGGCTTGCCAAAGTACTTCTCCGTATTCTTTAGCATTTAGAACATCTAATCTGTTTGCATAAGAAGATGCAGTTAGGTAGGAACTAAACTCAACCCTCATCTTTCCACTCTTTCCTTGTTTTGTTGTTATAATAATAACCCCATTGGATGCTCGCGACCCATAAATACTTGCAGAAGAAGCGTCTTTTAAAACCTGTATGGAAGCAATATCATTAGGGTTTAACTCATGCATACCAGATTTTGTAGGCACACCATCTATAACAAATAGGGGTGATGTATTATTTAGAGTTCCAACACCACGAATTAATATGGCTGTATTTCCCCCACTAGGTGATCCATCTGTGCTAATTTGAACCCCAGGAATCCGCCCTTGTAAAGCTTTTACTGGATTTGGTTCTACTTGTTTATTCAGTTCATCCATATCCACTACCGCCACAGCACCAGTAATGTCTGCCTTTTTTTGGCTTGAATATCCGACAACAACAATTTCATCTAACTCATTTTTATCTATTTCTAACTTAATGTTAATTGTTTTTTGCCCATTTACTGGAATATTGACTGTCTTATAGCCTATATAACTAAAAATCAATATCGCATTTGCATCAACATTATCAAGTACATAATTACCATCAAAATCTGTAGCAGCTCCTTGCGTAGTGCCAGATATAATAACAGATACTCCGGGTAGCGG
This sequence comes from Mariniflexile jejuense, assembly GCF_042675665.1. Lineage (NCBI taxonomy): Bacteria > Pseudomonadati > Bacteroidota > Flavobacteriia > Flavobacteriales > Flavobacteriaceae > Mariniflexile > Mariniflexile jejuense. The sequence continues at coordinate 2,230,507 of NZ_JBHTJI010000001.1, forward strand.
CATTCCGTCCTCTTGGGAGGTAACAGCACCTTTTACCTGAGCTTGTGCCAACATGCCTATAAGAGCAAATACAGGCAGAAATAAAAGTTGTTTTAATTTCATTTTAATTTAATTTAGTTAATATTTAGTTTGTGAATTTCAATATTGTCAAGAATAAATTCTTGATCTTTAGGTTCAATACTTAGTTTATCGAATGGTGAGTTCGGAAAAAATATTTCTGTCATGACTGTTTCTCCATTATCAAAAAACAGTTCTATAGATGTCTTATCGAGAATAATCGTACCCGATATATTGACATTAGTTGACGTTCTTTTAGCAACAGAAATACGATCTGCAAACTTTTCTGAAAATGCTGTTTTTCCAGATTTTCTTCTATCTACAAAAAAGTTTTTATCGCTAGTATTATATCCAAAAGCTAAGGTGTCGTCTTGTTTATTTGTAAGTTTGAAGGTAAAACCACTGTTTTTTAAATCTGAAATTTTAAACTGGATTTCCACACTGGATAAATCAATAGCATCAGAATCAATAATTTTTGTAAGAGCTTTAATGGCAATATCTTCCTTTTTGTACTTTGTACTTTTATACTTGGTTAATTCTTTTACTGGTTGAAATAATAATCTATAACTAGCATTTTCTTTTTGAAGTTCAATTTGCCTTGCTACCGTCATGGAACTTCTCCATCTTTCAGTAGGTACTACATTGGCATAATCCCAATTGGACATCCATCCCACAAATAATTTTCTGCCATCGCTATCTGGGATATTGGACCAGGTTACACCCGCATAATTATCCTTGCCATAATCAATCCATATAGATTTATACTCAGATTTATTTAGGTCATTTTCAAAAGAAGCATCAATAGTAAATTTTTTACCATCAAAATCACCAATAAAATATTGCGTTGCAGAACCACCATTGGGGCCACCAGGATTAATACTAACAAGTAATACCCATTTAACTTCATCTGTTCCTTGAACTTTCATTGGGAATAAATCTGGACATTCCCAAACTCCACCATGGCCTCCTATACCATCGCCAAAATCAGACTCTAGTTTCCAATCTTTTAAATTTAAAGAGCTATAAAACATGATTTTTTGACCTGCAGCCAATACCATTAGCCATTTTTTATGTATGGAATCCCAAAACATTTTAGGGTCTCTAAAATCTTTAATGCCTAGGTTTTTAATTACTGGATTTTCAGAATATTTAGTAAACGTTTGTCCTTCATCCAAAGAATATGCAATGGCTTGAGATTGGTAATTTAATTTACCAGCTTTTTCACCATCCATATCATGATAAGTAAACATGGCAATTATGGGCGCAATACCATTTTTGGAAAACCCTGAGCTATTATTAACATCTACAACAGAACTTCCTGAAAAGATATATCCTTTTTCATCTGGATATATTGCTATGGGCATTTCTTTCCATGTTACCATATCTGTACTTATGGCATGCCCCCAGTGCATAGGCCCCCAAGTATTTCCATTTGGATAATGCTGAAAATATAAATGATAAAACCCATCTTTATAGAACATCCCATTTGGGTCATTCATCCAACCTTTTTTAGGTGTAAAATGAAAGTTTGGGCGATAAAGATCTTCTTCTGAATATGTTGTTTTATCTGATTTGTTTTCTGTAATTTGACTTTCTTCTGTCTTATTTTTACAACTAACAAATAATGATAACAACAAAATAGTTATGACAAATTTTGGATTATTAATACGTTTCATAGGCTTATATATTTCGTTCTTTAATTAGTTTATTGCTTAATTCTTCCAGAGATACTCCTTTCGTTTCTGGCATCATAAAAATCACAAATAGTAATTGTAGTACCATCATTATGGCAAAAATCAAGAATACCATGCCTGCTCCAATGGTAGAAAATAATATGGGGACCAAAGAAGGCACAACTGCTGCCAGCACCCAATGCACTGAACTACCAAATGATTGCCCAAAGCCTCTTAGATGGTTAGGGAAAATTTCTGAAATAAATACCCATATCACAGTTCCTTGTCCTATAGCATGTGATGCTATGAACATGAACAGTAATATGGGTACAATGCTACCTTCCCAACTAAAAAAAAAGGCAGCAGAAACTAGACTCAATGAAATTATATAACCAAATGAACATATGTACATTAATTGTTTTCGTCCTAATCTGTCTATTAGAATAATACCTAATAGTGTAAAAATCATATTGGTAACTCCTATTCCTATACTACTTAATAAGGCTGTACTTTCACCAAGACCTGCTTCTTCAAAAATTCTTGGAGCATAATACAATAATGCGTTAATACCTGATAGTTGATTAAAGAAAGCTATTAAAAAAGCCAAAATCAAAGGGAATCTATATTTTTTAAGAAATATATTTTCGTTAGGCACGGTGTTTTCCATCTCATCCTTAATCTCTAACATGAGCTTTTCTGGATCTTGATCTGGATTAATAATTTTAAGTACTCCTATAGCTTCGCTATTTCTAAATTTGGTAAGTAACCAACGTGGGCTTTTGGGAATTGTTAAAGCAAATATTGTGTAAATAGCAGCAGGAAAAGCTTCGACACCTATCATCCAACGCCAAGCGTTTTCGCCCACATTATTTAATAAGTAATTTGATAAAAAGGCTATAAGAATACCAAATACAATGTTAAATTGATAAAGACCCACTAGTTTACCTCTATCCCTCGCTGGCGCAATTTCAGATATATATGCTGGTGCCGCAATAGTTGAAGCTCCTACGCCTAAGCCTCCAATAAATCTAAAAACAGCAAATGTCCAAGGGTCGTTTGCTAAACCAGAACCAATGGCTGAAATGGTATATAGTACACCTATCCAGATTAAGGTGTTTTTCCTTCCTAATTTATTAGTTGGTATTCCTCCAAAAAAGGCTCCAATTACAGTCCCCCAAAGTGCCATTCCTATAACAATAACACCGTGAAACATATCTGAAGAACCCCATAATAGTTGTAATTTTTTTTCTGCGCCCGATATAACTACTGTGTCAAATCCAAAAAGGAAACCAGCCAAAGCTGCGGTAATAGACCATATCAATATCTTTCTGTTCATGTGGTGTATTTAGTTTAGTTATTTGGGATTTTGATTTCCCAATGGCAATTTATGCAGCCATAAATGAAATAGGGTTAAAATTTGTTACATAGAATAAAAATTTAATAAAAAAAACACAACTACCTAAAAAACAATTAGTTACTAATTAAAAACATGTTTTAGAAGATACTTTTTTTACATTTCTAAAGTGGTTTTTAAAGAAATGTTACATAGAAGTAATAACAGGAAATTATAATATGATAAAATTTTGACCTAGATGTTATTGAACCCTCAATTAATCTTAATCAAAATAATAACTTACAACCCAAATAGCTCAAATAGTATTGAATATATAATTTGAAGTTAAAATTGGTTTATAACTTATCTCTGAAACGCTTAGGTGTTACCCCGAATTTGACTTTAAAACTGGTAGAAAAATAAGTCTGAGAAGAAAATCCTGTAGAATAAGCAATTTCAGAAATGGATAGATCTAAATTATTCTTTAGCATTTCCTCTGCTTTTTCTAATCTTATATTTTGGATATAATCACTAACTTTAATATCCAAAATAGCTTTTATTTTCCTGTATAACTGCACTCTTGATATTCCAAGTTCTTCAGCTAAAATTTCAACTGTGAAATTAGAGTTATCAAGGTTCACACCTATTATAGCATTCATTTTATGAAGGAAATCCTGTTCAGTTGCAATAAAATCATGGTTCTCATTTAACTTATGAATATTATTAATATAATAATATCTTAGTTTTTCTCTATTATACAATAAGGTTTTTACAGATTGGAACAGTATAGATAAACTAAACGGTTTAGTTAAATACAAGTCTGCACCTGACTCTAAACCTTTAATATATGATTCTTTATTGCTTAGTGCTGTTAGAATAATGGTTGGGATATGAGAAGTTCTTAAATCTTTCTTCAAAATTTCACAAATTTCAAAACCATTTTTAATAGGTAAGTTAACATCACAAATTATAATATCGGGGATGATTTCGAAAGCTTTCTCAATTCCATCATGACCATCCGATTCGTGTATCTCATATACTTGTGATAGTTTATTTCTTAAAAACTTTACTAAATCAGAATTATCTTCAATAATCAAAATACTAAATCTCTCGCTTTCATTTTTATTGAGGATTATAGGTGTAAAATCATCATCATAATCTGTAATAAAATTTAAATTAGGACTTTCAAGGTTATCGGATTCAAAAACAATTTGATTACTATTGAGGTGAGTTCTATCTTTATAAAGCACTATAATTATCTCAACACCATTATTAGACTTGATTTCAATCTTTCCTTTATGAAGATCAATAAACTCTTTAGAAATATGTAATCCAATACCAGAACTAAGATTATTATTATTTGAACCTTGAAAAAAGGGTTTGAAAACATTTTTTAGTTCATTTTCTGGAATACCTATTCCTGAATCTTTAAAATGAATATTGACAAAATTGGTAGTCTTATTATCTATAATATCAATAGAAATTTTCCCATTATTTGGGGTAAATTTAAAGGCATTTGATAACAAATTAAAAAACACCTTATCCATTAGATTTCTATCTATGTAAACAAGCAAATCTTCATTATTACTATGTATTTGAAAATCTATATTACGCTTTATGGCTTCACGCTCAAAATCCCTATAGATACTATTAGTAAAATTGAAGATATTTGTTTCTGAGGCTCTTAAAATAAATTTTCTGTCTTCAACTTTTCTAAAGTCCAATAATTGATTAATTAGTCTAAGTAATCTCTTGGAATTATTAAAAATTAAACCCAATTCGTTTTTTAGTTTAAAATCTCTCTTAATATTATCTTCAATTATGGATTCAATAGATGATAAAATAAGAGTAATTGGTGTTTTAAACTCATGCGATAATCCTGTAAAGAAATTTAACCGAGCATCATTACTGGTCTTTATCTGATCTCTTTGAACTAGAATCTTTTTATTGCTTATTTCTAATTGGCGTTTTTTTCTTCTAATCAAACTCCATGAATAAATAGTAAGTATTATTAAAAATATACTAATGATTAACAATCCTAGAACCAATTTCAATGTTTTATTTTGCGTGGTATATGTTTGTTCTTGTTTTTTTATTTTTTCTTGTTGAATTTCTATGTCATTTTGATGTTTATTAATTTTATCATACTGATTTTTCATAATTTCAGCATTTCTATAATCAATTACGGTGGTACTCAATATATTGTTTTTGGGAACCTTTTCTTTTCTCAAAATTTTTATGGCAATTTTTATGGCTTCATCACCACCTGTTGGATATAATATAGTTGCAGCCAATATCCCTTTTTGTACTAATTGAATACCATTATTTTCACCATTTAAACCATCTACACCAATAAATTTGATAGTTTTTTCAATTCCTTTAGATTTAAAAATTTTCCAAGTATTGTAAGCAATTCCATCATTAAATGCGAAGACATAGTTAATTGGTTTCACATTTAAAGAATCTATGATTTGAGGTATTCTTCGGCCAATATCTCCATCTTTAATACTACAACAAACATTTATATTTGGCTCATTGTTAACTACTTGATTAAACCCAGAATGTCGTTCTATAACTGGTGAAGAATCATCACCTCCTCTTAATTCTAAAACATTGATTTTTTTTTCATTTTGTGAAGCTATATAATTTGCGGCAGTACGACCAACGTCAATGTTATTGGCTCCAATATATGCTGTGAATTTTTGTGAATTAATTTTACGATCTACAATAATAATAGGAACCCCTTTATCATAAGCTTTTTCAATTATTGGAACTAATGGTTCTGAACTTAGAGGAGAAACAATAATTACATCAAAACGATTACTTATCATGAACTCAATTTGTGATTTTTGAAGTTCTATATTTCCATTAGCTTGAAAAATATTTAAATCTATTTCTTCATTTAATGAAGCTTCCACTTTCATTTCATGATCCATTGATTTTCTCCAATCATCAGTACTAATACATTGCGAAAATCCTATTTTGTACTTTTTTGGTTCTGAACCTTTAGAACATCCTAAAATTAAAATTACAGCTATAAGAAAGATTGATTTTGAAATATTTGACAAGTTAATCTCTTTCATTTTTTTATTATGGTATGTTTATCGAATGTAAAAAATATTTAGTGGAACTATTCCCTGATATTTATTTTATTCGAAAATTAATAAAAGTATTTTTAACACTACCCCTTTTATATTGACAATTATGAATCATAACATCTAAAAAGATGTTTAAAAAAACAATAAATTGTTAAACACTTTTTAGATAGCTCCGTAAATTATTGAACAAAAACCAAACAACAGGGCAATTATAAAAACCACCACCGCCCAAGTAGGATAAATTTTAGCCTCCTTAATTTTATCATTAAAGCGGCTTTCAAAACCTTCTATCATGCTTTTATGTGTCGTTATTTCTTTTTGATGGTCAGCAAAGAGAGTTTTATATTCCGACATATCCATTTGGATTTTCAGGTCATTTAATTGCTGGCTGATTGATTCCAATTTTTCAATGTTCTTATTAAATTCATGAAGCTCGTTGACCAATAAAGCAGATAATTCTTCTAGTTTTGTCATGATTATCCTGTTTTATTTAATAGCCTATATCCATCCCTTTGATGGCTTTTTTAATAATGAACTTGGTGATTTTAAGAGCCAAACTCGGTGTCAAATCAACCACCTTACTAGCTAGTGTGACGCTTACATTGTTTTCCTTTAATATTCTTGCCCCGTGGATACCTGATATCTGTTTTCCAATATTACCAAGAGACATATTACGATGTACTTCGCTACCTTTTAAGTTATGACCATCAAATTCAAACCGAAAGCCCTGTAGCTTGTTTTGATTATTAATGGTCGGGATGACCTTAACCCCATTTACCTGCATGGCTTTTACATAATCATCAAAGGATTTGGGCTGGAACTGTTTCATGGTCAGATCATGCCGCCGCTTGATTTCAGTTCGTATTTCCTTAAGATTGAACTCCTTTTCAAATTGGATCTGTTTTACGGTGGTCAATCCCATCTGTTCCGCTGTTTTCTCAGCAGCCTGTTGGCTCCGTTTCCCAATAAAGCTATCGTTATAGGCAGCCCCTCTAAAATCAATACGGTTGACGTATAGATGGATGTGCTTATGCTCCTTATCCTGATGTACAAAAGCGATGGCTTGTCGTTCTCCCAATTTCATTTCATGTATAAAGCGTTTGGTAACGGCATGCAGCTCTTCCTTTCCCAACCGTTTACCATCTTCAATGGTCGGACTTAAAACAAAAGACAAGGTGTTTTTTGTACAATGGTAATTTTGATCTTGGACCATTTTGAATTCTTGGGTGATCTCTTTTGGCGTATCACCATGCAGAAATTCTTTGAGGACCACTTCAGCATCCTTTTCCTGGTTCCATCCATAGGACATGGATGCCATGGTGTGTGATATGCTTTTGCCTTTGCCTATCATTATTGAAATTTTTTAAGATGTTTCTTGATGTCATTTGCTAAATCATATACTTCTTGGGTAAGCTTCGGATTTCGTTTTTTGTACATGTTTCCAATGGACTTAAAATTATTGTGATATTTAATAAGCATTTTATATATTTCAATATGTTCATCTGAAAATCGTTCCGTGATTTCCTGACCAAATAAGCTACGTCGGATATATTCGCTTAAGGTCAATCCACTACGACTTGACTTTACTTTTAGTAGCTTTTTTTCATATACGGAACATCGAAACTTAACGAGGTCACCTTTCCCCTTAAACACTTTTTTTACTTTGCGACCAAGGGGAGCAAACGAGAATGTGTCCACAGGCACACATCTCGAATTCCTACCCACAAGCTTTTCGTTTTCCGATAGATCCTTTTCCAAATCAAGTTCCAAACTATCTGATTGACCGATTACTTCAGTAGGAATCTTTAGTGTCCGTGTTGTTTCTTCTTTAAAATAAAAATCATTTTCATCTTCCTTTTTCATGGCTTAATAGGTCGTTTAAATCTTTATGGTTTTCATATCTATTACTTTTATCCAAAACATGATTGTGCTTATCAATTAAATATTTGGTAGCCTTTTGCCCAGTTGTATCCCTATCCAAATAAAGGTTTACCAAATCATATGTTTCAAAATATTTTTCAGCGTCCTTAATAAAAGCTAGGGAATTTAAAACGAGTATATCCGAGGTGTTCAAAAGTTTTGTATCCAACATAGCCAAGGACAATAGATCAAACATGCCTTCCAATAGAATGAGTTGTTTGTTTTTGTTTTGAATGATTGTATAGGATTTTGGGCTACTACTATTTTTAAAAAGCCTGTTTCTTAATTCCCAGCCGCTTTTATGGTTCTTTAAGCCCACAGCAAAAAACGTTTTATCCCTATAGTTATACCATACTTCTTTGCAATAGGTTTTGGCAACTATTATGGGTATACTTCTTAAACTTAAATATTGGAGCAGGGCAAGATGTTCTAATTCCTTCACTTCTATAATTTGAATCTGGGATTCCAAGGTATTGCCTAAGGGTTGCCGTTTGATAGAACCATTAGCATTATCATCATCTAAAAAGGACAGCGCTTCTTTTATTGTACATCTTAAAATCCTGCATACCAAATCAATCACATTGCCACCTATACCTTCACCGTGGTCGTACCATCGGTTCTTGGTTCTGGAGACTTTCAAAGAGGCTTGGGTTTCTGACCGAAATGGACTCAGAAACCAAGCTTCTTGTTCCGTTGTGCGATTGGGAAAGTGCCCTAATTTTTCCAGTGCTTTTTCCACTGGAAAATTACGGGCTGTTTCACAATTTATTTTTCTTTTCATAAGCCAATGTGTTTTAGGTTGTTTTTTTAATGATTTGATGATTTCATCTGTAAAGCCCTATAAACAGTAGCTTTGTTTTGTCATCAATATGTCATCAATTCATCATTCTTGGTTTTTTATAGCATTATCCTGTCATCATTATTTTTTTTGATGACTAAATGATGATATAATGATGACAGCTTTAGCCCAATAGATACGGCAGGTTTTCTATTCTGTCATCAAATCATCAAAGTTTTCAGTTAAAAATGATTTATCAATGGTAAAATAGCGCCCTTTAGCATCCACCAAGGTCATATCGCCGTCCGTCCAAATCACAAATTTTTGGTAACTGTTTGAGTTATCCTTGTTACTTAGTTTCCAATCATTTTTTAGTAACCTCCGCAGTTGCGTCAAATCCGTTTTTACCCGTGTTCTGTTTAATGCCAAAAGGGCATCCATGGGGCAAAGGTCAACGGCTTCCAAATCAAATTTTTCAATCACACCCATTAGAATACTTGCTAATTCTTTTTCAACTCTATTTCGATTGTTCTGTACCAACTTAGTCAAGGCGGTTGTTTTGATCTGTTGCGCCGTAAACCACATGCGTGTTAGGTGTTTTGAATGAAGTTTGCGGTTTGCTAGAAAATATAGTAAGGCAGGAATCTCTTCAATCAATTTGTCCAGGAAATTGGTCTGTTCTTCTTCAAGAACGGGTACTTTGATTACCCAAAATCGGGTTTCATTGGCATCTATCTTTATAAAACTATCTTCATTGTTACTGCAAAGAATAAACTTGCCAAAGAACTCAACCTCGCGTTTATCCTTGCCCTTGGCCTCCAATTTATTGATATTGGTGGTACTTAGGTATTTAATGCGTTCCGTGAGCTCTTCCTTATTGAACAGAACTTCATCGATGCATATCAACAGCTTATTAGCCCAATCGGCATTGAACTGGCTACTAAAACTGTCATTGGTCAAATAGGTGAGGTTATTTTCAAAAATTTCCTTAAGCCATTTTAAAAAAGTGCTTTTACCCGTGGAGCGTTCCTTGGAGACGAGGCAGAGGATAGGAAGTACCTGAATAGGTTTTAAATATAACAATTGGAGATAGTCCAATCCAAGCTCATAGTGTTTACCAAAGATGTGATTTACAAATTTTAGGGACAACGTAATATTTCCCTCTTTGGGTATTTTGCCCAACGGAGAATAGATATTATAAAACCCGAGATATTCTTGTTTAAAATCCATGTGGCTTGGAATACAGGTAAAGCCATCATATTTTGGGATTTTGCTTAAGTGGTCTTTGCCATGGTCTTGTTTAATGGTCTCCATGTTCCAGTGCACCAGGATCTCGTTGAAGTGACCGGCTATGGTTGGAGCTTTGACGCGTTTAAAGTAGGACGTGCCCACACGTATATAGGGTGTCTTTTCCATAAGAATTGTTTTTATGCCATGAGAAATCACAGCAGATTGTTAGACCGTTTGATTTTGTCTTAAAAATGTTAGATATTCTTTTTTGCTAGATTACCTGCTTGGGTGCTGCCCTTTATTTTTAGTTCGGGTTCTCGCTTATGTTGGAGTAACCAATCCACAAGTTTCTTTTTATCAAAAAAAACCATCTTACCATTGGGTTTGGAGTGTGGAATTTTTTTAGAAGCTGTGAGTTTGTAAAGATAACTTCTGGATATGCCCGTATAATCACTGGCTTCATCAAAGGTCAATACCTCTTTACTTCCTATGAGTAGTTTTTCTAAACGATCCAATCGTTCAAGAATTAAAATAGTGTCCATTTTTATTGCTTTTAGTTTAATAAAATGAACAAAAGCGCTTTTGTCTTCCCTTAAGGGATTATGGTAATAAAGGTATTAAAGTTGGCTATTGAAAGAAAAAAGAATTTCAATTAGTTATTCACAACTAATTATAAAACAACAAATTAGACCATATACCATCATAAGATTATTCTCTATTTTTTTTTGATGTTATATGATATCAAATGACATCAAACTAAATATCAGAAAATGACCGATTTGAGGGTGTTTTGAGTTATTAACAATGGAATTCGAGGATTTTTGTAAATAATGGAATAGAAAAACGCAGATTTACTATTAATTTCTATTGTGGCATTTATAGTTACCCATTATTTTATTGATTTATTAGAGTTTGTTTGTTTTACTCCACTCATTTTTATCCTCAATGCATTCATATCCTCACTTACCTTTTTATCAAGAATTTTGGCATAGTGCTGGGTAGTTCTTAATGATTTGTGACCAAGCATTTTGCTTACCGATTCTATTGAAACACCATTAGTAAGCGTTACAGTAGTTGCAAAAGTATGTCGTGCCAAGTGAAATGTTAAGTTTTTATTTATTTCACAGATAACAGCAATTTCTTTTAAATATGCATTCATTTTTTGGTTACTTAATACTGGTAGAACTTTGTCATCATCTATAATCTCAGAGAAATTTTGATACTTCTTAATAATATTATAGGCGCTTGGAAGAAGTGGAATGTTTATTTTACTATCTGTTTTAGTCCTTTTTGTATTAATCCAATATTCTCCATCAATTCCTAAAACAATGTGACTATTCACTAATTTTTTTACATCAATATATGCTAAACCTGTATAGCAACAAAATATGAAAATATCTTTGACTTGATTCAGTCTTTCAATTCTGAAATCCTTTTCAATCAGGGTTTGAATTTCTTGTTCCGTTAGAAACTCTCTATCTACAGTTTTGTACTTTGTTTTATAATGAACAAAAGGATCCTTTTTAATCCAACCATTATTATATGCGATCCTGACAATCTTTTTTAAATTTGAAATATATTTAAATGTGGTATTATGTCCACAATTTTCCGATGTTTTAAAATAATATTCTAATCTATTAATAAAGACATTGTCTATTTGATTCAATGCAATATCCTTAATGTTATACTCATTTAACAGAAATTTTTTTAAGTGATTTAACGTTGTTTTATATCTTATCAATGTATTTGGAGCAAAATCAATCCCTATTAGTTTTTCAACTTGGTTATTATGATTCTCAAATTCCTCAATCAGCATTTTAAATTTGGTCTCCTTTTCTAAAAGGGCATCACGTAATTTTTTAGATGTAATTGGTATTCCCTTGTCAATAAAACGCTGTTCGCATTGATATAATTTGTTTTTTATTGACGAAATATATCTATTGAGCTCCTGCGTTTCACTAGAGTTTCCCTTGGCTAAGCCTGTTTCATTGCTCCATCTAGCTGGGGTTATTTTGCGTCGAATACTAAATTCCGCTCGTTTACCATCAACCGTTATTCTTAAATAGATATTAGCCTTCCCAAGGCTATCCGCTTTACTCTTTTTAATGTAAAACAAAATTGATAATGAATTGTTCATCGGTGTCAGTTGTTATTTTAGACTTTAATATACTAAAAATTCAACAAACAATACTTTTCATAATTAACTGAAATACAAACGCTTATAAGCTATTCGGTGTCAGTTGAAAAATCAAATTTAGTGACACCGAATTAGCCCCTTTTTAAATGGTATTTTATGCTATTATATGACATCAAATAAAATTAAAAAGCCCGTAAATAATTGATTTACAGGCTTTTTATTATAATTTGGTGTTTAAAAAGTACTCAAGGCGGGAATCGAACCCGCACTCCGAAGAACCGGATTTTGAATCCGGCGCGTCTACCAATTCCGCCACTTGAGCTTCATTACAGGACTGCAAAAATATATATTTTTTCAATATTATTCATAAAAATACTAGGCAATATACTTTTTAGGTTAAAATAAATGTATAAATTTGCACCTCGTTTAAAATAAGGCGCACTTTATGCGCTATAAAACAACACGTTATCTATGCCAATTGTTATAACCGAAGCTAAAATTTTTGCATGTACACAAAGCAAAGTGCTTGGTGAAAAAATAGCTAGTGCTTTTGGGGCTGAATTGGGTAATGTAATTACCTCTACTTACAGTGATGGTGAATTTCAACCATCGTATGAAGAATCTATTAGAGGTACTAGAATTTTCATTATTGGATCTACCAACCCTGGACCTGAAAACTTAATGGAAATGCTACTAATGATTGATGCTGCAAAACGTGCATCAGCAAGACATATAACAGCTGTTTTACCTTATTTTGGATGGGCAAGACAAGATAGAAAAGACAAACCTAGAGTACCAATTGCTGCAAAATTAGTAGCAAAAATGTTGGAAGCAGCAGGTGCTACACGTATTATAACTATGGATTTGCATGCAGATCAAATACAAGGCTTTTTTGAAAAACCTGTAGATCATTTATTTGCATCAACCATCTTTTTACCATACTTGCAAAGTTTAAATTTAGATAATTTAACCATTGCATCACCAGATATGGGTGGTTCAAAAAGAGCTTACGCCTATTCTAAAGCATTAGAATGCGATGTGGTAATATGCTACAAACAACGCGCTAAAGCCAATATTATTTCTCACATGGAATTAATTGGTAATGTTGAAGGAAAAAATGTCGTGTTAGTTGATGACATGGTTGATACAGCAGGCACTTTAACAAAAGCAGCCGATTTAATGATGGAGCGTGGTGCTTTAAGTGTAAGAGCCATTTGTACACATCCTGTTTTATCTGGTAAAGCTTATGATAATTTAAACAATTCAAAATTAGAAGAACTTATAGTAACCGATTCTATACCTGTAAAACCTTTAAGTGATAAAATTAGAGTACTTAGCTGTGCCAATTTATTTGCCGAGGTTATGGAAAAAGTACACAATAACAAATCTATAAGTTCAAAATTTGTAATGTAAGCCCCAAAAAAGGTTTACACTAAAAAAGAATAATTATTAACTATATATATTAAAAATGAAATCAATTACAATCAACGGATCTCAAAGAGAAAGCGTGGGCAAAAAAGCAACAAAAGCCTTACGTAATGCTGGTCAGGTTCCTTGCGTATTATACGGAGGAGATAAGCCAGTTCATTTTAGTGCAGAAGAATTAGCGTTCTCACATCTTGTATACACACCAAATGCGCATACAGTTGTGATTGCTTTGGAAAATGGTGAAAAATACAATGCTATTTTACAAGACATTCAATTTCACCCTGTAACCGACAAAATTTTACACATCGATTTTTACCAATTATTCGAAGACAAAGAAATTACTATGGATATTCCAGTGGTATTCATTGGTAACTCTCGTGGTGTTAAAAATGGTGGTGTTTTACGTAAAAACCGTCGTAGCTTACGTGTTAAAGCATTACCTGCAAACTTACCAGATTTTATTGAGGCAGATATTACACCGCTTAAAATTGGAAGCAAACTTTACATTACTACATTACAAAACGATGCATTCAAATTTATGCACCCAGACAATACCGTAGTATGTTTAGTAAGACGTTCAAGAGCAGCAGTAACTGAAGATGATGATGAAGATGAAGCAGCAGAAGGAGCAGAAGCTACAACTGAAGCAGCAGAAGCAACTCAAGAATAAATAAAATTCTAGATTAAATATTAAAAGCATCCTAATTAATTAAGGATGCTTTTTTATTTTTACACAAATAATAGTTTGAGCGTTACCTTAATACTGAAATTAGTTTCAGTATTAAGGTCGGGCTATCCGTTACAAGTCCTCGCTATTGCTGCGGGCTTTTCACTGCTATCCCTAACGCACCTATCAGCAATCAAAAAACAAAACCATGTGGCAATTTCTATCAAACCTGTTTAAAAATAAGCCATATACTGAAGAACAAAATCAAATGAAAAAATATTTAATAGTTGGCCTAGGAAATATTGGCGCAGAATATGCCAACACACGCCATAACATAGGCTTCAAAATACTAGACCATTTTGCAACCCAAGAAAACATAACCTTCGAAACCCAAAAACTAGGCGATGTTGCCACCTACAAACTAAAAGGAAGAACCTTTATATTCCTAAAACCAAGTACCTACATGAATTTAAGCGGAAAAGCCATCGTGTATTGGTTAACAAAAGAAAACATTCCGTTAGAAAATTTACTAGTAATAACCGACGATTTAAACCTGCCTTTTGGAAGCATCCGCGTAAAAACAAAAGGAAGTGATGGCGGACATAACGGACTAAAAGATACACAAGCAAAACTAAACACCACAAACTATAACCGTTTTAGATTTGGCATAAGCGACGCTTTTAATAGAGGACAACAAGTTGATTATGTATTAGGCGAATGGACCAATGAAGAAAACGAAAAACTAAAAGAACGTTTAGATAAATCTGTCGAGCTTATAAAATCGTTTGCATTAGCAGGCATCAATATTACCATGAATACCTTTAATGGGAAGTAAAAAAATCCTGTTATTATAAAGAAACCACAACCGAAAATAATTTTTTCAATCAAAACTTTACGTATCATTTAATCAAGAAACAGATTACTTCGTACCTCGCAAAGACGTTAATATTTAACTTATAAACTAGCTTTTTATTCAACAACAATTTTCTTTGTAGATTTTCTAACGCCATCACTTACATTTAAAATGTACATGCCAGATTGCGCATTGTTTAGTTGTATTTCTTGTTTAAAATCACCTACATTAGGATATTCTTTATTATAAATACTACGTCCTCTAATATCAAAAACATTAACAAAAATACTTCGTTCTAATGAACCATTTAATTGAATATTAAACATGCCTTTATTTGGGTTTGGAAATACAATAAAATTCTCAAAACCAAACTCTTCAATATCTAAGGTAGGCATAATATTTAAAGTATAATCTTCAACTTCACCATCAAAACCATTTTCGCAAGCCGTTGGTTGTCCATCATCTTTAAATTTAGTTGATACACGCATTATGGTATTTCCCAAAAGTGCTGTTAATGGTACCGTTATAGAACGTGGCGAGTTGCCCGTTGTTCCATTTGCAACATTACTTGCATCACCTAAATTGTATTCTTCTCCGGCATCATTAAAACTACAGTTTTGGTTCCAGTCTATCCATACTTTTGTACTAGTTATAAAATCGCCATCAGTATTTGCCTTTACAGTTAAGTTATACGAACTATTTCTATTAACATTAGTAGAAATATTAGTATAGTTACTATAGCCAGATGGTTTAGCGGAATTATTGTTTATGGTATTAAATTGTACTGAAGTTGTACTTGTTTCATACTCTGTGTTTGCTACCGAAGCACATACACCATTATAAAAAGGAAGATTTACACCCTTATTTTTTGTTTTGCTAGTTGCTGTTCCTGTAATTGTTATTGGATAATCGCCTAACGGAACACCTGTTAAATTACTAACTGTCATTGTCACACTTCCTGAGGTATTTAAACTAGCAGGCGAAAAACTAACCATAGAACTTCCTGGATTTCCAGAAGCACTAAATACCGTATTTTCAGAAAAACCATTCGCTGCAACATAATTAAAATGAAAAGTAACTGAAGTAGCGCTACAAGCTATAGGATCTATAGTTTCTTCAACCATAAAAAAATCTGGAGTTGTTGAAATTGAAAAATCAAAATCCGATACATCGTAAAAAATATTATTTGCAGCTTCAACTAATAATCTTGCGCTTGCTGTATCAGGAATTGCAGGTACAGTATATAGGTGTGTTCCATCATTTGGTGTGTTTGTTGCTATAGTAATTGGAAATGTTAGTCCGCCATCGGTAGATAACTTAATATTCACATTCTGGCAATTTATAGTGCCGTTTGTTGTTTGTCCAACTACCCAATTAATAGTAACGTTATTCCCTTGAGCCCAACTTACAGGGTTAGAAACCGTAAATGGTGTAACTGCTTCAACAGTAATTTTCATGGTATCATAACTGCTTTGTGCACCACTAGCGTTTAATGGATTTCTATCTCTTACTGTTAAAGCCCAATTTAAATTTCTTGCTACAGTTGATACCGTTTCCCAATCGCTACCTAAAGTAGGGTTGGTTTGTGTGGTATTACCATCTAAAACACTACTAAATTTTGGTATATATCTATTAGAATCGCTACTTGGTGGCAACGACCTATTTATAGAACCAGACACCAAATTTGGTCCAAAATTTAAATAATTTACAATACCGCTATCAATTTGTTCCCAGCAATAGGTTAAATTATCACCACTATCAGCATCGGTTGCAGAACCTTTTAAAACGTATGCTGTACCAGCAGGAATATTATAATCGGCACCAGCATTTGCAATGGGTGGATTATTAGTGATTGCTTCTGTTGTTTGGCATTTACCAATAATGTTATTCAAAATTTGTTTTATGCTATGGTAATGAAAATATGGATCGCTATTTAAAGCAACATTATTACTGCCTTCAATACCTGCATACGCCATTATGGTTGTTCCACTTCCAGGTTCGGCGTTTACACCCGTACCTTCACTATCAAAAGCCCAGGTATGGTTTGCTCCCATTTGATGCCCTATTTCATGAGCCACAAAATCTATATCAAATGTATCACCTTCTGGCATTGCGTTGGCTGGTGATGTAAAACCACTACCTTTATTATGGTCTGTAGTACTTGGTGTATCATCAGTACATACACAACCTATACATCCAGCTATACCACCACCACCTGTTGCGCCAAACAAATGTCCAATATCATAGGCGCCATTTCCAATAGTGTTGGTTAAATTGTTTTGTAACTGAAGACTCCAGCCATTTGTATTCTCAAAATTATCTTCATCTGCACCAACACTTGCAATTGAGTATGGATCGGTTGAAGCATTTGTATAAATTAGTTGTGTAGCGTTTATAAGTTCAAACGTAATTGCCATATCGGTTTCAAATACTTCATTAACCCTAGTAAGTGTTGCATTTATAGCAGCTAAAGCATCGGCAACTGCATCGCCATTACCAGGAATACCATCATCATGATACGCTGTATATTCACCAGTTACAGAAATAGCTATTCTAAATTTTTGAAGTGTTTTGTTGTTTGCGCCACCTTCATTTATACTAATTTTTGATGTTATATCACTTTTGTTTAATGTACCATTTATAGCATCAACGGTTTTACAGCTAAATCTATTTCCCTTATTAGTTTTAGAAGTTCTATTATATAAAACATAGTCTTTTGATCCTTTTGAAACTGGTTGCATGTAAACATCTGGTTTATCAACATAAGAAATCATGGTTTGTACACCTTGAGGCGACACACTCATACGTAATCTAGTTCCAGAATTATTGGTACTTAAACCAACATACGATTTTATATTTGGGTATTTTTCAGCTAAATCTGGCGCAAAAACAGATGCTTCATAAATTTTAAAGGTTTCCAATTTTCCATCTTCAGCTGGAACTGAAATTACAATTGACTTTCCTTTTGTTTTTGAATTTCTTGAAACCGTAGCTGACAATGCCGTTTTTAATGATGCAATATCCAATTCAAAACCATGTGCTTTACTTTTATCTAAATGTAATTTTGAAAGTTCCTCAGAATCTTTAATACCTTCAATTTTTTTCCAAGAAGAATTTTGAGATGTTGCCGAAAATATGGCTAAAAACATTGCTATTGATAAAACATAATGTAGTTTTGCTTTCATAAGTAGATATTATTGTTTTCAATGGTCATATGGTATTGCCTTATACTTACAAATATTTTTTAAAATGTATTATAACGGCAATTTCATAAAAGATATTTGGGACTATTTTAATAAACAGTTATAGCAAATCTAACTTTTTTTAGTCAAATTGCCAATTATTAGCTTGTTATGAGCAAAATTAAAAACATAAGTACTTACAAATTAACAGAACCTACAATTGTTACCATTGGTACATTTGATGGCGTTCATGTTGGGCACCAAAAAATTGTTAATCGCTTAATTAATAATGGTAAAGAATTCCATTTAAAATCGGTTATCCTTACGTTTTTTCCACATCCTCGCATGGTGTTGCAAAAAGATTCTGGCATTAAACTAATAAATACCATAACCGAACGTGGTGCCATTTTAGACGCTCTTGGTTTAGATTACTTACTTGTTAAAAAATTTACTAAAGCGTTTTCTAGACTTTCGGCTGAAGATTTTGTAAAAACCATTCTTATAGACAAGCTAAACGCCAAAAAAGTAATTATTGGTTATGACCACCGATTTGGAAGAAACAGAAATGCTGATATTAACGATTTAAAGAAATTCGGAGCTATTTATGGGTTTGAAGTTGAAGAAATTTCAGCCCAAGATATTAATGACGTTGCTGTAAGTTCAACCAAAATTAGAAAAGCTTTAGAAGAAGGCAACATTACCAAAGCCAATGCATTTTTAGGTTACCCATTTATGCTAACAGGCAAAGTGGTTAAAGGAAAAGCTTTAGGCAGACAAATTGATTACCCTACTGCCAATATTCAAATTGCTGAAGATTATAAATTAATACCAAAACATGGCGCTTACATTGTAAGTTCAATAATTAACAAACAGTTAGTTTACGGCATGATGAATATAGGTTTTAACCCAACCGTTGATGGCGATGAAGAAACAATTGAAGTTCATTTTTTCAATTTCAATAAAAATATTTACAACAAAACCATTCAAATAGATTTATTACACAGGCTTCGCGACGAGCAAAAATTTGAATCGGTTGAAGCCTTAAAATCACAACTAGAAACAGATAAACAAACCTCATTAAACTACATAAAATCGCATTTTTAATAAATTTGATTTTACTTTCAAAACACAGCAAATTATAGTCTCAATTCATTAAATTTGTCGCTTAAATTTTTCAAAACATGTTACAAGTCCCTTTTATTAGAGAAAACAAAGATTTGGTAATTACCCGATTAGCAAAACGAAATATTGATGCTACTGAAATGATACATGACGTCATTTCATTAGATGAAGACCGTCGTCGTATCCAAACCGAACTAGATAATACACTAGCAGAATCGAACGCACTTTCAAAAGAAATAGGGAATTTATTTAAATCTGGCGAAACCCAAAAAGCAAATCTTTTAAAAGAGAAAACAAGCCAATTAAAAGAAACTTCAAAAACATTAAACGACGATTTAAATACTAAAACGGAAGCTTTAAACCAATTACTTTATAAAATTCCTAACATCCCAAACGAGATAGTTCCTAACGGAAAATTAGATACTGACAATGTAGAGGTTTACAAAGAAGGCGATATACCAGTATTACACGAAGGTGCTTTACCACATTGGGAATTGGCAAAAAAATACGACATTATCGATTTTGAATTAGGCAACAAAATTACAGGTGCAGGTTTTCCTGTTTACAAAGGAAAAGGTGCCAGATTGCAACGTGCTTTAATTGCTTATTTTCTTGATAAAAACACAGCAGCAGGTTACACCGAATACCAACTACCACATTTAGTAAACGAAGCATCTGGTTTTGGCACTGGGCAATTACCCGATAAAGAAGGGCAAATGTACCACGTAACCGAAGATAATTTATATTTAATACCAACTGCCGAAGTACCTGGAACTAACATTTTTAGAGATGTAGTTTTAAATGAAAGCGAATTACCAATTGGTATTACTGGCTACACGCCATGTTTCCGTCGTGAAGCTGGAAGTTATGGTGCACATGTACGCGGATTAAACCGTTTACACCAATTTGATAAAGTAGAAATTTTACGTGTTGAACATCCAACAAAATCGTATGAAGCTTTAGATGGTATGGTTGAACATGTAAAAACCATTTTACAAGAATTAAAATTACCTTACAGAATATTAAGGCTTTGTGGTGGCGATTTAGGCTTTACCTCAGCCTTAACCTACGATTTTGAAGTTTTCTCTACAGCACAAGACCGTTGGTTAGAAATTTCGTCAGTATCAAACTTTGAAACTTTTCAAGCAAACCGTTTAAAATTACGTTTTAAAAATAGCGATGGCAAAAACGAATTGGCACACACCTTAAACGGAAGTTCGTTAGCATTACCACGTGTTTTGGCTGGTATTTTAGAAAACTACCAAACAAAAGATGGCATTGTAATACCAGAGGTTTTACAAGCTTATACAGGTTTTAAAATTATAAATTAAATAAATGCATTATTAAAATTTCAAAACACTCATTTTTAAGCATGTAAAATGAGTGTTTTTTTATGCAATAACATTAAACTACAAAACAAAAAATAATAAGTTTTTTCTTATTTATTTACAACAAACGCTCTAATTTAATCGATTAAGTGTAAATTTAATACGTTTTTTAACGATTTTAAATCGTTTTGTTTTGCGTATTTAGAAATATTTTAGAAGTTAGAGCACCCAAATCTATTAAACCTACTAACCATGAAAAATATTAAACGCTTCGTAATTTTAATTACACTTGTTTTTGTTGCTAGTTTAGTGTTCTTTTCAGATTTTCATATTACTAAACCTGAAAACAACACTACTGCCATTGTAAGTAAATAAGGGATTCGTTTCTTTATAAAAAAACTGTCCCCAATCAGTATTACATCGTTTTTTATATTAACGGTAGTTAATGGAACTTTTATTTTGGTTGGTTAGTGCCCGAATTTTTATTCGGGCATTTTTTATATTTATATTAGCAGTAGCTACAAACCGTATTTGTTATCTTTACCACATCAACCACAAAACCCAATAAATATAATCACGTGAAAATCCTTTTTATTTTATGTTTTCTGGTTAGTGCCCAAATGCTTTCGCAAAATGATGCATCAGCAAACGACTACTATAAAAATGGTAACTTTGAAAAAGCCCTGTATGAATATAAAAAGTTATATGCTCAATCGCCTTCAAACATTAATTATATTTTTCAAATAATAAGTTCACATCAAGAACTTGAGCAATACAATGAAGCCGAATCGTTTCTACTAAAAATAATGGAACGTGTAAATTATCCGTCGTTTACGGTAGAATTAGGTTATAATTACCAACTTAAAAATGATACTGACAAAGCTAATCTTAATTACCAAAAGGCGCTTGAAAGCATCGATTTAAATCCAAGCAACGTATTTTCAATTGTTAGAAGTTTTGAATCTCACGCACTTACAAACCAAGCCATTATTGCTTATGAAAAAGCTATGTCAAAAAACCCAAACTATAATTTTAGTTTACAATTGGCAAAATTATACGGCGAACAAGGCAACATAGAAAAAATGTTTGTAAGCTATATAGATTTTGCACAATCAAACCCAATAGCGCTAAGTAATATTAAACGCGCTATTAGTGAATTTATAAGTGAAAATGGCGAAACCGAAAACAACTTATTACTTAAAAAAATATTACTTAAAAAAGCACAACTAGACCCACAAATTATTTGGAACGATTTGTTAAGTTGGCTATTTATTCAGCAAAACGATTTTAAAAAAGCATTTGCTCAAGAAAAAGCTATTTTTAGTCGCCAACCCGAAAACCTATACAAAATTGAAGAATTAGCTGATATTGCTTTTAGTAAAAATGAGTTTGAAACTGCCAAAGAAATTTACACCTACATAACTACAACATCACAAGATTTAGATTTGCTGCTTGAAGCACATTACAACTTATTACAATTAGAAACCAAACAAAGCACAGCAACCAATTACAGTACTATTGATGTTGCTTACCAAGATTTATTTAAAAAATATGGCACATTTGCCCAAACATTAAAACTTCAAATTGCCTATGCTCATTTTTTAGCTTTCAATAAAAACGAAACCCAAAAAGCAACCAAGTTTTTAGAAGAAGCTTTAAAATTACCACTAACTGAAATTCAACAAGCCGACATAAAACTAGAATTAGGCGATATTTTAGTACTACAAGAAAAATTTAATGATGCTTTAATTTACTACACACAAATTCAGCGTAATTTAAAAAATAGCACGCTTTCGCAAACAGCACGCTTTAAAGTAGCTAAAGCAAGTTATTATAAAGGCGATTTTAAATGGGCAGAATCGCAACTTAAAGTATTAAAAGCATCAACATCGCAACTTATTGCCAATGATGCTCTAGATTTAAAGCTACTTATTACAGATAATAAATACGACGATTCACTTCAAATAGCCTTAAAACGGTATGCTAAAGCCGATTTATTAGCTTTTCAAAACAGAAATGATGATGCTATTTTGCTTTTAAACACCATACTACTAGAGCATAAAACCGAACCCATTATTCCGCAAGCTTTATTTAAACAAGCAGAATTATTTGAAGAAAAAGCACAATTTGATAAAGCCCAAGCAAACTATGAAACCATTATTCAAAATTATAGCGATGGTATTTTAGTTGATGATGCCTATTTTAAGTTGGCCGAACTTTACGAAACCAAATTAAACAGTCCAGAAAAAGCAAAACCTTTATATGAAAAAATTATTTTCAATCATGCCGATAGTATTTACTTTGTTGAAGCTAGAAAACGATATCGCGCTTTACGTGGTGATGCTATTAATTAAACTTAAGCTATTAGATTAAAGACCAATAACTAACAACCAAATGATAATATACAACGTAACATCAAATATAGATGAAAGCATTCACAACCAATGGCTAAAATGGATGAAAGAAGAACACATTCCGCAAGTTTTAGCAACCGGAAAGTTTGAAAAAGCTACATTAGTAAGGGTTTTAGTTGAAGAAGATATGGGTGGTGTAACCTATTCTGTGCAATACAAAACACCATCTCGCGAAGCCTTAGAAGCCTATTACAAAGAAGATGCACCAAAATTAAGAACAGAAATTCTTAAAAAGTTTGCCGATAAAGTATTAGCCTTTAGAACCGAACTTGAAATTATTGATGAGTATTCGGTTACCTTCAATTGACAATTAACGCTTAGCAATAGTAAATTCTCAATTATCAATCGTTAACTTAGCAGTGTAAAAGTCTTCAATCCTTAAACATTCGTGAATTAGTGGCAAATATTCCAAACCAACATCAAGTAAAAGCAAAAAAGCATTTAGGACAACATTTTTTAAATGACGAAACTATTGCGCAAAAAATTGCCGATACACTTACCTTAAAAAATTACAAAACGGTTTTAGAAATTGGTCCAGGTATGGGTGTGCTTACAAAATATTTGCTGCAAAAAGATGTAACAACACACGTTATTGAAATAGATACCGAATCGGTAGCATACTTACAAGCCAACTACCTAAATCTTGCTCCAAGAATAATTGAAAAAGACTTTTTAAAATACGATTTAAACCAAGTATTTAAAGGCGAACCCTTTGCTATTATTGGTAATTTTCCGTATAATATTTCAACACAAATTGTATTTAAAACTTTGGACATGCGCGACCAAATTCCAGAGTTTTCAGGCATGTTTCAAAAAGAAGTAGCCGAACGTATTTGCTCTAAAGAAGGCAGTAAAGTGTATGGCATTTTATCTGTTTTAACACAAGCGTATTATGATGCTGAATATCTGTTTACAGTACCGCCATCAGTATTCAATCCGCCACCAAAAGTAGATTCTGGTGTGTTGCGTTTAACTAGAAAAACAGACTACACATTACCATGTGATGATGCTCTTTTCTTCAAAGTAGTAAAAACAGCCTTTCAACAACGCAGAAAAACCATTCGTAACAGTTTAAAAACACTCAATTTAAGCGATAATTTAAAAGCAAATGGTATATTTGACAAACGTCCAGAACAATTAAATGTACAGCAATTTATTGAGCTAACACAATTAATTGAAAAAGACATGTAAACATCGCATTTTGTCTGAAGAAATAGAAAACATACAATTTGAATTAACCGATGATTTAATCAATCAGGTAGAACGTCTTATTGAAGCAAACAATGATAAAGCGCTTCAAAAACTTTTAAAAGACTTTCACTACGCCGATATTGCCGAAATTTTAGATGAATTAGATTTAGATGAAGCCATCTACATCATCAAACTACTAGATTCGGAAACCACTGCCGACATCTTAATGGAACTCGATGAAGACAATCGAGAAAAAGTATTAAGAAACCTATCTTCTAAAGAAATTGCCGATGAAATTGGTGAACTTGATACCGATGATGCTGCCGATATCATTTCAGAACTTCCAGAAGATCGTAAACGCGAAGTAATCTCGCACATTGAAGATAAAGAACATAAAGCAGAAATTGAAGAATTACTAGCTTATGATGAAGATACTGCGGGTGGACTTATGGCAAAAGAGCTTGTTAAAGTTTATGAAACTTGGACCGTTGCAGGTTGTTTACGTCGCATACGTGGACAAGCAAAAGAAGTAACCCGTGTACATTCCATTTATGTAGTTGATAAACAAGATAAATTGGTTGGTCGCCTATCATTAAAAGATTTAATTGTTGCAAAAAGTGACCAAAAAATAGCCGAAATATCAAACGCAAGTGTAGATTATGTTAATGTACATGATGACGCTGAAGATGTTGCCAAAGTAATGCAGAAATACGATTTGGAAGCCATCCCAGTTGTTGATGACACACAAAAGCTTTTAGGAAGAATCACCATTGACGATATCGTTGACGTGATGAAAGAAGAAGCCGAAAAAGATTATCAATTAGCTGCAGGTATTACCGCCGATGTTGAGGCCGATGATAACATTTGGGAATTAACAAAAGCACGCTTACCATGGCTACTAATAGGTATGTTTGGCGGTTTAGGAGCTGCAAGCATTATTAATGGGTTTAGCGATGCTATGTTAAAATACCCAGCACTATTAATGTTTATCCCACTTATACAAGCAACAGCAGGAAACGTAGGCGTACAATCATCGGCTATCGTGGTGCAAGGTTTAGCAAACGACACTTTAGATGGCAGTATACTAAACCGCCTGTTAAAAGAATTCCTATTAGGCTTGGTAAACGGTCTTGCCATTGCGTGTATCGTGCTACTCATAAGTCATTTCGCCTTCAAAACCACCTATTTAGAGTCGTTAACTATTTGTATCGCGCTTATTTCCGTTATCATAATGGCAGCACTAATAGGCACATTCATCCCCATATTTTTAGATAAACGGGGTATTGATGCCGCCGTAGCCACAGGACCATTCATAACCACCAGCAACGATGTATTTGGTATTTTAATGTACTTTTTAATAGCCAAACTAATACTCGGTTTTTAAATACTTTGGGCGTTACCCTATCGGGTCGGGCTTTACGTTGCAAGTCCTCGCTCGTACCTCGCTGTGGGCTTTTCACTACAATCCCTAACGCGAATATCAGCTAAAAAACGTCATGCCGAACTTGTTTCAGCATCCCATAATAATTACTTTTGATTTATTAAACAACCAAACTTTTGTTTTTAAGGTAAAAACCATGAAAATCCTTCACCTAGATACCAACCACGAACTTCTAATCAACCAACTAAACAATTTAGGTTTCACCAATCATGAAGATTATACCTCTTCAAAACAAGATATAGAAGCTAAAATTTCAGAATACGATGGTATTATTTTAAGAAGTCGTTTTTCCATAGATAAGCAATTTTTAGATGCCGCCACCAACCTAAAATTTATAGGAAGAGTTGGTGCAGGTTTGGAAAATATAGATTGCGATTATGCCATTTCAAAAGGCATCGAACTTATTGCAGCACCCGAGGGCAACCGCAATGCTGTTGGCGAACATGCTTTGGGCATGCTACTATCACTATTCAACAAATTAAATAAAGCCGACCAAGAAGTTAAAAATGGCAAATGGCAGCGCGAAGCCAACCGAGGTATTGAACTAGATGGACGAACTGTTGGCATTATAGGTTACGGTAATATGGGAAAAGCCTTTGCTAAAAAATTAAGAGGTTTTGATGTTGAGGTATTGTGTTACGATATTAAAGATGGCGTAGGCGATGCCAACGCAAAACAAGTAGCGTTAAATGAATTTCAAGAAAAGGTGGAAGTTGTAAGTTTACACACGCCACAAACACCACTAACTTTAAGCATGGTAAACTCAGAATTTATCAATGGTTTTAAAAAACCGTTTTGGTTTATCAATACAGCACGAGGTAAAAGTGTAGTTACGAAAGATTTGGTTTCAGCATTAAAATCTGGCAAAATCCTTGGTGCGGGATTAGATGTTTTAGAATACGAAAAAGCATCGTTTGAGGATATGTTCACTTCAATTATGCCAGAACCTTTTCAATATTTAATAACTTCAGAAAACGTATTGTTAACCCCACACATAGCTGGTTGGACCGTTGAAAGCAAGGAAAAATTGGCACAAACTATTGTAGATAAAATTAAAGCAAAATTTTGTTAACTTTAGAGTTCTAAAGCTAACACCATGCTATACCAAGCCAATTCGCCCGAAGATTACATAAACCAAGTACCTGAAGAACGCCAACCTATACTTAAAAAATTACGTTCAGAAATCACTAAAAATTTACCAAAAGGTTTTCAAGAAGGCATACAATATGGCATGATTGGGTATTTTGTTCCGCATAGCTTGTATCCAAACGGGTATCATTGTAGCCCTAACGAGCCACTACCATTTATGAGTTTTGCATCGCAAAAAAACTCTATAAACGTTTATCACATGGGCGTGTACGCTAAAAAAGAATTGTATGATTGGTTTGTAACAGAATATCCAAAACATAGCAAGCGCAAGCTAGATATGGGTAAAAGTTGTATCCGTTTTAAATACATTGACGATATTCCATTTGAACTTATTGGTGAACTAGCCTCAAAAATGACGGTAACTGAATGGATTTCCGTTTACGAACAAGCCTTTAAAAAATAAACTATAAAATTAACTATTATGAAATTAGGTGCCTTTTCTATTAGCCTTAGTGTTAAAGACATTAAAGTGTCAAAACAGTTTTATAGTTTTAGATCAACATGTATAATATAAATTGCAACTACAATACAGATGAAAAAAAGAGTTACAGGCATTGGTGGTTTGTTTTTTAAAACCAACGACCCAAAAGCATCAAAAGATTGGTACAAAAAACATTTAGGATTTAATACCGATGATTATGGATGCACATTTTGGTGGAAAGATAAAGAAGGAAACGATTGCTCAACCCAATGGAGTCCGTTTGCAGAAAACACTAAATATTTCGAGCCTTCAAAAAAAGAGTTCATGTTTAATTATCGGGTTGAAAATTTAGAAGAACTCCTTAAGGTTTTAAAAGAAGAAGGCGTAACCATTGTTGGCAACATGGAAGAATTTGACTATGGAAAATTTGGTTGGATTTTAGATAATGACGGTAATAAAATAGAACTTTGGGAACCTAAAGACAGTGCTTTTTTGTAAAAATTTGAAATAACACCCCAAAAACCATCAACCAAAAACCACCAACCACATGCTTGAAACTTTCAACCTAACAACACTACAATGGATTTCTATTGGCTTTGCAGGGTTTATTTTAGGATTATCAAAATCGGGCATAAAAGGCATAAGTATTATTATTGTCATTATTTTGGCTTATGTTTTTGGCGAAAAAGCTTCAACGGGCATTTTATTACCCATGCTTATTTTTGCCGATATTTTTGCAGTTGTTTATTATAACAAACATGCGCAGTGGCATTATATTATAAAACTGTTGCCTACTATGATTATTGGGGTTTTGGTAGGTGTTTGGGTTGGTAATCATATTTCCGAAGTGGTTTTTAAACGCATTATGGCAGTTATCATTATAGCATCTGTTTTCATTATGTTTTTTATGGAAAACCGAAAAAATAGTGCTGTACCTACTAATAAATGGTTTTCTAATTCGGCGGGGTTTATGGCAGGTTTTACAACCATGGTTGGTAATTTGGCTGGACCTATTTCCGATGTTTATTTTCTGGCGATGCGTTTACCAAAAAACGAATTTATAGGTACTGCGGCTTGGTTATTTTTTATTGTAAATGTGTTTAAGCTACCCTTTCATATTTTTGTATGGAATACAGTAAGCATGGAAACGTTAACCTTAAACACGGTTTTAATACCCACTACTATTTTAGGCTTTTTCTTAGGTGCTTATATTGTAAAACTAATATCGAATATAAATTACAGACGTTTTGTGTTTATTGTAACTGCTTTAGGTGGAATTGTTATGTTGTTTAGGTAACATAAAAAGTTTTACATATGTTTTTTTATTACTTTTAAGGTACTAACTATAAAACAGTTAATCATGCAAGAAGAAAAAAATTTAGGAGACGATTTAAAACACAAAGCAAAAGAATTTGCTGAAGATGCTAAAGAAGCTGCAACCGAGTTTACAGAAGAAGCCAAACAAGTCTAAGTGATGGTAAAAACGTGGCAATTATTGCGCACATTACGTTAATTGGCTGGATTATAGCCTTGGTAATGAACAACGGTAATAAAAACGAATTAGCTTCATTTTACATTAGGCAAATGTTGGGTTTAATGATTATATCGTTCCTTTTATATTTTATACCTCTTGTGGGTTGGGTATTAAATTTAGGCTTAATTGCCCTTTGGGTAATAAGTTTAATAGGTGCTTTAGAAGGACAAAAAAAATTAGTACCAATTGTAGGTGAGTATTTTCAAGATTGGTTTAAATCTTTATAAAAGACAAAGCCCTAAACACAGTTTAGGGCTTTGTTATAATTATTTTACAGAAATTAAATGCGTTTCAATTGTGTTATTAAACCAAATTGTTAACACATACAAACCAGATTTAAATTCACTTACATTAATAGTTGTTTCAAAATTATTTTTAAATTTTATGTTTTCTTTTTCTACTCCAAACATATCATGCAGTGAAGCTTTAATTTGTGTACCTGTATAAGGTATGTTATTAGCATCTACTAAGTTTATATAAACAATATTGTTTGTAGGATTTGGATGTACTTTAAAAACTGTAGATGATTGACTACTTTTTAAGGCTATTGAAGTGTTTAGCGAATTACAATTACCAACAAAATCATCGGTAAAAACAGAATTTACTCCGCATCCATTACTAACCGAAACAGTAAAAGCTACATTGCCACTAAAGTTTTTTGAAAATTTTAATATAAACCCATCATTTGTAAAGCCAGCAAAAGTGTTTAAAGGCATACCTGCAACTACTACACTGTAATTTAAAAAACTACTTTTATTACTTATTGTATAAGGTACATAATGATACTTTGTATCACAAAACTCATTTTCAAAAGACCCTCTAGCTACGTTAAAATTTGGTGGCGAACCACCAAAAATATTTTTTTATACACTGTACGATTGACCACAACCATTTGATATATTTGCAGTTAAAGTAACGTCTCCGCTACCTATTAAATTAAAAGTAACTCCCGTATTGGTAATACCACTTAAAGTACCAACATTATTATTAGATAAACTCCAAGTTACTATTTGCCCAGGTAATACATTTTCTGATCCAAAATTAAATATACTGCTGCCATTACAAATTGTTGAAGCACCAGAAATGGCTGTGATGGTTTTGGCAATACTAGAACGTGAAACGGTACATGTTTTTAAAGATTGTGCTACTCCATTAATATAGGGTGTAACTAAAACCGAAGACGGCAAATTGCCTGCAGAGTTAGGTGTTAACGTTATGCTATTAGCCGTTTGGCTAACCAATGCCCAACCAACATAGCTCCAATTATAAGTTACAGTTGCACCACTAGGTATATTTGCAGCTGCTACCGTAAATGTTTTAGGGCTCAAATTATCGCATGCTAAACTTAATGTTGATGGAGACAAAGAAAATGATGGAAGTGGTGTTTTGATTAATGGATATTAGCAACTTTGAGTTTTTGCACTTGTATCAGTTTTACACTCAATATATATACTACTTCCAGTAACTTGAATATCGCCTGCTGATATATTTGCTGTAATCTGCCCATTAAATTCTGTATTGTTATTTGTCCAACTACCAGATTGAACAATATTACTTGCTTTTGATGTTCCAATAGAACCAATAGCATATTTTAATAGAATATCCAAATCACAATTACCAACAACTTGATTTGATGGTTTTGTCAATTTAAAATTAATAGTAATACTATTATTTGCATTCGAACCGAAATCTATCAAACTGCAATTAGAAATAGTAGATTGATTATTAACCAATACATTTGTTATAGTGGTTGTAATTTGAGCATAAGATTTACATATTAAAATGAGTGTAAATACTAGAA
Organism: Mariniflexile jejuense; assembly: GCF_042675665.1. Classification (NCBI taxonomy): domain Bacteria; kingdom Pseudomonadati; phylum Bacteroidota; class Flavobacteriia; order Flavobacteriales; family Flavobacteriaceae; genus Mariniflexile; species Mariniflexile jejuense. Next base: position 2,261,264 of record NZ_JBHTJI010000001.1, read on the forward strand.
TAAATTTTAGTTTCATTTTATAAATATTAGTTTTTATAAAACCTTTAAAATTATTTTTCTAAATGTATTTGTAAACCTAAAGCAAATCTAAAATCATTTGAAGTGTGAGTATCAAATTCTGTAGAACTATAGTCTAAAGTAAGTTCTAATCCTACACTACTATTAAAATAAATAACAGGTCCTGCTTTAAATCTATAATTCCTACCATTGCTAACTGAAAAATTTTTGGTTTTTGAATAATAATAATTGTAATTAGCATCTGCAAAAACATTTATTCTTTTTTCAGGATTTAAGAAGTAGTATCTAATAAAAGGTCCCATCCCAAAACCTATGTTTGAAGGGCCACCGCTAGGTTTCCCGTAGTTAAAATTAGCATTTAAACCTCCTGCAAATTGGTTGGTAAAAAAATAACCTATATTAGGGTAAAGCCCTATTCCATGTGAAGATCCTAAGGATTCTCCATTTTCTCCTTTAATTTCAGAATTATAAAAATTTCCACTTCCTCCTACCATCCAATTTCCTTGGGTAATTTGGGCATTTAGTGTTGTAGCAATAGCAAATACTAAAAAGAAAAATAATGTTAATGTTTTCATGTTGTTAATAATAAATAGGTTAATTTTTGCAAATTGTTTTAAGTTAATAAACTTATAGTTTGTTTACTAAATTATTTTTTTGTTTGCTTATAACCTATATGTTTTTACCTATGTAGTCTATAAATTGTGGTCTATATGGTTGTGGTTAGTCTATTAAAAAAACGAGGTTGCCTAAACCCTGTTTGTTTAAAATACTTTAAACAAAAAAACTAGCGCTAGTTAAAAGTACTTTTTGGCTTTTACTATTATTTGTATAGACTAAACAAAAAATAGTATTGGCATTACAAATGTAAAAAAAAAAAAAAACAAGAAAATGCAACTTTTTTTGTAAAAAATGGTTTATTTGTTAAAAACACAAAAAAGCGTTACGGGTTTACCGTAAGAAAAGAATTTCACTATAATAGTTTTGTGTAGATTGCTGAAATTCAATTAGAAAGATTGCTTAGGTCATCTTGCTGTCGCAATAACGTTAATCATCATTACTTTCCATAAGTTTACGCTCTAACTCTGCTTGAAATTCTTCCATAACAGGGCGAACGGTGCTTTCGGGTAAGTCGGCAATTTTAATATACATTAAACCATCTACGGCATTATTAAATAATGGGTCTACGTTAAACGCTACTAATTTGGCGTTTTGCTTTATGTACTTTTTTAATAGCACTGGTAAACGCAACGCTCCTGGTTCAATTTCATCAATTACCTTATCAAATTTATTTAAATCTGCTTCGGTTTCATCAAATACAAAGTCTTTATCGGCATCCTTTAATTTTACCTTAAATTCTTTTTTAGGATGTACATATTGTGCTATATATGGGTCATAATAATGCGATTTCATAAACTCAATCATTAGTGATTTTGAGAAGTTTGAAAACTGATTACTGATACTTACACCACCTATTAAAAACTTATGTTCGGGGTAACGAAGCGTTGTGTGTACAATGCCTTTCCAAAGTAAAAATAAGGGCATTGGTTTTTGTTGGTATTCTTTTATGATGAATGCACGTCCCATTTCTATAGATTGGCTCATCATTTTATGTAGTTCGGGTTCAAATCTAAAAAGGTCTTGCAAATAAAAACCATCTATACCATAATTTTTAAAAATTTCTGAACCCAAACCCATTCTGTAAGCTCCTGCAAGCACATTACTTTCATTATCCCATAAAAACATATGGTGGTAGTAATTATCAAACGCATCTAAATCAATCGCTTCATTGGTGCCTTCACCTACTTCTCTAAATGTGATTTCGCGTAAGCGACCAATTTCACGAAGTATATTAGGTATTTTATTTGCCTGCGCTAAAAAAACTTCGTAGTTTTTACTTTGTAATAACCTAGAATCATCACTGCGCAAAGCTTCAACTTCTTGCATCATTAATTCTGTTGCTACTGGTGTAACAATACGTTTTGGGGTTTTTGGGGTTTTTAAAGTAGATTGTATATTGTCTAATATTTTCGGTTTATCTTCAAAAGCATTAGAAAGCATATAGGTTTTTCGTCTTAAAAATTCTGAAAAATCCTCAAGAGATGTATGTTCTTTTTGGTCTTCTACAGAAATTGGTTTTCCTATACGAACTTTAATTGTGCGTCGTTTTTGGGTTAATACTTCCGAAGGTAATTTAGCGGTTCTAAACGTGTCGCTAATTTTTGAAAGTTTGTAAAATAGTCTACTGTTTTTAGCATGAAAATATATAGGAACTACAGGAACTTCTGCTTTTTTAACCAATTTCATGGCAGAAGCTTCCCATGGTTTATCAACCACTAATTTGCCATCTCTATAAGTAGAAACTTCACCCGCTGGAAAAATACCTAATGGGCGACCTTCTCGTAAATGAAGAATTGAATTTTTAAATCCAACAAGGCTAGATTTAACATCTTTTCGATCTTCAAACGGATTTACAGGCATGATGTAAGGTGCCATAGGCTCGATACGGTGCAATAAAAAGTTGGCAATTATTTTAAAATCGTTTCGTTGCTCCAACATTAATTTTAAAAGCAATATACCATCAATACCTCCTAGCGGATGGTTTGACACGGTAATATAAGCACCATCTTTGGGCAGCCGTTTTAAATCTTCCTCTGGAATCTCGAATTTAATTTGAAATTCATCTAAAATTTTATCTAAAAATTCGACACCTTCTAGGTGTTTATGGCGTTTGTAAAATTTATTTAAGGTAGATATTTTTAACACTTTCATAAGTAACCAACCTATAAACGTTCCTACAAACCCATAGTTATCTACGTTTATTACTTTAGCTACTTCTTTAGCTGAGACTAATCCTGAATCTTGTTGTTTGGTCATGACTGTAAATGTACTAAATTGTTTATTTACTTACTACTTGAACAGTTTCTTGTGTTAATTGTTTTAACAACACGGTTTTACCTGCTTCAATTTGTGAAATTGCAGCTTGGTTGTAATGACGTATTGTGTAAAGTGAAACATTTTCGTGACAAGTAACCTTGAATTTTGCTTTTAAATGATGTAATAATTTATCAAGATTATTGTAAACATTATCTACACATACTGAAAAACTAATGGCCGAATTTTGAATAACATCTACCTTCATTTTGTATAAGTGTAGCAAATTAAAAATTTCGCTAATATTTTCTTCAACAATGTATGAGAAATCTAGCGATGATAACGAAATTAATACTTGGTCTTTTTTTACAATAAAACATGGCACCATAGGCTCTAAGGTAATGTTTTTTCCTATTCTAGTTCCTGCTGCTTCGGGGTTTAAAAACGACTTAACATACAGCGGAATTTCTTTTCCTTGAAGTGGTTGCAAAGTTTTTGGATGTATAACCGATGCACCATAAAAAGCCAATTCAATAGCTTCTCTATAACTTATTTGGTTAAGTAATTGGGCGTTTTCAAAATACCGCGGATCTGCATTTAAAACACCAGGTACATCTTTCCAAATGGTAACGCTTTCAGCATTTAAACAATAGGCGTAAATGGCTGCTGTATAATCACTTCCTTCTCTGCCCAATGTTGTAGTAAAATTGTTTGTATCGCTACCCAAAAACCCTTGTGTGATATTTAAAACAGTTGTATTGAAATTGGTTGTTATTAAACGCTGTGTATCTTCCCAGTTTACGTTGCCTCTACGGTAATAATTATCGGTTTTAATTTGCTCTCGCACATCTATCCAATTATTTTTTATACCAATTGTATTAAAATAGTCGCTAAGAATAAGGGTTGAAATTAATTCACCATAACCAATAACTTGGTCGTAAACAAAATTATAATCAGGTGATTTGTTTGTGTTAAAAAAAGCGTTTAACTCATTAAAAAAAGTAGTTACTTTTTTAAAAACAGGATGGTTATCATTTTCAAATAAGTCTAATAAGATTTGATTGTGGTACTTTTTCACATCTTGAATAGCACTTTGCAATTCTGACTTATTTTCAAAATAATTTTTAATAACAACTTCTAAAGCATTTGTTGTTTTTCCCATTGCAGAAACGACAATTAGTGTGTTTTTGTAACCTACTTTTTGCAATACTGAAGCTACATTTTTTACACCATCAGCATCTTTAACCGATGCACCACCAAATTTGAAAACTTGCATACTATAATTTTGATATGTAATTTTTTATACTCTGTTCATCCATATGAACCACGCGCCATTCGTCTTTAATTTGTGCGCCTTTTTGTTTATAAAATGCTATTGCTGGTTCGTTCCAATCTAAAACTTCCCAATTTATACGTTTTACCCCAAGTTGATGCCCATATTTTACAATTTCATCTAAAAGTGCCGAACCTAAACCTATACCTCTGCTAGTTTCATTAACTATTAAATCTTCTAAATGGATTGTTTTTCCTTTCCATGTAGAATAACGGTTATACCCTAAAGCTATGCCTTCAATTTTAGAATTTATTTCTGCCACAAAACAAAAAAATGCAGGATGTTCGCCAAAACCATCGTTTTGTAAATTTTCAACGGTTATTACTACCGCTTCGGGTTCTTTTTCAAAGTGTGCTAACTGGTTTATTAGCGCTAGCACTTGTGGCATATCTTCTTTTTTTGCCTTTCTAATTGTAAAATTCATAATATTTTTTAATTATTTCAAAGATAGCTTAAAGTTGAATATTTAAACTATTAATCTTTGACGAAAACGTTGTAGTTCATTAAAAAATAATGGATATTTGCAGTATAAAAACCCAGTTTATGTCTCACAAAAAGCAAACTTTAGGAGAATTTATAATTGAAAATCAATCGTCTTTCAAATATTCTTCAGGCGAATTATCAAGCCTACTTAACTCTATTCGATTAGCTGCTAAAATTGTAAACCACGAAGTTAATAAAGCTGGTTTAGTTGATATTATTGGTGCTGCTGGTGATACAAACATACAAGGTGAAGACCAACAAAAATTGGATGTTTATGCCAACGAAAAGTTTATACAAACACTAACGAAGCGTAATATTGTTTGTGGAATTGCTAGTGAGGAGGAAGATGATTTTATTTCTATAAATAGTATTGATGAAAACCATCAGAATAAATATATTGTTTTAATTGACCCGCTTGATGGCTCTTCAAATATTGATGTAAACGTATCTGTTGGAACTATTTTTTCTATTTACAGACGTCTTACACCTGTTGGTACGCCTGTTACTATTGAAGATTTTTTACAAAAAGGTAACCAGCAAGTAGCTGCAGGTTATATAGTTTATGGAACATCTACTATGTTGGTTTATACAACTGGTGATGGTGTTAATGGCTTTACACTAAACCCTGCTATAGGCTCGTTTTATTTATCCCATCCAAGCATGCAATTTCCTGAAGATGGAAATATTTATTCTGTAAACGAGGGTAATTATATTCAATTTCCGCAAGGTGTAAAAGATTATATTAAATATTGTCAAAAAGACGAAGGCGACAGACCTTATACTTCAAGATATATTGGTTCGCTAGTTTCAGATTTTCATAGAAATATGATAAAAGGTGGTATTTATATGTATCCTCAAAGTTCTAAAAACCCAAACGGAAAGCTGCGTTTACTTTATGAATGTAACCCAATGGCTTTTTTAGCAGAACAAGCAAATGGTAAGGCTAGTGATGGTTTTACAAGAATTATGGATATACAACCAACCGAATTACATGAACGTGTTCCTTTTATTTGTGGAAGCAAAAACATGGTTGAAAAATGTGAAGAATTTATGCGTAACGCACAATAATGCCTTTTTGAATAAAAAAAGCAATACATGAAAGTATTGGTTTCATAAAATGAAACTCCTAATGTTTAAGAACAAACGTGTGTTATAAAACAAACTTAAATAAAATTTAAAAAAAGAGTTTAAGTTTTTTTAACATCCTATTGGTTTTAACCTACAAATTTGGTGTTTTTGGTGTTTTTAGTGTTTTTTTTGCTATGTATTTCATTTTGATTTCGTTTAATGTTGAGATTAAACTTGTTTTGGTTTTAGTTGTTTTTAAATTACCTAGGTAATTTACTTTCATCATTCAATAAATAGCTATTATAGTCGTTCTTTTTTGGAATGTAATTGTTATGTTATGCCAATTGCATTAGGTAGCACTAATTTTAACAATAGCGCTACCATAATTGCTTTTCAGATTTGTATTATTTTTTACTTTCTTATTCAAAGAATTGTACTTCACCTGTATTTATATCGTACATAGCACCAACAATATCTATTTCGTTTTTATCTTCCATTTCTTTTAATACAGGACTCAGTTTTCTTATGTTTTCAATGGCAATTCTTACATTTTTTTCAGCAACACTATCTACAAATTCTGGGTTAGCTGAATTTCTTAAACTTTCATCTGAAGGTTCTAAAACAGCTTCAACTGCTGGTTTTATTTTACCTAACATGGTGGTTAAATTGCCTAGTTTAGCATCATCACAAGCACCTTTTATGGCGCCACAACTTGTGTGCCCTAATACAACTATTAGTTTAGTACCTGCTAGTTTGCTGGCAAATTCCATACTTCCTAATATATCTTCATTTATAAAATTTCCAGCAATGCGTACACTAAAAATATCACCTAAACCTTGGTCGAAAACCAGTTCAGCAGAAACTCTGGAATCTATACAACTTAAAATGGTAGCAAATGGAAACTGTCCTTCACTGGTATCGTTTACCTGTTCTAGTAAATTACGGTTTGCTTTCAAATTGTTTTGAAACCTAAGATTTCCTTCTTTTAAATATTGCAATGACTTTTGAGGCGTCATGGTTGCCTGTGTTTCTCTTGTATGTGCTTTCATAACAGCTTAATTTATTTTTTATAATACTAAAAGTTTATTATTATTTTATCTTAAATAAAGTTTTAGGGTTTAACTTAAACTTAATTCAGATTTAGGATTTTCATTAAAAAACTTAATAAAACTTGATGGATTTTCAATAACACCACGTTTAGAGACCAACTTAATGTCTATGTTTCTTTCCTTTGCTTTGAATAAAAAATCTTCTAAAATCTCAATAACATCATTATCTAAGTATCTAGTATTAATTAAATTAATTTCTAAATGAGTATCTTTTGGCAAACCTTCTAATTCTTTAAGAATAGCCCCTTTATTGAAAAAAGTCACCTCTTCGGCAAGCGTCATTTTTATTATATGTTTTCCATTACTTTTATCTTCAATATGAAGAAAGTGAGAGTTTTGATAGCTTTTCAATAATATAACTATAATACCAACTAAAAGCCCTAAACTAATACCTACTAACAAATCTGTAAACACAATACCAAGTACAGTTGTAATAAATGGTAACCATTGTTTCCAACCTAATTGATACATGGTTTTAAAAAGTCCAGGTTTTGCAAGTTTATACCCTACAACTAATAAAATGGCTGCCAAAACAGAAAGTGGAATCATGTTTAGCAATTTTGGTATTATAATTACCGAAATTAGTAACAAGAAACCATGTATAATAGCTGAAAGTTTTGATTGTCCACCAGATTGGATATTGGCCGAACTTCTAACAATTACTTGTGTTATAGGCAATCCACCAATTAAACCAGACACAATATTTCCTGTACCTTGAGCCAATAACTCTCTATTTGTAGGTGTTACGTTTTTGTGTGGATCTAGTTTATCGGTTGCTTCAACACATAATAATGTTTCTAAACTTGCTACCAAAGCTATTGTAAAAGCTACTACCCATACTTCGGTATTAGTAATAGCAGCAAAATTAGGAAAACTAAATTGATTGAAAAACGATGTAGCATCTTCAGGTATAGGTACACTTACTAAATGTTTTTGTAAAATAGCAAGACCTTCATTTCCACTAGTAACAAAAACATAAATAATACCAATAACAACAGCAACCAAAGGTCCCTGAATAACTTGAAAAAACTTTGCTTTTTTTGATAATATTTTATCCCAAAAAAGAATAATTGCTAAACCAATTAACCCAATTAGCATGGAACCTAAAGTAATATTACCAAATATATTGATGATAGCAGAAAACGTATTCTCTCCTGATGCTTCAAAAAAACTATCGGCACCTTCAGCTTCATTGTCATAACCAAAAAAATGTGGAATTTGTTTTAGTATAATAATAATACCAATACCAGTAAGCATTCCTTTAATTACTGATGATGGGAAATAATACCCAATTACACCAGCTTTAAGTATTCCAAATACTATTTGAATAATACCTGCTATAACAACAGCTACCAAAAAATTTTGGTAACCACCTAAAGTCCCAATAGCTGTTAATACAATGGCTGCTAAACCAGCAGCTGGACCACTAACTCCTACTTTAGAGCCGCTTAAACCACCAACTACAACGCCACCAATAATACCAGCAATAACGCCTGAAAATAATGGTGCTCCACTGGCAAGAGCAATTCCTAAGCATAATGGTAAGGCTACAAAAAACACAACGATACTTGCAGGCAAGTCGCTTTTAAAACTTTTAAACATATTATAAATATTTTTTCCTTTAGGTTATAAAAACCAAAGGTGTTAAACTTGATAATAACCCTTTTAAAAAAAGGTTACAAAATTAAAATTATAATATGACGTACTCAGGAGGCGGTGAAATTAAATTAAGGTGAGGTTTAGGATAACTCTTAAACCTATAATTAAAAATTTGGTTATTTTTTAATGTAAAATGTATAGCAAACTCAGAGGAAACCAAAGAAAATGGTGATACCACATTTTTTATTTTACCCGTTTCTTCTTCTTCTGTAATTGAATAAAAAATAGAAGTATCAACAGAATCATCTAAAACAACAATTATTGTGGGTGCTGTTATAAGTGCAGTAAATAATATTGTAAAGAAAAATGCTGTTATTCTTTTATTCATTTATAAAGTTTAAAAACCAAATATAAGCTTTTAGCTTAATTAATCCTGTTAAATAAAATTTAAATCCCCTTGAAAAAATACAAAAAAACTCCTTAGTAAGTTTACAATAAGGAGTTTTTTTTAATTATTTATAAAGCAACTAAATCGCCCGCTTGATTTTTAGTTGGCAGATCAGATTTACCCATTAAATAAATATCTACTTGACGTGCTGCTTCACGACCTTCCGAAATTGCCCAAACAATTAATGATTGTCCGCGACGCATATCACCAGCTGTAAATATGTTAGGTATATTTGTTTGATATTTACCGTATTCAGCTTTATAGTTAGAACGGGCATCTTTATCGATACCTAATTGGTCTGCTATAGTGCTTTCTGGTCCTGTAAAACCTAAAGCAAGTAATGCTAAATCGCAAGGCCATGTTTTTTCAGTGCCAGCAACCTCTATTAATTGTGGTCGTTCACCTGGAATCATTTTCCATTCTACATTAACCGTTTTTAAAGCGATTAATTTACCTTTAGCATCTTTTACAAACTCTTTGGTATTAATTAACCAGTTTCTTTCAACACCTTCTTCATGCGATGATGATGTTTTTAACTGTAGTGGCCAAAAAGGCCAAGGTGTAGTTGGTGAACGATGTCCTGGTGGTTTTGGCATAATTTCAAAATTAACTACCGATTTCGCTCCTTGGCGATTTGATGTTCCAACACAATCTGAACCTGTATCTCCTCCACCAATAACAATAACATGCTTATCAGTGGCTAATACTTGATTTTCAACTTTTTTACCAAAAACTACTTTTGTTTGTTGTGTTAAGAAATCCATGGCTTGAACAACGCCATCGGCATCTGCTCCTGGTGTTGGTAAGCCGCGTCTTTCTGTAGCGCCACCACATAGTACAACACCATCAAAATCTTTTAATTGATTAGCATCATAGTTTACACCTACATTTACATTGGTTTTAAACGTAATTCCTTCAGCTTCTAAAATGGCAATTCTTCGGTCTATAATACCTTTTTCCATTTTGAAATTTGGAATACCATAACGTAACAACCCTCCAACTTCATCATCTCTTTCAAAAACAGTTACTGTATGACCAGCTCTGTTTAATTGTTGTGCTGCAGCTAATCCTGCAGGTCCTGAACCTACAATTGCAACGGTTTTTCCTGTTCTAGTTTTTGGTGGTTGTGGTTTTATCCAACCTTCTTTAAAAGCACGTTCTACAATATTTTTTTCAATATTTTCAATAGAAACTGGATCTTCTATAATACCTAATACACACGATTTTTCGCAAGGCGCAGGACATAAACGACCTGTAAACTCTGGAAAATTGTTAGTTGAGTGTAACAACCAAGAAGCTTTTTGCCATTCCCCTTGGTGTACCATATGGTTAAAATCGGGTATTAAATTACCCAGTGGGCAACCACTATGGCAAAAAGGAATACCACAATCCATACAACGAGAACCTTGTTTTGTTAATTCGGCTTCACTTAATGGAATGGTAAATTCATTATAATGTTTTACACGCTCAGCTACTGGCGTATTACTTTCATCTTGTCTTTCAAATTCTTTAAATCCTGTTACTTTTCCCATGACAATTATGCTGTTGTTAATTCTTCTACCATTTGTTCTTCTGTCTCTAAACGTATTAAAGCTCGTTTATATTCGGTAGGCATTACTTTTACGAAATTTTTCACGCTAGTTTCCCAATCGGCTAATAATTCTTTACCTCGGTTACTGTTAGTGTATCTTACATGGTTTTCAATTAAAGCTTTTAAATCTTCTGCATCTGAATTCAAAACTTCTTCAAATTCTATAGTACCTGTATTACATAATCCGTTAGTAAATTTATTTTCAGGATCGTAAACATAAGCAATACCACCACTCATACCTGCAGCAAAGTTTCTTCCTGTTTTACCAAGCACGACTACTTTTCCGCCTGTCATATACTCACAACCATGATCACCAACACCTTCAACAACAGTAATAGCTCCTGAATTTCGAACTGCAAAACGCTCGCCTGCAATACCGTTAATATAAGCTTCACCTTGAATAGCACCAAATAAACAAACGTTACCAACAATGATATTGTTTTCTGCAATAAATGTGGCTTTAGCAGGTTTTTTTACTATTAATTTAGCGCCTGATAAACCTTTACCTAAATAATCGTTCGTATTTCCTTCAAGTGTAAATGTTAGTCCGTTTGCTCCAAAAGCTCCGAAACTTTGACCCGCTGATCCTGTAAAATTGATGTTTAGCGTATCTTCTGGTAAACCAAGATGACCGTATATTTTAGAAATTTCGTTACTTACTATGGCACCAACTGTTCTATCGGTATTATGTATTGGGTAAGCCAACGTCATTTTTTCTTTTCTATATAATGCTCTGTGCGAATCTTTTAATATTTGAAAATCAAGAACATCGTTTAAGTTGTGGTCTTGTTTTTCAGTATTTCTAACAGGCATTGTTTTATAAGCTTCTGGACGGTGTAAAATTGCCGATAAATCTAAGCCTTTAGCTTTATAATGCTTAATAGCTTTGTTAGCGTTAATTTTATGTGTTTGACCAACCATTTCAGCCAGTGTTCTAAACCCTAATTGCGCCATAATACCTCTTAATTCTTCAGCAATGTAGTAGAAGAAGTTAATAACGTGTTCTGGTGTACCTTTAAAGTTTTTACGTAATTCTTTATCTTGGGTTGCGATACCAACAGGACATGTGTTTAAGTGACACTTACGCATCATGATACATCCTGAAGCTACTAAAGGTGCGGTTGCAAAACCAAATTCTTCAGCACCTAACAATGCAGCAATAGCAACATCACGACCTGTTTTTAATTGACCATCACATTCTACAACAATTCTACTTCTTAGGTTGTTTAAAACCAGTGTTTGTTGAGCTTCGGCTAAACCAAGTTCCCAAGGTAAACCAGCATGTTTTAATGATGTTAATGGCGATGCGCCTGTACCACCATCATAACCAGCAATTAATACTACATCGGCTTTGGCTTTTGCTACACCAGCAGCAATGGTACCAACACCAACTTCAGATACTAATTTAACATTGATTCTAGCTTCGCGATTTGCATTTTTTAAGTCGAAAATTAATTGTGCTAAATCTTCAATAGAATAAATATCGTGATGTGGTGGCGGTGAAATCAACCCAACAAACGGTGTTGAATTTCTTGCCGCAGCAATCCAAGGTAATACTTTTTCGCCAGGTAATTGGCCACCTTCACCAGGTTTAGCTCCTTGAGCCATTTTAATTTGAATTTCCTTAGCATTGGTTAAGTAATGTGATGTTACACCAAAACGACCCGAAGCAACTTGCTTGATAGCTGAATTTCTGCTATCGCCATTTAAATCTGGATGAAAACGTTTTCTATCTTCTCCACCTTCACCAGAATTTGATTTACCACCAATACGGTTCATGGCAATAGCTAAGTTTTCGTGGGCTTCTCTTGAAATTGACCCATAAGACATGGCACCTGTTTTGAAACGCTTTACAATTTCTGTCCAAGGTTCTACTTCATCTAACGGAATTGGATCTAGTTTATCAAATTCAAACAAACCACGAATGGTCATTAAGTTTTCAGACTGCTCGTTTATGGCTTTTGCATAAACATCATAACTTGCTTGATCACTTAGCCTAACCGCTTGTTGTAATTTTGAAATGGTTGTTGGGTTAAACATATGGCGTTCACCGTTACGTCTCCATCTGTAATCGCCTCCAATATTTAAACCTAAACGTTTGTCTATCAAATTATCTGGATAGGCGTATTTATAGCGTTCTGTAATTTCTTTTTCAATTTCATACAAGCCAATACCTTCTATTCTTGAAGCGGTATAGGGGAAGTATTTTTCAACAAATTGTGAATTGAAACCAACTATTTCAAAAATTTGAGAACCTCTGTACGAATGAAGCGTAGAGATTCCAATTTTATTCATAACTTTTAAAATGCCTGAACCAATAGCTTTATTGAAGTTATTAACAGCTTTATCTTCATCCATTCCTGTAATAAAGCCTTCTTTTACTTGCGATCTAATAATTTCATTTACCATATATGGGTTAATAGCACTTGCGCCATAGCCAAATAAGGTTGCAAAATGATGTGGCTCACGTGGTTCTGCAGATTCGATAATGATATCGAAATAAGAACGTTTACGTAAACGATTCATTTGATGATTTACATAAGAACAGGCTAATAATGCTGGTATTGGTGCAAAATCTTTATTCACACCTCTATCTGATAAGATAATGATGTTTACACCTCTATCAATAGCTTTTGAAACTTGAGTTATAATGTCTTCTAAGGCATCTTCTAAACCATTAAGCCCTTGTGCTTTTGTATATAAAATATGTATAGTTTCTGCTTTAAAGCTTTCTATATTTATTGTTCTAATTTTTTCTAAATCGGCATTAGAAATTACAGGATTTTGTATTCTTAGCTTTCTACATTGTCTTTCAGTAATACTAAAAATATTTCTGTCTTTTCCTAAGTTTAAGGCGATATCAGTAACAATTTCTTCACGAATACCATCTAAAGGTGGGTTGGTAACTTGCGCGAATAATTGTTTAAAATAGTTTGAAATTAATTGAGGTCTATCCGATAATACTGCTAATGGTGTATCAGTTCCCATAGAACCTAAAGCTTCTTTACCGGAAACAGCCATTGGCGTAATAACATCTTGAATATCTTCAAACGTATAATTAAATAAACGTTGACGAGTTTTGATATCAATCGTTTCTATTGGGCATGTTTCATTAGTATAAGGCACGTCTTTTAAGTGTAAACGTGTTTTGCTTAACCATTCTTTATATGGGCGTTCTAAAACAATTTTACTCTTAATTTCTTCATCTTCAATAATGCGACCTTTATTCATATCAACCAAGAACATTTTTCCTGGTTCTAATCTTCCGTGTTTTTCAACATCTTCTGGAGCAATATCAACCACGCCTATTTCAGAAGACATGATTAATTTACCACTTTTTGTAACCGTATATCTGGAAGGTCTTAAACCGTTTCTATCCAATAGTGCACCAACATAATCACCGTCTGTAAAAGGAACTGACGCAGGACCATCCCATGGTTCCATAATACATGCATTGTATTCGTAAAAAGCTTTACGTTCTTCAGACATGGTTTTATGCTTTTCCCATGCTTCAGGAATCATCATCATCATAATTTCTGGTAGTGATCTATCAGTATGAGTTAATAGCTCTACAACCATATCCATTGATGCAGAATCTGATTTTCCTGGTAATATAATTGGGAATAATTTTTCTATTTGTGGCCCGAAAACATCACTTTTCATGATTTCTTCACGCACACGCATTCTACTTACGTTACCACGAAGCGTATTAATTTCCCCATTTTGACACATATATCTAAATGGTTGCGCCAACTCCCATGTTGGCATGGTGTTCGTAGAAAAACGTTGGTGTACTAATGCTAAACGCGTTACTAAATCTGGTTGTTGTAAATCGGTATAATATGGTCCAATATCTTCAGGCATTATAATACCTTTATATATAAGGGTTGTAGTTGATAAACTTGGCACATAAAAATAACTACTTTCAGAAATTTTAGATTCTCTAATAGTATGTTCGGTAATTTTTCTTGCAGCGTATAATTTAGCTTTGAAAGTAGCTTCAGTAATCTCGCTAGTTTTACCAATAAACAATTGTTCGATAGTAGGCTCTGAAGCTAATGCTATTGCACCCAATTGTGTAGAGTCTACAGGCACTTTTCGCCATCCTAAAACGGAAAGTCCTTGTCCTTTTATTTCTTTTTCAAACGTATCTTTACAGTATTGGTATTGATTAGGTACTTTGGGTAAAAATACCATACCTACAGCATATTCGCGTTGTGTAGGTATATCAAAACTACATACGCGTTTAAAATAATCGTGAGGAATATCAATTAACAAACCAGCACCATCGCCAGTTTTTCCATCTGCACTTACACCACCACGGTGTTCTAACTTTACCAGAATTTCTAAAGCATCATGAATGATTTGATTTGTTTTCTCTCCTTTAAGATTACAAATAAAACCAGCACCACAATTTTCGTGTTCAAATTCAGGCAAATACATTCCTTGTTTCTTCAGCATAATCAACAAATATTGGTTTAAAACTTGAGTTGAAACGCTAAGATATGACCTAGTTTTTGAATAACAATAAGGGCTTATATATTATTTCGATTTTAGAAAGGAAGTCGAGTTAAAAATAATTATATATCAATAATAAAGTGTTTTTTTAATAAATACTCAACACCTATTAATTAAGAATAAATACAAATAAGTGAATTAATGCTAAAATTTATTCAATTAAATAAGAATAAAATCATAAAAAAATTAAAAATACTAACAATAATTCAATTCTGCTATTTGTTAAAAAAACAAAAAAATATAATTTTTTAAACAACACCCTTTAAAAAATAGGGTTAAAAATGAAATATTCATAAAAATTTAAATGTAACCCCTGCTTTTTATGGGGTTTAAAAATTTTAATCTAGTTTTGAAGCATTCTTAAGGAACATAACCAATAAAAATTAATAACTTAAAATTTAAACATTATGAAAAAACTAATAACTCTTTCAATGCTTTTAATGGCTACGGCACTATTTGCGCAAGAAGAAACTACAGAAACTCCTAAATTTTCTTTGAGTGGTAGTATTGATGCTTATTATAGAGCTAATTTAAACGCTCCAAATAATGAAGGAACATTAACTCAATCACCTGGAACTTCTTTTGCTAATCTACCTGGATTTGCATTAGGTATGGCAAACGTAATTGCTTCTTACGAAGGTGAAAAAGTTGGTTTTGTAGCCGATTTAGTTTTTGGACCAAGAGGTACTGATGCGATATTTAACTCACCAATGTACTCTAATACTGGTGATATTGTAAACCAATTGTATGCTTACTGGAATGTTAGTGAATCTGTTAAATTAACCATGGGTAACTTTAATACCTTTTTAGGGTACGAAGTAATTTCTCCAACTGCTAACTTTAACTATAGTACCTCATATTTATTTACAAATGGTCCATTCAGCCATACAGGTTTAAAAGCAGATTTTACACTATCTGATGATTTTAGCTTAATGGTTGGTGTAATGAATGGGACTGATTTAACTGAGTTTAATCCTAATGGAAGTTATGCTTTTGGAGCTCAATTAGGCTATTCAGGACAATTTCTTAATTTCTTATACGACGACGCAGGTCTAGGCTTTGAAGTTGATTATACTGGAGGTTTCGATTTATCTGACTCTTTCTTCTTAGGTATTAATGGAGCATACCAAACTAAAGATGATGCTGGTTTTTACGGTGTTGCTCTTTACCCTCAACTGGCTGCATCAGATGCTTTCTCTGTTGGGTTAAGAGGTGAACTTTTTGGTTACCATGAAAAAGATGTTGACGATATTCCAAGCGTACTAGGTTTAACATTAACAGGAAGTTATGCAATAGACAACTTAACTATTAAACCTGAGATAAGATTAGACTCTTGGAATAAAGACTATGAGCCATTCTTTAACAACGATGGTGATTCAGTGAAAAGCTTAGGTTCTTTTGTACTAGCTGCTATCTATTCTTTCTAAGAATGAAATAAACACAACTTATATTAAAACAGAAAATAAAGCATTACAGCTTTAACATTTAAAAAATGTACTGCTTTATTTTCTCTAATTAACCATTAAAACTTTTTTATTATGTCAATATTTAACAACATGCCCCTAATAATTCAAGATGCCACAGCAGTTGAAGTACTAGCCGAATCTGTTAAAGGTGACATGGGAATGCTTTGGATGCTTATCTCAGGTATCTTAGTGTTTTTCATGCAAGCAGGATTTTTCTTAGTTGAATCTGGAATGACCGATTCAAAAAATGCTGTAAACATCGCCATGAAAAATTTCTTAGACATTGCAGTTGGCTCATTAGCTTTCTGGTTTGTTGGATATTCTTTAATGTATGGAGCTGATGCTTCAGGTGGTTTCATCCACTGGGGAGGTTTCACCTTTTCTCAAGGTGCAGCCGATTTATTTTTTCAAACTGTATTTGCTGCTACTGCTGCTACCATTGTTTCTGGAGCTATTGCAGGTAGAACAAAATATACAACTTATGCTATTTTTAGTATTATCATGACTGCCGTTATCTACCCGATAGCAGGTGGATGGGAATGGAATGGCGGCTGGTTAAACAATACCGATATCATGCCTGCTGAATTTATTGATTTTGCTGGATCATCTATTGTTCACTCTGTAGGTGGATGGGCTGCATTAGTTGCCGCGTGGATGGTTGGCCCTAGAATTGGTAAATATTTAAACGGCAAACCAATTGAAATGCATGGTCATAACCAAATGTATGCTACGCTAGGTGTATTTATCTTATGGTTAGGATGGTTTGGTTTTAATGGTGGTTCTCAATTAGCTTGGGGTGGTGATGATGCTACTGCCGCTTCGCAAGTAGTATTAGTTACCAATCTTGCCGCAGCCGCAGGTGCTATTGCTGCCCTGTTATTTACTTGGATTAAAAACGGTAAGCCTAACCTAGGAATGACCTTAAATGGCTCGCTTGCTGGTTTAGTGAGTATTACTGCCGGTTGTGGAAATATGACCGAAAGTGGTGCCGTATTAGCTGGTTTAATTGGCGGATTACTTGTGGTTTTTTCGATAGGATTTGTTGAAAAAACATTAAAAGTTGACGATGCCGTTGGTGCCATATCCGTACATGGTGTTGCAGGTGCTTGGGGAACTTTAGTTATAGGTCTTTGGGGTGTTGATGGTGATACTGGCATAGGTCTTTTTAATGGTGGAGGTGCTGCTCAATTAGGTGCTCAAGCTATTGGAGTTTTAGCTTATGCAGTTTGGTCAATTGGTTTATCATACATCTTTTTACTTATTTTGAAAAAGACTATTGGATTAAGAGTTTCTGAAGCTGAGGAAATAGCTGGATTAGATATTTCTGAACATGGCTCTTTAGCTTACCCTGGCAAAAGACAAAGAGAAATAGAATAACTCAATTTAAAAACACAAAATCGAAAAAAGCCTTATTAATTTTAATAAGGCTTTTTTGGGTTCTAAAAACTAAATTATTTAAAGAATAACACAAAAAAAGCTTTTAAAGATTTATTGAATTTGAATATAAACATTAAATAAATATATACTTATTATGAAAAAAATCGAAGCAATTATTAGAAAATCCAAGTTTCGTGTAGTAAAAGAAGCATTACACGAAGTTGGCGTAAATTTTTTCTCCTACTGGGATGTTACTGGTATAGGAAACGAAAAGGAAGGACATGTATACCGCGGCATATCCTATAGCACAAGTGATATTCAGCGCAGGTATTTATCCATTGTTGTTAATGATGATTTTGAAGAAATAACCATTAAAGCAATTCTTAGTTCTGCAGCAACAGGTGAAGTTGGAGATGGCAAAATTACAGTATCAGACATTACAGAATGCTACCGAATAAGAACTGGCGAAAAAGGCGGAGAAACATTGAGATAACTTATTGAAACAATCAATTTAAATAATATAATTATGGAAGAAATAGTAAAAAATATAGCCGATATAAATGGTGTATTAGACATCATGTGGATATTAATTGCAGGTGCATTAGTTTTCTTTATGCAAGCAGGATTTACACTTGTAGAAACTGGATTTACAAGATCTAAAAATACAATTAACATTATTATGAAAAACTTAATGGACTTTTGCATTGGGTCTGTTGGATTTTGGTTAATAGGTTACGCACTTATGTATGGTGATGATATAGGATCTTTTATTGGAACACCTTCTTTGTTTTTTAATACTGCAGGAGAAATGCACAATTTATTCTTTCAAACAGTTTTTTGTGCAACAGCGGCAACCATAGTATCTGGTGCTATTGCTGAAAGAACCAAGTTCACTACGTATTTAGTATTTTCCTTATTAATGACAGTGCTTATCTATCCTGTTTCAGGACATTGGGTTTGGCAAGGTGACGGCTGGTTAACTAAATTAGGATTTATAGATTTCGCAGGTTCTTCAGTTGTTCACTCCGTAGGCGGTTGGGCATCTTTGGTTGCAGCTATAATGGTAGGTCCTAGAATTGGAAAATATACCAACGGAAAATCCAATGCTATACCAGGACATAGCATTTTGCTTGGTGCATTAGGCGTGTTTATTCTATGGTTAGGTTGGTATGGGTTTAATGGCGGCTCACAATTAGCTATTTCAGGTGAAAATGTAACAGCAGTTTCTAATGTAATAATTACAACAAATTTAGCTGGTGCAGCTGGCGCACTTGCCGCAATGTTTTATACTTGGTTACGATACGGTAAACCGGATGCATCCATGACATTAAATGGTGTGCTTGCAGGATTGGTAGGCGTAACAGCAGGTTGTGCCGCTGTAGATAATTTTGGTGCAACAGCAATAGGCCTTATATGCGGGATATTGGTTGTCGTTTCTATTGAATTTGTAGATAAAAAATTAAAAGTTGATGATCCAGTTGGTGCTGTTTCAGTACACGGCGTTTGTGGCGCAGTAGGCACATTGTGTGTTGGTCTATTTGCTACAGATGGTGGTTTATTCTATGGCGGTGGCTTTGGGCAATTAGGCGCGCAAGCAGCAGGCGTTTTTGGAATAGGTGCTTGGGCAGTAGCAACGTCCTTTGTTGTTTTATTCATTCTTAAGAAAACAATGGGCTTACGCGTTTCTGAAAAAGAAGAAGTTGAAGGTCTTGACATCCACGAACATGGCATGGAGGCTTACCCAGATTTCCGATTAAACGAGCATTAACTACACAATATTTAATAATAAAAACATAATTTTTTAAAAGTATCCCTAAAATTTTAGGGGTACTTTTGTTTTTTTATCATTAATCTGAAAGCAACACCTTCTATTTTGTACCCTTTTTAAATTTATTTTTTACTTTTGAGCTTTCAAATTTAAAATTTTAACACAATGAAGAAAATTGAAGCAATTATTAGAAAATCCAAATATCGTGTAGTTAAAGAAGCTTTACACGAAGTTGGTGTAAACTTTTTCTCTTATTGGGATGTAACTGGTATAGGAAATGAAAAAGAAGGTCACGTATACCGCGGTGTATCTTACAGCACTAGCGACATCCAACGCAGACATATTGCTATTGTTGTAAATGATGATTTTGAAGAAATAACCGTACAAGCCATTCTTAAATCTGCTGGAACTGGGGAAGTGGGTGATGGTAAAATTTTTGTATCAGATGTAAAAGAATGTTACAGAATTAGAACTGGCGAAAAAGGCGGAGACACTTTAAAATAATTAATCATCAAACTAAAATAATATTATGGAATTACTTACTACTAATAATGTATGGATGATGATCTGTACAGCACTTGTATTTTTTATGCACCTTGGCTTTTCACTACTAGAAATAGGTTTAACAAGACAAAAAAATACCTTAAACATTTTATTTAAAAACATTTTTATTGTTACTATTGGCTTATTATTATACTGCTTTGTAGGTTTCAATTTAATGTATCCAGGCGACTTTAATGGCTTTTTAGGCTTTTCAGGTTTTGGTTTAAGTTCACCTTTAACACCTGAAGGCACTTTAGATTTAACATACAATGCAGGTTATACATATTGGACTGATTTCTTATTCCAAGGTATGTTTGCTGCTACTGCTGCAACCATTGTTTCGGGTGCAGTTGCAGAACGTGTTAAAATTGTGCCTTTCATGATCTTCACAATAATATATGTAGGTTTAGTTTACCCAATTGCTGGTTCTTGGAAATGGGGTGGTGGTTTTTTACAAACAATGACTACTCCTTTTTATGATTTTGCTGGTTCAACATTAGTTCACTCTGTTGGTGGTTGGGCAGCTGTTGTTGCTGTTTGTTTATTAGGCCCACGTATTGGTAAATTTAAAGAAGGAAAACCTCAAGCTATTCCAGGTCATAATATTCCATTAGCTACTGCTGGTGTGTTAATTTTATGGTTAGGTTGGTTTGGTTTTAATGGTGGTTCTGTACTTTCTGCAGATCCTACATTAACTTCATTAACCTTAGTTACTACATGTTTAGCTGCTGCAGCTGGTGGTGTTGTAGCTATGTTAGTGTCTGCTGGTATGTACAAAAACTTAGATTTAACCATGTTTTTAAATGGTATTTTAGGTGGCTTAGTTGGTATTACTGCTGGTGCAGACCAAATGAGTCCTACCGATGCTGTTATAATAGGTTCTATTGCTGGTGCTTTAATAGTATTTGCCGTTGCTTTGGTTGATAAATTAAAATTAGACGATCCAGTAGGTGCTATTGCTGTTCACTTAGTATGTGGTATTTGGGGAACTTTAGCGGTTGGTATCTTTGGAAACTTAGCAGGTTTTGACCAGTTTATTAGCCAGTTAATAGGTGTTGGTGCTTATGCTGTATTCTGTTTATCTACTGCATTTATAATCATATTTGCACTTAAGAAAACAATGGGAATACGCGTTTCTGAAAAAGAAGAATTAGAAGGTTTAGATGCTCACGAACATGGTATGGATGCCTATCCAGACTTCAGGTTAAATGAGCATTAATATATAATTAAGTGTTAAAAAAAAAGGATGTTTTACACAGTGTAAAACATCCTTTTTTTATTTGTGAAAAATCAATCTAAGTGATAAATCTCTCTTATGGTTTCTAAAATAATATCAAAATCTATTTTTAAATCGATAAGTTTTCCTGTATGAACATCAAAAACCCAACCATGTACTTTTAAACCGCGTTCTCTATGTGCTTTTTGAACTGCCGCAGTTTTTATTAAATTAACACATTGTTCTTGAACATTTAGTTCAACCAATCTATCGTACTTTTCTTCTTCAGATACAATAGCATTAAGTTCTTTTTTATGAATGCGATACACATCACGAATGTTTCGTAACCACGGATTAAGAATTCCTAAATCTGCCGATTGCATCGCAGCTTTAACACCGCCACAGGCATAATGCCCACAAACCACAACATGATTCACTTTTAGGTGTACAACAGCATATTCTACAACAGACATGGCATTTAAATCTGTGCCTATAACCATATTTGCAATGTTTCGGTGCACAAAAACATCGCCCGGACCTAAACCCATTAATTCTTCTGCTGTAACACGACTATCAGAACAACCAATAAATAATAATTCAGGATTTTGTCCTTCACCTAAGGCATCAAAATAATTTGGATTAGAAGTTAGTTTTTCTTTAATCCATTTTTCATTATTCTGAAATACTTTATCTAAATTCATGTGTAAAAAATTTCTTTAGTTAAAGATAAATGAAAAAAAATTATAGTGCCTTAATATCTTCTGAAGGAATCCAACCTGTTTTGCCATCTTGAAGCTTAATTTTTTTCCAGTTATTTACGGTATCAATAACCTGTACTTTAGTGCCTTCGTGTAATTTAAAGGATTCTTCGCTTCTGTTATTTGGTGCGTTTTTAATTAAACTTTCTTTTGCAAAAACAATTGCTGGCTTGTCTTTCTTATCTAAATTAAATTTATGAAACGCAAATAATAGTGTTATACACATAAATGCTAATGATGCTAAACTACCTAAAAATGTTAGGCGTTTTCTTAAAGATGTATAAGCAAAATAGTAGATTAAAAATAAGATTACAAAACAAAACACGAAAGCTATACTTATTTTAGCCCAAGCATCAAACGTAAACGAATTTGCTGCATTATTTAATAGTTTTGATAAACCTGCTTCTGGAATAACATCAATAGCATCAATAGTCATGTTTCTAGCAAAGGCTAAATTGTTTTCTATATCAGCATCATTTGGCGCTAATTGCAATGCTTTTTCGTAATAATAAATACTAGGTGCAATGTGATTTAACTTGTAATGCGCATTTCCTAAATTAAAATACAGTTCGGCAGAATGCTTTTTTGTGGTTAAAATGGTGTTGTATTTATCAATAGCCTCGGCATATTTACCTTCATTATACAACGCATTGGCACTATCAAAAATGGCATTATTTTGTGCAAAAACACTTAAACTTAACAAAAACGATAGTATGTATAGTAACTTTTTCATCTTAACGTGCTTGTTTATCAATTAATGAAATGGTTGCTGCAGCTTTTTCATAATCTTCCTGCATGGTTACAATATCAATTGGCGTATATCGTGCTAATTCACAACTTTCTAATATACTAGCAAAGTCTTTTATTACACTGGCTTCTACTTTCTTTTCTGAAAGTAAATTGGTAATTCTGTCTTTACTTAATTCGTAAGTTTCAATGTGTAATTTCGCTTTCAAATAATTATGAAGTGCTTTTTCTAAGGCAATGTAAAACGCTTCTTTTTGGCCTAAAGATTTTTTAGCACTACTTAAATACTTCCTAGCTAATTTATCGGCTTTTCTTATTTTGTTTCCATACACATCGGCATCTCTAGTTGCTTTTTTGTTTCTAACAACTATAGCTATTGGTATTGCCAAAAATGGTAACAATAACAAACTCCAAAAGGTTGTGGTTTTAAAAAAATTGGAAGTATTAGTATTTACAAAGTCCGATTTGGTTTTAATATATGCAAATTGGTCTTTACTTAAAACCACAGGTTGCTTGTTTCCGCCTGTTGCATTTGCTGTATTAGAGCCGTTAAGTGGACCATCTAAAACATCTAAAATAATTTCTTCAGAAGTTAATCGTTTATAAGTTTCTGTTTTTAAATCGAAATACGAAAACGAAATACTAGGTATAGGATATTTGCCTTTATATTGTGGCACGACCGTATAACTATCTGAAATTGAACCTTGCATACCTGCTAAACTGGTATTTACATTTTCGGTATGTTCTGGTTCATAAACTTCTAAAGAACTTGGTAATGATACTTTAGGTAATTTGAAAAGTTTTAAATTACCATTACCTTTTACACTCACTTTAAGTTCTAACGATTCTGAAGCTTTAAGCTCTTTTTTTGAAGCTGCAACATCGAAACTAAAATTACCAACAGCACCTGTAAAATCTAACGGCTTTCCTTCTTCTGGCAATGGTTTAACGGTTATTGTACTATTGCCTGCAGATACTACTTTGCTTGCTCTAGTCATTAAAATACTACCAAAAATATCGCGTCTGTTGGTTGGTACTCGCAAGGCGATATCTAAACTAAGTGGTTCTATATTTAGTTTGCCTGTTTTTTGTGGATATAATACCGTTTTTCTTAATATTAAAAACCGGTATTCTTCTCCTTTAAATGTGCCATTTTGAACTTTTTGACCTTGTGTGTCTATGTTTTGACTCCAAAAATCGTTGTATCTTGGACTATCAATTTCATTCCAATTATCAACTGCAATGTTTGGCGATACGTAAAGCTTGTATACAACCGTAATAGCTTCGTTTAAATACGGATTGGTTTTTGAAACTTCTGCAACCAAATGAATACTTTCTGAAGCAATATAATTAGGGTCGTTCGGGTCTTTAGGTATATCAATAGCTGCAGTAACTTCAATAGTAATTGGCACCGTTTTATAAGTTTCACCTGCAATATGAATGGTTGCTTGCGAAATGGTAAAATTACCTCTACCTTTTGGTGCTAAAAAATAGCTGTAAACTTTTTTATAGCTTCGAACACCATTTATCCACGAATTGCTAACCGATTGATTTGGACCACCTACTACTGTGAAATTTGAAAAATCGGGTGGATTGAAATTATCACCATCTTGATTCATTTCAAAATCGATTCGTAAGCGTTCATTTACACCTAACCTTTGTTTGCTAACTTTTGCTTCAAATTTAACTTGAGCAGAAAGCATACTTGTTGAAAGTATGATTAGTAATATTGATATGTGTTTTATAAATTTCATGAAAGATTAACGAACAAGGATTAACGAGTAACGAATAACGAACAGGGATTGGTGGTTGATAAATATGAATTTACGAACATATTATTGATTATTTGTTGTTGAATTTTTACTTTTAGATGTTTTGATACTCGAAACAAAAATTGATATTAATTGATTGTTTTCATCTAAAATTCTATCCATTTTTTCTTGGTTTCCTGTGTATAAATTAGCTTTGTTAATAATTTTTAAACAATTATAACTTTCTCTCAATTCCTTTAAACAAATGCCCATTTTATGAACAAAATCTTTATGCGATTCAGCACTTCTAGCTTCGCCATAATTTAATGCTGGTGAACCCGAAGAACGAATTAATTGATTTCAGTAATAGTTGGCAGCGTAACTAGATTTTAATTCTTCAACAATATTTATAATTAATACCGCAAAATTAATTACCCGTTCTTCTAAATCGTTTGTTTTCATAACACGCTTTACTTCAAAAATCGTTAATCGTTATTCTGTAATCTAGATTCGCTTTTACCAGTCTTTTTCAGTTTTTACTTTTGTGCCTTTTTGTTTTTCGGCATTTATTTTTTCTTGAACTTTTTGTTCTTGATTATTCATGGCTTCTAACAAGTTTTTAACCTGTTGTGGCGACATTTGTCCTTGACGTGGTTTTGGTTGTTGTTGCTTTTCCTTATCGTCACCTTTTCCTTTATCGTCTTTTTCATCTTTAGGCTTGCCTTTATCATCTTTTTTATCGTCGCCTTCCTTCTTGTCTTGATCTTTTTGGTCTTGATTTTTATCGTCCTTTTTATCGTCGCCTTCTTTCTTGTCTTGGTCTTTTTTATCGTCCTTCTTATCCTTGTCTTTGTCGTCTTTATTTTGGTCGTCTTTGTCTTTTTGTTTTTCGGCACAAATTTTTGCTAAACCTAAATTGTAACGTGTTTCATTATCGGTAGGGTCGTTTCTTAAGGCACTTTTATAAGCTTCAACAGCTTCTTTACACTTTTTGTTTTGCATAAGCACATTGCCAATATTATGGTATGCTTTGTGCTTTTCGGTTTTTGAAGTCGCTATTTTAGCCGCTTGATCTAAACGGTAAATAGCTTCATCTAAACTACCTTTTTTTATATATGAATTTCCTAAATTATAAATTCCTGCAACAGATGTTGATTGTTCTGAAATGGCTTTTCGGTATTCCTTTTCAGCGGCAACAAAATCATCTTCATCAATTAAATTATTAGCTTCATACACATAGTTATTAGCTTTTTTTGCAGCCTGTAATGCTTCTTTATCTTTCTCTTGTGAAAAAGAAAAAATGCTTGTAAATGTGATTATGAATAATGCTAAATGTTTCATTTTTTTAGTTCTTTATTCGACTTATAAATATATAAAACCTAGCAACCGGTTATAGTTAAAGGTTTTATAAAAATTAAACGACGCTTTCACGGGAATTATAAATTTTCGTTAAATAAATTCAATCTTTTTAACCATGCTGTTTTTCGGTCTAATAAGAAAATATCTAACAACAAGAAAAATATTGCAAAGCCTAAAAACCATTGAAATTGGTCTTTAAAATCGGCATATTCTTTAGTTTCAAATTCTTTCTTATCCATGCCATTTAAAATATCGCCTATTTGCTTAACTACATCGTTGGTGTTTCTTCCGTTTAAATAAACACCATTAGCTTCAGCGGCAATGTTTTTTAATGTTTCTTCATCCAAGCGTGTAATTACGGTTTCGCCTTGACTATCTTTTTTATAATTTAAAACAATACCATTGCGTTTTTCTGGTATTGGACCGCCTTTTACATCGCCAACGCCAATGGTAAAAATGCGAATACCCGCTTCATTTGCTTCTTCAGCTATGGCTGTAGCTTCTTCACTATGGTCTTCACCATCGGAAATTATAATGAGAATTCTGTTGGTTTGCTCTTCATCATCAAAATAGGTTGTGGCTAATTTGATTGCTTCATTAATTGCTGTTCCTTGTGAAGATAGCATATCGGTATTCATACTTTGAAGAAACATTTTTGCAGAACCATAATCGGTTGTTATAGGCAATTGCGGAAATGCTTTTCCTGCGTAAGCAATAATACCTACGCGGTCGCTTGCTAAATTATTAATGATTTGAGTTACCAATTGTTTTGCTTTATCCAATCGGTTTGGTGCAATGTCTTCAGCTAACATACTTTTTGAAACATCGACAGCAAATACAATATCAACGCCTTCGCGCTTAACGGTTTCTAATTTTGTACCAATTTTAGGATTTACTAAGGCAATTGCTATACATGCAAATGCTAAACATAACACGCCAATTTTCAAAACTGACTTAAATAATGATGCATTTGGACTTAGCCTTTTAAGCAAAGATTTATCGGCAAATTTGCGTTGGGTACGATGTTTCCAAAATTGAAGCATCAAAAATATTAGGATTATTACTGGAATAACACCTAATACCCAAAACCATATTTTTTCGTCTAATTGATACATTAATTGTTTATTTGTTTGTCGTGGCGTTATTTAATTGTTTTACCACGAATTCACTAATATATAAATAGGTCTCGACTGTCGTCGACCCGACATACTTCCTTCTAAATAAAACTTCTAAAAAGTGTGTTTCTTAGTAAAAATTCTATCAGTAATAATAAACCTGCTAATAATACTAGGGGTCTAAACTTTTCTTGATGATTGTAATATTTAAATTCCTCTACATCTGTTTTTTCAAGCTTATTAATTTCACTATATATTTCTTCAAGCTTTTTATTATTGGTTGCTCTAAAATATTTTCCACCTGTAACTGCAGCAATTTCTTTAAGTAAAACCTCATCAATTTCTACTTGCACGCGTGCATATTGGAAACCACCAGTTCGTGGGTCTAAAGCCACTGGCGATAGCGCCATACCATTTGTACCTAAACCTATTGTATATGTTTTAATACCATATTCTATAGCTAATTCACTGGCTATTTTAGGGTCTATAAAACCTGTATTGTTTACACCATCTGTTAGTAAAATAATTACTTTACTTTTTGCTTTACTGTCTTTTAAACGGTTTACAGCAGTTGCCAAACCCATTCCTACTGCTGTTCCTCCTTCAATAATGGTATTGTATTGAATGTCTTTTAACGAACGTAACACGATAGATTTATCGCTCGTTACTGGCGTTCTTGTATAACTTTCACCTGCATATTCTACTAAACCTATTCTATCGTTTGGCCTGCCTTTTATAAATTCTGCCGCAACATTTTTTAAAGCTTCCAATCTATTTGGTGATAAATCTTTAGCCAACATACTTGCTGAAACATCAATTGCCATAACAATATCAATACCGCGTGTAGTTTTTGTTTTTGAAGAAACATCAACCGTTTGTGGTCTTGCTAATGCCGTTATAAGTAAAGCTATTGCCAACAATCGTAAAATAAACAAGCCGTGTTTTAATTTTGGCAATACTGAACTGGTTAATTTAAAACCTTTTAAACTGGATATTTTAAGTTCTGCAGTTTGTTTTTTGTGTTTAAATAAATACCATACAATAGCAATTGGAAGCACTAAAAGTGCCCAAAACCATTGTTTATTTACAAACTCTACGCCTTCAAACATTATTCTTCTGCTTTTTTAAGTTCTACTGAATTTAAAATACGCTCAATAATCTGTTTAGAATAGATGTTATCTTGTTTCCAAACCATTGAAATTCTTTGCAAAATATTATCGGCAGAAAAATGCAGAACAACATATTCTCCCTTTATAGTTTCTGCCTTATTAGGCTCAGGTAAATCCACTGAACCATAGGTTTTTAAACCTTCGGCACCATTAGGTGTTACAAATTTTTCACTTTTTACAACAATATTTGTTGCTCCAGCTTGTTCAAGCTTTTTAAGTGCTTCTTCTTGTGCTAATTTCAAATCAATATTTTCCTTTGAAACATTTTGTTTTGCTCTAATATTTGTGACGTCAATAACAAAAAAGTCAATCATACTACCGTAATAAAAGCTTGTTATTGTTGCCTTTTCGTTTTCTGAACTTCCATTCAAATCACGCGTTAAAACTTTTGGTGTAGAAATAGTAACGGGTGGAAAACCATATTCGCTGGTTACCCATTCGCCTTCTAAAAGCTCTACGCTATCGTGCCCAATAATGGTATCTTTTACATAGTTGAAACCATATTTTAAACCAAAACCAACAAATGTTGCCATTAATAAAAACAGACCAATTACTACGGTAATGATTATTTTTTTACGTTTCTTTTTACGTTCTAAAGTTTCACGGTAAGCTTCATCTAAAAGCTTTTCTTCTTCGGTTGGTTCTGGAAGTGCTTCTTTAACGTGGTCAATTTCAATGTCAATGGTATTTCTATCCATTTTAGCAAGCTCTACATCAACGCCAGATTTTGCAAATTTTACTAAATCGGCACGCTTTAAAATACTTTCTAAGTTTCTAATATCTTCTTTACTCAATTCAATTTGATTGCCTTCTTTTAGTAAATGAAGTCTACTAATAAGCTCGTCTGTTGTACTTTCTAAAGCACGGTCATATACTTTTTCGTCTAGATATTTACGGATGATGAAGGTTAACTCAGAGTAATATTCTTTGATAGAATCGGTTTGCAAATAATGACTTTCATCCAGCTTTTTTAAAGCTAACTTCGCACGATCGTAAGGCGGTAAAAGGGCTATTTCTTCTTCTTCAGTTAATGGTTTTTTTCGCCAAATAAACCAATACATTAAAAAACCAACGATGCCTAGTATTAAAAGTGTTAGTAATAGATATTTCCACCAATCGCTACCTTGTTTTTTAACTTCAATAATGGGTTTTATATCGTAAAGTCCTTGTTTTGTGGTATCAATAACCACATTATTTACCTCAACTTTTAACGAATCGGTAAAAAATGTTTTATCGCCAATAATAATTTTTTGCCTTGGAATTGTGTATTTACCAGAATCGAATTGGGTTAACCCATATTTTTTTATAAGGTTGTATTTATCGTTCTTTTTAATGGTATCAACAGCATAAGATTCTATCATTTCTAGTGGTGAAAATGTTTGCCCTTCGGGGAAAACCACCAAGCTATTGGCTTTGGCCTCTACTTCAATTTTATAGGTAATTTGTGCGCCAATTTTGATTTTTGTTGAATCGATAGAGGTTTTTACTTGAGAAAATGAGAAGCAAGATGAAAGAACAAAAACGAAAGTAAAAAAGACCGAAGACCGAAGACCAAAGACCATCGTTTTCATATTCATAACTCGTAATTCGTAATTCATAACTTGTTTATCCTCTTCTTTTAAAATAGCCCAATAGTTTCTTAACATAGCTTTCATCAACTCTGCAATCAATACTTCCTGCACCCGATTTATTGAAGCTTTCTTTGTAATAATCTACTTTTTCTTGGTAAAACTTACCATAATTTAAACGTACTTTTTTTGATGCTGTGTTTACCAGCATCAACTCGCCCGTTTCTTCATCTTGCATTTGAACAAGACCTAAATTTGGAATTTCCTCTTCACGTTTGTCATATACTCGAATACCTGTAACATCGTGCTTACCTGAAACAATTTTCATGGTTTGATGGTAATCGTCTGCAATAAAATCAGACAGTACAAACACAATCGCTTTTTTCTTCATCACGTTTTGCATGAATTTTAAAGCTTCGGCTAAATTGGTTTGTTTGCTTTCTGGTTCAAATTCTATCAACTCGCGAATAATACGAAGTACATGCGAGCGTCCTTTTTTTGGTGGAATATAAAGTTCAACCTTATCGGAAAAAAGAATTAAACCTATTTTATCGTTATTTTGTGTTGCCGAAAATGCTAAGGTTGCAGCTATTTCGGTAACTACCTCATTTTTAAATTGTTGTTCAGTACCAAATAATTCAGAACCCGAAACATCAACCATAAGCATCATGGTAAGCTCGCGTTCTTCTTCAAAAACTTTTACAAAAGGTTCGTTGTAACGTGCTGTAACGTTCCAATCGATATTTCTAACATCATCACCAAATTGGTACTGGCGAACTTCACTAAAAGTCATACCTTTCCCTTTGAAGGTAGAATGGTATTCGCCTCCAAAAATATGATCAGACAAACGACGTGTCTTGATTTCTATTTTTCGTACTTTTTTTAGTAATTCTTTAGTATCCATTTTTCAATTGTCTATTGAATATTTTTATTGATTAATTTTCACTTAATAATCAATTGTCAATTATCAATTGTCAATTTTAAGGTACTTCTATTTCGTTTACTATTTTGTTGATGATGTCTACCGACGTTACATTTTCAGCTTCCGCTTCATAAGTAATGCCAATTCTGTGTCTTAATACATCATAAACTACGGCACGAACATCTTCTGGAATTACATAACCCCGACGTTTAATGAACGCATAACATTTTGCTGCAGTAGCTAAATTGATACTTCCACGAGGCGATGCGCCAAAAGAAATAAGTGGTTTTAAATCGGCAAGTTTGTATTTTTCTGGGTAACGTGTTGCAAAAATAATATCGAGAATGTATTTTTCAATTTTCTCGTCCATATACACCTCACGAACAGCAGATTGTGCTTTCAAAATTTGTTCAACGGAAACAACTGCATTTACTTTATCCCAAGCGCCTTTCATGTTTGCGCGCATAATTAATTGTTCTTCGGCTATTTTTGGGTAATCAATTACTGTTTTAAGCATAAAACGGTCTACTTGCGCTTCTGGCAATGGATAGGTTCCTTCTTGCTCTACTGGGTTTTGGGTTGCCATTACTAAAAATGGTTTGTCCAATTTAAAAGTTTCATCACCAATGGTTACCTGCTTTTCTTGCATTGCCTCAAGTAATGCCGATTGCACTTTTGCTGGTGCACGGTTAATCTCATCTGCCAACACAAAGTTTGCAAAAATTGGTCCTTTCTTGATGGAGAAATCGTTAACCTTCATGTTGTAAATTAATGTACCGGTTACATCGGCAGGTAATAAATCGGGGGTAAATTGTATTCTGCTAAAGCTACCATCAACCGCTTGTGCCAAGGTATTTATAGCTAAGGTTTTTGCTAAACCAGGAACACCTTCAAGTAAAATATGTCCTTGACCAAGCAAACCTATAAGCAAACGTTCAACCATGTGTTTTTGACCAACAATAACCTTGTTCATCTCAAGCATTAGTAAATCAACAAAAGCACTCTCTCTTTCAATTTTCTCGTTAATTGTCTTAATATCAATTGTACCAGTATCTTCCATCATGTTTTATTTTTAAAAGCCCGAATATAGTAAGCATATTTGAGGCATGCAAATTGTTAAAATTTTTCTTTGAACGCTGTTAAATATTGGTTAAAATAATTTGGATTTCCCGTTAATAATAGGTTAAAAATAGCGTTTAATAAAACTATAACTACCACTTTTTTAATATTAAAACAAGTTTTAAGTATTTTTATACATAATTAAAATAATAAGATTAAAATATAATGACAAAAACAGCCTTAATTACTGGTGCTACAAGTGGTATTGGTCATGCTACAGCTTATGAATTTGCAAAACATGGTATCAATTTGGTTTTATGTGGCAGACGCTTAGATAGGCTTAATACCATTAAAGAAGCTTTAGAAAAGCTAACCAATGTGCATATATTAAATTTTGATGTTAAAGATAAAACAGAAACGTTTAAAGCCATCAAATCGATACCTGAAGGTTTTAAAACTATAGATATTTTAATAAACAATGCAGGAAATGCACATGGTTTAGACCCTATAAACGAAGGTGATATTGACGATTGGGATGCCATGATGGATATAAATGTAAAAGGGTTGCTGTACGTAAGTAAAGCTATTATACCCCAAATGACCGAACGAAAATCTGGTCACATCATCAATATTGGCTCATCGGCAGGCAAGCAAGTTTACCCTAACGGAAATGTATATTGTGCTAGTAAACATGCGGTATTAGCAATTACTGAAGGCATGCGTATTGATTTAAATCCGTTTGGAATAAAAGTTGGTGCTATTAGTCCTGGCTTGGTACAAACTGAATTTTCGCAAGTACGTTTTAAAGGCGATAAAAAAGCTGATGCTGTTTACCAAGGTTTTGATGCGCTACAAGCTGAAGATATTGCAGAAATTATATACTTTGTTGTGTCGCGACCAAACCATGTAAATATTGCAGATTTATTAGTGTTTCCAACGGCGCAGGCTAACGCTTTTACGTTGAAAAAAAATAGTTAACACAAACCTTAAGATTTTCACCTTAGCGGAAACAAAAAATGATCAACAAACGCCTCCTCATAAAAAACTTATTATCGCATAACGATGAAAACAGCTTTTATGATAAAAAGCGTAAGATTGATATCAGTTTTAAAGAAGGAAAAGCGAAGTTTTTAAAACACATTTGTGCCCTTTCAAACAGCAACCCAAAAAACAATTCCTATATTGTTATTGGCGTTGAAGATGTTGATAATGATATAGTTGGTGTCGATTTTTTTGACGATAGTAAAATTCAAAACCTCATCAATGCCTATTTAACCAATCCGCCTATTGTTCAATACGAAAACATTCCATTTCCGCATCTACCAGACCATAAAGTTGTTGGTCTAGTTACCATTCGCCCAACAGGAAAAATTACATCGTTACGTAAAAACATTTGGAAATATTATGGCGGTTCGGTGTTTTTTAGAGATGGTAGCATGAGTATGCCAAAAGTATTTGATATTGAAATAAAAGACATCAATTCTAAAATTGTTGAAGCTATTGAAAACAATTCGCAAAACAATATTGAACATACACTAAAAGGTGTTTTCGATTTTATGAATAACCGAAAAGACTATAACCCAAAATACAAGGTTTTTAAAGAATATTTTGTAGTATGTTGGGCAGGACAAAAAAAGGTTGTAAAACATGAAACCTTCTTTTCTAGAGTTGATATTGAATTAATTAACGAGCAAGTACGCTTGTTTTTTTCGGCTTTAGATGAAGTTGCCATTTTTATTGATGAAGATTCATTTAAAATTATTGAATATGTAAATCTTGGTTTTCAAAATTCTAATAAATATTATCAATTAGAGGAAACCATTATTAATTTTGAAAATAATGCGAACTACACTATTGAAACAAAACTATTATTTGAAGCACCACAATACGATAAGAAAGTGCTTCATCACATATACAATACTACAAATGCCATTTTAGAAAAGCTTAAAAAAGGACAAACATTTACAAAAGCTGAAGAAGCAGATTTAAAAAATTTGCCTGTAACTTACCTTATTTGTTACCTCAATTTATTTCATGAAGCCATTGATAAACTAGAAGAAGCTAAATCCTATTTAAGAGCATATAGTGATGAATTATACCACTTACATAAAGAGGCAATGCGTGTTTTAAGAAAGGTGAAATACAGTTAATCGAATTTTAAATTAATTTAACCTTAAAATAACTTTAGTGCTTTTTTTCTCACGAAATAAAACATATATTTGTCTCGCTATTAATCTTTTTAAGATATAAACCCTGTCTCTCCCGAAATACTCGGCATTGAAGCAGGGTTTTTTATTTTCTCTAGTTTACAAATCAAATTTAATGCCTTGTGCCAAAGGTAATTCTGTTGTGTAGTTAATAGTATTTGTTTGTCGACGCATATATACTTTCCAAGCATCACTACCAGATTCACGACCGCCACCTGTTTCCTTTTCGCCACCAAAAGCACCTCCAATTTCAGCACCTGAAGTTCCTATATTCACGTTGGCAATACCACAATCGGAGCCAGAAACCGATAGAAAACGCTCTGCTTCACGTAAATTGTTCGTCATAATAGCTGAAGACAATCCTTGAGCAACATTGTTTTGAATTTCAATGGCATTTTCAACATCACCCGAATATTTTAACAAGTATAAAACAGGCGCAAAGGTTTCGTGCTGCACAATTTTAAATTCGGGTTTTGCTTCGGCAATGGCTGGTTTTACGTAACAGCCACTTTCGTAACCTGCTCCACGCAATACGCCACCTTCAACAATAATGTTTCCGCCTTCTTCAACCACTTTAATTAATGCATTTTCATACATTTTTACAGCATCGGTATCAATTAAAGGGCCAACATGATTTTTTTCATCCAAAGGATTGCCTATTCGAAGTTGTTTGTACGCATCGGTAACTGCAGTTTTCACCTTGTCATAAATAGACTCATGAATAATTAACCTACGTGTTGAAGTACAACGTTGTCCGCAGGTACCAACAGCACCAAAAACGGCACCAATAACTGTCATTTTTATATCGGCATCTGGTGTTATAATAATGGCATTGTTTCCTCCTAATTCTAATAAACTTTTACCTAAACGACCTGCAACAGCTTGTGCCACCATTTTACCCATACGGGTAGAACCTGTTGCGGAAATTAATGGAATCTGAGTATCTTTCGTCATAAATTCACCAACTTTAGAATCGCCATTTATTAAGCACGAAATGCCTTCGGGCAAGTTGTTTGTTTTAAAAACTTCGGCTGCTATATTTTGGCAAGCGATTCCGCAAAGTGGTGCTTTTTCGCTGGGTTTCCAAACGGTAACATCGCCACAAACCCAAGCCAATGCGGTATTCCACGCCCAAACAGCCACGGGAAAATTGAATGCTGAAATAATACCAACTACACCCAAAGGATGGTATTGCTCGTACATCCGGTGTCCTGGACGCTCTGAATGCATGGTTAACCCATGAAGCTGGCGCGATAAGCCAACAGCAAAATCGCAAATATCTATCATTTCTTGAACCTCGCCCAACCCTTCTTGGTACGATTTCCCCATTTCATAGGAAACCAGTTTTCCTAAGGCTTCTTTTTTTTCTCGGAGTTTATCACCAAATTGGCGTACAATTTCTCCACGTTGTGGCGCAGGCATCAATCTCCAAGTTTTAAAAGCCTTGGTAGCTGCATCCATCACTTTTTCATAATCTTCTTTGGTGGTGGTGGCTACTTTTCCAATTAATTTTCCGTCCACCGGTGAATAGGATTCTAAAACATCTCCTGACGAAAAATTATTAAGGCCTGTAGATGTGCCTTCATTTATATGCTTAACTCCTAATAGGTTTAAAGTTTTTTCAATTCCGAAATTTGCAGAAATTGTACTCATATATATTGAATATTTGCGAATTATTTAGTAAAAAGTAAAGATACTAATATATAATCACTTTTTTTAAATTGACTAACCTTATAAAAAACGTAACTTTAAGAACAATTTAACGCTAAACTAAAATCTTATTTCATAAAATCTTCCGTACTTTTCTTAACAAGAAACAACCTACGCTTTCTTTTCGTAAATTTCATCGTTCAAAAAAAATCAGCATTCTATGTCGTTCAAAAAGCTTTTCACCTTCGCAATGTTAATCTTCTTAGTGGTATCCTGCAAAAAGAAAGAAGTTGAAACCGATAATTTATTCAAGTTTAGAGAGTATATAAGCTATACAACATCTGGGTTAGTATCGGTTGCCGACCCTGTCGAAATTAATTTAGCGAAGGAAGTTAATGGCTGGGAAACGGGCAAAGAATTAACAGAAAACCTCATTACCATTACGCCCCATGTTCAAGGAAAATTAACAGTAGCAAACAACCATGCACTCCTTTTTATACCTGACGAGCATTTGGAACCTTCAACAGAATATACCGTAAGTGTTAATTTAAAAGACATTTACAAAAAAATTTCCAAGGAATTTGAAACGTACACCTTTCAATTTAAAACCATAACACCAAATTTTAGTATTGAAACCAATAATTTACAATCGTATAGTAAGAATTGGCAGTATTTAGAAGCGGTACTTCGTTCGGCCGATGTAATATCGCTTAACGATGCAAAAAAATTGGTTGAAGCTTTTCAAGCTGATAAAAAACTTTCAATTGCGTTTAACGAAGCTACTAATCATTCTAAAATCTTTGAGTTTAAAATTGATAGCATCCATCGAAAAATTGAAGATAGCGAAGTTCTTATAAAATGGGATGGTGCTGCCATAAAAGCGGATAACAAAGGAGAAAATAAAGTATTTATCCCAGGGATTAATAACTTCACTATTGTAAATGTAGAAGTGATTCAAGCTCCAGAACAATGTTTGTCAATTAACTTTTCCGATCCACTAAAAAAACAACAAAATTTTGATGGTTTGGTAACGCTTCAAGGTGTAAAAAACCCTAAATATATTGTTGATGGTAATGTTTTAAAAGTATATCCAGAAAGTCGATTAACTGGAAATATTCAAGTTGATATATATAGAGGTATAGCAAATACCG
Source organism: Mariniflexile jejuense (assembly GCF_042675665.1). Taxonomy (NCBI): domain Bacteria; kingdom Pseudomonadati; phylum Bacteroidota; class Flavobacteriia; order Flavobacteriales; family Flavobacteriaceae; genus Mariniflexile; species Mariniflexile jejuense. Next base: position 2,298,128 of record NZ_JBHTJI010000001.1, read on the forward strand.
ATGGTTTTAAGCTTAAAAAACAATTTTCTGAATTTATTGCTTTTGAAGAATTAAAGCCTCAAGTACGCTTATTAAACAATGGTACTATTTTGCCAAATTCACAAGAATTGAAATTTAATTTTGAAGCAGTTAATTTAAAAGCCGTAGATGTTAGAATTATCAAGATTTTTGAAAATAACGTACTTCAATTTTTACAAGACAATGAGTTGAATGATGCCAACTCCTATAATGTTCGGCAAGTAGGTCGCCGTATAGCAAAACAAACCATTCAACTGCAATCTGAAATAGAAAACACAGGTAAATGGAAAGCCTACAGTATAGATTTATCCAAATTTTTTAAAGCAGATCCCGGTGCTATTTACCGTGTAGAAGTAAGTTTTAACAAAAACTTTTCATTATACAATTGTGATGAAAATAGCGCCATTTCAAATTCTGAAAATAATGAAGATGAATACTACGAGGATGAATATTATGACAATGATGACAATGAAAGTAACACACCAGAAAATGAAGAATTACGCGAGCAGGCTTATTGGGATAATCTAATATATCGCTACAAAAACTATAGCTATAACTGGCGTGAAGAAAACAACCCATGCCATAATGCCTACTATAACGAATCAAGAATAGTAACTCAAAATTTATTGGCTTCAAATATTGGTGTTATTGTAAAACAAGGGTCAAACAATTCATATTATTTTGCAGTTACTAATATTTTAACTACCAGTCCAGAAGCGGGCGCTACGGTAAAACTTTATAATTTTCAGCAACAAGAATTAGCAAGCACCATAACTGATAATGAAGGGTTAACATTGGTTGATTTAAACAAAAATGCTGCATTTGCCATTGTTTCAAAAGGGAAAAACAAAACCTACATCAAACTGGCAGATGGCAACTCGCTATCGTTAAGTAAATTTGATGTTGCTGGTAGCAAAATACAACGCGGACTTAAAGGCTACATTTATGGTGAACGTGGTGTTTGGCGACCTGGAGATACCTTGCACCTAACTTTTATTTTGAATGATTTTACAAATCCGTTACCAAAAGGCCATCCCGTTAAAATGGAAATTACAGATCCGTATGGCAAACTTATTTATAAAAAAGTTACATTATATAACGTTAATAACTTCTACAAATTTACGGTACCAACAGCTACCGAAGATAAAACAGGAAACTATAAAGCCAAAGTATCACTTGGTGGCGCAACATTTTATAAAGATTTAAAAATTGAAACCGTTAAACCCAATCGCTTAAAAATAAAAATAGATTTTGAAAATGTGATTCTTACCAAAAAAGAGCCATTAAAGGGAACTCTTGATGTAAAATGGCTTCACGGTGCACCCGGTAAAAACTTAAAAGCTGAAATTAAAGCGAAATTTAGCAGTACTAAAACGTCGTTTAAAAACTATAAAGGCTATGTTTTTAACGACCCAAGCAAACAATTTGAGACTGAAGAAATCACTGTGTTTGAAGGTGCTGTTGACGCTGATGGATTAGCAAAAATTAACAAAAAAATGGAAATTAGTAAAAATGCCCCAGGTATGTTGCAGGTGCAGTTTTTAGCCCGAGCTTTTGAGAATGGCGGCGATTTTTCCATGGATGCCTTTACCAAACAATACGCACCTTACGAATCGTTTGTTGGTTTACATGCCCCAAAAGGAAATGATTATGGCGCCTTTTCTACCGACGAAAATCAAATGTTTGATGTGGTGATTGTAAATGCCAACGGCAAACCCGTAAAACGCAGTAATGTGGAGGTAAAAGTGTATAAAATTGAATGGCGATGGTGGTGGAATTCATCGTATGATAATTTGTCCAGTTACGTATCAAGCAGCTACCATAAACCGTTTTACGATACCAAAATTAATACAGATACTAATGGAAAAGCCAGTTTCAAATTAAATATTCCTGATAACGAACGTGGGCGTTATCTAATAAGAGTTACAGATCCTGAAAGTGGTCATTCTACAGGTGAAACCGCCTATTTTTACAAAAATTGGTATGTGCCCGCAGGTGATAAAGAAGCGGCAAAAATGTTAGTTTTTTCAGCAGATAAAGAACAGTATCATGTTGGTGAAACAGCTAAAATTAAATTCAAATCGGGTAGTGAAGGGCGCGCCTTGGTAAGTGTTGAAAATGGCACTGAAGTTTTAAATTTCAAATGGATAAAAACAAAACAAGGTGAAACAATGGTTGAAATTCCAATAACCGATGATATGGCGCCAAACGTATTCATCAATATTTCACTTTTACAACCACATGCCATTACTGCCAACGATTTACCAATTCGTTTATATGGCGTTATTCCAATACTTGTTAAAGACCCAAGTACCATATTACAGCCACAATTAAAAATGCCTGAAACATTGCGACCAGAACAGGCTTTTGATATATATGTGTCAGAAAAAAACAAAAAAGCCATGACCTATACTGTTGCGGTTGTTGAAGAAGGCTTATTGGATTTAACTCGTTTTAAAACACCAAATGCGTGGGATGAATTTTATGCACGTGAAGCATTGGGTGTGAAAACTTGGGATGTTTTTGATGATGTTATTGGTGCATACTCCGGTAGCATAGACCAAGTATTTGCAATTGGTGGTGATGGCAATGCCACAGCAGGAAAAAACAAAAAAGCAAACCGTTTTAAACCCGTTGTAACCTATTTGGGTCCGTTTACATTAAAAGCAGGCGAAACCAAAAAGCACAACATCAAATTACCCAACTATATTGGTGCGGTAAGAACCATGGTTATTGCTGGAAACCATACCACCAAAGCCTATGGAAGCACAGACAAATCGGTTGAAGTTAAAAAACCATTAATGGTATTGGCTACGCTTCCGCGGAAATTAAGCCCCGGTGAAAAAGTAACACTGCCAGTAACTGTTTTTGCTATGGAAAACAAAGTGAAAAATGTTACGATTAGTCTTAAATTAAGCAACGGCATTTCGGTAGTTGGGGAGAAAACAAAAAATCTATCGTTTTCAAAACCCGATGAACAAATGACCTATTTTGAATTGGATGTTAGCAAAGCAAAAGGCATCAATACAGTGGAAGTTATTGCGACAGGAAATGGTGAAAAATCAACCTATAAAGTAGAATTGGATGTTTTTAATCCTAATCCAATAACATCCAAATCGCTTGATGAAACATTAAATGCCAATGCAAACGAAACACTTGATTTTTCAACCTTTGGTGTTACAGGAACCAATTCGGCAACCATCGAATTTTCAACCTTACCTCCTATGGATTTTTCACGCCGATTGGATTATCTAATTCAATATCCTCATGGATGTGCAGAACAAACAACGTCGAGCGTGTTTCCGCAGTTATTCTTAAACGATATTTTCGATTTAACGTATGATAAAAAACAAGCCATTGAAAGTAATATTAAAAAAGGTATTACCAGATTAGGACATTTTCAACAACCCAACGGCGGTATGAGTTATTGGATGGGTGAAACAACTGCCGATGACTGGTCTACAAGTTACATAGGGCATTTTATGTTAGAGGCCGAAAAGAAAGGTTTTGTATTACCTTTAACGTTTAAAACCAATTGGTTGCGTTACCAAAAGCAAGCTGCTAGAGATTGGCGCCCAAGTTATAGAAGTTATAATTCCGATTTGGCTCAAGCTTACAGATTATACACCTTGGCTTTAGCTGGAAATGCCGATTTAGCAGCCATGAACCGACTACGTGAATTTACCGAAATATCCAACGAAGCCAAATGGCGACTAGCAGCAGCCTATGCTTTGGCAGGACAAAAAGAAGCTAGTTCTCAAATTTCTAGCACTGCCAATATTAATTTTCAACCACAAAAATATAATTATTACACGTATGGATCGGTTGATAGAAACAGAGCGATGGCTTTAGAAACGATGGTGCTTACCAAAAGTTCTAAAATGCGCGGACTTGCAGAAACCATTGCAAAAGACTTATCGAACGATACCTGGATGAGTACACAAACCACAGCCTACAGTTTATTAGCCATGGCTAAAATGGTGAAAGCAAACGGCGGCAAAGCATTGCAAGTAAGCTATACCTTGAATGGAAAAACTGAAACCATAACATCCAAAAACGCTATTGCACAGCGTAGTTTAAAAATTGTTGAAGGCAATAATGCATTGTCATTAACTAACCATAAAGACAATGTGGTGTATGTACGTGTTCTAAACGCTGGCAAATTACCCTTAGGAGAAGAAATAGCCGAACAGCGTGGTTTGAGTGTGTCTGTAATTTACAAGGACTTAAAAGGTAATAAAATGGATATTTCAAAATTACAGCAAGGGCAAGATTTTGTAGCTTCAGTAAGTGTAAGCAACCTTAAAGATTATAACATTCAAAATGTGGCTTTAACTCAAATTTTCCCTTCAGGATGGGAAATTGTAAACACCCGTTTTACAGATTTTGGCGATACCGTTACAAGTCAATCACGCTATACCGATATACGCGACGACCGAGTGAATTTCTATTTCGATTTATCCCAAAAAGGAAAACACAGTACAAAAACGTTTAATGTAATGTTGAATGCTTCGTATTTAGGAACGTATTATTTACCAGGTATTCAAGCGGAAGCGATGTATGATAACGACTTTTTGGTAAGAACAAAAGGGCAATGGATAACTGTTGAAAAATAAAAAATGAAAGAAGATTTCAAACCCTATTACGCAGTCATTTTCACTTCAACCCAAAATGAAAATGTTGAAGGATACAGCGATATGGCAGAAAAAATGGAAACTTTAGCAAAACAACAGAAAGGCTATTTAGGCATGGATAGTGCCAGAAATACAGTTGGAATTACTATTAGTTATTGGGAAAGCTTAGAAGCTATAAAAACTTGGAAACAACAAACGGACCATTTGGTGGCACAACAAAAAGGACGACAAGATTGGTACAGTTGGTACAAGGTGAAAATTTGTAAGGTTGAACGTGAGTATGAGTTTAACAAATAAAACAAGTAACGTCATTACGAAGGAAGCATGACTGAAGTAATCTTTATAATTAAATATTTTACATTTAAATAAACAGATTGTGATATCGTTTCTACTTGTAATGATATTCTAAAATTTAGACCTTACAGGTTTTAAAAACCTGTGAGGTCTTCCAATACCATGAACAAAATAATAGTCTATATAAAACGCAATAAAATTAAATCAGCAGTTATTCTGGTTGTTTTAATTGCCTATTACTTTTGTTTGCCTTGGCAACTATTTAAAGATCCAACGGCCACCGTAATTACCAGTAAAAACAAAGAACTTTTAGGAGCCCAAATAGCAAAAGATGGCCAATGGCGTTTCCCACAAAACGACACCGTTCCTAAAAAATTTGAAACCTGTATTATTCAATTTGAAGATGAATACTTTTATAAACATCCCGGTTTTAATCCTATCTCCATTTTTAAGGCATTACGCGATAACCTTAAATCTGGCAATGTAAAACGTGGTGGCAGTACGATAACACAACAAGTAATTCGTTTATCCCGAAAAAATAAAAAACGCACCTATTTTGAAAAATGTATTGAAATTCTGCTGGCTACCCGATTAGAACTTCGAGCTTCAAAAAACCGAATATTAGCTTATTACAGCAGTAACGCGCCTTTTGGCGGTAATGTTGTTGGGTTAGATGCTGCTTCGTGGCGTTATTTTAATAGAAGTGCCAACCAACTTTCGTGGGCAGAAAGCACTTTACTTGCTGTGTTGCCAAATGCTCCAAGCCTCATTTATCCAGGAAAAAATCATGAGCAGTTAATAAAAAAACGAAATATGCTTCTTAAAAAGCTTTTTCAAAATGGTGTGATTGATAAGTTAACCTATCAATTATCAATTGCAGAAGATATTCCAGAAAAGCCATATCCATTGCCCCAAATAGCACCACATTTGCTTCAAAAAGTTTCAAAAACTTATAACGGAAAACGCATTCAAACTTCTATAGATATGCGCTTGCAAGAACGTGTTAACAGAATCGTTCAAAGCCATTACAACCAATTAAGTCAAAACGAAATTTACAACGCTGCTGTTTTGGTTTTAGATGTAAAAACCCGAAAAGTTTTAGCGTATGTTGGAAATACACCTACCGATAAAGCGCACCAAAAAGATGTAGATGTTATAGATAAACCTCGTAGTACTGGCAGTATTTTAAAGCCTTTTTTATATACGGCAATGCTTGATGCGGGCGATATGTTGCAAAACACCTTGGTGGCCGATGTACCCACACAATTTGGAAGTTACAACCCCGAAAATTATAACCAAACCTATGACGGTGCTGTACCAGCAAGCAGAGCGTTGTCGCGCTCATTAAATGTGCCTTCGGTAAGAATGCTTCAAGAATTTGGTTTGAATCGATTTCATCATTATTTAAAAACATTGCGACTCAACGATTTAAAATACGACGCCAATCATTATGGGTTATCGCTTATTTTAGGTGGTGCCGAAAGTAATTTATGGGATTTATGCAAAAGTTATGCTGCACTATCTTCCACCTTAAATCATTTTTCTGAAACTTCTAGTGAATATTTTTCCAATGAATTTTGCGAACCCACTTTTTTAGCCTCAGAAACACTTGACTTTGGAAAAAAATCAACTGAAAAAACACTTTTTGATGCTGCTTCCATTTATTTAACCTATGAGAGTCTAAAAGAAGTAAACCGACCGGAAGGTGATGAAAATTGGGAATTTTTTGATGGTTCCAAGCAAATAGCATGGAAAACAGGCACCAGTTTTGGGTTTCGTGATGCTTGGGCTATTGGCACCACTAAAGATTATGTGGTAGGGGTTTGGGTTGGAAATGCCGATGGCGAAGGCAGACCTGGTTTAGTTGGCGTGCAAGCTGCAGCTCCTATGTTGTTTGATGTTTTTGATGTGCTACCCAAAACCGATTGGTTTTCAAAACCTTTTGATGAAATGCAGGAAGTTGAAATCTGCAAAAAAAGCGGTTACAGAGCGTCTCAAAATTGCGACGAAGTTGAAACAAAATTTATTCAATTAAGTGGATTAAAAACGAAACCTTGTCCGTTTCACATCTTGATTCATTTAGATAATACGGAAACGTTTCAAGTAAATACCTCATGTGAAAATTTAAGTAATATTCACAATAAATCGTGGTTTGTATTACCGCCATTAATGGCATATTATTATAAAACCAAAAACCCATTTTACAAGCCGCTGCCAAAATTTAGAAGCGATTGTCTGGGTGAAAGTGTTATTACTATGGAGTTTATATACCCCGAAGAAAACAATCATATATTTCTAGCAAAAGATTTTGATGGAAAAGCCAATGATTTAATACTGAAAATAGCCCACTCCAAACCCGAATCTACGTTGTTTTGGTATCTGGATGATGCCTTTGTAGGAAGCACTACAGATATTCACGAATTATTAGTCGTTCCCAAACAAGGCGACCACATGATAACCGTTGTTGATGAATTTGGAAATGAAGCAAAAAGAAGGATAACTATCTCAAAATAATTTGTAACTTTATGTAAACCAAACCATTATAACATGCCAGCATTTCCTAAACCAAATTTTGTATATAATTTCGACATCAATACCGAGATTCAAAACCTAAAAACCCATAAAAGCAAACGCCATATTCCTGAAAAAACTAACGATAAACTTTTAATTGCCACTTGGAATATTGCCAACCTTGGCTTGCAAAAACGATGGAACGAGCATTATAAACTTATTGCAGAAATAATTAGCTGGTTTGATGTAATTGCAATACAAGAAGCAAACGATAATTTGGAAGGCTTAAATAACATTGAGTTAGAATTACCAAACCATTATGATTTAATTTTTTCGGATGCAGGTGGCAATAATGAACGCTCTGCTTTTATATTCGATAATCAAAAAATTGATAGATTACAATTGGTTGCTGAAATTTCTATTCCACCAAAAGATTACAAACACATAAAATTAGATGGCGTAAAAACAAAGTTTACAGGTTTTGATAGAAACCCATATTTATGTTCTTTTCAATGGAAAAACCACAAACTTATTTTTATAACAGTACATTCCTTTTTTGGAAGTGAAAAAAAGGCAGATGTAGAAAGACGCTCGTTAGAAGCTTTTGCTATTTCGCGTTATGCCGATTTACGTAAAAATTCCAAATACGCCTTTTCAAAAAATATTATTACTATGGGCGATTTTAATATTCCTAAAATTGAACAAGGCGACCAAACCTATGATGCTTTAATGAAACGTGGTTTACAACTTCCAGACCATTCTACTCAAATTTATTCCAACATAAATGATGATAAACAGTACGACCAAATTGCATTTTTACCATCATTGAAATCTAAAATTACTGCCAACGGTGTATTCGATTTCGATTCGGCTATGTTTCCAGATTTATGGCAATCCAATGTTTCAAATTTTAAAAAATATTTGAAATATTACATGTCTGATCATCGACCTATGTGGATTCAATTGAACTTATAAAACTAATATTTAACATACGTTTTAAGCATGCTATGGTCTGATTTAAAGGTGCCAATTTTTTGAGTTTTTAAAATTTTCAAATCTTTTGAAACCCAAATATGGTCTAGTGAAAGTAGTGGTAAATTCCAAAACCACGTTTCTCTAAAACCATTCCCCTTTTTATTAAAAGCATGGTTAAAAGCGGTTTTCATTTTATTTAAATGTTTAGATTCAAAAGGCACATTAAAATCGCCTAAAACAATGGTTTTTGGCTCTTTTTTAATAATTGCATTAATAAAAGCAAATTCCCAGCTTCTAGGCACATCAAAACTTCCAGTAGCATCAACTGCGTAAAAATTAATCCCTTTTGTATTAAAATTTATAACTGTAGAATTGTATTTTGATGTGTTTTCAGACTTGATATTGATCTCTGCTTTGGAAAAAATATATATTTCGTTTTTTAGCTTATAAAAAAAATAATTTGGATATTTTGATTGAAGTTTTTCAAGGTTATTTTTTTCAGATTCTACTAAAACCAACACATCTGGCACACTTTCACTTTCAATAAATGCTTCTTCAAAACCATTTTCGCGCGAAGCATTCCAAAAAACAACTTCTAAATCGGATGCATTAATAGTTTCTGGAATGTGTATTTTAAAACTTCTTCCTAACCAAATAACAAGTAAAATACCTGCTAATATTAAATGATACTTTCGTTTCTTAATAAATAATGATAGTAGCACAACTATTAGTATTATTAAGGGTAAAGGACGTGCATAAAAGTTAATAGAATCTGTATAACTACGTTCTTTTAAAACAAAATGTATTGCCAATAATGCTGTAATTACTACAACATTAAAAATCCAGTAAAGAATTTTTAAAATTTTAAACATTACCTAAGTTGATAGCCTTTTGCTGCCCACCAAGGATGCATTTCTATAACCAAACGTCCTGCTTTTACCATTGGGTCTGCATTGGCTAAACTATCGGCCATTTTAAGGGTTGGCACGTTATATATGGTTATCCCTCTAATGTTTCCTTTATCTCCAAAAGGTCCAGAAATATCGGCATATCCTAACTCGTACATTTTTTTTAAATGTGCTAAATGTTCTTTTTGCAAAAGTGCTGCTTCTTCTTCATTTTGCGAACGAATTGCTCCACTTTTCAAAAATGCCATAAAATATTGTTGCATTAAAATGGTGTCTTTGGTTTTCTCGTCTACATAATCAAAGGTTTGAAATCCTTTTGCATTAAGTTCTTCTTTTAAATCTTTAATAGATTTTTTTGTGGGTAATTCTGCAACGTTTTCCATGATAGTATCATTAACTTCTTCTTGTATTTCTGTTGCGTTTACTTTTTCTTTTTCAATTTTTTTACATGAAACAATTACTAAAATTGTTAAACATATTACTACTATTTTTTTCATCTATTTTGTTTTAATAATGTACGTTACCAACTTTTAAAAGGATGTTTACTTAACTGCGAATTATAATATTTTATATTGCCCGTTACTTCTTTTCCTAACCAATTTGGTTTTTTGAATGCTTCCATTTCGGCTTTAAGTTCAACTTCAGCTACAACTAAACCTTCATTGTCACCATAAAATTCGTCAACTTCAAATATATGGTTTCCAACGTTTACCTCATACCGTATTTTATCTATAACGCCTACCTCACAAAGTTTTAAAAGTGCTTCGGCTTCTTCTTTTAAAATCTCCTTTTCCCATTCAAAACGAGACAAACCATCATTTGTTGAAGCTCCTTTTACTGTTATAAAACCTGTATTTCCTTTCAACCTAACTCTTACAGTTCGTTCTTTATCAGTGTTTAAAAACCCTTGAATAATTCTGGTGCTTTTGAAGGCTTCGGTTTTATATGCTTCAGCAGTTACTAAAAATTTACGTTCAATTTCAATCATTAATTATGCTAGTTTTTAATTAATTTACTTGTTGAAAGCACCAATACAATAATGGCATTTAATGCCTAAATTTACGGTATGTTAAGCGATTTACCAATACGAAAAATTATTCATGTAGATATGGATGCATTTTATGCGTCGGTTGAAATAATGGATAATCCTGAACTTAAGGGAAAACCAGTTGCGGTTGGTGGTAGCGAAAAACGTGGTGTTATTAGTGCTGCCAGTTATGAAGCCAGAAAATTTGGGGTAAAAAGTGCTATGGCAGGAAATTTAGCTATAAAATTGTGTCCTGAACTTATTTTTGTAAGACCACGATTTGAACGTTATGCTGAAATTTCGAAAAAAATTCGGAAAATATTTTTAGACTACACAGATTTGGTTGAACCACTTTCTTTAGATGAAGCTTATTTGGATGTAACCAACAACAAAAAAGGTAACCCAAGTGCCTCGTTATTAGCTAAAGAAATTAGAGAACGTATTTTTAATGAAGTTGGCTTAACGGCTTCCGCAGGTATTTCTATCAATAAATTTATAGCAAAAGTTGCGAGTGATTATAATAAACCTAACGGACAAAAAACCGTAAATCCTGAAGATGTTATTCCTTTTTTAGAAGCACTTGACATCAGAAAATTTTATGGTGTAGGTAAAGTAACTGCCGAAAAAATGTATCAATTAGGCATTTTTACTGGAAAAGATTTAAAACTAAAATCGATAGCCTATTTAGATGAACACTTTGGGAAATCTGGTAGGTATTATTATTACGTAGTAAGAGGTATTCATACAAGTGAAGTAAAACCAAACCGTATAAGAAAAAGTTTAGCAGCCGAACGTACATTTAATGAAAACCTATCAAGCGAAGTGTTTATGCTTGAAAAATTAGAACGCATTGCAGATGAAGTATCGCGCAGACTTTTAAAAAGTAAAGTATCAGGTAAAACGGTGACTTTAAAAATAAAATATAGCGATTTTACATTGCAAACCCGAAGCAAAACACTTCAGTATTTTATAAGTGATAAAGCATTGATTTTGGAAACAGCCAAAGACTTACTATATCAGGAAAAACTAAGTAATTCTGTACGATTGCTAGGTATTTCGATGTCTAACTTAAATACAGAAACAAAAAAAACACCCGAACAAAAACAGGTTAGTGTACAATTGAAGTTTGACTTTTAAAAAAAAGCCATCTACAACTGTAGATGGCGTTAATTTATAGTTCTTTAAAAAAATTAGTGTGATATTTCTCTAACACGCAAAGTATTAACCATACCTCTTTCAGCAATTGGCATTGACGCTAAACTAATTACCATATCACCTTTTGATAAGTAGCCATTATCTCTTGCCATTCTGTTTATATCTCCAACAGTTTCATCAGTAGAAACAAATCTATCATAAAAGAAAGCTCTAACACCCCAAAGTAAACTTAATTGTGTTAAAATACGTTTGTTAGATGTAAATACTAAAATATGACATGTTGGTCTCCATGCTGAAATTTGAAATGCAGTATAACCACTATTTGTTAAAGTAGAAATAGCTTTTGCATCAATTTCATTTGCCATTAAAGCTGCATGGTAACAAATTGATTTTGTTATAAAACGATTGGTACGAATATGAGGTGGTAATTGTGGCACTTTAATTAATGATGAATCTTCAACACTTTTTAAAATATTTGCCATTTGCCTAATAACTTGTACAGGATATTTACCAACCGATGTTTCACCAGAAAGCATAACAGCATCTGCACCATCCATAACCGAGTTTGCAACGTCATTTACTTCGGCTCTTGTTGGTGTTAAACTTTCAATCATAGTTTCCATCATTTGGGTTGCTATAATTACAGGTATTCTAGCTTTTTTTGCTCTTAAAACCAATTGTTTTTGGATTAGTGGCACTTCTTCAGCAGGAACTTCAACACCCAAATCGCCACGAGCAACCATTAAACCATCACAATGTGCAACAATAGCATCTATGTTTTTTACCGCTTCTGGTTTTTCAATTTTGGCGATAATTGGAATTTTATGATCGCTATGTTTTTCAATTAAATCGCGCAATTGCATCAAATCTTCAGCATGACGAACAAATGATAATGCCATCCAATCTACATCTTGACTTATAGCAAAAATTGCGTCTTCAATATCTTTTTCTGTTAATGCAGGTTGTGAAATATTTGTGTTTGGCAGGTTTACTCCTTTTTTAGATTTTAATGGACCGCCTTGTATAACTTTTGCTTTTACTTCTGATTCATTGTCTGTTGAAACAACTTCAAAAATCAATTTTCCGTCATCTAAAAGAATACGTTCGCCTGGTTTTGCATCTTGAGGAAATCTTTCGTATGTCATGTACACGCGTTCTTTTGTGCCTTCAAATCGTTTTCCTGTTGCAAAAATTATTTCATCGCCTGGGTTTACTACTACTTCTTCTTTCATAACCCCAACACGAAGTTTTGGACCTTGTAAGTCGGCTAATATGGCTGCTGTAAATCCGAATTCTTCGTTTAGTTCGCGAATCATATTGATGCGTTCTGCTACATCATTATAATCGGCATGAGAAAAGTTTATTCTAAAAACGTTAACACCTTCTTCAAGCATTCCTTTTAAAACGTCTTTGGTACTTGTAGCTGGACCTAAGGTAGCTACTATTTTGGTTTTTTTTGTTAATGGCATTAGCTAAAAATTAAATTGTCTTTGGATTTTAATTGATTAATATCAATACTAAAGGCTGTTATAACTTGATGTAGTTGTAATATTTTATTTAAAATATGTTTTTCTTTCGTTAAGTTAAACTCGCTATCTATTTTTAAAAAATAGTTAACGGCCTTGTGCTCTGGTACTAAATAGGTTGTTTTGATTATTTTTTCCTCTGTATCAAACAACGAGTTGATTATTTGAGGTTTGTTAATTTCTGTTTTACAAATATTAGACACTAAGTTCCATGTTGTGAGATTCATAGTATCTTCCCATTCAAAAATTGAATATGTTGATTTGCCTGCACTAAAATCTAAATCTGGAATTTTTCGAGTAAGATTTGTACCCAACTGTTTATTTAAAAGATATGTTAATCTATAATCTTCAATAGCAGAATGAATTGCTATTAAAGTGCAATCCACCTCATCAAAAACAGATTCCAGAATAAGTTTGTGTACAGCCATAACTTATGTTAAACACCGTAAATATAGTATTTAAAAACATTCCTTTGTAAAAGTTAGGGGAATCTTAACAAGTAAACCCACTAAAACGTTATAGTTAATTGGTGTTGTTAAAAATGATTTAAAGCATTTTTGACATTTTGTTTTGAAATACAAAAAACGCGCGTTTTGAGGCTTTTTCTTCTGCCTTTTTTTTGGATGTGGCTCTTGCCTTTGCAACAACCTTATTATCTATTGATAGTTTTACTGAAAAATGTCTTATTTCATCATTTCCAGTATCTTCGTAAACGTTATACCCAAATGTTCGCTTTTCTTTTTGACACCATTCTATTAGTAAACTTTTATAACTTATTACTTTACCTTCAAGTGTTTCAATATCAACATAGGGTGTAATGACACGTTTATAGATAAATTTTTCGCAGTATTTATAACCTTTGTCTAAAAATATGGCACCAACTAATGCTTCAAATAAGTTTCCATGAATGTTATCGCCAAATTGTCCTGGTGGTATTTTGCTTTCTACTAATTTAATGAGGCTTAGCTCTTTACCTAATTCATTTAAATGCTCTCTGCTTACAACTTTTGATCGCATTTTTGTTAAATAGCCTTCGTCACCCGCTGGCACTTCTAAGTATAAATGAGATGCGATAACGGCACTTAACATAGCATCACCTAAAAATTCCAAACGCTCATAATTAATGGCGTGTCCATGACTATCTTTTATGTTCATGGAACGGTGCGTGAATGCTTTTTTGTAGAATTTAATATCTTTAGGTTTAAACCCAAGAATTTTAGTTAACTCCATAAAAAAATTCCCGTTGCGTTTAAAACGGGAATTTAATATGTTACGAATGTTTTTCATTCGGGATTTAGTCTAATTTTTTGAATAATACACAAGCGTTATGTCCGCCAAATCCAAATGTATTACTCATAGCTACTTTAATATTACGCTTTTGAGCTTTGTTTAAAGTTAAATTTAACTCTGGATCAATATTTTCGTCTACTGTTGTGTGGTTAATGGTTGGCGGTATAATACCGTGTTCCATTGCCAAAATAGCCGAAATAGCTTCAATTGCTCCTGCAGCACCAAGTAAGTGCCCAGTCATTGACTTTGTTGAATTAATATTTATATTTTTTGCATGACTACCAAAAATTTCTGAAATTGCTTTTAGTTCTGCAACGTCACCTAATGGTGTAGATGTTCCATGTGTATTAATATGGTCTACATCTTCTGGTTTTAAACCTGCATTTTCTAAACAGTTTCTCATTACGGCAACAACACCTCTTCCTTCCGGATGCGGCGCAGTCATGTGGTAAGCATCTGAAGACAGACCGCCACCAACAAACTCAGCATAAATTTTTGCTCCTCTTGCCTTTGCGTACTCATATTCTTCTAAAATAATTGCTCCAGCACCTTCTCCTAATACAAACCCGTCACGGGTTGCATCAAATGGTCGAGAAGCTGTTTCTGGACTTTCATTTCTAGTTGAAAGAGCATGCATTGCGTTAAAACCACCCATACCAGCTATAGTAACTGCCGCTTCACTTCCTCCTGTTACAACCACATCACAATGCCCTAAACGAATTGAGTTTAAAGCATCAAACATAGCGTTTGCTGAAGAAGCACAAGCAGAAACTGTTGTGTAATTTGGACCCATAAATCCATATTTAATGGATATATTTCCTGGCGCAATGTCGGCAATCATTTTAGGAATAAAAAACGGATTAAATCTTGGTGTACCATCACCTTTGGCAAAGTTTAAAACTTCTTCTTGAAAGGTTTCTAAACCGCCTATGCCCGCACCCCATATTACGCCTACTCGCAATTTGTTAATGGTATCTAAATCTAGCTTTGCATCGGCAATTGCCTCATCAGCAGCTACCATAGCATATTGCGTAAATTTATCCATTCTACTTGCTAACTTTCTATCGATAAAATCGGTAGCATTAAAGTTTTTTAATTCGCAAGCAAATTTCGTTTTAAACTTTTCGGTATCGTAATAGGTTATAGGCGCAGCACCACTTTTACCACTTATTAAGCCTTCCCAATATTCGTCTTTGGTATTGCCAATAGGTGTTAAAGCCCCTAATCCTGTGACTACAACTCGTTTTAATTCCATAAAATGTTTTTGCTTATTTTGCAGCTTCTATATAAGAAATAGCTTGACCAACTGTTGCTATATTTTCAGCTTGATCGTCTGGAATTTGAATATCGAATTCTTTTTCGAATTCCATTATTAATTCTACAGTGTCTAAAGAGTCTGCTCCTAAATCGTTTGTGAAGCTAGCTTCAGTTACAACTTCGTTCTCATCAACTCCTAATTTGTCTACGATAATCGCTTTTACTCTTGATGCAATGTCTGACATAATCTTTTAATTTTAAGTTTTAATTAAGTGGCAAAAATAAAAAACTTTATTTTTAAATCACATCTTTACTAAAAAAATGTGATTGTAATTTAGTAAATAAGTTTTAACTATTTTATTTTAACTCTTAATTTGTTAATATTTATTCTTTTTTTTGTTTGAACAAGTTAGCATTATTGGGTGTAAAATGGTATAAATTTGAAAAATTTTGCAAAACATTTTATATTAATTTGCTTGTTGCACCTATAAAATATAAATAATAAAAGATGAAACGTATTGTAATTTTTGCGTCCGGAAGTGGTACTAATGCAGAAAATTTAATCAAATTTTTTCAAAACAGCAATAAGGCGTCTGTTGTTCAAGTGCTTACGAACAATCCTCATGCCAAAGTACTAGATAGATGCAAATTATTAAAAGTTAGCGCTTTATCTTTTAATAAAATTGCTTTAACAGAAACCAATGATGTTCTAAATATTTTAAAAGCTTCAAAACCTGATTTGATTGTTTTAGCTGGCTTTTTATGGAAATTTCCAGAAACTATTTTAAATGCCTTTCCCAATAAAGTTATTAATGTACATCCAGCACTTCTTCCAAAGTATGGCGGCAAAGGCATGTATGGCATGCATATTCATGAAGCTATCGTGGCTAATAAAGAAACCGAAACTGGTATTACTATACATTATGTAAACGAACATTACGATGAAGGCGCCATTATTTTTCAAGCGAAGTGTGATGTAAGTTCATCGGATACCGCTGAAGATGTTGCTGCTAAAATTCATGAATTGGAAATGGCACATTTCCCGAAGGTAGTAGAAGAATTGTTAAAATAGAAGTAAGAAATTTAAATAGATGAGATCCTGAAACAAGTTCAGGATGACATAAAATGTCAAAAAAGAAAAAGAAATATTATACCGTTTGGAAAGGACACAAAACTGGTGTTTTTGAAACTTGGAACGACTGTAAAGCCCATATAAATAATTTTGAAGGCGCACAATACAAATCGTTTGAAAGTTTTGATGCCGCCAAAGCTGCTTTAAAAGGTAATTATTTTGATTATGTTGGGAAAAAATCTGATTTTAAAAGTGAGTTATCTGCTGAACAATTAAAAAAAATTGGACAACCTAATTACAATTCTATATCAGTTGATGCAGCTTCTAGTGGAAATCCTGGGAAAATGGAATACCGCGGTGTAGATACTAAAACCAAAAAACAACTTTTTATTCAAGGTCCTTTTGAAGAAGGCACTAATAACATAGGAGAATTTTTAGCATTGGTTCATGGGTTGGCACTTCTTAAAAAAAATAACAGCGACCGCATTTTATATACCGATAGTAAAACAGCCATTAGTTGGGTGAAAAAGAAAGCGTGTAATTCTAAATTAGAACCAAACGAAAAAAACAAAGCACTTTTTCAGTTGGTTGAAAGAGCTGAAAACTGGTTAAAAACCAATACTTACACCACCGTTATTGTAAAATGGGAAACCAAAGCTTGGGGTGAAATTCCTGCCGATTTTGGAAGGAAATAATAGCGCTTTACTTTATAATAAACCACTTAAAAAATTATTACATTTGTATATACTTAAAAAAAGCATTTCCATTTAAAAATGCAGAAACCTCAATCTTCAGAAATTGGCACTTTACTTTTAGAAATTGGCGCATTGCTAATGAGTTCTGGTGCCAACACAAACCGAATACGCCTTACCATGCAACGTATAGGTAAAAGTTACAACTTTAAAACCGATTTTTTAATTACGCACAGAGCTATAATACTTACGCTTAAAGATTCTGATGGCAATGTGTCTTTTAATGAATTAAAACAAACCTACAACCACATACCTAATTTTAAAATAGTAAGTGGTTTAAGTAAATTAAGTTGGCAAATTGTAGAAGAAAAACTATCTGTTAAAAAAGCTAAAGAAGAAGTTAAAAGACTAAAAAGCTTGCCTCATTATCCGCGTTTTATAGTTTTATCGGTAGTGGCATTTGCATGTAGTGCTTTTTGCAGATTAAATGATGGCAATTTCATTGAAATGCTTTTTGTTTTTATTGCAGCTTTTTTAGGGTTATTTTTAAAACAAGAATTGGCTAAAAAAAAGGTAAACCCTTACGTTAATATATTTATAGCTTCTTTTTTTTCAGCTACAATAGCTGGTTCATTAGGTTTGTTATTACCGTATAAACATGATAACATTCTTTTTATAACATCTATACTATATTTAATTCCTGGTATACAATTAATTAATTCAATATCTGATATTTTAGACGGAAATACCATAAACGGAATGGTTCGTGCTTTTATTGGCGTAGTCGTATCATTTGCTATTTCAACAGGGTTACTTTTAGCTATTTTAATATTTAATACTAATTAAAATGGAAATACTAATTTTTATTGAAAAAGCAATATGGTTTGGTTGTGCTGCCGTTGGTTTTGCCATTCTATTTAACGTTCCTACCCGAACACTAATTCCTGTTTTTTTAATGGCTGCTTTAGGAGGCATTACAAAGTTGTTTTTTATGCATTGGAATATTGGTGTAGTATTTAGCACCTTTATAGGTTGTGCAGTAATAGGCATACTTAGCATTTTTGCTGCTCATTATAAACATTCACCGCCTTTTGTATTTTCAATTCCTGCAGTAATTCCAATGGTTCCAGGCACGTTTGCTTACTACACCATGAAAGGTTTTATTAAACTAGCCTACAACACAAATCCAGACAAATTTATGTCGCTATTAGATAATACCATCACAAATGGCAGTAAAACATTATTTGTATTAATGGCAATAACAATTGGTGTTTATGCACCAATGTTGCTTACAAGAAAAGAGTCGGCAAAACAAATTAAAATTTCTTTATTCAATAAATTTAATAAATAAAACTTCGGCATAAATCGAACACTAATTAACACAGCATTTTAAAGTTTAATAGTATATTTGCACAAAATTATCAGATAACTTTAATGAGCAAATTAGTAATTGTTGGCACTGTAGCTTTTGATGCTATTGAAACGCCTTTCGGGAAAACCGATAAAATTCTTGGTGGTGCTGCAACATTTATTGGTTTAGCTGCTTCACATTTTAATATTGATGCTGCAACTGTTTCAGTTGTTGGTGGCGATTTTCCTCAAAAATATTTAGACCTTTTGTCTAATAAAAACATTAATATCTCTGGTATTGAAATCGTTAAAAATGGCAAAACATTCTTTTGGAGTGGTAAATACCATAACGATATGAATACCCGCGATACACTCGTTACAGAATTAAATACACTAGCCGATTTTAATCCTGTAGTTCCAGAAAACTACCGTGATGCTGAAATAGTTATGTTAGGAAACTTACATCCTATCGTCCAATCTAGTGTTTTAGATCAAATGACAAAAAAACCAAAATTAGTAGTTTTAGATACTATGAATTTTTGGATGGATAGCGCATTAGAAGATTTACATAATGTTATGAAACGTGTAGATGTTATTACCATTAATGATGAGGAAGCTAGACAACTTACTGGACAATACTCTTTAGTTGTGGCTGCAAGAAAAATTCATGCTATGGGACCAAAGTATGTCGTAATTAAAAAAGGTGAACATGGCGCTTTATTATTTCATAATGACGCTGTTTTTTTATGCACCTGCGTTACCATTAGAAGAAGTTTTCGACCCAACTGGTGCTGGCGATACATTTGCTGGTGGATTTGCAGGTTACATTGCAAAAACAGGTGACACATCTTTTGAAAACATGAAAAATGCTGTTATTTATGGTTCAACCCTAGCATCTTTTTGTGTTGAAAAGTTTGGTACCGAACGTATGGAAAATTTAAAAAACGAAGAAGTACAGGAACGACTGATGCAATTTAAACAATTAACACAGTTCGATATAAAATTAGCATAAACCAGCGCGCTCAAAAATAGAGCGCGTTTTTAATTTAAGTAATAATTAATCATTCCTTAGAAATTAAAAATTTTAAAGAATGATATATAAAAATTAAGTAAAGCGAAAATCTTTAAAAATGAGTGATTCAATAAAACACGAATGTGGTATAGCTGTTTTAAGGCTTTTAAAACCATTAGAATTTTATAAAGAAAAATATGGCACTGCTTTTTATGGGGTAAACAAAATGTACCTTATGATGGAGAAACAGCACAACCGTGGACAAGATGGTGCTGGTTTTGCAAGTATAAAATTAAATACAAAACCAGGTGAACGTTACATTAGTCGTGTACGCTCCATAGCACAACAACCCATACAAGATATTTTTGCTCAAATAAACGATCGTGTAAATAAAGAATTTACAGAACACCCAGAATATGCTGATGATATAGCACTACAAAAAAAGCACATACCATATATAGGTGAAGTGTTTTTAGGGCACGTGCGTTACGGTACTTTTGGAAAAAATAGTGTTGAAAGTGTGCATCCGTTTTTAAGACAAAATAACTGGATGCATAGAAATTTAATTATGGCTGGAAACTTTAACATGACCAATGTTAAAGAATTATTTGCAAATCTTATTAGGCTTGGACAACACCCAAAAGAATACACCGATACCATTACAATTATGGAAAAAATTGGTCACTTTTTAGATGATGCCGTAAGTAAAATTTATAAAGATGTAAAAAAAGAAGGCTACAGCAAAAATGAAGCATCTCCGTTAATTGCCGAACGCTTAAACGTTGCCAAAATATTAAGAAAAGCAGCTAAAAATTGGGATGGTGGTTATGCTATGGCAGGACTTATAGGGCATGGCGACTCGTTTGTTTTACGAGATCCAGCAGGAATTAGGCCTACATATTACTACATGGATGATGAAGTTGTTGTAATCGCTTCAGAACGCCCAGTAATACAAACCGTATTCAATGTGAAATTTGAAGACGTTAAAGAACTAGAACCTGGTCATGCTATCATTACTAAAAAATCTGGAAAAGTTGTTATTAAAAAAATATTAGAACCTTTGGAACGTAAATCGTGTTCATTTGAACGTATTTATTTCTCTAGAGGTAGTGATGCCGAAATTTATCAAGAACGTAAAATGCTTGGTAAACTTTTAATGCCTAAAGTTTTGGAAGCTATTGATAACGACACAAAAAACACCGTGTTTTCATACATACCAAATACAGCAGAAACATCATTTTTTGGGATGATTGAAACTGCCGAAGCTTCATTAAATAAAAAGAAAACAGCCGCCATATTAACAGGGCAACGCTCAATTTCAGCTGATAAAGTAACCGAAATTTTATCAGAACGCATCCGCGTTGAAAAAATTGCTATTAAAGATGTTAAACTAAGAACCTTCATTACAGAAGATAGTAGTCGAGACGATTTAGTTGCACACGTATACGATGTAACTTATGGAGTTATAAAACCAAATGATAATCTGGTTATTATTGATGACAGTATAGTAAGAGGTACAACCTTAAAAAAGAGTATCTTAAAAATACTTGATCGTTTAAACCCAAAGAAAATTGTTGTGGTTTCATCGGCACCTCAAATACGTTATCCAGACTGTTACGGTATTGATATGGCAAATCTTGAAAGTTTAGTAGCTTTTAGAGCCGCATTAGAATTATTAAAAGAAGCTGGCAAATACGATATTGTAAAAGAAGTTTATGATAAATGTATAGACCAAACAGAATTAGAAGATGTTTACGTACAAAACTTTGTAAAAGAAATTTACGACCCATTTACAGATGAGCAAATTTCTGATAAAATAGCCGAACTTTTAAGTCCAGATAATATAAATGCTGAAGTGAAAATAATTTTCCAATCGGTTGAAAATTTACACAAAGCATGTCCAGAACATTTAGGCGACTGGTATTTTACCGGAAATTACCCAACAGTAGGTGGTAACCGCGTTGTAAACCGTGCTTTCATCAATTTTTATGAAGGCAATAAAGAACGTGCTTATTAATTTAAATGTACACAATTTTAACGCATGTATTCTGAGGAAAATACATTTAATCTGAAAAATTATGCGTTTTATCTAATAAATATTTAGAGTTTCTAAAATAGATATACATTAGTATCACCATAACATAAGTAGGTTAAGTTCATGGTAGATTTGGGGCAAAAAAAGGTGAACTCTCGTTCGCCTTTTTTTATGCGATTTAGTTTCTAAAACGTACGTTTATCCGTGTTTAAAATCACTAAAACGGATTAATATCTGTTAAGCCAATTTATAAGTAGTTTGACTAAAATATTTCTAGTAATTCTTTAATCAATATATATTTGTCTCACCATAACATAAGTAGGTTAAGTTTATGGTAGATTTGGGGCAAAAAGGTGAACTCTCGTTCACCTTTTTCATTTTATAAACTTTCGCAAATTAAAGTATTAGCAACCTCTCTTTTTGTTAAAAAACTACGCCTCAATTAAAAAAACATACCAACTTTATAGCCACCCTATTTAGGTCAATTTAAAAACTGAAAACAAAAATAGTTTTACGAGTGACTTTTCATTAATTTAACTGTCATAAAACAGTAACCAACAAAATTAATATGAGTAGTAAAACAATTTCGCCAGCTAAAGCTAATTTTGGCACACTTCCCGTTTTTCTAACTGCAATATCAACCATACTTGGTGCTGTGATGTTTTTGCGTTTTGGTTTTGCAGTTGGATCAGTAGGATTTTCAGGAACACTACTAATTATATTTATAGGTCATTTAGTTACTATACCAACCGCTATGGCTTTAGCAGAAATAGCTACCAATCAAAAAGTTGAAGGTGGTGGTGAATACTTTATTATTTCGCGTTCGTTTGGTGTTAATATTGGTGCTGCTATTGGTATTGCACTCTATTTATCGCAAGCTATAAGTGTGGCATTTTATGTTATTGCTTTTGGTGAAGCGTTTGATGCCATAAAACCTTGGGTTGCTACAGAATTTGGTTATGAAATTTATGATAACCGCTTATTTACCATTCCTGCATTGTTACTTTTAATTTGGCTTATGGTAACTAAAGGTGCCGATTTGGGTATGAAAGCTTTATACATTGTTGTTGCCATACTTGCACTTTCGTTAGTTTTCTTCTTTATGGGTTCAACATCTTATTCTGAAGTTTTTGATAGCTCTCAACTATTTAGTGGTGTAAATTCCGATAAAAGTTTTTTTTATGTGTTTGCTATCATTTTTCCAGCATTTACAGGTATGACAGCTGGTGTTGGTTTATCTGGCGATTTAAAAGATCCAAAAAAATCCATACCACTAGGAACGCTAGCTGCTACCGTAATAGGTATGATAATATATGTGTTTATCGCCTATAAATTAGCATCTTCAGCAAACCCATCAGACTTGGTTGCAGATCAATTAATAATGAGTAAAATAGCTTTATGGGAACCAATTATACCCATAGGTTTAGCGGCTGCAACCATTTCATCAGCGCTTGGTTCATTTATGGTAGCGCCAAGAACACTTCAAGCCATAGGCGGCGACAAAGTATTTCCTAATAAATTTGTAAATTTTTGGGTTGCTAAAGGCACAAAAAAGAATAATGAACCTAGAAACGCTACCATTCTTACAAGTATAATAGCCTTGGTTTTTGTTTTAATGGGCGATGTTAATGCTGTTGCCGAAATTATTTCTATGTTCTTCATGGTTACTTATGGATCTTTATGTTTAATTTCATTTTTACAACATTTTGCCGCAGATCCTTCTTATAGACCTTCATTTAAATCGAAATGGTATTTATCCTTATTAGGTGCCATTATGTGTATTTATTTAATGTTTAAAATTAACACACCTTATGCTATGGCTGCCATTGCGCTTATGGTGGTATTATATTTCTACATTTCTATTAAAAGTGATACTAAAAAAGGAATGGCTAATATTTTTCAAGGTGTAATTCATCAATTTAGTAGAACCATGCAGGTATTTTTACAAAAAGCTGAAAAAGATAAGGCCGAAGAAGATTGGAGACCAGCTATTTTATGTTTATCTAAAGATAGTTTTGAACGTTACAGCGCATTAGAAATGATGAAATGGATTTCGCACCGCTATGGTTTTGGAACCTATATCCATTTTGAAAAAGATTATTTCTCTAAAGAATCTAAAGAACGAGCCGAAAAAAATCTTGAAAAACTAATTAATATTTCTGCATCAAGTAAATCGAATGTGTTTTTAGAAACCCTTATTTCCCCATCAAATACCGCTGCTATTGTACAAGCTATACAGCAACCTGGTATTTCTGGACAACCAAACAATATGATGCTTTTTGAGTATAAAAAAGGTCAAACCGAATGGCTAACAGACATTGTTGACAATTACAGCGTTTTAAAAACCGCAAAATACGACTTGTGTATTTTGGCAACGTCCGACAAGGGTTTTGGATACAAAAAAGATATTCATGTTTGGATTAATAAAGAAGATTATGAAAATGCCAATTTAATGATTTTAATGTCGTACATCATTCTTGGGCATTCCGATTGGAAAAAAGGGCAAATTAAAATTTTTGCTACATTCCCTAAAGAACATTTAAAGCAAGAAGAAGAAAACTTAATTGAATTAACCTCTAGCGGTCGTTTACCAATTTCTGCTAATAATATTCGCGTTTTACCTTTAGACGAACATAAAAACAGACATGATTTGATAAATGAATACTCGGTTGATGCTGATTTAACGGTAATTGGTTTCCATGAAGCCATGATAAAATCTGCTAAAAATATCGAGGTATTTGAAGGTTATGATAAAATAGGAAACGTATTATTTGTAAATACGCTAACCACAAAATTTATAAAATAAGGCATAAAAAAAGGCGTTCAAGAAAAAACTTGAACGCCTTTATATTTTATTATAAAATTATTTCGCTTCAGCGTAACGTCTTTCAACTTCATTCCAGTTAATAACATTAAAAAATGCATTAATATAATCTGGACGACGGTTTTGGTAGTTTAAATAATAAGCATGTTCCCAAACATCAATTCCTAAAATTGGTGTGCCACCACAACCAACACCTGGCATAAGTGGATTATCTTGGTTAGGCGACGAACAAACTTCTACCTTACCTCCTTTTTGTACACATAACCAAGCCCAACCAGAACCAAAACGTGTTGCAGCTGCTTTAGAAAATGCATCCATAAAACCTTCTTTAGAACCGTAAGCTGCTTCAATAGCATCTTTTAATTCGCCAGATAAATAGCCTTTACCTTCTGGTTTCATTACGTCCCAAAATAAGGAGTGGTTGTAAAAACCACCGCCATTATTTCTTACTGCAGCGTTATTCATATCTAAATTTGCAAGAATATCTTCAATAGATTTTCCATCTAAATCGGTTCCTGCAATTGCATTATTTAAATTGGTAGTATATCCTTGGTGATGTTTTGAGTGGTGTATCTCCATAGTACGTGCATCAATATGAGGCTCTAAGGCATCATAAGCATATCCTAATTGTGGTAATTCAAAAGCCATAATGTTTTGTTTTAATTATTAGTATTTATTTTATTTTCAAATTTACGGATAAAACACATCAATTAAAAATAATTAATTGTTATCAAACCATTGATAGTTTTTATCTTGTATGCAAATTTCAATATTTATGTCGCAAATACATCCTTTTACTATATATAACGCTTCTGCAGGAAGTGGAAAAACCTTCACTTTAGTAAAAGAATATTTAAAAATTTTATTTAAGTCGAACAATTTACAGCAATTTAAGCGCATTTTAGCTATTACGTTTACCAACAAAGCGGTTGCTGAAATGAAAGAACGCATCATCAAAACGCTTAAAACCTTTTCGGATGATGCTATTTTTGAAAAATCAGATACCATGTTTGAAACTATTTGTAAAGAATTGCAAATGGCTCCAAAGGAACTTCATGAAAAATCTAAAATTTTACTAAACACTATTTTACATAATTATGCGGCTTTTGATATTTCAACCATTGATAGATTTACGCATAAACTAATACGAACCTTTGCTTACGACTTAAAATTGCCATTAAACTTTGAAGTTGAATTAGACCAAGATGCTTTGTTAAATGAAGCTGTTGATAGTTTAATTGCCAAAGCTGGAACCGATGCTGATTTAACAAAGGTTTTAGTAGAATTTGCTATTGAAAAAGCCGATGATGATAAAAGTTGGGATGTTGCTTTTGATTTTAATAAAATAGCAAAACTACTTACCAATGAAAATGACATTCCGTTTATTGAAACTTTAAAAGATAAAACCTTAGACGATTTTAAAAATTTAAAAATTCAATTAAAAAATGATATAAAAACTACTGAAAATGCGATTGTTGAAGCATCAAAAAGTCTTTTAACCTTGTTTGAAGAAGCTGGTTTGGAGTTTAATGATTTTTCATCTGGCTATTTACCAAAGCATTTTCAAAAATTAGCCAATAAAAATTTTGATGTTACTTTTGGTAACAAATGGCAAGACGATATTGAAAATAATA
Organism: Mariniflexile jejuense; assembly: GCF_042675665.1. Lineage (NCBI taxonomy): Bacteria > Pseudomonadati > Bacteroidota > Flavobacteriia > Flavobacteriales > Flavobacteriaceae > Mariniflexile > Mariniflexile jejuense. Next base: position 2,324,342 of record NZ_JBHTJI010000001.1, read on the forward strand.
CGCTTTACCCAAAACGCGTAACACCCGAAATAGCTTCAATTATAGACCAATTACAACCGCAAATAGCACAAGCTTTTAACCTTACTAAACAAGCTATTTTTCATCTTAAATTTTCAAAAGCTTTCTACAAAAACACCACGCCATTATCGGTATTAAACGCAATAAACAATGAATTAAATCTGTTAAAATTAGACCAAAACAAAATGCTCATTTCAGAATTTAACAGCATCATTAGTAACGAAATAACCAACCAACCAACACCATTTATTTACGAACGTTTGGGCGAAAAATTTAAGCATTATTTTATTGATGAGTTTCAAGATACCTCAACAATGCAATGGAAAAACTTAATGCCTTTGTTAGATAACTCCTTAGCTACCAATACAGGAAGTACCATGCTAGTTGGCGATGCAAAACAAGCCATTTACCGTTGGCGTGGTGGTAAAGCAGAACAGTTTATAGATTTATTTAACCAAACAGCAAAACCGTTTCCAAACAGCAATCAAAACGTAAACACGTTAGATTTTAACTTTAGAAGTTTTAAAGAAGTAGTTATTTTTAATAATGGTTTTTTTAATTATTTGGCAACCCAAGTTTTTAGTAATGAAGCTTATAGAAATCTTTACGAAAACGCAAACCAAAACACAACTAAAACCGAACAAGGTTATGTTGAACTATCCTTTTTAAACATTGAAAAAGATGATGATAGAGATGAACAATTTTGTGAAAACGTACTGAAAACCATTGAAAAATGCATTGAAAACGACTTTGAATATAAAGACATTTGCATTTTAGTTAGAAAGAAAAAAGAAGGTGTTGCTATTGCAAATTACTTAAGCGAGAAAAACATTCGGATTATTTCTTCAGAAACGTTATTAATTTACAATGCGCCAGAAGTTACATTTATAAACAATGTACTTTCACTATTAATTCAGCCAAAAAACAACGAAATTAAAGTAGCGATTTTAAATTTTTTGGCTACTAAATTTAAAATTGAAAACAAGCACGATTTTTTTAGCCAGCATATAAGCCTTTCAACTTCGCAATTATTTAAAAGTTTTGAATCTTTTAATATTCAAATAAACAGCCATCAATTATTACAATTACCCTTATTTGATTTGGTTGAAACCATTGTAAGAAGCTTTAGTTTAGTTGAAAAATCGAACGCTTATATTCAGTTTTATTTGGATGTGGTTTTAGACTTTTCACAAAAAAAAGGCTCAAATATTTCTGGTTTTATAGAGTATTTTGATAAGAAAAAAAACAATTTAAGCATTGTTTCACCTGTTGGGCAAAATGCAGTTCAAATAATGACTATTCATAAATCCAAAGGGTTGGAATTTCCTGTGGTTATTTTCCCGTATGCCGATTTAGATATTTACAGAGAATTAGAACCTAAAGAATGGTTTCCTATTAATAAAAATATTTACAAAGGGTTTTCGCATACGTTATTAAATTTCAATAAAGACTTTGAGAATTTTGGTGCTATTGGCTTGGAAATTTTCAACAACCACAAATCTGAACAAGAGCTGGACAACATTAATTTGCTGTATGTAACTTTAACACGTGCTGTTGAGCAACTTTACATTATTTCATCAACCGAAACCGCTTCAAAAGGCGATGTAAGTATTAAAAAATATTCAGGTTTGTTCATTAATTATCTGCAACATTTAGGCATTTGGAACGATTCGGAATCTGTGTATTTCTTCGGAAATCAAAAAAGAGAAAGTGAACCAGAAATAACTTCAACAGAAAACACAATTCAAACAGAATTTATTTCAACATCTAAAGAAAGTCAAAATATAAAAGTAGTTACAAAATCGGGTATGCTTTGGGATACGAACCAAGAAGAAGCCATTGAAAAAGGAAATCTAATTCATAATATCATGGCGAAAATTAAAACCAAAGACGATGTTGAAATTGCTGTTTTTAGTTATGTAAATACTGCCATTATTAGTAACACACAGGCTGAAAAATTGCAAAAAATAATTACTAAAATAGTGAATCATCCTTCACTTGAAATGTATTATAATTCAACCCAAACTATATATAACGAACGTGATATTATTGCCAAAGAAGGCGTTATTTTAAGACCCGACAGAGTGGTTTTAACTACCGAAAATGATGCAATACTTATTGATTATAAAACAGGTGCTGAAGATAAAAAACACACCCAACAATTGCAATCGTATGAAGATGTATTACTTGAAATGAATATTCGCATTAAAAAGAAGATTCTTGTGTATATAAATGATGATATTTTAGTAAAAGAAGTGTAATTTTGCTAAAAACATAAAATTATGTACGGAAAACTAAAAAAACATCTAGAATTAGAACTTCAAGACATAAAAAACAACGGACTTTATAAAGAAGAACGTATTATCACTTCTGCTCAAGGTGCCGAAATTACTTTAAATACAGGCGAAACCGTTTTAAATTTTTGTGCAAATAATTATTTAGGATTATCATCGCATCCCGATGTTATTCAAGCAGCAAAAAACGCCATGGATACACATGGTTTTGGCATGAGTTCTGTACGTTTTATATGTGGTACTCAAGATATTCACAAAGAATTAGAACAAAAAATAGCCAATTTTTATCAAACAGAAGACACCATACTTTATGCCGCAGCTTTTGATGCTAATGGTGGCGTTTTTGAGCCTTTGCTTGGCGCTGAAGATGCTATAATTTCCGATTCTTTAAATCATGCTTCCATAATTGATGGTGTACGTTTATGTAAAGCCGCCAGATACCGCTACGAAAACAGCAATATGGAAGATTTAGAAAACCAACTTATTGCTGCCAATAAAAATGGAGCTAGATTTAAGATAATTGTAACAGATGGTGTTTTTTCTATGGATGGTATAGTAGCGCCGCTTGATAAAATTTGTGATTTAGCTGATAAATACGACGCATTAGTAATGATTGATGAATGTCATGCCGCAGGTTTTATAGGTAAAACAGGTCGTGGAACACTTGAAGAAAAAGGCGTTTTAAACAGAATTGATATTATAACTGGTACTTTAGGAAAAGCTTTAGGTGGTGCTATGGGTGGTTATACTACTGGTAAAAAGGAAATTATAGACATCCTTCGTCAACGTTCTAGACCGTATTTATTTTCAAATTCATTAGCACCTGCTATTGTTGGTGCTTCTATAAAGGTTTTTGATATGTTGGCAAATAATACTGAATTGCGCGACACATTAGAATGGAATACAAGCTATTTTAAAAAAGGCATGAAAGCTGCTGGTTTTGATATTGTTAATGGAGATTCTGCTATTGTTCCAGTAATGCTATATGATGCTCAATTATCGCAAACTATGGCAAATATGCTTTTAAACGAGGGTATTTATGTTATTGGCTTCTTTTTTCCTGTTGTACCAAAAGGAAAAGCAAGAATACGTGTTCAACTTTCGGCAGCACACACAAAACAGCATTTAGACAAAGCTATTCTTGCCTTCACTACCGTAGGCAAAGCATTAAAAATCATATAAAATCATTCTGAAATAGTACTTAACAAGTAAAATCTTCGTTTTTTTTATATATTTGTCTTTGTTAATAACATTTAACAACTTACTTTTGTTTACAATTAACACTTAAAAATTAAACTTTTGAATATGAAAAATCTTAGCAGATTACTGTTCGCTATGTTGCTTGTACTTGGTTATAGCAACTCTAATGCGCAAGACAAAAACAATCCATGGCAAATTACAATTGGTGCTAATGCCGTAGATAATTACCCAACAAGTGATGTAGGTGGAATGTTTAAAGACTTCTTCAACGTTGGAGACAACTGGAACATTTTACCATCGTTATCAACTATTACTGTTTCTAAATATTTAGGTGATGGTTTCTCTTTAGGAGTAGGTGGATCTTTAAACAAAATTGAAAACTGGGATGGTGCTTCAAATGCAGGTGATTTATCTTACTATGGTATTGATGGTACTATTAAATATAACTTTTTACAAGGAACAACTATTGACCCTTATTTAGGTGTTGGTGGTGGTTACACTTGGGTTAATGAAATTGGTGCTGGTACTTTAAATGGAACTTTAGGTTTAAACATTTGGTTTAATGATAATGTTGGTTTAACATTACAAACAGCTTACAAACACTCTTTCGAAGATTACTTAAATTCTCATTTCCAACACACAGCTGGTATCTCTATTAAATTTGGTGGTACTGATACTGATGGTGATGGTATTTTTGACAAAGATGATGCTTGTCCAGATGTTAAAGGTATTGCAGCTTTCAATGGTTGTCCTGATACTGATGGTGATGGTATTGAAGACAGCAAAGATGCTTGTCCTAACGAAGCTGGTTTAGCTGAATTAAACGGATGTCCTGATTCTGACGGTGACGGTGTTGCTGATAAAGATGACAAATGTCCTACAGTTGCTGGTTTAAAAGCTTTAGCTGGTTGTCCAGATGCTGATGGTGATGGTGTAACTGATGCTGACGATAAATGTCCTTCAGTTGCTGGTCCTGCTGCTAACAAAGGTTGTCCTTGGCCAGATACAGACGGTGACGGCGTATTAGACAAAGATGATAAATGTCCAGACGTTAAAGGTACTGTTGCTAACAACGGTTGTCCTGAAGTTTCTGAAGAAGTTCAAAAAACTTTAAATGCTTACGCTAAAACGATTTTATTTGATACTGGAAAATCTTCTATCAAATCTCAATCTCAAGCTGTATTAGCTGATATTATCAAAATTCTTAAAGAATACCCTAACTCTAAATTTACAGTTGAAGGTCATACTGATAGTGTAGGTAGCGATAAGTTAAACCAAGATTTATCTGACGCTAGAGCGTTATCAGTTAAAGAATATTTAACTAAAAATGGTATTGATGAATTCAGACTTTCATCTAAAGGTTATGGTGAGTCTAAACCAATAGATAAAAATACAACTGCAAAAGGTAGAGCAAACAACAGACGTGTTGAAATTAACTTAGCTAAATAATAAAAGCTAATTAACTTTAAATAAATAAGTTTAAAAACGCTTCGGATATCCGAAGCGTTTTTTATTTTTATATAATGACAACATTTATTTTTGATGTTCTAAAAGACTTGCAAAAAAACAATGCAAACCTATCTGAACTTACCTTTATTTTACCTAGTAAACGGGCTGGACTTTTTTTAAAACATCAGCTAAGTAGCGTTGCTAAACAAACTATTTTTTCGCCTTCAATTATTAGTATTGAAGAATTTGTTGAAGAGTTGTCGCAACTAAAGTCAATTTCAAACACAGAGCTTCTTTTTCAGTTTTACAACACCTACCTTCAATTAACTAAAAAAGAAAATGCCGATACTTTTGAAGTGTTTTCTAAATGGGCACAAATTTTACTGCAAGACTTTAATGAGATTGACAGATATCGCATTCCTCAAAAAAATATCTTTGAATATTTAAGCAATATTCAAGATTTAAAACATTGGTCGGTTGAAGGAAACCAAACTGATTTTGTTAAAAAATACTTAGCCTTTTGGAACAAATTACATTCATACTACACCCATTTTACAGAACACCTATTACATAACAACCTTGGTTACCAAGGTTTAATTTATAGAGAAGCTGTTGAAAACTTAGAAGTTTACATTCAAAACAATAGCCAAAAACAGCATGTTTTTTTAGGTTTTAACGCCTTAAATACTTGCGAAGAAACTATCATTCAAGAATTGCTTAAAAACAATTTAGCAAAAGTATATTGGGATATTGATGCACATTTTATAAACCATCCAAACCATGATGCGGCATTGTTTACTAAGCATCATAAAGAAACTTGGTTATTTTATAAAAACAATCCTTTTAATTGGGTAACAAATTATTATTCAACTGAAAAAAATATTAAAACATTTGGCGTACCTAAAAATATTGGTCAAGCAAAATATATTGGTTCTTTATTAAAAACCTTAAAACAAGAAAACCAAACCCTTCAAAACACTGCAGTTATTCTTGGTGATGAAACCTTGCTAATTCCAGTACTTAATTCACTACCAGAAAATAGTGATGCTTTAAATATTACTATGGGTTTTCCGTTAAAATCAATTCCTTTAGCATCGTTGTTTGAAGCGTTGTTTCATCTGCATAAAAATCCATCAAACGCATTTTATTATAAAGAAGTGATAAATATTATTTCTCATCAATTTATAAGACCGTTGTTTTTTGTTGATGGTATTGATTATGCATCAAAACTAATTGAAACCATTGAAGACAACAACATTATTTATGTTACTGTTGAACGCTTAAATAAAATTGCTGAAAACTGTACTGCAGTTATAAATACCTTGTTTTTAAATTGGGATACAACTATTGAAAATGTACTAAAAAACTGTTCTAATTTAATAATAACCATTAAACAGCATTTGGATGAAAACAAAACATCAAATTTACTTTCATTAGAATATTTATTCCGTTTTAACGAGTTGTTTAACGAGCTTTCTAGATTAAATTCTACATACCAACACATAAAAGATGTTTCAACCTTATTTGGTATTTATAAAGAGTTATTAAGCTCGGAAACTTTAGATTTTCAAGGTGAACCATTACAAGGTTTGCAAATTATGGGAATGTTAGAATCGCGTGTTTTAGATTTTGAAACGGTCATTATTTCGTCGGTTAATGAAGGTGTGCTTCCTTCTGGAAAAAGCAATAATTCATTCATTCCTTTTGATGTGAAATTGGAAAACAACCTACCAACTTATAAAGAAAAAGATGCCGTTTACACCTATCACTTTTACAGACTTTTACAACGTGCTAAAAACGTTTACATTCTTTATAACACAGAAGCAGATGTATTAACAGGTGGCGAAAAAAGCAGGTTTATAACCCAATTAGAAATAGAAGGCAAGCACAACATACAGCATCAAATTATAGTGCCAGAAGTTCCTGTTATAGAAACAACTTTAAATACGATTGAGAAAACCGAAAACCTTCAAAATGAGTTAATAAAACTTGCCGAAAAAGGGTTTTCACCTTCATCCTTAACATCTTATATTAGAAACCCTATAGATTTTTATTATCAGAAAGTATTAAAAATAAAAGAATACGACGATGTTGAAGAAACCGTTGCTGCTAACACTTTAGGAACCGTTGTTCACAATACGCTTGAAGATTTTTATAAACCACTAAAAGGTACATTTTTAACTGTTGAAAGTATTAAAAACCTAAAAAATCAAATTGAAGATACAGTAACCTATCACTTTAAAAAAGAATACAAAGAAGGCGATATTACAAAAGGCAAAAACCTTATTATTTTTGAAATTGCAAAACGTTATGTGTCTAACTTTTTAGATTTGGAAATAGCTAATTTAAAAGCTGGAAACCAAATAAAAATATTAGAAATTGAAGCAAATAGCGAAGTTATTATAGAAATTCCCGAATTAAATTTTCCTGTAAAACTAGTTGGAAAAGTTGATCGTGTTGATGAGTATAACGGTATAACCCGCATTATTGATTACAAAACCGGGCGCGTAGACCAAAATCTTGTTGAAATTGTAAATTGGGAAGATATTACAACCGATTATAAAAAGTATAGTAAAAGTTTTCAAGTACTTACTTATGCACTAATAATGCAACTTCAAGGTGATATAAAACTTCCCATAGAAGCTGGTATTATTTCATTTAAAAACCTAAGCGCAGGGTTTTTAAATTTCGCTAAAAAAGATAAAGCTGGAGCTTATGCTAAAAAAGACACCTTAATTACTCAAGATACTATTGATAATTTTACAGTTGAGTTAAAGCAACTTATTCTAGAAATTTGTAATCCTAACATCCCATTTACTGAAAAAGAAGTTTAAATGATAACGCAAAAACATACCGTAATTAATGGAATCCATGAAAAACCAATTTTAATTGATGCCACTTTTGTTTCAAATAAAATAAACATGCCTGTTATAATTTTTTGTCATGGTTACAAAGGCTTTAAAGATTGGGGTTCATGGAATGTTATGGCAAAAACCTTTGCAGAAGCTGGATTTTATTTCATAAAATTCAACTTCTCTCATAATGGTGGTACTTTGGAACAACCTATAGATTTTCCAGATTTGGAAGCCTTTGGAAATAACAATTACACCAAAGAATTAGATGACTTAAAAACTGTTATTGATTGGATTTTTAATACCGAAGAAATAAAAAGCATAGCAAATATTAATGACCTTGCACTAATTGGGCATAGTAGAGGCGGCGGAATTGTAGCTATTAAAGCAGAAGAAGATACCCGAATTACAAAACTAATTAGTTTAGCAAGTGTTTCCAATTTTGGTAACAGAATGGGAACAAAACAAGAGATTGAACTTTGGAAAAAAACAGGCGTAAAACATGTTTTAAATGGCAGAACCAAACAGCAAATGCCACATTATTACCAATTTTATGAAGATTTTATAGCTAATGAAAAGCGATTAACTATTAAACGAGCAGTTTCAAATTTAAAAATTCCTCACTTAATACTTCACGGAAATCAAGATGATAGTGTTTTGTTGGATGAAGCAAATTTACTTCATAATTGGAATCCTAAAAGTCAATTGGAAATTATTGATGGTGCTAACCATGTATTTGGAGCAAATCATCCTTGGAAAAAAGATTCATTACCAGAAAGCCTAAATGAGGTTGTTAAAAAATCCATTAAATTTTTAATGTTTTAAAAAAGCTAAATTTTCATATAAAATAAAATACACACAAACTGTTTTTTTTTGTACTTTACAAGTGTAATTAAAACACTTATATGAAAAATATATTTACACTATTCTTTTTTAGCCTTTTTTTAGTTTCTTGTAATGCTCAAAAGGCTATTTCAATTTTTGAAAATCCAACAAAAACCATCAAGTTAGAATTCAAATTAAGCACAGATAATACACCAACTTACAAAATTTCCCATAATAACGATATAGTAATTGATTCTTCAAATCTGGGTGTTTTAAGGGAAGATGCTAACTTTTTCAATAATTTAAAACTGGTAAAGGTTTCTAAGCCAAAATTGGTTACAGATAACTATTCTATGCTTCAAGGAAAGCAGAAAAACATAAAGTATTCAGCTAATGAATATATTGTAAAGCTTCAAAATAGTAAAGGAAACTTAATGGATATTATCTTTAGATTATCGGATGATGGTGTTGCGTTTCGTTATTACTTCCCTGAAACCACTTCAGAAATTAAAAAAATAACTGAAGAAAAAACCACTTATAATTTTTCTGCTGAAACTAAAGCGTGGTTACAACCCATGTCTAAAGCAAAAACAGGTTGGGAAAGTACAAACCCTTCCTATGAAGAGCATTATCAAATGGGCATTCCTGCAAACTCAAAATCGCCAATAGGTGAAGGTTGGGTATATCCTGCGTTATTTAACAGCAATAATACGTGGGTTTTAATTTCAGAAACTACTTTAAATGAAAATTATTGCGGTAGCCGATTAATGTATAATACTGATGCAAATGCCATACAAGTTACATTTCCTCAAAGCGAAGAAATTTTTCCTGATGGTGCATTAAATCCTGAATCTAAATTACCTTGGTTTTCGCCTTGGCGTATTATAACCATCGGTTCTTTAAAAACCATTACCGAAAGTACGTTAGGTACCGATTTAGCTGAAAAAGCTATTGATTTAGATCCTTCGTTCATAAAAAGTGGTTTAGCCTCTTGGAGTTGGGTATTACTGAAAGATGAATTTACCAACTACGAAACATCTATGAAATTTATAGATTATGCCTCTGAAATGAATTGGCCATATTGCCTTATTGATGCCGATTGGGACACAAGAATTGGTGATGAAAAAATAAAACAATTAGCAGATTATGCCGAAACTAAAAATGTAAAATTGCTGCTTTGGTACAACTCATCAGGCTCATGGAATACAACACCTTACCACCCAAAAGATAAATTATTAACACATAATGATAGAGTTGAAACGTTTTCTAAACTAAATCAATTAGGTATTGCAGGTATAAAAGTAGATTTTTTTGGAGGCGACGGGCAATCTATGATTGCCTATTACCACGCCATTTTAAAAGATGCTGCAACGTATAAACTATTAGTAAACTTTCATGGTGCAACGCTTCCTAGAGGTTGGCAACGTACCTATCCGCATTTATTAACTACCGAAGCTATTAAGGGTGAAGAGTTTATTACTTTCTTTCAAGAAAATGCCGATTTACAACCTAGCCATTGTACCATGTTACCTTTTACACGCAATGTTTTTGATCCAATGGATTTTACACCCATGGTTTTAGATGCCATTCCTAACATTACAAGAAAAACCACACCAACTTTTGAATTGGCACTTCCTATACTGTTTCTATCAGGTATTCAACACATGGCAGAAACACCAGATGGTATGGCTAAACAACCACAATTTATAATTGATTATCTAAAAGATATTCCAACAAATTGGGACGAATCTAGATTTGTTTATGGTTTTCCTGGAAAAGATGTCGTGATGGCTAGAAAGAAAAATAACACGTGGTTTGTGGTTGGTATTAATGGTGAAAACACCGAAAAAACAGTTGTTCTTAATTTATCTTTTATAAACCAAAAGAACGGTTTTATTATTACAGATAGTGCTAATGGCTTTTTAAAAAACCCGATAAATACTTCTGAAAATGTTACAGTTACAATGAAAGCACATGGTGGTTTTGTAATGAAGTATTAAATACAATAAAAAAAACCAGCAATGTTAATATTACTGGTTTTTTTATGTATGTGTATTATAAGTTTACTTTACTGAAAACTTGAATGATGTTTTAGATTTATAAGTTTCACTTGGACTTAAAACTACTGACGGAAACGCTTTTTGGTTAGGCGAATCTGGGTAGTGTTGCGTTTCTAAACAAAAACCTGTTCTGTGTGCATACGTTCCTCCTTGTTTATTTGGTAATGTGCCATCTAAAAAGTTACCTGTGTATAGTTGAATTCCTGGTTCATCAGAAAAAATTTCAAGTAATCTGCCACTTTCTTTTTCGTATGCAGAAGCTGCAAGTCTTACACCTTTATTTTGGTTATTTAACACCCAACAATGGTCGTAACCTAAACCTCTTGCTAATTGTTCGTTTTTAACACCAATATCTTTTCCTATGGCTTTAGCTATTCTAAAATCGAATGGCGTATTGGTTACATCTGTAAGTTCGCCTGTTGGTATTAAAGTAGCATCAACTGGCACAAGCTTATCTGCATTTATTGTAATTTCATGATCTAAAATAGTTTTAGAAAAATCGGCAGATAAATTAAAATAAGAATGTTGTGTTAAGTTAACTATGGTTTTTTTATCGGTTGTTGCCTCATAATCAACCAACAATTCATTATCGTTTGTAAGTGTATATGTTACTGTGGTTTTTAAATTTCCTGGGTAACCCTCTTCTAAATCTTTACTTAAATAAGTAAGAACGATAGATGCTGTGCTATCTGTTGAAACTTCATTTGCTGTCCAAACTACTTTATCAAATCCTTTTACACCACCGTGTAAGTGGTTAGAACCATCGTTTGTTGCTAAGTTATATTCAACACCATCAATTGAAAACTTACCTTTTGCAATTCTATTACCATATCTGCCAATTAGTGCTCCAAAATAAGGTGTTGCTTTTTCATATTCCGCTAAGGTATTATAACCTAAAACAATATCTTGGTAGTTGTTATTTTTGTCTGGCGCAGTCCATTTTGTAATGATGCCTCCGTAGGTTATAATGTCTATTTCCATACCTTTTTCATTCTTCAAAGTGTATTTATCTACAGCAATACTATCGGCTGTTGTACCATACGCTTCTTTTGAAATAGTTACTAAATTTTCTTTTTGAGGCACAACCTCAACGTCTTTCTTTTTATCGCTTTTACATTGAACACTTAAAAAAGCAATGGTTACAACCGAAAGCACGTAGATACTTTTTTTAAATCTATTCATAATTTTATTTAGTTGGTTTTCAAATTAATATAACAACATTTTTGTTAAACTTTAATTCGTGTAATTATAACACTTATTAATTGCAATGCTAAATGTATTAAAAAAATACCGACATTAAATTAATTTTAACTTTAAAATTGTAAAGCTATTAGGTTGTAAACTTACAGAAGCTCTTTTTCCTTTCAATTTGAAATCAGCTTTTTTAGGGCTAATTTTATTTGGTGTTTCAAATGAATTTTCATCTGTTAAATTTTCACTAGTTAATATAATAATTGTTCCTTTTGAGCTTACTTTTTTGCCTAATAAATTCACAACAACGTCTTGAGTTTTAGCCGATGTATTTACAAGTTTAATAATAACTGTTTTATTTTTTATGTCTTTTGATGCTGTGGCGTACAAATCATTTTGCCCTGTTACATCAATTCCTTTATTAGTGATAGATAATAAATCTGTACCTTTATTTGTAGCGTATAATTTTTGAACTTCATAATTTGCTGTACCATAAACATCCAAATTGTTAAACCAAATCATATCTGGTGTCCATTGCCAACCTTCAGCATGTGCCATAAGTGGTGCGTATGATGTTAAATGAACCACTTCTGCATTACGCTCTAAACCGGTAATGAAAGCTGCTTCAGACAAAGCACATTCCCACGTATTTTTGTTTTTTGGACTTGCAATTGCTACACTTTGTGCGGCATATTCGCCTGCAAATATTTTTGGGCCTTTTCTATCATATGCATCATAGCGTGTTGCGTTGTCTTTAAACCACTGTGGACTTTTATAATAATGCTCATCTACAATTTCAGCATTTAATTTTTTTAGTTCTTCCCAACCATATTCAAAATAATCGCCTTCAGGAAATGGACCACTTCCAGAAACAATAATCATGTTTGGGTATTTGCTTTTAATAGCTTTTTCAAACACTTTATAACGCTCAATATATGCTGAACCCCATTGCTCGTTACCTACGCCAATGTATTTTAAATTAAATGGTTTTGGATGCCCCATATCGGCTCTTAATTTCCCCCAATGTGTAGTTATATCACCATTTGCAAATTCAATTAAATCTAAAGCATCTTGTACGTAAGGGTCTAACTCTTCTAAAGGTACTAACTCGCCTGTATTAAACTGGCAAGCCATTCCACAACTTAAAATTGGTAATGCCTCTGCGCCTATATCTTCTGATAATAAAAAATATTCAAAAAAGCCTAAGCCAAATGTTTGAAAATAATCGGGAGTTAATTTATGGTCAAACTCTGTGTTCCATCTGTTTATTAAAATTTCTCTGTCTTCAACTGCGCCAACCGTTTTTTTCCATTGGTAGCGTTGTTCTAAAGTTCTACCTTCTACAATACATCCACCTGGAAAACGTAAAAATCCTGGTTTCATATCGTACAATAATTGAACAATATCTTTGCGTAAACCATTTTTTCTTCCTTGCCAAGTATCAACAGGAAATAATGAAATCATATCCAAATCAATATCGCCTGTTCCTTCAAAAGTGATTTTTATTTTTGCTTTTGCTTCGGTTTTTGTTGCTGATATTTGAACAGTGTAATCCTTCCAATCTGCAGTTGTTGGTGCTATTTTGGTTTCACCTAAAACATTTCCGCTTTCATCTATAAACTGAAAAATGATAGTTTTAATGTTGCCACTTGGTTTTGCTGCTGAAACATATAAATTGTAAGCAGCATCTTTTTTAATACCCATACCACGGAAACCTTCATTTATAAGTTGATACCCTGCATCATTATTTACTTTGATTCTGCAATAGGTGGTATTGGTTGGGTTTCCAGTATATTTTATTGCGGTAGCAATACCAGAATTAGAATTTAATGAATGACGATCACTTTTAGGTTGCAGCCATCCCATAAACGGATTGTCAAACTCAAACGATCTGTTTTTAATCATTTCGGCATACAAACCACCATCGGCAGCAAAATTAATATCTTCAAAAAAGATACCATACATGGTTGGTTGTATAGGTGCTATGGTTTTGCTTAAATTAACCGAAAGTTCTTGTTGTGCTACACTAGTATTTACCAGTAAAACGGTAATTAAAAAGGCAAATAAGCCTTGCTTAGTTAAGGTTTTTAATTTCATTTTTATTAGTTTAGTTTATATTTTATTCTATAATTTTATTAATCGAACGCCATAAATTCCTGCGGTTACTGAATTTTTTTCTGCTTCAAAACGGACTGTTAATGTTTCAGAATTATTTGCAACAGTTTCTGGCAAGTTATAATCAACATCAAAAAAAGTATCGCCTTTTTCACCATTAAAATTGGGAGTTGCAATAACAACACCATTAACTAAAATCTTGAATTTTCGCCCTGAATCTTTACCAAAATAAGTAACTCGCAATGCCTTTGTTTTGGCTTTGCTATTTTTTAAATTATAACTAAACCACCCTGTAGCATCACGCCAATGGCGGTTTTGATTTAACCCACTATTTGAGTTTTCATGTTTTATACCATGGTCGGATTCTGGTTGTTGTTCTCCTGGAGCTACATAATCAAGGGTTATAGATTGCAGATATAATTCTGCTTTTTGTTTTTCTTCAATGACTGCTTGTGCTTTGGCTAAGTCTTCTGGTGTTTCAGTTTTAAAATATATAGCATAGCGTTTTTCATGAATTTTATAAAACGGTTCTAAAACACAATTTTTATACGTTTCAGGATAAAGCAAATTTGTTGCATTAAACTTAAGTGGCTCGTTTGGTATTGGATGTATTCGCTCTAAAATATCTTGTCCTTTTTCTAAAAGAAACATAGGCGCTTCTGTTGATGGTAAAAATTTACCAGATGCAATATGACCACCTCTACTATCATCTGCAAATAAACCATCCTGATTTTCATTATTGATAGCTAAAGCAAGTACTATTGGTCCGTATTTAATAGAAACATATCCTGATTGATCTGGAATATTTTCTAAACTTAAATGCATGGGAAGCTTCATTTCTATACGATCGTTATCTTTCCATTTTCTAGTAAGTGAAATGTAAGTACCCGATGTTGCTTCAACTTTTTGAAGTTTTCCGTTTATATATACTTTTAACTCGCCATTTTTAACCCATTTTGGGTATCGAACTTTTATGGTTGCAGTTGTTTTCTTTTTACATTGCCATATTAGGGTTGTTGAAGCTTCTTCTGGAAAATTGGTTTTTTGGGTAATGAAAGCATTTTTTTCGTCCCATGTTACTGTTGAAGGAATGAATAAATTTACATAAAGTGCATCGTCATTTTTGGCATAAATTAACTCGTTATACTTTGTATGATTCTCCATACCCGAACCAACACAACACCAAAAACTGGTTTCTGGTTGCGAGTAAACCCTGTAATGACCTGAGCGCATGGGTGTAAAATACACAAAGCCACCTTTGGGATTTTGAGATGATAAAATATGATTGTAAAGTCCGCGTTCGTAAAAATCAATATAATTTGCATTTTCTGAATCTTCAAACAACAGCTTGCTTAGTTTAAGCATATTGTACGTGTTACAAGTTTCAGGACCTTGCTCGCTACTTAAAACCGAACTAAAATTATCAGTAGGATTAAAATGTTCTCTAACACTATTTCCGCCAATGCTTAACGAGCGTTTTTCAGTAACATTATTATAAAAATTTAAAGCGGCATCATGGTATTTTGTATTGTGCTCCAATTGCGCAATTCTTTCAAAACCAATAAATTTTGGAATTTGCGTATTAGCATGCATACCTGTTAAAACATCTTCATTGGCTGCTAATGGATTTAAAAGTGCTAATTGTGATACGCGTTTTGCTAATTCTAAATAGCGTTTCTCACCAGTTATATTATAAACTTCAGCAAAAACTTCATTTAACCCACCATGTTCAGAGCGTAACATATCTTGTACTTGAATGTCGGTAAGGTTTTCTGTAACTTTTATAAACCAATTTGTTAAATCAATCAACATGGTTTTTGCTTCGGCTTTTTGGGCATGAACCCATGCATCTTTTAGGCCAGCAAAGGTTTTGTGAATATTATAAAGTGGTACCCATTTATTATTTAAACTAAAACTTCCTGCTTTTATGTTTCCTTGATGTATTTCTTTCCAAAGCACTTTACTTTCTGGTATGCCACCTATATAACCATTACCATTGGCTATTTGAACACGTTTTAATTCTGATAGAACATAATCGATAAGTGCTTCGGCTTTTTTATCTTTTGAAGAAGCATAATACATAGATAACGCTGAAAGATAATGCCCTAATGTATGACCATCTAACCCTGTATTTTCCCAATTGGTATAGGATGCAGCTTTAGGTTCTAATTCTGCCTCACGTAAAAATGGCGCTAATAAACGGTCTGGATTTAATTGTTTAATGTATTCAAAATCGGTTTCGGCAGCTTGTTTGAAAACACCCGAAGTAACTGAAACTTCATCTAAAGTAAACAATTGCACTTGCTGTTGAGCCGATGCAACAACCGAGCTAAACAGAATTAAACAAACAACTATATATCGCATCTTAATCAAGTACTTGTTCTTTTAAACTTGGCCAACCTTCAATATCCCAAGCTAGTTCTGAAATTTTAAGTTTTGGCGATCCATTATCGTTGGCATCATAGGCGTGAAAAATAATATAATCTTTTCCGTTGAAGGTATAAGTACTATTGTGACCAGCACCGTACCAATTTTTATTGCCTTCAATAATTAACGTACCGCCACCTTCGTTTAAAGATTTTCCATCTTTATCTACATAAGGTCCTGTGGCTTTTTTTGAGCGACCTACAACCACTTTATACGTGCTATTTTCACCTCTGCAGCATAAATCCCATGATAGAAATAAATAGTAATAATCATTCTTTTTAAAAATGAAAGGAGCTTCTAAAGCTGCATCTCCAGGGTTTGAATCTTCTAGCGCAAAGGTTCTTTCTCGTTTTGCAATTGTGTACCATTCTTGAGGTTCGGCAATTGTTTTTAAATCTGCATTTAATTTTACCATTTTTAAACCATTCCAAAACGATCCGAACGATAGCCAAGGCACATTGTTCTCATCAAAAATTAAATTTGGATCTATCGCATTCCATAAATCTCTGTTTGGTATAGATTGAATAACGATACCATGATCTTCCCATTTGTAATTTTTATTGGTTGGGTTTAAAGTTTTATTTGTTACCAAACCAATAGCCGAAGTGTTTTTGGCAAAAGCTGAAATAGAATAATACAGATAATAAGTTCCATTATAAAATGTAATATCTGGTGCCCAAATATGGTTTTTAAAATCGGGCACAACAGTATCTGCCCATGCGGGCTTTTCACTAAAAACGGCTGGTTCTTGTTTCCATTCGTTTAAATTTTTAGAACTAAAACAGCTAATGCCTCTACCGGTACAAAATAAATAGTACGTACCATTTTGTTGAATCGCAACAGGATCATGAACACGAATGTCTTGTGAAAACGATGATGTTTCAATAAAAATTAACAGAAAAAAAAATATGCTTTTAACTATTTTCATAATGTATTTATTCTTGGATTCCTTCTGAAGTCATAATAACACGCTTCATAGTGCCATCTGGGTTATAATAAAGTCTATCAACACACACTGACCGTCTAAAACTTCCACCATTGGTTGGAATGCTTCCGTTATGATAAATAAAATAATCTTTCCCTTTAAAATTTATAATAGCTTGATGATTTGTATTGCTGTTTCCTGCAACTTCATTTAATATGCCTTTAAACTCCCATGGACCAGTTACAGATTTGCTCATAGCATAAGCGATTTTTTCAGGAAATTGAAAAGCATATGATAAATAATACCAATCTCCTTTTTTATGAATCCATGGTGCTTCGGTAAAATTTGGTAAATCGATGGTTTTTATTGGACCATCTAATTCTATCATATTTTCTTTTAGTTTCGCATATTTACATAAGGTATTTCCCCAAAACAGATAAGCTTGACCATCATCATCTACAATAACGGTTGGATCAATATCATCCCAACTTATTTTTGTTTGCGTTGTCATATCATTAGTAATTATTGCTTTACCAAGGGCATCTACAAAAGGTCCTGTTGGACTATCGGATACTGCAACACCAATTGCTTTTCCATGAATACTACCATGAGTTACGGTTACATACCAATAAAATTTACCATTACGTTCAATAACCTGAGCTGCCCAAGCATCGCCTGAAGCCCATTTAAAATCGGTTGGTTTTAATGGCACTGGATGTTCTTTCCAATGTATCATATCTGAAGAAGAATATACTAACCATTCATGCATTCTATAAGCATTTACATCATCTGGTGCTTGGTCGTGACCGGCATACAAATACACCTTGTTATTATGAACAATAGCTGCAGCATCGGCAGTATATTTATCTGTTATAATTGGATTATTTAATTTTAAAGATGTATCTGCTTTTCTGGTTTTACAAGATGTAAAAATTGAAAAAATGATGATGATTAGAAATGCCTTTTTCATACTTTAGGTTTTTATATCGTGGTTTTATAGATTCTTCTTTCCCCAAAACGGTATGCCTGATGCTGTAAGTCCAGAATAGGTTATAGTAACTTTTCTTGGTGAAGCTTCCCAATCCCAGGCATCATTCACTTTACATTTTACACCATTTATGGTTAATATTTTTGTAGTACTATCATAAGACCAACTTCCTGTGATACCTCCAGTTATTTTTTTATCGGCAGTTAAATTGATTGTTACTGCATTTTGAATCGTTCTGTATTGATATTTCATTTCAATATGTTCCCAAGTTCCAACAAAAGATGCTTCTGTAAGTTGTGTAGTTGGTACACCTGCATAACGTTCTGGTGCTACTACTGGCCAACCATCTTCAGTCCATTGAATTTCACGAACATGCCCCATCATAATAGCGTTGGATACCGCTATACCTGGAACGTTTTCTGGTAAGCGTGCTTGCGAAGAATAAAACCATTGTTTCGTGTCTGGATTTTGAAACACCGCGCAATGTGAAAACCCAACCCAGCCTGTATGGTTTTTAAAACTATATGGGTGTGTCAACATTGGGAAGCAATCTGCTCCTGTTGTAACATTTGCTCCATTTATTCCTAAATAAGGCCCTAAAATATTTCTTGAACGGCAAACTCTAGTATTATAAGGAACATCAAGACCATCATACGCTAGAAATAAATAGTAATATTGAGTATCTGGATTGTATATAATCTCTGGTCCTTCAGAAGCTTGCCAACGACTGGTAGTACTTCGAGACGCTATTTTGGTTCCATAATCGGCTAGGGTTTTAAGTTGATATGGTTTTCCTGTTGTTGGATTTAATTTAACTGCTACAATTCCAGAATGCCAAGAACCGTAAATTAAATATTGATCGCCTTCAGGTGTTTCAATAAAACTTGGATCAATAGCATTGTATTTGTAATAAGCATTTTCCCAGACTATAGAACCTGTAAAAGAAAAAGGCTTTAATCCGTCAGGTTCAGAGCAAACTACCATTCCTTTGTCTGTCCAATTATTGGAAGCTAAATCATTGGTTTCTGCTAATCCAATAAAAGACCTATTCCCCCAAGTGCCATCATCACCCGCTGGATCAAAAACCACAATGCTATAATACATACGGTATTTGCTACCCACTTTTCGAACACAAGGTGCCCAATAGCCATAATTAGGTGTAATTGCTGGTAAAGCAGGTACCATTTTAGCTCTTTTACTATTTGTAGAATCTTTTACCCAAGCAGGTGCTGCTGCCATTGTAAACCCACGATATTCCCAATTTATTAAATCTTTAGAACGTCTGTGATGAAAGTGCCCTTGGCCATCATGAGCATTTCCATAAGATGCATCGGTTTGGTACATATAATAATACTCGCCTTGTTTTTCAACTGTTGGATCGTGTACATTGGCTAAATTCCATTGTGCTCTACTACTCCATGCAGCTATAGATGTGTAATTATCAACATAGGTTGGTCCAGCAAAAAGTACCGGTGCTACATAACCACATTCGGTCGAATTTTCAATATTACCAACGGTAAAACCACCTTTCCCATCTGCGTAGTGTATGGTTTGTGTAGTTCCTACACACTCTTTACTTAGAATTGTTCCTGATTTAGGATGATCAACAGCATCATCTTTAGAACAACTTGCAGCAAAAAGCATCAACAAACATATGCTGGCTTTAAGTATTATTTTGTAATGTAACCTTTTCATCTGTGTTGTTTTTAATAGTTTTCTATGCTTCTACAAAGCACATTTCCATTATGTTTTTATAAAAACTTGTTTATTTTCCTTCCATCATAACCACTGAAAAAGGCGGTAATGTTATTTCTAGTTTTCCTTTTTTATTTTGGAACGCTTTAAAAACAGTTGGTTTAATTTTGTTAGGATTATCAAATGTATTGTGATCTTGCAGTTTTGAAGATGTTAATATCGTTCCTGTGAAATTTTTAACTCCCAACTTAACTATATCTATTTCTATTTTATTCTCTTTGTTAGAATCTACGTTCACTATTGAAACATGAACTTGTCCATTTTTGTTTTTTGAAGCTGAAACAGAAATTGCTGGAAGTGATTCATTATTGAATTTGTACAAAGGACTTTCAAATGTAATAGGTAATAATTTAGCGTCTTGATGTACACTATACATTTGCATGACGTGATAAGTAGGTGTTAAAATCATTTTAGCTTTATCTGTAAGTATTACTGCTTGTAATACGTTTACACACTGAGCTAAATTTGCCATACGAACTCTATCGGCATGGTTATTAAATATATTTAGTGTAGTGCCTGCTAAAATAGCATCTCGCATGGTGTTTTGTTGATATAAAAAACCTGGATTTGAACCTTTTTCAACTTCGTACCAACCTCCCCATTCATCTACCACTAAATCAACTTTTTTCTTTGGATCATAATTATCCATAATAGCCGAATGCTTCGTAACCAATTCTTCCATTTTTAAAGCCTCGGTCATGGTTTTAAAGTACTGCTCTTCAGTAAAGCTTACTGCATCGCCTTTCTTCTTCCAATCTATTACCGAATAATGGTGTAATGCCAAGCCTCCTAACATATTATTTGGAATATTCTTCATAAGTGTTTCTGTCCAATTATAATCACTACTACTTGCTCCAGAAGCTATACGGACTATACCTCCCGTATTTTCCCAATCGGAAATAAATGTGGCATATTTTCTATACTCATTGGCATAATAATCGGCTGTCATATTACCGCCACAACCCCAAGCTTCATTACCAATTCCCCAATATTTTACTTTCCAAGGTTCGGTTCTACCATTTTTTTTACGTAAATCACTCATTGGGCTTATCCCTCCAAAATTGGTGTATTGAACCCAATCTGCCAATTCTTGTACCGTACCGCTACCAACATTACCTGAAAGATATGGTTCTGCACCTAACACTTCACACATATTTAAAAAGTCGTGCGTTCCAAAACTATTGTCTTCGGTAACCCCACCCCACCATTGGTTTACTATGGTTGGTCTATCTTCTAATGGGCCAATACCATCTTTCCAATGGTAGGTATCAGCAAAACATCCTCCTGGCCATCTTAAATTAGGTATTTTTAATTTTTTAAGTGCTTCAATAATATCATTTCGGACACCGTTAGTATTAGCTATTTTAGAAGTGTCTCCAACAAAAAAACCATCATAAATACATCTGCCTAAGTGTTCTGCAAAATGGCCATAAATATGTTTACTAATTACTGGTGCTTTTTCATCTAAATCAATGTTAATTACTGTAGCATTTTGTGCTTTTGCAAAAAAAGTTACTCCAAAAAAGATTATCAATGTGTTTAAGAAGCTTCTTTTTCTGAAAAACACAAATGTTTGTTTGTTTGTATACATAATATTAAGTTAAGTTGGTTATTTAATAAGTGTTTAATCAACACTTAACAAATTAAAGTAAAACTATTATTAAAACCAAACTTATAATTAATAAATGTAATATTAACACTTATTAATTATTAGGTAATAGGATTGCTTTTAATTGCCTAAAAAAAGATAAGCAATGGTGTTTGAATTTCAAACTTGTTAAATAAATTTGATTTAGCATTATTTTAAAAATCAAACGGCAAGTCTTAATACTTGCCATTTGAAAAAGTAACTAACTCAATTTAAACTAATTAATCTAATTTATATTAATAACCAGAATTTTGAATCGTTCCTGGGTTATTATCCATTTCTAACTGTGGAATTGGGAAAAACTCTCTTCCTGGTGAATAGGTGTCATACTCAGCATCTCTTGATTTTAACCAAATAAGTTTTGCTGGATCTTGTAACCAACCCCATCTACGAATATCATCAAATCTGTGACCTTCAAGTGCAAACTCTAAGTATCTTTCATGCCCAATTTGTTCTCTCATTTGCTCTTTAGTCATGTTTGGTTTTGTTATGCTTAAATTAGGCAACCCAACACGGTCTCTAACTGGTTTAATATAAGTATATGCTCCTGGTGTATCATTAGTTTCATTTAAACATTCAGCATACATTAATAATACATCGGCATATCTTAATAAACGTTCGTTAATTCCTGAACGCCAATCGTATTCATTTGGATAAGCGCCATCAGAATTTTGATATTTTCTACAGAATAAATCGTTTAAATCTTGTGGATTACCGCCATAGAATGTAGCAAAATCTTGACCATATAGCATCATGCCTCCTGGTTTATTATAAAACATGGTAGCATCTAAACGAGGATCAACAGCTCCTGAGGTTGTTAATTCTTGTTGAAATTCATTAAACAAAGCACGTGTTGGCTGTACATCTGTCCATCCAAAAGCTCTAGGACCATAGGTTATAGCTCTTGCTGAGGTTTTACCCCAACCAGATTGTGGAGCTCCACCCCAACCTAAATCTACACCGCCAGCATCTCTACTGAACTGTACTTCGAAAACTGATTCTGAATTGTTTTCATTAGTGTCAGTAAAATTATCTCTATAATTAGATACTAATGAATAGATATTTAAATCAATAACAGCTTTAAAAGTGTCTCTTGCATTTGGAAAATCTTTAGTAAATAAATATGATTTTCCTAAATAAGCTAAAGCAGCACCTTTAGTTGCACGTCCTTTTTGACCAGCATCTAAACCAGATACATTGGTGTACGAAAGCGGCAATAAATTGGCAGCAGATTTAAAATCTTCAATTACTTGAGCCCATCCTTCTGCTTCCGTTTTTTGTGGGTAAACAGCTGCTAACTCAACTGGAACGGGCACATTTTTAAACATGTTTACAGCATGAAACAGGTATAAACCTCTTAAAAAATAAGCTTGTCCTAAAATTCTGTTTTTAAGTGCACTATCAGCAAATTCAATATTTGGCACATTTGTTAATACTTGATTTGCACGATAAATACCTTGATAATAGGTTTCATAAGCCCATCCATAAATAGCGGCATCTGTAACATTAGAGTTAAATTTACCCACTACATACATTGCGCCCCATGGACTGTTACTTTTACAATCGTCACCTTTTAAGTCTAACAATAAAGGTGTACTTCTCATATAAGTACCATCAGTTAATAAACTACCATATGCCGCATTTACACCTTGAAGTGCGTCACTATCAGTCTTCCAAAAAGAATCTACCGCATTATTATTTGGATCAACTTGTATTAAGTCTTCATCGGTTACACAACTGCTTAACGCAATTGAAATCGAAAGAAAAACCGTTAAATATTTTATATTTTTATATTTCATTTTAATTCGTTTTAAATTTGTTTAGCTTCTAATTAAAAATCTACTTGAACCCCTAAAGAAAATGTTCTTGGGTTTGGGAAAGATCCGCCATCATAACCTCTTGAAAATAAACCATCGTTACTATTAAAATCTGGATCATAACCTCTATACTTACTAATAATTAATAGGTTTTGACCATTAACATATACTTTTGCTCTTTGTATAACTTTAGTATCTCCTAAAGGAATTTCATAACCAATTTGCATATTTTGAAGTTTAATATAGTCTGCGTTTTCAACAAATCTATCAGAGTCTCTAGCATTACCATTAGGGTCGCCAATTATTGGACGAGGCACATTGGTATTGGTGTTTGTTGGTGTCCAATAGTTTAAAGCATCTGTATGATGATTTGTATATTGTTCTATCATTAAATTACGGTAGATACCATTAAATGCTTTATGACCACCTGCTCCTTGAAAAAAGAATGACAAATCCCAGTTTTTATAATTACAATCAAAATTAAAACCGTAACTGTATTTTGGAATTGTATTACCTAAATAGGTTCTATCTAAATCTGTAATTTGGCCGTCATCGTTTATATCTTTAAATTTTATATCTCCTGCTGCTGCACCAACTTGTGTAGGAGAAGCTGCAACTTCTGCATTTGTTTGAAAAATACCATCTGTTACATAACCAAAGATTTCGCCTATAGATCTACCAACTTCAGTTTTTGATGCAGCTCCATAAATTGGGTTTCCATTGATACCTATTTGAAGTACTTCATTTTTAAGTGTTCCTAAGTTTGCAGATACATTATACTTAAATTCTTTACTATTATTGCTATATGATGCCGTAAATTCAAGTCCTTTATTTTTTACAGCTCCTGCATTTGTAGTAATGTTTGCTGGAAATGCACCTGTTGAATAAGGTAATGGCACACCAATTAATAAATCGGTTGATTTTTTAATATAATACTCGGCTGTAAACTGTAAAGCATTATTTAATAGCCCTAGTTCTAACGCCACATTAGTAGTTTTTGTTTTTTCCCAATGTACATTAGGGTCTAAAGCACTTACTACAGTTGTACCTGGCGCTAGTGTGTTATTAAAATTATAACCTGCAAAGGCATTGGTTGTTGTAGCAAAGAAGTAAGGAGGTATTGTGTTATTACCTAATTCTCCATATCCACCTCTTAATTTAGCTGTACTTATCCATTCTGGTAATGTGATGAAACTTTCGTTACTAATTTTCCATGCACCTGAGAATGAATAAAAATTAGCTTTGTTGTTTATTTGGCTAAAAAGTGATGTTTTATCTTGTCTGAAATTTGCAGTAATCAAATAACGATCATCAAACCCGTAGTTTAACCTACTTAAATATGAGGTTCCTGTTACTGTGTTTTCATATTCTCCTGTACTTGTTGCATCAGCATATTCTAAATGACTTATTCTGTCTGCTGTATAGCCTACACCTCTAGACCAATGATTGTAATAATCATTTTTTTCTTGAACATATCCTCCTAAAAGACTTATTTTATGCTTATCTATATCTAAATCATAAGTAAGTAAATTGTTTAAGAAAGTTCTAGAATGACTTCCTGTAGAAATATCTAAAGAGGCTTCTTCTGGTGTTGTTAAATAATACCATCCTAAATTACTTTCAGGAATAAAACGTCTGTTTTTCCAATCAAGTCTATCAAAACTAGCATCAAGTTTGTATTTTAAACCTTTTACTATTTCTAATTCTCCCCAAATGTTTCCAATAAATCGGTTTCTTTTTCCTGTGTTTTCAATTAAATTATTGAATCCAATAACATTCATTGAAATGGCTCTTTGGGTTAAGTTATCTGTTCCTCCATAACCTCCTAATCGGTTAGTATCATAAACAGGCATTGTTGGAATTGCTCCTAATAAATCGCTAATTGGTGTTTGACCTGCATTGTATTCATTGAAGTTTTCTTTATCAGATTCAGTGTATCCTAATTTTGCACCGTAGTTAAACTTTCCTTTTTTACCGTATAAGTTTAAATTAGTTGAGATTCTTTCATAATCTTGCGGAGAATCTAAATAACTACTGTTTTTAAAATAATCTAAATTTAAGTTGTATCCCATACTTTCAGCACCACCATTAAATGTTACTGCATGGTTTTCAATGTAACCTGTTTTGAAAGCTGCATCTTGCCAATTAGTGTCAACATTATTTATGTAAGAAGTGCTATTTGGGTCGTTACCTGGTGCAATAATTAAACCCGCATTAGCTTCGGCTGCACTGGTAATGTTTTGATAACCTATTCTATCTGTAACAGACCATTCTTGTGCTACATTTTGAACACCATAAAGCGACTTGTAGGTAACACCTAATTTACCTGCTTTTCCTTTTTTTGTTGTAATAATTACAACGCCATTTGCACCGCGTACACCGTAAATAGCTGCTGCAGATGCGTCTTTTAATACTTGCATAGATTCAATATCACCTGGAGCGAAATCGAATGGGCTATCTATTATCATACCATCAATTACAAAAAGTGGATTGTTATTGTTAAACGAACCAACTCCTCTAATTTTAATATTTACAAAACCTCCAGGTTCACCAGATGTTTGCATGGTAACACCAGCTACTTGACCTTGTAACATTTTAGCGGTATCGTATGTTACTGTTTTTTTAGCGTTGTCCATATCTACAACACTAACCGAACCTGTTAAGTCTGATTTTTTTTGTGTTCCGTAACCAACAACAACTACTTCATCTAACGCCGAAGCGTTTTCTCGTAAAGTAATATTAAAGTTTGTTTTGCCTTCTAAAGTAACTTCTTTTGTAGTGTATCCTATAAAAGATACTACTAATACAGCATTACGGTTTGATACATTTAATGAAAAATTACCATCTAAATCGGATTGTGCACCATTAGTGGTTCCTTTTTCTAAAATGTTTGCACCTGGTAATGGCATTCCTGATTCATCTGACACAGAACCTGATACTTTAATTCCTTGTTGGCTTTCAACAACCTTAATAGTTTCGTTTTCTTTAATAACGATGGTGTTGTTTTTAGACAATTCAAAATTAAGATTGCTTCCTGAAAGGCTTTGATTTAATAGATTCTGTATTAAAATTTCACCTTTTACTAGCTTAATTTTTGGTGCATTTTTAAACAAGCTACTTGGGTAAATAAAGCGATAATCTGTTTGTTCTTTAATTATTTTGAACACCTTATCTACGGTTACAGTTTCATCTTGATTAATTAGTACTTTATCTTGAGAAAACGTGTTTTCTGAAGTAAAGCTAAAAACGGTTGTACACAATAAGAAGAAAAATGTTCTCATAATAAAAATTAGTAGCCGTTTTCGAACAAGAGAACGGTCCTTAATTAATTTAATTTTCATAATTTAGCGTTGGATTAGTTAGACATTTGTTTTAATTAATTTAGTTAAAGTTGGGACGAAGTTTGATACCGCTAAATTTCAAAACTTCGCTCCCTTTTTTATTTTAATGTTATGGTTTTATTTTTTATTTCGTAATTGTTTATAATTCCGAAATTTTTAATAGTTGTTAAAATCTCTTCTATTTTTTGATCTTTACCTAATACCCCTGTAAAAGCTACTGTTTCAATTGTAGTATTTTCAAATGTTACATTCATGTTGTACCATCTAGATAGTACTTTCATAATTTCTTTTAGTGGTTTATTATCAAAACTGAATACACCTTCTTTCCATGATATTTCATTATAAACATCTACAGTTTCAACTTTGGTAGTTTGGTTTTTTATGTTGTGCTTTAATTGTTGGTTTGGCTTTAAGCATTGTTTATTATTTACCAAACTTACAGCTACTTTACCTTCAACTAGTGTGGTATAAATTATAGTTTCGTCTTTATATGCTTTTATATTGAACTCGGTTCCTAAAACCTCAACTTCTTGATTGTTGTTTATTACTATAAAATTTGATCCGTTATTATTAGTGCTTGGAGTTACATCAAAATAAGCTTCACCATAAACAAGTTCTACCTTTCGTGTATCGCCTTTTATAAATGATACTGGAAATTTAAGTTTTGATTCTGAATTTAACCAAACCTGTGTACCATCTGATAATTGTACAAAAAACTGACCACCTCTTGGTATTGTTAAATAGTTGTATGCGGTTTTTGTATTTGCATCGCCATCAGAATTATAAACTAGCTTTTCACCATTGCTTACTAAATTTACAGCTTCATAGTTACTGCCCTTTCCTAAAGCCACTACTGTACCATCTTCTAAGGTTAGTGTTGCCTTATCTTCACCTATTTTTATGTTATTATTTACTATTATAGGTGTAGTTTCATTTGGAAAACCAAATAATGTATCTCTAAAAAAGTAAGTTGAAGTTACTATGCCAACAAGAACCGCCGCCGCTGCATAGCGCCAATAAAAATGCTTTACTTTTGGTGTTTTAATAGTGCTTTTTACTTTTTCCCAGTCTTCCTTTTTTTCAATCTGGTTTATTAAATCAAGCCGTTCTTTAATTAACGTTTTATTGGTAAGATTTTTTATAATATATGCTTTATCGTTCTCGTTAAAAATATCTGAATTTTCTAAGGCATCGGGTTTTTCATCTTTCAATAATGAAGACGCTATTTTTTTTGAGAGTTCAATAATTTTATCGAAAATGGTCATTTATATGCTTATTTAACTTAAATGTGTGCTTATTTAACTATAAGACGAAGAAAAACAACTATAGGGTTAAAAAAAAGTTAAAAAAATTAAAATTTTTTTTTAATCATTTGATTAAGTGCTAATTAAAGAATGAGAAAAAATAATGGCGATTAATCCAATTCAAAAACAAAGGCTATTAGTATAAAATAATCTTTTAATAATGGTTTAAGTTTTTTGTAGGCTATTTTTTTTTGAGCTTTTACTGTGTTTATAGAAATACCTAATTTCTCTGCAATTTCTGGGTTTGTTAGTTCACCAATACTTAATCTTAAAATTTGTGCACATTTTTTTGGTAATGTATTAATGGCATTTTCAATAATATTATGCGTTTCAACAACTACAACTTCCCTTAGATAAAATGGTTCGGTTTCTAATTTGGCAATTTTAATGGCAGACATGTGGTCTGTAGTTTTGTAATGCTTGCTTTTTATATAATCAAGCGATTTATTTTTTACTGATGAATATAGGTACGATTTTATAAAACTTTCGTTTTGAAATTCAATTTTATCTTCCCAAATTTTAATAAAAACCATTTGAACAATATCTTTTGAAACTTCCATATCATTAAGATATTTGTTTGCAAAAACACATAGCATAGTGTATGAAGAGTCAAATAAGTTTTTGTACTCCTTTAATGTAAGTTGATACTTTTCACTATTTGTAATCAATGCTGTTTTTGAATTAAATGAATAAGAGCAGTGTTAACCTAATTTAAAGATTATTTGCAAATAAAGTTAGTTCATTTTACTAAATTATAAGTATGTACGCTTAAGTTTTGTGTTAAACTTATTTTAATAACTGCATTTTTAGTTTTACATAATTAGCTTAAAAAAACAACATAACCAAGCATATTTATAATAAATGTTATTTATACACTTATAAAATATAAGTGTATAAGTACTTATGAGTAATATTTATTTGCCTTAAAAAATAAAACCCTTGCGTTTTAAAACACAAGGGTTTATTTTAAGTGGAGAAGATGGGATTCGAACCCACGACCTCTTGACTGCCAGTCAAGCACTCTAGCCAACTGAGCTACATCCCCAATTTTTATTTTAATTCACTTAATACCAAAACTGGTAATGTACTATTAAATTCTGTTTTATAAATCTGGTTGTTTTCCCATATTTTCATGAAAAACCCGCGTTTACGTCTTACAACACAAAGCATATCTGGATTGTGCGATTTATAATGTTCTAAAACACCAAGGTAAGTTGTTGGACTTTCTGAATATGTTATTTCTGTAATAATACTGCTTAACTCATCATTTAATTCAAAATCACCTTCACTGTAATATGGTGTTTTAACTAATAGCAAATTTACTACTGATTTAAAATTATCTTTAACTGCTTTTAGCGGTTTTAAAACATCATCTTTTTTTATTATAGCCGATTTTACTGCCATTAAAATGGTTTCAATAGGTTTAAAAACGCAACCTTCAGGAATTATTAACGTAGGGATTGATGTTTGTTTTACAATTTTACCCGAGGTTTTTCCTAAAAATAAATCTTCATCTTCAGAATAAATTCTTGGTTCAATTAAAATTAAGTCAATATTTGCTGTTTTACAAGCCAATTCTATGGTATCAACAAACTTTCCTTTTAATGCTCTTACAACAACCTCAACATTTTTTGTATCAACCTTAGAAACCAAATCATTTAAATAATCTAGCGTGTCTTGTTCTAAAATATGATCAATTTTAATCATAGTGCCAGCTTTGGTATAAACATTATATACTTGAACTACAAACAGTTTTGCACCAAAAGCTTGCGCAAAATCTACAGCATATTGTAAATTACTCAAAGCATTTTCTGAAGCTCCAACAGGGACTAAAATATTTTTCATGCAATTATTAATTTTTAAACAAAAGTAAAACAATTTAATCATTTGTAAATAACACAATACAAATTATATCAAATTAAAATAGCACGCATTTCATATTAATAATTCGCGAATAATTTTAAATTTACAACATAATTACAATAGCATATGGATATTTTAAGTTTTTTAAGTGGTAGAGGTTTATTCCTAATTTTAGGTCTTGCTTTAATAGTTGTCTATTATGTGAACAGACGTAAAAGACGCTAATTAACGTGTTTTTAACCAACCCGTTATACTTAAGCGTTGGGTATTTACGGGTTTTACTTCGTGTTCAATAATTTGACTTTCAAAAATTACAACACGTCCTGGAAATGGATAGATAATCTTTTCTACTTCCTCTCCATTTTCATTTAAATACAACACCAATTCGCCGCCATTTTCTGGCAACCAGCCATCTTCATTCAAATAGCAAACAAACGATAATTTGCGTCTGTCATCATTTTGAAACGTATCAATATGCCGTTTGTAAAATGTGTTTTTTGGATAAATAGCGTAATGAAACTCTTTGTGTAAAATACCCATAAAACAGGTTTTATTAAGGTAATTTACTAAATCATTTATTTTGTTAAAAAAAAGTAATTCTGCGGCATCGGCTTTAGTTTCGTCCATCCATAAAATAACGTCGCCACGAATTGATTTTACAATAGTTTCCTCAAACCTATTCCCTATAGCTGCTTTTTTAAACGCATCTTCTTCATATTTTTCTAAAAGTAACTGCCTTAAAACTAAAACATCTTCTTCCGAAAAAAAATTTTCAATAATGCTATATTGCTTCGTTCCAATGTCCGAAATTATTTGTTCATACAGTGAATTTTCAACAAAATCAATAGCCTCAAAAAGTTGATTCATAGGGTTTTAATAAAAAACTTTGTGTTCATTATAAATCAAAGCGCGCAAATGTAATCTAAAAACGAATTGCTTTTACAAAACCCTTATCTTTGCACTATAAATTTATCACTAATGAGTTTTATTCGCATCACAAAACAATTTTCATTCGAAACTGGTCACGCACTTTACGGTTACGACGGTATGTGTAAAAATGTACACGGTCACAGCTATAAACTTTCGGTTACAGTTATTGGAAAACCCATTTCCGACACAAAAAATGTTAAGTACGGCATGGTTATAGATTTTAGCGATTTAAAAAAAATTGTGAAAGAAGAAATAGTAAACGTTTTTGACCACGCCACCGTGTTTAACAAAAACACACCACATATAGAACTTGCCAAAGAACTAGAATATAGAGGTCACAACGTGCTGCTTGTAGATTACCAACCAACCAGCGAAATGATGGTTATAGACTTTGCGAAAAAAATTAAAAAACGCCTGCCAGAACACATTGAATTATACTCGCTAAAACTTCAAGAAACAGACAGTTCGTTTGCCGAATGGTACGCTTACGATAATATTTAGGGCGTTACCCTATCGGGTCGGGCTATACGCTACAAGTCCGCGTTCGTGTCTCACTTTGGGCTTTTCGCTTCTATCCCTAACGCAGTAACTTGCTAAATTTTAGGCAACCTAGCATACACTACGGTTATCTAACATCGGTCATACATTATTAGCAACAAAAAATATTAGTGCATTAGTAGCATAATCAGCCATAATGTTCATTATTTTTACACCATGATAATAAGATTCCTGCCTTAGCAGGAATTATTTATATTTACCTCATGGAAATTCCAAAAGGAAAAAAAATATATTTCGCTTCCGATAACCACTTAGGAGCACCAACACCCGAAGCTTCTCGCCCACGCGAAAAGAAATTTGTTACTTGGTTAGACACCGTTAAACACGATGCTGCTGCCATATTTTTAGTTGGCGATTTATTCGACTTTTGGTTTGAATACCAAACCGTTGTTCCTAAAGGATTTACAAGAACCTTAGGCAAACTTGCCGAAATATCCGATTCTGGAATTCCTATATACTTTTTTGTTGGTAATCACGATTTATGGATGAATGGTTATTTTAAAAACGAGTTAAACATACCCGTTTACCACGAACCTAAAGAGTTTGCCTTTAACAATAAAACCTTTTTTATAGGTCATGGCGATGGTTTAGGACCACACGACAAAGGCTATAAACGCATGAAAAAAGTGTTTACCAACCCTATTTTTAAATGGCTTTTTAGGTGGATGCATCCAGATATTGGTGTTAAAATTGCGCAATACCTATCAATAAAAAACAAATTAATATCTGGTGATGATGATGCTACATTTTTAGGTGAAGACAAGGAATGGTTGGTACAATATTCCAAAGAAAAACTAAACGAAAAGCACTACGATTACTTTGTTTTTGGTCATCGTCATTTGCCTTTAGAAATTCAACTAAACAACAACTCAAAATACATCAATCTTGGCGATTGGGTAAATTACTTTACATATGGTGTTTTTGATGGAGAACAGTTTGAATTAAAAACCTTCAAACCGTAATTTTAATCTTTATTATGTTCCTCCAAATCCTTCGTTAAATCTAATTTTCTAAACGAAGGCGATACAATACCTGTAGTAACAACAGTTATCAAAGTCATTGTTCCTCCAAAAACTACTGCCGTCACTGTTCCCATAAGTTTTGCAGTTACGCCACTTTCAAAAGCACCCAATTCGTTTGACGAGCCAACAAACATTGAATTTACTGATGATACGCGCCCACGCATATGATCGGGTGTTTTAAGTTGTAAAATTGTTTGACGCACAACCATTGAAACACCATCGGTAACACCACTAAAAAATAATGCCGCCACCGAAACCCAAAATATTGAAGACAACCCAAAAACAATAATACAAACCCCAAAACCAAAAATGGCAACCAACAGTTTCATACCCGCATTTTTACTTATAGGTAAATAAGCCGTAATTAACATGGTTATAAATGCACCAACGGCAGGAGCTGCTCGCAACACACCAAAACCTTCGCTACCTACTTTTAAAATATCTTGAGCAAAAACGGGTAATAAAGCAATAGCGCCACCAAATAAAACAGCAATCATATCCAAAGTCATAGCACCTAAAATAGCTTTGGTTTTAAATACAAAGCGAACACCTTCTTTTAAACTTTCAATAACAGGTTCACCAATTTTAGGGTTTAAAATTGGTTTTCGTTTTATCTGTAATAAAATGATAAATGACAATACTATTAAACCAAAAATGATGCATAACGACCAATGAACACCTATCCAACCAATTAAAAAACCACCAGTTGCAGGTCCTAAAACCGATGCCATTTGCCATGTAGAACTGTTCCAAGTAGCTGCATTTGGGTAAGCTTTTTTAGGCACTATTAAAGCAACTAATGAGAAAATTGTTGGCCCGAAAAACGACCGTAAAAATCCACCAAAAAACACCAAAGCATAAATACTATACAAAATAGTTTGGGTTGACCAAGCTGAAACTATTTTAGGCCATGTTAATAAAAACAAGCCAAAACTAATCATTGAAAATGCCGCGATACAAAGTGCTAAAAGATTTCGTTTTTCCTTTTGGTCTACAATATGACCAGCAAATAATGCCATGGTAAATGCTGGAATAATTTCCATTAAGCCAATTATACCAAGTGATAATGGATCTTTCGTTAAGCTGTACACTTCCCATTCTATCACAATAAATTGCATAGACCAGCCAAAAACAAGCACAAAACGTACTAATAAAAAGATATTGAATTCTTTAATTCGTAAGGCTGCGTATGGGTCGGTTTTCTGCATTTTTTATTCTTTAATATCTCGCAGTTTGAGTTGTAAAGAAACATGCCCTTGCCATTCATTTTCATCAATGGAATAAACGGCTTTAAATGGTTTTTTATCTGAAACAATATCAAATTTATCGCCCATACCAAAACCAATGGCTACTAAACTTTTTGATTGTGGTTGTGTTACGGTAATTCTTAAATGGGTTTTATCTTCGCCTACACATTTTCCGTAACCTGTATCAATTAGGTTATCCGTCATAAAAACAGGCGTCATATTATTTGGTCCGTAAGGTGCAAATTGTTTTAAAATTCTATAAAATTTAGGCTTAATATCATCTAAATCAATTTTAAC
Source organism: Mariniflexile jejuense (assembly GCF_042675665.1). Lineage (NCBI taxonomy): Bacteria > Pseudomonadati > Bacteroidota > Flavobacteriia > Flavobacteriales > Flavobacteriaceae > Mariniflexile > Mariniflexile jejuense. The sequence continues at coordinate 2,358,468 of NZ_JBHTJI010000001.1, forward strand.
ATCAATTTTAATTTCGGGTGTTAAAAGATTTCTATCAATGGTTTTGGAAACTTCATCTTCAAAAGCTTGTTTAAAAGCTTCATAGTTTTCTTCTAAAAGTGTTAAACCAGCAGCGTATTTATGGCCGCCAAACTGTTCTATATGTTCGCTACAAGCTTCTAAAACATTGTAAATATCAAAATCGCGTACAGAACGTGCTGAAGCCGCCAATTTATCGCCGCTTTTTGTAAACACTAAAGTTGGTCTGTAATACGTTTCGGTTAATCTGGAAGCTACAATGCCTATAACGCCTTTATGCCATTCTGGGTGGTAAACTACCGTTGTAAGTCGGTTTTCTTCTTTATTGTCTTCAATTTGTTTTAACGCTTCTTCGGTAATTAGCTTATCGGTTTCACGTCTATCTAAATTATAATCATTAATTTCTGAAGCATATTTTGCTGCCAAATCTTCTTCTTCTTCAGTTAATAATCTAACCGCAAAATTACCATGTTCCATACGTCCTGCAGCATTAATACGTGGTGCTACAACAAAAACTACATCGGTAATGGTTAATTCTGTTTTATCAACTTGGTTTAAAATGGCTTTAATACCTGGTCTTGGTTTGGTGTTTATAATCATCAATCCAAAATAGGCTAACACTCGGTTTTCACCATCAATAGGCACAATATCGGCACCAATAGCTGTTGCTACCAAATCGAGGTATTCTACTAAATCTTCGGCTGTTTTTCCGTCTTTTTGGGCTAAAGCTTGTATGAGTTTAAACCCAACACCACAACCACATAATTCTTTATAAGGATAATTACAATCGTCTCTTTTTGGGTCTAAAACCGCTACGGCTTCAGGAATTTCGTCTCCTGGTCTGTGATGGTCACAAATAATAAAATCGATGCCTAATGTTTTGGCATAAGCAACTTTATCAACAGATTTTATACCACAATCTAAAGCAATGATGAGCGTAAAATTATTTTCTAAGGCAAAATTTATGCCTTTGTATGAAATACCATAACCTTCATCATACCTGTTGGGAATGTAGGTATATACTAAATTGTACTTCGATTTTAAATAGGAAGACATTAGTGCGACCGACGTTGTTCCATCTACATCATAATCGCCATAAACCAGAATATTTTCTTTGTTTGCCATAGCCTTTTCAATTCTGGCAACAGCTTTATCCATATCTTTCATTAGGTATGGATTGTGCAAATCGTCTAAACTTGGTCTAAAAAATGCTTTAGCATCATCATAGGTTTCTACACCACGTTGTAACAACAAAGTAGCTATTACAGCATCTACTTGAAGCGCTTTTTGTAAGGCTTCAAGCTTTTTAGAATCTGGTTTAGGCTTTATGGTCCAACGCATCTATCAGTTGAAAAGTTAACGGTTAAAAAGTTTAAAGTTGGTTTGTAAACTTTATTTTTTATGAAAATGCGTTTCTATGGTTAATGTTGCAAACTGGCGAAACATTTCCATAACGCCACAATATTTTTCAACCGATAAATCGACTGCTTTTTGAAGTTTCTTTTCGCTTAAATTGTCACCATAAAAATGAAAATGCATTGCTACTTTATCATAAAACTTAGGATGCTCTTCAGTAAGATTTGCTTCTATATCTATTTTAAAATCAGACACGTCTAACTTCATTTTTTTAATAAGCGAAGCCACATCTAACCCAGAACAACCTGCCAAAGCAGAAAGCATTAATGCCTTTGGCCTGTAGCCTTCACCATTGCCATCATTTTCTGGTCCTGCATCAATAAACAGGTTGTGACCAGATGGATTAGTACTCTCAAACTTCATGTTTCCTAACCACGTTGTGGTGATAAGATTCGTCATATTTTAAAACTTTATTAGTTGAATTTTTGTCAAAAATACATATTAATTTTCCAAAAAAAACATTCAATGTAATTTGTTACACACTTATATATAAAACTTAATTTATTAGCTAACACATTGAAAATCTTTAACTAAAACTTTAAAATTTTAATTAAATTGAAATTATATTAATTTTCTAAAGTAGAGTCGCTATAAGCTATTAAAGCTTGCTTAAGTTGTTTTAAATCGTTTTGAGTATGGTTTGAAGTTATAACAATTCGGTTCATCGCCGTTTTATAAGTAGGATATTTAAAGTTTGTAATGATGATGCCTTTTTCGTAGAAATTTTTGAAAATAGTATCATTTTCACAGTAGATAACTGGATACTTTTTGTTGTATTTAAATGCAGACTTCAACTTTAAGCCTTCAAATAGAAATTCTAAATTCAATTTTAGTTTTTCTTGTTGGTCTTTTATTATTTCTTGAGAAACTATAAACGTTTCTAAATACGCAGGATTTATGCTTGAAGCCGAAATGAAATCTGGTTCGTTTTTTAAAGCATCTATAAACTTTTTATCTGCAGCAATAATACCTCCAGATATGCCTAGTGCTTTTCCTAATGACGACACCATGATTTTTTGATATATGTTTTTATTTGAAATGGTACTAAAAACACCTTCTAGATGCTTACCAACAATACCCAAGCTATGCGATTCATCAAGTACCAAAATAATGCGCTTTTGTGAAGAAATAGTGTTTAAAAACTCAAAACTAGTAGGTTCAACTTCCAAACCTAAAAAAGCATCGGCAGTAATTACTACTGTTTCAATAGTATTGTTACATAAGTTTGGATGCAATTTACCTTCAATAAATACAGGTAAACTATTTTTATGTAAAATGGCTGGATGTGTTTTAGGGTAATGATAAAAGGTGTTTTTGGACTTCGATAAACTTTCTAAAACCAATTTTCCAGCCAAAGTTCCAGATGAAAACGTAAGTGCTGCTTCCATACCAATTAAGTTGGCAAATAGTTGTTCCGCTTCAGCGTAAACCGATAATTTAATATTGGCATTACGAGAACTACCATAGCTTGTTCCCCATTTTTTATACCATTCATTAGGTTATCCTGAAATTTTGTGTGCGTTGCCAAACCTAAATAATTTGTACCGCCAAAGTATAAATAAGACCTACTGTTTACGGTAATTTCTCTATCAGGAAAACCATCAACTATCATATAACTTAAATTAAAGAAACACCTGTACCGTTTAAATTACTATAGGTTGTTACACCGTTTTTTATGGTAACGCCCGTTGCGATATTTTCAGATAATAATAGCGCACCATCCATATCTACAAAATCTAAAAGCGGTAATAAATGTGCAATGGCTGAAATACCTACCGATGACTCGGTCATGCAACCCACCATGGTTTTCATTTTGAGTTCTTTGGCGTGCACCAACATGCGTCTAGCCGATGTTAAACCACCACATTTTACCAATTTTACGTTGATGCCATGAAAGTGGTTATAACATTTGGCAACATCGGCTTCTACTTGACAACTTTCATCTGCTATAACGGGCAAAACCGATTTTTGATACACTTCTTTGTGCCCTTCCCAATCATTAGCCTTTAAAGGTTGCTCTAAAAATTCAACACCAAGTTCTTTTAAGGCTTTGGCGTTTTTTATAGTTTCATCAACCGTCCAACCGCAATTGGCATCAATTCTAAAAATGGCGTTTGTGTGTTTTCGTAATTCGGTAACAATTTTAATATCTTCTTTAGTGCCTAGTTTTATTTTATAAATAGGCCAAGGCAACTCTTGCATTTTTGAAACCATTTTCTCAACAGAATCAATACCAATGGTATAGTTTGTTAACGGATTATTTGAAACATCATAACCCCAAAGTTCGTATAGTTTTTTGCCTTGTTTTCGTGCATACAAATCGTTGTAAGCCAAATCTAAAGCACATAACGCAAACATATTATGTTTTAAATGTTGATGCATGTGTTTCCAAAATTCTTCGGGTGTAGATTGAGTGGCGTTTTCAATTAGGGGTTGCAACGCTGTTAAATCGTCCATCATTTTTTGAATGGTTACACCGTAGTACGGATTGGAAGTAGCTTCCCCAAAACCTGAAAAGCCATCTGATTTTAGTTCTACAATTAATGTGGGTTGCTCATTATACGACTCTCTAGAAATTGAAAATGTATGTTTTAATTTTAAATTGAATGCCCTTAAAATAACTTCCATAAAAACCTTTGTATTATTGATGAAAGTTAATGAAATTATAGGATTTGATGATGTTTGTGATTGTTATTTTTGCCACTAATGCACTAATAATTTTATACAACCTTTCCTGAAATGGCGAGGTTTTCTTTTATTAATTAAGTGTCTTTTTGTTGTCCTTTTTTTATAAGGACCCTTATTATACCTTGGTTTCTAGAATTAATGCTAACACAAAAGTTCATGTCTTAAACCAATTTACAAGACTGATTTACTTTAGCTTGAAATTTTAGAAACTATGGAACATTGGTATTATCTTATAATTATTTCATCATTTACAACTATTGTAATCGTTAAAATAAAAGAAGTAGAAAAACGAAAGAGAATTAAACTTTTTTCAGAAATGAATAAATCTCAGATTGAAGCCATTGGTAGTTATGAAAAGAAATCAAAAAATGAATTCCATTACCCTAATTTACTTAAGAAAAGAGACTATGATAATAAAATACATTTTATTAGCAAAAATGAAAAACCTTGATTTTAATATGTAACCAAAAATCTAAAGGAGAATGCTTTTGCATTTTTGTTTTAATATTGGCAACACCTCAACCTCAAACCAAGGATTCTTTGTCAACCAAAACCTATTGCGTGGTGATGGATGTGGTAATGGTAAAAACTTTGGTAAATAGTCTTTAAAATTAGCAACCGTTTCGGTAAGTGTTTCCTTTGTTTGCTTTCCTAAATAATAGTTTTGAGCGTACATACCAATTAAAATAACCAACTCTACATTTGGTAAATGCTCTAACAAAGGTTTATGCCACTGTGGCGCACATTCAGGTCGTGGTGGTAAATCGCCCGATTTTCCTTTTCCTGGATAACAAAAACCCATGGGCATGATGGCAAATTTTGTTGCATCGTAAAACTCTTCCTCTGTTACTCCCAACCAATTTCTTAATTGGTTGCCGCTTGGGTCGTTCCAAGGAATAGCTGTTTTATGCACTTTGGTTCCGGGTGCTTGACCAATAATAAGAATTTTAGCATCGGGATGCGCCACCACAACAGGTCGCGGACCTAAAGGCAAGTGTTTTTCGCAGATGGTACATTGTTTTATATGTAATAACAAGTCTTGCATCTGAAACAAAAAACTATTTGAGTTTCAATGCTTCACTTTCAAAAGTCAAACCTTCAAAACCTGTTTTCATAAAGTTTCTAATGTTTTGATGTCCTGTACCGTTGGGGTCTTTCAATACATCATCAAAATAAAATTTCCCGAAACAAACTAATGTTTCATCTTTTGTAAAACCTTGTAGTTTGGCAAAAGCAAACAATTTGCACGATCCTGAATTTTCACCAGCATTGTTCTGCAATTCGCCATTTTTAAAAGCGGTTGGTGTAAACTCGTAATTTGATTCTATTACAGCCATGGTTTCAGAAAACTCAATGCTGTTGGGTGTGTTTTTTAATTTTTGTTTAAATTCTTCTAAATTCATTATTATTTTATTCTATTTTTTTCCTCCAACCACAACAACTATTTCTCCTTTTGGTGGTTTATTCGTGTAATATTCCAATACTTCTTTGGCGCTACCACGTATGGTTTCTTCATACAATTTTGTTAATTCTCTAGATACCGACACCTCTCTATCTTCTCCAAAATACTCACAAAAATGTCCTAAGGTTTTTATTAGTTTATGCGGACTTTCATAAAAAATAATGGTTCTGGTTTCTTCGGCAAGTAATAACAAACGTGTTTGCCTTCCTTTTTTAACGGGCAAAAACCCTTCAAACACAAACTTATCGTTTGGCAAGCCAGAATTTACCAATGCAGGCACAAAAGCTGTGGCTCCGGGCAAACAATCTACTTCTATATGGTTTTCTATACAGGCACGCGTGAGTAAAAATCCGGGGTCGGAGATGGCTGGCGTTCCTGCATCGCTTATTAATGCTACCGTAGTGCCGCTTTTTAATTTTTGAATTAAATTTTCAACCGTTTTATGCTCGTTGTGCATGTGGTGCGACTGCATATGGGTTGAAATTTCAAAATGTTTTAGTAGTTTCCCTGAAGTTCGGGTATCTTCTGCAAGAATTAAATCTACTTCTTTTAAAATTTCAACAGCCCTGAAAGTCATGTCTTTTAAATTTCCAATGGGTGTTGGTACAATGTAAAGTTTGCTCATTAATTGTATTTACTTTCTATAATTTGAAGAAATCGTGCTTCCACTTCCTCTTTACCAACCCAATTATTGTAATCTAATTTTACAATTTCTACTATAAATTGTTTAGCACTTTCAAAAGATTCAAAGGACTTTAATTGAGCCATAACACGTTCATAATCTTCACTTTCACCATCAAATAAGTGTTTTATAAATGCTAATTTATCATTAAGTCCTATGTTTAAAGCGCCAATTTTTATTGTATCATTTAACGACTTTTTTTCGTTTAAAACGCCATTTTGTGCTTTAATAACAGGCTCAAAAACGGGCATTGTTTTAAAACTAGCCATTAAATCTTCTAAATCGTTTTTAAGTGATGATTCTTTTTTTGTAGGTATATCTTTTAAAACCTCATCAATATGCTCAACCTCATCTGGCATGTGTGCTACCATTTCTTTTATGGTTTCAATACCTGGAACCATCATGTTTTCTTCTTCTTCAACATCACCTAAATTAATATAACTCTTGTTTTCAGCTTCATGAGCGGCATCTTTTTTGTTATTAAATGCACTTTCAAGTGTGTCTAAAAACGACGAGTTAATGCCTGCTGTAGGTACGTTTTCTTCCGTATCTTCATTTAAAAACTTTAAAACCGATAGTTTTTCAAACAGCACCGAAACTTCAGCATGCATTTTAATAACATCTTCTTTTCCCTTTAGCTTAAGAATTCTATGAGCTATACTTACCAATTCCGCCTCTAACTTCTTCTTCATTATTATAATTTTTAAATTTATGCTATTTAGGCATTTGATTTTTAATAAATTTACGCCACCTTTATAAAAACGAATAATCGCTTTATTTTAGTGTTAAAATTACAAAATGTTTCTTGAAAATACCGTAAATCAGAAAGAACAATTTGGTTGGATTGAAGTTATTTGTGGCTCTATGTTTTCTGGTAAAACCGAAGAATTGATTCGCAGGCTTAAACGCGCGCAATTTGCCAGACAGAAAGTTGAAATTTTTAAACCTTCTATTGATGTGCGCTATCATGAAGATATGGTAGTATCGCACGATGCTAACGAAATTCGCTCAACACCTGTTCCCGCCGCTGCCAACATTCCTATTTTGGCAGATGGTTGCGACGTAGTTGGTATTGACGAAGCCCAATTTTTTGATGATGAAATTGTTCGCGTTTGCAACGATTTAGCAAATAAAGGTGTTCGTGTTATTGTTGCTGGTTTAGATATGGATTTTAAAGGCAATCCGTTTGGTCCAATGCCCAACTTAATGGCAACTGCCGAATATGTTACCAAAGTACATGCGGTTTGTACCAGAACAGGTAATTTAGCACAATATAGTTATCGTAAAGCTAAAAATGACAACTTAGTAATGCTTGGTGAAGTTGATGAATACGAGCCTTTAAGTAGAGCCGCTTATTACAAAGCCATGACTCGCGATAAAGTTAGAAATATGAAAGTGAACGATGCCGAAGAAGTAACACCAAAACCCGAAAACCCCGATGCCTAAAGCACAAGAAACCATACTTGAAATCGATTTAAAAGCATTAAAACAGAATTTTGAACATTTAAAATCGAGAATTTCTAATGGAACACATTTTATGGCAGTTGTAAAAGCGTTTGCCTACGGAAGTGATGCTTGCGAAATAGCCAATTATCTACAAAAATTAGACGTCTATTATTTTGCCGTTGCCTTTGTACACGAAGGCGTTGCGCTTAGAAAAGCGGGCATTACAAAACCTATTTTGGTACTGCATCCGCAAGCTGCAAATTTCAACCTATTAATTGAAAATTGCTTAGAACCTAATTTATATAATGCTAAAATTTTAAATGAGTTTATTAGTATCGCTTCCGCGGAACAACAAACCAATTATCCCATTCATATCAAGTTTAATACGGGCTTAAATCGCTTAGGTTTTTCTGAAAATGATGTTAATTCTATTGGTGAAAAACTAAAAGAAACTACCGCAGTAAAAGTGAAATCTATCTTTTCGCATTTAGCCGCTAGTGAAGATTTGAGCGAACGAGAATTCACCTTAAATCAAATTCAAAAATTTAAAACTATTGCCGAAAACATAACCAACACTTTAGGTTATAAACCAATGCTTCACATTTGCAATACTTCTGGAATTTTAAATTATCCTGAAGCTCATTTTGATATGGTAAGAAGCGGTATTGGCTTATATGGCTTTGGAAATTCAAAAAAAGAAAATAAAAACTTCACCCCAATTGGTACCTTAAAAACCATCATTTCACAAATTCATACCATTAATAAAGGTGAATCTATTGGCTATAATCGTGCTTTTAAAACGGAAAGATTGTTAAAATCGGCTACACTTCCTATTGGTCATGCCGATGGAATTGGTAGGCAATACGGCAAAGGCAAAGGTTACGTTATTATCAACAATCAAAAAGCTTATATTTTAGGAAACGTATGCATGGATATGATTATGGTAAACGTTACCGATATTGATTGTAAAGAAGGCGATGAAGTTATTGTTTTTGGCCCAAATACAACTGCCGAAAAATTGGCAGAAACAGCAAGCACCATTTCCTATGAATTAATTACAGGCATTTCACAACGTGTAAAACGCAATTTTATAGGCAACTAAGTATTATGTGACTTTTTTATTTATATTAGTGTCAAATTAATTTAACCATTAAAACTAGTAATTATGTTGAAAGAATTTAAGAATTTTATCATGACTGGCAACGTCATTGAATTTGCAGTAGCTGTAATTATGGCTGGAGCCGTTGGTCAGGTTGTAAATGGCTTTGTGAATGATATTGTTATGCCAATAGTAGGTCAAGTTTCAGGTGGCGTAGACTTTGCAGACATGAAAATTGTACTTACTGAAGCTGTTGCCGCTAATGGCGATGTAGCTGCAGTAGCGGAAAATGCTATCCGTTATGGTGCTTGGATTAACACTCTTGTTAATTTAGTAATTGTGGGCCTAGTAATGTTTATAATTATCAAAGCTTATGGCAAAATGAAGAAAAAAGAAGAGCCAGCTCCAGCACCTCCAGCAGGACCAACTCAAGAAGAATTATTGATCCAAATAAGAGATTTGTTGAAAAAATAACAACTTGTTAAATAAATAACATTGTGTTATTTGTTGTTAAAAAGCCTTTGTTTTCTTAAAACAAGGGCTTTTTTTTACCATTAAAATAGAATTAATAATTAGTTTTGCTCTCAAATTTTTAATGAATCTTAAAATCAAAATATAATGAAAGTAGCTGTTGTTGGTGCCACTGGTATGGTAGGCGAAGTGATGCTAAAAGTTCTTGCAGAACGTAATTTTCCTGTAACTGAATTGCTTTTAGTAGCATCAGAACGTTCTGTTGGAAAAAAATTAACTTATAATAATAAAGAATACACTGTTATTGGTTTAGCTGATGCTGTGGCTGCAAAACCGCAAATCGCTATTTTTTCGGCAGGTGGTGATACCTCTTTAGAATGGGCGCCAAAATTTGCTGAAGCTGGCACCACTGTGGTTGATAATTCTTCTGCTTGGAGAATGGATCCTACCAAAAAATTAGTAGTTCCAGAAATCAACGCAAACGAGTTAACTAAAGATGATAAAATCATTGCTAATCCAAACTGTTCAACCATTCAAATGGTATTAGCATTATCTGGTCTTCACAAAAAATATAAAATGAAACGTGTAGTTGTTTCTACTTACCAATCCGTTTCTGGTACAGGTGTTAAAGCAGTAAAACAATTAGAAAATGAAATTGCTGGTATTGATGGCGAAATGGCTTACCCTTACCCAATTAGCAGAAATGTTTTGCCTCATTGTGATGTATTTTTAGAAAACGGCTACACCAAAGAAGAAATGAAATTGGCCAGAGAACCACAAAAAATATTTAACGACAAAACGTTTTCAGTAACTGCTACAGCGGTTCGTGTTCCAACCTCTGGCGGACATTCAGAAGCTGTAAATGTACAGTTTGAAAATGATTTTGATTTAGCCGAAGTTAGAGAAATACTTAGCAATACTCCAGGTGTTGTTTTACAAGATAATACCGCTACAAACAGCTATCCAATGCCTATGTTTGCACACGATAAAGACGAAGTTTTTGTAGGTCGTTTACGCAGAGATGAATCACAACCAAACACATTAAACATGTGGATTGTTGCCGATAATTTACGCAAAGGTGCTGCAACAAACGCTATTCAAATAAGCGAATATTTAATTGCTAATAATTTAGTTTAATATTTTTTATTCAACTTAACATATAAAGCTTCTGTATACCAATGCAGGAGCTTTTTTTTATTATTTTTGAAATAATGGAAAATTCATGATGAAAAAATAATTCCCTTTTTATTTAAATTATATTAATCGCCTGTAAAATAGAAACCAATATAGTATTGTGAATTACCCAAAAACCAAAACCGTTGATACTGTTAACACTTACTTTAATACCGAAGTGAAAGATCCTTATCGTTGGTTAGAAGATGATAGAAGCAACGAAACTGAAGCATGGGTAAAAGCACAAAACGAAACAACCTCGAAGTATCTAAAACAAATTCCATATATAAACGAACTAAAAGCACGCCTTTCAAAAATTTGGAATTACGAAAAAGTTGGAGCTCCATTTAATGAAGGTAAATACACGTATTTTTCAAAGAATAATGGTTTACAAAACCAAGATGTTATCTATAGAAAACAAGGTGAAGCCAATGCAACCGTTTTTTTAGACCCAAATACGTTTTCTAAAGATGGTACTACATCGTTAGACGCTATGAGTTTTACCAATGATGGAAGCCTTTTAGCATATTCTATTTCTGAAGGTGGAAGCGACTGGAGAAAAATAATTGTTATAGAAACTGAAACAAAAAAACAACTTAAAGACACGTTGATAGACGTTAAATTCACTCAAATTTCATGGTACAAAAATGAAGGTTTCTACTACTCTAGTTATGATAAACCTAAGGGAAGTGAACTATCAGCAAAAACCGATCAGCATAAAGTTTATTACCATAAATTAGGTACTTCGCAAAAAAGTGATACGCTTATTTATGGTGGCACTTCAGAAGAAAAGCATCGTTATATTTATGCCAATGTTACTGAAGATAATCAATATTTAATTCTATCACCTCGCATTTCAACATCTGGCAACAAACTATATATCAAAGACTTATCAAATGAAAATAGCAAATTCATCACTATTTTAAATCACACCGAAAGCAACACCTATGTTATTGATAACGTAGGCAGTAAACTGTTTTTAGTAACAAACTTAAATGCTCCAAACAAAAAACTGGTAATGGTTGATGCTTCAAATCCAACACCAGAACATTGGGTAGATGTGATTCCTGAAACCGATTTTGTTTTAAATGCAACCAAAGGAAGCGGTTATTTTTTTGCTAATTATATGGTTGATGCTATTTCAAAAGTAAAACAATATGATTATAGCGGCCACTTCATAAAAGACATTGAACTACCTGGCTTAGGAACAGTTTCTGGATTTAGTGGTAAACAAGAAGCCGATATGTTATACTATTCTTTTACAAATTATAATACGCCTTTAAACATCTACGAATTCAATGCAAAAAACGGTAAAACATCGTTGTATTGGAAACCAAAAATCGATTTCAATAGTGATGCTTTTGAAAGTAATCAGGTGTTTTACACATCAAAAGATGGTACAAAAATACCAATGATAATCACCTATAAAAAAGGTATAAAACTAGATAGTAAAAACCCAACCATACTTTACGGTTACGGTGGTTTTAATATTAGTTTAACGCCTTCTTTTAGTATTACAAATGCCGTTTGGATGGAACAAGGTGGTATTTTAGCCATCCCAAATTTACGTGGTGGTGGCGAATATGGCAGAAAATGGCACGATGCAGGTACACAACTAAAAAAGCAAAATGTGTTTGATGATTTTATTGCTGCTGCAGAATATTTAATTTCAGAAAACTATACATCATCAAATTATTTAGCCATTCGTGGTGGTTCAAATGGTGGTTTATTAGTTGGTGCTGTAATGACGCAACGCCCTAAATTGGCTAAAGTAGCATTACCTGCCGTTAGTGTTTTAGATATGCTACGCTACCATACATTTACCGCAGGTGCAGGTTGGGCTTATGACTACGGAACTGCCGAAGATTCAAAAGAAATGTTTCACTATTTAAAAAACTATTCACCTGTACATAATGTAAAATTAGGTATAGAATACCCCGCAACTTTAATAACTACTGGCGACCATGACGACCGTGTTGTACCTGCACACAGTTTTAAATTTGCTGCCGAATTACAAAGCAAACAAACAGGTAAAAACCCAACTTTAATACGCATTGAAACCGATGCTGGTCATGGAGCAGGAACACCAGTGAATAAAATTATAGAACAATATGCCGATATTTTTGGGTTTACACTTTTTAATATGGGAATTAAAACATTGCAAAATTTATAATAATGTTCATTCAAGTGAAACCTATAACTATTAAAAACCTCTCGAGTACACTCAAAGAGACAACAAACATGTATGCTACAAGTAAACAACCTTACTTTCAAATATAAAAAACAACCCATTTTAGAAAACATTAGTTTTTCTGTTGGTGCTGGCGAACACTTTTCTATTATAGGTGAAAGTGGCTCAGGAAAAAGCACGTTATTAAAGCTACTTTATGGTACTTTCGATTTAAATGAAGGTAATATTTTTTGGAAAGACAAGGAAATTTTAGGTCCAAAACACAATTTGATTATTGGTCCAGATTACATGAAATATGTAGCTCAAGAGTTTGATTTAATGCCATTTATAACAGTAGCTGAAAATATTGGCGCTTTTCTTTCAAATTTTTATCCTGAAGAAAAACAAGCACGTATAAAAGAACTTTTAACCGTTGTAGAATTACAAGATTTTGCAAACACAAAAGTAAAAGAACTAAGTGGCGGACAAAAACAACGGGTTGCCATTGCAAGAGCTATTGCCAAACAACCTGAAATTATTTTATTAGACGAACCCTTTAGCCATATTGATAATTTTAAAAAACAATCATTACGTCGAAGCTTATTTAAATATTTAAAGGAAAAAAATATTACATGCTTAGTGGCAACACATGATAAAGATGATGTGCTGTCTTTTTCTGATAATATGATTGTTTTACATGAAGCTAAAATTATGGATGAAGGCACACCGCAACACATATTTAATAACCCAAAAAACGAATTGATTGCTTCGTTTTTTGGAGAATTTAATACCCTTGACACTTTAGGAATTGTGTATGCCTACCAACTAAAAAAAGTTAATACTTCAAATTTAAAAGCAACTGTAAAACAATCGTACTTTAAAGGAAATTACTTTTTAATTGAAGCTGATTTGAATGGGAAAACGGTATTTTTTGAGCATGAATTTGCTTTGGAAAACGGGTTGGAAATTTACATCGAACCTTCTTCATAAATTTTCACCGAATCTCTCAATTTTTTTAAAATACGATTTCGTAATTTCAAAGGTTTTAATACTTCAATAGTTTCTCCAAAACCTAAAATCAATCGTTCCAACTCAAAATTAATTTGCACAAAAATATTAAAAATAACGCCATCGTCTTTTTGCTCTATAAATGTCTCCACCCAAAGGTAGCAACTCCAGTTGCAACTCCAATTTGCTTTGTTAATAAAAAATGAGGGATTATTTTTTAAGTGTCAGATACTTTATATTTAATTGCGTCGTTTTTAACTTAAAAAAAATATAAAAACCGCATTTAATCGATTATTTTGCGCGCTTTAAAGATGTTTTTTTTCAAAATGATATGTAAAAGTTTTGTTCATTTGTTTTTTTTAATACATTTGTACCCGATGATAATACAAAACAAAAGAATATTTGCCTCAATCTTATTTGTATTAATAAGTTTTGTATGTGCTGCTCAAGCTGTTGGACCACCACCACCAGGAGGACCACCACCTGTTGGGTTACCAATAGATGGAGGTGTGTTAATTGGCATTTGTGTAGGCTTGGTATACGGTGCAAAGAAGCTAATACTTAGAAAAGATAATATTAATTAGTTATAGCTAATTTCAAAAAGCTTCGCTACATATTTCCCTAAAACATCAAATTCTAAATTCACAACAGTACCTTTTTTAAAGGTGTTAAAGTTTGTATTATTGTAAGTGTAAGGTATTATTGCCACGCTAAAACTATCTTTTTTAGAATTCACAACAGTTAAGCTAGTGCCATTTATAGTTATTGAACCTTTTTCAATAGTAATATTATTAAGCGAGGTATCATAATTAAAAGTAAATATCCAACTACCATTAGCTTCTTCAATATTTGTACAAATAGCAGTTTGATCTACATGTCCTTGTACTATATGCCCATCAAGTCTGTCGCCTAATTTCATAGCGCGTTCTAAATTTACAGAATCACCAATTTTCAAGGTATTTAAACTGGTTTTGTCAAGCGTTTCTTTTATTGCAGTTACCGTATATTCACTATCATTAATAGCAACAACCGTTAGACAAACGCCATTATGCGCCACACTTTGGTCTATTTTAAGCTCAGGAGTTAAGCTACTTTTTATTGTAATGTGAAGGTTATTTAATTCTGCTTTTAAATTTGAAATAGTACCTATAGATTCAATTATTCCGGTAAACATGATATTGTTTGTTTATTTAACTAAATTTGCATCATCAAAATTACAAACAAAAGTTGTCATTCTTAATGAAGAAAGCAGAAAATATAGTAGTTGGTATATCAATAGGTGACTTAAATGGCATTGGTGGTGAAATTGTTTTAAAAACATTTGAAGATGCTAGAATGCTAGAATTTTGCACACCAGTTATCTTTGCTTCGGCAAAAGCCATGAATTTTTTTAAAACCCACTTTAATTCTGAAATCAATTTCAACAACATAAATAATACAAACCAAATTGTTTCAGGCAAGGTTAATGTTTTTAATTGTTGGAATGAACCAGTAGCTATTGAGTTTGGCAAAGAAGATCTTAAAATAGGCGAATACGCAATAAAATCGTTAGAAGTAGCTACAAAAGCTTTAAAAAATAATGAAATTGACGTGTTGGTAACAGCACCAATTAATAAACACAATATTCAATCTGAAGCTTTTAAATTCCCTGGTCATACTGATTATTTAGCTCAAGAGTTAGAAGGAGAAAGCCTCATGTTTATGGTAACCGACACTTTAAGAGTAGGCTTGCTTACAGACCATGTTCCTGTTAAAGATATCGTTGAAAATCTATCGGAAGCCTTAATCATTAAAAAAATTAATGCTGTTTACAATTCGCTTTTGCAAGATTTTAATATAGTACGACCAAAAATAGCAGTTTTAGGTATTAATCCGCATACAGGCGATAACGGTGTAATTGGTAATGAAGATGATACTATTTTAAGACCAACACTTCAAAAACTTAAAAACGAAGGTAAGTTGGTTTATGGACCTTATGCTGCCGATAGCTTCTTTGGCTCAAACAATTACAAAAATTTTGATGCTATTGTAGCAACATACCACGACCAAGGGTTAATTCCGTTTAAAACACTATCCTTTGGACAAGGTGTAAATTTTACGGCTGGATTGAATAAAGTTAGAACCTCTCCAGATCACGGAACAGCATACGAAATTGCAGGAAAAGGAGTAGCAGACGAGAATTCTTTTAAAGAAGCTGTTTTTGCTGCCATCCAAATTTTTAAAAATAGAATTGATTATGAGGAACTTACTTCAAATCAGCTAAAAAAATCAAATCAAAAGATATAAACAAAAAAATGTTTATAAGTAACGCTGCTTAAATAAAAATTTATATATTTGCAGGCTCAAAATAGATGTGATAATGAAACGAGCAGGTTCAAAATTTTATTTCACAACGAGATGATTATTAGCGAACTGCATGTGTCCATTTAAAAAAATAAAATAAACACATGAAGCCATTAAAAGAGTTTACAATTCCGTTTGTAGGACTGAAGATAGGAAAACATCATTTTGAGTATAAAATTGAGCAAGCGTTCTTTGAATATTTTGAGTATGAAGAGTTTAACAATTCAAATGTTGATGTTAATCTTATATTAGATAAAAAAACAACACTCTTAGAGTTAAACTTTAAAATCTCAGGATTTGTTAATGTTAATTGTGATTTAACAAACGAACCATATAATCAGCCTATTAAAAATGAGTTTGATTTAGTTGTTAAGTTTGGAGATGAGTATAACGATGAGTTTGAAGACATTCTTATTGTACCTCATGGCACATACGAAATTAACGTTCAACAATATATATATGAATTAATAGTACTTTCTGTACCAATTAAACGTATTCATCCTGGTGTAGAAGATGGCACTTTAGATTCAGACATACTTAAAAAATTAGAAGAATTAAGCCCAAAAATAAAAGAAGAAAAAGAAACTGAAGAGGAAACAGATCCTCGTTGGAATACATTAAAGAAACTATTAACGGATAAATAAATATAAAAAATGGCACATCCTAAGAGAAAAATCTCAAAAACAAGAAGAGATAAAAGAAGAACACATTACAAAGCAACTGCGCCACAGATTGCAACTTGCCCAACAACTGGCGAAGCTCATTTATACCATAGAGCTCACTGGCATGAAGGAAAACTATATTACAGAGGTCAAGTTTTAATTGACAACTCAGAAGCTGTAGAAAACGTAGCGTAAGTATTATGCACGCATATATTAAAACGCTCACATGTGAGCGTTTTTTTTATGATATGTTTTTTATAAAGCGCAAAAACACGTAATTTGCATAATATTTCGTCAAATTTTAGTAGTTTTCACAAAATTTGAAGTGTTTTTGTTCAATTTTAATGATTTTTTTGTCAATTTAACTAAACAGTTATGAGAAAATTCTCAGCAGCTATAACCGCTGTGGGTGCTTATGTACCAGAATATGTATTAACTAATCAAATTCTTGAAACATTAGTTGATACTAATGACGAATGGATAACTTCAAGAACAGGAATAAAAGAACGTCGTATACTTAAAGACGAAGGAAAAGGAACTTCTTACTTAGCTATTAAAGCTGCTCAAGACCTTATTAATAAAAAAGGAATTGACCCAAAAAGCATAGAACTTGTTATAGTTGCAACAGCAACACCAGATATGAAAGCTGCTTCAACAGCTTCGTTTACTGCTTCAGAAATTGGAGCTGTAAATGCATTTTCATTTGATATGGATGCAGCATGTTCTAGTTTTTTATACGGCATGTCTGTAGCAGCTAGTTATATAGAATCTGGTCGTTATAAAAATGTATTATTAATTGGAGCCGATAAAATGTCTTCAATAATAAATTATAAAGACAGAGCAACGTGTATCATTTTTGGTGATGGTGCAGGTGCTGTTTTATTTGAACCTAATGAAGAAGGTTTAGGACTTCAAGATGAATATTTAAGAAGCGATGGCACAGGTAGAGAGTTTTTACAAGCTACTTATGGAGGTTCTTCTTTCAAAATTACTCCAGAAGTTCTAGAAAATGGTGGTCAATACGCATTTCAAGAAGGAAAAACAGTATTTAAAAATGCTGTATTCAATATGGCAGATGCAACAGTTAAAATATTAGAACGAAATAATTTAACAAAAAATGATGTAGATTGGTTAGCGGCTCATCAAGCTAATAAGCGTATTATTGATGCTACTGCTCAACGCATCGAATTAGAAGACGAAAAAGTGATGATTAACATTCATAAATATGGTAATACAACTTCGGCTACGTTACCTTTATTATTAAATGACTATGAATCGCAACTTAAAAAAGGAGATAATATAATTTTTGCCGCTTTTGGAGGCGGGTTTAATTGGGGTGCCATTTACTTAAAATGGGCATATAATTCAGTAAACTAACCATTAACTAATTAGTATAATTATGGATATTAAAGAAATTCAAAACTTAATCAAGTTTGTTGCAAAATCGGGAGCAAGTGAGGTTAAATTAGAGATGGATGATATTAAAATCACCATAAAAACGGGCTCAGACCCAGAAGCGCCTGCTGTACATTATGCACCAATGGCAACACAAGTGCCTCAAATGCAAGCACCAGTTGCTGAAGTAAAAACAGTTGCTGAAGTTGCTGCACCAGTAGCAGCAACAGAAAACTCAAAATACATCACCATAAAATCACCAATTATTGGAACTTTCTATAGAAAACCATCACCAGATAAACCATTATTTGTTGAAGTTGGACAAACCATTGCCGAAGGCGATGTACTTTGTATAATAGAAGCTATGAAACTTTTCAATGAAATTGAATCTGAAGTTTCAGGAAAAGTAGTTAAAATATTAGTTGACGACTCTTCACCTGTAGAATTCGACCAACCATTATTTTTAGTAGACCCATCATAACCTATTAAAAATTCCAATACACAAATCTCAAAATCCAATATTTGGAATTTGGCGATTGGAATTTGTAATTTTTAATTCAGAAAGTTATGTTTAAAAAAATATTAATAGCTAATAGAGGAGAAATAGCGCTACGTGTTATTAGAACCTGTAAAGAAATGGGCATTAAAACAGTTGCTGTTTACTCAACAGCAGATTCAGAAAGTTTACACGTAAAGTTTGCCGATGAAGCTGTTTGTATAGGACCACCATCAAGTGCGTTGTCTTATTTAAAAATGTCAAATATTATAGCTGCTGCTGAAATTACAAATGCAGACGCAATACACCCTGGTTACGGATTTTTATCTGAAAACGCTAAATTTTCAAAAATTTGTGAAGAGCACGGTATAAAATTTATTGGTGCATCTCCAGAAATGATTGATCGCATGGGAGACAAAGCCAATGCGAAAGCCACAATGAAAGCTGCTGGCGTGCCATGTGTTCCAGGAAGTGATGGTGTAATTAACACATTTGAAGAGTGCGAAAAAATAGCTAAAGAAACAGGTTATCCTGTAATGCTAAAAGCATCTGCTGGCGGTGGAGGTAAAGGAATGCGTGCGGTTTGGAAACCAGAAAACTTAAAAGATGCTTGGGATTCTGCACGTCAAGAAAGTAAAGCTGCTTTTGGAAACGACGATATGTATATGGAAAAACTTATTGAAGAACCAAGACATATTGAAATTCAAATTGTTGGCGATTCTACAGGTAAAGCATGTCATTTATCAGAACGCGATTGTTCTGTTCAACGTCGTCATCAAAAATTAACTGAAGAAACTCCATCACCATTTATGACCGATGAACTTCGTGAAAAAATGGGAAAAGCAGCCGTTAAAGCCGCTCAATATATTAAGTATGAAGGCGCTGGAACTATCGAATTTTTAGTAGATAAACACCGTAATTTCTACTTTATGGAAATGAATACACGTATTCAAGTAGAGCATCCAATTACAGAGCAAGTTATCGATTTCGATTTAATTCGCGAACAAATTCTTGTAGCTGCAGGTGTGCCA
The DNA here is from genome assembly GCF_042675665.1 of Mariniflexile jejuense. Lineage (NCBI taxonomy): Bacteria > Pseudomonadati > Bacteroidota > Flavobacteriia > Flavobacteriales > Flavobacteriaceae > Mariniflexile > Mariniflexile jejuense. The sequence continues at coordinate 2,378,028 of NZ_JBHTJI010000001.1, forward strand.
ATTTCAGGAAAAAATTACTTACCAAAACTACATTCCATAGAGTGTCGTATTAATGCTGAAGATCCTTACAATGGCTTCCGTCCATCACCAGGAACCATTACAACATTACACGCCCCAGGAGGTCATGGTGTACGTTTAGATACGCATGTGTATGCAGGTTATACCATTCCACCAAATTACGATTCTATGATTGCAAAGTTAATTACAACCGCGCAAACCAGAGAAGAAGCAATAAACAAAATGAAACGTGCTTTAGACGAGTTTGTTATAGAAGGCGTTAAAACAACCATACCATTCCACAGACAATTAATGGATCATCCAGATTATTTAGCAGGTAATTATACTACTAAGTTTATGGAAGATTTTGTAATGGAAAAACAAGTTGAAGAATAAATAATAATTAAGACTCCGAAAGCAATTTCGGAGTTTTTTTATGGTGTTACTTTTGCTTTTTTGTTAGTAAAAGCAAAAGTCAGGCTATTCGCTATATCTTTTTTAAAAGGCATTGCAATTAAAAACGTTGAAGCAATCTGCCAAAATTTAGCAAACACCTATATTTATTACAATTAAGTTTTAAAAAGGATGCCGCTACTATCCTTAACACAGTAACCAAGCAACAAATTCACTATTTTTACCAATAATTAAAAACCATATGAATCTTTCTTATTGGGAAATAAAATCATGGTTTACTAAAGTGGACTTTACCATTGTTGGCAGTGGTATTGTTGGTTTAAGTTGTGCACTACATTTAAAAGAAAAGTACCCAAAATCAAATATTTTAGTACTAGAAAAAGGCATGTTGCCACAAGGAGCAAGTACTAAAAATGCAGGATTTGCTTGTTTTGGAAGCCTAAGCGAAATTTTAGAAGATTTAAAAAACCATAGTGAAGAAACCGTTTTTAATTTAGTAAAAAAGCGTTTTGATGGCTTAAAACTATTGCGAGAAACTTTGGGAGATTCGGCTATAGGGTATCAACATTATGGTGGTTATGAGTTGTTTTTAAATGAAGACCCATCATTTGAAGCATGTCTTTCAAAAAAAGAACATATTAATCAATGGCTTCAACCTATTTTTAAAAACAATGTTTTTGTTGAAAAACCTAATAATTTCAACTTTAAAAACATAAAAGAAAACTGCATTTTTAATGCTTTTGAAGGCCAAATAGATACGGGTAGAATGATGGATACATTGCTTCAAAAAACACAAGCAACAGGTATTAAAATTCTAAATAACATAACTGTTGAAGGTTTTACAGAAGCATCAAATACTGTAGAAGTACAAACCAATGTTTTTAATTTTACAACGTCTAAATTATTTATAGCTACAAATGGTTTTGCTTCGCAACTCATTAATGAAGCGGTAAAACCAGCACGTGCACAAGTACTTATTACAAAACCCATTAAAAACCTTCATATAAAAGGCACTTTTCACCTAGATAAAGGCTATTATTACTTTAGATATATCGATAATTGCATTTTATTTGGTGGCGGTAGAAACCTTGATTTTAAAGGAGAAGAAACCACTGAATTTGCGCAAACTGAATTAATTCAAAATAAATTAGAAAGTATTTTAAAAACCGTAATTTTGCCAAACATTCCTTTTGAAATAGCACATAGATGGAGTGGTATTATGGGAGTTGGCAATAGTAAAAAGGTTATAGTAAAACCACTAAGCAACAATGTGTTTTGTGGTGTAAAACTTGGCGGTATGGGTATTGCCATAGGAAGTTTAGTAGGTAAAGAATTAGCACAATTAATAGATTAATATGGTTAGAAAAGTATTTAGGTTTTTATATAAAAGCTTGCTTTGGTTTTTTGCAATTTCAATTGGATTGGTAATTATATTTAAATGGGTACCAGTTCCTGCAACACCTTTAATGGTAATTCGTACGGTACAACAAGTTGCAAATGGCGATGATGTTGTATGGAAACACGATTGGGAATCTATTGATAATATTTCAAAAAACTTGCAATTGGCAGTTATTTGTGCAGAGGATCAAAATTTTTTAAACCATCATGGTTTTGATATGAAAGCTATTGAAAAAGCCATTCAATACAACAAAAAAGGCAAGAAAACCAGAGGCGCAAGTACTATAAGTCAGCAAACCGCAAAAAATGTTTTTTTATGGCCACATCGCAGTTGGGTTCGTAAAGGCTTAGAAGCTTATTTTACGTTTTTAATAGAACTAATATGGTCTAAAGAACGTATTATGGAAGTATATCTAAATAGTGTTGAAATGGGTAATGGCATTTATGGTGCCGAAGCCGCAGCACAACACTGGTTTAATAGACCAGCTTCTAGTTTGCGATTAAATCAGGCAACAGCTATTGCTGCTATTTTACCAAGCCCGTTGCGCTATAGAGCAAACCCAGCAACAAACTATATACAACGCCGAAAGAATTGGATTGCACGCCAAATTAATTTTTTTGGCCCTTTAAATTATGATTAATATTAAAGAATGTTTGTATTCACAATGTGTAGATTTTGTTGAAAACAGGTTTCAAGCCATTCAAAATACCATTAAAGAAATTCAAGAATCTTTAACATCAGAAACTAAAAGTAGTGCGGGCGATAAGCATGAAACTGGTAGAGCCATGTTGCAATTGGAACGTGAAAAAGCAGGAAACCAATTAGCTGAAATTCAAAAAATTCAAGCACAATTATCTAAAATTTCATTAGCTAATACTTCAGAAGTTATAGGTTTAGGAAGTGCTGTTTATACCAATAAATCTAATTATTTTATTGCTATTAGTGCTGGCGAGTTAAAGATTGAAAATGATATTTTTTATGCAATTTCTTCTAATACTCCTATAGGGCAATTACTTATTGGCAAAACTGTTGGTGATGAGGTTATCTTTAGAGAGCAGAAGTTTAAGATTGAAAAGTTTTTTTAAATACAAAAAGCAGTTAAACTAAGACATATCATCCAAACCTATTTCTAAAAAATGATAATAAAACAAAGGCACAAAATATTGAATGAAATTGTAATGCCGTTTCTACTAAAATAAAACCATTTACTTATTATATCTTGAACGTTTTCCTTTTCTCTTTTAAATATTAAGCAGAAATAACAATGAAAAATGAACATGATGAAAAGGCATAATAGCATCCTTTCCATATCATTTACTTCCTATAGTGCCCTCGCTGTTACCTTTTCCAAACTGCTACAACTTAAAATTTGGAGCTCATAAAGATCGAAGTATGAGCCTGATTATGCAATCTGTTGAGAAACAAATTTTACAACTTTCTTTGGAAAAGTCACAAGCTCATTAGAATAATTAGGATGCCACTTCTAAACTTCAATAGAAATTATAAATCGCGGGTAGGCTAAAAATATTGGTTATGGCATTTTAGATTTTATAATTGCATTGTCCAAAATACCATAACTAATATTGTGCGGAACAGTAAGCTCTTATTTTTTATAGAATGAGTTTTCCGAGTGAAAGAAAAAATATGTGCTGGAAATGGGGCGTTTGATGAACACCTTAATAATTTCATTTATCATTAATTCCTTTTAAAATAGCACTTAAAATGGCTTGAACATCTTCAATAGTTTTATTCATTTTTTGGGATAATATAATTTCGGGGTTTTGAGCTTTTTGTTTATTAGTAATACTTGTAACCAATATACTGACAATAGTGTGATTTAGCAGTTCATTTTGGTTTATTATAGGTGTCATTTTTCGACCAATTATTCTTGCAGCTACAATTTGAGTATTAAAATCATCATCATCAAACAAATCCAAATGGTTTGTATAAGCTTCCTCTTCATACAACTGCCATGCATGTTGCAATAAAAAAGAGATATCTTCAATATCTTTTGCCCTAAGATCAGGTTTATCTTCCCAAGAAATTAATTTTAGTATTATTAAACCTTCTACTGGTGATACTGGGAGTGTATAGTTTTCTTCTGAAATTTTTACACTTTCAATATGCTGTCCCACTTCTTTAAAACCTAATACTGATAATGATAATTCTCTGTCAATGAAATTCACAGTATATTCCTGTTCTATTTCACCGTAGGGCATTAAATCTAAAACAGTATTCGTTTCATCGAATACTAACCTGTAGGCCTCATCTGTTGTTCTAAAGCCTTTGTTACATAAGGAATCGAATATGACTTGATACACATCAAAATCCGGCACCATTACTGCGAAGTCTATATCTGCCGTACCCCTTGTAGGTTTTATACCTTGTTTATATAATTGCACATCTCTAGCATTTGCTCCGATTAAGTAATAAACAATACCATGTTTAGAAAAAATAGACTCCAAGATAGCGTAGACTTTTGCGTGATGTGCAAATGAATATTGCTTATAAGTTTGGTTTGATGTACTCATTATATATTAACTGTGCTGCCTCAATATTTCTAGAATTATTACTATATATTAACTGTGCGTATATGATTAAGGGATGCACTACGTTTTTGTTGTTTAGATTTATAACCCTATCAATGGGGTGACTATCTATCCAAAATGGCGTATATAAGGTTATTTCTCCATTGATATCAGGAACAAGTTTTAATTGTGTTAAAATCTCTGATTTTTTCTTATTAGTAAACAATGTAAAGACTTCTGGATTGAGATAATTAGTTATTAATGCAGCAGCTGGTTCACCCGCCCAAAGCGCATCGGTATCTAGAAATTGCTCATCCCAATTACCATTGAGTTGTTTTGAAAAAGTGTATTTACCGATTTTGTTTCCAGGTAATATTTTTTCATTAAATATTGCAATCCATTTATCCAGCAGTTCTCCTCTTCTTACTAATTGATATTTTTTATCATTATTCCATTTAACCACAAAGCCTTCGTCTATCAAAGCTGTAATACATTTGCTTACACTGCCCAAGGAAGCTTTACTAGCAAGTGATAGATAGCGTTGGGTCTCATTTATTTGTTCTGGATTTCTAAGAAGTTGAAATATAATTTGCCCTGAGGTTTGTGTTAATAAATGTGAATAATCACTATAATAAGGTTTTGCATTTCCCTGCTCTACATAAATTTTTAAGTGTTCTAAATTTATATAAGCATTACCAAAACTGTCTATGTAGTTTATATTTTTTTCTTTAAGTATATTTTTTGACTTTGGAGTAATATATTTTGATGCGACCAAAAGCGGCAAATTTTGACTTCTTTTCTTTTCAAAAGCAGGAATATTTTGAGGTCTTACTTCATTTTTTGTTTCTACATAAATACTTTCGTTATTTAAGGTATAGATACTTTCTTTTTTTTCATCGTCATAACTCTGGTAATCAACTTCAATTGAGAAGTCTAACATATCAAAGAATTCATTTATATAGACAAAATCAACCATTGTGTTCAATTTTTGTTAATGTTCATGCAACATGAACATTCAAATATAATGAACATTTTTCTATTAAGGAAGTGAAATGTTCTTTTTGTTCATTTTTAACACTGTTCATGTAAAATGAACGAAGACTTTGTCTGAACAAAAGTTTAGCAAAACAACGAACATTCTCAAATGAAGACTTATAGTCCTAAGCTACTCATACGCTTCATAGTATCAAAAAAAGCTTGATAAAACGCATCGTCCTTTGCATATAAACGATATAATTCCAACTCGTTTTTACGTTGCTTTGACATGACATCATCCAATATTTTTTTAAAAGCTAAATCTTTATTCTGTGCATCACTATTTTCAGCTACTTTCGTTTGAAAATCAGGATGTGCCTGAATAGACTTTGTCAAACTAATAAACTTTACGCGTTGATCGTCTGGTGTTGCTTCCCAACCTTGAAACCAACGTTCATTAAAACTATTAATAATTAAATCTAAAGGGTCTTTTTCCTCATCAGTGCCATGAGCTCCTCGTGGATTTGGATTTTGAGGGTCTATAATGCTTTCAGAATCATCTAAACCAATGGTTTCATTTAAACGCACCCGTTCAATTCCATAAGTTGAAAGATCTATAGAGCTTAATAATGCGTCTAGAGCATCAACTTCAGCATTTTTAATGGGTAATTTCGGAATTAAAAATTTTAAAAACCAATACAGTTTTTCCCAATTTAAAACTTCAAAAGGTAAGATAGAAGCCATTTGACCGTAAATCTTAACAAACTGTTTTGCCTTAATTTTAAAATCCGCTTTCTCATCGTCTTCTAATTCCAATCCATTAACAAATCGCTCAGCTGCTCTTTCGATAATTGGGCTCAAAACCTGAGCATCCACTTTATTGAAAAATTTCTCATTAAAATCTTCAACTTCAGCCCATTCATAAACACCAACATCATCAAGAACGTCTTTTAATTCGTGAAGTACATTTACATCCGTGGCCTCACTTAATGAAGTTGCTGTATAAAACGGATCAAAAGAGGCTTTTATATCATCTGTGGAATTAAAGAAATCCAACACAAAAACATCTTCTGTTTTCTTTCCTAATTTATCAGCTGCTCGGTTCAATCTAGATAAGGCTTGAACTGCCAATACACCTTGTAGTTTTTTGTCAACGTACATGGCACAAAGTTTTGGCTGATCAAAACCTGTTAAGTATTTATTGGCTACCACTAATATTCTATAGGCGTCTTCGTCAAACTTATGTCGGGTATCCTTTTCAGCAAATCCATTTATTTCAGCTTCGGTAAACTCAATACCATCCACTTTCTTTATTCCCGAAAATGCAATGGCGATTTTAAACGGAGATCCCTTGTCTTTTAAAATACTTTGAAAGGCCTTATAATACCTAATGGCAGACTCAATACTTTGAGTAACCACCATAGCTTTTGCCTTTCCTTTTAGCTTTTTCTTGTTAACTATATTAGGTATAAAATGATCTAATATAATTTCTGCTTTGGTATTTATGGTACGTTGGTCACTCTCCACATAAGCTCTTAATTTTTTCTGTGCTTTTGCTGAATCAAACAGCGGATTGTCCTCAATAGATTTCTCTATTTCATAGTAACTTTTTAACGTTGTATAATTTGCCAATACATCTAAAATAAAACCTTCTTCGATGGCTTGTTTCATGGAATATAAATGAAACGGTTTAAAACTACCATCCTCTTGCTTTACTCCAAATTTTTCTAATGTTATGGGTTTTGGTGTTGCCGTAAACGCGAAATAAGACGCATTGCCTCGCATTTTACGAGACTTCATAGCCATTACTATTTTATCCTGAGCATCAAAGGCATCTTCGTCTTCATTAACTTGTTGCCCCATGGCTCGATTCATATTATCGTGGGCAGAACCACTTTGGCTACTATGTGCTTCATCTATGATTACCGCAAAACGTTTATCACTTAAATCCGCAATACCATCAATAATAAATGGGAATTTCTGAATGGTGGTAATAATTATTTTCTTGCCCTGTTCTAAACTTTCTCTAAGTTCTTTTGAAGAATAAGCTGGCGCTACAATATTTTTAACTTCAGAAAAATCTGCAATATTATCGCGTATTTGCTTGTCTAACAAACGACGGTCTGTAACCACAATTACCGAATCGAATAAGGGTTTTTCCAAATCTGTAACTCCTGGTGTGTTACTACTTTCTGGATAGGTTTCTATAAGTTGATAGGCCACCCATGTAATGGAATTGGATTTTCCTGAACCTGCCGAATGCTGAATTAAATAGGTTTGACCCACACCCTTTTTACTAGCATCCTCAATTATTTTTCTTACTACATCCATTTGATGATATCTAGGAAAAAATAAAGTTTTAGTTTGCAAAGGGTCTTTTTTCTTTCCATCCAATCGCACAAAATGTTGAATGATGTTTGCCAGACTTTCTCTTGTAAAAACTTCATTCCAAAGATAATTGGTTCGGTGTCCTATGTCGCCTAGCGGTAATTCCGGATTGCCTTTGCCATGTTTATTCCCTTTATTAAACGGCAAGAAAAAGGTGTTTTTACCGTCCAATTTCGTGGTCATAAAAGCTTCGTCTGTATCCACTGCAAAATGAACCACGCAACGTGCAAAGTTTAACAACGGTTGTTTGATATCGCGTTTGTTTTTGTATTGGTCTTGACCATGTACTCTAGCGTTTTGACCTGTCCAAGCATTTTTAAGCTCCATAGTTACAATAGGCAACCCATTAATAAACAACACCAAATCTATTTCTTCTCTGGGATTATCTACAGAATATCTTAATTGTCTGGTAACGCTAAAACAATTTTTCTCAAAATTATCCTTTACCGCTTTACTACTGCTTGATAATGGCAACTGATAAAATAAGGTGAAATGTGCATCATCAACTTCCAAACCTTTTCGAAGTATATGCAGCACACCATATTTCTTGATAATACGATCAAAACGATTTAGAATTTTTAATTTCCAGTCACTTTGTTTTTGTAGTTTCTCCAGCTCTTTTTTTTGAGTGTTTTCTAAAAAACTCCAAAAAAACTGTTCGTCTAGCGCAAATTGGGCATTAAAATTTGATGGCTGACCAATAAAATAGCCTTTACCTGTTCTATAAATTTCGGCATTTTCATTAACTGCGTCTACAGATAAACCCTGTGCTTTTAATGCTTCTAAACACGTACCTGTTAAGTGACTTTCTATGGCTGCTTCTAAAGCTTGTTCGTTGGTTTGGCTATGCATGGTGATTTAATTGCGATTTTAGTAATTCGATAATTTCAATTTCGTGAGCTTTAATTTCTTTCGAGCCCCAAGAATTATCGGGATATTTATTAAACATCAAATATTGCTTAACACTGTCAGCAATGGCTCCATTTTTATAATGTTCTTTTTTAGCCTTAGGCATATAATTATTCATAGCTGAATTTTTGCTGTGACTAATAAGAGTTAGATTTCCTACTGAATGTAAGTCTTCATAGTTTAATTTATCAAAACCTTCTTTGGGGTTTTGTGGATAATAATGTTCAACCGAACTTCTAAAAGTAAATTCGAATTTGCTTACAAATGACTTAAGACCTATTACATCATAAATTTCATCATTAAGTACAGATTTAATTAGTAGGTAATCAATATAATTAAAAATGAGATTATTTTCTATAGTTGAATACTTCAATTTATTCCAGTTTAAGTTGTTTTCATCAAAATTCTCATCTTTTTCTCCATAGATTATATCGAAATATTCTTTCTGATTGTTATTTAGAAATCTATTAAAAACAAGTTGTTTTGCAAAGCCTTCTAAATAATTAATATATGAACTTGAATCAATTCCGTTAGTAGAATAATTAGTGTATAAATATTTTAATGCCGCATTTAGCCAATGTTTATACATCATATTGGGAGCTACAGTATGAAACATACTAAGTAGCCAAATTAGATTTCTGTTATCACTTTCATTTTCTTCCGTACCGAAAGAACCTATATAGCTTTGAGATTTATCATTGTAAAAGTGTAATTTTTTTAAACTCCAACCTTCTGTATTACTTATAAATTCTCTTTTAATAACGTAGTTATCTAATAAGAATTTGGTTTTCAAAATGCAAAAAGCAAAGTTTTTAACGAAACGTATTTGTAGTTCGTTAGATAGACTTTTTAAAAACTCAAAATTGCTAATTAATTTCTTGTCATCTAGTTTAAACTCATTGTCTTCTTTAAAAATTAATAGGCAATGGAGTAAAAAATTTTGAAAATTAATAACACTATTAAATCTTTCAGAAGTTTCTTGGTTACTATTGTTAGAAATGTTCGAATATTTTGTATTCTTTATGATTGAACGTAGGGATGGTTCTAAGTTATTTGAAGTGCTATTTTCATTTTTAGGCTCCAGTGTTTCATATTCCCTAAACTTTGATAATAAATCATCAAAATTTTCAACATTTAAAGTATTCCAGTTTTTACCAAATATATCCTGTCTATGATTTTTATCAAATGCATATTGAATATAACGCTCCATTTGAGAGCAACCGTCCCAAATTCTTGTAAACAACATTTTAGTTATATCCTTTTCTGTTTTGTTTTCTATATTTTCAAGGTAACTTAGTAGAAGGGATTTAAGTACTTCATGTTTTTCTAATTGCTCACCTCGATTATTCATTATTTCAAAATAATGGTTTAAATCTGTGTCCTTGGGAACTTCAACTCTTAGTATTACAACATGGTTATTTAAGTAATTCACAAAATTTAATAAGTGGTCATTTACTAAGTTATCAGAAATTTTAAACAACGACTTTAGTTCTTTTTCTATTATTTGGTATGCATCTTTTATGGTTGTATTATATTTTGTAAAATCGTCAAATTTACCTTTATAGGCTAATTCAAGAGCGTTACTAGATGTTATTCTATTTTCAAACTCTAAAATGGTCTTTTTAAAATTTGGTAATTCGTTTTCTAAATTAAAAGTGTTTTTTAAAACAGCATAAAGGATGTTTAAAGTAGTTAATCTTTGTTGTCCGTCAATAGTTTCATAATAAGATTGATTATCCTCCTTTTTTCTTTTATAAACAACTAGAGTGCCTATATAATAATTTTGTCTTTTTTTGGAAATTGCAAAATCATTCACATCATTAATAAGTTGCACTATTTGACCTTCGCGCCAAGCGTAATTTCTTTGATAAATAGGGATGCTGTATTCTCCCGATTTAAAAATTTCATTAATGCTAAAAGGTGTTATCTCGTTTGAATTATGCATCTTTTCTAATGAAGTTAAATTCTACAAATAAGTCTATGATTTTTTGAGTTTTGGAAGATATTGGATTTTGTGTGATGCTTAAATTTTCTTTTATTACTTGTTGTGGTGTAAAGGCGTCTTTAATTTTTTTAAACATATTATGTTCCAGAACATAATTATCTACCGATGAAAATTGCAAGCTTTGATAATTTAATCGAAGGTTAAACGCCCAAATAAAAAAATATTGAATAGCAGCATTCAAGTCATTTTCCCCAAATTTATCAACATAGTATATCAATATAGTATCAAAAAGTAAGCGTGTGTACAAATCGCCCGTTCTGCCCAATCCTTCGTAATTATCTATTGTTTCCAATATTTTTTTACTTTGTAAATTTAAAATCGGGTTGTTTTTTATACTTCTAACCATTGTATTGAACACGTTGTGATAATGATGGATCATTTCAAAAAATCTACGTCCATTTATTATTGTTTGATCAAGCTGAAATGGATAATGGTAAAAGGATTGATCTATTTTTCGGTGAAAGCTATTGTTGTAATCATCAACAAAATAATGCAAAATTCGTAATGATTTAGAATAAGGAAATTGGTTTAATTCATGAATATTAATCCCTTTAAACAAATAAATTTCGTTTTTAGAAAATTCACGAGCCGATTCGGCACTAGACCAACCCTTTATTCTATACAAATACTCAGAAAATAAATGAGCTAATTCATCATCCTCCGTATTTTCCCACTGATTAACAATTTTCAGTTTTATTTTATTTTCAGATTCATCAAACTCTCTTAAATGATACGCTTTTAGTAAGTCATGCGGGTCCAAGTCCTTACCTCTTGAGTTTTGAGAATCAAAAAACTGAAAAGCTTCAGAGATGTCTTTTAATGTAAATTCAATAAACTCGCATTTATAGAGAAGAAAGTTTACCATGTAATCATCAAAATCGGAAACCAGTCTTACAATATGCTGGTAGTTTTCAAATATATTTTGTTGGCTAACTGGATGAGTAAAAAAAAGCTCAACTAAATGTTTTTCAAGCTCAAAAAGCTCTTTACTAGTATCATTTATAGTCTTATTGGTTTTGTATTTTTCAATTAATGCATGTATTATTAAAAGTATGGTAATGGTGCGTTGCTGTCCATCAACAATATTGTAAGCTGAATTTGTTTCTTCTTTGTGAATTACTATTGTACCAAAGCGGTACAAAGGTTTATTTTTAAAAGTTTTAATATCATTTACAAGTTGACCAACATGGTTATGATTCCATTTGTAAGGGCGTTGATAAATAGGAATAGTTAGATACCTATTAGATAAAAATTCCTTAACGCTAACCACCCTTGAAAAAACACTTTCTTTTACACTTTTCTTTTCCTTTAGTAAAACATCATTCATAAAATTACCGTTTTCTGATTTAACACACCTTAACCTTACCCGTTACCAAACTATTTATCAAACTACTTTTAAATTGTTCCATATTTCTTATAAATACCTATCAGTTAAATAATCCACATAACTTTCATTACCATCATAAAAATCTTTTGATAAATTAATAATTACTTCTTGATAGGTTATATGCCTAAATTTAATGTTATCCTTTTTAGCTATTTTGGCAAATTTTTCTATCTCCTTTCTATGTTTTGCTCCATCTTTTCCAATTACATCATACCAAAGGTATAAAAGCGTAAAACCATTTTTTTTGTGTATATTTTTTAAACCTAATATGTGCTTTATTAATTGAGCTACATCTAGATATTTAAATTCTTCATTATCATTGTCGGGAGAAACTTTATTTCCTAGTTCGTGTAAATTAGGAACATCTTCCCAAAATGATTTTGATTCATCTTTTGTATATGCTTTACGTAATCCCTTGGGCTTACCTTTATATGGTTCTGTAAATTTTGATTCTATGGCAAATACTCTATTATTGTATTCTATAACAACATCCAAGTTAGGTTTCTTCGGAAAATCTTTCTTGTTGTCGCATATCTCAAATTTCTGTTCGAATCTTACAGCATTGGGCAAGCTATTTGAATTAATTGACCTTTTATTAATTAATTTACAGGCAGAAAGTATAGCGCTTACATCTTTTTCTTGCCAATATTGAAATACATTTACAGGCAATGCAGAAGAAGAGTGAAGCGCCTTCATTTTAGCCAATCTAGTCGTAGTATCTTTTGTTTCGCTTCCATCTCCAGAATTAAAATCACATTGGGTTTCTTCTGATAAATGTTGATTAAAAATATTAGAACTTAAATCATGTAAATAGTTTTTTTCTCCTCTATTTGGTTGTGTGCCTCCAAGAAGTTGAAACCCTTTTCTTTTTGCCCAATTTTGCTGTTTTGATTGTATGTATTTTAAACCATTCATAGCTTTATGCGAAATTTTTAACACACCCTAACCTTACCCGTTACCACACTATTTATTAAACTACTCTTATACTCTTTTAACTTCTCAATTTCTTGCTGTTTTAAGCTAATGGCTGTTTCTATTTTTTTATTATCGGCTTCATATTTTAGAAGAATTTCTTTTTGTTTTATTATTGAAGGCAAAATAACTGGTAGTTGAGCATATTTATCAGCTCCAATATTTTCTATTGTTGCTTTTATGAAAATACTATCTTTCCATTTATTAAATAATTCAGAATTTGTAAAAAGATAAAGAAAATCACTTAAAATAATTTCCTCGTTAGCTTCAGCCTTTATTAAGTATCCTGCAAAACAATAATCATTTTCAACAGACATTGATTTTTTAAATTGATAAGTCTTTCCGACTGTTGCTCCGCTTCTTGCAAATAAAATATCACCATCTTTTAATAAATAATCTCCTCCATTTTTCCAAGAGAGTGAAAGTTTATTCTCTTCATTTAATTTTCCATCCGTTCCAAAATCAGTAATTCTCACATATCGAGGCAAATCAATATCATATTCAATACCACTTTCATTTGCTCCATATTTTAACTTATTTTTTAAAATATATTTAAGCTTTTTCACCTCCCAATGCTCAGGAATTGCCCCAATCCACTCTACACCGGAGTCTTTTAGTTTTACGGTATCATCTAAACCACGGGTAACGGCTTTGTGTATTAAAATTTGTTTGCGTTCTTTAAGCAGGTTTATTTGTTGCTCTTTTATGGCTATGGCTTGGTCTATTTTGGTGGTTTTATCGTCTAAAAATTGGGCAATTGCGGTTTGTTCTTTTAGGGGTGGAAACGGAAACGGAAATCTTTTAAAATCATTAAAACTAATATTTTGTCTAAGCCCTGAACCCAATCCATAAATCACCTTATTTATATCTATTGTGTGTAAATAATAATGATAAAAACTGTTAGAATTTTTCCCATTAACTCTTAAATTAATGTAAGCACTTGTAATAATTCCATTATCCTTTGCCAGTCCAGTTCGTAAACTTGTTTTATCATTTTGTAAATCTGTGGGTCTAATTATAATATCTCCCGATTTTACCAACTGGTAAGTTTCAAATGATTCGGGAACCAAACCTGTTAATTTTTCTTCTGGTTTAATTACTACGTTTCCATAACTTAACGAAAGAACAGTTTTTTCAATAAAACCTGTATTCTTCTCTTTACTTTCCGATAAAACGGTGAACCCCGGTTTAATCTTCCAATGCTCAGGAATTTCGCCCAACCATTCAACACCAGAATCTTTGTAGGTTTCGTAACGCTGTATTCTATTTTCAACTTCCACCATTACACCAAGTTTAAAATGTCAGCAATTAAACCATCGCTTTGTTGTTCTAGCACTAAAATATCTTGTGTCACGTCTTCTATACTACGTAAAGGAGTATGCTTGTAAAAGTATTTGTTAAAGCTAATTTCGTAGCCAATTTTGGTGGCGTCTAGGTTTATCCAAGCTTCGGGCACATGTGGATTTACTTCACGTAAAAAGTAGCTGTGTATGTTATCTTTTAAGGGTACGTTTTCGGTGTCGCGTAGGTCGCTTTCGGTTTCGTAGGTAATGTATTCGCCTTTTTTTAGAGATCCTAGGACAAGCTCAGGATGACTCCACGGATAATACCCAAAGTCTGCTAAATCTTTTTCTTTGCAATCTAAATGTGCTAAGAGTTTGTTTAGTTTATCGCCTGAGAGTTTCTCAACCTTTTTAATCACTTTATGGGCTTCGGCATCGTACCAACTTACGGCATTTAAAATGACTTTTTTATCGCTTGCGCTTATATTTAGTTTTTGCTTTTTAATTTCGGCATCGACCAACATTTTAAAGTTGTTGAAATCATTATACTCCCTGTCACCAATAGCATTTAACAAAGCGGTTCCTATTTTTACTAGGTTTAGGTGCTTTTGCCAGGTGTCCTTTTTTGTTAGTTTCTTTTTATTGGCAGACGAGAGATTTAACTCGTTTTTTTCACACCAGTCTAACAATTCCTTTTCGTGTTGCTTGGTGTTATTGTATATACTTTCACCAAAGGTTTCGAAGGCATATTTCATAGGTTCGCTTAAGCTTTTATCGTACCGTAAGGTTTCAATACGCGCTGTGGTAAACTGTGCTTTTAAGCGTTTTGGGCGTTCTATGGTGGCTTTGTAATATCCAAAATCTGCATTATCAAACACCTGTGCAGAAATACCTTGTTCGCCTTCGCGTTCGGCAATACCCATTTTGGTATAGATTTCTACAATTTCGGTAATATGTTCTGGGGCAAACTCACAATTTTTGTTTCCTAAGTTTTTACGCAGTTTTCTATACAGTTGCCCTGCATCAATTAACTGCACCTTGCCTTTTCGGTGGGTTGGTTTGTTGTTGCTTAAAATCCAGATATAGGTAGTAATGCCTGTATTATAAAATAGGTTGTTTGGTAATTGCACGATGGCTTCCAGCCAATCGTTTTCTATAATATAACGGCGTATGTTGCTTTCGCCGCCACCAGCATCGCCTGTAAACAAACTAGAACCGTTATGTACACTGGCAATACGTGTGCCTGTTGGGCTTTGGGTAAGCGGTTTCATTTTGGAAACCATTTCCATTAAAAACAGTAATTGCCCATCGGAAGAGCGTGGAATGGCATCGGCATCTTCTTCTACACCCCAATAATTCTTTAGTTTAATTTGAAAACGGGTATCAATAACATCGCTACCATCTTTTATGTACTTCTGTTCACTTGCCCACGACTTTCCATACGGTGGATTGGAGAGCATAAAATCGAACTTTGTGCCCGCAAACTCGTCGGTAGATAAGGTTGAACCTACACGTATGTTGGCAGGGTCGTTGCCTTTAATCATCATATCCGACTTGCAAATGGCGTAGGTTTCGTCGTTTATTTCTTTTCCGTACAGATACACATCGCCGGTTGCGCGTATGTCGCCTTCTTCATCCTTTATGAAATTTTGAGATTCGGTAAGCATACCACCACTACCACAAGCAGGGTCGTAAATGGTCATTACAGGTGGTAATTTGTCTTTTATTGGGTCGAAAATAATGTGGGTCATCAAATCGATTACTTCACGAGGCGTAAAATGCTCCCCTGCTTCTTCGTTATTTTCTTCGTTGAATTTCCGAATCAATTCTTCAAACACATAACCCATTCCTAAATTAGAAAGGGCTGGTAGTTTTCTGCCTTCTGGGTCTTCTTTTTCAAAAGGGGTTAGGTTAATGTATGAGGACGTAAATTTTTCCAATACATCCAACAAAACATCTTTGGTTGCCATATGGCGCACTTGACTACGCAATTTGAATTTCTCGATGATTTCCTTCACATTAGGACTGAAACCATTTAAATAATCTTCAAAATTAGCTTGTAATATCTGTGCACTGTTGGTTGCTGTATCTTTTAGCTTTTGAAGTGTCCATTTACTGGTGTTATAAAACACATAACCAGTAGCTTGTTCAAAACCTTTGTCTTCCAATTCCGTAAAGCCCATTTGTACTTTCTGAAACTCAAGTTCCTCTAAAACCGCTTCTTTGGTTGGTTCTAAAAGCGCGTCTAATCGTCGCAATACGATCATTGGTAAGATAACGTCTCTGTATTTTCCGCGTACGTAAACATCTCTGAGGCAATCGTCTGCAATAGACCAAATGAAGGATACTAATTTATTGTGGGATGATTTGTTCATTGTTGAAATTTCTGTCTGATTAGAAAGCTCTAAAATATGAAACCATACCCATATATAATTATGGAATACCACAATTTTTTAAAAATAATAAATGCTGTTTTTAAATCAATTTATTTTTCTTGCTATATTTCTTGAACATCTTATCTCCTGACAGATCCCAGAAAAAAAGAGAGATAGCTGCAAAACTCCATATAGCACCCATCCACATAATTGAATACTGTTTATCACCGATTAGAAATGTGTAGGTAGATGCTAAGAATATGGCAATAGCAAATAATAGCAAAACACCTGAAAAATAAACATTTAACAATTTTCTCTTTGCAAATTCAATTATTGAAATAATGATTGTTCCAATATAAACACCTAAGTTTAGTGCGTAAATACCATAAAGCCCTAAAATCTCAAAAAAAACACTCTCAGATTTTCCATCTTTAAATATTTCAAAATAATGAATGAACCAGTTATCCATAAGAGAGTTATCTAATAGAATATGTTTAGGACTATTTACATATTCTATTTCTCCCCAATTGTATTTTTCTATTTTATCTAAATAAGACATTAAAGACAATCTTTCATCAATTAATGAATTAAATGTTAATCCAAAATTGACCCAAAAATAAATACCTCCAAAAAATATGACCATATAAAGCAATCCATCTGGTATATTTAAATTAAATAGCGAAATATTATCTACACCAAATATGAGTACTAAAATAGAAGAGCACAGGATAGCCAACATCCATGTTTGAATGCCACTAAATTTTTCTAAATGATTTTCATAATATGTATGTTTTAATTGAAAAACATCTTTATAACGTTCCACATTTTTATTAGAATCACCTGATTTTATTATTTCTTTGAAACTATCTTGATACCTTTTTTGATAATCACGTTCATTACAATAATCATGAATCCCTAATGTAATTAGTGAAATTGCCACCAATAAAAACAAATATTTTAAAAAGACTAATGACGTAATTAGTTTCATAAAATTATTAAGTGTAAAATTTATTATATAAATATCGAATCAAAACCGTAGTGTAATAAAGCAATATGGTTAAGCTTATAACTTTATACAGAATACCTGTTAGCATTTTATAGCTTACAAGTTATTTTGACTGTAAATTCCCAGTTTAATTAAATTATCAAAGTCAAGATTTCATAGCTGCATTTTCATTTTTTAGTCTTAAAAACTTTTTGTGCAATGCTTCAGTATTTTCTTTAAAGTACCAGCCTTTATCCAGATGATCCACATTTATTTCAATAAGTGGGTTTAAATGGTATTCTATGTTTAAAAATGAATATCTTAACATATTATTTTTATCCTTTAAAGCATCATTTATTGATGGCAGAGTATATTTATCTATCCTTATTTCGTGGATGATTTTTTGAAAAGAGGACTCTAAAAGTTTAGTCATTTTTTCTTGATTTAGGTTTCCGTCAAAATTAGGTAACTTAACTTTCTCCTGAAGAGTTAATGCAATTTCTTCAACTTGGCTGGGCTCTAATGAAACAGTGCCCTGCATTTGAACTTTGTTTTCTAAATTTTTATCAGATTCCTGAAATTCATTATTGCTATCTTTCTTGTATAATGCCCTATGAACTTGAAATAAATATTGATACTTAGAATCTTTTTTGTTTTTCTTATTTTCATTCAAAACCATCTTGATTTTAGAAGAATTATCATCTGTGGTGGTGATACGTGCTTTAATGGAAAGTTTTTTATTGCTTAATATTGAAATTGTTACAGGTAATAAATTCACATAATTTATCTCAACCTTGCCTTTAAATAAAAAATAAACAACTTCTGACAATAGTTTTACAAACCAATTTATTCCACTTGGAATCCGAAAGATTAGACCCGCCAATGAAATTGCAAACGCACCTAGCATCACAACTCTACTTAATTTATTTTTTACCAAAATAACCATACGCTTTAAACCTAATCTCACTAAATCTTCTCTAATTTGAGTTTGGTACTTATCTAGGTCGTCAAAAAAGTTAACTTTATTAATTTGGTTGGTAAAGAGACTTTCTAAATCATCTTTCCTATCCGTTAGAATGAAAGGATGTATCAAATCATTATCTTTCGTTTTCTTTCTAAAACCTTCATCAGTGGCTGATAATGAACTTAAAGTACTTAGCCTAGCATAATGAAATGCATACTGCCTAGCCTTTTTAGAGGCAAAACCGCCAAAGGCACTCACCTCTTCTCCTGGTAAACTAATTACCTCCTTCTTAGAATTTATGGGTAGAATTGCAACACGTTCTGCCTTTGGATTTTTACCATAAGTGTTTAATGAGAAATCAAAAATGATTTTAAAAACAGCTCGTGCGAATAGGTTTTTGTCTTTTGAATTTTCGATTTCTAAAATTTTATAGCCTTCAGGGTCAAATTTATCATTTGGAATTCTATTATTATCAATTGCATTCAATAGAATTTTAAACTTTTCATTAGCAATCTTCAAACATTTACTGTTGGAATCAACTTTCGAAATACATGCTTTTGTTAATTCATTTTGAAAATAATCTATAACATTTCTGGTACCTAGTGATATTATGTCATCACCTAAATTTGTTTTGATCTTCTCATATGCCGTCTTTAAAATTTCTACGGTTAAATTACCTCCTAAATATTCATTTTGATCCAAATAACTAAAAATGGTATCTCTCAAGTTAAAATTCTGTTTTACATCCGAAATTTTATGCTCTTCCTTAATCCTACCCTGATTTTTTAGAGAAGTGATTAAATTAGACGTAACGCCAAATAATTTGGACAATTCATCGTTCTTGATGGCTTCACTTTCATCCATTTCCACGGGAAACAGAGATGATAGTGAAAAGGTCTGGTACTTTTCCTTACGCACGATTGGGTCCACAAAAAGGATAAGCCTATCGATGGCATCTAAATCTGAACCAAAATCTTGAAAAGCACCTATTCTAAACGCTTCTCTTATCGGTTCATTATTAAATGTGCCTCCATCTATATAAGGAAAATTAAAACTACTATAAGAAAGTGCGTTATCTAACTCTTCATTAAAAACACTTGTTTTTTTAACATTATCATCATTAAATTTATCGTTTAAATCATTAAATTGAACTGGCCATTGTCCACATTTTTTTTCATATGCCTCATCACCGTCAAATTCTTGACGATATCTTCTTAAAAGAACAGGTTCAAAGGCAATTGGGAAAGCTCCACAGGCTAACACAGAGGAACAAATTATGGACCATGCCCTATCTTCATTTAAATTAAAATTTAAGTCTGCTTCATTCTCTATATCTGTGAATTTCAACCATCTTGAATCACTTCCCTTTGTTCCAACTTGGGTTTTATCAAAAACAAAATCCATTATACGAAGTTCAGTATGATTTTGTGCTCCAACAGATTGAACAACATTCTTCTCTAGTTTTGAAAGTTCTGATTCATCTTTTTTAATTTCGATTGGCAGCAAATTGGTTAAAGAACATGCAAATAGAACCCTACCTTTATCTAATACCCTGATATTATCGAGGTTGTCAAATTTAGGATCTATTATAAACTCTTCGGCTAATTGCTCCAATAACTCTCTGTCAAGTAACCCAAAAGATTCATGCATCTTGGGTTCAAAATTGGTTTCCTTTTTTGTTCCAAATAATTCTTGTGCTGTTAACCTATTAACCCATATTTCTTCCTGAATCTTCTGTGCAACCTGTAAGGCTTTTAACTCCTCTATGTTTGGATGTTCCTTAGCAAGTTTATCATCATTGCCAAAATAATCACTTGCAATTTCATTAATTAGTATATCTTCATCCACACCTTTCAATAGTTTTTTAAGCATGGATTTATAATCAATGAGTGATTTCAGCATAATGGTTAGAGCAATTGCTCCCGCACTAGCCCCACTCATGCCGTCTACGATAACTTTATCATACTTTTTTCCATTTCTGTCCTGACCATATAAGATCAATAACTTAAGAGCTTCTGTCAAGGCGGAACCGGAAAAAGAACCTAAAGAAACTCCACCGCCCATTGCTAAACAAATTTTTAATGTTTTACCCATGTTTAATTCTTATTTGTTAATTAATAGTTTATCAACTTTTTAGTAGAACTCACAAACATTATAATTGATCATTAATAACATTTAAAATCCTTAGTCATTTGTGAGGGTTTCTTCTATGTTCCTAGGTTTAGATTTATTAATAAATGAGGTTAAATTAGTGGCATAACCTACCATAATCTGTGGAAATATACTATGGTTTTCTGTATGGTAATAACTTCCCAATTTAGCATATATACCGCCTTTGGATTTATCTGGGTTTGTTAGCCAATAGAAATTAGCCTCAACATTAACCAAATTATATTTGGATACAAAGTAATTATTACCAGTATCAACTATAATATCATTTTTAAAACTACGACCATTAATTGCTTTGGTATCGTTATAGTTTAAATCTTCTAAGCTAAAAACAATATCAGCTCCAAAATTTGTTTGAGGTCGAATTTCAAAATTTAAATATGGTCCATGACCAACAGAAAGTAGTTGCCTACTAGTAATTATGTCTGTATCGGTAGGTTGTGTTTGAGTATACCTAAAACCTGTACGATAAAAGGCAGCACTATACCCTAAAGAAGTATTTAAAAACCACCCTTTTGATTCATAAGTAAGAACATCTATATTTACTTTACCATACAAATTGTTTTTACGTAACATATCAAAATTACTAAAGGTTTCATCATCTTTAATTGCTATGAAACGTGATTCATCTTCAAAACTATTATTTAAAGCTATATTTGCCATTGTTGTAAATTGCCTTGTAAACGTCAACTTTTTCCAATTTCTAAGATTTAATGGCAAGAGTAACTTAGCTTGGGCATTTAAAATAGAGTTGCTATTTTCGGTATTAAAACCCATGACATCGGTATAAACAATGCCTGTAAAGAAATCAAAAAAACGCCGTTGTATGACTTTGCTTTCTGATTTGTTTTCTTCAGAATTTGATAATGAAATTTGGCTGTTTGCAATAGAATAATTAAAAAACTGGTCAGATTCATAATCAAAAACATTGTTGTAATCTATAATAATCCAATTATAATTTTTGGTTTGTGCAGAAACCGTACTGCCGTATTTATTAAAATATCTAAGTGGTACACTGTAATTATTATTTTCAAAAATTAGTTTTTCTGTAGTTTCGTTTTCAGTTAACTCTGCTTTTATATAAATTGAAGATGCTTTGTTATTGAAGAACTGTATTTTAGCATCAATAATTTTTAAAGTACCTTGTCCTAAAACAGTGGTATCTTTGTATTTAGCTTTGCTTATATATTGACGAGCTATCCCTTGTTCAAAAAGTTTCATTGATTCTTCAGAGGGGTTACTATTCTTTTCAGCTAGTTTTGGGACTCTATAGGTGATATCATAAGGAACTAGAGGCTTTAGAACAATATTTGCAGAATAATGATCTTTTTCTTCATCAATGTTATTATAGAGATTTTCAACCTCGGTACGTTGAGCCTCAGCCTTCTTTCTTTCAACAGCTTGTATTTTTGCTTTAAGTTCTGAAATTTGGTCTTTTTCAGTTTGATGTATTGAGGCTATTAGTAAGGTAGTATCTAAATTTGTTTTTATAAACGCTAAAACATCGTTAACTAATAAAGTAGGACTAATTGTATTTACATAAGCCCTTGTTTCAAAGCAATTAGGACTTCCACAAATTTGCAGAATAAACTGATTACTGTTTGATTTGGAATTTACGCTATATACTATTTCATTTATAGCAATATTATCCAAAAGCTCGAACTCGTTTTTTTCGGTTTCCTGTGCTTGACTATACAAAGTTTGAGTCATCACAAAGAAAAATGCAATTTTAGAGAATCTCATATTGGTTGGTTATAATTAATTTAAATAAAAATAAGATAGAGTTAATCGCATCTTATTATTCAATATTTTATATTAAACTTTTAAATTAAATAGTTTTTAGAGAGACTTTAATTCCTTTATTGCTATTAACCAGAATTAATTTTTGGAGAGAATTTATGTAAATTTAGTAAAAAATATTTTCCTACAAACTATTTTATGAAAATAAAAGCTATTGATTTCTAAGTGATTATAAGATCATCTTAATGTATCCCCTAATTAAATCACATTATCATTTTAAAAAAAACTAATGGAATACAAAAAAATCACACGCAAGCAACTGTACAACCTTGTTTGGTCTACCCCAATTACAACCTTATCAAAACAATTTAATGTGAAATCATCAAACATAAAAAAGTCATGCCTAGATTTTGACATTCCTACTCCACAGAATGGTTATTGGTCAAAACTAAAACATGGAAAAAAAGTTGAAAAATCATTGTTAAAGAACGATTTTGATTTAGTCATAAAATTAGATCTTATCAAAGATGCTACAAGTACGCTCGTGTTTAAAGTACCTCAAAAACTTTTAAAACCAGATGATTTGGTCGCTTTAGCCAAAAAAGATTTATCAGGAAAAGAAATATCACATTGGCATAGGCGCAAGGGATGGTAACTACTTCAGAAGGAGTATTAAACATTACGGTAACACCAAAACTTGTTACAAGAGCTCTAATTTTTATGGATACATTTATAAAATTAGCTAAACAACGTGGTCACAACATCTCCTTTAAAGCTCATTATGGAACAATTATTTCCGTTTACGGAATTGATTCAATCATATATTTACGAGAGAAAAACAAAAGAATCATAACAAAAAATAATGGAAGTTGGAAGGAAACAGAATTAGTACCTATTGGAGAATTAGTTTTTAAAAGGGATGATTATCCACGTAGGGAATGGTCTGATTCAAAAAAAGTGAAGTTAGAAGCTAAAATTCCAGATATAATGCAATATTTCGAAGAACAGGCGATGCAAGAAAGAGCTAATGATATTGAACGTGAATTACGAAGAGAAGAACAACAACGCCAACAAAAAATAGAAGAAGAAATAAAACAAATTAGGAAAAACGAAATTGAAAAATTAAATCAACTGCTTGAGGATTCTACACCTTATAGAAAAGCAGTACAACTAAGGACTTTCATTACTGCAAAAAGAGAGAATGCACTCAGGAATAATAATCTAGATGCATCTTTAGAAGATTGGATAGAATGGGCATATGCTAAAGCAGATTGGCTTGATCCAGTTACATCTAGAAAAGATGATATTTTAGGTGATTATGACGATTATAAACAATAAATTAGGTTCTCGTAAAAGATCAAAAAGCCATAAAAAGAAGTAAATACGACCAAAACGAGATAAGACCTGCGAAATTATGTTAAAAAATGTTAAATTTTATGCTGTTTGCAAATTGTTTGCAAATAAAAAGGCCTTAAAGAGTTAAACCTCTGTAAAGCCTTGTTTTTACTAGTGGTCCCACCTGGGCTCGAACCAGGGACCACCTGATTATGAGTCAGGTGCTCTAACCAACTGAGCTATAGGACCGATTTCTTGATACTTGCCATTTTTCAATGGTTTCATCTTGAAATTGGCTGCGAATTTAATACTAATTTTAAAACTCTACAAGAAATTTATTCTTTTAAAATAATTTCTTGACAAAGTTCTATCAACACTCCGTTTGTGGTTTTAGGATGTAAAAAAACAACCATCTTATTATCAGCACCTTTTTTGGGTATTTCGTTTAAAACAATAAAGCCTTCATTAGTTAATCTTTTAACTTCTGCTTCAATATTTTCAACTTCAAAAGCAATATGGTGAATGCCTTCACCTTTATTATTTATGAATTTCGCTATTGGACTATCATCATTTGTGGCTTCTAACAGTTCAATTTTATTATTTCCAATTTTAAAAAATGCAGTTTTTACACCTTCACTTTCTACAGTTTCCGTTTTATAACTTAGTTTACCAAAAAGTTTGGAAAACAACGTATTAGATTCTTCAAGGTTTTTTACAGCTATACCTATGTGTTCAAGTTTTTTCATCAGCTATTTTTTATCATTTGCTTAAAAAGAGAAAATTATCATTCAAAGTTAAGATACAAAATTTGTAATCTAAACGTAATATAATCTTTAAATAAGCGTATTTTTGCAACTTAAACCTTTAAAAGGTAAAAAATGAGTAACGAAGAGGAAAGCCAAAGGCAAAAAAAAATAGGGTCTGTTTTACAACGCGATTTAGTTGAAGTTTTACAAGGCGCTGCTAGACAGGGCGGTATGCACGGTGTTATTATATCGGTTTCTAAAGTGAAAGTAACTGTAGATTTGGGTGTTGCAAAAGTATATTTAAGTATTTTCCCTAACGATAAAGCGAAAGAATTGCTTGTTGGCATCAAATCAAACACACCATTAATTAGACATGAATTGGCACAACGTACCAAACACCAACTACGCAGAATGCCTAATTTGGAGTTTTTTATAGACGATTCTTTAGAATATATTGACCAAATAGACAAATCTTTAAAAGGTGAAGACAACCCTATTAAAGACCCAAGTATTTTAGATAAACGAAAAAAATCGTAATTGAAGTTTCCGTTATATATAGCAAAACGTTATTTACGCTCAAAAAGCAGTAACAATGCTATTAATTTTATTACCATTATAGCCATTATTGGTGTTATATTAGGTTCTGCTTCGTTATTTATTGTGTTGTCTGGTTTTGCTGGTTTAAAAGAATTTACCTTGCAGTTTTCTAGTGTTGTAGATCCTGATTTAAAGGCTGAAGCTGCTTTAAACAAATCGTTTATATTATCTAGCAGTGATATTTCAAAACTTAATCAATTAGAAGATGTTGCGCATTATTCTAAAATTATTGAAGAACGCGTTATTATTGCTTTTCAAGACAAAAATACGTTAGCAACCATTAAAGGTGTTGATGAACATTTTCAACAGGTTGTCGATTTTGATTCTGTAATTGAACGAGGCGATTGGTTAGAACAAAAATCAAGACAAATTGTTGTGGGTTGGGGTATTTCAAACAACCTATCGCTTGGGGTATTAGACTTTACGAAGCCCATAAATATTTATGTGCCAAAACCTGGAAATGGACAAATCACGTCTATAAAAAATGCATTTAATAGTGTAAACACCATAAGTGTTGGTGTGTTTTTTATAAATGAAAAACTAAACGATTCGTATGTGTTTGCTCCTATAGATTTAGCACAAAATCTTTTAAATTACAAACCAAACCAAATTACAGCTTTAGAATTTAAGCTTAAAGAAGGTGTTGATGAATCTCTTGCAAAACAACACATTCAGGCTATTTTGGGCGATAAAGTAATTATAAAAAATAGAGCACAATTAAACGATGCGCTTTACAAAATGTTAAACACCGAAAATCTTTTTGTTTACTTATTACTCACACTGGTATCTATGCTATTGATTTTTAATGTTATAGGCTCGTTAATAATGATGATGCTTGATAAAAAACGAAGCCTAAATACACTTTTTAACATAGGTGTAACGGTTAAAGATATTCGTAGAATTTTCTTTTATCAAGGTAGTTTAATGAGTATTATTGGCGGTTTTATAGGTTTAACATTAAGTTTAATTATCATTTTTCTTCAAAAATCATTTTCATTGGTGATGATAACACCTTCATTAGCGTATCCTGTTACCATAAAAATTGAAAATATTTTACTTGTGTTTTTAACTATTTCTGTTTTAGGAATTATTGCTTCAAAAATAGCATCGGTACGTGTTACAAAGTCTTTGGTTGAAATGCATTAATTTTTACATTTAAAATCAAAAAAATATCTTTTTGCCAAACAATATAATCAATGCAATTAAACCTTTTCTATAAATTATTGTCTTAATTATAGTATTAGTCAACCAATTTAATTTCAAAGGGATATGAGCAAATTTATATTTTTCATCGTTATTATATCTGTTTTTTCTTGTAATTCTGATAGTGTTGTTAATGATAACGAAGTGCTTGAAAAAATCACAAAACCTAAAGGAATATTTTCAAGTTCATTTGGTAATGAATTGGCTTTAGACAATATTCATACTAAAGGTTCTTTAATAAGAGTTACTTGGAAAGACATTGAGCCTAAAAAAGGAGATTACAATTTTTCAAAAATAGAACAACTACTTTCTGCACTAAAATCAAGAAATTTAAAATGGAGCTTAGCTGTTTTAGCTGGTGGAGATAGTCCACAATGGTTAATAGATGAATTTGGTGTTGATTATTTTACAATAACCAGTATTGATAAAACCATCAAAAAAATTCCTAAAATTTGGGATTCAAAAGTAAACCAAAGATTAGAGCTTCTTGCTAAAGCTCTAGCTAACAGTTATGGTAATGATACAGATTTAGAATTAGTATATGTACCTCAAATGACTTCGAACGGTATTGAAGGGCATTTTAATGGTGTTACAGATACAGAATTATTAAATGCTGGACTTACCTCGAATAATTGGGTTGATTCTGTAAAAGAAACTGCTAAAATATTTGCTATTGCCTTTAAAAATAAGGCTATTGCTGTTGAAGTGCATGATATAATGCATGACACATCTATTCCATCAAAAATTATGAACGACCTATGGAATGATGAATCGTTAAACCATCATGTTGGTGCTGCTATTTGGTGGATTTCTGGAAAAAAAAGTTATCAACCTAACTTAATAGAAGCCTTAAAACTATTTCCTGGTGATATTTATGCGCAAGTAATAGGACGTTCCGATCAAATAGAACGATTTGAAAACAATGATTACACAACTGTTTTTAGTCAAGCAAAAGAAATTGGAGTACGTTATATTGAAGTTTGGGAGTATGAACTTGTTAATAACACGTTCCCTCAAGAATTTAATGCTTTTAATGAGTATGCAACTACTGCTTTTGAATAATTTTTTTAACCTTACTCCGTAAACTGGTAATGGGCGAACTGTTCCAGAACCTCATCAAAGACTGCAAACACATCTTTAGAATGATCACTTGTTACCATTTTGGTGCGTAATTCCTTAAAGTGCGGAATGTTTTTAAAGTAATTGGTGTAATGGCGGCGGGTTTCGAAAACACCCAAGGTTTCACCTTTCCAATCTATTGCCATTTGCAGATGGCGGCGTGCTGCTTCTACACGCTCTTCAATAGAAATTGGCTCTAAATGTTCACCCGTTTTAAAAAAGTGCTTTACTTGCTTAAAAAACCATGGGTTGCCAATGCTGGCTCGCCCAATCATACAGCCATCAAGCCCATAAACATCGCGCATTTCCATAGCTTTTTCTGGCGAATCTACATCGCCATTTCCAAATACAGGAATGTGCATGCGAGGGTTATTTTTAACTTCGGCAATGGGTTTCCAATCGGCATTGCCTTTATACATTTGTGCGCGGGTACGCCCGTGGATAGCAATGGCTTTACAGCCTACATCTTGCAAACGTTCGGCCACTTCTAGAATTCTTATGGATTCGTGATCCCAACCTAAACGGGTTTTTACCGTTATGGGTATGTTGGTACGTTTTACCATTTCTGCAGTAAGTTGTTCCATAAGGCAAACATCTTTTAAAATACCTGCGCCTGCGCCTTTACTCACTACTTTTTTTACTGGGCAACCAAAATTGATATCGATAATGTCTGGTTTTGATTCTGCAACAATATCAATAGTTTGTAGCATACTATCTAAATTGGCTCCAAAAATTTGGATACCTACGGGTCGTTCTTTTTCATAAATATCCAACTTCATAACGCTTTTGGCAGCGTTTCGAATTAAGCCTTCGCTAGATACAAATTCGGTATAAACAACATCGGCGCCTTGTTCTTTGCAAAGTGCTCGAAATGGCGGATCGCTAACATCTTCCATTGGTGCAAGAAGTAACGGAAAATCAGGAAGTTCTATGTTGTCTATTTTTACCACTATATAAATTTTGATGCAAAATTACATTTTTTTAAGTAAATGTTTATCTTCATTTTTTTTAACTCTAAATCATACTCTTTTTGAAAATTCCTTTTGAACCGATTTTATTTGGTTATCACATTAATATTCACCTAATATTAGAATACTTAGCCTTCTTTTTGGCTTTTAGATACTATATTTATTTAAGAAAAGGAAGTGTAGACTCGATTTCTTCATTAAACAGATTATCAATTATCCTTGGTGCTGCTATTGGTGCTTTAATTGGCTCTCGATTAATGGGTTTTTTAGAAAATCCATTAATTGAATTTTCCAAAGAAAACATTATTCAATTATTAAATACCAAAACTATTATGGGCGGTTTGTTTGGTGGTTTATTGGGTGTGGAACTTGCTAAAAAACTGATTGGTGAAAAACAATCGTCTGGTGATTTATTTGTGTTTCCTATCATTCTAGGCATTTTTATTGGTAGAATTGGTTGTTTTTTATCTGGTATTAATGAGTTTACTTATGGAAAACAAACCTCGTTTTTTACTGGTATGGACTTGGGCGATGGTATTTTACGCCACCCTACATCGCTTTATGAATTGGTGTTTTTAATTTTTCTATTCTTTTTTTTGAAATATATAAAGAACCATTTCAATTTAAAAAATGGAAACTTATTTAAGGTTTTTATGCTTTGTTATTTTGGTTTTCGCTTTTGTATTGAATTTTTAAAACCCAATGTTTTTTATGTATTCGGACTAAGCAGTATTCAAATATTATGCATAATTTGTTGGCTTTATTACCACAGCTTTACTGTTAAGTTAATAGATAGCTTGAAGGTGCGTTAGGGATTGAACGGTTTGTTTGAGCTCGCCGACAAAGGAGGCAGCGAGTAGTGATAGCCCGACCTTTAGGTAACGCCCAAATTATAAAAAAATTAAACTATGCCTGTTAGGAATTATACCTATTACGATTTTACCTTAAGCTTATGCCCCGAGTGTTTGCGACGTGTTGATGCTAAAATTGTGTTTGAAAATGGCAATGTGTATATGCTAAAACGCTGTAATGAACATGGCAATAGCAAGGTGTTGATTGCTGATGATATTGAGTACTACAAAAACATACGTAACTATAATAAACCTAGCGAAACACCATACACGTTTAACACCAAAACACATTATGGTTGCCCATATGATTGTGGTTTGTGTCCAGACCACGAGCAGCATAGTTGTTTAACCGTTGTAGAGGTTACAGATAGGTGCAATTTAACTTGCCCAACCTGTTACGCAGGTTCGTCGCCCACCTATGGAAGGCACCGAACTTTAGATGAAGTTAAGAAAATGCTCGACACCATTGTTAAAAATGAAAAAGAGCCAGATGTAGTGCAAATTAGTGGTGGCGAGCCAACCATACATCCACAATTTTGGGAGATTTTAGATTATGCGAATACGCTGCCTATTAGGCATTTAATGCTAAATACTAATGGTATTAAAATAGCAAAAGATATCGCTTTCGCGGAAAAACTAAAAACCTATGCGCCCGATTTTGAAGTTTATTTACAATTCGATTCGTTTGAAAATAGCGTTTTGCAAGAACTTCGTGGTGCCGATTTAAGCGATATTAGGATGAAAGCGCTTGAACATTTGAATGCTGTAAACCTATCCACAACATTAGTTGTTACACTTCAAAAAGGGCTGAATGACCATGAAATTGGAAAAATAATAGACTTTGCGCTACAACAAAAATGTGTGCGTGGTGTTACGTTTCAACCTACTCAAATTGCTGGTCGTTTGGAACATTTTAATCCTGAAACCGATAGAATGACGCTAACCGAAGTACGCCGAAAAATATTGGAGCAATCGCCTATTTTTAATCCAGACGATTTGCTTCCTGTACCGTGCAACCCAGATGCATTGGTGATGGGTTATGCTTTAAAATTAGAAGGCGAAGTATTTCCGTTAACGCGCTATATTAACCCAAACGATTTGTTGGATAACAGTAAAAACACTATTATTTATGAGCAAGATGTTTCGCTTCAAGGAAAAATGATTGAGCTTTTTAGTACCGGAAATTCGGTTGAGGTTGCTGAAGAAAATCTAAAAAGCATTATGTGTTGTTTACCAAATATTGATGCGCCAAACTTAGGGTATGATAATTTATTTCGTATTATTATCATGCAATTTATTGATGCTTACAACTTTGATGTGCGTGCCATAAAAAAATCGTGTGTGCATATTGTTGATAAAGACTATAAAATAATTCCTTTTGAAACCATGAATTTGTTTTATAGGGATGATAAAAAAGAGCGTTTAGAAGAATTAAAAAAAGAAATAATTTGACCATTTTAGCTATTTTATTAATACTTAGTCCTGCTATTTTACTAACAATTATTGGGTTTGAAAAAAAACAAGAGAAAGACAAGAATGCTAACGTATTCTTTATTACAGCTACTATTTACGTTTTAATAGGTATTGGTTTTTGTGGAAGTTTAATATTATAAATACAAAAAAAAGATGATTTTAGAAGTCGGAAATTTAGATGGTATATTTGTTTTAATATTAGGCATCATGTTTGGTCCTGCTATTTTATTAGCCTTAATAGGAGCAACCTATCAAAAAAACAATAAAAAAACCGCAAAAAACTTCTTTATTCTTGCTGCTGTTTATGTAATTATTAGCCTAGGTATTTGTGGTAGCATGTTAGCTTAACTTTTATTTTTCAATTACATAATCCGTTTTCAAAACAATAGGAATACCACTAGCTGTAATACCCTCTAAACTTACTTTTACCTTGGTTTGAACATCACTATTACTATATGTGGTTTGAAATATGCCCGTTTTTTCGTTTGGAAAAATATACGGGTTCCAATATAATGTGTTGCGTACAGCTAGTTTAGAATCTGTTTCAAAAGATGTTGTTTCCAAATTTGGTGTATAAAATACCCGTGCGTTGTAAAAACCTTCTACTGTTTCTTTTATAGAATGAAATACTTTTTTAGACTGTACATTAGCCGACGGATCTTTGGTATAAATAGCTATAACACCATTTGCACCTTCTGAACCAAAAATGGCGGCACTTGGACCTTTTATGGCATCAATTCTTTCAACATTATCTGGCAATACAAAGGTTAACTGAGATGGGTCGTTTAATGGAAATCCATCTACAATAATATGTGCTGCACCGTTAAACCTCATAAACCGAATAGTATCGCCATCAACCATAACACCTGGTATTTTGTATTGAATAAGTTGGTAAATATCATTAAAAACAGGTGTTTCATCGCCTACAACATAGCTAAAATCTGGCATGCCATATAAACTTGGTGTTTTGTTTTTCTTTTTGGCTATAATTTCAACCTCATCAAGTACATTTTCTGGTGCAACACCATACATTACATACTTTTTATATATGTTTTCTTTTATGGTATTTGTTGTAGTATCGGTAAACGTTAGTGCTTTCTTGTTAATGTCTACCTTCATAGGTGGTTTTTCTACTGGGTAATATATTATTTCACCATTGCTTTTGCCTTTTTCGTTTTTTGAATTTAAAAACATAGTTGTTTTTCCATAAAACATTAGGTTATCAAACTTAAAACCACCGTTAGAATTTGTAACTGTATTAGAAATATTCAAACCGTTTTTATTCATTAAAGCCAACGTAATATTACTATTTGCTTTTGGTTTATTGCCTAAAAGTTGCTTTACGTTTCCTGCTATAATAAAGCTTTTCTCAACGCTATAACGAATGCTGTCTTGTGGTTGGGGTATTGTTTTCCATATAAAATCGCGCCAACCTTGTGTTAAAAGCAATAAATCTAAATGTTCTAAACGTTTGGTGTTGCTTATATCAAAATAATAACTTGGATTATATACTTTTCCTCTAATATCAGATTCCATTAAAAAATAAGAACTTATGGTTGTTGAATAATCCTTTTCGTCTTTTATACCATTGGTATCTGTACAACTTAATGAAAAACTTGCGGGTGTAACATCGCCATTTTTTGTTTTAGATGATACCGTAACTGTTACTTTCTCGGCAGGTTTATATATTTTTTTATCGGTAGTTAAATCTACCTGTACATCATGTTCTTTTTCAATAAAAAACAACCGTTCGCTATGGGGTTTAGCATTAGCATCATACAAAGTTACTTGGGTTATACCTTCAGGAAAATCGCTATTATTTAACTGAAATGATACTGCTGTTTGCGTTAATGGTTGTGTGCCTTCAAAATAAGTAATACCTCTTGTGGTACAAATTAAAGTAAGTGCTTCATTAGGTTTTTGCGATAAGGTTTCTTGATTGGTTTTTATGGTGACAACATCTTTATCACTAATTTTTTTAAAACTTAATAAATAGCCTGTTTCTTGTGCGCTTGGAAATGAAACTTTTATTGGCGCTTCATTTAACGCTGAAACTTCTGCATAATAGTTTTTGCCTTTTAAAGGTTTAAATGGAAATTTACCCATACCATTATGTTTTGTTATAAATAATGCTACCAAAGCACCATTTGATTCAAAAACTTTGCCTTTTACTTCAATTGGTTTTCCGTTTGTATCTTCAGCTTTAAACGCTACTATACTTTCAACGTCATTTACTAGCGAACCACCTTCAGGGAAAAATTGCACACTAAATGTGTTTTCTAAAGCTTCGTTTAAATTATTAGCAATTGGCTTGGGATTATCTAATTTGCTTAGTTTAGCTTCACTTTTATTAAAAACATCAATAATTTCAATGTCTTTTTTAAAAACAAAATCGGTTCCAAAATTTCTACTAAAATTGGTGTAAGCTCTTAATTGATACGTTCCGGCTTTTTTAACACCTAAAGAATCTACTAATTCAAAATCGCCATTTCCCAAACCTTCAAATAATCTTGTTTTATTTCGGGCAATTATTTTAGAGTCGGGCGATATTAATTCTACATACAAAATATTACTTTCACTGTAAAGCAGGTGGTTATAAGCATAAACCGAGTAAACCTTATACCATAACGATTCGCCAAGTGTATACGTTGTTCTATCGGTATGTATATAAACTTTTTCTAAGCGAGGAATAGACTTATTTTCTTGAGCATGAAAAGAAAGGATTGAAATAACACATACTAAAAAACACGTTATTAGTTGCTTTGTTTCTCTATTTAAAAAGTTCAACATTTAATATTTGGCTGTATTAATTAGATTTTGGTTAATACTAACAGAACTAAGACTTTAAAAGTATGTAAAAGTTTAATGTAATGCACCATAAATATAGTATTCGCATTACATTTTAAGTCACATTTATCGCTAGAAGTCTATTTTTATAAGCTATAAATATTATTTACACGTAAACAATCTTAAAACATCTATATTTGCAAATTAAATTAGGATAGAATTTCCTTTATGAAGAATATTAGAAACTTTTGCATCATTGCACATATAGATCACGGTAAGAGTACGCTTGCAGACCGTTTGTTGGATTTCACAGGTTCTGTGACTGAAAGAGAAAAACAAAACCAATTACTAGATAATATGGATTTGGAGCGCGAACGTGGTATTACCATTAAGTCGCACGCTATTCAAATGGATTATACGTATAAAGGAGAACAATATATTTTAAATTTAATTGACACACCTGGTCACGTCGATTTCTCCTATGAAGTATCACGTTCTATCGCTGCATGCGAAGGCGCATTACTTATTGTTGATGCAGCGCAAAGTATTCAGGCGCAAACCATTTCTAATCTTTATTTAGCTTTAGAAAACGATTTAGAAATTATTCCAATTCTTAATAAAGTCGATTTACCAAGCGCCAACCCAGAAGAAGTTACCGATGATATTGTAGATTTATTAGGCTGCAACCCAGAAGATGTTATTCACGCAAGTGGAAAAACAGGTTTTGGAGTTGATAATATTTTAGCAGCGGTTATTGAACGCATTCCTGCGCCAAAAGGTGACCCAAATGCACCATTGCAAGCTTTAATTTTTGATTCTGTTTATAACACCTTTAGAGGTATTGAAACCTATTTTAGGGTTTTTAATGGTGAAATTAAAAAAGGTCAAAAAATAAAATTCGTTGCTACCGATAATGAGTATTATGCCGATGAAGTAGGAACCTTAAAACTAACCCAAGTTGCCAAACAAAGTGTAAAAACAGGTGATGTGGGTTATTTAATAACAGGTATTAAAACCGCTAAAGAAGTAAAAGTTGGTGATACTATTACAGATTTTAACAACCCAACCACCAACATTGTAGAAGGATTTGAAGATGTAAAACCAATGGTTTTTGCGGGTATATATCCTGTTGATACAGAAGATTATGAAGAACTTCGCAGCTCAATGGAAAAACTACAATTAAACGATGCATCGTTAGTATTTACACCAGAAAGTTCGGCAGCATTAGGTTTTGGTTTCCGTTGTGGATTTTTAGGCATGCTTCATATGGAAATAATCCAAGAACGATTAGAGCGCGAGTTTGATATGACCGTGATAACCACTGTTCCCAACGTGTCGTACCACGCATTTACAAACAAAAACCCAGACGAGGCTTTTATTGTAAACAACCCGTCAGATTTACCAGATCCTTCAACCGTAAACCGCGTAGAAGAGCCTTACATTAAAGCAACCATTATTACCAAATCAGATTTTATTGGTAACGTTATGTCGTTATGTATTGAAAAACGCGGCATTGTTACGAATCAAACCTATTTAACACCAGAACGTGTTGAACTAACTTTTGAAATGCCTTTAGCTGAAATTGTATTCGATTTTTATGATAGATTGAAAACCGTTTCAAAAGGTTATGCCTCGTTTGATTATCATCCAATAGGCATGAAAGTTTCTAAATTGGTGCGTTTAGATATTTTATTAAATGCGCAACCTGTTGATGCACTATCTGCTTTAATACATGCCGATAATGCACAAAACATTGGTAAAAAAATGTGCGAAAAATTGAAGGAGTTAATTCCGCGCCAGCAATTTGACATTCCTATACAAGCGGCAATTGGTGCCAAAATTATTTCTAGAGAAACTATTAAAGCACTTCGTAAAGATGTAACTGCTAAATGTTATGGTGGAGATATTTCGCGTAAACGTAAACTTTTAGAGAAACAAAAGAAAGGTAAAAAACGTATGCGTCAAGTAGGTAACGTTGAAATACCGCAACAAGCATTTATGGCGGTATTAAAATTGAATGACTAATAAAACCTAATATTTTCTAAGTTTTCTTTAAAAACAGTCTTATAAAAACTTTTAAAAAACTTGAAGCACCAACCATCTGCAAAAATTTGATTGCATGATTGTTAGTATTTCAAGTTTTATTTTAACATTTATTATTGAATTTTTCACTTAATAAGCAATCCTCAATAATTTCTTCAAAAATTATTTTCGTTAAAATTGTTGCATAATATTTTTGTAAGTTTATGAACTAAGCAAAATTATTTCATGACAATTACCCATATTAGTGCAGAATGTTACCCAGTAGCTAAAGTTGGCGGACTTGCAGATGTTGTTGGTGCTTTACCTAAGTACCAAAACAGTGCTAGTATATCTTCACAAGTTATCATGCCTTTTTATGATAATAAGTTTACTAAAGAAAATGTGTTTTCTTCTATTTTTTCAAGTGAAATTTTATTAGGCAACACACCTATAGAATTTAATGTTTTGGTTTTAAAAGAAAAACCATTAGACTTTGATATCTTTTTTATTGATATTCCTGAATTATTATTTAAAGAATACGTATATTCTTTTGATGATACCGAACGTTTTTTAGCATTTCAAATAGCTGTTTTAGATTGGATGCTTTCTTGGGAAAAACACCCAGATATTATACATTGTCATGACCACCATACGGGCTTAATTCCGTTCATGCTTCAAGAAAGTTATAAATATGAAACTTTTAGAAAAATACCCAATATTCTAACCATACATAATGCGCAATACCAAGGCTGGTTTTCGCACTCAAAAGTGGGCTTAATACCACCATTTAATTTTGATCATGTTGGGTTGCTAGATTGGGGTGGTACAATAAACCCGTTAGCCGCAGCAATAAAATGTGCATGGCGAGTTACAACAGTTTCACCAAGCTATATGGAAGAATTAAAAGCTGCTGCCAATGGTTTGGAAAGTTTACTAAGTGCAGAAAGTGGTAAATGCTCTGGTATTTTAAACGGTATAGATACCGATGTATGGAATCCTGAAACAGACCATTACATAATAAAAAATTACAGCATTAAAACCGTTAACGCTGGCGCTGAAGCAAATAAAAAACATCTTTGCGATACTTTTAATTTAGATTTTAACAAACCCCTTTTTGCATTTATTGGCAGATTAGTTGATGAAAAAGGTTCTGATTTATTTCCAGAGGTTTTTAAACTGGCGCTACAAAACAACAATCTTAATATATTATTGCTAGGTTCTGGAAATCCTTTTGTTGAAGAAGAGCTAAAAAACCTAAAAAATGACTATATTGGTACATACGATGCTTTTATAGGTTATGATGAAAAACTATCGCACATTATTTACTCTGGTGCCGATTTTTTACTTATGCCTTCGCGCGTTGAACCTTGTGGTTTAAACCAAATGTATGCTTTAAGATATGGCACCATTCCTATTGTAAGAAGTATAGGTGGCTTAAAAGATACCGTTATTGATATTTCAGAAACTAACGGATTTGGCATTTGCCATGAAAATGTTACCGTTTTAGAAATTGTTAATGCCATTAACCGAGGCATTATACTTTATGAAAACCAACCAGAATACAAAAAAATAAGAACTAGCATCATGAATATTGACCATTCATGGCATGTTTCAGCAAAAGAATACATTAATTTATATAACTCCATAAACTAACTAATTATGATTAACAATAAGGTTCTAGCCATCATTTTAGGTGGCGGTCAAGGTTCTAGACTACACCCATTAACAGAAGAACGTTCTAAACCAGCTGTACCAATAGCCGGAAAATACAGGTTAGTAGATATCCCAATTTCAAACTGCATTAATGCAGATATCAAACGTATGTTTGTATTAACCCAGTTTAATTCTGCTTCCTTAAACCGTCATATAAAAGACACTTATCATTTTAGTTTTTTTAGTAGTGCATTTGTAGATGTGCTTGCTGCAGAACAAACACCAGGAAACAAAGGCTGGTTTCAAGGAACTGCCGATGCTGTTCGCCAAAGCATGCATCACTTTTTAAGACACGATTTTGAATACGCGTTAATCCTTTCGGGCGATCAATTGTATCAAATGGACTATGATAAAATGATTGAAGCACATGAAAAAAGTAATGCTGAAATTTCAATTGCAACCATTCCTGTAAATGCAAAAGATGCTACATCTTTTGGCATATTAAAAGCCAACGATGAAAATATAGTAACATCATTCATTGAAAAACCAGACGCAAGTTTACTACCAGATTGGACTTCGGAAGTTAGCCCTGAAATGAAACATGAAGGTCGCGACTATTTAGCATCTATGGGTATTTATATTTTTAATAAAGACCTGTTAGTAGATTTAATGAGCAACCCATCTACCAACGATTTTGGAAAAGAAATTATCCCTCAATCTATAGGAGATCATAAAACATTAAGTTTTCAATATGAAGGGTATTGGACTGATATAGGTAATATCGATTCATTTTTCGAAGCGAATATTGGCTTAACAGAAGATATTCCTAAATTCGATTTATACGATAAAACCAAACGTATATACACACACGCCCGCATGTTGCCAACTACAAAACTAGCTGGTACAACTTTAGAAAAAACCGTTATTGCTGAAGGTTGTTTAATTGCGGCAGCTAAAATAGAACAATCTGTTATAGGTGTTCGATCAAGAATTGGTAAAGAATCAACCGTAATTAAAACCTATATGATGGGTAGCGATTACTACGAAACACTTCTTGAAATTGATAAAAAGAAAATAAAAATATTAATGGGTATTGGTGAGCGATGCTTTATTAAAAACGCTATTCTCGATAAAAATTGTCGTATAGGAGATGACGTAAGAATTAATGGTGGAAATCATTTAGAAGACACAGAAACAGATACATACGCTATTAAAGACGGCATTGTAGTAATTAAAAAAGGAGCAACCATCCCTAGCGGATTTGTAATTTAAAATATGGCACAAGTAAAAGTTTATAGTCTATTTACAGACTTCGATATTAACCTTTTTAAAGCAGGTAAACACTATAGGCTTTATCAAAAATTTGGATCTCATATTACAACTGTTGATGGTATAGAAGGCACTTATTTTGCAGTTTGGGCGCCAAGTGCAAAACAAGTTTCTGTAATTGGCGATTTTAACTATTGGATCGAAGGTGAACACCAACTAAATGTACGTTGGGATAGTAGCGGTATTTGGGAAGGTTTTATTCCTTTTGTTGGCAAAGGCAATGTCTATAAATATAAAATTGAAAGTCATAATAATGGTATAAAAACTGAAAAGGCCGATCCATACGCACGTCGTTGCGAGCATCCACCAAAAACAGCTTCTATAGTTTGGGACGATTCCTATAAATGGAAAGATACCGAATGGATGAAAAAGCGTAAAAAACACAATGCTTTGGATGCGCCATATTCCGTTTACGAAGTACATTTAGGTTCATGGAAACGCCACTTAGAAGAAGACCGTTTTTTATCGTATTACGAACTTGCAGACGATTTAGTGAACTACGTAAAAAACATGAACTTTACCCATGTAGAACTCATGCCTATTATGGAATACCCATACGATCCATCTTGGGGTTACCAACTTACAGGTTATTTTGCACCAACATCGCGCTTTGGCTATCCTGAAGAATTTAAATATTTAGTTGATAAACTCCATCAAAACGATATAGGTATTATTCTAGATTGGGTTCCTTCTCATTTTCCTGAAGACGCACATGGATTAGGGTTTTTTGATGGTTCATGTTTATATGAACATCCTGATAAACGCAAAGGCTATCACCAAGACTGGAAAAGTTTAATTTTTAATTATGAACGCAACGAAGTAAAATCGTTTTTAATAAGTAATGCTGTTTTTTGGATGGAACAATACCATGCTGATGCATTGCGTGTTGATGCGGTAGCTTCCATGTTGTTTTTAGATTATTCAAGAGAAGATGGTGAATGGGAACCAAACATATATGGTGGTCGTGAAAATTTAGCAGCCATAGCGTTTCTAAAAGAGCTAAATCAAGAAATTTATGCATCATTTCCAGATGTGCAAACCATTGCTGAAGAATCTACCGCATTTCCAGGCGTTTCAAAACCAGTATTTTTAGGTGGTTTAGGCTTTGGTATGAAGTGGATGATGGGCTGGATGCACGATACACTTGAGTACTTTGGAAAAGACCCAATTTACAGAAAATACCACCAAAACGATATTACATTTAGTTTAGCCTATGCCTTTTCAGAAAATTTTATGTTGCCACTATCACATGATGAAGTGGTTTATGGCAAAAATTCAATTTTAGGTAGAATGCCAGGTGATGAATGGCAACGTTTTGCAAATTTACGCCTACTATTTGGCTACATGTTTACACATCCAGGTACCAAATTAGCTTTTATGGGAGCAGAATTTGGACAATATAATGAATGGAATTTTCAAGAAAGTTTAGATTGGAATTTATTAGAATTTGAACCTCATAAAAACTTTCAAAATTACTACAAAGCCTTGAATGGGTTTTATAAATCAACACCTGCCTTATTTGAAAAAGCTTTTTCTGGTGAAGGTTTTGAATGGATTAGTTATGATGACCATGAAAATTGTGTGATATCATACATAAGAAAAGGCAAAACGCCCGAAAATAATGTAATTGTGGTTTGTAACTTAACACCTACTGTTAGAAAAAAATATAAAATAGGTATTCCTAACAGCGGTAAACTTGTTGAGGTGTTTAACAGCGATTCTAAAGATTTTGGAGGTAGCGATGTTTCAAACAAAAAAGCAATAACTATTAAAAAACAATCATGGAATGGTAAAGAATATTCAGCAGAAATTACACTACCACCATTGGCTATAACTGTTTTTCAAATTAATTAGCAAAATCATTGAGATTTATCAAATTAGCAACCTGTAATTTTACATAAAATGAAAAATTACAGGTTGCTTTTTGCTAAAAACAAGCCTTTTACCTGCTTTTATTTTAGTATTTTCGCTCTAATTAATCATTAGCATTTTTTTATGATATTAAATACAGAACTAGAATACAAAGGGAACTTATTCCCATCAAAAATAATTTCTTATAAAAAAAACTTAGACACATTATCATTCACTTCAGAAAACAATGTAGTCCTTCAAATTACAGTACAGCGCGATAGTATTTTAAGATTTAGATATACAACAACTGGTATTTTTGAAAAAGATTTCTCTTATGCCATTACAAAATACGCTAGTAGAGGCTATAATTTTCTTGAAATTACTGAAGACGACGATAAATACATTATTACCACTTCAAAAATTATATGTCACGTAGCAAAAATAGACATGCGAACTGCACTTTATGATGCTAAAGACAAAACATTAATATGTGAAGACGAATTAGGCTTTCATTGGGAAGAAAGTTATGAATTTGGAGGCGATATTGTTAAAATGTCTAAAATAGCACAAGAAGGCGAAAGTTATTACGGTTTAGGCGATAAGCCAGTTGATAATAACCTAAAAGGAAAACGTTTTGAAAACTGGGTAACCGATTCTTATGCCTATGGTAAGAATACCGACCCAATTTATAAAGCCATTCCATTTTATACAGGCTTACATCATAAAAAATCGTATGGTATCTTTTTTGACAACAGTTTTCGTTCGTTTTTCGACTTTTGTAGCGAACGCAGAAACATAACAAGTTTTTGGGCTCAAGGTGGCGAAATGAATTATTATTTCATTTATGGCCCAGAAATGGCAGATGTTGTATCAATTTACACCGATTTAACTGGAAAACCACACGAATTACCAGCATTATGGACTCTTGGTTACCATCAATGTAAATGGAGTTATTATCCAGAATCGAAAGTAAAAGAAATTACAGGTAAATTTAGAGAATTACAAATCCCGTGTGATGCTATTTATTTAGATATTGATTATATGGAAGGTTTTAGATGCTTCACTTGGAGTAAAGAATACTTTCCAGACCCAAAACGCATGGTAAAAGAACTGGCGGATGATGGTTTTAAAACCATAGTAATCATCGATCCAGGAATCAAAATAGATAAAGAATATTCCGTTTTTAAAGAAGGCTTAGAGAAAGATTATTTCTGTAAACGTGCAGATGGTCCATATATGAAAGGAAAAGTATGGCCTGG
The DNA here is from genome assembly GCF_042675665.1 of Mariniflexile jejuense. Classification (NCBI taxonomy): domain Bacteria; kingdom Pseudomonadati; phylum Bacteroidota; class Flavobacteriia; order Flavobacteriales; family Flavobacteriaceae; genus Mariniflexile; species Mariniflexile jejuense. The sequence goes on from NZ_JBHTJI010000001.1 coordinate 2,419,711, forward strand.
GGAATGTTATTTCCCAGATTTTACCAACCCTGAAGTACGCGAATGGTGGTCTGATTTGTTTAAAGAACTCGTTGAAGATATAGGCGTGAAAGGTGTTTGGAACGATATGAACGAACCTGCGGTTATGGATGTTCCTGGAAAATCATTTCCAAACGATGTAAGACATGATTATGATGGCAACCAATGTAGCCACCGTAAAGCACACAATGTGTATGGCATGCAAATGGCAAGAGCAACCTACCAAGGGCTTAAAAAATTCGCATATCCTAAAAGACCTTTTGTTATTACAAGAGCAGCCTATTCAGGCACACAACGCTATACATCTAGCTGGACGGGTGATAATGTAGCGTCTTGGGAACATTTAACCATTGCAAACATTCAAGCACAACGTATGTGTATGTCTGGATTTTCATTTATAGGATCGGATATAGGTGGATTTTGCGAACAACCAAATGGCGAATTATATGCTAGATGGATACAGTTAGGTATTTTCCATCCATTTTGCAGAACACACTCTTCAGGCGACCATGGCGATCAAGAACCTTGGGCATTTGGAAAAAACATTACCGATGTAGTAAGAAAGTTTATTGAAATAAGATATCAATTACTACCCTACTTATATACCGCTTTTTGGAGATATGCTAATGAAGGTGTGCCAATTTTAAAATCACTTGTGTTATTTGATCAAGCAGATACGCACACGCATTATAGAAACGACGAGTTTATTTTTGGTGAAAAAATATTAGCTTGCCCTATTACAGAGCCAAATGCTAAAGGAAGACGCATGTATTTCCCTGTTGGAGATTGGTATAATTTCTGGAATAACGAAGTACTAGAAGGTGGCCAAGAACTTTGGGTTGATGCCGATTTAGATAGCATGCCTATATTTGTAAAAGCGGGTTCTATTATACCTAAGTACCCAATTCAACAATATGTTGGTGAAAAAACAATAGATGAACTTATTTTAGATGTTTACTATAAATTGGGTGAGGAAACCTCGCAAGTTTTTGAAGATGCCCAAGATGGATACGATTACATAAAAGGCAGATATAGCCTAAGAAATTTTAAACTTGTTGGTAAAGAAAACAATGTAATTATTCAGCAATTTAAATCTGGTAAATACATAACACCTTATGAAACTTTAAAAATTAAGCTTCATGGCTTACCGTTTAAAATTTCAAAAATTCAAATAGATAACGAAGAAGCATTATTTGAAGATGTAAAACTTAATGGTGATAATACCATAATAGTTAATAAAGAGTTTACAGAGCTTCATATTATAGCTTAAGCGGTTACATACCGCTTCGCTTAGATTTATTAGAAAAAGGCTTACCAAGATATACCAACTTATAGCCTTTTTCTATTTTATCTATAGCTTTATTATATGATGAAATTATTTCCAAAACGCCTCGTTTGTCTTTAACTAATAAAGGAATGGAGTCTACTTCATTATTTGTAATTTCAATAAGCTCATCATAATGTTCTCTGCTTTTCAATTCAATTTCATGAATTTCAGGGTATTTTCTAGCTACTTCTGTTAAAGAAATATAATTGTCTGTATGCGAAAATAAGCCTTCTTTAGGGCTATGATCTGGATTATACATCTCATCTGAAGTTATAAGTCTATACGATCCTGTTTCACCAAATTGAACAGAAAATTTATTTATAGCATATTCATTAATGTCGGCACTTCCTGTTAAAGCCATTAAAAACCCTACATCATTAAGTTCAATATTATCTTCTAACTCATCAGAATATATATCGGTGTTAATAGCTTCCAAACCGGCTTCTTGAGCTAGTTGTATATTATTTTGGTTGCTATCAATTAAAACAACATGCCTACCATTATCTTCTAAATAGCGCCCAATTAATCTTGAAAATTGAGATGCACCTACCATTAATATACCTTCAGAACGTTTTAAAAACACACCTATTATTCTTGCAAAAGGTCGTGCTGTGGTAGCGTTTAAAAGTACAGTTCCTAAAACAATCATAAACACCAAAGGTGTAATGTATTCGGCACCTGCAACACCTTGTTTTAGTAATTTACTACCAAAAAGAGACGCGATACCTGCTGCTACTATTCCTCTTGGTCCTACCCAGCTTATAAAAAGTTTTTCGTTGAACTTTAATGTAGAACCCAGCGTACACAGAAAAACACTTAATGGCCTAATTACAAAAACTACTATTACAAAAAGCACAGCCGTTTTCCAGGTATAAAGCAGTAGCAAATCGTCCATATTTATATTTGCCGCAAGCAAAATAAATAATATGGAAATAAGTAAAACGCTTATAGATTCTTTAAAGTAAAGTAGTTCTTTTATGTTATCTAATTTACCATTTCCTAAAACCATACCCATTACCACAACCGCTAACAAACCCGATTCGTGAGCAAAAATTTCCGATTCAACAAAAACCAATAACACCGTTGAAAGCGATACTACATTTAAAAGGTAGTGTGGTATAAAATTTCTATTTATAGCAAACGCTAAAGCATGAGCAAACGTAAACCCAAAGGTTGTTCCAAAAAGAACAATTTTTCCAAATTCTACTAAAGCTGTTCTTGTAAAACCACTATCGCCTTCAACACTTATAAACTCGAATACTAATACTGCAACTAAAGCACCTATTGGGTCTATTAATATACTTTCCCATTTTAAAACGGTAGATACGTCTTTTTTTAACGGAATGTTTCTTAAAATGGGCGTTATAACAGTTGGTCCTGTTACAATTATTAAACCTGCAAACAAAAAGGAAATATCTAAACTTAAATTAAAAAGTAAATGGGCTGTAATTCCTGCTGAAAAAAAAGTAATAGCAGAACCTAACGTAATTAGTTTAGTAATAACCGGTCCTACATTTTTTATTTCAGAACGCTTTAAGGTTAAACCGCCTTCAAAAAGAATGATACTAATGGCTAGCGATACAAAATAAAACAAGCCATCACCAGGAAAAAGTCCTTTTGTACCATTCCAAACGGGTTCAATCCATTTACTACCATCTTCATTTATATAAGTAGCAGCAATAGGACCTACTAGTAACCCAATTAAAATTAGAGGTAAAATGGCTGGAATTTTAAACTTCCAAGCAACCCACTGTGCCAAAATACCTAAAATAATAATGCCCGCTAGTTCTATCATATGCTAAATTTTTTGTTAAAATACTAATAAAAACGAGAAACCATATTCAAACATCAACATATTCTTATAGTTGAAGGTGTTTAAGTTTTTATTAAAACACGTCTCAAATTAAAAACTTTGAAACGAAAGTACAAACAAAAAACAGAAACTTATCGGAGTGTTGTTTTTTTACTAAAAACCAATTTTCATTAATTATTTCTTAACAAAATATTAATTTTGCACTTAAATCATTAAGCTTTTATTAATTTTGAAATCCCTATGAATTTATATCCAATAGAGTCTGGAAACTTTAAGTTAGATGGTGGTGCTATGTTTGGCGTAGTGCCAAAATCTATTTGGCAAAACACCAACCCTGCCGATGCTAATAATATGATTGATTTAGCGGCACGTTGCTTACTTATTGAAGATGGAAATCGCCTTATTTTAATAGATACAGGCATGGGTACAAAACAATCAGATAAATTTTATGGTTACTATCACCCATGGGGAAATCACACTTTAGATGGTTCGCTAAAAAAACAGGGGTTTCATCGTGATGATATTACCGATGTATTCATGACGCATTTACATTTTGACCATTGTGGTGGAAGCATCCAATGGAATAAAGATAAAACTGGCTATGAACCCGCTTTTAAAAATGCTCATTTTTGGAGTAATGAAGCACATTGGCAATGGGCAACACAACCCAATAACCGTGAAAAAGCATCATTTTTAAAAGAGAATATTTTACCTATGCAAGATTGTGGGCAACTTAAATTTACCTCTGCTCCAACAGAAGATATGCTTATTAACTCAGAACTTGGTTTTGATATTTTTTTTGCAAATGGACATACCGATAAGCAAATGATTCCGCTTATTAAATACAAAGACAAAACCATAGCTTATATGGCCGACTTATTGCCTACTGTTGGGCATTTACCTCTGCCCTATGTTATGGGTTATGATACCAGACCATTATTAACTTTAGACGAAAAAGAAAAATTTCTAAATATAGCCGCATCAGAAAACTATTATTTATTTTTAGAACACGATGCCCACAATGAAATTATAACTGTGACTAAAACTGAAAAAGGGGTCAGATTAAAAGATACCTTTACTTCTCAAGATATTTTCCTATAAAAAGTGACTAATTCAAATACAAACAAATGAAAACAATTAAAATGATGATAACTACGGCTGTAGTTGCCGTATTATTTTCTGGCTGTGGTGGAACCGCCAATATTCTTTCAACCCCTATTGAAAATATAGATAGTTCGCCTTTAAAAGTTTCAGAATTAACTGAAAATGAAAAACATAACTGGGGACATTTAGATTTAGCAAAAGATACCATTCCGGGTATGAGTGTTGATAAAGCCTATAATGAACTTATTAAAAACAAAAAAGGAAACACTGTAATTGTTGCGGTTATAGATTCTGGTATTGATATTGACCATGAAGACTTAAATGATGTGATTTGGACAAACAAAGGCGAAATTCCAAACAACGGAAAAGATGATGATAACAATGGTTATATTGACGATGTACATGGTTGGAATTTTTTAGGTGATGGTTATAACGAACAACTAGAATATATTCGAATTTTAGCAAAAGGTGATGCGTCTAACCCTGATTACGCAAAAGCCGAAGCATTATACAACAAAGAATACCAAAAATATTTAGGTCTTAAAACAAACTACGAGCAAGTTTTACAACAAATAAATACAGCAGATGAAACCTTAATTAAACATTTAGGTAAAAAAGACTATACAAAAGCCGAGGTTAATGCCATTAAAACTGAAGATGCCGATTTAAATAAGGCGGTACAAATAGCAAAATACATGTACAACAACGGTATGGAATCTTTAGCTGATGCTAAAAAAGAACTTAATGAAGGGTTAGAAAGTTTTAACGACCGCTTAAACTACAACCTAAACAAAACCTTTAACGGGCGTGTAACTGGTGATGATGCCGATAACATGAACAATAAATTTTATGGTAATGGCAATGTAAAACCTGTTAAAAAAAGCGAAAGTCATGGCACACACGTAGCAGGTATTATTGCTGCAGAACGCAATAACGGTAAAGGCGCTAACGGTGTTGCAAATAATGTAAAAATAATGTCTATTAGAACAGTACCTAACGGTGATGAGTATGATAAAGACGTTGCTTTAGCTATACGTTACGCTGTTGATAATGGTGCAAAAGTAATAAACGGAAGCTTTGGAAAAAGTTTTTCACCGCATAGTGATTGGGTAAGAGAAGCTATTAAATATGCAAGCGATAAAGATGTCGTTTTTGTACATGCTGCTGGAAATGATAGCAACAATGTTGATGTTGAAGCAAATTTTCCTGATGATAACGTAAACTTTCAAGAAATTTCAAACACATACATTAGAGTTGGTGCTTTAGAGCCTAAATATGGTTCTAATTTAGTTGCTGGTTTTTCTAACTACGGAAAACAAAATGTTGATGTATTTGCGCCTGGTGCTAAAGTATATTCTACAACACCAGAAAACGAGTACGACACTAAAGGAGGTACATCTATGGCTGCTCCTGCAGTTGCTGGTGTTGCAGCGTTAATTCGTTCGTATTATCCAAAATTAACAGCTGCCCAAGTAAAACAAATTATTATGGACTCTGGTTTACCTATAAAAACTAAAGTAGTGGTTGGTGGTGATACAAACAACGTAAAACCTTTTACTGATTTATCTAAATCTGGAAAAATAGTTAATGCTTATAATGCCTTAATTATGGCAGCAAAAGCGTCTATGTAATTTTCGTTTTTATTTTAAATTTTTCAATTAATTATCACATAAAAATAGATTTTGAGCCAAATTCAAAATCTATTTTTATTATCTCTAAGCTTATTATAAACAAATGAAACAAATCGTTCTTTCAATACTTTGTATTTCAATAGTTACTTTTTGTAGTACAGCGCAAAACCAAGCAACTTCAGGTTATTGGCAACAACATGTCGATTATAAAATGGATATTGATATGGATGTAAAAACCTATCAATACAACGGGAAACAAACATTGGTTTATACTAACAATTCTCCCGATGTTTTAAACCGAGTATATTACCATTTATACTTTAACGCCTTTCAACCTGGTAGTGAAATGGATGTACGTTCGCGTACCATAGCAGATCCAGATGCTAGAGTTGGCAACCGTATAAGCAAATTACAACCTAATGAAATTGGATACCTAAAAGTAAATACATTAAAACAAAACGGCGTTTCTTTAAAATATGAAACTGTAGGCACAATTTTAGAAGTTGTTTTAAATAAACCTATTCAACCAAGCGAAAGCGTTACTTTCGAAATGGATTTTGATGGTCAAGTACCAGTACAAATACGTCGTTCTGGTAGAAACAACAAAGAAGGCGTAGCATTATCAATGACGCAATGGTATCCAAAACTAGCAGAATACGATTTTGAAGGTTGGCACGCCGACCCATATATTGGTCGCGAATTTCATGGTGTTTGGGGCGATTTTGATGTGAAAATATCCATCGATAAAAATTATATTTTAGGCGGTACAGGTTATTTACAAAACCCTAACGATATAGGAAATGGCTATGAAACTGGCGAGGTAAAAAAGACAAAAGGCAAAAAATTTACATGGCATTTTGTAGCACCAAAAGTACACGATTTTACTTGGGCTGCCGATCCAAATTATGTTCACGATACCATGCAAGTGCCTGATGGTCCATTACTTCATTTTTTCTACAAAAACACGCTTTCCGAAGAACAAAAAAACAACTGGAAAAAAATGCAACCTAAAACAGTTGAATTAATGCAATATTACAGTAAACATATTGGAAAGTATCCGTACAACCAGTATTCTGTAATACAAGGTGGCGATGGTGGTATGGAATATGCCATGTGTACCTTAATAACGGGCGAACGTAAATACGGAAGTCTAGTTGGTGTTACTGCTCACGAATTGGCACATACCTGGTTTCAGTTTTTATTAGCCACCAACGAATCGAAACACGAATGGATGGATGAAGGTTTTACAAGTTACATAAGCGATTATGCTATGAACGAGATAATGTATGAAGGTAAAAAAAATCCAACCGAAAGTGCTTATAAATCATATATCGCACTAGCAAAATCTGGAAAAGAACAACCACTTACCACGCATGCTGACAGATACAACTTTAACAGTACTTATAGTACTTCTGCGTATAATAAAGGTGAAGTGTTTTTAGCCCAATTAGGTTATGTTATAGGTGAAGAAAATTTGAAGCAAACCATTAAAAAGTATTTTAATGATTTTGCATTTAAACACCCAACACCAAACGATATTATTCGCACTGCCGAAAAAGTATCTGGCTTAGAACTAAATTGGTATTTAACCGATTTTGCACAAACCACCAATACTATTGATTATGGCGTAAAAACCATAGAAGGAAACAGCATTACTTTAGAACGTATTGCTTTAATGCCAATGCCTATTGATGTAACAGTAACCTATACTGATAATACCACCGAAGATTTTTACATTCCTTTACAAATGATGCGTGGTGAAAAACCAACAACAGCTACCATAATAAAAGATTGGGCTTGGGCATATCCTACTTATACTTTTGAAACCAAAAAAGCAGTAAAAAGTGTAGAAATAGACCCAAAAAACGAAATAGCAGACATTAATAAAGACAATAACAAAAAGTAATTTTTGTTACTTAAAATTTTAAACCCGCTTTATTAATTTAAAGCGGGTTTTTTGTACTACAAAAATCACTAAAAAACCTTAACTTAGTTAATTATCAATTCTTTATAGCCATTGGCTAACTTTGATGAAAGATATTAACTATGTTTTTTTACTTCTAGCGCTAGTTGCAGAAATAATTGGCACTATTGGTGGCTTTGGTTCATCTGTTTTTTTTGTTCCAATAGGTAATTTTTATTTCGATTTTTATTCCATTTTAGGTTTAACAGCCATATTTCATTTATCTAGTAATTTGAGTAAAATTTTTTTGTTTAAAAAAGGTATTAATAAAAGACTTTTATTAACTATTGGCATTCCTTCAGTTGTATGTGTAATTGTTGGTGGCTTTCTTTCAAAGCTTCTAAACACCCGTTTTTTAGAATTATTTTTAGGCTTATTTTTAGCTGGTTTAAGCATGTTCTTTTTAATAAAAAGCAAACTCGTTATTGCTGCTACCAATAAAAACGGTATTGTTGGAGGTGCATTGTCAGGCTTTTCGGCGGGTTTATTAGGTACTGGTGGCGCCATAAGAGGCTTAACAATGGCTGCTTTTAATTTAGAAAAAAGTGTGTTTATTGCTACATCAGCATTTATAGATTTTATGATAGATTTTTCAAGAACCTTTGTGTATTACAACAATGGCTACATACATAAACACGACTTAAAATATGTTCCTTTTTTGCTAATTATAGGCTTCGTAGGTTCGTATATTGGAAAGAAAATTTTAGTTTATATACCACAATCAAAATTCAGGAAATTATCTTTATACTTAATTCTTCTTATAGGAATTGCAACCATAATTCAACAATTTATTAAATAATTACACGGTAATTTCTTAAAAATTCATTTAAAAACGCAACACTTTTTTGCAAATTCAACTATTAATCGTAATATTGCAATATAATAATAAATAACTATGGGATTAGCTAAAACTGAAATGTTTACCGATTTACAAAACGAAATTGCACTTTTTGCTAAAGTTTTTGGGCATCCTGCTAGAGTAGCCATTTTAGAACACTTATTTAAAATTAATACCTGTGTTTGTGGCGATTTAGTAAACGAAATTGGTTTAGCACAACCTACTATTTCACAGCATTTAAAGGAGTTAAAACATTTAGGTCTTATTAAGGGCAACGTAGAAGGCACAAGTGTTTGTTATTGTATAAACACAGAAAATTGGACTTACATGAAAGAAGTTATGCTTAAATTTCTAGACCAAGACCTACAAAAAACAAGTTGTTGCTAAAAAAATTTGAAAACATTAATCGTATAATCGCAATAAACAAATATTAATTATGAAACTTTCAGAAATTAAAACAGAATTAAAACTATTGAATCAAATTGCATTTCAATTGCCTAACGGAACTTTGGTGCCTAGTCATTTTCATGTAACTGAAATTGGGAAAATAACTAAAAATTTTATTGATTGTGGTGGCACACTTCGTAATGAAACCGTTGTAAATTTTCAACTTTGGAACGCTAACGATTACAACCACCGTTTACACCCTGAAAAGCTTTTAAACATTATCGAACTTTCAGAAAAAGTATTAAACATTGAAGATTTAGAAATTGAAGTAGAATACCAAGGTCAAACTATTGAAAAATTTGGATTGGATTTCAATGGTGAAAATTTCTTATTAACAAGCAAAAAAACCGATTGTTTGGCTAAAGATAATTGTGGTATTCCTGTTGAAAAACAAAAAGTTAACATGGCAGATTTAACTGCTGAACCTTGCTGCTCGCCAGACGGAAACTGTTGTTAACAAAATAGTTATATCATAAAACATAAACTTCAAAAAAAATGACTACAACCCAATCATCCTTATTTTCAGAAATTGAAAAAATTATAAAAAGTTTAAAACCTGAAACAATTACAGAAGAGCGTCAAAGCATTTTACAACCCTTAGTAGATTTTATTCAGTTAAAAAACACAAATAACGAAGCCATTCGCATCAATTTTATTTGCACGCACAACTCACGCAGAAGTCATTTATCTCAAGTTTGGGCTCAAACAATGGCAGCTTATTTTAATATAAAAAACGTGTTTTGTTTTTCTGGTGGAACAGAAGCTACAGCGTTATTTCCTGTAGTAGCAAAAACATTGGAAAATACAGGCTTTAAAGTTGTAGCCATTTCAGAAGGTAAAAATCCTATTTATGCTATAAAATATGCTGAAAATGAGCATCCTATTGTTGGGTTTTCTAAAAAATATGACGATGCATTTAATCCTGTTTCCGGGTTTGCTGCCGTCATGACATGTTCACAAGCCGATGGTGGTTGCCCGTTTATAGCTGGTGCGGAAAAAAGAATTGCTATCACTTTTGATGATCCAAAAGCGTTTGATGGTACACCACTTCAAACTGAAAAATATAATGAAAGAAGTTTACAAATTGCAACCGAACTTTTTTATGTTTTCTCACAAATAAAAGCATAACATGGCAGTAAAAAAATTAAGCTTTTTAGATAAAAACCTAACCCTTTGGATTTTTATTGCCATGGCATTAGGTGTTAGTTTGGGGTATTTAATCCCTACTATTCCAAATATCATCAATTCATTTAACTCTGGTACTACAAACATTCCCATTGCTATTGGCCTTATTTTAATGATGTATCCACCTTTGGCAAAAGTGAATTATAAATTGTTGCCTAAAGTGTTTAAAAACACCAAAATTGTAACCATTTCGCTAATTCTAAACTGGATTATTGGTCCGGTTTTAATGTTCTTTTTAGCCATTATATTTCTGCAAGATTACCCAGAATATATGGTTGGTTTAATTTTAATAGGCTTAGCGCGTTGTATAGCCATGGTGTTGGTTTGGAACGATTTAGCCGAAGGCAGTAGCGAATACGGTGCTGGTTTAGTGGCGCTTAACAGCATTTTTCAAGTGTTTGCGTATAGTTTTTATGCATGGATATTTATAACGGTGCTTCCGCCCTATTTCGGGTTTGAAGGTGCTATTGTTGATATTTCAATAGCTACTATTGCAGAAAGTGTTGCTATTTATTTGGGCATTCCGTTTTTAATGGGGTTTTTAAGTCGTATATTTTTAGTGAAGTTAAAAGGTGAAAATTGGTACACTAACAAATTTATTCCAACTATTTCACCCATAACTCTAATAGCGCTGTTATTTACAATTATAGTCATGTTTTCATTAAAAGGTGAATTAATTGTACAAATCCCAATGGACGTTTTAATTATTGCTGTACCGCTACTTATCTATTTTACCATCATGTTTATTCTTGGGTTTTTATTTACCAAAGCCGCTGGTGCTGAATACGATAAAACCACAGCGGTTGCTTTTACAGCTGCTGGAAACAATTTTGAACTTGCAATAGCTGTTGCTATCGCGGTTTTTGGGCTTAATTCTGGGCAAGCTTTTACAGGTGTTATTGGCCCATTAGTAGAAGTTCCGGCGTTAATTTTATTGGTAAGAGTATCATTTTGGCTTCGAAAAAAATACTACGGAAAAGTTAGTGTTCAATAGCTTAAAACTTAATAAAAAAATCAGTTTCAAAATCACTTAAATACAAAGTAAATTTTATTCATTACCTTTATTTTTAATTAAATTTTCAATTTAAATGAATATAAATTATAAAAACAAAAGTCTGGTAACATTACTACTTTCTCTTTTTTTGGCAACAACTATTTGTTCGTCTCAAAAAAAAGAAACCAATGATTTATTGGAAAAATCTGAAAACTGGGTTAACGAGCTAAACTTAGGCGACAAAGAAAAAGAGGCAAGGTTAATTAATGTAATTACTACCCATCGTATGGCGGTTCAAGATTGGCACAACAGCCATTCGTTTGAGGTTGTTCCTAAAGGAATAAATCCTAAAACAGGTGAGCAATTATCAGATTTAGATCGGTCAATTATAGTAGATTCCGCTATGCCTAAATCGGTACATAACGCACTTATCGATGGGCTTAAAGCAGACCTTAATGAAACACAAATAGAATTCATTCTTGATAAATATACTATTGGAAAAGTAGCATTTACTTTAAAAGGCTATCATGCTATTGTAACAGATCTTACAGCAGAAGAAGAAGCTGTAATATTAAAAAACTTGAAAGAAGCGCGTGAAATGGCAATAGACTTTAAACAAATGACTCAAATTTCGGCAATTTTTGAAATTTACAAAACAAAAAACGAACAATACCTAAACTTAAACGGTAGAAATTGGAGGCAATTATATAAAGATTATGGTAAACGCATAAAAGCAGAAAAAGCTAATAAAACGAATTAACTATAAAAATAAACATCAAAACTTTGCAAAAATCACTTAATTACTAAGTGATTTTTTTATTCATTACCTTTGAGGTTTTAAAACAAGTTGCCTTGAAATTTACCTTCAACCAAAAAGAAAAACTAAAAAGCAAAAAGCTTATTGAAAAATTGTTTACCGAAGGTAAATCGGTTTCTGTATTCCCGTTACGTTTGGTGTATTTACCAACAGTTTTTGAAGATGGTGTTTTAGTAAAAACAGGCGTTTCAGTAAGTAAACGACATTTTAAAACAGCTGTTGATAGAAATCGAGTAAAACGCTTGATGCGAGAAGCTTACAGATTAAATAAAGCGGTTCATTTTAACAATTTAACAACATCGTATGCGTTTATGATTTTGTACATTGGTAAAGAAAAACCAACTTTAGCTGAAATAGAAACCAAAATGAAGCAGCTTTTTGAAAAATTTTCAAAGAACGTTTCCGAAGAAAAAAATTAATTAGCCATGAAGAATTTACTAAAAAAGAGACTAATAATACCCGTTATAGCATGTGCTTTGTTCTTAACAACAACGGCATTTAGAAACGATTTTTTTGAAATTGCGAAGCAAATTGAAATTTTTACCACACTTTTTAAAGAACTCAACATGAATTATGTTGATGAAACCAACCCTGGTGATTTAATGGATGCCGCCATAAAAAGTATGTTGGCCGATCTAGACCCGTACACCAACTTCATGAACGAACAAGATGTTGAAGCAGCAAGAATTAACAACACAGGCGATTATACAGGTATTGGTGCAAAAGTAAAAACCCTAAAAGACAAGTTGGTAATTGTAGAACCTTACAAAAATTATCCGGCAGATAAAGCAGGTTTAAAAGCAGGTGACGAAATTATAAAAGTAGGAAACACACTAATTGAAACTTATAAAGAAGATGCTGGTGAATTGCTAAAAGGTGCAACAGACACGTCGGTAGAAGTGACATACAAACGCCAAGGTAAAACGCAAACAGCCACCATAAAACGTGCTGAAGTAGAGATAAAAGCAGTACCACATTTTTCTATGGTAAATGCAAAAACGGGGTATATTGTACTAAGTCGTTTTAACAATAAAGCATCTTCAGAAACCAACTATGCACTTCGCGATTTAAAAGCCCAAGGTGCAGAACGCATTATTTTAGATGTGCGTGGAAACCCAGGAGGTTTACTTAACGAAGCTATCAATATTGTTAATTTATTTGTGCCAAAAGGGCAATTGGTGGTTACTACAAAATCGAAAGTTAAAAAATACAACAAAACCTATTATACTCAAAATGAACCGATTGATACCGAAATTCCATTGGTTATTTTAATTGATGAAGGAAGCGCATCGGCAAGTGAAATTGTTTCAGGCGCATTACAAGATTTAGATCGCGCGGTTATTGTTGGCTCAAGAAGTTTTGGAAAAGGCTTAGTACAACGCCCAAAAGAACTGGTATATGGTACGCAAGTTAAAATAACCATTTCGCGTTACTACACGCCTTCTGGCAGATGTATTCAAGCGCTAGATTATTGGCATAGAAATGATAAGGGTGAAGCTGTAAGAGTAAAACAAGAAAACTACAACGAATTTAAAACTAAAAATGGCAGAAAAGTGTTTGATGGTGGCGGCGTTTTCCCAGATGTTAGTATTACTGCTTCAAAAAATTCATCAATTATAAACGCTATTGTTAATAACGATTTAATTTTTAACTATGCTACCAACTATTATTACAGCCATGATGTAAAAGATGTGAATGCTTTACAGCTTACAGATACCGATTTTACAAACTTCAAAAGCTTTTTAAAAACAAATAACTTTTCATTTGTAACCGATACTGAAAAAGCCTTAAATAAAGCTTTGGAAGCTGCTAAAAACGACGATTTAGATGATAATATTCAAACAGATTACAATACGCTAATTGCTAATTTAAACAAATCAAAATCAAGCGTTATAGACGAAAATAAAACCTACATCCTTCAATTGTTAACCGAAGACATTGTAAAACGCTATGTGTATGCAGAAGGTTTGTATGATTATTACAAAATACACGACGCCGAAATAAAAAAAGCTACCGAAGTACTTGCTAATCCAACTACCTATAATAGCTATTTAAAATAAAACTTGTTGTTTTTCAACCTGTTGTACAAGTCGTTAATCTTAAATACACAACGGTTTTAACCATAATTCATTTAAAATAGTATATTTATATTCAGTTCTATAATCCTACTATGTATAAACTGTTGGTTTTTTTTCTAATAACGCTTCAAACGTCGTTTGTTTTTTCTCAAAAAGAATTAACACACGAAGTTTATTTTGACACCGACAAATTCGATATTCCTTCAACCGAAGAAAATCGCTTATTACTTTTCATTTCGAACTTAGCTGATATTGATATCGAATCCATTTCCATTTTTGGTTTTTGTGATGATATTGGTGCGGTTTCATATAATTTAAAACTATCGCAACAACGTGCCAATGCTATAAAAACTGTTTTTTCTAACAATGAAATTAGCGAAGATTTAATAACCAATGTTGATGGAAAAGGCAAAATTCTATTAAAAATTGTTGAAGAAAAAAACGTTGTAAAAATTAGAGGTTTAAACCGAAAAGTAGAAATTATAGTTAAGCCAAAACCACCAAAAGTTATTGAAGTTAAGGTTGAAAAAGAAGCCATAAAAGTTGAAGAACCTAAAAAGAAAGAAGTACAAGATGTTTTAAAAGGCGATTTAAAAGTAGGCGATAAAATAGTTTTTGATACTATTTTGTTTAAAACTGGCTATAGCCAAGTAATGCCAGAATCGAAAAAAACATTGGAAGCTATCGCGAATATTTTAGTTGAACGAAAAGATATTTATTTCACTATACAAGGGCATGTTTGCTGTACGCAATATACTAGAGATGCAGTTGATAGAAAAACCAACCTTCGCAACCTTTCGGAAGCACGAGCAGAATATATTTACGACTATTTTGCTAAAAAAGGTGTTGATAAAAAACGTATGCGACATATTGGTTTGCGCCGAAAATTTCCGCTTGGTGGCGATCCAAAATATGACCGACGTGTAGAAATTGTTATTACCTATGTTGGTAAATAAAACATACATTTTTAGCTGTTTTTTTATGCTTTTTGGTTTTGTGATTTTCGCACAAAACACAGCAATACCCGACCCAAATTTTGAACAAGAACTAATAAATTTGGGCTTAGATGTTGCTCCAATAAACGGCTTTGTTCCCACCGCAAACATTAGCGGTGTAACCAATTTAGACGTTTCATCTAAAAATATTTCAAACTTAACAGGTATTGAGGCGTTTACTAATTTAACCATTCTTAATTGTGCACTAAACTTTTTAACAACGCTTGATGTTTCAAAAAACACTAAGCTTAATGAATTGTATGTTCACAATAATCAAATAAACACATTAGACGTTACAAAACTTACCAGTTTAAAAATTTTTTGGTGCTACAGTAATAAACTATTTAACCTAAATGTTACACAAAACACTGGTTTAATTTCATTAGTTTGTTGGGATAATAATTTATCAAACTTAAATACATCAAATAACCCAAACTTAAATGTATTGGTTTGCGAACTAAACCAAATTGCTAGTTTAAATGTTACTAATAATAAAACTTTAAGCCGATTTCAATGCGGAAAAAACCAACTAACCAGCTTAAATATAAGTAGTAACACCAACCTGAATTACTTATCGTGCGAGCAAAATTTTTTAACCAATTTAGATGTTACAAATAACAAAAGTTTACAAACTGTTTATTGCTTTGGAAATAGAATTTCTGAATTAGATTTTTCGCAAAATTCCAACTTAACAACTTTAGATTGTAGCAATAACCAATTGTGTAAATTGAATGTTAAAAATGGAAATAATAATAACACAAATGTGAATTTTGGTAACAATATAAATTTAAATTGTGTTGTGGTTGATAACTCCTCAAACACGCCAACAACCTGGATGCCAACAGGGTTTTCAAACTATGTAACATCGCAAAGTCAATGCAGTAATTTTGTAAATGTTGATGCTTTAAACAACGTTGTAACCAATACAGCTTATACCTTACCAATACTAACTTATGGTGCTTATTTTTCAGAATCTGGTGGATTAGGAACACCTTTATTTGCAGGTGATGTGATAACAACTTCGCAAACTATTTATATATACAACACATCTGTATGCGCCACAAACGAAAGTAATTTTAGAGTTTTAATTGTTTCTGAAGATTATTACATTCCTAAATATTTTACACCAAATAATGATGGAAAACACGATTTTTGGAAGGTTGAAGATTTTAACAATACCATTAAAACCATAGCTATTTTTAACCGTTACGGAAAGCTTTTAAAATACTTACCCGCAAATTCAAATGGTTGGAATGGTACTTTTAATGGAAAACTTTTAGAAACTGATGATTATTGGTATGCCATAACTTTAAAAACAGGCGAAACTATAAAAGGGCATTTTGCTTTAAAGAGATAAAAAAGGCGGCTAGTTTTATAGAATATCTCGCGAAGCGAGTCGCGCAAAATTTTTAATATTACTCCTTAATCATTGCAATATGAGGAATGTTATCTTCTAAATATTCCTCGCCAAATTCAATAAAACCACAATTATTATAAAACGTTTTTAAATACGCTTGCGCAGAAATTTTTATTTTCTTTTCATTAAAATGAGTTTCAATAGCTTCAATGGATGCTTTCATTAAATCATAACCGTACTTAAAGGCACGTTCGTTTTTTGCTACTACCACACGACCAATACTAGCATTTTCAAAATAATCACCAGATTTAAAAAGTCGGGTGTAAGCTATTAGTTTATCATTTTTAAACCCTAAAACATGTAGTGCTTTTTCATCTTTTCCATCAATGTCTTGATACACACAATCTTGTTCTACTACAAAAACGTCACTTCGTAATTGTAAAATACTGTAAAGTTCTTGAAGCGTTAATTGTGAAAAGGTTTTTACTTGTGTTTTTAGCATGATTGTTTTTAATACTATTTTGCCACGAATACACGAATAATTAATAGAAAAACATTCGTGTATTTGTGGCAACTTTTAAGTTTATAAAAATTGCTGCCTTCGCAGGAAGTGTTAATCTTGAACAATAACTTCTTTTGGGTCGTTTTTGTTAAATTCAGGTTGAATGGTTACGTGGTTAATATCGTATAGTTCATGCAAAATAGATTCAATATCTTGTAAAATGACATCAAACTCCGTTATTGATACATCTTCATTCAAATCTAAATGTGCTTCCAAATGCAATTCATTATCACTTAAATTCCAAATATGAACATGGTGTAAAAGCTTCACTTTAGGAAGTTTATTTACGGCTTTTACAACATCTTCAATATTTATATGACTTGGAGTAAACAACATAATCATTTTTGTTGATGTTTTTAATAAATCATAACCCACAAAAATTAAGTACAATGCAATTAAAAATGTTAGTAAACTATCTACCCAAAACACTTGGTAAAACTTCATTAATAAACCGCCAAAAAGTACCGCAACACTTGCTAGCATATCGGTTAACAAATGTAAATACGCACTACGCATATTTATATTGTTTTTAGCGTCTTTTTTAAGCAATAATACGCTTAATCCGTTAGCAATAATACCTAAAAGTGATAACCAAATTACTAAACCAGATTTAATATTTTCAGGGTTTTGAAACCGCTTAACAGCTTCAATTATTAATAAAATAGCAACAATAATTAACGTAGAAGCATTAATGAAAGCTGCTAAAATTTCGGCGCGTTTATAACCAAAGGTTCTTTGAACTGAAGCTTCTTTTTTTGTTAATTTATTAGCAATATAACTTACTACCAAAGAAAGCACATCGCTAAAATTATGAAGTGCATCACTTAACAAAGCCAAACTTCCAGAAACCAAACCACCTATAACTTGTGAAGTTGTTATAAGAATGTTTAATAAAATAGAAATTAAAAGATTGCGTCCTTTTAAATCGTTGTGATTATGTGAATGATTATGCGCGTGTGAATGTGCCATTTAACAAGAAACAGGCATTTTATCAATACGTGTTTGGTGACGACCACCTTCAAATTCTGTATTTAAAAACACATCAACCATTTCTATAGCTTGTTGTATAGCTGTAAATCGTGCTGGAATACATAAAATATTTGCATTGTTATGGCTACGTATTAAATGAACAATTTCTTTGTTCCAACATAAACCAGCGCGTATTTTTTGGTGTTTATTAGCCGTCATAGCAACACCGTTAGCACTACCGCAAATTAAAATACCAAAATCGGCTTTGTTATTAACAATATCTTCAGCTACAGGGTGTACAAAATCGGCATAATCAACACTATCATTAGCATCTGTTCCATAGTTATTTACAATATAACCTTTTGATTCTAAGTGTTTTAAAATAGAAAATTTATAATCGGTACCAGCGTGGTCGTTTCCTATTGAGATTTTCATTTTATATTTATTCGTTACAACTTATACAAAGGTAATAATTATAAATCATGTGTATTATACTATTCATTACTTGTTAATAAGTGTTTATAATTTTTTAAAATTAAAATATTGTAAATCCATTTATTTTTTCAATCAAAAACAGCCATGAATTCACCAAAAATTTAACTCACTTTTTTTTGAAAAATTATCAGCTATATACAAGTAAATATAAACACCCATTTTTAAAATAGTTATTAATAATTAACTGTGTTTTTAAGTTGTTAACAACTGTTTATATAATTTTAAAAAAGGTTAAAAATGAACTATTTAAAACAAAAACAATTGTTAATTACGTATTAATAGAATGTAAATTTAATGTAATCAAAATAAAATTTAAAAAAGTTATACCGCTATTAACAACCAATCATCATCATCAATAATTTTTTTAAATTTTAGAAAAAAGTATTTAATATTATTTAAAATGTGGATAAGTTCATTTTAACAAATTTAACTTTAAGAAAATATAGTTTAATATTTAAATCGTAGCTTTGTATAAAATAAATAGCAAACCTTCTCCTAAAAATAACGCTATTTAATAACAGAATTTCCAGTATCTTAGGAAATGAAAATGATTACAAAAAATTAAATGACAAGAAAGAAAAAAGGAAAGTCCAAAAAAGGTATTTCCAACCTTACAAATACTATTTTAAGTATTTTAAAAAAAGATAGAAACCAAAGTTTTAACTACAAACAAATTGCTGCTAAATTAGATGTAAATGATGCTAGTAGCAGAAATCAAATTATAAAAAAATTAGCTGAACTTGCTGTAAAAAAGGAAATTGAAGAAGTAGAGCGTGGCAAATTTAAAGCAGTAATTACTACAGAATATCATACTGGAAAATTAGATTTATCAGGAAAAGGAACTGGTTATATTATTAGTGAAGATTTTGACGATGATGTATTTATAGCATCAAACAATATAAATAAAGCTTTAAATGGCGATGAAGTAGAATTTTACGTTTATAAACGTCGCCACAGAGGAAAACTAGAAGGTGAAATTACACAGGTTTTAAAACGTGAAAAAAGTGAATATGTTGGTACCATTCAAATTCATGAGAAAAAGAATTTTGCCTTTGTAGTAGCCGATAGCAATAAAATGTACAAAGATATTTTTGTACCTATCAATAAAATAAATAAAGCTGAAGATGGTGATAAAGTATTGGTAAAACTTGAAGATTGGCCAGAAAACGCCGATTCTCCTTATGGAAAAGTGATTCAAGTGCTTGGAAAACCAGGAGATCATAATACCGAAATCCATTCTATTTTAGCTGAATATGGCTTGCCTTACGAATTTCCGCATGAAGTAGAAGAGTTTGCTAATAAAATAGATACATCTATAACGAAGGAAGAAATTGCAAAACGTCGTGATATGCGTGAAGATTTAACCTTTACCATCGACCCAAAAGATGCTAAAGATTTTGATGATGCGCTTTCTTTTAAAATATTAAAAAATGGTTTGTATGAAATAGGCATTCATATTGCCGATGTATCACATTATCTTCAAGAAGGTACTGTGTTGGATGATGAAGCTTATGAGCGTGCAACCTCTATTTATTTAGTTGATAGAGTTGTACCAATGCTTCCAGAAGTATTATCAAATAACGCTTGTTCGTTAAGACCACATGAAGAGAAATTAACTTTTTCTGCGGTGTTTCAAATGAATGATAAATGTGAAATTAAAAACGAATGGTTTGGAAGAACCGTAACGTATAGTGATGCACGTTTTGCTTATGAAGAAGCACAAGCTGTTATAGAAAGTAAATCGAATACCATTCCAAAAGAGGTTTCATTAACTGGTGAAACATATAACACTTCGGAAGATATTGCTGCAGCTATTTTAAAAATGAATGAATTGGCAAAAAAAATGCGTGCAAAACGTATGAGTGCTGGTGCTATTTCATTTGATAAAGTAGAAGTAAAGTTTGATTTAGATGAACATGCAAACCCTGTAGGTGTGTTTTTTAAAACCAGTAAAGATGCTAATAAATTAATTGAAGAGTTTATGTTATTAGCAAACCGAAAGGTATCGGAATTTGTTGGAAAAAAAGAACCACAACGAACCTTTGTGTATCGTATTCATGATGAACCAGATGAAAGTAAACTTGCTAATTTACAAGGTATTGTATCTAAATTTGGTTATAAATTAAATTTTAAAGATAGAAAAACAACCTCAGCGTCGCTTAACTACTTACTTAAAGAAGTAAATGGTAAAAAAGAGCAAAATTTAGTTGATACCTTAGCTATTAGAAGCATGAGTAAAGCTGAATATTCTACGTATAACATAGGTCATTATGGGTTAGCGTTTAGCTATTACAGCCATTTTACATCGCCCATTCGTCGTTATCCAGATGTGATGGCGCATCGTTTGCTACAGCATTACTTAGATGGCGGAAAATCGGCTAACGAAGCTATTTACGAAGAAAAGTGTAACCATTCCAGTAACATGGAAAATCTGGCAACCAAAGCAGAACGAGATTCTATAAAATATATGCAAATTAAATTTATGCAAGATCATAAAGATGAAGATTTTGTAGGTGTTATTTCTGGTGTGACAGATTGGGGTATTTATGTAGAAATCATTTCCAATAAATGTGAAGGAATGGTAAGCGTTCGCGATATGAAAGACGATCATTACGCATTCGATCAAGAATTATATGCTATGGTTGGAAGAAATACAAAAATAATGTATCAACTTGGTGATGAAGTAGTTGTAAAAGTTAAAAATACCGATTTAGTTAAAAAACACCTTGATTTTAATTTAATTGGTAAACACGAATAAACAATTTGTTTAAAACCAAAATTTTTCACAAAATACAATAACAACGGAATAATTATTGATTAATAACGTTTAATCAAAAAAATATAACATGAAACGTATAATCTTAATAGTAACAATTTTAATATCTGGAGCAACTTTTGCTCAAAAACCAATAGACAAAATTCTTGGTGAATTTACCGAACTTAAAGTTTACGATTTAATAGAAGTTGAATTGGTAAAATCCAACGAAAATAAAGCTGTAATTACAGGCAATAACACCCAAGATGTAATTATAGTAAATAAAAATGGAACCTTAAAAATAAGAATGACCATAGGAAAAAGTTATGATGGTAATAAAACTAAAGTAACTTTACACTACACAACTTTAGATGTAATTGATGTTAATGAAGGCGCAAAAGTGTATAGTACAGATGTTATTAAACAATTTGAAGTAACATTGAAAGCTCAAGAAGGTGGAAGTATTCAAGTACCATTAGATGTTTCATATGCTATTATAAAAGCAGTTACTGGCGGTAGTATTAAAACAAAAGGTACATCTAAATCGCAAAATGTATCATTATTAACTGGTGGACTTTATAGAGGCGAAGAACTTGAAACTAATAAAACAGACGTGTCTATTAATGCAGCTGGTGAAGCTCATGTAAAAGCATCAAAATTAGTAGATGCTAAAATTAGAGCAGGCGGAGATGTGTATGTTTATGGAAATCCTGAAACTTTAAATGAAAATACAGCTTTAGGTGGTAGAATTAAAAAAATGGAATAACTAAAAATTTTAATAATTTAAAAAAGCAATACTATTGGTATTGCTTTTTTTTTGCTTCATTTTAAGGTAATAGCCATACAATTACCTATACAAAAACACTTTAATATTTTATTTTTACTACATTAGTATCATTACAATCTTTTCAACGATTTAATGTCAACTAAACAGTTACCAATATTATTATTTTTATGTTTCTGCTTTATTTTAAAAGCACAAGAACACCCGCCTATACAGGTTTACACACCAAACGAGTATAGAGCAGAAAATCAAAATTGGGCTATTTCTCAATCTCATTCAAAAAATATTTATGTTGCAAATAACAAAGGTTTATTAGAATTTAATGGTGCTAAATGGCAACTTTACAACTCACCAAACCAAACAATCATTCGATCGGTTAAAGTAATTGATGGTTTAATCTATACTGGTTGTTATAGAGAATTTGGATACTGGCAAAAAAATAACTTAGGCTTATTAAACTATACATCGTTAGCTTCAAAACTTAAAATTTCATTTTTAGAAGATGAAGAAATTTGGAATATTTTAAATGTAGATAACTTTATTTTATTTCAATCTCTCAAACGAATTTATATATACAATAAAACCGATAATTCATATTCAGTAATAAATTCAAACACTGTTATTTATAAACTATTTAAAATAAATGAAGGTGTTTATTTTCAAAAAGCAAAAGAAGGTATTTTTGAAATTGTAAATGGTGAAGCTAAACTTGTTACAAAACATCCTATTACCAAAGAAAATTTATTGGTAAACATTTATAACCATCAAGGAAATTTGTTATTTCAAACGGAAGATAATGGTTTTTATATTTTTAAAAACAATGAACTTACAAAATGGGATATATTAGCAAATACTGTTCTGCTTCAAGATAGAATTTACAGTAGTATAAAATTAAAGGACAATAGTTTTATACTAGGTACAATTTCAAACGGTATTTTACATTTATCACCAGAAGGAACTATTAAATATCATATTAATCAAAACAATGGTTTAAGCAATAATACGGTACTTTCAGTTTTTGAAGATGTTGATAATAACGTTTGGCTAGGTTTAGAAAACGGTATAAATTGTATAAATATAAAATCGCCTTTTAGTATTTATAATGATGAAAAAGGTAAAATAGGCTCTGTAAATACGTCCATAGTATTTAATAATAATTTATACATAGGCACCAATCAAGGGTTATTTTATAAAGATGTAACTACCAATAATCAATTTACATTAATACCAAAAACGCAAGGTGCAGTTTGGTGTTTAACCACTATAAATAACACGTTATTTTGTGGTCATAATTCTGGCACGTTTATAATTAATGGCACACAAGCACAGTTAATTTCAGATATTTTAGGTACTTGGGATATAAAACCAATTTCAAAAAACGATAATTTAATACTACAAGGAAATTATACAGGTTTAAACATTCTTGAAAATAAACAAGGAAAATGGGTTTTTAGAAACACAATTGAAGGTTTTAATATATCTAGTCGCTATTTTGAAATACTTGATAATAACCAGGTGTTTGTAAGTCATGAGTATAAAGGTGTTTTTAAAATAACTTTAGATGAAAATTATACAAAAGCGGTTTCGGTTACAAAAGATACTTCGGTTGTTAAAGGTTCAAAAACTAGCTTAATAAAGTATCATAACAATTTATTATACTCACAAAAAGAAGGTATTTTTAAGTATAACACAACAGAAAATAGATTTGTAAGAGATTCTATTTTAAGCGGATTGTTTTTAAAACAACAATACACATCTGGCAAATTGGTATTTGATAAGCACACTAATAAACTTTGGTCTTTTTCCTTACAAGGTATTTCATATTTAACACCATTTAAGCTAAGTAATAGTTATAAAATAAATAAAATTCCGTTACCAAGTTCGCTTAGAAATGATGTTTCTGGTTATGAAAATATAACATACATAAATAATAATAAGTACTTGTATGGTAATACGTTAGGTTATATAATAATAGATTTAGATAAGTTAAAATACAAATCGCATAAGGTAAATTTAAACTCCATTTCAAACGGAAATTATAAAAATGGTTTTAAAAGTGAATTTATAAATACTTCAGTAAAAGGCGATTTTAAAACTAATGAAAATAACCTAGAGTTTAATTTTAGCGTACCAGAATACGACAAATATCTAGAAGCAGAATACCAATACAAATTACAAGGAATTTATAATACATGGAGTAATTGGTCAACTCAAGCAAATGCATTATTTGAAAATTTACCCTATGGCGATTATACATTTTATGTGCAATCTAGAATAGGAAATGAAGTTTCAGAAAACATAGAAACCTATAAATTTACAATAGCTGCACCATGGTATTTAACCAAAACCATGTTTGGTATTTATGTTATTTCTATAGCATTATTTTCATTTTTTATGCACACAGTTTACAAACGTTATTATAAAAAGCAACGCGAAAAATTACTTTATAAAACACAACGCGAATTAGAGTTAAAAGAGTTAGAAAATAAAGAGCAACTAATGCGTTACAATAATGAAAACTTAAAGCAAGATATTGAAAATAAAAACAGAGAATTAGGAATCTCTACAATGAGTTTAATTAAGAAAAATGAATTTTTAAATAGTATTAAAGGCGAATTACTAAAAGCACAAGACCCAAAAAGTCTAAAAAGAGTAATTAAAATAATTGATAAAAATTTAAACAATACCGATGATTGGCATGCCTTTGAAGAAGCATTTAATAATGCCGACAAAGACTTTCTTAAAAAAATAAAATCACTACATCCAGCATTAACTTCAAACGATTTAAAACTTTGCGCTTATTTACGTTTAAACTTAACATCTAAAGAAATTGCACCACTACTTAACATTTCTTCAAGAAGCGTAGAAGTAAAGCGTTATAGATTGCGTAAAAAAATGGATTTACCACATGAATCTAGCTTAACAGATTATATTTTAGAAATATAACACCACAACAGCTTTATATTTTACCTATACAACACCACAACATTTGTATTTTTTACTCTTTTGGTTTACAATAGTATTCAATATCATTTTCTTATTATTTATCTTAAAAATTGAGGTTTTATTAAATTTTAGTTGATTTTTTTATGATGTATGTTTTTTGTTGCGGTTAAAAATTATAATTCATCAATCTTTAAAATTAAATTTACATAAACTAAAATAAACTAAATTCATATGAGGCATTATCTCTTTAAACTTCTAACATTGTTTTTTATAACATATTCTGGTGCACAGAATATTAATGTTAGCGGAAATGTTCAAGATAACTCTGGGTTTCCAATACCAGGAGTTAATGTAATTGTAAAAAATACCACTAAAGGAGCAGTTACAGATTTTGATGGTAATTTTACCATTACAGATGTTAAAGTAGGAACAACACTAACGTTTAGCTACATTGGTTATGTAACTAAAGATGTTGTTATTTCTAACAATTCAAAACTAATTATAAAACTACAAGAAGACTTAGCAAAACTTGATGAAGTTGTAGTTATTGGGTATGGTACGCAAACTAAAAAAGAAATTACAGGTGCTGTAAGCGTTGTTTCTAGCGAAAGTATTGAGGCTTTAAAACCAACACGTATAGAACAAGCATTACAAGGACAAGTTGCTGGTGTTAATATTACCTCGCAATCTGGTACACCTGGTGGCGGTTCTACAATTAGTATTAGAGGTGTTTCTACCAATGGCGATAGCAGACCATTAATTTTGGTTGATGGCAATGTTATTGAAGATTTAAGTGTAGTAAACCCAAGTGATATTGAAAGCATCAATATACTTAAAGATGCAACTGCTGGTATTTATGGTGTAAGAGCAGCTAATGGCGTTATACTTATAAAAACAAAAACAGGGCGTAAAGAAATGCCTTTAAAAGTAGAGTATAATGCATACGGCGGGTTTCAACAAACCACAAGAAAAATACCTGTTTTAAACGCTACCGAATATGGTGCCATTGTAAACGAAGCTTATGCGGCAGGAGGTAATACACCACCGTTTACAAATTTAGCATCATTAGGTGTTGGTACAGATTGGCAAGATTTGGTTTTTGAGAATGCACCAATTACAAACCACAGCATATTATTTAGTGGTGGTGGTAAAAAATCATCTTATTCATATAGTAGTTCGTTTTTAACGCAAGATGGTATAGTTGGTGGTAGTAAATCTAACTTTACACGTTTTACAAATAACGGTAGTTATCAATTAGATATTCTTGAAAATTTAAAACTTACTTCAGGTCTTACTTTAATGCGAACAAGCAAAAGAAACCTTCCTGAAAATTCAAACTCATCCGTATTATTTAATGCCGTAAACATGGCGCCAACCTTTTCAGTATATGATGAAAATGGAGCTTATACATTAGCTGAAGGTTTAGGTGGTGAAGTTATAAATCCATTAGCACAAATTGATGATACGTTTGATAGAGGTAAAGTAATGAAATTAAGCGGAAACGCAGGTTTATCATATAATTTCTTCGATCATTTTACTGCACAATCAAACATACAATTTAACTATTCTGAAGTTACAGCTAAAGTGTTTAATCCTATTGCTTATTTTGGTAGTGGAAAAAATAGTAACGTTGATAGAAGCAGTGTTTTTGAAGGTTTAAATTACTACAGAGATTACACGTTTGATGCCTTTGTTAAGTATGAAAATAAAATTAACGACGTACATAATATCAATCTATTATTAGGTACTTCGGTATTTAAAACAACAGGCGAATTTACAGGTGCTACAGGTTTTGATATTATTGGTAATGATTATGCAAATGCTAATTTAGAGCAAGCTTCAGATATTGAAAACATTAACCGATTTACTGGTAGAAACCCTACATTCGACTCTAGGTTATTATCCTATTTTACAAGATTGCAGTATGACTACAAAGGAAAATATCTACTCTCAGCTGTTGTACGTCGTGATGGTTCAACCAAATTCGGACCAAAAAACAGGTTTGGTATTTTCCCTTCTGGTTCTATTGGATGGGTGATGTCTGATGAAGATTTTCTAAAAGATAATTCATTTATAAATTTATTAAAAGTAAGAGCTTCTTATGGTGTTTTAGGTAACGATAGAATACCAGATTATAGATATGTATCACTTTTAAATGGTGAAGGAACTTATATTTTTGATGATATTGAATACATAGGAACAGCAAGCGGTGGTATTGCAAACCCAGAAATTAGATGGGAAAAACAAAAAACATTTGATATTGGTTTAGACCTTCGTTTATTAGATAATAAAATTGATATCACTACCGATTATTTTAAAAGAAGAACCGAAGATTTATTAGTAATTCCAGAAGTATCAGGCTTATTAGGTACTGGTGGCGCACCAGTAGTAAATGGTGGTACTGTAGAAAATACAGGTGTTGAATTTGCCATAGGTTACACAGAAAATTTTAGCGATAATTTCAAATTTAGCATCAAATACAATGTTACCTACTTAAAAAACGAAGTACTTTTTGTAGATACTAATACAGGTGTTTTAACAGGCGGTGGTTTTGGTATTAGCCAACCAGCACCATCAAGAATGGAAGCTGGTTTCCCTATGGGTTATTTTTATGGTTACCAAACAGCAGGTATTTTTCAAAACCAAGATGAAATTAATGATTCTGCAGTAGGTGATATTGCTCCAGAACCTGGCGATATTAAATATGTTGACCAAAATAAGGATGGCGTAATTACTGAAGATGATCGTGTTAATATTGGCAATCCATTACCAGATGCTACCATGGGTCTTAATATATCTATAGACTACAAAAACTTCGATTTTAGTGCTTATGCATTTTCATCAATAGGCAATGAAATAGTTCGTAATTATGAACGTGGACAACAACTTACCAATAGAACTAACTCATACTTAGCACGTTGGACGGGTGAAGGAACAAGTAATACCTTCCCAAGAGTTTCAAATGGTGCTACACCAAACGGTTTGTTTTCAGATTTTTATGTTGAAGATGGTTCATTTGTTCGTTTACAAAATGTTCAATTAGGTTATACCTTTTCAGAAAAAGCATTTAAAAATTCAAGAATAAATAAACTTCGTATTTATGTTTCTGCTAATAACCTATTAACATTAACAAAATACAAAGGTTATGATCCTACTGCATCAAGTGGCGCGCCGCTAGGTGGTGGTATAGACCAAGGGTTTTATCCTAGTGCTAAAACATATTTATTAGGAATTAACTTAAAACTTTAATTAAGCATTATGAAAAATTTTAAAACTATAAATATCCTTGTTTCATTTGCTTTTTTAGCAATATTTTCTTGTGCCGATAGCTTTATTGATGTCGATTCACAAGATGAAAACTCAGAGGATTTTTTCAATACAGAAGAAGATTATCAAAAAGCATTAATAGCAGCTTACGATTATTTACAAGCAACCGCACAACAATTTCAAGTTGCCGAAATAGCATCCGATAACACACTTGCAGGTGGAGAAAGTGCTACCGATACACCGGGTATTCAAGAAATTGATGATATGATACACACACCAACAAATGCTCAATTACGCAACATTTGGACATGGATGTACACAGGTGTTAACAGAACAAATTACATTATGGAATTTCAAGATAAAACAGATTTTCCTAATAAAACAAGTGTAATTGCACAAACCAGATTTTTAAGAGCTTTCTATTATTTTGAATTGGTAAAATGGTTTGGCGATGTGCCTTTGGTTGTTGACAAACGTATTCAATACGGCGAACAATTTGGTTTAGAAAGAACACCAAAAGCTCAAGTTTACGCTCAAATTGAAGAAGATTTAATTTTTGCAGCTGCCAATTTACCATATACACAAGCACAAACTGGACGCATTACAAAAGGTGCTGCCGAAGCCTTATTAGGTAAAGCATATTTGTATCAAAATAAGTTTCCAGAAGCGGCTTCAGTACTAGAAAACTTAATTACTAAAGGTCCACATGATTTGTTGCCAACAGCAACAGCGCCGTTAATGTGGGAAAACGAATATGAGAATAGTATTGAATCTGTTTTTGAAATTCAATATTCTGATGTTGATGGTGGTTCTTATGATTGTTTTCAATGTTTAGAAGGAAATTATGCTGTTGGTTTTAATGGTGTAAGAGGTTATGTTGGACCCGTTTTCGATTTTGGTTACAGTTTTAATGTACCAACACAAGATGCTGTTGACGCTTTTGAACCTGGCGATATTCGTTTAGCATATTCAATTTTAGATATTAAACAATGGATAATTGATAATCCTACAGCAAGTTATAATGAAGATGCTGGTTATGAACAAACAGGGTATTTCAACAGAAAATATATAGCGCGTTTAGGCGATGCTAACCGTCCGGATGCAGCATTAACCAATCCAAATAACTATCGCGCCATTCGTTTTGCCGATGTATTATTAATGGCTGCGGAGGCTTTAAATCGTGGTAATATTAGCGATGATAGAGCAAAAATTTATTTAAATAGAGTTCGTAATAGAGCTACCCTAGGTAGTGTTTCAACTACAGGTACAAACCTTACAAACGATATTTATAAAGAGCGTCGTGTAGAGTTAGTTGGCGAAGGTCACCGTTTTTTCGATTTAGTTAGAACGGGTAGAGCAGCAGGAACAATTCCAGGTTTTCAAGCAGGTAAGCATGAGCTTTTCCCAATTCCTATTCAAGAAATTGAATTATCAGGGAATACTTGGGCACAAAACCCAGGATATTAAAATTAAAAAACTACAATATGAAAACATTAAAATATATATTTAGGCTAAGCCTAGTTTTATTCTTCTTTATTAACTGTACAGAAGATACTAATGATTTGAGTTTTATAGATAATGTTACAGCACCTGCAAATGTTTCAGCATTATTTCAAATAACTCAAGATAATACAGGGTTAGTAACTATTACACCAAATGCAGAAAGCGCTGTATCTTACAATGTAACTCTTGGCGATGGTTCTGAACCAATTAAAATTAAACAAGGTTCTAGTGGCAACCATGTTTATGCAGAAGGAAGCTATACAGTTAAAATAGAAGCAGTAGGTATTACAGGTCTTAAAACCGAGGTTTCTAAAGATATTGTTGTATCATTCAAAGCACCACAAAATTTAGTAGTTACTATTGAAAATGATGCAGCCATAACCAAGCAAGTAAATGTTGTAGCAACTGCCGATTTTGCAATGTTTTACGAAGTATATTTTGGAGAAGCGGGCAATACAGAACCTGTACTTGGTAACATAGGTGAAACCGTTAGTTACACTTACCAAGAAGCAGGAACGTACACTATTAGAATTGTAGCAAAAGGAGGCGCAATTGCAACTACAGAATACACTCAAGAATTTTTAGTAACAGCTATTTTACAGCCTATTACAAACGCAGCTACACCACCACGACGAGATGCTGCCGATGTTATTTCAATTTATAGTGATGCTTACACTAGTTTATCTGGCGTTAATTTTTACCCTAATTGGGGGCAAGCAACTACCTATACGCAAATTGCTGTAGCAGGGAACAACATCATTCAATATGGAAATTTAAATTATGAAGGGATAGATTTCAATGCAACAATAAACGCTTCTGCAATGCAATATTTACACATAGATGTTTGGACTGCCGATTTAGCTGCTTTAGAAATTTTCCCAATAAGCGCAAGTACTGGTGAAAAATCGGTAGTTAAAAATTTAACGGCAGACGAATGGGTAAGTTTAGATATTCCATTAAGCGATTTTACTTCTCAAGGTTTATCAATGGCCGATTTATTTCAGTTTAAGTTTGTATCTCCTAGTGGTTCAGGTACTGTCTTTTTAGATAATATCTATTTCTATAAACCATCAAGTATACCAACAGTACCTATTACAAAAGCACCAATACCTACAGCACCACAAGCTAATGTTGTGTCTATATTTAGTAATGCTTACACTAATGTGGCGTTAAGTGAAGTAAACCCAAATTGGGGGCAATCTACCACCTTATCTAGTGTTAATATACAAGGTGATGCTACTTGGTTGTTTGAAAACTTAAACTATTCAGGTTTAGTAACCAATTATGGAAGTCCAACCAATTTAACCGGGAAAACCTTTGTGCATTTTGATTATTTCACACCAGATGCTACAACACTTGGGTTAAAATTAGTTAACACATCGTTTCCTGATGGTAATGCTTCAAAAGAAGATATCGAGTTTGTTTCAAGCGTATCCTTGGGTACATGGGTAAGTGTAGATATTCCGTTATCAAAGTTTTCAACAGATATTTCAGGAATAACTCAAATTATTTTTGAATCTTCTTCTGCAAAAGTATATATCGATAACCTGTATTTTTATACTAATGGCGATGGTAGTGCTCCTACAGTAGCAGCAACAACACCTACATATGGTGCTAGCAGTGTAGTATCTATTTTTAGTGATGCTTATACCAATGTTGCTTTAAGTGAGGTTAACCCAAATTGGGGGCAAACAACAACCTTAACAACTACCAATATAGGTGGTAATAATATGTGGTTTTATCAATCACTAAATTATACGGGTATTGTAACCAGTTATGATAATCCAACCAATTTATCAGGTTTCAAATACTTACATTTCGATTATTTTACACCAGATGCTACAACGCTTGGATTAAAATTGGTAAACACAACGTATGGCGATGGCAATCCGCTTAAAGAAGATATTGAATATGTATCAAGCATTACACGTGGAACGTGGATAAGTGTAGATATTCCAGTTGCTAATTATACAACGGATGTTTCAGCAATTACACAATTTGTTTTTGAATCTTCTGGAGCCAAAGTATATATCGATAACATTTACTTTCATAATTAAAATTTAGAATGATGAAAAAATTAAAAAATATAATAGGTTTCTTTTTAATAACTGTTTTGGCATTTACAAGTTGTCAAGAAGACGATTTATCATTTGGAGAACTAGTAGCACCGTCAAATATTGAAATTTCAGTTACGTATATTGATGATAACGCTGAATCACCTGCTCCAGGATTAGGAAGCGGAGAAATTAAAGTATCTGCAAAAGCCGATAATGCAACAGCATATCAATTTGTAATTCAAGGTCAAACAAAGCTTCAAAAATCGGGTAGTGCATCGCACACATTTACAACACTTGGTACAAACACCTATGCTGTTACTGTAGTTGCTTTTGGAACAGGAGGTATGTCTTCAAGTAAAACTATAGAGGTTGAAGTACTAGCTTTATATGAGCCACCAGCCGATTTATTAACTATGCTAACATCTAATAGTTCAAGAACTTGGAAAATAGCATCAACTGTTAATAAACATTTCGGTTTGGGTTCAATAGGAGGACCAGAATTTGAATATTATGGTGCAGCTCCTGGTGATAAAGCCAATTCAGGAATGTACGATGATAGATATACGTTTAATGTAGATGGAACATTTACACATAATGTAGGACCAGATGGTTTTGTGTTCGGACGCGAAAATTTAATTAATGAATTAGGTGGTTCTGGTGGTACTGCAAATGGCGCAGACATAGAAAACTACACGTTTAGCACATATTCGGCACAATGGACTTTAACTGCTCCAAACGAAGTTGAAACATTAAGTTTAACAGGTATTGGTTTTATTGGATATTATGTAGGCGGAAACCATAGTTATAAAATAGTTAGTCGTTCGGCTGATGAAATGATTATTAGCACCACAGATGGAAACGGTCAATTTGATTGGTGGTTTAGATTAATACCTGAATAAGAGGGTAATTAATAGCGTAAAGAAGGGAGATTTTATGTCTCCCTCTTTTTAAAATGAAGAAATATAAAATAGAAAAAATGTTTAAAAAGATGCTATACATCATTCAAATTGCTTTTGTAATGCTTTTATCATGTTCAGGCGGTAGTGATGATACTACACCCGAACAACCTAAAGCCATAATACCAACAAACTTAGCACTACAAATTGTTGTATCTGGTACAAACAGTAGCAACCCTAACGGTGATGGCTCAGGTAGTATTACTTGTAACGCTAGTGCAACAAATGCTGTTTCTTATGGTTTTAAAATAGGTAGCGAAGCTGAAGTAAAAAATACAACAGGCATTTTTAATTATACATGTACTAAAGAAGGTTTAAATGATTATATCATAACTGTTTTTGCATATTCAAGTTCAAATAATAGTATTAGCGATTTTAAAAAAGTAGCAGTTTTTGTTACCGAAAAAGGCCCTCAATTAATTTGGTCTGACGAGTTTAATACCAATGGCGCACCAGATGTTACAAAATGGGGTTACGATTTAGGTAACGGTTGTCCAACTAATTGTGGTTGGGGTAATGGCGAAAAAGAATTTTACACAAACAGAACCGATAACGTTAAAGTTGAAAATGGCGTTTTAAAAATCATTGCTAAAAAAGAAAATTATCAAGGTTCAGAATATACATCTGCTAGATTATTAACCAAAGGAAAATTCGATTTTACCTATGGTAGAGTAGATGTAAGAGCCAAATTACCATCTGGCGCTGGTACTTGGCCAGCTATTTGGATGTTGGGCGCTAATATAGATGCTGTAGGTTGGCCAGCATGTGGTGAAATAGACATTATGGAACATTGGGGTTACAATCCAACATTTATTTCAAGTGCTACACATACACCATCATGTTCTGGTGGTTGTGCTAATACTAAAGTGGGAGAAACTACAATAACGGATTACGCTACGCAATTCCATGTATATAGTCTAGAATGGACAGAAACCGAACTTAAATTTTTAATAGATAATGTTGTTAAATATAGCTATAAACCAGCCGTTAGAAACAGCAGTACATGGCCTTATACAGCACCACAGTTTTTAATTTTAAATGTAGCTATGGGCGGTAGTTGGTTTTCAATTGACCCAAATTTTACCGAATCTGTAATGGAAGTAGACTACGTTAAAGTATATCAATAATATGAAGATAAATAACCTATATAATTTACTTATCGTCTTTCTAGTAATCACAATTGTATCGTGTAAAGAGAAAACGGATGCTTTGGGCGAAACAAGTAATTTAAACGATGCAATAGAAAAGAAAGTTTCCGAATTACTTTCAAAAATGACCTTAGAAGAAAAAATTGGTCAAATGAACCAATACAATGGTTTTTGGGATGTAACAGGACCAACACCATCATCAGGAGATGCTTCAAAAAAATACGAACATTTAAAGAAAGGTTACGTTGGCTCCATGCTTAACGTAACAGGTGTTGATGAAGTAAGAGCAGTTCAAAAAATAGCTGTTGAAGAAACTAGATTGGGTATTCCGTTAATCATTGGTTTTGATGTAATTCATGGTTATGAAACATTAAGCCCTATTCCGTTAGCTGAAGCTGCAAGTTGGGATTTAGAAGCTATAAAAAAATCAGCGCAAGTAGCAGCAAAAGAAGCTTCAGCAGCAGGAATAAACTGGACGTTTGCACCTATGGTTGATATTTCTCGTGATGCCCGCTGGGGACGTGTTATGGAAGGTGCTGGAGAAGACACATATTTGGGTAGTAAAATAGCAACAGCTAGAGTACAAGGCTTTCAAGGTGATGATTTAGCATCACCAGAAACCATTGCCGCTTGTGCTAAACATTGGGCTGGTTACGGGTTTGCTGAATCGGGTAGAGATTATAATACTGTCGATGTTGGTACTTCAACATTAAATAACATCATTTTTCCACCATTTAAAGCAGCTACCGATGCTGGTGTACGAACCTTTATGAATTCTTTTAACGAGTTAAATGGTATTCCTGCAACAGGAAATGCTTTTTTGCAACGTGATATTTTAAAAGGAAAATGGGGATTTACAGGTTTTGTAGTTTCAGATTGGGGTTCAATTAATGAAATGATTGCTCATGGGCATGCCAAAAATAAAAAACATGCTGCTGAATTAGCTGCCAACGCAGGTTCAGATATGGATATGGAATCGTATGCGTATGTTGACGAGTTGGCAAGTTTAGTTAGAGAAGGTCTTGTAAAAGAAACATTAATAGATGATGCAGCTAGACGTATTTTGAGAGTTAAATTTGAACTTGGTTTGTTTGATGACCCATATAAATATTGCAATAAAGAAACTGAAAAGAAGGTTATTGGAAGTCAAGAAATACAGGACGCAGTTTTAGATATGGCTAAAAAATCAATCGTATTACTTAAAAACGAAAATGCCTTATTACCTCTTAAAAAAGAAGGACAAAAAATAGCTTTAATTGGTGCTTTGGCGGCCGATAAAACAAGTCCGTTAGGCAGTTGGCGATTAGCCGCAAAAGATAGTACAGCAGTTTCAGTACTCGAAGGCATGCAAAACTATACAAGCAACACATTAACCTATGCAAAAGGCGCCAATTTAACACTAGGTAAAACAACATTTCCTTTGGAATTAACAATAAATACTACTGATAAAAGCGAATTTCCACAAGCTATTCAAACAGCAAAAAATGCCGATGTTGTTGTTATGGTTTTAGGCGAACATGGTTTCCATAGCGGTGAAGCGCGTAGTAGAACAGATTTAGGCTTACCAGGTGTACAACAGGAACTTTTAGAAGCTATTTACAAGGTTAATAAAAACATTGTTTTGGTATTAAATAATGGGCGTCCACTAACAATTCCTTGGGCAGATGCACACATTCCCGCTATTGTTGAAGCGTGGCAATTAGGTACACAAAGTGGTAATGCCATAGCACAAGTTTTGTATGGCGATTATAACCCGAGTGGAAAATTACCAATGACGTTTCCTAGAAGCGTTGGGCAAATTCCAATTTATTACAATTATAAAAATACAGGAAGACCAGTTATTCCTGCACCAAACGAAGTGTTTTGGTCGCATTATACCGATGAAAGTAATACGCCTCTATATCCGTTCGGGCATGGGTTAAGCTATACTACATTTTCATATAATAATCTTTTAGTTGAAAAGATTTCTAGTGATGAAGTGAAAGTTTCAGTGAAGGTAAAAAACACTGGAAATGTTGCAGGTAAAGAAGTAGTTCAACTTTACATACGAGATTTATTAGGAAGTATAACCAGACCAGTAAAAGAATTAAAAGGCTTTGAAATAATTTCTTTAGAGCCAAATAAAGACGTTAAAGTAAGCTTTAACCTCACTAAAAATGAATTAGGATTTTTTAATAATGAAGGAGACTTTGTTTTAGAACCAGGCGATTTTAAAGTTTTTGTTGGTGGTAGTTCGGAAACCGTTTTAGAAGCTGATTTTAAAATTTAATACATAAAGAATTTCATTAAATTAGTTTAATTTGTTTGTTGTTTAAAAGGTGTGTTTTAGTTTAACACACCTTTTTTTCTTTACTTTGTAGTAAACCCTCATAATATTCTATGTTTGATGATATTTTAGCGGCCATTCCTTTTGGAATAATTTTAGCGTTCACTATTGGTCCTGTTTTTTTTGTGCTGCTTGAAACGAGTGCAACAAAAGGTTTTAAAAGCGCCTTAATTTTTGATTGTGGCGTTATGTTGGCAGATATTATATTCATTTTAGTAGCTTTTTTTAGTACTAGTAAACTGCTTGAAACCATAAAAGACGATCCTAGTTTTTTAATTTTTGGCGGTGTTTTGTTAGTAACTTATGGATTTATTTCATTCATTAAAACATCAAAATCCTTTCGAGAAATTGTTAGAGAATACCATAAAATTGAAATAAAACGCGGCTATGGAAAACTATTTTTAAAAGGCTTTTTACTCAATTTTATTAATATAGGTGTGCTATTAGGTTGGGTGGCATTTATAGTTATTGCCAATTCAATTACAAGTTCTAACGATGGTGTAGTAGTGTTTTTAAGCACTATTTTAATAGTCTATTTTTTAGTCGATTTAGTTAAAATAGTTATAGCCAAAAAACTTAAAAGCAGATTAACACCACGCATTATATTCAAAACCAAAAAAATAATAGCTTTAGTTATTTTAGGTTTTGGCGTATTGCTTTTAGTTCAAGGGTTTTTTCCTAAGGAAAAAGAACTTATTAAAGAGAAATTGGAAAAAATAAGTCCTATTAAAAAATAAGGCATAAAAAAAACCCTCAACAAATTGCTAAGGGTTTTTTGAGGTGTCGAGCGGATTCGAACCGCTGTAGCAGCTTTTGCAGAGCTGAGCCTAGCCACTCGGCCACGACACCTTAATTGCGATGCAAATTTAAAAAAAATTAAGACTTTACAACAGTTAAAATTACTTTTTACGTTTATCAGACATTTTTATAGTCACTTTTTCTACATCGCCTCCAATAGGTGGGTTTAGTTTACTTACCCAAACCGTTGCTTTTTTTACCAACTTATCTTCTTTAAAAATGCGATTTAAAATGCGTTTTCCAACCGTTTCTAATAATTGTGAAGGTATTGCCATTTCATCTTTTATAATGCGGTTTAGAAACACATAATCAACAGTATCAGTAAGTTTATCTGTTTTAGCAGATTTTTGTAAGCTGGCTTCAACTTCTAAATCTACAAGGTAATCACTACCAATTTTTGTTTCTTCTTTTAAGCATCCGTGGTATGCAAATACACGAATATTTTCAACTTTTATAATTCCCATGTTAGGTGGTTTTAAGTCGGTAAAATTACCTAATTTTGCACAATATTTTTTGTTTAATTACCTATTGCCAAACATTTTTATGTCTGAAGAAAAAAAATCACTCAACTTTTTAGAGCAAATTATAGAGAAAGATTTAGCTAGTGGCATGCCACAAAACAAACTTCGTTTTCGTTTTCCGCCAGAGCCTAATGGTTATTTACACATTGGGCATACAAAAGCTATAGGTATAAGTTTTGGTTTGGGAGAAAAATATAATGCGCCAGTAAACCTTCGTTTTGATGATACCAATCCTGCCAAAGAAGAACAGGAATATGTTGATGCTATAAAGGAAGATGTTGCTTGGTTGGGTTATAAATGGGATAAGGAATTGTTTTCATCCGATTATTTTCAGCAATTATACGATTGGGCAGTACAATTTATTAAAGAAGGAAAAGCCTATGTAGATTCGCAAACTAGTGAAGCTATGGCAGAACAAAAGGGTACACCAACACAACCAGGTGTTGATGGTCCATACAGAAATAGAAGTGTTGCCGAAAATTTAGAGTTATTCGAACGTATGAAAGCGGGCGAGTTTGAAGAAGGCACACACATTTTACGTGCAAAAATAGACATGCAACACCCAAATATGTTGATGCGCGACCCAATTATGTATCGTATTTTAAAAAAGCATCATCATAGAACTGGAGATGATTGGTGTATTTACCCAATGTACGATTGGACACATGGTGAAAGTGATTATATCGAACAAATTTCACATTCATTATGTTCATTAGAATTTAAACCTCACAGAGAGCTTTACGACTGGTTTTTAGATCAAGTAGTAGACAAAACGTTAGTAAGACCTAAACAACGCGAGTTTGCGCGCTTAAACCTAAGTTATACCATTATGAGTAAACGTAAGTTGCTTAAATTGGTTGAAGATGGTATTGTACGTGGTTGGGACGACCCACGAATGCCAACTATTTCTGGATTACGACGCAGGGGTTATACACCAAATTCACTTAGAAAATTTGTAGAAACCGTAGGTGTTGCAAAACGTGATAATATTATTGATGTATCACTTTTAGAATTTTGCATTCGTGAAGATTTAAATAAAACAGCACCACGTGTTATGGCTGTTTTAGACCCTACAAAACTGGTTATTACAAACTATCCAGAAGATAAGGAAGAATGGTTGGAAGCTGAAAACAATCAAGAAGATGATAGTGCAGGTTTTAGAAAAGTGCCATTTTCACGAGAATTATACATTGAGAAAGACGACTTTAAAGAAGAAGCAAATAGCAAATATTTCCGATTAAGCTTAGGTAAAGAAGTTCGATTAAAAAACGCCTACATCATTAAAGGTGAGGGTGTTAAAAAAGATGCCGAAGGAAATATTACTGAAATACACTGTACCTATTCTGAAGATACCTCTAAAAAAGTAAAAGGCACCTTGCATTGGGTTTCTATAAAACATGCTATAAAAGCAGAAGTTAGAGAATACGACCGTTTGTTTATGGATGAAGCGCCAGATAGCTACCAAGACAAAGATTTTATGGAGTTTTTAAATCCTGAATCGTTAAAAATGGTAGAAGCTTATGTAGAACCAAGTTTACTTGAAGC
This sequence comes from Mariniflexile jejuense, assembly GCF_042675665.1. Taxonomy (NCBI): domain Bacteria; kingdom Pseudomonadati; phylum Bacteroidota; class Flavobacteriia; order Flavobacteriales; family Flavobacteriaceae; genus Mariniflexile; species Mariniflexile jejuense. Next base: position 2,458,910 of record NZ_JBHTJI010000001.1, read on the forward strand.
TAAAGTAGGCGATAGGTTTCAGTTTCAACGTTTAGGGTATTTTAATGTTGATAACGACTCAACTTCATCAAAATTAGTATTTAATAAAACGGTTGGATTGCGTGATACTTGGGCAAAACAAGAGGCAACAAATACCGTTGAAAACAAGCCCATTCAACAACAAACCACTAATTCGCAACCACAACGAAAAGCCATTGATGTTATTCAGCAATTAGGAAAAAAATACACCAATCTTCCTGAAGAAAAACAGTTGAAAGTAAAAGCTGAAATTCAGCAATTAGCGAAAGATGTTAGCTATGACGAGTTACAACCATTATTTAATACCGCAGCAAAAAAAGTTGGAACGCGCATAGCAGTTGTGCTAACTTTGGGTGTTTTGATTAAAAATGGCTTACAACGTAATAATGAGATTGATGATTTTATTACAAATGCTTTAGAAGATTCTAACACAAATTTAGTAGAAGAAGCAAAAGCAATTAATTAGCTTTAAGTGACTTAAAATAAATTATGTGTCATAAATTTTGATATATTTAACATCTAACTTTAACTATTAGTATTATGGATTTTTTAAACATTTATGCAATTCTAGTAGCAGCAGTTTCTGCTCTAGTTGTGGGCTTTATTTGGTATAATCCAAAAGTTTTTGGAAACGCTTGGATGCAAGCGGCAGGTTTAACAGAAGATCAATTAAAAGGCGGAAACATGGCTAAAATATTTGGTTTAGCCTTATTGTTTGCTTTTTTACTTGCAAGCGCATTACCAGCAATAGTGGTGCATCAAATGGGTGCATTAAGTTTAACTGGTGGCGATTCTAGCAAAGCATTACAATCTTATTCAGATTTTATGACCGATTACGGAAATAATTTTAGAACCTTTAAACACGGTGTTTTACACGGTGTAATAGCTGGTATATTTATAGCATTACCAATTTTAGGCACCAATGCATTGTTTGAACGTAAAAGCGCCAAATACATCTTTATAAATGCAGGCTATTGGATAGTTACACTTGGTATTATGGGCGGCATTATTTGTGCTTGGAAATAATAATTTGTAAACTTTTAACATACATAAAGACTGAAGTGTTTTAACTTCGGTCTTTTTATTTTTATAGTGAAATCATTTCAAATTTATTATACCGTTGAAAGCCTTCCAAAAGCATGGAATAGCATAGTTGCACACGATGTTTTTCTTCAAACAAGTTATTTAAAAGCACTTGAAGAAGCATCACCAAAAAACATTCAATTTTTTTATGTTGGTGTTTTTAAAAATGATGTTTTAGTTGGTATTGCTATTATTCAAAGAGTTCAATTATATCTAAAAGATATGTTCAGAACCATAAAAGTATCTTGTACAAAAGAGTTTTTTCGCGATGTGGTTTCAAAAATATTAAAAGGCAACATTTTAGTAGCGGGAAACTTAACGCATACAGGGCAACACAGCTTGTTTTTTCAAGAAGAAAACATAGCACAGCATGAGTATCTAAAGTTGATTTTTGAAGCTTTAGAAACGATTAAAAGCGATATAAAAGCAAAACAAAACAAAACCATTCGTGCTATAATGTTTAAAGATTATTTTGAAGAAGACACCATTCATTTAGAACATAACTTTTTCAAAATAAATAAACTACATAAGGTTACTGTACAACCTAATATGATAATGCCTATAGATGAAAAATGGGTAACAATGAACAATTATATTTCGGCTTTAAACAAAAAATATAAATCAAGATACAAACGTGCTAAAACAAAGTTAGGTTCAATTACATGTGAAGAATTAAGTTTAGAAAGCATTCAGCAAAACTCAAAAAAACTTCATCAATTGTACTTAAATGTGTCTAATAACGCGAAGTTTAACACCTTTTTATTACCTGAAAATCATTTTTATAGCTTAAAGAAACACCTAACAAACAATTTTAAAGTTTTTGGCTATTATTTAAATGATGAATTGGTTGGGTTTTACACCTTAATATTGAATGCTACTACCTTAGAAACCTACTTTTTGGGTTATGATTCTAAACATCAATATAACAACCAACTGTATTTAAACATGTTGTATGATATGGCAAAATTTGCTATTGAAAATAACTTTAAAAATGTTGTGTATGCCAGAACCGCTATGGAAATAAAAAGTTCGGTAGGCGCGAAGGCAAAAACCATGCAGGTTTATATAAAACATACCAATAGTTTTATAAATGCGCTTTTAAAACAGATTTTTAGTTTAATGAACCCAAAACAAAACTGGGAAGAACGCCATCCATTTAAAGCATAAAAAAACCTCAAAACAGTTACGTTTTGAGGTGTTTGTTTAGTTCAATTAAAACTATTCTTTTTTCTTTCTTGTGTTTTTCATGGCTTCACCAATTTGGTTACTTGCTGTAAAACTTGCAACCATATCGTTTAGCATTTGGCTTCCAGCCTGTGGCGAATTTGGTAATAATATTAAATTACTATTTGTTTCGCTACCAATAGCTTGTAAAGTATCGTAATGTTGTGTTACAACAATAAGCGCAGAAGCTTCTTGCGAGTTTATACCAACACGATTTAAAACATCAACAGATTCTTCTAAACCACGTGCAATTTCACGACGTTGGTCTGCAATACCTTGTCCTTGTAAACGCTTACTTTCTGCTTCGGCTTTTGCTTTTTCAACTATTAAAATACGTGCTGCATCACCTTCGTATTGAGCCGCAGTTTTTTCTCTATCAGCAGCATTAATACGGTTCATGGCCGCTTTTACTTGAGCATCTGGGTCAATATCGGTTACAAGAGTTTTAATAATATCGTAACCATATTCCATCATAGCATCGTTTAATTCGGCTTTAACTGCAATGGCAATATCATCTTTTTTCAAGAAAACATCGTCTAATTTCATTTTTGGTACTTCAGCACGCACCACATCAAACACATAACTTGTTATTTGATCGTGCGGATAATCTAGTTTGTAAAAAGCATCTTCAACTTTATCTTTTATCACTTTAAATTGAACAGATACTTTTAGTTTAACAAACACATCGTCTTTAGTTTTGGTTTCAACAATAACATCTAATTGTTGAATTTTTAAACTTAATCGGCCTGCAACCTTATCAATTAATGGAATTTTAAATTGAAGACCAGATTGACGAATACTTAAAAATTTTCCGAAACGTTCAATAATAGCGGCAGATTGTTGCTTAACGGTAAAAAAGGACGAGATTAAAATAATCACTCCAAGAAAAATAAATGGATAAAGATAAAAGTTCATAATATGTTATTTAAAATGGTTAAAAAAATGGTAGTTACTAAAAAAAGTTATATTTGTTCACACAACCCTAAAGGTACAATGAAAAAATTACAACTTATCTTATTAGTAGTTATATTACTATGTTTTGTTACAGAAAGTTTTGCACAAAAAGGAAATTACCGAATAACCAATGGTATAAGCATTACTGGAGCTATTACAAAGTTTGATATTGCAACCGATAATTTTGCCACCAAACAAGGTGATGGTTTTTTAGGTGGTTTTACCGCCACGGTTGATATTCCTCATAAATGGTATAATGTAAGTTTTGGCATGCAACTATCAGAAAGTACTTTGGGTGTATCTGCACGACCATTACCAATTGTAGCTAATAGTGAGTTTATTGATTATAAAGTGTTTGCTGCTCAAGTAGCTATGTTGCTGCATGTTAAGGTTATACCAAATTATTTTACGATTGATTTTGGTCCTATGCTACAATACAATGGCGATATGGAATTGAAGGATAAGGGTAAAGAAAATTACTTTGTTGATAATTATTTAAACTTAACTGCTGAAGATATTACTACAATTTCTCAATTTAATTTTAATGGTGCAATTGGTGCATCGGTAGGATTTAAGTTTTTTAAATTGAAAGCACAATATATTTACGGTTTCACCAACATTTTAAATAAACTAGAAGGCGAAAGTTTAGATACTACTGGCGGAAATGCTCGTTTTAAAGGTAACCAAAATATGCTGGTTTTGGGCGCTATGGTTTCTTTTTAAAATTCCTGCGTAGGCAGGAATCTCATAATTTGCATGATGTATTTATAATGAGCAAAGCTATGGTTTTTGTTTAGTGATTTTGGAGTAGGTTCGTTTAAACGTGTTTGTCTGCGAGGATTTTCCGAAGGAAAATCAGAAGCTAGTAAACGAACAACTAACGTTGCTATAGCTAAAACTTGCAATTTTTTTATACACTGTTATGCGCTGGCTTTATTCTTTAATTCACTTTGGGTTTATAATAAAGCAAGATTGTTCCACTTTTAAAAACTTTGCTTTTTGTCAGTTCGAGGTTTATATTATTACTCAGATTGTTCAAAATCGGTTCTCCTTTTTCAATGAATATTGGGTCAACCATTATTTGATATTCATCTACTAAATTCGCATTCGAAAGTTGTTTTAAAATCTTTCCGCTCCCTAAAAGTGTGATGTTCTTTTTACTCGTTTTTTTTAATTCCGTTATTCTTTCTATAAGGTTTTCATTTATGATTTGAGTGTTTTTCCAATCAGTTGATAGTAAGGTTTTAGAAACGACAATTTTTTCAGAATTATTCATTCCATCTGCAACTTCGGGAAAAGAGTCATAAGCCATTTGAGTTGGCCAAAAACTTTTCATCATTTCGTAAGTTACTCTGCCGAATAGAAGTGCGTCTTTAGATTTTAAGCTCTCAACGGAATATTCCGCCTCTTCTCCTCCGTGTTGGTGCCAATTTATATCCTCGTTAATTCCTTTATAAAATCCATTTAAAGAAATGAATGTGAATGATGTCAATTTTGCCATAATTTTAATCTATTGTTGTTTTTCAGCTTACAGAAACTTTAATGATATGAATCCGTTTTTAATGATTTATATCACACCTTAAACGAAGTTAGATTTTTTTTCTGACAAAATCAAGCATAAAAAATCCTCTTTTATTTTACATAAAGAGGATTTTTAAATTTAAAAATGGGTTTAAGTTTTTATAATGTTTTTACCAAGGTTTCAATACGTTTAATGGTTTCAGCTTTTCCAATTAAATACATAATATCAAAAACATCTGGTCCTTGTAATGCGCCAACTAATGCAATTCGTAATGGCATCATTACTTGCCCAAAACCTATATTATTAGCGGTTATCCAGCCTTTTATTTCGGTTTGTAGGGTTTCTACTGAAAAATTATCAATTGTGTTTATAATGGCGCTTACAGAAGTCATTAATTCTGCTGTATTGTCTTTAAATGCTTTTTTTGTTGCTTTTTCATCGTATGATGATGGTGCTTCAAAAAAGTAAGCACTCAACTCCCAAAAATCGGACACAAAAGTTGCTCGTTCTTTAATTTTGCTAACAACAAGTGCTATATAGTTTACGTCAATATCGGCTAATTCTGCATGTTGTTTTTTAAATGTTTTGGCCAGTTCATCATCGTTTTGTTCTTGCATGTAATGGTGGTTAAACCATTTAATTTTATCTGGATCAAAACGTGCACCAGATTTGTTTACGCGTTCTAATTCAAATGCTTTTATTAAGTCATCTAAATCAAAAATTTCTTGTTCCGTTCCAGGGTTCCAACCTAAAAATGCTAAAAAGTTAATCATCGCCTCTGGGAAATAGCCATCTTCTTTATAACCTCTGGATACTTCTTCGGTTACAGGATCTGTCCATTGTAAAGGAAATACAGGAAACCCTAATTTATCGCCATCACGTTTGCTTAATTTTCCTTTTCCTGTTGGTTTTAAAATTAATGGTAAATGTGCAAATTCTGGTTTTTCCCAACCAAAAGCTTCATACAATTGGTAGTGTAATGCTAATGATGGTAACCATTCTTCACCACGAATAACGTGTGTAATTTCCATTAAATGGTCATCAACAATATTTGCTAAGTGGTAGGTTGGCATGCCATCGCTTTTAAACAAAACTTTATCGTCTAAAATGTTGGTGTCTATTTTTATATCGCCACGAATAATATCTTTTAGATGCAATGTTTCGTCTTGCGGACTTTTAAACCTAATAACATAATCATCACCAGCTTCAAGTTTTGCTTTTACTTCTTCCGCGCTAAGCGATAACGAATTACTTAATTTTAAGCGGTTGTGCCAGTTGTAAATAAAGGTTTTTCCTTTGGCTTCATGCTCTGTTCTGTGGAAATCTAAAGTTTCCGCAGTATCAAAAGCATAGTAAGCTTTTCCAGAAGCAATTAATTCTTCAGCGTAAGCTTTGTATAGATGTTTGCGTTGACTTTGGCGGTAAGGACCAAATTTTTCGTTTTTGTTAATACCTTCATCAAAAGGAATTCCGCACCAGTTTAGCGCATCAATTATATATTGTTCTGCACCTTCAACATAGCGGTTTTGGTCTGTATCTTCAATACGAAGTATAAATGTACCATTATGTTTTTTAGCAAATAAATAATTGAATAAAGCCGTACGAACACCGCCTATATGTAATGGGCCAGTTGGGCTAGGTGCAAAACGCACACGAACAGTTTTGGTCATGTTTTAAAATTTTGCTGCAAAGATACAATTAACACATTATTATAATCACTGTAAAAAATAAAATTGTAGTTTAGTTGGTTAAATACAAAAGATGCAGAGTAATTTTAAAAACATACAAACCAAACTTGAAGCGTTTATTAGGCGCTATTATACAAACGAGTTGCTTAAAGGTGCCATTTTGTTTTTCGCCATTGGTTTGTTGTATTTTTTATTTACGTTGTTTGTGGAACATATTTTATGGTTAAATACCACAGCGCGTGCCATTTTGTTTTGGCTGTTTATTGCTGTTGAATTTGGTTTACTTATCAAATTTATTTTTATGCCTTTAGCGAAACTTTTTAAGCTACAACAAGGTATTAATTATGAAACGGCTTCAAAAATTATAGGCAAGCATTTTCCTGAAGTGAATGACAAGTTATTAAATGTTTTACAATTGCGCCAAAGCACAGAACAATCAGAACTACTGGTTGCAAGCATTGAACAAAAATCGTTAGAATTAAGTCCAATACCTTTTAAACTAGCGGTTAATTTCAAAAAGAACATTCCGTATTTAAAGTATGCTGCAATTCCGGTTTTAATTTTATTAATTACGTTTTTATTTGGAAAAACAAATTGGTTTAGTAATAGTTTAGAACGTGTAACACATTACAAAACAGCTTATGAGCCGCCGGCACCATTTCAGTTTTTTGTGGTGAATGATAATCTAAATGCTGTTGAGAATAAAGATTTTAAATTAATTGTAAAAACGGCTGGTGATGTTATTCCAGAAAACGCCGAAATAGTTTATAACGATGAAACTTATTTTTTAAAACAAACCGGCATTGGTGAATTTGAATATGTGTTTTCACAATTAAAATCGTCTGTAGAATTTCAATTAACATCCAATAACGTTACCTCTAAACCATATACCATTACGGTTGTAGAAGTGCCAACCTTGTTAAGTTTTGAAATGGTTTTAGATTACCCAGAGTACACAAAAAAGAAAGATGAGACTTTAAAAAGCACAGGAAATGCCATTGTTCCTGAAGGCACATTAATCACTTGGAAATTAAATACAAAAGCTACCGATAAGGTGCGCTTGTTTGCTAATGATACAACAGCATTTGCATATGAAGAAACGGGTGTTTTTAAAACATCTAAACGTGTTCATAATAATTTGAATTATGCCATTAGTACAAGCAACAAAACTTTAAAGAATTATGAAAATTTAGCCTTCAATATAGATGTCGTTAAAGATGAATATCCTGTAATAAACGTAAAAGTGAAAACCGATAGTTTAGATTTACAATCGTTGTATTTCCATGGGCAAATTAGCGATGATTATGGTTTTAGCAAACTTCAACTGGTGTATTATCCTAATAACGATGAATCTAAAAAGCAAGTTCAAAATATTGCTTTTTCCAATTCAAACGTTTCAGAATTTATAAACGCATTTCCTAACAATTTGAATATTGAGGCTGGAGTTTCGTATGAATTATACTTTCAAGTATTTGATAATGATGTTGTTAAAAAGTTTAAAAGCACAAAAAGTAATGTGTTTCAGTTTAGAAAACGTACTAAAGAGGAAGAAATTAATAAACAACTTAATGAACAAAGCGAGTCGATTAAAGATTTTAATAAATCATTAAAAAAGTTTGATGAGCAGGATAAACAATTAGAAGAACTATCTAAAACTCAAAAGGAAAAAACACAATTAAATTTTAATGATAAAGCAAAGTTGGAATCATTTTTAAAGCGTCAAAAACAACAAGACGATATGATGAAAAATTTCAACAAAAAACTTAAGGATAATTTAGAAGAATTTCAGAAAGACAAAAAAGAAAAGGATGTTTTTAAAGAAGATCTAAAAGAGCGTCTAAAAGAGAATGAAGAACAACTTAAAAAAGATGAAAAACTTTTAGAAAATTTAAAAAAATTACAAGATAAAATTAATAAAGAAGAGCTAACCCAAAAGCTTGACGATCTAGCTAAACAAAACAAAAATAAGAAACGTAGTTTAGAGCAATTACTAGAACTTACTAAACGTTTTTATGTTGAAAAGAAATTAGATAAGCTTAAAGATGATTTAAAAACATTGGCAACTGAACAAGAAAAATTATCGAAAGAATCGGAAGATAAAAACACAAAAGAAAAACAAGAAAACCTTAATAAGGCGTTTGATGATTTTAAAAAGCAATTAGAAGAACTTAAAAAAGAAGGTAGTGCATTAAAGAAACCCATAGAAATACCACAAGATAAGCTAGAAGAAAACGCCATCCAAAAAGAGCAACAAAAGGCATCTGACGCACTTGAACAAAAAGACAAAGCACAATCTCCAGAAAATAAAAGCAGTAGCCTTAAAAACGCTCAAAACAGTCAAAAAAATGCTGCTCAAAAAATAAAAAAGTTAAGTGAGCAAATGCAAAGTGCTATGCAGGCGGCAGGAGGCGAACAAATGCAAGAAGATGTAGAAATGCTTCGTCAAGTACTGGATAATTTGTTGTTATTTTCATTTGAGCAAGAAAAGTTAATGAAACAGTTTCAAACGGTTGATGGTACGCATAGTAAATTCGCAACTTTTCTTAAAAAACAAAACAGTTTAAGAGAACATTTTGAACATGTTGACGACAGTCTTTTTGCGCTATCACTTCGGCAACCAAAACTTTCAGAACAGGTTAATAAAGAAATTACAGACGTGTTTTACAACATAGATAAAGCTCTTGGTTTCTTTGCTGAAAGTCAAGTTTATCAAGGCGTTTCTAACCAACAATTCACAATTACCGCAGCCAATAATTTATCAAATTATTTAAGTGATGTTTTAGATAATATGCAGGAAAATTTAAGTATGTCTCAAGGAAAGGGTGGAAAAGGAGAAATGCAATTACCAGATATGATTATGAGTCAAGAACAACTTAATAAGATGATGGAAGAAGGCATGAAAAAAGGCAATGAAGGTAAGCCAAAAGAAAACGGTGACGGTAAAAAAGAGGGCGATAAGCAAGGTGAAAAAGGTAAAGAAGGTAATCGTGGTAAAGACGGCGATAAACAAGGCGAAGGTAAAGAAGGGAATAAATCTGGTGATGGTGAAGGAACAAATGATTCTATGAATGGTTTATTATATCAAATTTACCAACAGCAACAAGAACTTAGAAACGCTTTAGAAGATAAGTTAGCAAAAGAAGGTATTAAAGGAACTGGAAGTGCTTTAACCAGAAAGATGGAAGAAATTGAAATGGATTTGCTAAATAAAGGTTTTACGAAGCAAACATATCAAAAAATGTTAGATTTGAAACACCAACTATTAAAGCTTGAAAACGCATCGTTTCAACAAGGTGAAGAAGATAAACGAGAATCTAAAACCAATCAAGATAATTTTAATAATACTTCTACAAATCAAATTCCAACAGCAAAGCAATATTTCAACATAACCGAAATATTGAATAAACAAACATTACCTTTGCAACAAGTTTATAAAAAGAAAGTAAAAGAATATTTTAACCAAACAAATGATTGATTTTAATTACGAAACCGATTTTTTACTTGATGATGAAGCAAAAATTAGCGACTGGATTGGTAATGTTGTTAAAGATGAAGGTTGCACATTAGAAGAAATAAATTATATTTTTTGTGATGATGATTATCTTCATAAAATTAATGTTGAATTTTTGCAACATGATGATTTAACGGATATTATCAGTTTTGATTATTCAGTCGGAAAAAATATACAAGGCGATATCTTCATTTCCGTAGAACGTGTAGCAGATAATGCTAACGATTTTAATGTTTCTTTTACTGAAGAATTGCATCGCGTGTTAGTTCATGGGGTTTTGCATTACTGCGGTTATAAAGACAAAACAGATGCAGATGCTAAACAAATGCGAGATAAAGAAAATCACTATCTATCTAAGCTTGTTTAGTATTAAGTAAATCGGTGTATATTTGCAAACTCAAAATTTTAAAACACTAATTGTTCCACGTGGAACATTACAATAAAACGAAGTTATGTTTAATGAAGTTTACGATGTTATAGTAGTTGGTGCTGGTCATGCAGGAAGCGAAGCTGCTGCTGCTGCTGCCAACATGGGAAGTAAAACATTACTTGTTACAATGAACCTTCAAAACATTGCACAAATGTCTTGTAACCCTGCCATGGGTGGTATTGCAAAAGGACAAATTGTTCGCGAGATAGATGCGCTTGGTGGTTATAGTGGTATCGTGTCTGATACGTCTGCTATTCAATTTAAAATGCTAAACAAATCTAAAGGGCCAGCAATGTGGAGTCCAAGGGTTCAAAGCGATAGAATGCGTTTTGCTGAAGATTGGCGCTTAATGTTAGAAGCTACTCCAAACTTAGATTTTTATCAAGAAATGGTTTCGGGATTGTTAATTGAAAACCACAAGGTAGTTGGTGTTAAAACGTCGCTTGGTGTTGAGATAAAAGCAAAATCTGTGGTGCTTACAAACGGCACTTTTTTAAACGGTTTAATTCATATAGGTGATAAGAATTTTGGAGGTGGTAGAGCAGGTGAAAAAGCAGCTACGGGTATTACTGAACAATTAGTTTCTTTAGGTTTTGATTCTGGAAGAATGAAAACAGGAACGCCACCAAGGGTTGATGGACGTTCACTAGATTATTCAAAAATGATTGAACAACCTGGTGATGAAAACCCTGAAAAATTTTCGTATTTGGATGTTACAAAACCATTACAAAATCAGCGTTCTTGTCACATGACTTATACTAGTGAATTGGTGCACGATTTACTTCGCGAAGGCTTTGATAGATCGCCAATGTTTAATGGTCGAATTAAAAGTTTAGGACCTAGATATTGCCCATCTATTGAAGATAAAATTAATCGTTTTGCAGATAAAGATAGGCATCAATTATTTGTAGAACCAGAAGGTTGGAATACATGCGAAGTGTATGTAAATGGTTTTTCAACATCACTTCCAGAAGATGTTCAATTTAAAGCATTACGTTCAGTTGTAGGTTTTGAAAACGTGAAATTTTTTAGGCCAGGTTATGCTATTGAATATGATTACTTTCCACCAACACAATTAAAACATACTTTAGAAACAAAGCTAATTGAAGGTTTGTATTTTGCAGGACAAATAAATGGTACTACAGGTTATGAAGAAGCGGCTTCTCAAGGTTTGATGGCTGGTATAAATGCGAGTTTAAAAGCGCATGAAAAAGACGCTTTTACATTAAAAAGAGATGAAGCTTATATTGGTGTTTTAATAGACGATTTAATTACTAAAGGTACAGAAGAACCATATCGCATGTTTACATCTCGTGCGGAATATAGAACTTTGTTGCGACAAGATAATGCCGATTTACGTTTAACGCCTAAAGGTTTTGAGCTTGGTTTAGCTAGTGAAAAGCGTTTGCGAAGAATGGAAGAAAAACATGATGCTGCAGAAAAATTTGTTGAGTTTTTTGCTCAAACAAGTGTGAAGCCAGAAGACGCAAATCCTGTTTTAGAAGCTAAAGAATCGTCGTTAATTAAACAGTCTGATAAGATGTTTAAAATATTTTCAAGACCAAACATAACCATTGATGATATGCGCAATTTTAGTTTGGTTGAAGATTATATTAAAGATAATGATTTGGATAATGAAATCATAGAGCAAGCTGAAATTCAAATAAAATACGCTGGCTATATTTCAAAAGAAAAGAATAACGCGGATAAATTAAGTAGGTTAGAATATGTAAAAATACCTTCTGATTTTGATTACTCGCAAATCAAATCTATGAGTTTTGAAGCGCGTGAAAAGCTTAGAAAAATACAACCAACAACAGTTTCTCAAGCATCAAGAATAAGCGGAGTATCACCAAACGACATTTCTGTTTTGTTGGTCTATATGGGGCGATAAACTCCAGTGAAAATTAATATATTTTTAATTAATACTTGTTGTTAAATAATATATTAATAAGGTTGTTCCACGTGGAACATGTGTTTTTTAAAACAAAAACGTCATTGTGAGAAACGAAGCAATCTCATAAAATTAAACTAGAATAAAATTATTAAATCATTATTGAATTCGTGGTGAACAAAAACAAAGAAAACATATATATAAAAGTAAAAGACTTTTCCGTTTCAGGAGAAGTTTTTGATTTAGAAGAAAACCAAGAATTCGGTTTTCTTGAAACAACACCACAACCAGCTTCTGATAAATTATCTGATTATTACAAAAGCGACGATTATATATCACATACAAATTCAAAAAGAAATTTATTTGAAAAAGTATATCATATAGTAAGACACATTTCTGTAATTCAAAAATTGAAATTAATTAACAGTTTTTCTTCTTCTTCTGAAAAAACACTTTTAGATGTAGGTTGTGGCACAGGCGATTTTTTACAAGCTGCAAAAAATAATCATTGGGAAATTTTTGGTATTGAACCAAACCAAGAGGCGAGAACCATTGCTAATATAAAAACAGATAATGCCGTTTTTAATACCCAAAAGCTTTCTGAATTTGAGAGTAAATCTTTTGATGTTATTACACTTTGGCATGTTTTAGAGCATTTACCAAATTTAGAAGAACAGATAGCTATTTTTAAAAAATTATTAAAACCTCAAGGTATTTTAATAATTGCCGTGCCAAATTACAAAAGTTATGATGCTAATTATTATAAAGAGTTTTGGGCAGCTTATGATGTGCCAAGGCATCTTTGGCATTTTAATAAAGCATCAATTTCAAAATTATTTTTAAAGGCTTCTATGCAGGTAACAAAAATTAAACCCATGTATTTTGATGCGTTTTATGTAAGCATGCTTTCCGAAAAGTATAAAAATGGCAAAATGAATTTTTTTAAAGGTTTTTGGCTTGGTTTAATTTCAAATATAAAAGCAATCCAAACAAAAGAGGCTTCTTCGTTAATTTATGTTATAAAAAACAAGTAAAAATTAATTTTAAGCCTTTTTAAGCCTTTTCAATGGGTTAAACATATAAATACTAGCCTTTTTTTTGAAAGTTGATTTAAAAGCGTGTAGCGAATTCATTTTCGATAGCTATCAACTATAATTATAATTATTTAGTATAGATTTTAACTATTTTTTAAAATCGGTTAAATTTCTACTTTATTTCTAGTTTACTTTATTACTTTTGCTTTCGTTAAAAACTAAATAAATGAAAAATATATTTTATGTTGCAGCAGTAGCGTTTGCATTAACTGCTTGCCAAAATGAATCGAAAATTGGATTTGTTGATAATGGCATAGTAATAAACGACTACCAAGAAAAAAAAGACGTTGAAACAAAATTTCAAGCAAAAGAAGAAGCTTTTAGAAAAAAAGCTGATAGTGTTGGAAAAGAATTTCAATTAGAAGTTCAAGAAACGCAATTAACAGCTCAAAAAGCAGGACAAGCAAAAGCACAGGAGTTAATGGGTGGTTTACAACAAAAACAACAATTGCTTCAACAAAAAATGCAAATGGAGCAACAACAGTTACAACAGGAGTTTCAAACCGAAATTGACTCGGTAATTAGTAAAGTAAAAAAGCATGTTAAAGCTTACGGTAAAAAGAATGGTTATACATACATTTTAGGAACAAGTGAAGGTGCTGCAACAGTAATGTATGGAACTGAAAAGAATGATTTAACTAAAATTATTTTAGAAGAATTAAATAAAGAATACAAAAAATAATTTTTTGTAAAAACTTAATAATCAATAAATTAACCTCTTTTAACACATGTTTTAAAGAGGTTTTTTTATGGTGTTTACTCAGCCTTTTTGTGAAGCAGTCTAGTTAGTTTAATAGACAAATCGGTTAATATAATTTTAGAGTTTCCATTGCGCTCAATGTGGTAAATAGCATTTTGTAGTTCGTCGCTAATCTCTAAAATATTGTTTCCGTGTACAAAAGGCGCAAAGTTTTCAAGCTTAAATTTTTCGGTTTTAGGTTCTAAAAAAACCAGTTCGTTTGCATTATAATTCATTAATAGTGCTTGCCTAAAAAAGTCTAAGCAAAAATTTAAAAATTGCTTTTGGGTTTCTCTACCGGTTTTAGAGATATCGTCGCTCCAAGAAATTAAATCGTGAATAGCGGCTTTATTGCCTTTGGCTTTAAATGCACTACGAATCCAGAAAATAAACCACGTTTCAAACTGAATATCTTCAGAATCTTGATACACCAAATCGCATGCTTTATTATAATTTCCATTAGCTTGATGTGCAATTTTTGTGGCAACCGAACTTTCTAAACCATACTGTTTTATCAAGCCGTTTTTTATCACTTCTTCAGCTAATGGCGGAAAATGTAACACTTGGCAACGCGAGCGTATTGTGTTGATAATCTGCTCTTCATCTTCAGCAATTAAAATAAAAACGGTTTTATTTGGTGGTTCTTCAATAAGTTTTAAAAGCTTGTTTGCACAGGCAGTATTCATTTTTTCAGCCATCCAAATAAGCATCACTTTATAACCACCTTCGTATGATTTTAGAGCCAATGCTTTTACAATATCTTGCGCTTCATCAACACCAATTTGCCCTTGTTTATTATCAACACCTAGCAATTTATACCAATCAAATAAATTTCCGTAAGGTTGTTCTTTTAAAAGTTGACGCCATTCTTCTAAATAATGACTTGAAACAGGATGACTTTTAGCCTTATCACTAGTAGTAACAGGAAATGCAAAATGTAAATCTGGATGTGAAAAACTCTTAAATTTTATGTTACAAGACTCATTTCCAGTACTATTATCACCATTAGTATTACCGCACAAAATATACTGCGCATAAGCAATAGCCATGGGCAAGGTACCACAACCTTCAGGTCCAACAAATAATTGTGCATGCGGAATTCTACCATTATCAACACTTTGTGTTAAATGGTTTTTAAGGTGTTCTTGTCCTAAAATATCTGTGAAAAGCATCGAACAAACCTACACAATTTTTATTACATCTTAAAACGCAATTTTTGTCGTTCTTGAGCAGGTATAAATCTATAACCTAGATAAAAATACAAACCGATATGTGATTTTTTAAATTAAAATTAAATCACTTAAGAAATTGATTTAAAAATAATTTCAAGCTACATCGTTTTCGTTTAAAAACAGGTTTTGTAGCACTATTTAATTAGTTACATTTGTAAATCAAATACTTAAAAAATAATATTTATATATAATGAAATCGCGTTTATCAAAAACAAAAAGCAAATTAAAATTATTGTAAAAGCGATTCCATAAAACCAAAAAAAAACAAATAAATACCTTTTATGAAAACGCTTAACGATTTTAATTTCGAAAACAAAAAAGCATTAATTCGTGTAGATTTTAATGTGCCTTTAAATGAAAACTTTGAAGTAACTGATGATACCCGAATAGTATCAGCAAAACCAACAATTATTAAAATTTTAGAAGATGGCGGAAGCTGTATTTTAATGTCGCATTTAGGACGTCCAAAAGGCGTTCAAGAGGAGTTTTCATTGCGCCATATTGCAAAAAAAGTTGAAGAAATTTTAGGCGTAAAAGTAAAGTTTGTAGATGCGTGTGTAGGTGAAAAAGCAGCGGCAGCAGCTGCAGCTTTACAACCAGGAGAAATTTTATTACTAGAAAACTTACGTTTCCATAAAGAAGAAGAAGCTGGTGATAAAGCATTTGCAGAACAATTATCAAAATTAGGCGATATTTATGTAAATGATGCGTTTGGTACAGCGCACAGAGCGCATGCATCAACTACTATTGTAGCGGCATTTTTTCCAAAAAACAAATGTTTTGGTTATTTATTAGCACAAGAAATTGAAAGCATAAACAAAGTATTGAAAGATGGTGAAAAACCAGTATTGGCAGTACTTGGTGGCGCAAAAGTATCTTCAAAAATTACCATTATTGAAAATATTTTAGATGCTGTAGATCATTTAATTATTGGTGGTGGTATGGCATTTACATTTATAAAAGCGCAAGGTGGAAAAATAGGAAACTCAATTTGTGAAGATGATAAACAAGAATTAGCTTTAGATATTTTGAAAAAAGCAAAAGCTAAAAACGTGCAAGTTCATATTCCTGTTGATGTGATTGCTGCCGATGCTTTTAGTAATGATGCTAACACGCAAGTTGTTGATATTGATGTAATTCCAGATGGTTGGGAAGGTGTTGATGCTGGACCAAAATCCAGAAAACAATTTCACGATGTTGTTATGCAATGTAAAACCATCCTTTGGAATGGTCCATTAGGCGTTTTTGAAATGGAAAGTTTTGCTGGCGGAACTATTGAATTAGGAAACTCTATTGCTGAAGCTACTAAAAATGGTGCGTTTTCACTTGTTGGTGGTGGAGACTCAGTTGCTGCTGTTAAACAATTTGGTTTTGAAGACAAAGTAAGCTACGTAAGTACTGGTGGTGGCGCAATGCTTGAAAGTTTAGAAGGTATTGTCTTACCAGGAATAGCTGCAATATTAGAATAAAGTTAATTAAGTTTTTATTTTAACTTAAAAAATACGAATTTAGCCATAATATCGTTCAATATAACCAAATGAATAGATTTATGGCTTTTCGATTTTTTATAGCAATATTATTTTTAAATATTACATTGTGTTTTTCGCAAATGAAAGACACGATTTCCGTTACAAACAAAAAAACAGATTTAAAACAGCTTCGTACTCAAAAAGATAGTCTTTTAATTAGAAAAGTAGAGGTTGATTTGTATGCTTCTGATTTAGATGATAAATGGCTTGAAGAACTGTATAGCAATTCATTATACGACACCATATATAGCTCAATTACAGATATTTCGTTTGAAGAGGTTGATTACCCTGAACTTTCAACCGAATTATTAAAATCTAGATTAGCAGATTTAAGTTCAAGAACACCTTTCAATGTAGAATATAATCCAGCATTAGAAAGCGTTATAAAATCGTATTTAAAAAACAGAAGAAGCTCCTTTCAAAAACTTATCGATTTAAGTGCTTTTTACTTCCCAATGTTTGAGCGTGAATTAGATATTCATGATCTTCCACTTGAAATAAAATATTTAGCCATTGTAGAATCGGCATTAAAACCAAGAGCAAAATCTAGAGTAGGTGCTGCTGGTTTATGGCAGTTTATGTACACAACAGGAAAAATGTACGGATTGGATGTAAGTAGTTATGTAGATGAACGTAGCGACCCAATAAAATCTACCGAAGCCGCAGCAAAATATTTATCAAAACTTTACGAAATTTTTGGCGATTGGGATTTGGCACTTGCAGCCTACAATTCAGGTCCTGGAAATGTTACAAAAGCCATTCGTCGCTCAGGTGGTTACCAAAATTATTGGAATATAAGACACAATTTACCACGCGAAACAGCCGGTTATTTACCAGCATTTTTAGCAACCATGTATATTTTTGAATATGCTGAGGAACATGGTTTTAAAAAACCAAAACCAGAAGTAGCTTTTTTTGAAACCGATACGATACGAGTGAAGCAGATGATTACTTTAGATCAAGTTTCGGAATTTACAGGCGTTGAAATGGAAGAATTACAGTTTTTAAACCCATCATACAAACTTGATATTATTCCTTATGTAAAAGGTGAAAATTATATTCTTAGATTACCAAGAAGGGTAGTGGGCGATTTTGTTAGTAATGAAGATTCCATATATGGTTTTGCAACAGAAGAATTCAATAAGCGTGAAAAACCAATGCCTCAGTTGTTTGAAGCCGATTCTAAAATTACCTATAAAGTTCGGTCGGGCGATTTCTTAGGTCGAGTTGCTAGAAAGTACGCCGTTCGAGTAAGTGATATAAAAAAATGGAATGGTTTACGCAGTAATAATTTGAAAATTGGTCAACGATTAGTTTTATATCCAAAAAACGCACGTTCAATTACAACTTCAAAATCAAGTAAAACAAAATCTGTCTCCAAAAACGCAAAAACTTATACAGTTAGAAATGGAGACTCATTATGGAGCATATCTCAAAAATTCCCTGGAGTTTCTGTTCAAAATATTAAAGATTGGAACGGTATTAGTGGTAGTAAATTAAAACCAGGAATGAAACTTAAGGTTTCTAAAAGTTAATGTTCCTTAAACCTAAATTTAAATGATGCGAAATATACTTTTTTCAGCAATTTTACTAACTGTTTTAGTATCCTGTAAAGAAAAAAAATCGTCTGATGACAAAATTATTCTAGATTCATCAGGTAATATTAACAATGTATCGGTTGTTTTAGACAACGAATTGTGGGATGGTAGCATAGGCGAAACCATAAGAAATGTATTGGCAGCACCTATTTACGGGTTACCACAAGACGAACCCATGTTTACTATTAGCCAAATTCCACCATCGGTATTTTCAGACTTTGTTACAAAAAACAGAACGATTTTAAAAATTGAGATTAAAAAAGAAGCAGGTATAGATATTTTAAATAATGTATATGCGCAACCTCAAAAAGTTATTGTTGTTTCTGGGAAAACTAGACAAGAAATTATAGATATAATTAACAGTAATGCACCTAAAATAGTTGAAACATTTAGAAAGGAAGAGCTTGCTGAAAGGCTACGCCAAATGAACAAATCGCCTCACACGTACAAGTCTATACAAGAAAAATTAGGATTAACCATTCAATTTCCTTCAGCATATAGAATTGCAAAATCAAGTGATAATTTCTTTTGGATTAGAAAAGATATTACCACAGGAACTACCAATTTAATGCTTTTTACAGTGCCTTTTAACGATATTAAACGAAATGATAGTTTAGCAAATCAAATAATTAAAATAAGAGATTCTGTTGCAAAACAACATATAAGAGGAAGGCAAGATGGCGAAATGAATGCTAATGGTGAAAAAATTGAGTCTTACATGACTACTGAAAAAGCCTATGCGCCTTTTGTAAAAGAAACAATAATAAACAACAAGCCAACCATAGAAACCAAAGGTTTGTGGGATTTAAAACAAGATTTTATGGGTGGACCATTTATAAACTACGCCATTGAAGACAAAATAAACAAACGATGGGTTATTGTAGAAGGTTTTGCTTTTGCGCCATCGGTTGAAAAACGTGATTATATGCTAGAACTTGAAGCCATTATAAGAACAGTTAAAATAGACTAGCTTTCGCATAAAACGAAAAAAGACCAACGCATCACGTTGGTCTTTTTTTATATTAAAAAGCCTGATAAATTACTTTTTATCTTCTTTTTTGTCGTCTTCTCTACTAGCATCCTTAAACTCTTTAATACCGCTACCAAGTCCTCTCATTAATTCAGGAATTTTTTTACCTCCAAACAATAACAAAACAACTACGATTATCAGTACTACTTGCATTGGGCCAATAGCTCCTAAAAATATATCTATAGAAATCATAACTATTAATTTTATGTTGCAAAGTTAATAATTAAAGTTTAATAAAACCGTTTTATAGAGAACTTTAGCATAAAGCATTAGTCTTGCAATTATTTTATTTAATTTTGTTAAAATATGGATACCAAGAAACCCGAAAAAAGAAAGATAAAACGCAAGTTGCTCGATAAGTATAGGCTTATAATACTTAACGAACATACGTTTGAAGAACGTTTATCAATTAAGTTAAACCGCTTAAACGTGTTTGTTTTAGGGTCTTTATCTGCCATTTTTTTAATTGCAGGTACTACCATGCTTATTGCATTTACACCTCTACGGGAATATATACCAGGATATTCTTCGGCTGCTTTGAAAAAAAAAGCAACCGAACTTAACTATAAAACCGATTCGTTACAACAAGTAATAGCTATGAACGACCGTTTTTATGCGTCAATAAAAAAGGTTTTGCAAGGTGAAGTAAGCACTGTAAACGTTACAAGAGATTCTATTATTGAAGCCGTAAGGTTAGAAGCAAGTGAAGTAAATTTAAGAGCTTCAAAAGAAGATTCTATTTTAAGACAAAAAGTAGATAAAGAAGATAAGTACAACCTATTTGAAACAGCTACACCAGCATCTAACTTTGTGTTATTTCCACCAGTAAACGGAACAATAAGTGATGGTTACAATATAAAAAAGAAACATTACGCAGTTGATATAGTAGTTGCAAAAGGAACGCCAATAAAAGCAACTGCCGATGGTATAGTGGTTTTTGCAGAATGGACCGCTACTACAGGCTATGTAGTTATTTTAGAACATAGTTACGGGCTAATATCAGTATATAAGCATAATTCGGCTTTAACAAAAACACAAGGAGATTTGGTTAAAGCAGGCGAAGTTATTGCTGCTGCGGGCGATAAAGGCGAATTATCAACAGGACCACATTTGCATTTTGAATTATGGAATGATGGTTACCCAATAAATCCAACCAACTTTATAGATTTTAAATAAATGATTTCAATAAAATCGGCTTTAGCAAAACCTTTTGCAAAACGTGTATATTACAACATTCAAAAGTGGGCTAAAAAACCTTTTGAAACGCAAGAAAAGGTCTTTCAAAATCTAATTTCCGAAGCAACAAGTACCCAATTTGGTAAAGACCACGATTTTATAAGTATAAATAATCATGCCGATTTTGTTAAACGTGTACCAATTAGAGATTACGAACAATTAAAACCTTATGTAGAACGCGTTGTTGCAGGTGAAGAAAACATTCTTTGGAAAGGAAAACCTATTTATTTCGCTAAAACATCGGGTACAACATCGGGCGCAAAATACATTCCTATTACTAAAGAAAGCATGCCGTTTCATGTTGAAGCTGCTAGAAACGCTATTTTAATGTACATTAATGAAACAGGTAATAGCAAATTTGTTGATGGTAAAATGATTTTTCTACAAGGAAGCCCAATTCTTAAAGAACAAAATGGTGTTCAATTAGGAAGGCTTTCAGGCATTGTTGCTCATTATGTGCCTAAGTACCTTCAAAAAAACCGTTTACCATCATGGGAAACAAATTGTATTGAAGATTGGGAAACAAAAGTTGATGCTATTGTAGAAGAAACTCTGCCGGAAAACATGACTATTATTTCAGGTATTCCATCATGGGTTCAAATGTATTTTGAAAAACTTCAGCAAAAAACAGGTAAAAAAGTAGGCGATATTTTTAAAAACTTCAATCTTTTTATTTTTGGAGGTGTTAATTATGAACCGTATCGCGCCAAATTTGAAAACTTAATTGGTAGAAAGGTTGATAGTATAGAATTGTATCCTGCAAGTGAAGGTTTTTTTGCGTTTCAAGATAAACAGAGCGAAAAAGGCATGTTACTTCAGTTAAACTCAGGTATTTTTTATGAGTTTATTAAAGCCGATGAATTTTTTAACGAAAACCCAAAACGAATTCCTTTAAAGGATGTTGAGGTTGGCGTAAATTATGTAATGATTATTTCAACCAACGCAGGGCTTTGGGCATACAATATTGGCGATACTATAGAGTTTACATCTACAAAACCATATCGCGTTATCGTTTCAGGCAGAATAAAACATTTTATTTCAGCTTTTGGAGAACATGTTATTGGTAAAGAAGTTGAGCAAGCCATGCAAGAAGCTATTTTAGGCACCAATATTCAAATTACAGAATTTACAGTAGCGCCACAAATAAACCCTACTGAAAACGGATTACCATACCACGAATGGTTTATAGAGTTTGAAAATGAACCTGAAAATCTTTCAGATTTTGCTTCAAAAATTGATGAATCACTTCAAAAACAAAACATTTATTATTTTGATCTAATTAAAGGCAAAGTACTTCAACCACTTAAAATAACAAAGGTTAAAAAAGGTGGTTTTCAAGATTATATGAAATCTATTGGTAAGTTAGGTGGGCAAAATAAACTACCAAGGTTATCAAATGATAGAAAGATAGTTGAGGGTTTTCCACACATAAAATAAACCAAATAGTAGTATATTTGGCAAGTTAAAAACAAGTATGAGTAACAAAAAGCATCACGAAAGAACAAGAGCACAAGAAAGCTCGAACGCCATTGAAAGGATGTATATTACTATGCGTCATTTGTTTAACCGTGGTTTTTACAAGCCAATGGGTATTTCTGGTGAAACATTAAGGCAATCTTTATTGCTTTTACGTCCAGAAATTTATGGCTCTATTGGAGAAGAAAAAGCAGAATTAGAAGGCTTGC
This sequence comes from Mariniflexile jejuense, assembly GCF_042675665.1. Lineage (NCBI taxonomy): Bacteria > Pseudomonadati > Bacteroidota > Flavobacteriia > Flavobacteriales > Flavobacteriaceae > Mariniflexile > Mariniflexile jejuense. Next base: position 2,481,377 of record NZ_JBHTJI010000001.1, read on the forward strand.
TTTATGTAATTGATAGGCTTCCTATAGGTATTGAAGAATGTACCTTTATCAATTTAACAAGTGATGAAGGCTATGCCAATTCACATTTTAAAGCCATAATTCCAGAAAAAAGACGACGTAATTGTTACCGAATTGATGCCGAACAAATGAATATTGAGATAACACGCGGTCGTTCGGAAATCTATGATATTTTAACGCACATTACCTTTATTTTTATTGAATCGCACAAAATTAGTAACCGGGTATTAATTGATGAAAGTGGTGCTACAACAAGAGATTGGAAAAAGCTTGAAAATGCTGTTTCATCAAAAAAGAAACTCACGCAAGAAGAACGCGAAATAGCCATAACCCATACAGCCAATATTTTAGGACGTACGTTTAATGAACTACGAACCGTTTACCATGATTTTGCAACACCAGAACAACCAGAGCGTTTATTACACATTGTATATTGGTTAGGTAAATTAGCCATTGAGGAGCAAATTAATAACAACAAACGAACCGTTACATTTAGTCCTGTTTTAAGAGAACGATTAGGGCATCATATACATGGTGAAATTTGGGCAGATATAATAAAAGAAACGCTTTATAAAAACAAGCTGCTAGAAAGACCATTGCATATTATTAGCGCAAACATGCATAGCGTTATGAATACCTTGTATGCGCCTTTAGCTTTAAAAACGGCAACAACAAAAGATATTTACACCGTTTATGAATCTTTAAGTAAAAAAGAGAATAACGATTTACGAAGTAAAATCACTAAAGAAGCCTTGCAAAATGGCATGATTTATATTGAAGATACTTCAGGAACAAAAATAGATGTTCAAATTTTTGATACGTGCAAAATAGATATATCAAAATTAGATATTAAAGTTGATGAAGAAATTATAAAATCTGAAAAACCAGTTATTTTGGTAATGGACTATGCTTTTGGAGAACAAGCTTATGAAACTATAGACGAATTATTAAAACCTTACAAAGTAAAAGGAAATAAAATTCATATGAATGTAGAATCTATTTCCATTATGGGAAAAGCTGGTATTTTAGAAGGAGGTAAAGGCGATATTATGATACCTACAGCTCATATTTTTGAAGGCACTGCTGATAATTATCCTTTTCATAATGAACTATCAAAAAAAGACCTTGAAGGGAATGGTATTGATGTTTATGAAGGCACTATGATTACTGTTTTAGGAACATCATTACAAAATAAAGACATTTTAAAGTTCTTTTTCAACTCCACATGGAGTGTTATTGGATTAGAAATGGAAGGTGCTCATTACCAAAAAGCTATTCAAGCAGCATCAAAAGTACGAGGCAGTATTGGTCAAAATGTAAAAGTAAGATATGCTTATTACGCTAGTGATAACCCATTAGAAACAGGTGCTACATTAGCATCTGGTGGTTTAGGAACAACTGGTGTAAAACCAACCTATTTAATTACAAGAAAAATAATAGAACAAATATTTAATTAACATACATAGTTATGAGTAAAGACTTGCAACCACAATCATCTGAAGAAATAGATTTAGGAACGGTTTTTAAAGCAATAGGAAATGTTTTTAGCAAATTATTTAACTTCATTGGAAGCATATTTAAAGCTGTTTTTGAATTAGTAATTCTATTTTTAATATTCATTCAAAAACATTTTATAAAATTTGCTATTGCAGGTTTTATAGGGTTGGGTTTAGGGTTTTATTTAGATATGAAAAAAGAGCCTAAATATGTTTCAACAATGGTTTTAGAACCAAACTTTAATAGTGTACAACAACTTTATAATAATATTGAATTTTATAATGCACTTGCCGTAGCTAAAGATTTTAATGGATTATCTGAAGCTTTAGATATTTCAAAAAAAGAAGCTGTTTATATTAAAAAGTTTAATGTAGAATCATATTCAGACGAAAACCAAAAAGTACAATTATTTGACAGGTTTGTACGTAGTTTAGATACTACAACTCAAAAAACAATTGATATGGATGCCTATTTAAAGAATTTCAACTCTTTAGATGCTCGTTTTCATACAGTTACAGTTGTGGCAACAAATAATAGTGTGGCAAAAAAAATACAACCGTCTATTATTAACTCTATTTCAAGAAATGAATATTTTAATCTTCAAAAAGATATTAGCGACATTAATATAAGCTTGCAAGATAGTATATATAATAAGCAAATTAGAGAAATTGACTCGCTTCAATTATTATATAAAAAAGTAATGTTAAAAGAAGCTGAAAAAGTATCGCAAGGAACAAATATTAGCCTTGGAGAAGATGGAAGTAAAGAAAACAAAGAGCTTTCGTTAATTAATAAAGTTGAAGAACTTAAAACTAGTATAGTATTGCTAAATGAAGAACGTGCAAATAAGTCCAGTATTTTAAACGTAATTTCAGAATTTCCAAAAAAAGGCGTTGAGGTTAAAGGGTTTTTAAAAAGTTATAAGTTTTTAGTACCGTGTATACTTATAGGTATATTGCTAGTTTTTTTCGGCCTACAATCATTCAATACTTATCTTAAAAATTATAAAAAGTAAAAAATGAAAGTATTAATTACAGGCGGAGCAGGGTTTATAGGTTCTCACGTAGTAAGACTATTTGTTGAGAAATATCCCAATTACCATATTTTTAATTTAGACTTACTTACCTACGCAGGTAATTTAGAAAATTTAAAAGATATAGAAAGCAAGCCAAATTATACGTTCATAAAAGGCGATATAAATAATGAAATTTTTATAAACCAATTATTTGAAACCTATAAATTTGATGCTGTTATACACTTAGCTGCCGAATCGCATGTAGATAGATCCATAAAAGACCCATTGGCATTTGTAAAAACAAACGTTATAGGTACTATAACACTTTTAAATGCTTTTAAAAACACTTGGAAAAACAATTTTGAAAACAAACAGTTTTACCATATTAGTACCGATGAGGTTTATGGTACTTTAGGGCAAACAGGGTTATTTACTGAAACAACGGCTTACAATCCGAACTCACCGTATTCTGCTTCAAAAGCAAGTTCTGATCATTTTGTAAGAGCTTATGGAGAAACCTATGGCATGCCCTATATTATAACAAATTGCTCTAATAATTATGGTCAAAACCAGTTTCCAGAAAAGTTAATCCCGCTTTTTATAAACAATATCATCAATAATAAATCGTTGCCAGTTTATGGTGATGGTAATTACACCCGCGATTGGTTGTATGTTAAAGACCACGCAGTAGCCATAGACTTAGTATTTCATAAAGGAAAAAACCATGAAACTTACAATATTGGAGGGTTTAACGAATGGAAAAATATCGATTTAGTTAAATTACTATGCCAACAAATGGATGAAAAACTCAACAGAGAAAAAGGCAGTTCAGAAACGCTAATAACGTATGTTAAAGATCGTCCAGGGCACGATTTAAGATACGCTATTGATGCTACTAAAATAAATAAAGAATTAGGTTGGAAACCATCAGTAACCTTTGAAGAAGGCTTAAATAAAACAATAGATTGGTATTTAGAGAATGAAGATTGGTTGCAAAATGTTACTAGTGGCGATTACCAATTGTATTACCAAAAACAATACACAAACTAATGAAAGGAATTATATTAGCAGGAGGATCTGGCACAAGATTACATCCTTTAACATTATCAGTAAGTAAGCAGTTAATGCCTATTTATGATAAACCTATGATTTATTATCCGCTGTCTACGTTAATGTATGCAGGAATAAAAGAAATTTTAATAATATCTACACCTAAAGATTTACCTTTATTTCAAGATTTATTAGGAGATGGAAAAAAATATGGTTGCATATTTGAATACGCAGTTCAAGAACATCCAAACGGTTTAGCAGAAGCCTTTGTAATTGGTTCAGATTTTATTGGAAACGATAAAGTAGCTTTAATATTAGGAGACAATATTTTTTATGGAACTGGATTAGCTAAATTATTACAAGCAAATAATAACCCAGATGGAGGTGTTATTTATGCCTACAGGGTTAATGATCCAGAAAGATATGGTGTAGTAGAGTTTAATAAAGAAGGGCAGGCTATTTCAATAGAAGAAAAACCAAAATCACCAAAATCTAATTATGCAGTGCCAGGTATTTATTTTTACGATAACTCGGTAGTTGAAATTGCAAAAAACATAAAACCAAGCCACAGAGGCGAACTTGAAATAACAGATGTAAATAAAGAATACCTTAAAAAAGGAAAACTTAATGTAAGTATTTTAGATAGAGGTACAGCTTGGTTAGACACAGGAACATTTCAATCTTTAATGCAAGCATCACAGTTTGTTGAGGTGATTGAAGAGCGCCAAGGACTAAAAATAGGATCCATTGAAGCAGCAGCATTTGAAATGGAATTTATTAATGGAGAACAGTTTAAAGCTATTGCAGAACCACTACTTAAAAGCGGGTATGGGAAAAATTTATTAGGGCTATTGAATAAAGAATAATGATTGGAAAAGAAACTAAATTAAAAGGCTGTTTTATATTGCAGCCAAAAATTTTTAACGATAGTAGAGGTTATTTTTTTGAAAGTTTTAATCAAGAAATATTCAATAAGTTAATTAATAAAAAAACTGATTTTATTCAAGATAATGAATCGTTTTCATCTAAAGGGGTTTTAAGAGGGTTGCATTTTCAAACAGGAGATTATGCTCAAGCTAAGCTAGTGCGAGTTATTAAAGGAAAAATATTAGATGTTGCCGTAGATATTAGAAAACATTCTCCAACTTTTGGAGAGCATATTTCGATTGAACTATCCGAAGAAAATAAAACACAACTATTTATCCCAAGAGGTTTTGCACATGGCTTTGTAGTATTAGAAGACAATACAATTTTTTCGTACAAATGTGATAATTTTTATAATAAAGCCTCAGAATCAGGAATTATTTATAATGATAAAACATTAAAAATTGATTGGAATTTTTCTGAAGATAAGCTTATAATTTCTGAAAAAGACAAACTATTACCAACCTTTCAAAACTTATTTAAATGAAAATTTTGGTAACAGGTGCCAACGGTCAATTAGGAAAAACAATAGAAGAATTGTATGCAAAAAATAAATCTAATTTAGATTTTACATTTGTTTCAAAAGCCGAGTTAGATATAACAAATAATACGGAGCTTAATTTGTTTTTTCAAGTAAATCAATTCGATTATTGCATAAATAGTGCAGCATATACTAATGTAGAACAAGCAGAAAAAACACCAGAAATTGCATATAAAGTGAATGCAGAAGGGGTTAAAAATTTAGCTGAAGTTTGTAAAAAAACCAATACAGTTTTAATTCATATATCAACTGATTATGTTTTTGATGGTCAAAAAAAAGAACCATATACTGTAACCGATTTAACCAACCCAATAAATGAATATGGAAAATCTAAATTACTAGGAGAACAACATATTCAAAACTGTTTAGAAACGTATTTTATAATAAGAACATCGTGGTTATATAGCAAAACCTATGGTAAAAATTTTTATAAAGCCATTGTTGCAAAAGCACAAACCGAAAAGGAATTAACAATTACAACAGAACAAACGGGTTGCCCAACAAACACCGTTAATTTAGCTGCGTTTATATACAAAATAATACAAACAAGTAATATAAATTATGGTGTTTACCACTTTTGCGATGAAAAGGCCATGACTTGGTACGACTTTGCAGAACAAATTTTAATTGAAAACAATTTATTAAAAAAGATTAAACTTGTTAAAAGTGAAAAATACCTTACTTTTGCAAAACGACCAGTAAATTCGGTACTAACAAACACAAAAATTGCTTTAAAATATTAGTGAAATGAAAAAGAAAGTAGCCTTAATTACAGGTGTAACAGGACAAGATGGTGCTTATTTAAGTGAGTTTTTATTAAAAAAAGGATATGAAGTTCATGGTGTTAAAAGAAGATCGTCTATGTTTAATACAGATAGAATAGATCATTTATATCAAGATCCTCACGTAGATAATCCTAGTTTTTTTCTTCACTATGGCGATTTAACCGATAGTACCAACCTTACCAGAATTATTAAAGAAGTTCAACCAGACGAAATATACAATTTGGCAGCCATGAGCCATGTGCATGTATCTTTTGAAATGCCCGAATATACAGCAAATGCAGATGGAATTGGAACATTAAGACTTTTAGAAGCCATTCGATTTTTAGGCTTAGAGAATAAAACACGAATCTACCAAGCATCCACTTCAGAGCTTTATGGAAAAGTGCAAGAAGTACCACAAACCGAAAAGACACCATTTTATCCAAGAAGCCCTTATGCTGTAGCAAAAATGTACGCCTATTGGATAACAGTAAACTATCGTGAAGCGTATGGTATTTATGCATGTAATGGTATTTTATTTAACCATGAATCGCCAATACGAGGAGAAACTTTTGTTACCAGAAAAATAACCAGAGCCACCTCAAAAATAGCTCTAGGACTTCAAGAAAAAATATTTTTAGGAAACCTAGACGCCCAACGCGATTGGGGTCATGCTAAAGATTATATACGTATGATGTGGATGATTTTACAAGCAGATGAAGCCGAAGATTGGGTAATAGCCACAGGAAAAACAACAACTGTACGCGATTTTGTTAAAATGTGTTTCAATCATGTAGGTATAGAATTAGAATTTAAAGGTGTTGGAGTAGATGAAAAAGGTTATATAAAAACATGTAACAACCCCAAATATCAAGTAGAAATAGGCAAAGAAGTTGTAGCTGTGGACTCGAAATATTTTAGACCTACAGAAGTTGATTTATTAATTGGAGATGCCACTAAAGCCAAAGAAAAATTAGGATGGATACCTAAATACGACCTTGCAGCATTGGTTGAAGACATGATGAGTAGCGATATTATTCTAATGGAAAAAGACCAGTATTTAAAAGATGGAGGCTATCAAATAAAAAATTATTTCGAATAATATTTAATGGATAAATCATCTAAAATATACATAGCAGGTCATAGAGGTTTAGTAGGAAGTGCTATTTTAAAAAATCTTCAAAATAGAGGTTATAAAAATATAATAACCAGAACACATAGCGAATTAGATTTAGCAAATCAAACACAAGTTTCAAATTTTTTTGAAACTGAAAAGCCAGAATATGTGTTTTTAGCAGCTGCAAAAGTAGGAGGCATTGTAGCTAACAATGTATATAGAGCCGATTTTATTTATGAAAACATGATGATTCAAAACAACGTTATTCATCAAAGCTATATTCATAAAGTAAAAAAATTGATGTTTTTAGGAAGCACTTGCATATATCCTAAAAACGCACCTCAACCAATGAAAGAAGAATATCTGTTAACAGATACCTTAGAATATACCAATGAACCCTATGCAATTGCTAAAATAGCTGGTATAAAAATGTGTGAAAGTTACAACATACAATATGGCACTAACTTTGTTTCTGTTATGCCAACCAATTTGTACGGACCTAACGATAATTTCGATTTAGAAAAATCGCATGTATTACCAGCATTAATTAGAAAAATTCATTTAGCCAAATTACTTTCTGAATCAAATTTTGAAGCAGTAATAAAAGATTTAAATGTAAATACTATTGAAGAAGCTAAAACTTATTTAGCATCCTTTGGCGTTTCAGAAACCAGTGTGGAAATTTGGGGAACAGGAAATCCAAAGCGCGAATTTTTATGGAGTGAAGACATGGCAAATGCCTGTGTTTTCATTATGGAAAATAGAGATTTTAAAGACACTTATAACCTTACGGAAAAAGAAATAAGAAACACCCATATTAATATTGGCACTGGACAAGATATTTCTATTAAAGAGTTGGCTAATATTATAAAAGAAATAGTTGGTTTTAAAGGTAATTTAGTATTTAATACCACCAAACCAGACGGAACAATGAGAAAATTAACCGATGTTTCTAAGTTAAATACTTTAGGGTGGAAACATAGTGTTGAATTGGATCAAGGTATAAAAAAAGTTTACCAATGGTATAACTTGAATTTTTCTTAGTTAATGACCAAAGACAAAATACTTAAGTCAAATGTACTTCATAGTTTGGTATGGAGAGCATTGAATATGATATTAATGTATTTAACCGTTCCCTTTTTACTACTTTATTTAGGAGACGAATATTATGGCGTTTGGGTAACCATTTATGGGTTGTTTGTAACCATATATTTTATGGATATAGGCATTTCTTTAGGGTTAAAAAACAAGTTAACAGAAGCACTTACTATAAAAGATTATAACTTAGCAAACATCTATATATCAACAGCATATTTAGCTATTTTTTTTATGAGTTTGTTTATACTTGCCGTTGGAGCATGTTTTATTTTCTTTTTTAAAATGAATCAATTATTTAATATTGAAATTGAAGAAAGTAAAATGAAATTAATAATACTCATTAATCTTTTTTTAGTAGTTTTAAGTGTTAGTATCAATATCTACAAGAGTTTATATATGGCTATTCAAAAATCATATAAAAACGAAACAGCTTTAGCCATATATCAAGCACTTATTTTTTTAGGAATTATTTTATTACCTTATTTAATAAAAAAGTCATTAGTTTTAGTCAGCTTGATTTATGGCATAACTAATATTGCAATAGGACTTATATTTACCGCACTTTTTTTTTATAAAAACAAACACCTAAAACCTAAACTTAAGTTTTTTAGAAGAGAAAGAATGGGTGAAATAATGGGTTTAGGAATTAATTTTTTTGTAATTCAATTATCTTTAATTATAATTTTATCTACAGACAATATTATTATAACATATTTTGTAAATCCTGAATCTACTACTGTTTACAGTATAGTATATAAAATATTTCAACCCTTTTTAATTTTAAGTTCATTGATTTTTACACCATTATGGACTTTATTTACAGATGCTTACAAAACACGAGAAATAATTTGGATAAAAAAAACATTATTCAATTTGAATATATTGTTTATAGTATTATTTGTTGCATTAATCTTGGTAGGTATCAATATTCATTGGATAATAAAAATTTGGATTGGTAAAGACTACATATTACCACAGGCACTAATAATATTTATGATTGCATTTATTTTAATTAGAGTGTATGGTGACATATACATGACATTTTTAAATGGCATCGGTAAAATTAAACTTCAAATGTGGTTATATCTTTTTGGAGCAATAATAAATATTCCATTATCTATATTATTTGTAAAATATTACGGACTAGGAAGTAGCGGTGTAATTTTAGCTACATGTTTAAGTTTGTTAGGGTTGGCTATTTTTATGCCTATTCAAGCTCTTAAAACGATAAAGAAAATAAATTAAAAGCCTATTCCTTTTATTAAAAGCGCACAAAAAATGAAAAAAAAAATTAAAATAGCGTATATCTGTATTGAAGATTCTGATGATTTAACAAAATGGTCTGGCCTAAACTATTACATAAAAAAATCAATTTCGCAACAAGATATTGAAGTTATTGTTATTGATAAATTGAAGATAAAAAAATCAATTTTAATTTTTTTCAGAAAAGTAATTGGCAAAATTTTTAAACAAGATTATCATCAAAATAGGAGCAAGATTATATTGAAATCATTGGCATTACAAATTCAAGAAAGAATGCCTAATGATGTAGATTTTATTATAACAACTAGCTCATTACCAATAGTTTATTTAGAAACGAATGTGCCAATATTTTTTTACTTAGACGCTACATTTCATAGTATGTTAGATTTCTATTTTCCAATAAAAAATTTAAGTAAAAAAACCCTTGTAGAAGGTGAGTATCATGAACAATTAGCCCACAATAAAGCAACTGGAATTATTTACGCATCAAATTGGGCGGCTAATAATGCAATTGAGCATTATAAAGTTTTAAAAAAGAAAATAAAAGTAGTGCCTTTTGGTGCTAACTTAGATTATGCTGTTACAGAAAAGTTTATAATTGACAATTTAAAAAACAAATTGTTGGAAAAAAGCATTAACTTATTATTTGTTGGGGTTGATTGGGAACGAAAAGGAGGCGAAATAGTGTATCAAACTGCAAAAAGCTTAATTAAATTGGGGTATAATGTTAGTTTAGACATTGTAGGAATAAAGGAATTACCAATAAATAAAATTCCTGATTTTTGTACTAATCATGGATTTATTAACAAAAATGATGAGGCAGGTAAAAACAAACTTATTAAATTATATTTAAAAGCAGACTTCTTGTTTGTTCCTTCAAAGCAAGAATGTTTAGGAATTGTTTTTGCAGAAGCTAGTTCATTAGGCATACCCTCCATAAGCACCAATGTAGGAGGCATATCAAATGTTATAGAAAATGGGAAAACAGGTATTGCATTAGATATTAATGCAACACCTAAAATGTATGAAGAAAAAATTTTAAGTATAGTAAATAACAAGGAATCCTATAATAAAATGGCTTTGAATGCTTATCATAAAGCGGTTTTAGAATCTAACTGGGAAAATACAGGAAGAGAAATTATTAATCACATGATAAGTTTAACAAAAAATTAAATGAATCCATTACTTAGCATAATTACAGCAACCTACAATAGCGAAAAGACTTTAGAAAAGACAATAAAATCTGTTCTGAGTCAAAATTATTCTAATTATGAATATATTATTGTTGATGGAAAATCAAACGATAATACCATAAATATCATTAAAAAATATGAAGTAATTTTTAAGGAACGAAACATTTCATTCAAATGGATAAGTGAAAAAGATACAGGAATTTATAATGCATGGAATAAAGGATTAAAATTAGCAACAGGAAATTGGATAGCATTTTTAGGGTCAGATGATATTTATCTTGATAACGCTTTTTCAATGTATGCTACTGAACTTTTAAATAATCCAGAAGCAGATTTTGTACACTCAAAAGTAAGGTTAGTGAATAAAGGCAAAATAAAATATATTGTTTCTGATAAATGGATTTGGAAAAACTTTAAAAGGTATATGAAAATTGCACATGTAGGATCTTTTCACAATTCAAATTATTTTGAAAAATATGGAATGTACAATGAAATTTATAAAATAGCAGGAGACTATGAAATGCTATTAAGAGCAAAATCAAAATTAAAAACAATTTTTATAGATTGTTTTACGGCTGAAATGGAAGATGGTGGCGTAAGTAATAACAACGTATTTTTGGTTTTTAGGGAAGTAAGGAAAGCTAAAATAAACACAGCAAAAACATTTACACCTATAGCGTATTTTGATTTTTATTTCTCGTTAATTAAATATTATATTTCCTCTTTTTTAAAATAGAATATCTTAGGTGTTAGTAAATTTAATATGGTAATGTTCAAAAAGAAATATCAAAAAATGCTTAAAAAAAACGGGAAGAATTATTCTTTGGACGAAAGAATTCCCAACAAGCTTTTAATATACTCTTTAAGATATAGGCTAATTATGTTGGTTCGTGGTTTTTTAAAATTAGGAAAAAGGGTTTTTGTTGGGAAAAACACCATTTTTTTGAATAAAAAAAACATACATTTTGGAAATAATGTTACCATTGAAGAACATTGTTTTATTGATGCTTTTGCTTCACAAAAAATCTGTTTTGGAAATAATGTGAAAATAGGAGCATATTCTAGTGTGTCTTCAACAAGTCACATGTCTAAATATGGCATTGGTTTAAAAATAGGTAATAATAGTGGAATAGGCAGGTTTACAGAATTTGGAGCATCAGGAGGAATAGAAATTGGGAACGATGTAATTATGGGTTCTTATATTAGTTTTCATTCAGAAAATCATAATTATAGTGATGTTACCAAACCAATAAGAGAACAAGGTGTTACGTCTGATGGTATCGTATTAGGAGATAATATTTGGGTAGGTGCTAAAGTTACATTTTTAGATGGTTGTAAAATTGGTAATAACTCGGTAGTAGCCGCCGGAGCAGTAGTAAAAGGAATCTTTCCAGATAATGTAGTAATTGGCGGTGTTCCTGCCAAAATACTTAAACAGCTATAATAAATGAAAAACATTCTTTTTATACATCAATCCGCAGATTTATATGGTTCAGATAAAACCTTATTATATCTTGTAGATGCTATAAAAAACGATTTTAACCCTATAGTCGTTTTACCCGAGGAAGGTCCTTTAACAGAGGAGTTAAATAAAATAAACATTGAGGTTATAATTAGCCCCGTTATAAAAGTTTCTAGGCAACTTTTTACTAGTTTACAAATTATAAAACTCCCTTTTTTAATGTATTCAGCAGTTACGGCATTAAAAAAAACACTTGGTAATAGAAAAATTGATATTGTACATTCCAATACTTTAGCAGTATTTTTAGGTGCTCTTTACAGCCATAAATATAAAATTAAACACGTATGGCATGTACATGAAATTATTAAGCACCCTAAAATAGTTTCTAAAGCATATCCGTATTTGGTTAATTATTTTTCAAGTTTTGTTGTTTTTAATTCGCAAGCTTCTTTTAATCATTTATGTGAATACCATCCAAAACTTAAAAAAAAATCACAAATAATTTATAACGGTCTTGATAGAAATTTATCTTTCATCACAGAAGCAGAGCAGAATGCATTAAGGAAGTCGTTTTTTAACGAATTAGAGCCATCAACATTAATAATAGGTCTTATTGGACGTATTAATAAACATAAAGGGCAGCATTTGCTTTTAAATGCTTTTGAAGAATTACTACTAGGTAATAACATTAAAAATATCAAATTACTCTTTATTGGTTCTACTATAAAAAAACAAGAACATCTATTGATAGAGTTAGAAAAGGCAATTTTAGAAAAAGGTATTAAAGAGCATGTAACTGTAATTGATTTTCAGAAAGATTTATGGAAATATTATGACTGTATCGATATTGTTATTGTACCAACTACAGATCCAGAACCTTTTGGGCTAGTTGCTGTTGAAGCGATGTTATCTAAAAAGCCTGTTATAGCGGCAAATCATGGTGGATTGAAGGAAATTGTTTTACATAATAACACTGGTTTGTTGTTTGAACCGAGCAATAAAATAGCTTTGAAGAATGCAATTGAGAAATTAATTTTAAATCCAGAATTAATTACCTTATATGGCAATCAAGGATATACCCGATCTAAATTGGAGTTTTCACTTTTAAAATATACCAATAGTTTTAAAACTTTTTACCACTCAATTTGAATCTTTTAAGCATTAAAATAACACCATTATTATTAATATTATCACTTTTAATACAAAGGGAAATACCATCAATTGAGACAAACTCATTACTTTTAATAGGGACAGCTTTTTTATTAATGCTCATAAATAAATGCAGGATTTTAAAAAAAGATTTTGAGTTACTTTCTATATTAATTCTAATTATTTTATTGGGTATTGTGTCTGCTTTTTTTAGCAATCCTACCACTTACAATTTTATAAGAGATTTGCTCTACTTTAGCAAACCACTTATTTTAATATTAGTTGGCTATTTTGCTGCCAGAAAAATAAATAATTGGAAAACCATTTTTAAAATAGTTATTTATTTAGGGGTAGCTTATGCCATTTATCACATCGTTAATGTTATTGTTAATGTAAATTTTAAAACGGCTTCTGCTGCAGGTATAAGAGCTACATGTGGACTTTCAAATATTTTAGAAATTTTTGCAATAGCCTTGTTGTTCCTGTCTTACAAATACCCATTATTTAATATAATTAAAAGCAATAAAGCTAAAAATTTCTATTTAGCTTTATTGCTAGTTTCATTTTTATTCTACTTTTCAAGAACCATGTTTGTTGCTATATTCTTTTTAATTTTAGGAGCACTCAACTATTTAAAAATTAATAAGAAAGGATTAAAATATGGCGTAATTATTTTAATTCTTTTTGGGGGTTTTTATACTTATTTATTTAGTAAAGAATTTGATAGAAAAGGAAATGGTTTAGAATCTTTTTTATATAAAATGAAGATAGCACCTTCTGAAATATTTTCACCAAAATTAGATTTAAAAAACCATGCAGCATTATGGGATCATTGGAGAGCTTATGAAGCTTATTGTGCATTTGAAGGCTTAAATAAACAACCAACAAAATATATTAATGGATATGGTTTTGGTTCTTTAGTAGATTTGAAATTTAATGCGCCACTTAGTAGTGAAGGTGGTGTGCAATTTATACCTATTTTACATAATGGATATGTTTTTATACTATATAAAACAGGTATAGTAGGATTGCTATTATATTTAGTATTTTTGTTTGCCTTATATTTTAAGTCTTACTCAAAACAAAATAATATACAGAGTCAAGTATTTTCTAATTTAATAGCATCTACTGCTTTGTATCTTTTGTTTTCATCATTAATAATTTCAGGCTTATATAATGTAGAAGAAGTAACAGCAATTGTTTTAGGAGTCTTTTTATATTTAGGGACGAATGCAAAATTAAGTAGTAAAAAAAGTTAATGAAAATAGGAATTATAGGAGTAAGAGGCGTTCCCAATTACCATGGAGGTTTTGAACAATTTGCTGAATTTTTATCGGAATATTTGGCACAAAAAGAACATGAAGTATATGTTTATAATTCACATAACCATCCATATCAAGAAGCACTATGGAAAGGTGTGCATATAGTACACAAATATGATCCAGAATATCGAATAGGTACAGCAGGACAGTTTGTATATGATTTAAATTGTATTCTAGATGCTAGGAAACGAAAATTTGACATCATTCTTCAGTTAGGTTATACTAGTAGCTCCATTTGGTATAAATTAATGCCCAAAACAGCCATTTTAGTTACAAATATGGATGGCTTGGAATGGAAACGCAGCAAATACTCTAAAAAGGTACAAGAATTTTTAAAAATAGCCGAAAGATTAGCGGCAATGAATAGCGACTATTTAGTAGCAGATTCTATTGGAATTCAAAATTATTTAAAAGAAAAATACAAAAAAAAATCTACCTATATAGCATATGGAGCATCACTTTTTGATCAAGACGATTTTAATGTTCTGGATGCTTATAATCTTGAAAAATACAATTACAATTTACTTATAGCCAGAATGGAACCAGAAAATAATATTGAGGTAATATTAGATGGCGTGGTTGAAAGTAATAATAAACAGAAATTTTTGGTAATAGGAAAAAATGACGCTAATAGCTTCGGAAAAAGACTTATTACAAAGTATAAAAACTATACTAATATTGTTTTTTTAGGAGGTGTATATAATCAAAATCATTTAAACAATTTACGTTTTTTTTCAAATCTATATTTTCATGGACATTCCGTTGGTGGTACAAACCCATCATTATTAGAAGCTATGGCATCCAAAGCTTTAATTATAGCAAATAAAAATATATTTAACGAAGCAATTTTAGAAAACAACGGGTTTTATTTTTCTAATAAAAATGATGTTTCAAACCTATTAAATAGCATTACTAAAAAAGAAAACATACAAAAATTAGAGGCTAATTTTGAAAAAATTGACAAAGAGTTTAACAAACAAAAAATAAACAGTCAATATTTACAATTATTTGAAGATTTAATATCTTTAAAATAACGTTTTGAGACATTTATAGCATCTAATTTGACTTTATTTGTATATGGCTTTCTGTTTTTCCGTATGCTTTTATCTTTTTATTCTTAATTGTAATTCCTATATCATAGATATCATTGGCTAGTTTATCACCAAAAATAGATGCATTAAATCCGCAAGAATCAATATTTTTCTTTTTAAAATAAACCGTAACATCTGGTCTAGAAATTAACTTGGTATTAAATAAATAAGAAGTTGTTTTATTGGTTAAAGTTATAAAAACGGAATCATTTACATTCAAATCAACTGTTTCGTCAAATGCCCAACCCCTAATTTTTAGTAAATTATCAACAACAGTTAACTCGTCCAAACCTATTCTAACAGGATTTTTGTTTTCTAAAGCTACATTATCAATTTTTAAATAATTACCAGAACCCTTTTGAATGTCACTCATTAAAGTTGAATAGATAGAATCTACAAATTTTTTATTGATTTCAGAATCTTTAAAGTATGATTCAATATTATATTCCTTAGGATAAATAAAAAGAAAATCATCTAATTTTTTTATAGAAAATTTATTTTGAGAAATGGGTACTTTAAAAATATCTATATATTTAGGTGTCGTAATAAAAAGTGTTTTTTTGTTTGGCTTAGCACCTCCTTTTACTATAGCTCTTTCCAAAGAATCAGTGTAAATATGTGTAGGTTTCATTCTAGCAACATAACCTACAGAAATAGGTTTTTTAGCTTTATTAGCTAAATACATTAAATCTTGATAATCAGAGGTGTATGCCATTGAATTTTCAAAAGGTGGATAAGTTATTATTTCATCAAACTTACTAAAAATTTGTATCCATTTTTTATCGTCTTCAAGTTTAGTATCAAAACTACCATATGCCAAATCTCTTGAAGTTAAGGAATTTTTAATATCATAAATTTGGAAAGCCAATAAACCTACAAAAATTGATGTTTTTAAAATGTTATTAATAGGCAACTTAGAAAAAAGTATTATTGAAAAAATTACAAATAGGTAATAAAAAGGCCAACAAAAACGAGCATGAGCCCTAAATATACTACCTAAATTTTTAACAAAATCAGGAATTGGTACTTCAAATAAAACCGCTTGTCCTAAAGTTACAACATGACTTATTGCGAACAGTAATAACAACACAGTTAGAATAATTAATGGTAAAGTATAAAGGTGCGTTTTTAAAATTTTCTTTCGAACAACCAAAAACAACAAATATAGCAATGCAATAATTGCAATAATTATTAGGCCTAGGCCTAAATAGCTAAAGCCTTCCATTTGATTATCTGACATAATAGGTAAGCCAGATAGAAATTGCGAAGTATATTCATGGGGGTTAAAAAAGCTATTTAAGTTAAAGGAGCTTTCACCATAATTACCTACATTCGAAATTCCTGTATCATTTCCAAAACTAATCATTCCCAATACATACCATAAAATAAGTCCAAATACTAGTGATATTACTGGAAAAAAACACGCCTTTTTAAGCGAAAGCGATTTATCAAAAAAATAATTTTTAAGGGGTAATGTTATTGAAAAACCAAAAACCATGGCGGCTAAATAAGGGTGAATGCCAGCACTTAATACAAAAATAAGTACTTGTCGCCAATTAGCTTTAATAGGGTTTAGTTTGCTATTAGGAGATAGATAATAATAAAATGAAGCTAGTATTAACCAATGTGCTGTTAAAGCAGGGTGCATACCTCTATATAAAAGTAGCGGACTTGCAATTACAAATACTGTGGCTCCTAATGATATGATTGGGTTTACTTTATAAAGGCGTAAAATTTTCAAAGTATATATAGCACTTAAAATAAATGCAGAAAACATAAACGCACCTAAATATTGAAAATCTTCAGGAAAAAGTTCAGAGAATGGTTTTAATATTAAAGCTAAAAGAGGTATAGAATCTGTAAAACCAACATTAGTTCCTAATGGGTAATAGTAATTATACATATCACCTAAAGGAAAACCCCAAGGTGCACTTCTAAAATAGGTCCAGCCTAAATAATGCTGCCCCCAATCATGGTAAGCAGATAGCAACCAGTTAATATTGGTAGGTATTATAATTTCAAGACCATAACAAATTTGAAAAATTAAGAGACATAATAATATTGCAGAAATACACAGCCAATTGGGTTTTAAGTTTAAAAACGTTTTTTTGTTTTTTAAATTAGTGGATGTACTATCTGAATATTCTTTTTTTATTCTTAATAAATCTATCCATAGCTTAAAAAAATAGGTGATCTTTACCTTTGAATCGCCTCTATCAATCCATTGTTTTAAAGGTATTTCCAACATTTTTGTTAGAGCCAATTCTTTCCCATATATTTTCAATATTCTAAAAAATATCTCAACATCAAATAGCCATTTTGAGATAAAAGGTTTTTTAAAAATTTCCTTAGACAGATTTTCTTTAAATATTTTACATCCGCATTGTGTATCATATACCTTTAATGATAGTATAATTGAAATGAGTGTAGAAATGATTCTCCCAATGTAATGACGCGATTTTTTACGTTCAATATTTGCACCAATCCTTAAAACTCTAGACCCGAACACAAAATCAATATCCTTATCTAAATAAGACATTAAATTATAACATTCTTCTAAAGAAACTGATAAATCTGCATCTAAATAAGCAATATTCTTAAAATTAAAATTTGTATTGCAGTAATCCATACCTGTTTTAACAGCAGCGGCTTTACCTTGATTAGCGCTATGCGATACTATTTCTACATTATCTGGGAAACGATCTTTTAAGGATGAAATACAATCACTAGTGCTGTCCGAAGATCCATCGTTTACAAAACAAATTAAAGTGTCGTTGTTTTTTTTGAGAAAAGAAATGTAGTTGGAGTGTAAAAAGTAACCAGCTTCATTGTAACAAGGAATAACTATGCAAAGATTATACATTTTTGTTTTTTTTATCAGTCCCATTCAGGGTTTTAATGTTTACCAAATAAAGTTTAAATAAGTAACAAATATAGATTATAAATATAATTATATTTGAAATTGATTTTAAATTCATTTTTTAGTGAAACTAATTATAAGACCATTACTAGATAAATACTATTTTTCTTTATTAATAATTATTATAATTTGCGCACTACCATTACCTCTTTTTGTGTCTAATTTGGCGTATTTATTGTTAATTCTATACACCATCTATTATTGTTTTAATAATAAAATAAAACCAAATTACAATAAGGCATCTATTGCGTTTATTTGCTTTTATTTTTTAATGGTCGTTTCATATTTCTGGTCTATTAATAAAGATTTAACATTGGTTGGAATTATAAGAAAATCCGCTTTTTTGATAATACCAATTTTATTTCTATTTATACCAAAATTCAGCTTAGATGAAATAAAACGTATTTTTCGTTATTTCTCTTTTGTAATGGGAGGTTTTGCTATTATTTTCATAACGATAGGCTTACTGCATTTTATAAAAACAGGAAGCTTAGTAAATTTAACTCAGCATGAACTTGTAAGTCCATTGGATTTAAATAGAATTTACGTGTCTTTGTTTTCTGTTGCAGCTTTTTTTTATATGTTATTTAATGAAAAAAAGAATTTATTGAATAAATTTTTAATAGCATTATTAGTTGTTTTTCTATTATTACTAAGTTCAAAATCAATATTGATTACTACTTTGGTAATTGTGTTTTTTTATTTTTTATTAAAATGGAAATCTATTTCAGTTTTAAAAATAACCCTATTTTTTACATTAATTGTTAGCATACTATTAGTTTTTTTAAAGTTTAATCCTAAATTTTATACTGAGTTATTTCCTAGATTTTCTGAAATAGTAACAGGACAAAATTATAAAAAGAATTATTATTTTAATGGTTCAGAGTTAAGATTGCTTTATACTAGATTTTTATACGAGTTTGAAAACGAAGAACCTATTTTATTCTCCGGATTTGGTTTAGGTGCTACACAGGAAAAAATTAATGAAAAATGTATAAAATATAACGTGCCAGAAGGCTATGGTACTGAATTTAATTTTCATAGTCAATACAATCAAACATTAGCCGAGGTTGGTGTTTTTGGTTTTATAATATTAGTTTATAGCTTATATATTGGTTTTAAATTTGCCATAAAAAACAAAAGCCCATTTATAATTGCTGTTTTTATGATTTTTTCAATTTTATTTTTTACTGAATCTGTATTTAATAGACAAAGAGGTGTTTATTTTTTCTTATTTATGTATTTTTTGCTTTTTAATATTGATTTTTCAAAAAAAGAAATAGAATTAAATTTTAATAACAGATAAACTTACATACATTTTGTATTTTCAAATTTAGAAATTATGAGTAGAATTATAGAATTGTTAAATTTTATAAAGTAAAAGCAAACAATCACTCATCTTAATAGTATCAAATTATAAACTTAAAACCTCTTTATAGGAATATATTTAATATTAGAGGATAGAGTGTTAAGCAAGATGTTTTCAATAACATAACGTATAATAGATTTCGAGGTTTGAATAATATATGTTTATATATATTTAATACTTTTGGTTTTGAAACATAAATTAGTGATGAACTTTTTAATCCAATTACATATTGGTAAATATTAAAAAAACTTAACCATTCTTAGAGAGTGTTTTTTAAACACTCGCAATTTGGTGCATTGAACATTAAGAAATATAAAATTTAGTTAATTGAACTATAAACAAGGAAGATATTCGGGTTTTATTAAACCATTATTTAGATTTATTGATTTGGTCATTATTAATATGGCTATTTTTTTGTTTGAAATTAATTTAAATAACAGGATAGCTTTTTGTTTATACATATCCTTCACATGGATTGTGATTACCGTAAAAAATTATTTTTATGAAGTTCATAGAAATACTCGAATAATTCAAATCATTCCACTATTATTTAGGCAAATTGTTTTTTTTGCTATCGTTCTATATGCATATATCGGGTTTTTTAAGCAACCAAATATTAGTAGGTTGGCATTAGGTAATTATTTAATATTTATTTTTTTAGTTATAAGTGCTTTTAAATTTTTAACAACCTTTTTATTAAAAAAATATAGAGCTGTTTTAAGTGGTAATACTAGAAATGTTGTAGTAATTGGTAATAATGAAAAAACACGTCAATTAATAAACACATTTAATAAAAGATTAGATTTTGGATATAAGTTTAAAGCTCATTTTAGTATAAATGACAAAGACTTTTCTTTAGAAAAGTTCTTTAGTTATGTAATTGACAATGATATTGATGAAATATATTTTTCTGTAGCAGAGTTATCAAATAAACAAATAAACAGAATTATAGATTTTGCAGATAATAATTTAAGAGTACTTAAGTTTATCCCTGACAATAAAGATATTTTCTCTAAAAAATTAAAATACGAATATTACGACTATATTCCTGTTTTATCAATTAGAACGATACCAATGCAAGAATCGGCAAATAAGCTCATTAAACGACTGTTTGATATTGTATTTGCATCATTTATAATTATTTTTATTCTATCGTGGTTAACACCTATTCTAGCAGTTTTAATTAAACTTGAATCAAAAGGTCCTGTATTTTTCAAACAATCTAGAAACGGGTTTAACTATCAAGAGTTTGATTGTTATAAATATAGGTCAATGACTCCAAATAAAAATGCTCACTTGCACCAAGCAACAAAAGGAGACCAACGGATTACTAAAATTGGTTCATTTATAAGAAAAACAAGTATTGATGAGTTACCTCAATTTTTCAACGTTTTATTTGGCGATATGTCGGTTGTTGGTCCAAGACCACACATGGTTAGTCATACAAATATGTATGCTCAAAGAATAGATAAATTTATGGTTCGTCATTTTGTAAAACCAGGCATAACAGGTTTAGCACAAACCAGTGGTTTTAGAGGTGAAGTTGAAACCGACAAAGACATCATCAACCGAGTAAAATACGACATTTTTTATATTGAAAACTGGTCGTTATTGTTAGATATAAAAATCATCATCCAAACATTCATAAATGCTTTAAAAGGCGAAGAAAAAGCATACTAATATTCAATGAAACCGTTAGTTTCAATTATAACTCCCATGTTTAATTCTGAAGCATATATTTCAGAAACCGTAAACAGTATTATAAATCAAACGTATAAAAATTGGGAATTACTTTTAATTGACGATGGTTCAACCGATAATACTATTGAAATAGCAAATCAAATTCTTTTAAAATTTCCAAATATAAAACTTCTTAAAAACAGCATCAATTTAGGCGCAGCCATTTCTAGAAACAAAGGTATTGAAGCGTCGAATGGAAAATACATTGCTTTTTTAGATGCCGATGATATTTGGAAACCAAAAAAACTTGAAACCCAAATAGCATTTATGCAAGCTGAAAATTGCCATGTATGTTTCAGTAGTTATGAGCAAATTGATGAAACTGGTAAACCGCTTAACAAATTAATAAAAGCGTTGCCAAAACTAAGCTATCAAAAACATTTAAAAAGCAATTACATTGGTAACTTAACAGGAATGTATAATGTTGAAGTTTTAGGCAAAATAAAAGCACCTAATTTACAGAAACGACAAGACTGGTTGCTTTGGTTGGCTGCAATAAAAAAGTCCGGAAAACCAGCTAAAGGCATTCAAGAATCGTTGGCGTATTATCGGGTTCGAAAAGATTCGATGTCTTCAAACAAAATTAATCTTTTAAAGTATAATTACTTGGTTTATAGAAAGGGGTTGGGGTTTTCAACTTTAAAAGCTGTATGCTACATGTTGGTGTTTTTATACGAACACTTTTTTGTAAAATCAAAACAAGTTATTTCTACAAATACGATTTAAATTGTTTTAATTTCCCTCTATTAGAACGGTCTAATGAAGTTTTTCTTTCAAAATGAACCGTTAAGTTTGGTTCAAAATATTTAGCAATAGCATTTTTAATATTGATTAGTTTTTCTTCAGATAGCTCAGAAGCACTTGTGTAGCTTATTTTAAAGGTATCTAGTTTTTGCTGTTCAATAATAAATTCTTTTACGTTTCCATCTTTTTCAATAACGGTTTTGGTTACATAGTAAAAGGTTAAACCTGCTGCTTTTTTGCCGCTTGGTAAACTAACAACATCGTTTGTTCTGCCAATTAAGCTTTCAAGAATTGGTTTTTGTGGTGTACTTTCTTTTGAAAGTTTTCCAATATCGCCCAAATCGTATCGGATAAACGGATGTGCTTTGTTGTAAAGTGATGTAATTACAACTCTACCTTCTTCACCGTAGGGTAAAACCATGTTGTTTTCATCTAAAATTTCAACATACAAATCTTCGGTGTTTAAAATCCAGTCATTTTTGGTGTTTTGAAAGGCAATCAAGCCCAATTCTGCAGCACCATATTCATTAATTACTGGAATACCAAATTGTGTTTCTAAAAGCGTTCTATCTTCTTTAAAAAGCATTTCCGATGTCACAATACAAGCTTTTAATCTGGGACAAATAGTTTTTAAAATGGTGTTTTTCCGCTTCAAAAATTTTGCAAATTGAACAATAGAACTTGTATAACCATTAATATAATCAAAATGGTTGTTTTTAAACGTGCTAAGGTTTTTTTCAAGTTGCGCATCACTTAAATCGAACACTGAAAACCGATAACGGTTACTTAAAAAATCTTTAAAACGTTCTTTGTAATAGCCTGTTTTGTTTAAAGGAATACCGTAAAAACGCGCTTGTTTCGAGGTGTTAAAATCCAAATTAAACCAACTATATCTATCAATAAAACTTGCCCAAGTAATTGCATGACAAAATTTATCTTTCGCAAAAATAAATGGTTCGCCAGATGAACCAGAGGTTTTATTAACATACACTTTTTTTTCTGTAAAACCCTCTGAAAGTCGCTCACTTAAAGGTTGTTGCAAGTGGCGTTTGGTCATCACCGGAAAGGTGTTCCAATCTTTTAGATTCGCATCTTTTGCAAAGGTTTTATAAAACGGATTGTGTTTTAAATGAAATGCAACAATGTCTTGTTTTTTAGTTTCAATATAACTTATAAGTTCGTTTTCATTTTTCTTTTGAATAGAACCCAAAAGAGTTTTAGCTTTTTCAATAGGAAAGCCATTAAGTTTTAAAGAAAGATTGAACAAATTCAAGATAAAGTATAATTTTTTGGTAAAGTAAATAAAAAATAGTCGTGAATTTAGCAGCATTAATTTTATTTTTGTACTTCATTTAAAAACAATTCAATGAATATTTTAATTCTAGGTTCTGGCGGAAGAGAACATACTTTTGCTTGGAAAATTGCTCAAAGTCCGTTGTGTAAAAAGTTGTTTGTAGCACCAGGAAACTCAGGAACTGCAACTATAGCTACTAATGTTAATATTGGTGTAACCGATTTTGAGGCTATTAAAAGCTTAGTTTTAAACGAAAACATTGAAATGGTTGTAGTTGGTCCTGAAGATCCATTAGTTGAAGGTGTTCACGATTATTTTTTAAATGATGAAGCTATAAAGCATGTAAAAGTAATTGGTCCACAAAAGGAAGCTGCAACCTTAGAAGGTAGTAAAGAGTTTGCAAAAGAGTTTTTATACAGACACAACATTCCAACGGCAGCTTATGAAAGTTTTACAAAAGATACTGTTGAAAAAGGATTTGCTTTTTTAGAAACATTAAATCCGCCGTACGTTTTAAAGGCAGATGGACTAGCAGCAGGCAAAGGTGTTGTTATTTTAAATGATTTAAATGAAGCTAAAGCTGAATTAAAAAGTATGTTAGTCGATTCAAAATTCGGCAATGCAAGCTCAAAAGTAGTTATTGAAGAATTTTTGGATGGTATTGAATTAAGTTGTTTTGTACTAACCGACGGGAAAAATTACAAAATTTTACCAACAGCGAAAGATTACAAACGTATTGGCGAAGGCGATACTGGTTTAAATACAGGTGGTATGGGAGCAGTTTCTCCAGTACCATTTGCAACCGATGAATTTCTAAATAAAATTGAAGAACGTATTGTAAAACCTACCATAAACGGCTTTAAAAAAGACAACTTAC
The DNA here is from genome assembly GCF_042675665.1 of Mariniflexile jejuense. NCBI lineage: Bacteria > Pseudomonadati > Bacteroidota > Flavobacteriia > Flavobacteriales > Flavobacteriaceae > Mariniflexile > Mariniflexile jejuense. The sequence continues at coordinate 2,505,825 of NZ_JBHTJI010000001.1, forward strand.
CTTATGTGGGTTTTGTATTTATTGGTTTAATAAAAGTTGGAAACGACCCAAAAGTTATTGAATACAATGTACGCATGGGCGATCCAGAAACGGAAGTTGTTTTACCAAGACTTAAGAATGATTTTGTTGAAATTCTTCAAGCGATGGGTAATGGCACTTTAGATAAAATAAATATTGAAATTGACGAGCGTGCTGCGACAACCATTATGCTAGTATCTGGTGGTTACCCTGAAGATTACGAAAAAGGAAAAGAAATTACAGGAGTTAACGCTATTTCAGATTCTATTCCGTTTCATGCAGGCGCACAATTGAAAGAAGGAAAAATAGTAACTTCTGGTGGTCGTGTTATGGCAATAACGTCTTATGGAAATACGTACCAAGAAGCCATAAAAAAATCTTACCAAAGCATAGAAAAACTACATTTTGATAAGATGTATTATCGTAAAGATATTGGATTCGATTTATAAAAACGAATGCGAAGAAATGCTTTTATCTTCTTCGTTGTTATCATTAAATATTTTAAGTTGTTTCATCCAATAAACCATAGCAGCAAACCCGATGATAACAAAAATCCAAGAAATAGTATTTGCAGCAAACCAGTTTTCAAGCTCTAATGCTTTTAAAGCATCCATAGGTTTGAACAAAAAGTTAACAAATAAATCTTGTATAGCGTAAAAGAAATCTTTCATAGCAATATAATTATTGGTTTCTAACCAGTTTTAGTTAGTATATTTACGAAGCAAAAATACAAAAACAGTTAATGATAACAAGCATTTTTAATAAATCTAAAATAATAAATTTAATTATTGTTTTTTTTATTACCCTATTAGCTTTTGTAACAGCTAGGACAAACATAATAAATGAAACTATTACGCCTGTTTTTGTTTTTAACCAATTATCTGCTTTTTTTATTTGCGCTATTACTATTTTGGTATTCAATTTTATTGTTACTAAAAATAATTTAACCAAAAGTAACAGCTACGAAATTCTGCTTTTTAGCTTGTTTTTTTTAACCTTAGTACAAACTACAAACCATACAAATATCCTTATTTCTAATTTTTTTGTTTTGTTAGGCATTAGAAGGATAATAAGTTTACGTTCACAAAAAAACATAAAAAGTAAACTTTTTGATGCTGCTTTATGGATAGCTTTTGCATCGTTATTTTATTTTTGGGCGATATTATTTTTTATAGTTATTATTTTTAGCTTGTTTTTTTATGCCGATAATAGTTTAAGACATTGGATTATTCCATCCATAGGTGTAGCTACAGTATTTAGTATAGCAGTAGGTGTTTCAATAATTATGTATAATGATTATTTTGAAATATTCAATTCATCCAGAGGTATTAGTTATGATTTTAGTGTGTATAATTCTACAAATTATATAGTTGCTATTACCATGCTAATTTCTTTTGGTATTTGGTCGTCTATATTTTATTTACAAAACATAAAAAAGCAAAAAAAGGATTTAAGAGCATCTTTTAAAATTGTGATAATTACTGCCATAATTGCTTTTGTTGTGGTATTATTTGCGCCCGATAAAAATGGTAGTGAGTTTTTATTTTTATTTGCGCCACTAGCAATTATTATTACCAATTACATTCAAACTATAGAAGATAAATGGTTTAGAGAAGTGTTTGTTGCTATTTTGTTTATTATGCCATTTGTGTTGTTAATGCTGTAGTTTTTCACCAAAAGCCAAATCGCCAGCATCACCTAATCCTGGAATAATATAACCTTTTTCGTTTAGTTTTTCATCAATAGTAGCAATCCATAAATGGGTTGTTTTGTCAAAATGATTTTCAACAAAACTTACGCCTTCTTTAGCGCCAATTACACTTACTAAATGGATTTCTTTAGGTGTTCCAAAAGGTTTTAAAGCTTCAAAAGTTGCAACCATAGATTGACCTGTTGCCAGCATTGGATCTGCCAAAATAAGCGTTTTACCTTCTAAGTTTGGGCATGCTAAATATTCAACAATAATTTCAAAACTTTCAGGATTTTTTTTGTGATGCCTATATGCTGAAATAAAAGCGTTATCAGCAGTATCAAAATAATTCAGTAATCCGTTGTGTAAAGGCACGCCTGCTCTTAAAATAGAGCATAAAACAATAGTATTATCGGTTAAATTTATTGAGGAAGTTCCTAAAGGTGTTTCAACCGAAACCAATTTGTAATTTAAAGCTTTACTCAATTCATAACCTAAAACCTCACCAATACGTTCTATATTTCTTCTAAAACGCATACGATCCTTTTGAATTGAGACACTTCTAATTTCAGAAATAAAGGTGTTTAAAATTGAGTTTTTTTCTGATAAGTTATGAATATGCATACGTTTTGGTCTTTCATTTAGAAATATAAAGTTACTATTTTTAAAGTTATCCTATTCAAATTTAAAATTAGAAAGTGTATAGTTACTAAAATAGAAAGCTTATTAATTATGTTTAATTTTTGTAGTTTTGTACCTCTTTAAATTTATACACCATGTTTACAAGTAAAGCCAACAAAATATTCCAAGACGTTATAGCAAAATACCACGTTATAAATACTGTAGATCAAGCATTTGAAAATCCATATTCTGAAAGTGATTTATTAGAGCATTTATTATACAGAAAATGTTGGATTGATACGGTGCAATGGCATTATGAAGATATTATTCGCGATCCGCAAATTGATCCGGTTGCAGCTTTAACTTTAAAACGTCAAATTGATGCTTCAAACCAAGATAGAACGGATATGGTGGAATATATTGACAGCTATTTTTTAGAAAAATACAAGCATGTAACTGCCAAACCAAACGCAACAATCAATACTGAAAGTCCTGCTTGGGGTGTAGATAGATTGTCTATTTTAGCATTGAAAATCTATCATATGAATGAGGAAGCAACACGTGTTGATGCTACTGATGCGCACCGTGCTGCTTGCCAAAAAAAGTTAGATATTTTATTAGAACAGCGAGTAGATTTAAGTACCGCTATTGATACACTTCTTAGCGATATTGAAAATGGCGATAAATACATGAAAGTGTACAAGCAAATGAAAATGTATAATGATGATGAGCTAAACCCTGTTTTAAGAGGGCAAAAATAAAATTTCTGTGCAAACAGAAATTGCTTCATTATATGTCTAAGCCACCAAAACACATCTTAGTTATTCGTCTGTCAGCTATGGGTGATGTGGCTATGACAGTGCCTATTTTAAGAGCCTTTACACAACAGTTTCCCGATGTTAAAATTACCGTTTTAACAAGAGCATTTTTTTCACCTTTTTTTAGAAATTTACCAAATGTTACAGTGTTTCCTGCCGAGGTTAATGGAAAACATAAAGGCATTTTTGGGCTATATAAACTTTCAAAAGGATTAAAAAAATTAGGAATTGATGCCGTTGCAGATTTACATAATGTGCTACGAACTAATATTTTAAAAACGTTTTTATTCGGGATTAAAACAATTCAAATTGATAAAGGTCGTGCCGAAAAGAAAGCATTAATTTTGGGTGAAATTTTTCAGCAATTAAAAACAACACACCAACGGTATGCTGATGTTTTTGAGGCTTTAGGATTTAAATTAAACTTATCAAATCCTACATTTCCTGAAAAAGCTATTTTAAATGAAAACATAAAAGCACTTTTAGGAAATAATTCAAAAAAACTTATAGGAATTGCACCTTTTGCTGCTCATGAAGGTAAAATGTATCCTTTAGATTTGATGAAAACCGTTATTGAAACCCTTTCAACAGATTATAAAGTCGTTTTGTTTGGAGGTGGTAAAAAAGAAATAGAAACATTAAATACATTTGCTGCAACTTCAGAAAACATTATAAATGTTGCAGGTAAATTGCAACTTGAAGAAGAATTAGATGTAATTTCAAATTTAGATGTAATGCTTTCTATGGATTCTGGTAATGCTCATTTAGCCGCCATGTTAGGTGTAAAAGTTGTTACAATTTGGGGCGTAACACATCCATTTTCTGGGTTTGCGCCGTTTAATCAACCAAAAGATTACGCACTACTTTCAGATAGAAACAAATTTCCAAAAATACCAACGTCTGTTTACGGTAATAAATACCCAGAAAACTATAAAGAAGCTTCCAGTAGTATTTCACCTGAAACGGTTATAGCGAAAGTTCGAGCAATAATCTAAAAGTAAAGCGTTCTAAACATCATCAAAATCTACCACAATAGTATCTGTAGTAGGATGCGCTTGGCAAGTAAGTATTAAACCCGAAGCTACTTCTTTTTCGGTTAAAATATTGTTTTGGCGCATGGTAACTTCACCTTCTTTTAAACGCGCTAAACAGCTACTACAAATACCACCTTGACATGAATATGGTGCATCAATATCTTCATCTAAAGCCGCTTCTAAAATGGTTTGCTTTTGCGACATTTCAATAGTAGTTGTTTCATCATCAACCGTTATTGTTGCGGTAGTTTTACCCGATGCAGCTTTAGGTTCTTCAATATCTGTGGGTTTTGCAGCTTTAAAAAGCTCAAAGTGAATACGGTTTGCATCTATACCATTACCGGTTAACACGTCTTTTACGGTATGAATCATGGCTTCTGGTCCGCATAAATAAAAAGCATCTACGTCAATATGTTTATGCTTATTTAGCATCACATAATTAACGGTGCTTTTTTCAATCCTTCCAAAAATAGAATCGTCTTTATCTTGTTGGCTAAAAACAAATTGAATAGAAAAACGATCTTTATAGGCATGTTGAAGCTCTAAAAGTTCATTTAAAAACATGGTATCGTCAGTCGATTTGTTTCCGTAAACCAAAATAACTTTGCTGTAAACTTCTTCTTCTAAAGCACATTTTATAATACTTAAAATTGGTGTAATACCACTTCCTGCTGCAAAAGCTGCTATATTTTTTGTTTTAGAATCGTTTGGTTCAAAAATAAAACGCCCTTTTGGAGGTGCAACATCTATAGAATCGCCAACTTTTAATTCGTTGTTTGCATATGCTGAAAACGTACCATCTTTAACTTCTTTTACAGCAACTTGAAGTTCACCACTTTTTGGCGATGCGCATATAGAATAATCGCGTCGTACCTCGTTGCCGTTTACCGTTGCTTTTAAGGTTATGTACTGCCCAGATTTAAAAGTAAAAACATCTTTTAAGTTTGAAGGCACATTAAAAGCAATGCTTATAGCTTTATTGGCTTCTTTTTTTATATTTTTAATTGAAAGTTTGTGGAATGATGACATGTGAAAATTTTTAACAAAAATAATGAAGCCATTAGATTTTTTAATACAATTACTTAAAAAATAATTACATAAAATATTTATGCATAAGAATATTATGTATATATTTGAACTTATATGAGCAATTCCAATTTATATAAAGGTAGTATAACAACCATCATTTTAAAGCTTTTAAATGAAAATGATAAAATGTATGGCTATGAAATTACTCAAAAAGTAAAAGAACTTACAAAAGGAGATCTTAAAATAACCGAAGGTGCTTTGTATCCTTCGTTGCATAAATTGGAAGCCGATGGGTTTTTAGAAGTTGAGGTTATAAAAATTGGCAATAGGCTACGTAAATATTACAAGCTTACTGAACAAGGAACAAAAGAAACAGTGAATAAATTGGCAGAATTAGAAAGTTATATTAAAAACATGAGAGCTTTAGTAAACCCTAAGTTTCGTTTTGAATAATAAAAATCCAGATTATAAACACATATAAACTGTAACATTTTTATAAAAAAGGTTACAAACAACTAAAATATAATAACTAATCAATTTAAACATAGAATGAAAAAAATCTTACTAATAGGTATATTTTTAACAGTTTTAACTGTAAAAGCCCAAGAAGAAAACACAGTATTTAAAACAGAAACTATCGAATTCATAAAGTTAACTGGAGCAGGAGCTGCTTTTGACGATGCCATTGCGCAAATAGGTTTTAAAGTTTCTGAAGAAAAAAAAGCAGACTATACAAAAGAAGCTCTAGCAACATTAGATGCTTTATACGATAAAATGGCTGTACTTTACATGGCAGAGTTTACTCAAAATGAAATAAAAGAGTTAACCGCTTTTTACCATACAGATTTAGGTAAAAAATTAGCAAAAAAACAATTAAGTTTAACCCAAAAAGCAATGGGATTTGGTCAAGCTTGGGGTATGGAAGTAAGCGAAATTGCTCAAAAATATAATTAATTTAAAAAATGATTAAACAGTTTTTAAGTTTAGAATGGAAATCGTTTTTTAGGTCGGCTAGTTTTGGTAAAGGCATTGCTATAAAAATATTAATGGGGTTTTTAGCATTATATTTTATAGCTATGTTTTTAGGAATGGGACTTATTTTGTATCCCGCACTTAAAAAAATGTATCCAGAGCAAGATCCTTTAAAAATAGTAAACAGTTTTTTATTTTATTGGGTAATTGCCGATTTGGTTTTTAGGTTTTTCTTCCAAAAACTACCCGTTATGGTTGTAAAACCATTGTTAACACTACCAATTAAACGACGACGCATTGTAAACTTTGTTTTAGGCAAATCTACCACGTCATTTTTTAACTTTTTACCACTTTTTGCTTTTGTTCCTTTTGGAATAACGCTTATGGTAAAAGGTTACCCAATAGCGTCTGTTTTAATTTGGATGCTAGCACTTGTATTAGTTGTGTTAATCATTCATTTTTTAAACTTTATTATTGAAAGTTTTTCAAGCGAAATAGAGTTGTCTTTTTTACCAATTTTAAGTGTCACAGGTGGGTTGTTTGCACTTAACCATTTTGAAATTATTTCGTTTTCAAACATTGTTTCTTCTGGTTTTGAAGCTATTTATAATATGCCAGTTTTAATAGTAGTTCCTGTTTTAATTTTAATAGGGCTTTATCTTTTTAATTTCAAATTATTAAGAAAAAAACTGTTTTTAGATAGTGGTTTAAAAGAAAAAGTAGCCGAAATAAAAACATCCAACCTAGATTGGACAAAAAACTTTGGAGCCATTGCACCATTTATGCAACTCGATTTAAAACTTATTTGGCGCAATAAACGCACAAAATCATCAGTTTGGATGCTGGTTATGGGCTTGTTGTATGGGTTGTTTTTCTATCCGCAACCTGTGTATCAAGGTATGCCATGGTTTTTTGCATTTATCGGTATTTTTTCAACAGGTATTTTTCTAATCAATTTTGGACAATTTATTCCAGCTTGGGATAGTGGTTATTATAAACTGCTAATGAGCCAAAACATTAAATACGAACAATATCTGCAATCAAAATTTACGTTAATGGCGCTAAGTGTTGCAATCTTGTTTGTTTTAGGTATTCCATATGTGTTTTTTGGATGGAAAATTCTTTTAGCACATTTTGCAGCCGCTATTTATAATATTGGCGTTAATACTCATGTTATTTTGTATGGTGGTTCGTTTAACAGAAAGAAGATAGATTTAAGCCAGAAAGCAGCCTTTAACTACCAAGGTACTGGCGCAGTACAGTGGCTTATTGGTATTCCATTATTACTAATACCTATGGGTATTTTTGCACTCTTTTACTTCTTAATTGGTTTTGAAATTTCGTGTTTAATATTAGCCTTATTGGGTGTGGTAGGTATTGTATTTCATCAAAAATTCATGAAAGGTATTACAGCAAAATATTTACAATCAAAATATAAAATGATTGATGCTTTCAATCAAAATAACTAACAAAATTTATCATGATAGCAACATCAAACTTATCAAAAAAATATAACAGCAATTTAGTATTAAACATCGCTTCTTTAGAAATTCCTAAAGGACAAAGTTTTGGTTTAGTAGGTAATAATGGCGCAGGTAAAACCACGTTTTTTAGCTTGCTACTAGATTTAATTCAACCAACAACAGGTTATATAAAAAGCAATGATATTCTTGTTCACGAAAGTGAAGATTGGAAACCGTTCACAGCTGCTTTTATAGATGAAAGCTTTTTAATAGGTTATTTAACGGCTGAAGAATACTTCTATTTTATTGGCGAATTACGCAATCAAAACAAAGCCGATGTAGATGCTTTAGTGGCACAATTTGCAGATTTTTTTCATGGTGAAATACTAAATCAAAAAAAATATTTACGCGATTTAAGTAAAGGAAACCAAAAGAAAGTAGGTATTGTAGCTGCATTAATAGGAAACCCAGAAGTTATTATTTTAGATGAACCGTTTGCAAATTTAGACCCAACTACGCAAATTCGTTTAAAAAGTATTATTAAAGATTTGGCTGAAAAAAAAGGTGTTACAGTGTTAGTTTCTAGTCACGATTTAATGCACGTTACCGATGTTTGCGAGCGCATTGTTGTACTTGAAAAAGGTGAAGTAGTGAAAGATTTAGCAACAAATGCCACTACATTAAAAGAACTTGAAGCTCATTTTTCAGGAACAGAAGTTGTGTAGTTTACGGTTGCGGTTTTCAATTTTCAGTTTACGCTTAAAACTTTCGTCTTTCGTCTTTAGTTACCAAACAAACAACATCACTTCAACCAAAAGTCGTGTCATTTTATGGGTTAATCGAAAAAGATGCTTATTTTTACCTGCTTACATAATATAAGCACGAGTTTATAGTTATTTAGTTAGACTAAAAATACCAGCATTGAAAATACCGTTTAAAGCAACCTTAGTTATTGCATGTTCTACATTACTGTTAGTTAGTTGTTCTCGTAAAAAAGACAAATTTATTAACCGAAATTTTCATGCTGTTACAGCAGAATTTAATGCGCTTTACAATGGTTATATTGCTTTAGAAGAAGGCAGAAAAAGCTTAACCGATGGTTATGCAGATAACTATTGGGAAGTTTTACCTATTGAACGTTTACAAATCTCGGATGAGGTGATGCTTCCTGGGCAATCAAAAAACGAGAATTTTACAAGAGCTGAAGAAAAAGCTGTAAAAGCCATTCAAAAACACAGTATTACAATTGCTGGAAAAGAGAAAAACCCGCAAATAGATGAAGCCTATTTACTTTTAGGCAAGTCTAGATATTTCGACCAACGTTTTATACCAGCTTTAGAAGCCTTTAACTACATTCTGTACAAATATCCTGCAAGTGATAAGATAAACCAAGCGAAAATTTGGCGCGAAAAAACCAATATCCGTTTAGATAATGACGAGCTTGCTATTAAAAACCTTAAGCGTTTATTAGAACAAGAAAAGCTAGACGACCAAGATTTGGCAGATGCAACCTCAATGCTAGCACAAGCTTATTTAAACACAAAATCCGTTGATAGCGCCATAACACAACTAGAAATAGCTTCAAACGCAACAAAAAAGAATGATGAACTTGGGCGTTACAGATTTATACAAGGACAACTATACAACGAGTTAGGTAAAAAAGACAGTGCAAATTATGCTTTTGATAAAGTTATAGAGCTAAACCGCAAAACACCTAGAATTTACATGATATGTGCCGAAATCGAAAAAATTAAAAATTTCGATTACGAAAAAGGCAACAAGTATGAATTACTAGAACACATTACGAAACTTGAAGAAAATCGCGAAAATCGTCCGTTTTTAGATAAAATTTATCATCAAAAAGCAGCCTATTATTTGCAAAACCAATCAGATTCTTTAGCAATAACGTATTTTAATAAATCGTTACGAACCAATTCAACAGACAAAATTTTAAGAGCCAAAAATTATGAAATTCTTGGAGATATGAATTTTGATAAATCGGTATATCGTGAAGCAGGAAATTATTACGATAGTACCATGACAAGTTTGGATTTGAACACAAAACCATACCGCATTATAAAACGCAAACGCGATAATTTAGAAGATGTTATTTATTATGAAGACATTGCCAAAGTAAACGATAGTGTTTTAAAATTGGTTAATTTTTCTAAAGATGAACGTGTTGCATATTTTGAAACGTTTATTGAAAAACTAAAAATAAAAGCCGAAAAAGAAAAGGCAAAAGCAGAAGCTGCCGAACGTAATAATTCAGGTTTAGCAACGGTTAATAACCAATTAGGTGGTGCACAAACACAACGAAATGGCACGCCAACACAAGCTGCCATGTTTTATTTTTACAACCCTACTACCGTATCGTATGGAAAAAACGAGTTTGTAAAAATTTGGGGTAATCGTGCTTTGGAAGACAATTGGCGATGGAGTAGCAAAGGAAATTCTGCTTCAAACGACAATCTATCAACAGATAATCTTATAGCAACAGCTTCAGAAGAAGAAAAGTACGATCCGCAGTTTTACATTTCTAAAATACCTTCCGAATCAAAAGTAATTGATAGCATTTCAAAAGAAAGAAACTACGCCTATTATCAATTAGGATTAATTTATAAAGAGAAATTTAAAGAATACGAATTAGCCAAAAGTAAGTTTCAAAATTTATTAAAAAGCAACCCAGAAGAACGATTAATTCTACCTTCAAAATACAATTTATACAAAATTTATGAAGCTTTAGGTGAAAACGCCGAAGCAACAATAGCAAAAACCGATATTGTTTCAAACTATCCAGAATCTAGATATGCTACAATTTTAACCAATCCAGAATCTGCTTCAGATAAAGATGAAAATAGCCCTGAAAGTTTATATGAAGCATTGTACAGTCAGTTTGAAAAACAAGAATATGTTGATGTTGTTTCAAAAAGTGAAACGTATATTCAAACCTTTGATGGCGAGCAAATAGTTTCAAAACTAGAACTTTTAAAAGCAACTGCAACAGGGCGTTTATACGGTATTGAAGCTTATAAAGAAGCAATAAATTATGTAGCAGTTACTTATGCAAATACGCCCGAAGGCAAGCAAGCGCAAGATATTGAAACAAATGTATTACCTAAATTAACAAGTAACGAGTTTGTTAAAGAAAATGATAGTATAGCAAATAACTATAAGGTTGTTTTTAAGTTTGAAAATGCTAAAAAAGAGCAAATTGCTAGTTTTCAAAAAGACTTAGATGTCGCTTTAAAAAACATAAAGTATTATACATTAAAATCATCGGTAGATGTGTATAATCCAACAACAACATTTGTAATTGTACATGGTTTAAAAAATGCGCAAGTAGCAAAAACCTTCAACCAATTACTAACCAAAGAAGACAAGAAAAAAATAACAGCATCCTACTTTGCAATAACATCAACAAATTACCAAATCATTCAAATCTACAAAAATTTGGATGCTTATTTAAATACAGTTAATAACTCTAAATAAATAGCATTATGTTTTCAGATAACAAAAAAGACAAACCATCATTAGAAGGCTTATCTAGTCAAAATATCATTTCACAAGGCACAAAAATAGTTGGCGATTTTAATAGCGAAGGCGATTTTAGAATAGATGGCACAATAGAAGGCAATATAAAAACCACAGGTAAAATTGTTGTTGGAAAATCAGGCTACATAAAAGGAACCTTGCAAGGAACAGACGCTTACTTTGAAGGTAAATTTTCAGGAAAATTAGGATTATCAGGCACGCTTACCTTAAAAGCTTCGGCACATATTGATGGTGAAGTTGTTGCAGGTAAACTAGCCGTGGAACCTGGAGCTACATTTAATGTATCGTGTATTATGAAAGGTACCGTAAAAGAAATGAACAAAGGTGAACAAGGAACAAAAACCGAAAAAACAGCTTAAAAATGCTGTTGTACTTACTGGTGTAGCAATTCAAATGGGTATTACTATTTACCTTTTTGTTTTGTTAGGTAAGTGGTTAGATTCTAAATATTTTGAAGGCGGTAAATTATTTTTAATTATAGGCACGCTGCTTGGTGTTGCCATTTCCTTATATGTTGTATTACAGCAACTAAAGAAGTTTAACGATTGATGAAAAAATTATTTATTAGAAGCGTTTTTGCCATACTTAGCGTTTCTTTAGTTACTTATTTTATATACACTTGGATTTTACAAATCACTAAAACCGAAGCATTAAGTAGTCAAATAATTTTAGCTTTTATAATCAATACCATATTAGCTATTGCAATTTTAAGTACACTGTTTGTTTTCAGAAATAAGTTTAAAGACCAACTAGGATTTATTTTTATGATTGGTAGTTTTATTAAGTTCGGATTCTTTTTTGTCTTCTTTTATCCAACATATCATTCAGATGGTGTTATAACTCGCAACGAATTTTTGTCTTTTTTTATTCCATATGTCATTTGCTTAATCACTGAAACAGTAGCTTCTATAAGGCTTCTGGGAAGATTAGATGCAAATGAATAAGTAAAAAAAAGGACTACGTAAATAATGTGAGATTTTGTTTTTTGATTTTAAGATAAAACCATACCTTTGCACCGATTTTTAGCCCACTATTAATTAAGTGATATGCAAAATATATTTTCATTAAAAACAATTTGTTTATTATTTTTCTTCGTTTCAACGTTTTCTTTCGCTCAGCATGAGGAAGAAAAAATGCACTTAGAAGAAATTGCTCCAGAAGTGGAAGGTAAACAAGGTATAAAGGAAGAAATTAAAGAATACATCAATCATCACTTACTTGATTCTCATGACTTTGGTTTATATTCTTATGAAACTGATGCTGGTGAGCATAAATACGTTGGTTTTCCGCTTCCTGTAATTTTATGGGATAATGGGTTACAAGTGTTTTCATCTTCAAAACTTCATCACGGCGAATCTGTTGCAGAGGTTAATGGAAACCACTACAAATTATATCACGGAAAAATATACAAAACAAACGCTGAAGGCACTATTCACCATGATGCGCATCATCATGCTACAAACTTTAAACCTTTAGATTTTTCAATTACTAAAAACGTATTCACTATTTTTTTAGTAGGCTTGTTGATATTCTTCATGTTTAGAAGCATGGCTAAGTCTTATACAAAAGGTGCATTACCAAAAGGTATGGGACGTTTACTAGAGCCTGTAGTTTTATACATTAGAGATGATATTGCGATTCCAAACATTGGTATTAAAAAATATAAGCGTTATATGCCGTATTTATTAACCGTGTTTTTCTTTATTTGGATTATCAATTTATTAGGGTTAACGCCACTTGGAGTTAACGTAACAAACAATATTGCTGTAACATTAGCATTAGCGTTATTAACCTATTTAATAACCACATTTACAGCTAACAAAAACTATTGGGGACATATTTTCTGGATGCCTGGTGTGCCATGGCCAATGAAAATTATTTTAGCTCCAATAGAATTATTAGGAACATTCATTAAGCCATTTTCATTATTAATTCGTTTGTATGCAAATATCACTGCAGGGCATATCGTATTAATGAGTATTATAGGTTTAATGTTTATCTTTAAAAACTGGTTAGGAAGTTCATTATCATTTGGTTTAGCATTCGTGTTAGCCTTGTTAGAACTTTTAGTGGCTGCTTTACAAGCGTACATCTTTACAATGTTATCGGCATTGTACTTTGGTTCGGCTGTAGAAGAGCATCACCACGACGATCATCATTAATGAGTAAAAAATAAGTTTTTCATTTTGGCAAAAATGAAAATATAAATTGAGTGTTTAATTTTTAATATATATATTATGACAATTCCAAACATTGTAGGAGCTGGTTTAATCGTTATTGGTGCTGGTTTAGGTATCGGTAAAATTGGTGGTTCAGCTATGGAAGCTATAGCTCGCCAACCAGAAGCCTCAGGAAAAATCCAAACAGCTATGCTTATTGCAGCTGCACTTATTGAAGGTATTGGATTTGCTGCTTTATTTGCAGTTTAAAAACAAAAAACAGCTATAACGGTTGGTTATAGCTGTTTTTAAATTAAAAATTAACTAGTATAAAAAGACACATAAATGGAAAAATTAATTGAACAATTTTCATTAGGTTTATTCGTATGGCAATCTGTATTGTTTATTGGTTTAGTGCTTTTATTAAAAAAGTTTGCTTGGAAACCAATTCTTGACGCTGTAGAGAAAAGAGAAGAAGGAATTAAAGGAGCATTAGAATCTGCTGAAAAAGCAAAGTTAGAAATGCAAAACCTTCAAGCAGATAACCAAAAGTTATTAAAAGAAGCTAGAGCAGAGCGTGAGGAAATGTTAAAAGAAGCAAGAGATATCAAAAACAAAATGATAGAAGATGCTAAAGGTGAAGCGCAATCTCAAGCTAACAAAATGATCGAGCAAGCTACAGCAGCTATTGAAAGTGAAAAGAAAGCAGCTATGGCAGAACTTAAAAGTCAAGTAGCTGGTTTATCTATAGAAATTGCTGAAAAAGTAGTACGTGGTGAATTATCTAACAAAGACAAACAAGAGAAATTAGTGGAGTCTATGTTAAGCGAAGCAAAATTAAACTAAAACCATGGCAGGAGCAAGAGCAGCAATACGTTACGCAAAAGCAGTTTTAAGTTTAGCATCCGACAGAAATACGGCCGATGCTGTTAACACTGATATGAAGCTAATTGCAAACACTATTGCAGAAAGCAAAGATTTAAACGATGCACTACAGAGTCCTGTAGTAAATGCTTCGGTAAAAAAAGCAGTGTTGTTGGAGGTTTTTAAAAACGCAGATAAAACAACCTTAAGCTTAATAGATACTTTAGTAACTAACAATAGAATTGCTATTTTGTGTGATGTTGCTTCAAAATACACGCAGTTATTTGATGAATCTAAAGGTATTCAAGTAGCAACGGTTATTACAGCAATTCCTTTAACCGATGCTTTAAAACAAAAAGTATTGGCTAAAGCAAAAGAGCTTACAGGAAATGATATTGAAGTACAAAGCATTGTAGATGAAAGTATTTTAGGAGGTTTCATCTTAAGAGTTGGAGATATCCAATACAACGCAAGTATTTCAAATCAATTAAGTAAATTAAAAAGAGAATTCACATTAAACTAAGATATTTATATCTAAATAAATAATAAGATGGCAGAAGTAAAACCAGCTGAAATATCAGCAATCTTAAAGCAACAACTAGCAGGTTTCGAAGCAAGTGCTTCTTTAGACGAAGTTGGAACTGTATTAACTGTAGGTGATGGTATTGTACGTGCTTACGGATTAGCTAACGCTCAATATGGCGAGTTAGTAGAATTCGATGGCGGTTTAGAAGGTATCGTACTTAACCTTGAAGAAGATAACGTAGGTATTGTATTACTAGGAGTTTCTAAAGGAGTTAAAGAAGGTTCTACAGTAAAACGTACAGGCCGTATTGCTTCTATCAATGTTGGAGAAGGAATTGTTGGACGTGTTGTAGATACTTTAGGAAACCCAATAGATGGTAAAGGTCCTATTTCTGGTAAAACTTACGAAATGCCTTTAGAGCGTAAAGCACCTGGAGTTATTTTCCGTGAGCCTGTAACAGAGCCTTTACAAACTGGTATTAAATCTATCGATGCAATGATTCCTGTGGGTCGTGGTCAACGTGAGTTGGTTATTGGAGACCGTCAAACAGGTAAAACAACTGTTTGTATCGATACCATCTTAAATCAAAAAGAATTTTACGATGCAGGTAATCCTGTATATTGTATATATGTTGCTGTAGGTCAAAAAGCTTCTACAGTAGCAAATATTGCAAAAACATTAGAAGATAGAGGTGCTTTAGCTTATACTACTATTGTTGCTGCAAATGCATCCGATCCTGCACCTATGCAAGTATATGCGCCTATGGCAGGAGCTGCTATTGGTGAGTATTTTAGAGATTCTGGTCGTCCAGCATTAATCATTTATGATGATTTATCTAAACAAGCGGTAGCTTACCGTGAGGTTTCTTTATTATTACGTCGTCCACCAGGACGTGAGGCGTATCCAGGTGACGTTTTCTACTTACACTCGCGTTTATTAGAGCGTGCAGCGAAAGTAATCAACAATGATGATATTGCTAAAAACATGAACGACCTTCCAGAATCGTTAAAACCAATCGTAAAAGGTGGTGGTTCGTTAACAGCATTACCAATTATTGAAACGCAGGCGGGAGACGTTTCTGCATATATCCCAACAAACGTAATTTCTATTACAGATGGGCAAATCTTCTTAGATGGAGATTTATTCAACTCTGGTGTACGTCCAGCAATTAACGTAGGTATTTCGGTATCTCGTGTTGGTGGTAATGCACAGATTAAATCAATGAAAAAAGTAGCAGGTACTTTAAAATTAGACCAAGCACAATTTCGTGAATTAGAAGCGTTTGCTAAGTTTGGATCTGATTTAGATGCCGTTACCTTAAACGTAATTAATAAAGGTAAACGTAACGTTGAGATTTTAAAACAAGCTCAAAACGATCCTTTTAAAGTTGAAGACCAAATCGCTATTATTTATGCAGGTTCTAAAAACTTATTAAGAGACGTACCAGTTGAAAAAGTTAAAGAATTTGAAAGAGATTATCTGGAATTCTTAAAAGCGAAACATGCCAATGTGTTAGCAGACTTAAAAGCAGGTAAATTAACTGATGAAGTTACAGATACATTAACAGCTGTAGCGAAAGATTTATCAGGAAAATACAAAGCTTAATTGTCATTCCTGTAAAAAGCAGGAATCTCATGTTTTGAAATTGAATTAAATAGATTCCGCAATAAGTGCGGAATGACAAAAAGAGATTATGGCGAATCTAAAAGAAATACGTAACAGAATATCATCGGTATCTTCAACGATGCAGATTACCAGTGCCATGAAAATGGTATCGGCTGCTAAGTTAAAAAAAGCACAAGATGCTATTACAGCAATGCGTCCGTATGCAGATAAGTTAACCGAACTTTTACAAAGTTTAAGTGCTACTTTAGATGTAGATTCAGGTAGCAAATTCTCTACACAACGCGACGTAAAAAAGGTTTTAATTGTAGTAATTACTTCAAATAGAGGTTTGGCTGGAGCTTTCAATTCAAACATCATAAAAGAAGTAAGCAAATTAACATCTAATGCGTATGCTAATCAAGAAGTTTCGTATTTAGCAATTGGTAAAAAAGGTAATGATGCCTTTAAAAAATCGGGTAAAGTTATTGCCAATTATAATACTATTTACGACGATTTAACTTTTGATAACGTAGCTGAAATTGCTCAAATGTTAATGGGTAAGTTTGTTGCTGGCGAGTTCGATAAAATTGAAATTGTTTATAACAAATTCAAAAATGCTGCTACTCAAGAAGTGATGGTTGAACAATTTTTGCCAATTGTTCCTGTTGAATCTGATACTAATGTTAATTTAGATTATATTTTTGAACCATCAAAAATTGAAATCGTAGAGCAATTAATACCTAAGTCGTTAAAAACACAATTGTACAAAGGTATTAGAGACTCTTTTGCTAGCGAACACGGTGCGCGTATGACTGCAATGCATAAAGCAACCGATAATGCCAAAGAACTAAGAGATCAGCTTAAATTAACATACAACAAAGCACGTCAAGCTGCCATTACTAACGAAATTTTAGAAATTGTTGGTGGTGCGGAAGCATTAAACAACTAAAATCATTAGTTTTATCATTTCTGCTCAAACAGAAATCCTTTATATTATAAAGCCTCATATCATTGAGGCTTTTTTGTTTTTTAAAACATCGACAAAATTCACTTTATACAAGATTAAATAATTAAGATTAAAGTAAATTCTTAATTTCTATGTTTGTTTTGATATATTTGAGTAGATTTTTACTTAACCTAAATTTACTATGAAAAAAAATTACGTTTTATTTATTGTTCTGTTTTTATTAATTATTTTTAATAAAGCAGAGGCACAAACATTAACATTCACATCGGACGCAGGAACGCTTTGGAATGATGGTATTGCAACTGATGGAGAAGGTGGTTCTACTGATATTTTAGGCTTAGCAATAGAAATTTATAATGTAAATGATGCATTAAATAATATTGCTGAAATAGAATGGAAATCTGCAGGCGAATTATCCGGGACTGATAACTTTACAGGTTTAACCACTTTTGCAGTTCCATATGGTTCTACTACTGGTTGGAAAGGACATATTATTAAAGAAGCTTCAGGTTTGGAGTTTCAAATAAATGGGTTTGATTGGTTTGATTGGGGAAATTATAACAACCAACCAATGACCGTTACAGGTTTTAAAAATGGTTCTCAAGTAGCAATAACTACTTTTGTTGGAAATAACAATGGAAACAGAGTTTCGGTGAATTTGAATTCTAGTTTTGATAACGTAGATGAAGTTAGAATTTTAACTACTTCTGGTACTACATACCCAACAATAAATAATGTCCAAATAGCAAATGCTGTTTTAAGTAATGCGTCGAATACAGTTATAGGTTCTAAAATAGTAGTTCAGAATAATAAATTTATATCGAATACTAAAGATGTGAAAATAGAAGTATATAGTGTGTTAGGGCAAAAATTAGAAAACCAAAACTTAGCATCTGGAGTTTATATTTTAAGAGTAACATTAAATGATGGTAAAATGGTTGCTCTAAAAAGATATATTTAATTAAAGCTTAAATTTTCATACAAAAGCTTCACAAATTTGTGAAGCTTTTTTTATTTAGTGATTATTTTTATAGCTTCACTGAATTATCTACTTTTAACACAACTTATTATCTATTACTTTGAGCGGACTTAAAACTTTATTTAAGCAAACATTTATTTATGGTCTAGCAACCGTACTTCCAAGAATGCTTAGCTTTATATTAGTACCTCTTTACACTACAAAAGGTGTTTTGTCTTCAGTTGCCGAGTATGGTGAAGTATCTGTTATTTTCTCCTATTTTGTATTATTCAACGTGGTATTAGCGTATGGTTTAGAAACTGCTTTTTTTAGGTTTTTTAATAAAGATGACGATAAAGATGCAGTTATAGGAACATCGGCTATCTCACTTATAGTATCTTCATTTGGATTTTTCATTTTAGCGCTATGTTTTCAACATCAAATAGCAAACTACATTAATATTCATGTAAAATACATCAATTTAGTTATCTGGATTTTGCTTTTTGATGCCTTGGTTATCATACCATTTGCATGGTTACGAGCTACACAACGCCCTATGCGTTATGCATTCATTAAAATAATTAATGTTGTTATTAATATAGGATTGAATTTGTTTTTCCTTTTATCATTAAAAAAACTGGCGGTAAACAGTACACTTTTTGAAAGCATTTACAAACCCAATTTTGAAATTAGCTACATATTTATTGCCAACTTAATAGCAAGTGCCGTTACGTTGCTTTTAATGACACCATTTTATACGAAAATAAAGTATGTGTTTAATGCCAATTTATGGAAAACCATGATGCAATATGCGCTTCCAGTTTTGGTGGCTGGTGTTGCTTTTTCAATAAATGAAACTTTCGATAGAATTTTATTAAAAGAATTATTACCTGCAAATGTAGCAGATACTCACATAGGAATGTATTCAGCATGTTACAAAATTTCTTTGTTTATGACGCTGTTTGCAACCGCTTACCGATTAGGAATAGAACCATTCTTTTTTAGTCATGCTAAAAGCGAAAACCCTCAAAAAAACTACGCCAAAATATTGGAATTTTTTGTTGCTTTAGGTTCAGTAATTTTACTTTTTGTAGTGGTATTTGCCGATATTTTAAAACCTATTATTGTAAGAAGTGAAGCTTATTGGGAAGCCATGTGGGTGGTGCCTATTATTTTAATTGCCAATTTTTGTTTAGGTATTTATCACAACTTATCGGTTTGGTATAAAATTACAGATAAAACCAAATTTGGAGCTTACATTTCTATTATTGGTGCAATAGTTACTTTGGTTATTAACTTCATGTTTATAAAAGCGTATAGTTATAAAGCTTCTGCGGTTGCTACTTTAGCAGCTTATGCTATCATGATGATTTTATCATATTATTATGGTAAAAAGTATTATCCAATACCTTACAATCTAAAAAAAATAGGCATGTATTTATTGCTTTCTGTAGGACTTTCAATGGTATCATTTTATCAATTTAGAGCCAATTATGTGGTTGGTATTTCTATGTTAATTGTATTTTTGGGCATTGTAGTTAGTTCAGAAAAAAACGAATTAAAAAAAATATTTAACAAGTAATGACTATTAAAATAATAAACAAATCAAATCATGCTTTGCCAAATTATGAAACCATAGCATCGGCAGGAATGGATTTGCGAGCAAATTTATCGGAATCAAGAACACTAAAACCATTAGAACGTAGCATTGTTGGTACGGGCTTGTTTATAGAATTGCCAATTGGTTACGAAGCGCAAGTACGTCCACGTAGTGGTTTAGCAGCAAAAAAAGGAATTACCGTATTAAATGCACCTGGAACTGTTGATGCAGATTATAGAGGTGAAATAGGAGTGATACTTGTAAACCTTTCAAACGACGATTTTACAATTGAAAATGGCGAGCGTATTGCACAATTAGTAATTGCAAAACATGAACGTGCTGAATGGATTGCTGTTGAAGAACTTTCAGAAACCACTAGAGGCGAAGGTGGTTTTGGAAGTACTGGAACGAAGTAAAAGAAGAACTACGATTAACGATTTATGATTTTAGAACATAAAACAAATACACAAATAAACGAATCAACTCAATAAAATGAAAATAATAGTACCAATGGCAGGACGAGGTTCTCGTTTACGGCCACATAGTTTAACAGTACCAAAACCTTTAATTCCTGTTGCTGGACAACCTATTGTTCATCGCTTGGTAAAAGATATTGCTAAAGTTTTAAAACAACCAATAGACGAAATTGCTTTTGTTTTAGGTGACCCAGCTTTTTTTGGCGATGATGTTGTTGAAAGTTTAGAAAAACTAGCAACTAGTTTAGGCGCAAAAGCATCTATTTACCGTCAAGATTTGCCTTTAGGTACAGGTCATGCCATTATGTGTGCTAAACCGTCTTTATCGGGTTCTGCAGTTATTGCTTATGCTGATACACTAATACGTGCCGAGTTCGATTTAGACCCAACTGCTGATAGCGTTATTTGGACGAAACAAGTTGAAAACCCAGAAGCATACGGTGTTGTTAAACTAAACGCCAACCAAGAGATTGTTGAGCTAGTTGAAAAACCAAAAGAATTTGTTAGCGACCAAGCCGTAATAGGTATTTATTATTTTAAAGATGTAGCAGTTTTAAAAGAAAAGTTGCAACAAATTTTAGATGAAAACGTTACCAATGGAGGCGAATACCAAATTAATGATGGTATAAAACGCATGATGGCAGATGGAAAAGTTTTTAAAACTGGAACTGTTGATGAATGGATGGATTGTGGAAACAAAGCCATAACCGTTGAAACAAATACCAGAATGTTAGGTTTTTTAAAAGCAGATGGCGAGGAGCAATTGGTGGCAACATCTGCTATGTTGCAAGATTCTAATATTATTGAACCTTGTTTTATTGGAGAAAATGTGGTGATTAAAAACAGTACCGTTGGTCCTAATGTATCAATTGGTAATAATAGTATTATCGAAAACTCAACTGTTAAAAATAGTTTAATACAAACGCATACTACTATTCAAAACGCTAATTTAGATGATGCCATGATTGGTAATCATGTAAAGTTTGATGGAAGCTTTACAAGTGTAAGCATTGGCGATTACTCGGTGTTAGAATAGAATTCCTGCGCAGGCAGGAATCTCATAAAAATAGTATGGAACATTGGTAGGTTTATATTATAACAAACAAACCAGATGGTGTTTTGTACATAGGGGTGACAGATAACATTGATGAAAGAGTAAAAGAGCACAAGCTAAAAGTTTATCCTAAATCTTTTACTGCCAAATTTAATTGTGACAAATTAATTTATTTTGAAGAATTTGAAGATGGAAGTAAAGCTGAGAAAAGAGAAAGGCAGTTCAAAAAATGGAAAATAGGTTGGAAAATTAAGCTTATTGAAGAAATGAATCCTAATTGGGCGGATTTAAGTTTAAATTGGAATCTAAACTATAATAAGTTACCGAATTAATTAAAAAGATACCTGCATTCGCAGGTAAATATGAAACAAAAAATTTACATACTCATTTTTATCATCGGAACATTTTTGCTTCCGCAGATGCATTATGCGCAAGTAGATTTTAATAAAAAGCCTGACGACGATTTAGGTGATGTTGAAGATACCTTTCAAGAGCAATTTTACGAGGCTTTAAAGCAAAAAGGCATTGAGAATTACGATCGCTCGGTTACGGCGCTTTTAAAGTGCATAGAATTGGATAAAACGGTGCCTGTTTTGTATTTTGAGTTGGGTAAAAATTACAATCAGCTTAAAAACTTTGGAGCTGCTGAAGAAGCGTTTAAAAAAGCAACCAATTTAGAACCCGAAAACGAGTGGTTTTTGGATGCACTTTACGGTTTTTATATTGAACAAAACGATTTTGATAAAGCCATTAAAACGGTTAAACAACTTGTAAAATACCATCCTGATTACAATGAAGATTTGGCTGCTTTATACTTAAAAACGAAAGAATATAATGAAGCCTTAAAAATTTTAGATGCTTTAGATGTTGAGTTTGGCATATCGGTAGCTAGAGATATTATGCGCAACCAAATTTATGAAGCCACTGGAAGAAAAAAAGATCAAATTAAAAATTTGGAAGCACGGGTAGAAGATAATCCCGATAAAGAATCTAATTATTTACAACTTATTTACAGATACAGCGAAAACAACGAAAAAGAAAAAGCGTTTGAAACCGCTCAAGAATTATTGAAAGTAAACCCTAATTCACAAGTGGTTCATTTAGCACTTTACAAGTTTTATTTAGATGATAATAATGCAGAGAAAGCAATTGAATCTATGAAAATTGTAGTTAAAAGTCCTGAAATAAAACCTGAAGCCAAACTTAAAGTACTTACAGATTTTGTGCAGTTTGTTGGCAATAATCCGCAGTATGAAACCGATTTAGTTGAAGCCACTGCTTTGGTTGGTGATAGTAACAATAGTAAAACCCTTATTGAATTAGGGCAATATTACCTATCTAAAAACAACAAAAACAAAGCTTTAGAGTATTTTGAAGCTGCTTTAAAAATAGATTCAGAAAACTTCAATGTACTTAAAAACGTATTGTTACTTTACATAGATTTGCAAAAGTTTGATGTAGCAGAAAAAAAGAGCAGTGATGTACTGCAAAAATACCCTGCGCAACCCTTGTTTTATTTAATTAATGGTGTTGCACGAAACCAATTAAATCAACCTAAAAAAGCAATTGATATTTTGGAAACTGGCATAGATTATGTAATTGATGATCCAAAAATGGAAATTGATTTTTACAAACAATTAAGTATCGCTTACAGCGGCTTAAACAATACAGTTAAAGCAAAAACGTTTAGTGATAAAGCAAAACAATTAGAAACCTCAAATTAATGATTAAACTAAAATACATCGTTTTTACTGTGTTAACATTTTTGGTGTTTAATTGCAAATCATCTAAAACCGTTGCTGGAGGTGAAGCCAATTTAAATTTAACTACAAAACAACTTCTAAAAGAGCATACAAAACAGGTAGCTAATTTTAAAACATTACAATCTAAACTTAAAATAACCTATAATCAAGACGGTAACGAGCAATCTTATACTGTAAATTTTAGAGCTAAAAAAGACGAAGTGTTATGGATAAGTGCAGCGTTTTCGGTAGTAAAAGCATTAGTAACACCCGAAAAAGTTAGTTTTTACAATAAGTTAGATAACACATATTTTGAAGGCGATTACAAATATTTGAGCAATATTTTAGGAACTGAATTAGATTTTGAAAAAGTACAAAATTTATTATTTGGCGAACCTATTTTCAATTTAGATGCAGCTAATTATGAAGCATCGGTTAATGAAGGAGCCTATGTTGTACAACCAAAACAACAACGCGCATTATTTGAAATTTTCTTTTTGTTAGATCCAGCACATTTCAAAGTAAAATCGCAACAAGTAACACAACCTAAAGAATTTAGGCATTTACAAGTAGATTACTTAAAATATCAAGAAGTAGAAAAGCAACTTTTACCAGAACTTGTAAAAGTAATTGCTGTTGAAGCTAGCAAAGAAACCATCATAGAATTAGAGTTTAAAGGCATAACTTTAAAAGAAGATTTAAGTTTTCCATATAAAATACCATCAGGTTTTAAAGAAATAAAACTTTAATGTTACAGTATAACCAACCATTAAAAAAAATAGTACTACTTAGCTTTTTGCTTTGTAGCGTGTTTGTGTTTTCACAAAGTGAAAAACAAAAAGAATTGGAAGATCGTAGGCAAGAACTTCGTTTAGAAATTCAAAGAATTAATAGACTTCAGTCTGAAAACAAATCCAAAGAAAAATCACAATTAAATCTAATTCAAAGTTCTAAGCATAAAATAAATGTGCTAGATAAATTTATTAAACTTACAAACCAGCAAGCCAATTTATTATCGCGTGATATAAATTATAACCAACGAAAAATCTCAGATTTAAGAGACGAATTAAAGGTTTTAAAAGCCGATTATGCTGCAATGATGGTTAAGTCTTATAAAAGTAAAAACCAACAAAGCAGAATCATGTTTTTGCTATCTGCCGAAAACTTTAAGCAAGCCTACAAGCGTTTGCAGTATATGAAGCAATATACAGAACACCAAAAAGAACAAGGTGAAACCATTAAATTAAAAACGGCCGATTTACAGGCTACAAACTTAGAGCTACTAAAACAGCAAGAAGCAAAAAAGCAACTTATTGTAGAAAATAGAGAAGTTCAAAAAACGCTAGAAGGCGAACGCAAGCAACAAGAAGAATTAATGAAAGCTATTAAGAAAAATAGCTCTATGTATGCTGCTCAAATAAAACAAAAACAACAAGAAGCCGATAGAATTGATGCTGAAATTGACCGTATTATTAAAGAAGCCATTGCAAAATCGAACAAAAAAAATACGGGAGCAACAGCTACAAAAAGTTCATCAGGGTTTTCATTAACACCTGAAGAAAAGGTTTTAGCAGCTAATTTTGTCGCAAATAAAGGTAAACTACCTTGGCCGGTAGAAAAAGGCTATGTAACGCTTGGTTATGGCACACAGCCGCATCCTATAGACAACTCATTAACTATTAAAAGTAATGGTGTGCGAATTGCAACTGAAAAAGGCGCTAAAGTTTTAGCAGTTTTTAATGGAGAAGTAAGTGCGGTACTTAGAATGAAAAATGTAAACCCTATAGTAATGGTACGCCATGGTGATTACTTAACGGTTTATAAAAACTTATCAGAAGTTTATGTAAAAGAAGGTGATAAAGTAACAACAAAACAAGTTATAGGTGAGGTATTTACAAATGCTTCAAACGGTGAAACCATTTTAAGTTTTTCAATATCTAAAGGAACAGTAACAGAAAATCCTGCATCTTGGGTTTTTAAAATGTAAAATTCCTGCTAAAACAGGAATTTTAATATTTTTTAGAATGCTATTTTTATTTTAAAACTTACTCAAACAAGGCTTTTAACTCGGTTGCATCACTAGGCTTTATTTTTCCAGAAAGTAGTAAACTTAATTGTTTTCGTCGTAAAGCTGCTTCAAAACGTTGTTTTTCAATATCGGTTTCTGGCAATACTTCTGGTACTAATACAGGTTTCCCAGTATCATCAACAGCTACAAAGGTGTAAATGCCTTCATTGGCTTTTGTGCGTTCACCAGATTCTCTATCTTCAATCCAAACATCAATAAATACCTCCATCGATGTTTTAAAAGCACGCGTAACTTTAGCTTCCACAGTCACAACACTTCCTAAAGGTACAGCACGACTGAAGGCCACATGATTTACCGAAGCGGTAACAACTATGCGTCTGCTATGGCGTCTTGCAGAAATACTAGCTGCTCTATCCATACGGGCTAACAATTCGCCTCCAAAAAGGTTGTTTAACGGGTTGGTTTCACCAGGTAAAACCATATCGGTAAGAATCGTTTTAGATTGCTCGGGAGTTTTTGCTTGCATTACAACGTTTTTTGAGTTGTGCAAAGGTAAAACGATTTTAGAATTTAGTAAGGGATTTTAAGATATAATTACTCAGTTACAACATCTAGCTCTTTAACCAGCAACCAAGCATCTTCGTTTTGATTTTTTCTAACATCACGAAGTACAACTAATGCTTCTTCAGCAGTTTCATAACTTCCGTAAACTACTTCGTTTAAGCCATATTTGTTTACACCAATACTTCTTGCATTAAAACCTTTTGTTTTTAGGTCTTCAATTATTTGAGCACAATTGTCTTCAACTCTAAATGCACCAGCTACTACATGGTAATTACCAGATTGTTTTACAACATTTAAAGTAATAGCAGGTAGCGGATTTAAATTAAACGTAGCTTGCTCAATTTTAGCTTCCAATTGTTGTGTAGCTTTTTCTTGAGCTATTTGGTTATGTTGCTCAATTTGGTCAATATAATATTTAGAAGATACCAAACCGCCAATAGTTAAGGCAATTAAAGCCACAGCTGCATATTTAAAATAAGGTCTGGCTTTGCGTTTTTCGGGCGTAATTGTAAGTGGAATTACTTTTTCAATAGCTTCAACGTCTGTTTTATAAACTTCACGAGAAACAGCTGGCGATACAAACTGCGATAATCCAAATGAATTAGTTAAATAGTTTAAATGATATGAAGGTTCAAAAACTATTTTTCCTTCAGCATTAAAAACAATATCTCCAATATTTTTAAAAGTAACCGTTTCGCCTTGTGTTAAAAAGGCTTTTATAGTGTTTACACGTTTTGCAATTTTTTCATTAGCAACCTCAAAAGGAATTTTTTCTACATCAGCTACGTAATGCGCTAATAAACCATCGTTTTTTTGAATTTGCTCGTTAAACGACACCGTTTTTTTTGGTGGATAAAAGGTGTTTGTAGCGTCATCAATAGTTGCAGATGCACGTTGTGTTAAAAATGCTCCAAATTCTGGAATGGTAACACACTCATATCTATAAAGTAAATCGCTTATGTATGTTTCTAATTGCATAGAAACAAAGTTATAATTTTTTGCTTTTGTTTAAAATTAACTTCAAACTTTTTATTAACATCGTAAAAAATTCTTTTCTTTAACTTCAAAATCAATACAGTATAATGACCGAAACCAGTTTGCTTTACACTTTAGCGTTGCAGCACGTGCCCAATATTGGCGATATTACCGCTAAACGACTTATCAATCATTGTGGTTCTGCAGAAGCTGTTTTAAAAGAAAAGCAACAAAATTTACTTAAAATTGATGGTATTGGCAGTGTTATTTTAGGCGATTTGTTTAAACCACATCATTTAAAAGAAGCTGAAAAAGAAGTTTTATTCATTAAAGAAAATAACATTGAGGTTTTATATTTTGAAGATGAAAATTACCCCGAAAAGCTAAAACATTGTATTGATGGACCAATGGTTTTATTTCAATCGGGAACAATTAATTTAAAAAAACAGCGCATTATTAGTATTGTTGGCGCACGAAAAATTACAACTAGTGGGATTGCTTTTTGTGAGGAATTGGTTGAAAAACTAGCCATTTACAACCCAGTTATTGTTTCTGGGTTTGCCTATGGCACCGATATTACGGCTCATAAAGCAGCTATAAAACATAAGCTTCAAACCATTGGTTGTTTGGCACATGGTTTAAACCAAATTTACCCAGCTGTACATAAAAAGTATATGGTTGATGTTGAAAAAAATGGTGGGTTTTTTACCGATTTTTGGAGTAGTGATACTTTTGATAGAAACAATTTTTTAAAACGAAATCGCATTATAGCTGGTTTAAGTGAAGCAACCATAGTTGTTGAATCTGCTGAAAAAGGCGGAAGCTTAGTAACTGCAGATATTGCCCATTCATACAACCGCGATGTGTTTGCGGTACCAGGAAGAACTACCGATTTGCAAAGTGTTGGTTGTAACAATTTAATTAAGCAACAAAAAGCACACATGCTTACCACGCCTTTAGATGTGCCTTATATTTTAGGTTGGAAACTGGAAGAAGACAAAAAACCTGCTATACAAAAACAGTTATTTGTTGAATTGGATGTTACTGAAAAAGTAATTTATGAATATTTAAAAGAAAACGACAAACAGTTATTAGACGTAATAGCTATTGAATGTCAAATACCAATCTTTAAAGTAGCAAGTGTATTGCTAACTATGGAGTTAAAAGGTGTTGTTCGCCCATTACCGGGGAAAATGTTTGAGGTTATTTAGATTAGGTTTGAATTTGCCAGTTTTTTTAAAGCAATTTCTACAAAATTATCATTAGAAAACATGGTGCGTTTTCTTTCACTCCAATTGTTAAGATTCTCCATAATCAAATCTTTATTTTGCGTTTTTTTATCATTCGCAATATAATCTACAGTTGATAATAATTCTAATCCAAAATCAGAATAAAAACCGTTAAGGAAATCAGATGTTTTGTTAACAATTTCCTTTAAATCATTATTGTTATTTATATAGGCAAAAATTTCCTTTTCAGAATCAACCATTAAATTTAATTCTTCAAATGGTTTTTTATCCTTTCCAGCATAACCCATTATATAGCTTCCATTTAAGTAGTTGAGAACGTGTTTGACTTTTCCCGAGTAAGGACCGTAAAAATTCGGTTGATATTTTAAATTGAAATATTTTTCTCCACCAAATTTTTGTAAAAAATAGCATAATTTTTCACTTGCAAATTCAGATACAAATTCACCATTTTTAACAAGATTAAAAAGCATGTAAAGTAGCATAGCTCTTGCTGGTGTTAGCTTTACTCGTTCTTTTTTAAGAACTTCTTGTACGGTTGAATTAGGTTCATATATAAAAATATCACAATCTAAATCAATTAATTTGTTTTCAATCATTGATTTGACTGTAGACCATTGAAGACCACCATTGCCACTTCCTAATGGTGGAATTGCAATAGATTTTATATTATATTCATTTATAACTTCTTTAAGTTTTGTTAATCCAGTTTCAATATAGCT
Organism: Mariniflexile jejuense; assembly: GCF_042675665.1. NCBI lineage: Bacteria > Pseudomonadati > Bacteroidota > Flavobacteriia > Flavobacteriales > Flavobacteriaceae > Mariniflexile > Mariniflexile jejuense. The sequence goes on from NZ_JBHTJI010000001.1 coordinate 2,534,513, forward strand.
ATATTCTGAAGGTTTTCTCCATTGAGTTTTTGTAGGAAAGTTGATGATTGTTTTTTTACCAGTAATTAAGTTTTCATCTTGGACCACTAATAAGTCACCTATATTGAATTGATTTTTATCGCATTTGTCTTTATAAATTTTATAGTTATTGGGAAATGTGTTTTTAAACTGCAAAGCAATTCCTTTACCCATAACACCAACGGTATTAACGGTATTTACCAAAGCTTCAGCTGTACTTTCTAATAAGTTTCCCGTTATATATTTTATCATAACTAAAAATAATATTTTGGAATAATATGTATTAAATTTGAATCAATACCTAAACTAGTTAATTTGTCTTTCGCATTATCGTTGTAAACAACGAAAGCTATAATTGCAGTAACTGGAATATCCGATTCAACAAGGAATTCAGCTTCTTTCCGCCTTTTTAAATCTAAATCATTCTCATCTGTCCAATATTTTTTTTTGACAGCAACAAAATCAACATTTTCTTCAATTGAATTTACAGAGTCTTTATAATAAAAATCACTTAACCCATTAGTAGCATGACCGTTAGTGTATACAAAAGGAATCTTTAAATCAATAATTTTTTGAACACTACTAACACAATATACAATATATTCTTTGTTAGTTGCAGTAACACCGTTAAATCCTTTCTGTATTACATACAACATTGGAGTTCTCTTACCAAAATAAAAAGGGATGTAACTACCTAAATATTTTTTATTTGATAAAAGAAAATCTTCTCTAGTATTAATCAAAGAATTATCTCCAATTGATTTAAATTTTTTATTAGAATTCTGGGAATTCTTATGAGTGATTCCATTTTCAAAGATATGAAGAATGTTATCAATATGGGTCATTCTGTATATATATACTTTATCTAAGGACATTATTTAGAAGCGTTAGAATAAAGATACAAAATAATTAATATCCAACCTTCTCTCTTACGCGCTTTAAAACATCATCGGCTACCAATTTCGCTTTTTCAGCACCTAAAGCCAACGCCTTATCAACTTCTTTTAGGTTGTTCATGTAATAATTGTAGCGTTCGCGTTGTACTGCAAATGTTTCAACAATTAATTCAAATAAGGCTTGTTTTGCGTGTCCGTAACCATAATTACCATTTTCATAATTGGCTTTCATGGTTTTTATTTGGTTTTCATTTGCCAACAAACTATAAATAGCAAAACAGTTGCAAGTACTCCAATCTTTAGGTTCTTCAAGTGGTGTGCTATCGGTTTGAATGGTCATTATTTGTTTGCGTAGTTTTTTATCATCTAAAAAAAGATTGATAGTGTTGTCTCTACTTTTACTCATTTTTTCACCATCAGTTCCAGGAATAAGCATGATGTTCTCTTCTACTTTTCCTTCAGGTAATACAAAAACCTCACCCATTTTTGCATGAAAACGAGCAGCAACATCGCGAGTCATTTCAATGTGCTGTAATTGGTCTTTACCTACCGGAATTATTTCAGCATCATACAATAAAATATCGGCAGCCATAAGCATAGGGTACGAAAATAAACCTGCGTTTACATCTTCCAATCTGTCGGCTTTGTCTTTAAAACTATGTGCTAACGTAAGGCGTTGGTATGGAAAGAAGCAACTTAAATACCATGATAGTTCGGTTACTTGCGGAATATCACTTTGCCTGTAAAACACTGTTTTTTCAATATCTAAACCAAAAGCTAACCATGTTGCAGCTACTGAGTAGGTGTTTTGTTTTAGCGTTTCGGCATCTTTAATTTGGGTTAAGGTATGTAAATTGGCTATAAACAAAAACGAATCGTTTTTAGGGTTGTTGGCCATTTCAATTGCTGGAATAATAGCGCCTAAAATATTGCCTAAATGCGGTGTTCCTGTACTTTGTATGCCTGTAAGTATTCTTGCCATAATGCTTCCTGCGAAGGCAGGAATATTTTTTAATTAAACGAAAAGGCAAAGGTAATTTTTTTAATAGAATTGCTCAATACAATTATGTATTTTTGGACTTGATGAAGCTTTTTAAATATTTATTCTGGATCTTATACCGTATTTGGTTCTACATACTTGTAGGTTTACCAATTCTTATTATGTTTCCTGTTCTTTTAATTTCAATTTTGAAAGAATCGTGGTATCCATTCTTTTTTAAAATAGCACGTGTTTGGGCTAAAATTATTTTAATAGGCATGGGCTTTAATTGGAAAATTGAACGAGACCAAACACCAGAAAAGACTAAAAGTTACATGCTTATTGCCAACCATACTTCTATGACCGATATTATGCTTATGCTAGTAAGTGTAAAAAATCCATTTGTTTTTGTAGGGAAGAAAGAATTAACCAAAATTCCACTATTTGGTTTTTTTTATAAACGTACCTGTATTTTGGTTGATAGAAGCTCGGAAAAAAGCAGAAAAGCGGTTTTTTTAAGAGCACAAAAACGATTAAAATCAGGATTAAGTATATGTATCTTTCCTGAAGGTGGCGTTCCTGAAGAACATATAATGCTTGACGATTTTAAAGATGGTGCATTTAGATTAGCCATAAATCATCATATACCTATTGTGCCTATTACGTTTGCCGATAATAAAAAACGATTTTCTTATACATTTTTTAGTGGTGGACCAGGATTGATGCGTGTTAAAATCCATAAATTTTTAACTACAGAAGGGTTAACTGTACACGATACAAAAACGCTAAACGATAAAGCCAGAACCGTTATTTTAAAGCAATTACAAGATTTTAATACATAAGAAAAACGACTCTGAAAAGAGTCGTTTTTCATTGATATTGATTTCCGAGCTTAAAGAAAATCAATATCTAGATCTAACCAAAAACCTAGAATTTAATGGCGAATCCGGTATAAACACCTATAAAAAATGGTGTAAAATTACCAGAAGTATTATTAAACGTATTAATTTGATATTTAAACATAGGCTCTAAATTCAAGTCTATTTTTTTAGATATTTGGTAGTTTACACCAACACCAAAATTAGCACTGTAACTTACATTGTTTATATTATTAGCTTCACCCAATAAAGTTCTACTACCATTTTCAGTTTCAGAATATACTTTATTATCACTTAAAAAGAAGGAGCTAAAGCCACCAATAAGGTTAACACCTAATTTTGTGTTTACAAGTACATATTGAACTTCTAGTGGTATTTCTATATAGGCAAAAGCTTGACTAATGGAAGAATTTGTAGTTGCAAAAGCTTCTGGTCTTGCACTTATAGTTTCACCGCTAATTATCGAAATATCACTAGGCGTATTACTTGCGCTAATATTAACATTTTCAAGCGCACTAATGCTAGAGCTAGAGCTAGAACCAAACGATTGGTAAATAACCACATCATTAGTATTATAACCTAAGTTTACTTTGTTAATACCCGAGCGTATTTTTATTTTATCATTAACTACATAGCTGGCATTAATACCATAACTCATATTAACTTCGCCAGTTTTAGAATTGTTATTAAACTGTTCACCAATAGAAGAGCCTTCACCTAAACTACTAAAATAAACAGGTGCCGCATTTGGCGTAATACGCCATTTGTTTGTGTGTTTTTCTTTTTCAATTTTGTCTTTAGTTTCATCTAAAGCTTCTTCAATAGTAAGCGTATTTTTGTTTTTTTCTTCAGTTTTTGCAATGTTAGATGCATCTTTAGAAACGTTATTAAGTATTGTTTTTGCCTTTTCTGAATTGATTAATGTTTCATTATTTTCAACTGCAATTTTAGTGTTGTTTTCTTCAGTTTTTGCAATTGTAGAATTATTTAAAGGGTTATTTATTTCTTCGGAATTTGAAGCAACAGCACTAGTATTTAAGTTTTTTACATTCGATTTTTCATTTAAAGACGCGCTATTTGTTTGAAGATTTTCTTTTTTAGTATTTGAAACTGAATTTGATGACGTAGTAATTGTTGAGGTTTTTGATGAATTTGTATTGTTTGAAACTACTCGAGCATCATTTTGAGCATCATTTTCTAAATTGTTTTTGTTTGACGAGGTGTTTTCAACTGCAATTTTAATATCGCTTTTAGTGTTTGAACTTCGTGTTTGATTATCTTCAGTATCTACAATTTTTATAGGTGTATTTTTATTTGTATTAAAAAAATAAGTACCACCAACCGTTAGCAAAAGTGCCAGTAATGCTGCAACGCCAGCATATTGCCACCAAATAGGAATGATGCGACGTTTTTTCTTGTCTTTAGTGAGTTCTGCTTCAATGTTTTTCCAAACAGCATCACTTGGGGTTGCTTCAAAATCTTTAAAACGTTCTTGAAATAACCTATCTATATGTTTTTTATCGCTCATTTATAATGATTGTACGCGTTGGTTTGTTTTATCTGTTTCAATAGTTTGTTTCAAAATTTGTCTAGCGCGTGCTAAGTTAGATTTTGAAGTGCCTATGTTTATATCTAGCATGTCTGCAATATCTTTATGCGAATAGCCATCAAGAACGTACAAGTTAAAAACCAATCGGTACCTATCTGGCAATTCTTGAATGATTTTTAAAAGGTAGTCGATGGAAAGTGACTCATCGTCAACATCTAATTCAACATCATCAATAATATTTTCATTTACAATTTCAAAAACTTTTTCGTTTCTATATTGTTGTAAAACGGTGTTTACGGTAACTCGTTTTAGCCAGCCTTCAAACGAACCTTTGTTTTTATACTGTTCAATTTTTTTAAAAATTGTTAAAAATGCGTCTTGCAAATTATCTTCTGCTTCGGCATAGTTACGCGAATACTTTAAGCATACCGAGAACAGCTTACTCGAAAAGAGTTTGTACAGTTCACTTTGTGCTTTAGTATCATTAATTTTACAATTTTCTATGAGTTGTTCTAAACTCAAATTAAACACGTATTAATTAACACCCTAATTTAGTTTACTACTGGTACTTCAATGGTTAAATATTGGTCTTCGCCATTGGCATCTTCACCTTGCCAGAATTTAAAAATGTATGAGCCATTACTTGTAACCATAAAGTTAAAGGTAGCATCTTCTGTAACATTATCCAAAGTTTGGCAATTTTTGTCATCATAAACTATTGTAATAGGTGCTACAGTACGTTCATTTAAATTTTTAGAATAATAAAATTCTTTAAATACATGACACGAACTGGGTTTTAAATACGTAACCGTTATTGGGTATGTTTCGCCTAACGTAAATTCAGTAGGGATATCTACACTTTCAACGGGTAAAACTTCAAAGCTATAATTTGTGTTATCATCGTCTATACTACAAGACATGGCAAAAATTAAGGCTAAACTTAGGGCAATTAACTTTTTCATTACTTTTTCTTTTTTTATAGATAGATGCATTGATGTTTAAATGGTTGCGTACTAAAGCAAAAAAAAAATCCCGAGTTATCGGGATTTTTAAATTATTCTGCTGCTGAAGCTGCTTTGGCTACTTGCCTAACCTTGGCTTCAAGCTCGTCCATAAGCTCTGGATTGTCTTTTATAAGTGCTTTTACTGCATCACGACCTTGTCCTAATTTTGTTTCGTCGTAACTAAACCACGAACCACTTTTTTTAACAATTTCATTTTCTACAGCAATATCTAAAACTTCACCAACTTTACTAATGCCTTCACCGTACATAATATCAAATTCGGCAGTTCTAAATGGTGGTGCTACTTTATTTTTAACCACTTTTACACGGGTTTTATTACCAGAAACGCTACCATCGGTTTCTTTTATTTGTGTAGAACGACGAATATCTAAACGTACCGATGCGTAAAACTTTAAAGCATTACCACCTGTTGTAGTTTCAGGATTACCAAACATAACACCAATTTTTTCACGTAATTGGTTAATGAATATTACTGTACAATTCGTTTTACTAATAGAAGCTGTTAGCTTTCTTAATGCTTGCGACATTAAACGTGCATGTAAACCCATTTTAGAGTCGCCCATTTCACCTTCAATTTCACTTTTTGGTGTTAATGCAGCAACCGAATCGACCACTACAATATCAATAGCACCAGAACGAATTAAATTATCGGCAATTTCCAAGGCTTGCTCACCGTTATCAGGTTGTGAAATAATTAAGTTTTCTAAGTCAACGCCTAATTTTTCGGCATAAAACCTATCAAATGCATGTTCTGCATCAATAAAAGCTGCAATACCGCCCGCTTTTTGCGCTTCGGCAATGGCATGTAATGTTAAGGTTGTTTTACCTGATGATTCTGGTCCGTAAATTTCAATTACACGTCCGCGAGGATAACCACCAACACCTAAAGCAATATCTAAACCTAATGAACCTGATGAAATGGCGTCCACATCAACAACTGCTTGGTCGCTCATTTTCATTACAGTACCTTTTCCGTAGGCTTTATCTAATTTATCTAATGTAAGTTTTAATGCTTTTAATTTTGCTTCTTTTTCGCTGCTCATTTTTATTTTTATTTTCTGAAGTAATGGATGCTAAAATACTATAAGTTTCGTCATCTTACAATTTTCTAACGCAACCTTTATCAACATTTTGCATCTATTATAAAATCGGGAAGGATATTGCTATGAAAACTTATCTAAGGAATACTTTAAAGTAGACTAACTCGAAATTATTCTGTAAAGCACCTACATAAAAAATAGGTGCTTTTTTTGTGTTTTACGTTGGTATTTTTCTAAAAATTGTACTTTTGCACTTTAAAATAATTCTTTAACCTTAAAAATTAGTATAGCATGCAACTGTACAATAAATTAAGCGCAAAAGAAAGAGCCGAATTAATTGACCAAGCAGGAAAAAGTCGATTAACACTTTCTTTTTACCAATACGCTAATATTGGAAATCCACAAATTTTACGCGATCACTTATTTCTAACTTGGGATAGTTTGGAAGTTTTAGGCAGAATTTATGTAGCACATGAAGGTATTAATGCCCAACTTTCGTTGCCAGCAGATCGTTTTAATGAATTCAAGAACCATTTAGATAGTATCGATTTTTTAAAAGATATTCGTTTAAATATTGCTGTTGAACAAGACAATAAATCGTTTTTAAAACTGAAAGTAAAAGTGCGCGATAAAATTGTAGCCGATGGTTTAAACGACGATACGTTTGATGTTACCAATAAAGGCATTCACTTAAAAGCGGAAGATTTCAATAAATTTATAGATGATGAAAACACTGTTTTGGTTGATATGCGAAACCATTACGAAAGTGAAATAGGGCATTTTAAAAATGCGATTACGCCAGATGTTGATACATTTAGAGAATCTTTAGATATTATTGAAGCCGATTTAAAAGACCACAAAGAAGATAAAAACCTAGTGATGTATTGCACAGGCGGTATTCGTTGTGAAAAAGCCAGTGCCTATTTTAAACACAAAGGGTTTAAAAATGTGTTTCAGTTGGAAGGCGGTATTATTGAATACACTCGTCAAATAAAAGAACAAAATCTTGAAAATAAATTTTTAGGACAAAATTTTGTATTTGATGATAGGCGTGCCGAACGTATAAGTGATGATGTAATTGCAAGTTGCCACCAATGTGGTGAACCTTTTGATGTGCACACCAATTGCGCAAACCAAGCCTGTCATTTGCTTTTTATTCAATGCCCAAAATGCAAGGAAGAAATGGAAAACTGTTGTTCAACAACCTGTATGGAAGTAAATAGACTACCTTTTGAAGAACAGAAAGAACTTAGAAAAGGCCAAGGCAACAGCAACGATATTTTTAAAAAAGGACGTGCAGACCATTTGCCATATAAAAAAGATTTAAGAAATATTTTTGATTATTTTCAAAAGAAATAATACCAAAAGTTATGCAGAAAATTGAATTAATGGCGCCTGCAGGAAATTTCGAATCGTTACAGGCAGCTTTAGATAATGGTGCCGATTCTATTTATTTTGGTGTTGAACAACTTAATATGCGTGCTCGAGCTTCTATCAATTTTACCTTAGATGATTTAGAAGAAATATCAAAACGTTGTAAAGCCAAAAATGTTAGAACCTATTTAACACTTAACACCATTATTTACGACCACGATTTATCAATCGTAAAAACCTTAATCAACAAAGCCAAAGAAGCTAATATTACAGCGGTTATTGCAATGGATCAAGCAGTTATTATGGCAGCGCGCGAGGTTGGTATGGAAGTGCACATTTCAACACAAATAAATATTACCAATATTGAAACAGTTAAATTTTACGCACTGTTTGCAGATACAATGGTATTAAGCAGAGAGTTAAGTTTAAGACAAGTAAAAAAGATAACCGAACAAATAGAAAAAGACCAAATAAAAGGACCTTCAGGCAAATTGATTGAAATAGAAATTTTTGGTCATGGTGCTTTGTGTATGGCCGTTTCTGGTAAATGTTATATGAGTTTACATGCCTATAATTCATCGGCAAATCGCGGTGCTTGTAAACAAAATTGCCGAAAAAAATATACGGTTATTGAGCAAGAAACTGGTTTTGAAATGGAGTTGGATAACGAATACATCATGTCTCCCAAAGATTTATGTACCATCGATATTTTAGATCAAGTAGCTGATGCAGGCATAAAAGTTTTAAAAATTGAAGGTCGTGGTCGTGCACCAGAATATGTTGCTAAAGTAATTTCGTGTTACCGCGCAGCTATTAATAGTTTAGAAAACAATACCTACGATAAAGAAAAAGTAATTTCTTGGATGCAAGACCTTGAAAAAGTGTACAATCGCGGTTTTTGGAATGGCTACTACTTAGGTCAGAAATTAGGTGAATGGAGTATAGGTTCGGGTTCGCATGCTACACAAAAGAAAGTATATATTGGCAAAGGCACACATTTTTTTCCAAAACCACAAATAGGTGAATTTAAAATTGAAGCGTTTGATATTACCATAGGCGACACCATTTTAATTACAGGACCAACTACAGGAGCCAAAGAAATTGAAGTGAATGATATGATGGTAAACGACCAAAAATTAAGCAAAGGCACCAAAGGCGATTTGGTAACAATTCCACTTGGTTTCAGAATTAGGCCATCAGATAAGTTGTATAAAATTGTTGAAAACAAAGTAGAAGCATAATGGTAGTTATCACCTTGCAACGCAGTAAATGTATTGGCTGTAATTACTGCGTAGAATTAGCACCCAATCAATTTCAAATGTCAAAAAAAGATGGGAAATCTGTTCTACTTCATTCTACAGACAAAAAAGGATTTTTCACTTTAAAATCAAATGAAAACGAGATTTTAGAAGCTTCAGAAAACGCTTCAAAAGCATGCCCTGTAAAAATAATTTCAGTTAAATTAGTGTAAAACAAGATTGAAAACAGATATTAGGTTTTAAAATTTCAGGATAATTTAGCAACTATTTTAAAGTAAGCATAATAATCTTATCTTTACCTTTTAAATTAATTATGAACCTTCTTCCGTTAAAACACTGGTTTTAAACGGAATCAATATATAAAAAAGCATATGGCTTGTAACAGTTGTTCAACTGGAAAAGACGGTCAACCTAAAGGATGTAAAAATAATGGCACATGCGGAACCGATAGTTGTAATAAACTAACGGTGTTCGATTGGTTAGCCAACATGTCACTTCCTAATGGCGAAAAACCATTTTCGTGGGTTGAAGTTCGTTTTAAAAATGGTAGAAAAGAATACTATCATAACACCGATAATTTAACATTAAGTATTGGCGATGTGGTAGCTACTCAAGCACAAGCTGGACACGATATTGGTATGGTTACGCTAGTTGGCGAATTAGTACGCGTTCAAATGAAACGCAAAAGCATATCTGAAACACCAGAAGAAATTTTAAAAATTTATAGAAAAGCTAGCCAAAAAGACATTGATATATGGCAAGAAGCGCGCGATAAGGAAGAACCAATGAAAGTGCGCGCACGCCAATACGCTATAGATTTGAAGCTAGAAATGAAAATTTCTGATATTGAATTTCAAGGTGATGCCAGTAAAGCAACTTTTTATTATACTGCCGAAGAACGCGTAGATTTTAGAGAACTTATTAAAGTATTTGCCCGCGAGTTTAGAATTAGAATTGAGATGAAGCAAGTTGGCTTTCGCCAAGAGGCTTCTAGACTTGGTGGTATTGGGTCTTGTGGTCGCGAATTGTGTTGCTCAACTTGGTTAACAGATTTCCGTTCGGTAAGTACATCGGCAGCACGTTATCAGCAATTATCATTAAATCCATTAAAATTAGCAGGACAATGTGGCAAACTAAAATGTTGTTTAAATTACGAGTTAGATAGTTACCTTGATGCTTTAAAAAGTTTCCCTAAAACTGAAATTAAACTACAAACCGAAAAAGGAACAGCCGTTTGCCAAAAAACCGATATTTTTAAAGGCCACATGTGGTATGCTTATGAAGGTGAATGGGCAAATTGGCACAAAATTACTACGGAACAAGCAACCGAAATTATTGCTTTAAATAAGAAAAATCAAAAAGTTATTAGTCTTGAAGAATATGCTTTAGAAGTTACTGAAGATACTAAAACCGAATTTGAAAACGTTGTAGGTCAAGATAGTTTAACACGTTTTGATAGTCCAAAACCAAACAAAAAACGTAAAAATAATAGACGCAATAATAACCAAGGAACTAAAAATACAGCGGCAGAAAATACTAATACAAACCAAAACCAAGGTTCAAAAAAAGGTGGTAACAGAAACAAGAAAAATAGGAACAAACCTCAAAATACTAAAAATGCTCAAAAATAGTGTGTCATTAGTTTTATTAGTACTGTTTTTTGTAGTTACATCATGCGATCCAAATCGAGTTTTTGATGTGTATGAACCAATACCAAACAAATGGCATAAAGATAAAGTAGTTAGTTTCAATATAAAAGCGCCCGACTCAACCAACGCTTACAATTTGTTTGTTAATTTAAGAAACACCAATGCCTATAAATACAATAACTTATACCTAATTGTTAAAATGGAATTTCCACACGGAAAAACAGTAACAGACACGCTAGAGTATAAAATGGCAGATCCCACAGGTAAACTTTTAGGTACAGGTTTAACCGATATTAAAGAAAATAAACTTTGGTACAAAGAAGGAGTAATTTTTAGAGAAAAAGGTGAATATAAAGTAAAAATTCAACACGCTATGCGCGAAAACGGTAAAGTAAATGGCGTTGTAGAATTGGAAGGTATTACCGATGTAGGCTTTAGAATAGAAAAACCTAACAAACAATAATAATTTAATGGCACTTCTAGTGTCTCAACTTTTTTAACGAGTCATATTTACAAAACAACGTACATGGCAACAAAAAAACAAACATCAGCAACTCAAGATTTTTCAAAATACATTCGTTGGTTTTGGATGACGTTTATAGGAGGCATTTTATTTGTAATTTTAATTTTCCTGTTAGCTTCTTGGGGGCTTTTTGGCGAGATGCCAGACCATACTGTTTTAGAGAACCCTAAAACAAATTTAGCTACCGAAATTATTTCTTCAGACGGAAAAACATTAGGAAAATTCTATTTAAATGATAATAGAACACCAATAGAATATGATGAGTTACCAAAGCATTTGGTAGAAGCCTTATTAGCAACCGAAGATGCTCGTTTTCACGACCATTCTGGTATTGATGCAGTAGGAACACTGCGAGCTATTGTAAAATTAGGTAGCGGTGGTGGTGCTAGCACCATTTCGCAGCAATTAGCAAAACAGTTATTTCATGGTGAAGGTTCTAAAAATAAGTTAGGTAGAATGACCCAAAAAATAAAGGAATGGATTATCGCAACCCGTTTAGAGCGCCAATACACAAAAGAAGAAATTATAGCACAATACTTTAATATTTACGACTTTTTAAATAACGCCGATGGTATTCGAAGTGCTGCAAGGATTTATTTTGGTAAAGAACCTAAAGAGTTAGATTTAAAAGAATCTGCAATGCTTGTAGGAATGTTTAAAAATTCATCGTTATTCAATCCAAGAAAGCGCCCAGAATTAACACGCGAACGCAGAAATGTGGTTTTAGCGCAAATGGTAAAGTATGATTATTTAGATGAAAAAGTTAAAGATTCACTTCAAAAAACACCTTTAGATTTAAACTACAACCCAGAATCGCATCGAGAAGGTATTGCTACTTATTTTAGAACCTATTTAGATGGTTTTATGAAAGATTGGATAAAGAACAACCCAAAGCCAGATGGTTCTAAATATAGTTTGTATAATGATGGTTTAAAGGTTTACACAACTATCGATTCGCGCATGCAATTATATGCTGAAAATGCGGTACAACAACACATGGAACGGTTACAAGCAGCCTTTTTTAAACAAAACACACCAGAGCGTAACAAAACAGCACCATTTATAGATTTATCACCTGAAGAAATCAAATCGTTATTAAGAAACGCCATGAAACAATCAGAGCGTTGGCGAAAAATGAAATACGATTTAGGCAAATCGGATAAAGAAATTGAAGCTTCTTTTTACAAACCAACAGAAATGACTGTTTTTGCATGGAAAAAAGGTAAGGCAACCGAGATTGATACACTTATGAAACCAATAGACTCTATACGTTATTACAAAACATTTTTACGCACAGGTATGATGTCTATGGATCCGCAAACAGGCCATGTAAAAGCATGGGTAGGAGGTGTTAATTACAGGCATTTTCAATATGATATGGTTAAGCAAGGTAAACGTCAAGTAGGGTCAACCTTTAAACCCTTTGTGTATGCTACAGCTATAGATCAGTTACATTATTCACCATGTGATGTATTTCCAGACACACCATTTTGTATAGAAGCAAATAAATATGGAAACCTACAAGATTGGTGTCCTAAAAATTCAGATGGTAAATATGGAGGTTCCAGAACATTAAAAGACGCGCTTGCAAATTCTGTAAATACAATTACCGCGAGGTTAATGGATAAAGTAGGACCACGACCAGTAATCGATTTAGTTAAAAAATTAGGCGTAGAATCTGAAATTCCTGCTGTACCTTCAATAGCTTTAGGGACAGCCGATTTAAGTGTTTACGAAATGGTAGCGGCATATGCTGCTTTTGCCAATAAAGGTGTTTACACAAAACCCGTAATGGTAACCACCATAGAAGATAAAAATGGTACAGTTTTATACCAATTTAAACCAGAAACACGCGATGTTTTAGGTGAAGAAGAAGCCTATGTAACCGTAAAATTATTACAAGGTGTTGTGGAATCTGGTTCGGGCGCAAGATTAAGAAGAGCTGGTGAACCTTATGGCGTTTACAAAGAAATTATAACCGGATTTCCGTATGCGTTTACCAACCCAATTGCAGGAAAAACAGGAACCACACAAAACCAAAGTGATGGTTGGTTTATGGGTATGGTGCCAAATTTAGTAACAGGCGTTTGGGTAGGTGCAGAAGATAGATCAGCACATTTTAGAAGCATTACGTATGGGCAAGGTGCTTCAATGGCATTACCAATTTGGGGCTTGTTCATGAAAAGTTGTTATACTGATAAAACCCTTGATGTTTCAACAGGAAATTTTGAAGTACCTAAAAACCTTTCCATAAACGTAGATTGTTCTAAAGCAACAGGTGATGGTAATAATGCAGGCGATTCTGGAGACACACCCGATGATTTAGATTTTGGTTAAATAGGATATTTAGTAAAATAAAATCATAAGCCATTCTTTTTAGAATGGCTTTTTTATTTTGTATTTTTAAGAAGAAAATTAAATAAGCATGATTAATAAAAAAGTAGCCAATGTTGAAGAAGCACTTCAAGGCGTTACAGATAATATAACGTGTATGGTTGGTGGTTTTGGGCTTAGTGGTATTCCAGAAAAGGCTATTGCTCAATTGGTAAAACTAGGTGTAAAGGGTTTAACCTGTATTTCAAATAATGCAGGTGTTGATGATTTTGGTTTGGGTTTGCTACTACAAAAACATCAAATAAAAAAAATGATATCATCCTACGTTGGTGAAAACGATGAATTTGAACGCCAAATGCTATCTGGCGAATTGGATGTAGAACTCATTCCGCAAGGTACGTTGGCAGAACGTTGTAGAGCAGCACAAGCAGGTTTTCCAGCCATTTATACACCTGCAGGTTATGGTACTGAAGTTGCCAAAGGTAAAGAAACCCGTGCGTTTGATGGTAAAATGTATGTGCTAGAACATGCTTTTAAAGCCGATTTTGCCTTTGTAAAAGCATGGAAAGGTGATGTTGCTGGTAATTTAATTTTTAAAGGAACTGCTAGAAACTTTAACCCAGTTATGTGTGGTGCAGCAAAAATAACGGTTGCTGAGGTTGAAGAATTAGTACCACTTGGTAGTTTAGATCCAAACCAAATTCATATACCAGGTATATTTGTTCAGCGTATTTTTCAAGGTAAAAACTATGAAAAACGTATTGAACAACGCACAGTTAGACAAAGAAATTAATTAAGTTAAAAGTTATAAGTACTTAAAGTGCGCTTAAGTTAAATTATTAAAGCGTTAGTTTAAGAACTTTAGGCACTTAAAACTTTAGGCACTTAAAACTTATAAAATGTTAGACAAAATAGGAATCGCAAAACGTATCGCCAAAGAAGTAAAAAATGGCTATTATGTTAATTTAGGAATAGGCATTCCAACATTGGTTGCCAACTATGTTCGTAATGATATTGAAGTAGAATTTCAAAGTGAAAATGGCGTTTTAGGTATGGGTCCATTTCCTTTTGAAGGAGAAGAAGATGCCGATGTTATTAACGCAGGAAAACAAACCATTACCACACTTCCAGGAGCTAGTTTTTTTGACTCTGCAATGAGTTTTTCCATGATTAGAGGTAAACATGTAGACTTAACTATTTTAGGTGCTATGGAAGTATCTGAAAATGGCGATATAGCCAACTGGAAAATACCAGGCCGCATGGTAAAAGGTATGGGTGGTGCTATGGATTTGGTAGCAAGTGCCGAAAATATTATTGTTGCTATGATGCACACCAACAAAGAAGGCGAATCTAAATTATTAAAAAAATGCGCGTTACCATTAACGGGTGTTGGTTGTGTAAAAAAGATTGTTACCAATTTAGCTGTTATTGAAGTAACTCAAAACGGATTTAAACTTTTAGAACGCGCACCAGGAATTTCTGTAGAATACATAATAAAAGCTACCGAAGGTACGTTAATCGTTGAAGGTGATATTCCAGAAATGGATATTTGAACACAGTTAAATTTTACTATAAATCTCACAAAATAGACATAAATGTTAAATATAAATGCATTACATCGATTTTTTATGTTTTTCAACTAAAATATGAAAAAATTGTTTCATCTTAGTAATCCCAAAGAAACCAAACAAAATAAATAGATTTCCCCAAATCTACCATAAACTTGAAGCCTATGAATTTTGCAACAAATCTACCTGAACAACCTACATTTACAGAAAGTAAATTCAAAGAAACACTGCGTTCTAATTTACAATTTTTAAAAAGTTTACTGTATTTAACTAAGAAGGTTTTTATGCTATAATCCTTTCGGAATAGCGTCTATTAACTTTTTTGTATAGTCTGTTTTGGGCGATGCATAAATAGCATCAGCATCGTCCAATTCTTCAATTTTACCTTTATTCATAACTAGTAGTTGGTCGCTCATATATTTTACTACTGCCAAATCGTGCGATATAAAAATATAAGTAAAACCAAAGCTTTCTTTAAGTTCGTTTAAAAGGTTTAAAACTTGCGCTTGCACCGAAATATCTAAGGCTGAAACCGATTCATCGCACACAATTAATTTAGGCTGTAACCCAATAGTGCGAGCAATACCAATACGTTGGCGTTGTCCGCCCGAAAATTCATGTGGATAGCGGTTAAAATACGCTTCTGATAGGCCTACTTTATTTAAAATATCAATTGTTTTTTCTTTTCGTTCGGCATCATTATTATAAAGCTTATGTACTTTCATGGGTTCCATAATAGCTTCACCCACAGGAATTCTTGGGTTTAATGATGAATAAGGATCTTGAAAAATAATTTGAATGTCTTTCCGAAGCTTCTTTATTTCAGCATTTGAAAGCTTCGTAATATCAACGGCATTATATAAAATTTGTCCAGCAGAAGCTTTGTCCAGTTGAAGAATGGCATTACCTAAAGTAGATTTTCCACAACCCGATTCGCCTACCAAACCCAATGTTTCACCTTCATAAAGCTTAAAACTTACATTGTTAACTGCTTTAAAAACACTTGGTTTTGTAAACCAACCAGATTTAGATATATATGCTTTTTCAACATTAATAACTTCTAATAAAGGTGGTTTGCTATATAATTTTTTGTGGTTTTGTTGACGTTCTTCTGCAGTTATAATATTGGTTTTAGTGGTATTGTTCAAATAATCTTGAATTGTTGGCAATACTTTTAAGCGTGTTTTTAAAGATGGACGCGAATTTATAAGTGCTTTTGTATAAGTGTGTTGCGGTGTTTTAAAAATGGTTAAAACATCGCCTTGTTCTACAATATCGCCTTTATACATTACTAAAACCCGATGTGCTATTTCGGAGATTAAAGATAAATCGTGTGTAATAAAAATAATGCTCATTTGGGTTTCAACTTGCAATTCTTTTAACAGTTGAATAATGTTTTTTTGAACCGTAACATCCAAAGCTGTTGTAGGTTCATCGGCAATTAAAATATCTGGTTTGCAACTTATTGCCATGGCAATCATAACGCGCTGTTTTTGTCCGCCCGAAATTTCATGAGGATAGGCATTGTAAACACGATTTGCATCAGGTAATTTTACTTTTTCAAAAAGATTTATAGTTTCCTCTTTTGCGGCTTGTTTAGATAGCTTGGTGTGTTGTAATAATATTTCTTGAACTTGTTTTCCGCAGGTCATAGATGGGTTTAAAGAACTCATAGGTTCTTGAAAAATCATCGCTATTTTTTTGCCTCGTATTTGCTGAAATGCTTTTGATGATAGTGTTGTTAAATCAAAATCATTATAAAGAATTTCACCCGAAGTTATTTTTGAAATTTTCTTAGGAAGTAAACCCAAAATAGCTAACGATGATACCGATTTTCCCGAACCTGATTCGCCTACAATACCCAATATTTCATTTTGATTTAGATGATAGGAAATGTTATGAATTACTTCGTTTTCCCCAAATGAAATGGAAAGATTTTTAATTGATAAAACAGTTTTTTGAGGCATTTATATATGAATAATTTCGTCTTCGGTTAATAGGTCATCACCACGCAAGCGTAAAAATATTTGAGCTACGGCAATAGTGTCTTTTTCGCAATAAATAATAATACGGTCTATGTTTTTTTCTTTATAAAATGTGGCATAAACCTCGCTACCATCAATATCATCTTTTGGTGATGGAATGCCTAATACATTGGTTAATAGCTTTAATGATGTATAGGTTTTATAATCGCCAAATTTCCACAATTCTAGCGTATCTAAATGTGGTACTTCCCAAGGTTTTTTGCCAAAAAGATTAAGTTTGTATGGCAATTCAATATTATTTATAATCATACGACGTGCAATGTATGGAAAATCGAATTCCTTACCATTATGTGCACAAAGTAAATGTTTTGTTTCGCTAAAATGTGAAATGAGCAAGTTTTTAAAATCTTTTAAAATTTTTGTTTCTGTTCCAAAAAACGACGTTACTCTAAAGTTTCTTATATCACCACGAAATGTAAAATACCCAACCGATATACAAACTATTTTACCAAATTCTGCCCAAATGCCTGCACGTTGGTAAAAATCTTCAGCGGTTTCGTTTTCTTTACGTTGGTATTGCGATTTATGTTCCCATAAGGCTTGTTTGGTTTCGTCTAAATCGGAGAAATATTGAACTTCAGGTACGGTTTCAATATCTAAAAAAAGTATGTTTTCTAAATGGATTTTTGAAATCATTTTCCAAGCATTTTGTAGGCTTCTTCTATATAAACGGAAATATCTTCAGTAAACTGACCAACACCTTCATCGGGCGATTTTCTGTGTCCTAAACGCACAATAATAACGTTATCATCAGGCTCTACAATAACGTATTGCCCTAAATGACCACGCATCATAAAAAAGTGTTTTTTGCCAATAGCTTTCATCCACCAACCGTAACCGTATTGCGGACTTTCCTTAAAGCGAGGCGTTATGCATTTAGCTACAAAACTGGAGTCTAATAATTGCTTACCATTCCATTTACCATGGTCTTTATATAATTTTCCAAAGCGAGCAAAATCTCTAGCATTACTAGAAATGCAACAAAATGCTTTAGCAAGCCTGTTTTTGCCATCATCTAATTGCCAAAGCGCATCATCTGTAGCTCCCATTGGTTGCCAAAAACTTTCCGATAAATAATTTGACAAACTTTTGCCTGTTGCTTTTTGAATAATCATGCCCAAAAGTTGTGTGTCGCCACTTAAATACTTAAATTCTTTTGCTGGAGTTTCAACTATTTTTTGGTTTAATATGGTTTCGGCTAAATCATCATCATAATTTGCTCGAGCGGTAATAGAAAACGGACCTGTATAATCTTCAACCCAATCTAAACCAGATGCCATAGAAGCTAAATCGCCAACTGTAGTTTTAGTGCCTTTGTATTCAGGATAAAAATCGCTTATAGGTTGGTCTAAACTTTTAATAAATCCATCCATAATGGCTTTTCCAAGCATTGAAGTAGTGATGCTTTTTGCCATTGAAAAGGAATTGGTTTTGGAGTTTTTATTAAAATCTTCATAATAAGTTTCAAACCAAATACTGTCGTTTTTAATAATTAAATAGGCTATTGTTCCCCAATCTTTATTAACTTTTGAAAGCGTATTGGTTGGTTCAACTGTGTTATAATTTTTGTGAATTGGCCACTCGCTTGTATTAGTTCCTTTTTTTATAGTATCATTTTCAAAATAAGGATAATCATCAATAAAGGCGGTATTATGACCTGTAAAATATACCACGCGAACTCCTTTTAATATGTAACTATAATCAAAAATATACAGCAGAAGTACAAGTGTTGCAATAACAATTACAATCCATTTAAGAAGTTTTTTTAAGAATTTCATTTTAACGTGTTTAGTTGAATTAAATATAGGAAATATTTTATGTATTTCTACTTAATGAATTTAAACTAAAATTAAAGACACTTGTTTAAATGGGTTTTCGTGCTCTAACAACCATTGTTTTCTGTGTAAACCACCAGCATAACCTGTTAAACTACCATCGCTACCAATAACTCGATGGCATGGAATTAGTATCCAAAGCGGGTTTTTACCATTTGCATTTGCCACAGCACGAATGGCTTTTACATCGCCTAGTTGTTTGGATAAATCTAGATATGATATGGTTTTACCATAAGGAATTTGCTCAAGGAGTTTCCAAACTTGTTTTTGAAAATTGGTACCTTCTGGGTTTAATGTTAGGCTAAATTGTTTTCTAGTTCCTTCAAAATATTCATTAAGTTGAATAACGCAGTCTTCTAAAACTTCAGGAATGATGTCGGTTATTTTTTCTTCGGAATTTAATATTGAAACGGAAGCAATACCTTCTTCATCACCAACAATTTTGGCAAACCCTAAAGGCGATTTGATGATGCATTCTTCCATTTAATTTTTAATAGTCTAATTTACGAAATTAATTTCACAACATCTTTAGCGAAATAAGACGCGATAATATCTGCGCCAGCACGTTTAAAGGCCATGGTGGTTTCCATCATTACTTGGTCGTGATTTAGCCAGCCTTTTTCGGCAGCAGCTTTTATCATGGCATATTCACCAGATACTTGATATACCGCAACGGGCACATCAACCTCGTTTTTAATATCTCTTAAAATATCAAGATATGAAAGTCCTGGTTTTACCATCACAATATCTGCACCCTCATCAATATCCATATTAGTTTCCTTGATGGCTTCTAAACGATTTGCATAGTCCATCTGATAGGTTTTTTTGTCTTTAGGAATGTTAACCATATCTACAGGTGCAGAATCTAAAGCATCGCGAAACGGACCATAAAATGCCGAAGCGTATTTTGCAGAATAACTCATAATACCTGTATTTATAAAGCCTTCATCTTCCAAAGCTTCACGAATGGTTAATATGCGACCATCCATCATATCACTTGGTGCTACAAAATCGGCACCAGCTTTGGCATGCGAAATGCTCATTTCTGCAAGAAAATTGGCAGTAGCATCATTTACTATCATACTGTTTTCAATAATGCCATCATGACCATAAATTGAATATGGGTCTAAAGCTACATCGGTCATAACCAACATTTCTGGGCAAGCATTTTTAACTGTTTTTATGGCGCGTTGCATCAATCCGTTAGGATTTAGGGCTTCTTTACCTTTGTTGTCTTTTAAATTATCTGGTACTTTTACAAATAGTAACACCGATTTTAAACCCAGCTTCCAAAGTTCTTTTACTTCGTTTTCCAATAAATCCAAACTGTAACGAAAGTAATTTGGCATAGATGGAATTTCATCTTTCACGCCTTTGCCTTCTACCACAAAAAGTGGCACTAAAAAGTCGTTTGGTGAAATGATGGTTTCTCTAACTAAACTTCGAATGGCTTCGTTGGTTCTTAAACGTCTATTTCTTCTTAAAGGATACATATGAAAAATTAAAAGTGTAAAGTTAAAAGTTTATAATTCATTACATGTTAAATACAGAAAAATTCAAATGCTTTATTCACTCAGTCCTAAATATTTCCAAGCATTATTTTCTTTTATAAAAGCGGATTTTTCGTGAATAACGTTCACTTTTCCGTGCTCGTAAAAATACGCATTAAATGTGACTGTGCCATCGGTATCGTTTTCATTTCCTTTGGAAGTTTCCAAAACTTCTAGTTTTATCCATTGCACCGATTTTGCCCATGCAACAATTGACTTTTTTTCTTTTATTGGTTTTGTTGAACTGTGGTGACTTTGCATTAAATAATCGCCATTTGCCAATACAAATGCAGAATATCTTGAACGCATTAATTGTTCGGCGGTTTTGGTTTTGCCCCCATTTTTATGGAAAACCTCACAACAATTATGGTAAGTTTTTAAATTTCCGCAGTAACAGGTCATAGATTTTCTATATTTGAAAAGATAAAAATACTAATTCTTAATATGCCCTTTAAAAATCTAGAGTTTATTTTTCCTTGGCGAAGTTATCAAGAAAAATTTATAAACAATATAAGCAGGCATATTGTTGACAATCATCTACATGTTGTAGCACCACCAGGCTCTGGAAAAACTATTTTAGGTATTGAAATAGTAAGGCGAATAGGAAAAAAAACATTAGTGCTTGCTCCTACACTTACTGTTAGAAATCAATGGGAAAATAGACTGCAAACTTTTTTTGTTGGAAATGAATTGTTTAATGATTTTTCATTTGACATAAATAACCCGAAAGCCATAACCTTTTCTACTTATCAATCGTTACATTCATTTTATAAAAAATTCGAACAAAAAGCAGAGTATCATGCCTTTTTTGAAAATGAAAAAATAGAAGCTATTGTTTTAGATGAAGCACATCATTTAAAAAATGAATGGTGGAAATGTTTATTTGAGTTGAAAAGAGATAATAACTTAACTATTGTAGCATTAACAGCAACACCACCGTATGATAGTGATGCGCTTGAAGTATCAAAATATTTTAGGTTATGTGGCGATATTGATGAAGAAATTACAGTACCAGACCTTGTAAAAGAAGGTGATTTGTGCCCGCATCAAGATTATATATATTTTTCTAAACCTGAAGAAAAAGAGATTCATTTTATTTTTGAATATAGGATGAGAATCTCAAATTTTATTGATGAATTAAAGCTGAATACCGAGTTTATTGCCTTTATAAACAACCATAGATTTTTAAAATCTACTCAAAAATATTTGAATGAGATTTATGGAAATCCAGAGTATTTTTCGGCAATTTTAATTTTTTTAAATTCCATTAATCAAGAAATTCCAGAAGAGAAATTATACATTTTAGGTTTTGAAAAAAATGAAAAAGTTGAATTTCCTGCTTTCACAAATAATTGGGCAGAAGTTTTGTTTCAAAACTTAATTGTATTGGATAGGCTTAATTTAATTGAAAAGGAATCGTTTTTAAATGAATTAGAAACAAAACTTAGACGCTTAAATATTTTTGAAAATAAAAAAGTTGATTTAATTGGCGATAATCAGTTATATCGTTCCTTGTCAAACAGCCCTAGTAAACTGCTTAGTATTGTTGATATAATTTCAAACGAATATTTAAATTTAAAAGCAGATTTGCGTGCTGTAGTTTTAACTGATTATATAAAAAAAGAATTTAAAATTACAGAAGATAAAGAGGTTCATTCAATTGATAGACTTGGTGTTATTCCCATTTTTCAACACCTTAGAATTAGTTCAGTTTCTAAAGTGGAAATAGCGGTATTAACAGGAACATTGGTTATTATACACAAAAATAATATAACGGCTTTTGGAAGTATAGAGTCTTTGGATAATTATAATTTTATTCCTTTTGAAACAGATATTGAATATGTTGAAATAGTTCCAAAAGCAGGCGCAAATCACTTAGTAAATACCATTACAAAACTTTTTGAAATAGGAAATATAAAAGTATTAATTGGAACAAAATCGCTTTTAGGTGAAGGTTGGGATGCGCCATCAATAAATACTTTGGTATTAGCTTCGTTTGTTGGGTCGTTTGTTTCATCTAACCAAATGCGAGGACGCGCTATTAGAACACAAAAAGGAAATTTAAACAAAACAGGCAATATTTGGCATTTGGTATGTTTAGATCCTACAGATATTAATGGAGGAAAAGATATTGAAACCTTGAAACGACGGTTTGATGCTTTTGTGGGTATTTCAAATTCTGAAAAAAACTATATTGAAAGTGGAATAGATAGATTGAGTATTCCTGATAGTTTCAATGATATAGATATTCAATCTTTGAATGATTACACATTAAATGAATCTAAAAAACGTGGTGTTTTAAAAGAAAGATGGAATAATGCTATTAGTTATGGTACAGGAATTTCAAGAGAAATAAAAAAATATTACACAGGAGATGAGGCTTATGAAACTGAAAAGAGTCAATCATTTAATGATGTAGTTCGCTATAGTTTTTTAGAATTATCGGTTGCACTTTCGTTTTTCTTACCTCAATTTTTGATAAAAAACTTAAATATTTTAATAACCAAGGGAGCTATGGCTTTTATGTATTCTTTGTTAACAGCTTTGGGGTTATCTTTTGGTTTGAAAACCTATAAATCGATAAAAAATTACATCCAATTTGGGTTGTTACATAAAGATTTAAAAAGAATAGCAGATGCACTTTTAAATAGTATGTACGATTTAAATATGATTACAACTAAAAGAGAGAATATTGTTCTTACCACAGATATTTTACCAAAAGGAGAAGTAGTTTGTGCTATAAAAGGTGCAACTGAAATAGAAAGTGCTTTATTTATAAATTCACTTCAAGAAATTATTGAACCGATTAAAAACCCACGCTATTTAATTGTAAAAAAGAATTGGTTTCGAAAGAATTTTGAAATTCAAAACTATTATTCTGTTCCTGAATTGTTTGGAGATAAAAAACAACGTTGTGAGTTGTTTTTAAAGTATTGGAAAATTCATGTAGGTGCATCTGAAGTTTTCTATACGCGCCATTTGGAAGGACGAAAAATATTATTAAAAGCAAGAATGTTCCATTTGTCAAATTCATTTAAAGAAACCACAAAAAAAGCAGTAATTTGGAATTAACGTTGAGACTTTACACCCAATCTTTAGGGTTTTTCAATACCTCTATAAGTTTTTCTTCGGCACTTCCAGCTTCTGGATGATGGTCGTAAACCCACTGTACATGTGGTGGTAAACTCATTAAAATACTTTCTATACGCCCGTTGGTTTTCAATCCGAAAAGTGTGCCTTTATCGTGCACCAAATTAAATTCTACATAACGTCCTCTTCGTATTTCCTGCCAATTTTTTTGTGCTTCTGTATACGTAAAATCTTTGCGTTTTTCAACAATAGGCACATAAGCTTCTAAAAAACTATTGCCAACTTCGGTAACGAAATTGTACCAATCTTGCATAGTCATATCATTTGTAGCTTTACAATAATCGAAAAACAAACCGCCAATACCTCTGCCTTCTTCACGATGGGCGTTGTAAAAATATTCATCACAACGTTTTTTATAAGTTGAGTAAAATTCAGTATTATGTTTGTCACATGAATTTTTACAGATTTTATGAAAATGAATAGCATCGTCTTCAAAAAGATAGTAAGGCGTTAAATCTTGTCCGCCACCAAACCAGCTATCTACAATGTTTCCGTTTTCATCATACATTTCAAAATAACGCCAATTGGCATGTACGGTTGGTGCCATAGGGTTTTTTGGGTGAAGCACTAAACTTAAACCACAAGCAAAAAAATCGACTTCACCCACATTAAAATAGGCTTGCATTGATTTTGGCAATTTTCCATGAACACCAGAAATATTAACACCGCCTTTTTCAAAAACGTTGCCGTTTTCAATTACGCGGGTTCGTCCGCCACCGCCTTCTGGTCGTTTCCAAATATCTTCTTTAAAGGTTGCTTTACCATCAATAGCTTCTAATTTTGAAGTGATTGTATCTTGAAGTTTTTGAATGTATGCGTAAAATTTATCTTTCATTATTTTTTTAATTGTAATGCTTCAACCGTTTTTACTGAAGCCGCCGTTACTGAAAGAGGTAATACCAAAATAACACCAATAACAGGAATTAACAAAAACAACATAAAAACGATGCCGTTTCCAATGGCTAAACCACGATGTTTTTTAACAAATCGAATACTTTCATTGTATTTAAAATGACGTTCTAAAGTGTAATCCATATTACCAAAACCAGCATAATAGGCTTGCACTAAAAAAAGTAAAACAGTAGATAAAATACCAATAAACGGTATAAAACCTAAAAGCAAAATTGGAATGGTTAACAGTAATTCTAGGCTTAAATTTCTAATATTTATACGAATACCTCGCCAAAGTTGTTCTGTGAATGATGTTTTACGGTGTATATTGGTTTCACCAACTAAATGATTTTCTATTTTTTCGGAAACTGGACTCATAAATGGAGCAGATAAAGCCATTATGATGTGTTTGTAAAGAATTAATCCAATTACAATTATTGAAAGCCCAATTATAATTTGCAATATGATTTTTAACCATGAAGAACCTGTCCAGCTTGGGAACAAGCTTGATAAGTAATCTGCAATATTATCTGAAAAACTATAAGCAAATACGAAAATAAATATTGCTGTTAGAAAACTTATAAGCATAGGAATTGCAAAATATTTCCAGAGTTTTAGTTTTGAAATTAAACTAAATGCTCCAAAATAGGCTTTAATTCCTATGAAAACATTTTTAAGCATTATACTCTTTTACAGCATCTACAAACGCCTTGGCGTTGTCTAAAGGAATGTTAGGCAAAATACCATGACCTAAGTTTACAATGTATTTATCTTTACCAAATTCATTAATCATTTTAGTTACCATTTTCTTGATTTCAGCAGGTGGTGATAATAAACGTGAAGGGTCAAAATTACCTTGAAGTGTTATATTTCCTCCAGTTAAATAACGTGCGTTTCTTGCAGAACACGTCCAGTCTACTCCTAAAGCAGAAGCACCAGATTTTGCCATATCGTGTAATGCAAACCAGCAACCTTTGCCAAATGCAATTACAGGCGCATCATCTTTTAAAGCATCAATAATTTGTTGTATGTATTGCCATGAAAATTCTTGATAATCAACTGGCGACAGCATACCACCCCAAGAATCGAAAACCTGTACGGCATTACAACCTGCTTTTACTTTTTCTTTAAGATAAGCAATAGTAGTATCGGTTATTTTTTGAAGTAAGGTATGTGCAGCTACAGGATTTGTAAAGCAAAATTCTTTGGCTTTATCGAAGGTTTTACTACCTTGACCTTGCACGCAGTAGCACAAAATAGTCCATGGTGAACCTGCAAAACCAATTAAAGGAATGTCGTCATTCAATAATTCCTTTGTTGCTTTTATAGCTTGGTAAACATAGTTTAAAGCTTCTTTAACATCTGGAACAATAACATTTTCTACATCTTTAGTCGTGCGAATTGGGTTTGGTAAATACGGACCAAAATTTGGTTTCATTTGTACCTCAATATTCATAGCCTGCGGAATAACCAAAATATCGCTAAATAAAATAGCGGCATCCATACCATATCTGCGAATAGGTTGTACTGTTATTTCACTTGCTATTTCTGGTGTTTGGCAACGTGTAAAGAAATCGTATTTTTCTCTAAGTGCTATAAATTCTGGCAAATAACGACCTGCTTGACGCATCATCCATACGGGTGGACGGTTTACTGTTTCTCCTTTTAATGCTCTTAAAAATAAATCGTTTTTTATACTCATATTATTGGTTTCTTGTTTTACAAGATGGTTTTTATATGTTTTTATTTCTTAAATCGTACTCTTCTTCACCCATGCAATAATTTTCGATATCTTTATTATTGCCATAAACTACTAAAATATCTTTTTCTAGAACTAAAGTGTCGGGCGATGTTCTACCAATAGTTTCTTTAATAATTGTTTTTTTACCTATTAAGTTTTTCTTTTCTTTCTCGCGAATAATGGTAATAAGTGTTAAACGATATTTATCAATAGAATCTAGTTCTTGTAATGTTTTGCCAAAAAATTCTGGTTTTGCTTTTACTTCAGAAATGGTATAATTGTCGTCTAGTTGATAATTTTCTAAAGTCGATTTAAAGTTTATTTGCTTAGTAAGTCGGTCGGCTGAATCTTGTTCTGGGTGTACAATACTGTGTATTCCCATAGCTTCTAAAACGGTATCGTGAATAGGTGATAAGGCTCGACTAATAATTTTTACATCACTTAATTTTTTAATAATAGCGGTTGTAATTATGGCTGCACCTTCGTTTTCGCCTATGGCAACAATAACCTTGTCGGCATCTTTTAATGGTAAAGCTTCATAAGCAAGTTCGTTTGTAGAGTCCATACAAATGGCATGCGAAATTTTATCTTTCACAAGGTTAATTTTGTCCATTTGTTTATCTATTGCAATTACTTCGTTGCCTGTTTCGGTTAAACTTATTGATAAAGCCATACCGAAATTTCCAAGTCCGAAAACAATTATTTTCATTTTTAAAAACTTATTAGTTAATCAAAATATTTTCTTTTGGTAGCTCATAAAATTGATGATTTACTTGACGCAGCAAACCAATCATTAAATTGAGCATTCCTATTCTACCTATAAACATTACGGCTATTATAATGTATTTACTAGCTTCGGTAAGCGAAGGTGTATAGTTTAAACTTAAACCAACGGTACTATATGCCGAAAAACATTCAAACACAACAGTTAATAATGGCGTGTCTTTAGGTTCAAAAATTAGCAATGCCATAATAGAAATACCAATAACTATTAATGAAATACACAAAATAGCAAAAGCTCTTGATGTTGATTCTGCTGAAAAACGTCTTCCAAAAATTTCTATTCTACTTTTTCCTTTAGCTATGGCAAGAATGTTTAAAGTAGCCAATGCAAAGGTACTGGTTTTTATACCACCACCAGTTGATGCTGGTGAAGCTCCAATCCACATTAAAAATATAACAAATAAAAGTGAAGGCACTGTCATTTGTGTATAGTCAACAACATTAAATCCTGCGGTTCTGGGTGTTACCGAACTAAAAGCGGCATTAGTAATTTTACCAAAAATGGTTTTATGGTCTAATAGCGTGTTATTGTATTCTGATATAAACAAGAAAATCCACCCAACAATAAGTAAAATAAAGGTTGTGTAAATTACTATTTTAGAATTAAGCGTGATAATAGGAACACGTTTATGAATTATTTTTTTATTGCATAACTCTAAAACGTATGTTTTTACATATTTATAGAAATTGAAAATAATGTGATACCCAAGTCCTCCAAAAACGATAAGTATCATAATAATCCATTGGAAAAAATAGTTAAAACGAATACTTTGATCGAATAATCCAGATGAGAATATAGAAAAACCAGCATTACAAAATGCGGAAATTGAATGAAAAATAGAAAAGAAAAGTTTGTTGGTTATAGAAGTATTGGTTGATACTGAAAAGTAAATGAAAATAGCGCCAATTATTTCAACAGCAACGGTAAGCATAACTACATTTAATGCAACTCTAAAAACATCTTTTAAGCCATCTTGCGCTAAAAAATCTTTAGTGTTTAAACCTTCTTTAAAAGAAGAACTTCCTCGGAAGAAAAATGCGAAAAACGATGTAAAAGTTAAAATACCTAAGCCTCCTAATTGAATTAATACCAAAATGATTGATTGTCCAATAATTGTAAAATCTAAACTAGTATCTACAACTGCTAAACCGGTAACACAAACGCTACTTGTGGCTGTAAATAAGGCGTTAGTAAAGCTAATGCCATTAGTTGTAGCACTAGGCAGCATGAGTAGAAATGCACCAGCTAAAGCAAGTATTATAAAGCTACCTACAAATACAATTGCAGGATTAAAATAGACATCGTAAATATGCCTTACCAAAACTAATAAGCGTAAAAGGAAGTATAAAATTAAACCACCTTCTAGTACGGGTTTTATTTTTTGTAGAATATCATCATATGTTTCACCTATGTTGGCTATTGAAACAATTAATGAAGTAACAAGTAAAACAGAAATGATAATAATGTTTACAAATGCTACATTTTTAAAGCGTTTGTATTTATATTTTATAAACTTAAAAACATTAAAAAAAAGTAAAAAAAACAGAAGTATTATAAGTCCAACTACATGCGGTGTTGTGAAATTTTCGGCAAAATCATAACCAAAATCAAATACAATAAACAAGAGAACTATAATATCAAAAAAACGATATAAATAATTTAATAACGATTCTCTTTCCATGTTTAAAGCAATGGTTTATAGATAGTTTTCGTTCACTAATTCAATAACACTTTCAACGGTTGGTACTTTGGCAATTCTAACATCTTTAAAATGCTTTTTAGCTTCAGTAGCTGTTGTTTCCCCAATACAAAATGCAATGGCTTCAGTATTATTTTTTGCAATATAACTTTCAACAGTTGATGGGCTATAAAACATAACACCTTCAATAGTTTCGGGTATTTTTATGCCATCAAATTTAGTTTGATATGCTTCAACTTCGGTTACTTTTATATTATTTTTTTCTAAAATAGTTGGTAAATCATCTAAACGTAAATCGCTACAAAAATAAGTAACACTATTACCTTCCATATAATCTACAAGGTAGTTGGCTAGTTTTTTTGCGCTATTTTCAAAATGAGTAACCTTGCCTATTTTAGTTTCTACAAGCTTTTTAGTACGTCTGCCAACACAGTAAATGTTTTTAAACTGAAGTTCAATTGCAGAATAATTGGTAATTAACGATTCAACAGCATTTTTACTGGTAATTACCACGTTTTCAATTTCATTTTTTAAAAATCGTGGATGAATTCTGTTGAGGCTTATCTTTATAAAATCTGAACTTTCAACCGTTACCTTTTCATGAAACAATAAACGCTGCGCTTCGGTAAATGATTTTGTTGAATATACGTTGGTTTTTTTGTTGGCATTTTTAATAGCATCCATTAAGCGATTGCCACCACGTTCAATAATAAAATTGGCGCAAAAGTTGGCAATATCATGGTGTTCGCCTACTTTTTTAACACGTGTAACATCAATTCGTTTGGTGCCATCTACGCTTAGTAATACGCCTTTAAAGTGTACTTCTTCATTTTTTATAATGGCTAATGCACCAATGGGTGCAGTACAACCACCTTCCAATTTGTTTAAAAATTCGCGTTCAATAGATGTGCAAAGGCTGGTTTCTTCGTGGTTTAATTCAGCACAAGCGGTTTTTACAAAATCATCTTCTGCTAAAGCAGTTATCATAATAGCACCTTGTGCTGGTGCTGGAATCATCCAGTCTAGGTTTATAGCTTCTTCTGGTCTTAAACCTATTCTACCTATGCCTGCAGCGGCAAAAATAGCACCGTTCCATTCATTATCTTGTAGTTTTTGTAGACGCAAATTTACATTTCCGCGTAAATCTACTACGGTATGTGTAGGGAATCGGTTTAGCCATTGTGCACGTCTGCGTAAACTTCCAGTTGCTATAACTGCATCTTTAGAACCTAAAAACTCTTCATTGTTTTTAAAAACGAGTGTATCGTGCACATTACCACGTTTTAAAACAGCTACTTGTACTATACCTTTTGGCAATACGGTTGGTACATCTTTTAACGAATGTACTGCAATATCTATATCATGGTTTAGCATGGCAATATCTAAGGTACGTGTAAATATGCCTGTAATACCTAATTCGTAAAGAGGTTTGTCTAAAACTAAATCGCCTGTAGATTTTACAGGCACTAATTGTGTTTTATAACCTAAATTTTCAAGTTGACTTTGTACTATTTTGGCTTGCCATAACGCTAATTCGCTATCACGCGTACCAATTCTTATAATTTTAGACATGTGTTGTGGGTTCTAACTGAAACACTTTTTTTATGAGTTCCAGACTCTCATCGGTAGGAATGCCATCATCTTTTAAATGATGTGCAAAGTGATTTGTTATTTTTTGTATAATACTATTGCTAATTAATTCTGCCTGAGCTTCATTAAAATCGGTATTTTTTTTGCGTTGTGTATCTAATTCCGCAGCAGCAAAATCGTGCAATTTATCTTTTAAAGCTTTAATGGTTGGTGCAAATTTTCTAGTTTCTAACCAATCGTTAAATTCAGCCTTTACTTCTTCAATAATAGCTTCAGCAAATGGAATATGTGCTTTTCTAGCCTCTAAAGTTTTATCTGTAATTTGCGATAAATGGTCTAAATGAACTAACGAAACGTTATCCAATTCTTCCACATTTGCATCTACATTTTTTGGGATAGATAAATCTAAAATTAAAAGCGGTTTATGGGTTTGAATAATGTGCTTGTCAATAGTAGGGCGTTGTGCACCTGTTGCTACAATTAAAATGTCAGATGTATGAATTTCTTCTTGTAAATTAGCATAATCTTTAACTACTAAATTGAATTTTCCAGCAATTTTTTCAGCTTTATCTTTCGTTCTGTTTATTAAAGTAATGTGCTCGTTTTTGGTGTGTTTTACTAGGTTTTCGCAGGTGTTTCTTCCAATTTTACCGGTTCCAAAAAGTAAGATGTTTTTGTTTGAAATATCTTGAACGGTATTGAAAATATATTGAACAGAAGCAAAAGACACCGATGTTGCACCCGATGAAATTTCGGTTTCATTTTTAATACGCTTACTAGCTTGAATAACAGCATTTACCAAACGCTCGGTAAAATGGTTTAGTAAACCAAATTTTTTTGATTGACGCGCACTTATTTTTAACTGACTAATAATTTCAAAATCGCCCAGAATTTGGCTATCCAAACCAGAACCAACACGAAACATATGGGCAATGGCATCGTTATTTTTATAAACGTATGCTACTTTTTGAAATTCTTCAACAGTACCTCGCGTGTTTTCACAAAGTAATTGAATCAATTGAAAAGGATGTTCTGCAAAACCGTAAATTTCTGTACGGTTACATGTTGAGGTTACCACTAAACTTTCAATAGCATTCTCTTTAGCTTGATTAAGTAACGCTAATTTGGCGGCTTCATCTAAGCTAAAATGACCTCTTACATCGGCGTCAGCTTTTTTATAGCTCAAGCCAATGGCGTAAAAGTATTTGCTTTTAGAAATGTTATATTGATGCATTATTTTTTCCAATAATTCAGAAAGCAAATGTATATTTATGAAAAGTAAAAAAATAACGCTGAAAGAACTTTTAGTGTCGTTTGTGGTTTTTTAGTGTGTTTTTTCATGAAAATATGATATTTGTCATACTTTTGTAGTAATAGCAACGATTTTAAAGCAATTAATTTAGAACAAATCTAAATAAGATGATTATAAATAACGAAGAAAAGTCTATAAAAAACAACGCTAAAAGTTCTTTTGAAGAAACATTAGTAGAAGATGGTTTTTTAGTTTTAGTTTATAAAAATGAAGCATCTGAAATGCAAAGTGTTCTTAAAGAAATACATAGCGATTATATTCAATTTCACTTTTGCCTAAAAGGATCGAGTAAATTTGTTTTTAATGAAGGTCGCTATCTATTAAACATTCTTGAAGAAAACTCGCTGTTGTTGTATAACCCACAACGCGATTTACCTATTAACCTTCAAGTAAATCCACATTCTTGGATAGTTTCAGTGTTAATTTCAATAAAAAAGTTTCACGGATTATTTTCCCAAGAAGCCGATTATATTTCGTTTTTGAATGAAGATAATAAAGACAAAAAGTATTATAAAGATGGTACAATTACACCATCAATGGCCATTGTTTTAAACCAATTAATCAATTTCAATCTCAATCATTCTATTAAAGATTTGTACTTTAAAGGAAAAGCTTATGAACTTTTAAGCCTATATTTTAATAGAAGTGAAGATGCTAATATTGAACAATGCCCGTTTTTAGTTGATGAAACTAATGTAATTAAAATACGAAAAGCAAAAGATATTATAGTATCTCGCATGGCCGAACCACCAAGTTTACAAGAATTAGCAGATGAAATTGGATTGACGCTTAAAAAACTAAAAGAAGGGTTTAAACAAATTTATGGCGATTCGGTTTTTAGTTTTTTATTCGATTATAAAATGGAAGTTGCCAGAAAATTGCTAGAATCGGGCGAAAATAATGTAAACGAAGTAGGTTTAAAAGTAGGTTATAGTACCGCAAGTCATTTTATTGCAGCTTTTAAGAAAAAATATGGCACAACACCCAAAAAATATTTAATGTCTTTAAATTAAATTTTTTATGAAGCATATACTAATCGCTTTTGTTGCTTTGGCAATGGTTTCATGTAGAACTTCCGATGCTGCAAAAACGCCAGATAAAATTCTTGTTTTTACAAAAACGGCTGGATTTAGGCACAAATCAATTGAAACTGCTGTTAAAACCATTGAAGCATTGGGTATGCAAAACAATTTTGAAATAACACATACTGAAGACGCTTTATTGTTTACTACCCAAAATTTAAAACACTATAAATTGGTTATTTTTCTAAACACAACAGGCGATATTTTGAATACTGATGAAGAACAGGCTTTTGAAGTATATATTAAAAACGGCGGCAGTTTTATGGGTATTCATTCAGCTACTGATAC
Organism: Mariniflexile jejuense; assembly: GCF_042675665.1. Lineage (NCBI taxonomy): Bacteria > Pseudomonadati > Bacteroidota > Flavobacteriia > Flavobacteriales > Flavobacteriaceae > Mariniflexile > Mariniflexile jejuense. Next base: position 2,567,572 of record NZ_JBHTJI010000001.1, read on the forward strand.
AGAGTATGAATGGGCATGGTATGGAAAACTGGTTGGTGCCTATTTTTTAAACCATCCACAGCAAGCGACAGCAACTATAACCCGTGTTGATGGCAAGCATCTATCTACAAAACATTTACCAGAGCATTGGGTTCGTTATGATGAATGGTATAATTTCAAGTCTATCAATCAAGATATAAATGTATTGTTGAATTTAGAAGAATCTACCTATGAAGGTGGACAAAATGGCGAAAATCACCCCATTGCGTGGTATCATGAGTTTGATGGTGGCAGGTCGTTTTACACAGGTTTAGGTCATACAAACCAATCGTATGATGAACCAGAATTTCAACAACATTTGCTTGGAGGTATTTTGTATTGCTTAAAACGGTAATTTTTAGTAGATTTATATTATTAAAACCATTAAAGATGAAGTTCTTAACCCCAGAAATAGAAGCATTATCAAAAAATGCAAACACAAAATCGTTAGCGCGTACCAATACATCTTGCGGTATTTTTCAAGATTGCGACTATAATGAAGAACGCCCAAAATTGTACCATGAGCAAAAACCAGAAAAATAATATTAAGTATTACTTGTTGTAAATATGATGATTGCAATTTCTATCGTATTTTTGTAGTATGAAAAAAGGAATCTTACTAGTAAATCTGGGTTCTCCAGATAGCCCAACGCCAAGTGATGTAAAAAAATATTTAGGCGAGTTTTTAATGGACGAGCGTGTTATCGATATTCCGTTTATAGCAAGAACAGCACTTGTAAAAGGCATTATTTTAAAAACACGCCCAAAACAATCGGCGGCGGCGTATAAAAAAATATGGTGGGAAGAAGGTTCACCTTTAATTGTTCTTTCTGAAAGGCTTCAAAAGAAAATCCAAAAACAAGTTGATATTCCTGTAGCTTTAGCTATGCGTTATGGTAGTATGACTATAAAAAAAGGACTTCAAGAATTGGTAGATAAAGGTGTTGATGATGTATTGTTGTTTCCACTATACCCGCAATTTGCTATGGCAACTACCGAAACCATTACGGTTTTAGCCGAAGAACTTCGTCAGCAATATTTTCCTAATTTAAAAATTGAATCGGTTCCTGCGTTTTACAACAAACCCGATTATATTGAAGTGCTTTCAAATTCAATAAAAAAGCATTTAGAAGGTAAAAATTTCGAACATTTATTGTTTTCATATCATGGTGTTCCAGAACGACATATTCGAAAAAGTGATGTAACAAAATCACACTGCAAAATAGATGGTAGTTGTTGCGCCACACCAAGTAAAGCGCATGAATTTTGTTACCGCCATCAATGTTTAGAAGTTACCAAATTGGTTGCTGAAAAACTTCAATTAAAAGAAGGTTCTTATTCAACATCGTTTCAATCTCGTTTAGGTTTCGATCCATGGTTACAACCTTATACCGATAGAACTATTGAGCGTTTAGGAAAACAAGGGCTAAAAAGTATGGCAATTGTAACACCTGCATTTGTAAGCGACTGTTTGGAAACGCTAGAAGAAATAGCTATGGAAGGTCAAGAAATTTTTCATGAAATGGGCGGAAACCATTTTACAACCGTACCGTGTTTAAATGATGATGATGCTTGGGTAACATTGCTTTCAAAATGGATAAAAGCATGGGAATCTTCTAAAACAGAAACGGTATAATGGCTAAAGTATCTGCTCAAGATTTAGGTTCGCAACCTATTGGTAAAATTTTAATAAAACAAGCGGTTCCAGCATCTATTGGTATTTTGGTTATGTCGCTTAATATTTTGGTAGATACTATTTTTGTAGGTCATTGGATAGGTTCCACAGCTATAGCCGCTATAAATGTAGTATTGCCCGTATCTTTTTTTATTGCTGCCTTAGGTATGGCAATTGGTATTGGTGGTTCATCTATTATATCAAGAGCATTAGGCGCTAATAGTAAAGATAAAGCACTTAAAACGTTTGGTAATCAAATAACCTTAACATTATTACTAACAATTACTTTAGTAGCGGTAGGCTTGTATTTTGCAGACGCAATTATTTTATCGTTTGGCGGCAAAGGAGCAATTTTTGAACCTGCTAAAATTTACTATACCATTGTATTATATGGCGTACCATTTTTAGCATTAAGCATGATGGGAAATACCGTTATTAGGGCAGAAGGCAAACCTAAATTTGCTATGTATGCGATGATGATTCCATCGGTAAGCAACTTGCTTTTAGATTATATTTTTATAAATGTTTTAGGTTATGGTATGGAAGGTGCTGCATGGGCAACATCTATTTCGTACATATTATGTTTCATTTTTATTATTTGGTTTTTTGTTTCAAAACATTCCGAATTAAAAATAAAGCCATCACATTTTGGGTTAAATCCTGCAATTGTATCAGAAATTAGTTCTTTAGGTTTTGTTACCTTAGCTAGACAAGCTGTAGTGAGTGTTACCTATTTGTTTATGAATAATATTTTATTCAATTTAGGTGGCGAAATATCGGTAACAGCGTATGCTATTGTAGGTAGAATGCTCATGTTTGCTATGTTTCCTGTGTTGGGCATTACACAAGGTTTTTTGCCTATTGCAGGCTTTAATTATGGTGCACAAAATTATGATAGGGTTAGAGAAAGCATCAATAAAGCTATTATATATGCAACCATATTATCAACGTGTATATTTTTAGTTTTAATGGTTTTTCCCGAAGCCATAACCCGCATGTTCACTACCGATTTGGACGTTATTCAACAAACGCCAAACGATATGCGTTGGGTATTTGCCGCAACACCAATAATAGCAATACAGCTTATTGGTGCAGCCTATTTTCAATCTATTGGTAAAGCAATTCCAGCGTTACTATTAACCTTAACACGCCAAGGGTTTTTCTTTATACCATTAATTTTAATATTGCCACAATTTTATGGCGAATTAGGTGTTTGGATCTCATTTCCAATTTCCGATGTACTTTCAACTATCGTAACCGCTTATTTTTTGAATAGAGAAGTAAAAACGACATTAATAAATCAACCTGTTTAGTTATGGAATACTACAACTATATAAAATCATTCCATCTTATTTTTGTAATCACTTGGTTTGCAGGGTTGTTTTATATTCCAAGGTTGTTTGTTTATCAAATTGAAGCATTCCATAAACCATCACCCGATAAAGAAATTTTAGGAAAACAACTAAAACTAATGGCAAAACGCCTGTGGTTCATCATCACATGGCCATCAGCCATATTAGCAACTATTTTCGCCATTTGGTTGCTCATTTTACAACCCTTTTGGTTACAACAACCGTGGATGCACGTAAAATTAGCATTCGTTTTTTTACTCTTCATTTATCACTTAAAAACGCACCAATACTACAAACAATTACAAAACGATGTTGTTAAAAAAACATCTAGTTTCATGCGTATCTGGAACGAAGGTGCAACATTTATTTTATTTGCTGTTGTGTTTTTAGTAATACTAAAAAGCGCCATCAATTGGGTTTGGGGTGTAGTAGGCATACTCGTTTTGGGCGTTTTAATTATGTTAGGGTTCAAAATTTATAAAAACATCCGAAGTAAAAATCCAGAAGCCTAATTAAAAATTCAATTTTTAAGCACTAAAATCCAATAGATACTGTTTGGAATTTGGAATTTATTTTTTTTGAAATTTTCCCTTGCTGTCTTTGGTTCAATTATTGCTATATTTATTGAATTGAAAATAGAATGAAGCTTAAAAAACTCTCTTTACGAACCCGTATATTTTTAGCCATGATACTTTTGGTATTATTGGCATCCATACTTATTTCATTAGTAGCCGTTTACCAATATAAAGAGCAAAGTGAAGATTACCATACCGATCGCTTAGAACGTAAAGAAGAAAACATTCAAACTCATTTAAAACGGGTGTTGAATGGCAGACAAAATACTTGGGAAGTTAAAACCGAAAACATTCCCATTATATTCAAAGAAGAAGTTTATAATATTGCAGATATACACAAACTTCAAATTAATTTATACGATTTAGAAGGGTCGTTACTCGTATCTTCAAGAGCAGGTTTGCAAAATAATGCAGCAGATCAATGTTTAGACGCCGAAATTTTAAACGCCATTTCCAATACAGCAGTGCATCGCTATGTAGATAAACGCGTTGAAAATGGTGAAACATTTCAATCATCATACACTTATCTTATCGACCAAAAATCGAAATCAATAGCCATATTAAATTTACCTTATTTAGAGAAAGATGATTTTCTAACAAAAGAGCTTCAAGAGTTTTTAAAACGTATCGCCTTTGCCTTTATGTTTGTATTGCTTATGGCAATTGTAATAGCGTTTTTGTTATCAAAATACATTACAAAATCTTTAAAGGCAATAAGCGATAAAATTAATACAACCCGATTAGAAAAACGCAATCAAAAAATTGTGGTTGATGATACCAGCGAAGAAATTTCAACCTTAGTAAGTTCGTACAATAGTATGATTGATGAACTTGAAGAAAGTGCCATACAATTAGCCAGAAGCGAGCGAGAACAGGCATGGCGCGAAATGGCTAAACAAGTAGCACACGAAATAAAAAACCCATTAACACCTATGCGTTTAACAGTACAAAACTTTCAGCGCAAATTTGACCCACAAGATGAAAATATTCATTTAAAATTAGATGAATACAGTAAAACCTTAATACAACAAATAGACACTATGAGTTCTATTGCATCGGCGTTTTCAAATTTTGCAAAAATGCCAGCGCAACAAAATGAAACTCTAAATGTGGTTAATATTGTTAGGTTAGCACTCGAAATTTTTAATGAAGATTACATAGTTTTTTCAGCAGAAAAAGAAGAAATTATAGCAAAATTAGATAGAACACAATTAATACGCGTAGTTACAAACTTGGTTAAAAATGCTATTCAAGCCATGCCAGAAAACGAAATTCCTAGAATAGATATTAAGGTTTCAACCGTTGAAAACAATGTGGTTATTACGGTTGCCGATAATGGTTCGGGCGTATCAGAAGAAAACATAGATAAAGTATTTGAGCCTAAATTTACCACCAAAACTAGTGGTATGGGACTTGGTTTAGCCATGGTAAAAAACATAGTAGAAACCTATAAAGGAAGCATAACATTTGAATCAAAAAAAGATGTTGGAACTACGTTTAAAGTAGCCTTCCCTAAAGAAAATTAACCAGTCATGAAAACTCTTTTTTTTAGTGTATGTTTTTTTATTTGCATCAAAGTATCAGCACAATCGGGTGTGTATGTTTTAGATTATACTCAAAATGCCGATGGTACAAAAATTAAATGGACACTTTCATTAAATCAAGATGGTACATTCCTATATCACTTTTTAAGAGATCTTTCGGCTGTTTCAAAAGCAAATACCGAAGAAAATTTTTACGGAAAAGGAATCTGGACAGTGGATAAAAATCTAATCTTTTTAACTACAAATAAAGAAACAGATTTAGACGAAAAGTATACTATGGATTTTACCAACTCAAAAGCGAGATATACAACAAAATTGCCAAGAGATACTTCAAATAAAGTTGTAAAAACGTCTTTACGATTTTATGAATCGGATATCTTTCACATAAAAGGATTAGAATTATTTAAAGAATAAAATTATGAATTTCAATAACATACTATTTGAAACCGAAAATGGCATAACAACCATAACCATTAATCGACCAAATAAATTAAATGCCTTAAATATTGAAACTATTGAAGAGTTGCACAACGCCTTTAAAAAAGCCGAAAAGGATAAAGAAACCAAAGTAATTATAGTTACCGGTAGTGGTGAAAAAGCATTTGTTGCTGGCGCAGATATTAGTGAATTTGCTAATTTTTCGGTAGAAGAAGGTAAACAACTAGCTTTAAAAGGACAAACCATTTTGTTCGATTTTGTTGAAAATTTAGCAAAACCCGTTATTGCAGCTGTAAATGGTTTTGCACTTGGTGGTGGTTTAGAATTGGCTATGGCATGCCATTTTAGGGTAGCAAGCGATAATGCTAAAATGGGCTTGCCAGAAGTATCACTTGGGGTTATTCCTGGGTATGGCGGCACACAACGCTTACCACAATTAATAGGTAAAGGTCGCGCTATGGAATTGATTATGACGGCAAGCATGATTGACGCTACACAAGCATTAAATTACGGATTGGTAAACCATGTTACAACTCAAGAAGAATTGCTTCCGCTTTGCGAAAAATTAGCAACCAAAATAGCTAATAATTCATTGGTTGCCATAAGTACAGCTATAAAAGCCATTAATGCTAATTATAAAGATGGTGTTAATGGATTTCATACAGAAATTAAAGGCTTTGGAACGTGTTTTGGAACGGATGATTTTACTGAAGGCACAACTGCTTTTTTACAAAAACGAAAAGCCAATTTTCCTGGTAAATAAGGTTTGAAAAGTAAAAATTTGGCTTATTCATTTAATGGTTAGATGTATTAAAAAAAGGATTTCATTCACTAATTTTTTTAATAGCATGCTTGTTAGCTGCTTATTTTATTCTTCAATTGTTCGGAATGTTAAGTTTATCCGCGAGGTGTTTACTTTTTTTGTAGGAGGCAATCTGTGAAGCCAATTCGTTTGAGTTTTACCTTTCATTATTAGCAAACTACCATGTTGTAAGTACATATCAATTTTTTCATTACTTCGTTTATGTTTAAAAGCAAACTTTCTTTCAGCACCAAAACTTAAAGAACCTATTGCGCCATCTTTTTTTAAATCTGCTTCACCATCGCTATGCCATGCCATGCCTTCGCTTCCATTATGGTACAAATTAAGCAAACAAGAATTAAAAGTTTCGCCTGTTTTTTGCTCAACAATTTCTTTCAGTTTAAAAAGTTCTTTTGTCCAAGGTAAAGCATGTTTTGTGGTATTAGAGTAGGTGTATTCAAACGGTTTTTCGCCATACCAAGCTACTTTACGTTTGGTTATTATTTTTTTTCCGAAAATAATGGCTTCATCATTACGCCATTCAATAGTTTTCATTAGTTTTTCAAAATAGGAATCTGCTTGGGTTTTGTTTAAAATAGTTCCGTAGTAATTAACCGTTCCGTCATAAGGAAGCCAATTTTTATTGCTATCAATTGTTGGGTTAAATAAGTCTATCATTCCAAATTTTATATTTCTGCTAAAACTAATTTTATTACGAATGGTTTTTATTTCCGTTCTACTGTAACCCAAGATTTTTCAAATCCTATAGCTTCAAGTATTTTTTCCTTATCTAACCTTTCGGGTTGTTTAATTTTTAAAATCAATGTATGTTCGGGAACAGGTTCGTGAATTGTAAATTGTGAACCGTGAGGTTGCCAAGTAAAACGTTTTGTTTTAGTTCCTTTAACAAAACCTTCTAAATTACCTCGTGGATTCCAAACAAAATCGAAAAGTTCAGGGTCATATCTGATTGTGTCAAATTCAAAAACAGCTACTTGGGAAAGGTCGTTTGATTTAACAAGTACAACAGTCCTTAAATTCTTAAATTTTTCACGAACCGCTGAAACTCGTTCGTTCCAAATTTCCAAAACTTGTTCGCCAACTCCATTTGGATCAGCGGTTGTGTCTATAGTTCCTCCGTAGGAATAAACAGGTGAATTTCTACCAGAAATTAAACGGACTTGTTTTAATTCTTTGAAGTCCTTTATATTTGATTTTACGGTTTTCGCTCCCCAAGCTGTGTTGCCAATTACAACATCATCAAGCCCAACATTTGATGGTTTCCAATCTGCTCCAATGCAAATTGCAAAAATCTGTTCCCATTCCGAACCTTCAAGGTCTCCACGACCTTTACTTGCTAAAAGATAAACGATTTCTTGCCCGAGTAAGTAAGGAAAATCCGAATTGAATTGGTTTAGTGGATAAGCAGCTACAGATTTATTGACTGTTCTTAATTTCGGTGAGTTGCGTTTTGCCATTAACTTGGATTGTAATTTAAATCATATTCTTTTAGTACGCTTGCTTGTTCTAGTGTTGTTGCAACATAAGGAAGTAATTTTTGAACAACTGCCTTAATCATATTTACTGGAACTGCATTTCCAGCTTGTTTTTTTGCTTGTGCATCACTTACAACAATTTTATACCAATCTGGGAAGCCTTGAAGTCTGAACATTTCTCTCGGTGTCAAACGTCTTTCTCCATTTACTAGCAAATAGTTATGAGAAGCTCCAGAACGAAGTGCACAAGAATAAGGATAAGAACAAATATTACCTGATTTGTTTTCGTGCCAAATTGAAGGATAATATGATGATTGGTGTTTCTCTTTTCTTTTTTCTCTTATAAATTCAGATGCAAAATACTTTTTATCAACTTTTGTTTCCAAAATTTCATTCAAAGATTTGTAAGGTTTTTCAGGATTTGGAAATGTAAACATAATTGGTTCACGATGTCCAACAATTACAACTCTTTCTCTTTTTTGAGGCAAACCATAGTCTAATGCGTTCAGAACGCTGTATTGAACGTGATAGCCTAAATCTTTCAAAGATTGAACAATGACTTTTAATGTTTTTCCTTTGTCGTGTCCCACAAGTTGTTTTACATTTTCGAGTATAAATGCTTTTGGTCTTTTTTTCTCAATTATTCTGGCAATATCGAAAAATAGTGTTCCTCTTGTGTCGCTCAAACCTTTCATTTGTCCAATGATACTAAAAGGTTGACAGGGAAATCCACCAAAAAGTATGTCGTGGTCTGGAATATCGTTTTCATTGATTTTGGTAATGTCTCCAAAAGGTTTTTCCCCGAAATTTACTTTGTAGCTTTCTTGAGCATATTTGTCAATATCGGAAGAAAACACACAATCAGGTTGAATGTTATTTTCCTCACACGCCTCCTCAAAGGCAACTCTGAAACCTCCAATACCACAAAAGAGGTCAATAAATTTTAGTTTTTCTTGATACATATTTCAAAGGTAATATTCTATTGGTAATGTTCTTTATCTAATTACACACAACTTTAATGATATGGGTCCGTTTTAATGAATTATATCAAGCGTTAAACGAATTTAGCTTTTTATTTTTTAAAAGTCAAATTTTCTTACTTATAGCTATTTTGTTAATAACCCGTTTTTGTTTTAACAGTTTTCAAGTTTAATAATTCCTAATTTTAAAGTGTTAGGTTAGTAGCCATCAATCTAAAACGTATTGTAATGAACACAAAATCAGTCATAAAAGGTCGTGGTGCGCAGGTAAATGTGCCCAATAAGTTTTTTGAACTTAGCCACGAAATGCGTGATGATTTTTTAGAATTTTGCCACAAAGAAGGCGAAGAAAGCGATAAAAATAAAACACTTTACTTGGAGGTGTTTCCTAAAACAATAGTAAACAAGGTTGAAAGTGTAGATGTTGGTATGGCATATTCCATGAATGTTTACCAAGGTTGCGAACATGGGTGTATTTATTGTTATGCACGCAACAGTCATGAATATTGGGGTTATAGTGCAGGTTTAGATTTTGAGCGCCGTATTTTGGTAAAAAAAGATGCGCCTAAACTTTTGGAAGCTTTGTTGCAAAAGAAAAGTTGGAAAGCGCATCCAATTGTTATGTCTGGTAATACCGATTGCTACCAACCAGCCGAAAAACAATTTGAAATAACCCGAAAATGCTTGGAGGTATTTTTAAAATACAAACATCCGGTTGCTATTATTACAAAAAATGCGTTGATTATTAGAGATTTAGATATTTTAAAAGAACTTTCAAAAGACAATTTAATTGGTGTAAATATTTCAATAACGTCATTATCAGAAGATACAAGACGTGTTTTAGAACCAAGAACAACAACCATTGCAAAACGTCTAGAAACTGTAAAAATACTAAGTGAAAACGGCATTCCTGTAAATGTGATGCTTGCACCTATTATTCCATCAATAAACAGTCATGAAATTTTGCCTTTGGCAAAAATAGTTTCAGAATATGGTGCATTATCAATTGCGCATACAATTGTTAGGTTAAATGGTGCTATTGGAGAAATTTTTACCGATTGGATTTATAAAACCATGCCAGATAAAGCTGAAAAAGTATTGCATCAAATTGAAAGTTGCCACGGCGGAACATTAAATGATTCCAGATTTGGCACTCGCATGCGTGGTGAAGGAAAAATTGCAGAACAAATTAATAATCTTGTTAGTTTAGCAAGGAAAAAATATTTTAAAAATAAAGGAATGCCAAAGTTAAACATGCAACTTCATGAGCAGTATAAAGATGGACAATTAAAACTATTTTAAACAAAAAAAGAGTGAACAATTGTTCACTCTCCTTCAAATTAAAAGATATTTGGTTAGTTATTTAATTTCCTCTATAAATGTATGACCTTCAGTGGTATATACAATTTTGTAATCGCCTTTGTTTTTACCGGTTAACTTGAAAATTCTATTAGCATTTTCAGTGTTTTTAATAGTTTCAGAATATATAAGTTCTGAACTATTATAAGTTCCATCAGTAAAATAAATAGCAATTTCTAAAGGCGCTTTGCTTAGCGATAATCTAGACATAAAAACTACATCACCTTTCACTCTAGTAACTGGTTTAAAAATGGTTTTTTCAGAATCTTTAATAAAAGTAACCGTTTTTGCTAGTACATTAAAAGGGATTGATTGTATCTCAACATCTTTATTAAGCTCAAACATGTAATTACCGTTAGGAAGCGACGTTAAATCGAATCCTTTTGTGTATGTTCCAGTTTGTAAAATAAGCTCTTTATATATTACAATACCATTATTATCTTTGATAGACAATAGGTTTCCTTGCTTTACATTGTTTAAAGTAAGAGAGGTTCTTTCAGCATCATTTTTAATAGTGTAAAATGGTGCTTCATTTGCGAAACTTAACAAGGTAACAAACATAGCTACCATTAAGAATCCTTTTTTTGAGTTGTTTAATACGTTTTTCATGATTTGGTGTTTTTAACGTTTTACAAGACAAAGATAATGTAGCTTTAAAGGTTTTAAAACATTGATATTGACCAATTTATGTGGTATTTTACCTGTTATTATTACATCAATTTTTTGTTAAATTAATATAGTATATAATGTGGTTAATTGAGTGAATTTGTTTAAAATGGCAAAATTTCAAATAGCTAACAGTAAGGCAAAAAAAAGTGAGCCACCACAGCTCACTTTACCAACTAAACTAAATAAGACATTAAACTAATTATTAATGAATGTTGTATACTCCTTGTTATTAGAGCTTATTGTTACTTTATAATTTCCTTTTTCTAATTTGTAAACTTTTTCAATAGCTTTTATACCTTCAACTTTTTCAGAGTATAATAATTCAAATTCGCTATTATTATCAGCATATATGCTAATTTTCATAGTTTCTAAATTTGGAGCTAGTTTGCTAATAAATAGCATATTGTTTTTTTGTTTAACATAAGGTTTAAAAGTTGTAGTTTCTAAATCTTTGTTTACAAAAACGGCATTTGACTTTACAGTAAAAGGAATTGTGTTTGTTTCTAAATCTTTGTCTAATTCAAAAACATAATCGCCATTTGGCAGTGATGTAAAATTAAACCCTTTAGAGTAAATTCCAGATTTTTGAATTTCTTCAGTATATAGTACAATACCATTTTCATCTTTAATAGAAAATTTATCACCTTGCTTTACATTATTTAAAGTAAGAGATGTTCTTTTTGCATCACTTTTAAATGTGTAAAAAGATGCTTCATTTGCGAAACTTAACAAGGTAGCAAACATAGTTACCATTAAGAATCCTTTTTTTGAGTTGTTTAATACGTTTTTCATGATTTGGTGTTTTTAACGTTTCACAAGGCAAAGATATGATGAGATTACGCGTAAGAAAACATTTATATTGACTAATTTATATGCTATTTTATCAGTTATTAAAACATCAAATAAATGTTAAGTTAAAATAGCATATATTGCTGTTAATTTATCACACTCAACTAAAAGAAGCTTGTTTTGTGTAAGAATAAATAAAAAAGAATAATTTAAAAATAGAGCAAAAAAAAAGTGAGCCACCACAGCTCACTTTACCAACTAAACTAAATAAGACATTAAACTAATTATTAATGAATTTTGTTACTCTGTTTTAAAGAATTATATTATATAGTATTTAACTTTTCTAATTTTTGGTTGAAGTATTTTTGATTGTTATAATCTCTAAACTTTCAACATTACAAATATATGCTGGTTTTAAAACTTATAAAGCATCAAATTTGACCAATTTATATGCTATATTAACTGTTAATTAAATGTTAAATGAATGTTATGTTAAAATAACACACATTTAAGGCAATAGAATACATATTATGAAAATAATATGTTGTAATTTTGTTTTAATAAAAAATTTGTTATGATTAATAAAAAACCAACTTTTAGGAAACTTACCCCGAGTTTCGGAAGTTCTATATTAGTTAAACAACATGTAGAAACGATAGATAAGAACGGTGCATATTGGCATTTTCATCCAGAATTGGAGCTTATATATATAAACAAAGGGCAAGGAAAAACACACATAGGAAACCATTTATCCTATTTTAATAATAGTCAACTATTACTTATTGGGTCTAATTTACCGCATAACGGGTTTACCGATAGGTTAACTGCAAACGGTACAGAAACAACCATACAGTTTAAATCTAATTTTTTAGGCGACGATTTTTTAAATGTGCCAGAAATGTCAAACATCATCTCTTTGTTTGAAAGAGCCAAAAAAGGAATACGTTTTAAAGTTGAAACTAAGCAGAAAATAGGCCCGAAAATTGAAAAACTATTAGAACATCAAGGGCTTAAACGCGTGTTGAAGTTTTTAGAAATATTAGATTATTTAGCTACAACCGATGATTATAGCTTATTAAATGCTGATGGTTTTGCATTTGAAACCGAACCTCAAGACAGTGGTAAAATTGATATTATTTTTAAATACGTTAATAAAAATTTCCACAATCATATTACTTTAGATGAAATTGCAGATGAAGTAAGTATGACGGTTCCAGCATTTTGTAGATACTTTAAAAAAGCAACAGGAAAAACATTTACACAATTAGTAAATGAGTATCGTGTTGTACATGCTACTAAATTGCTTAATGAAAGCCAAAAAAGTATAGCCGATATTTGTTTTGAATGTGGTTTTAACAACTTTTCACATTTCAATAAGCAGTTTAACGAAATTACGGGTAAAAGTGCATCAAACTATAGAAAGGAAATAAAGTTAATTATTCAATAATTAAGCTTTACCGTTCCATTCATTATAAAACTGGTTAAGATATAGTTCCATAAAGTTATGCCTTTGTGTGGCTATGTCTTTTCCTGTTTTTGTATTCATTTTGTCTTTTAAAAGTAATAGTTTTTCATAAAAATGATTAATTGTAGGTGCTTTTGATGCTTTATATTCCTCTTTACTCATATTTAAATTTGGTTTAATGTTTGGGTTGTAAATTTCTCGGTTTTTAAAACCACCATAATTAAAACAACGTGCAATACCCATAGCACCAATAGCATCTAACCTATCAGCATCTTGAACCACATCTAGTTCTACCGATTTAAATTTTTGTACTTCATTGCCACCTTTAAAAGAAATGTTTTCAATAATTTGTACAACGTGCTCAATAGTTTTAGAATCTACGTTGTGTTTAAATAAGAATTCAAGGGCTATTTTAGGACCAATAGTTTCGTCACCATTATGGAATTTACTATCGGCAATATCATGTAGCAACGCAGCTAATTGAACAACTAACACATCAACTTTTTCATTTTTAGCTATTAATAAGGCATTTTTATAAACACGTTCTATATGAAACCAATCGTGTCCGCCTTCAGCGTTAGCTAATTGTTCTTTTACAAAAGTGATGGTTTTATTTATTAGTTCTGTTGAAGTCATAAAGTATATAAAAATAAAAATTCCTTTCGGTTTTGAAAGGAATTTTTTGGTATTTTGAATTTAAAAAACCTATTTAATAATTGCAGGTTCAACCCATTTAAACTGAAAAGAGTTTTGTGGTATCTTCATGCGTTCTGATAAACGATACATTCTAGCAGGGAGTTTCATTAGATAATCTCGCGCTTTTTCAGCTTCATCAGTAAGTCCAGTAATTTTATCTATTTCCCAACGGTTTATTAATTTATCTAAAATATCAACATAATCGGTTGATGTGTAAACACCTATACGTTGCGCTGTATTAGAAAATTCTTCAAAAGCAGTACTTATTTTATTGCCCGATTCTCTTAAAAAATGTGCTGGCATAGTAATTTTTTGCTTCATCATATCATGAAACGCCATCATCATTTGGCTTGGATCTACTTTAAAAATGCGCTCTACAAACTCAGAATAGGCATGATGATGTCTCATTTCATCACCTGAAATAATTTTACACATTTTACCAAGTTGTTTATTACCATTTTGACTTGCAATTTTAGCAACACGGTTATGAGAAATGTAGGTTGCCAACTCTTGAAAACTGGTGTAAACAAAGTTTTTGTATGGATCTCTATCGGTGCCAATATCAAAGCCATCGGCAATTAAATGTTGGGTTGTAATTTCAATTTCGCGCATGTTTACACGTCCAGAAAGGTAAAGGTATTTGTTAAGTACATCACCATGGCGGTTTTCTTCACCTGTCCAGTGGCGTACCCATTTTGCCCAACCATTTTCTTTTTCTCTATCAACCTGGTCAACACCTTCAACATCCATTAACCACGATTCGTAGGTTGGTAATGCTTCTTCAGTAATCATATCGCCAACTAAAACTACCCAAAAATCATAAGGTAATTCTTTTGAAAGCTCACGTATTTCGCGCACTTCTTCAAAAAAAGTATCTTTTTCAGAATTAGGTAAAAAGTCGGTTGGTTGCCATATTTTATCAATTGGAATTAAGTATTTCTGTATTAAAGATTCAACGTCTTTTTCCAAAAACTGCATCACTTCTAATCTCACATTTTTTAACGACATCTTTTATGTTTTATGAATTTATTTTGCTTTTAATAGCAGATTCAATATTATTAATTAGGTCTTGTTTGTCTACAAAGGTACTAACTTTTAAAGGCTTATGCACAGTAAAAGTGATATGAGTACCTAAACCCATTGGAAATTTACCATATTTTAGCATTTTCCATGAATTATTTATGGTAATTGGTACTACTAAAGCCGATGGAATTTTTTTAAACAATACCTCTAAACCTTTGGTTTGAAAGGGTTTTGGCTCGCCATTTTTGCTACGTGTACCTTCGGGAAAAATAACGGCGGCACGTTTGTTAGTTTCAATGTATTCACCAAATCGCATAAGTTCTGGTAGCGATTGTCTTGGGTTTTTTCTATCAATTAGTGCTGCACCACCATGGCGTAAATTGTAAGATACACTTGGAATACCTTTACCTAATTCAATTTTACTGATAAATTTTGGGTGATGCTTACGCATATACCATGTTATTGGGTATATATCATGCAAACTTTGATGGTTAGCAACAATAATTAATGGTTGATTGCTGTCTATTTGATGCGGATTTGTAAACGTAAAACGTGTACCCAAAATATTAGCACAGCGCATTAAAAAAAACTGTAAAATATCAACACTTTTTTTATGTGCTTGGTAACCAAATACGTTGAAGCATAGCCATTGTATAGGATGAAAAATAACAAGTGTTAAAAAAAAACACAAATAATAAATAACACTTAAAGGGAATGACACTAGTTTTTGCATGCCCCAAAAATAAGCAAAAACAGGCTTTTAATAAATAACTATACAGGTGTTATTTTCACATTTTATACTAGTTGGTGGTGTTACAAACATGCAATCGGAAATGGCGCCCCATTTTTTGTTAAAATCGGACTCTTTTTTGTTGTAAGTTTCAACCATGTTTTCAAGTTTTTCAACGTTTATAGAAGTAGAATATACTAAATAGCTCCAAGGACCGCCACAAGGTTTACTACCTAAGGCAATATATTTACAAGTTGTGTTTTCATTGCAAATGGAAGTTGCAGCTAAATCTTCAATGGCTTTTTTTGAAATATTTAAAGCTTCTTGTTCACTTTCTTGTGTAGCAATAGTATCATCTTCACATTGAAATGCCATTAAAAACAAGCACGAAATAAAAAAAACAGGAAGAAACTTTTTCATAAATTAATATTTATCTTAAGATACAATTTTGTTTAAAAGGTTGCGCTGTAACCTAAAAAAAAAGACCGCGATATAATTTCGTGGTCTTTTTTAAATTAGTTATGCTTTTTTAACAATACTCGTTGTAAGCATCTGTAAGATTTTCAGCAATTAATTCTGCAGGTCTGCCTTCAATGTGGTGACGCTCAAGCATGTGTACCAATTCGCCATCTTTAAACAATGCCATACTTGGAGAACTTGGTGGAAACGGTACCATATAACCACGAGCTGCATCAACAGCTTCTTTATCAACACCTGCAAAAACCGTTACAATATGGTCTGGACGTTTTGCGTTTTGTAAACTCATTCTAGCACCTGGACGCGCATTGGCTGCCGCACAACCACAAACCGAATTTACAACCACAAGTGTTGTACCTTCTTTTGCTAATGCAGCATCAACAGCTTCGGCAGTGTGTAATTCTTCAAAACCAACTTTGGTTAAATCTTCGCGCATTGGCTTTACTAATTCTGCTGGATACATATTTTTAAATTTTATTAATTAACAATTTTAGATTGCAAAGATACTGAAAAGTATTTACTAAGCAGTCGCATATTATACTTACAGTTTACAAATGATTCTCGAAATTTATCATACAAACTTTTAAATGCATACTAACGTTTTAGTTGCAATATCAAAGTAACAAATCATTAAAAAACCCGACTAACATTGGTATATTTGAAACCTATTAAAAATTAAATACGAGTACATGAGTTTTTCAAAGTGGATTGGAGCAGCCTTGGGGTGGTCGTTTGGTGGACCAATTGGCGCTATTTTAGGATTAGCATTAGGAAGTGTTGTAGATGGCATGTCCAATAGTAACGGTGGAACAGTTTATACTAATAACCCACAGCAACGCCCACAAACACAATCGGGCGATTTTGAAGTGAGTTTACTTATTTTAGCTTCTATAGTTATAAAGGCCGATGGCAAACAAGACCAACGCGAGTTAGATTTTGTGCGTATGCAATTTGTAAGCATGTATGGAAAAGAACGTGCTAATCATGCCTTTAAGCTTTTTAAAGAGATAAACAAACAGCAAGATATTTCTACTAGACAAGTATGTTTGCAAATTAGACAAATGATGCAGCATGCATCGCGCTTGCAACTTATTCACTTTTTATTTGGAATTGCAAATGCAGATGGTGTGGTAACAGAAGATGAAGTAGCACAAATACATACCATTGCAGGATATTTAGGCATTAGCCATAACGATTATGAAAGTATTAAAGCCATGTTTTATAAAAGTACAGATAGTGCTTATAAAATATTGGAAATTGATAAAACGGCAACCAACGACGAAATTAAAAAAGCTTACCGTACTATGGCTAAAAAATACCACCCAGATAAGGTAATTCATTTGGGAAAAGAGCACCAAAAAGGTGCAGAAGAGAAGTTTAAGCAAGTGCAAGATGCGTATGAGCAATTACAAAAAGAACGCGGGTTTTAACAGTAATTAAATTTTTATGATTAAGTATATTTTATTTTTTTGTTTAATAATGGTGTTGCTAGTTAACACGTCGTGCGCTTCAAAACAACAGTTTACAACCATAAAGCCCGAACCCGAGGAAGCTTCACCTATAGTGTATGATAATATACCGTCGTTTATAAACGTACCAGTTAGTATCAAATTAAAAGATATTGAAAATCAAATCAATACTATTTTAAAAGGATTAATTTATGAAGACAAAATTATTGAAGATGATAATATTGAAATAAAAGTTTGGAAACAAGCACCTATCACCATTCAAAATGAAGGATCTTCAGGAAATAAAATTAAAACCATGCTTCCTTTAAAAGCCATAGTAAAGTATAGAATTGGTACTGAAACTATGGGAGTTAAACTTTATAAAACAAGCGAATTTAACTTAAATGGTGTTGTAACTTTAAGCAGTAATATTGGTCTTTCTAATTGGAAATTAAAATCGAATACACATATAACCAATTTAGAATGGACCGAAAGTCCATCTTTGGTAGTATACGGAAAAAATTTGCCTGTAACCTATCTTGTTAATCCTGCTATAAAAATTTTTAGAGCCGACATTGAAAAAAGCATTGATGATGCTATTGAAACATCTATGGATTTTAAACCAAATGTTTTAGTAGCTATTGAAAAGCTAACTGTACCTTTTAAAATGAGTGATTATTATGAAAGTTGGCTAAGGATTGTACCTGTTGAAATTTACGCAACCGACGCCGAATTAAAAAAAGATAAAGTATTGCTTCAAATGGGTATGAAATGTAATATGGAAACACTTATAGGCAAGCAACCAGAATCGAAATTTGATGCTAAAAATATTGTATTGAAGCCTGTTACAAAAATGCCAAACCATATTACATCAAATATTGTTGCAATATCAACATATCAAGATGCTTCAAAAATAATGACTAAGAATTTTTCAGGTCAAGAATTTGGTTCAGGTTCAAAAAAAGTAACTGTTAAAAATGTAGATATTTGGCATAAAAGCGGTAAAATGGTTATTGCTTTAGATTTGCAAGGCTCTATAAATGGCACTATCTATTTAGAAGGTGTTCCATTGTATAATAACGTAACTAAAGAACTGTTTTTTGACAACCTAGATTACGTTTTAGATACTAAAAGCAGATTGATACGAACTGCAAATTGGATGGCAAAAGGCATAATTTTAAAACGAATTCAAGAAAGTTGTCGCTATTCCATCCAGCCAAATTTAGATGAAGGCAAGCAAACCATGTTGGGCTACTTAAATAATTATTCGCCTATGTCTGGTGTTTTTGTAAATGGCACTATGGATGAAATTGAGTTTCAAAGAATAAAATTAACAAACAATGCTATTTTGGCGTTTTTAAAAGTAACTGGCAACATTAGTGTAACGGTTGATGGGTTGAAATAAAAATTTACGCTCGTTATAAACGAGCGTAAATAATATAATTTCTATATTTCAACTAAAATTAGTTTAATTGCAAGGTTAAGTATAAACTAAGATTGCTGTTTTTTCCATCAGGAATGGTGTACGTTTGTCCACCAACGGTACGTTCTTTTCCAACAGTTGATAGTCCGTAATTATATCTTAAGCCTATTCCAACCTTATCCAAATCAATCCCAACACCAGCAGCTATACCTGTATCAAATTTGTTAAAATCATCATTATCATAATTGTTTTCAAAATCAAAACTACCACTATCCGATTCATTTGTAATTTGGGCATCAACCAAATAAGCAAAATATGGACCAGCATGAATATTTAGGTTTTTTGCCAAATTAACCTTCAATAGTACAGGTAATTCAATATAATTTAGTTTGAATTTTGCCGTTCCCGAAGCAAAAGCATTATTATAAACCAATTCAGAGCCTTTTCTGGAATATAATAATTCAGGCTGAATAGCAATGAAATTGGTTAAAGGAAATGTGGTATAAATACCGGCATTAAAACTGGTTAGCACATTGTTGTCATCTACATCTTCGGTGTATAAATTTGAAAAGTTAGTGCCACCTTTTATACCAATTTGAGGCTTTGTTGCCTCGGTAACTTGTGCATTTAAAGTCACTGTAAATCCTAGAACTAAAAGAAACGTTACTGAAATTTTTTCTATGTTTTTCATAATTGTATGTTTAAAATTTTACAATACAAAGATGAGGTTGATAACATCCAAAAGCATTACATCTTTTTTTGGAAGTATTATAGAATTTCCATTTTAAGAAACATTAAATATTAAAAGTTAGAATTAGACAATTTAAGGTTTTATTTGAATAATAAATTTACCGTTATCATAAAATATATTATTTAAAATATTAGATGCAGAATCATAAGATACAGATTTACCGTCTAACACACCATTATTATAATTCCAATCGTATTTAATTTTGCCACTTTTGTAGTATTCCTTGGTTATACCATTAAGATTTCCATTAACATAAAGCCATTCTAATTTAATTTCTCCACTTTGATAATATTCTGTAGAAATGCCTTCGGATTTACCGTTAGTGTAATTAAAATCAATTTTTAGCTCGCCAGTTTTATAGTACGATTTACCACTAATTACTACGTTTTTGTCATAAATCCATATAACTTCAATTTCACCAGTGTCATAAAATTGATATACATTTCCATGTGCTAAATCGTTTAAATAATTAAAAGTTTGAATTAGTACGTTATCTTTTGTGTAGGTGTTTCGTTGTTTTAATGAATCCGAACTATAAATCCAAATTGATTTTGTTCCATCTGTATGGTATTCAGATGTTTCTCCATCTAATTTGTCTAATTTATAATTCCACTGATATCTTAATTCACCATTTTTTAAATACTCATTAGTAATTCCGTGATATTGGTTTTTTAGTTTATGGATTTCAAATTTCAACTCTCCAGTATCATAATACTTTTTTTCTAATGAAATTTTTGATGAACTACATCCAATTAAAATAAGGCAACTAAAAAATAAAGTAAATTTTATCATTGGTTATTTTTGAAAAACCACAGTCGATTTCTCTTTACTTACAGTCATTTCAACTGTCCTTCCAAAAATTAAAGCCCTATTATCTTTTTCATGACCAGCAGGCATATTAAAAGCAATTGGAAAGTTGTATTCAGCCAAAACATCTAAAATAAGTTGCTCTACAGATACGCCCCAGGCGGTTGTATTTTTTCTAACTTTTGTAATATCGCCAATTAAAACACCTTTGCAATTTTCAAAATAACCAGCACGTTTTAAGCTTTGTAACATACGGTCTATATGGTATTCGTATTCGCCAATTTCTTCAATAAATAAAATTTTTCCCGAGGTGTTTATGCTGGTTTTAGAGCCTAACATGGTGTGTAATATGGTTAAATTGCCGCCAACCAATTGCCCAGAAGTAGTTCCTGTTTTATTGTATTTAGAACCCTGTAAAGTGTAGCTTAAAGTTGTTCCAAAAAGGGCATTTTTAAAGGTGGAAATTGTTTCGCTTATGGTACTTGCATCGTCTTGCATGCTAGTGCACATCATGGCGTGTAAACTTTCAAATTCTTCGTTGTGAACTTGGTTATGTAATGCTGTAATATCCGAATAGCCAATAA
This sequence comes from Mariniflexile jejuense, assembly GCF_042675665.1. Taxonomy (NCBI): domain Bacteria; kingdom Pseudomonadati; phylum Bacteroidota; class Flavobacteriia; order Flavobacteriales; family Flavobacteriaceae; genus Mariniflexile; species Mariniflexile jejuense. The sequence goes on from NZ_JBHTJI010000001.1 coordinate 2,588,673, forward strand.
TCCATTTAGGGTGTTTCTTAAATTTTGTAAAATTCAATTTATCTAAAATCCGAACGGTTCCATAACCACCTCTAGCGCACCAAATGGCACTAATTGTTGGGTCGTCCATAACTTTTTGTAAATCTTCTGTGCGTTCGGCATCTGTTCCTGCAAAATGGTAATTTTGGTTGAATACATTTTTACCAACAACAACCTGTAAACCCCAACTTTTAAGTAAGTTTTTAGCTTGTTCAACTTCAGCAGTTCTGTTTCTTAATACACCAGACGGCGCAACAATGGCAACGGTATCGCCTGCTTTTAAATAAGGTGGACGCATCAAAGTAGTAGTTTTATTAAAGGTTATGTTTTGTGCTGAAATTGTTGGTTTTCCACAGAAAAAAATGGCACAAAGTAGGATTGTAATTATTGTGATTCTAGACATAATGTAAATGTACATTTTTTTTCTAAATCGCAGTCAAATTGTGTACTTTTGCGGCGTATAAAAATTATATATTCTTGTCTTCTCGCTTACAGTCGACAGGTTTTAAAGTACAAATATTAAATGAGGTCTCGACTGCGCTCGACCTGACACAATAAAATTAAAATGAACAAACCAAAAAGATACACCATAACATCTGCATTACCTTACACTAACGGTCCTATACATATTGGGCATTTAGCAGGCGTTTATGTACCAGCCGATATTTATGCACGCTATTTACGTTTAACAGGAAACGATGTCGTTTTTATTGGCGGTAGCGATGAACACGGTGTGCCAATTACAATAAAAGCAAAAAATGAAGGTGTATCTCCGCAAGATGTGGTTGATAAATACCATGCAATCATCAAGCAATCGTTTGAAGAATTTGGTATTTCATTTGATAATTATTCTAGAACTTCGGCTAAAATTCATCATGAAACAGCTTCAGAATTTTTCAAAACCTTGTATGACAAAGGCGAATTTATTGAAGAGGTAACGGCCCAATTATACGATGAAAAAGCAAACCAGTTTCTAGCAGATAGATTTGTTACAGGAACATGCCCAAAATGTGGCAATGAAGAAGCTTATGGTGACCAATGTGAAAAATGTGGAACAAGTTTAAATGCTACCGATTTGATAAATCCAAAATCGGCATTAACAGGCAATGTTCCTACTTTAAAAGAAACAAAGCATTGGTTTTTGCCTTTAGATCGTTATGAAGCATTTTTAAAAGAATGGATTTTAGAAGGTCATAAAAAAGATTGGAAACCAAATGTGTACGGGCAAGTAAAATCGTGGATTGATGATGGCTTACGCCCGCGTGCTGTAACCCGCGATTTAGATTGGGGAATTCCAGTGCCAGTTCCAGGCGGTGAAGGCAAAGTGCTTTATGTTTGGTTTGATGCGCCTATTGGCTACATTTCATCAACCAAAGAATGGGCAGAACGCGAAGGGAAAGATTGGAAACCATACTGGAAAAGCGACGACACGAAGTTGGTTCATTTTATAGGAAAAGACAATATTGTGTTCCATTGCATTATTTTTCCAGCCATGTTAAAAGCAGAAGGCTCGTATATTTTACCCGAAAATGTGCCAGCAAACGAGTTTTTAAATTTAGAGGGCAATAAATTGTCTACCTCAAAAAATTGGGCAGTTTGGTTGCCAGAATACTTAAAAGAATTTCCAAATCAGCAAGATGTGTTGCGTTATGCTTTAACCGCCAACGCGCCAGAAACTAAGGATAACGATTTTACTTGGAAAGATTTTCAAGCTAGAAACAATAACGAGTTGGTGGCCATTTTTGGCAACTTCATTAATCGAGTAATGGTGTTAACTAATAAATATTATAATGGCATAGTACCAGCTCCAGGTGCTTTTTCTCAAGTAGATGAAGAAACTTTGGCAGCTGTTAAAGCATATCCAGAAGTGATATCAAGTTCTATTGAGCGTTACCGTTTTAGAGAAGCCCAAACAGAGCTTATGAATTTGGCTCGACTTGGAAACAAATATTTAGCAGATGAAGAACCTTGGAAAGTAATTAAAGTAGATGAAGCACGTACACAAACCATTATGTATGTAGCACTTCAAATTGCTTCAGCATTAGCTACCTTAAGCGAACCGTTTTTGCCGTTTACTTCAACAAAACTAAAAAGTATTTTAAATGTTACGTCAATCGCATTTCAGACATCTTGGAGTGAAATAAGTACTAAAGAAGTTTTAATAGCACCAGGACACAAAATAGGCGAAGCCGAATTATTATTTTCTAAAATTGAAGATGAAACCATTCAATTTCAATTAGATAAATTAGAAGCAAGTAAAAAAACAAATGAAGCAGCAAACAAAACCGTTGAGCCACAAAAAGAAACCATTACGTTTGATGATTTTACCAAATTAGACATTCGAGTTGGTACTATTTTAGAAGCTGAAAAAATGCCAAAAGCCAAAAAGCTATTGGTTTTAAAGGTTGATACAGGCATTGATGTACGTACTATTGTTTCGGGTATTGCTGAAAGTTTTACACCAGAAGAAGTAATAGGAAAACGCGTAACTGTCTTGGTTAATTTAGCACCAAGAGATCTTCGTGGAGTTGAAAGCCAAGGTATGATTTTAATGACTGAAAATGCCAATGGTAAGTTGGTATTTGTAAATCCAGACGACACCAATGTTGCTAATGGATTGCAAATTAGTTAGATTTAATCTTATTAAGAATTCAATTTTGTAAGATATTTATAGAGATGCTTTTTTGAAGACCTTAAAGAATTCAGTAACTTTACCTAAAACAAAAAATTATGTTATCAAAAAATATAGAAAAAGCACTTAACAGCCAGATTAAAATAGAAGCTGAATCATCTCAAATATATTTAGCAATGGCATGTTGGGCAGAGGTAAAAGGTTTAGAAGGCGTTGCAGGGTTTATGTACAAGCAATCACAAGAAGAGCGCGACCATATGCTTAAATTGGTAAAATATGTTAACGAACGTGGTGGGCATGCGCAAGTATCGGCACTTTCTGCGCCTAATGTAACATTCAAATCGTTTAAAGAAATGTTTGAGGAACTTTATAAACACGAAATTTTTGTTTCTGAAAGCATTAACGAATTGGTTCATATAAGTTTACAAGAAAAAGATTATTCAACCCATAACTTTTTACAATGGTATGTAGCAGAGCAAATAGAGGAAGAAGCTATGGCGCGTACTATTTTAGATAAGATAAATTTAATTGGCGATGATAAAGGCGGTTTGTATCTGTTTGATAGAGACATACTAAATTTAACCGTTAGTACAGCTGCCACTACAACACCTGAATAATTTTAACATTTAACCTTATTTAGATTTAATAAAAATAAACTATATTTGCTCGCGTAATTTATTTACTCGTAATCACTTGGGCAAAAAGAAGCAAAAAAAGGCACTAAAAAAACTAGAAAAGGCAGGAATAAAACTTCCTAGCAAAGTAAAAAGTAGTTGCTGTGAAAAATACAAGAAAAGAGAAGACAAGCGTTGTGGAAAATGCCCTTGCTTCGATTTACTTAAAAAAGTTGCATAGTTTCTTAAAACTATAAAAAACATAATTATAAGAACAGACTTTCTATACGATTAGTCTGTTTTTTTTTTAACATAAATGTTTTTTACTTCAAACTACAAGAAATGAAAATTTTGTAATCAAAATCTATAATGATGTAACAAAAAATCAAAACTCTGTTGCATCTTTGTATTATAATTAAATTTATAAAAAATATGAAAAAGTTAATACTATTATGTTTTGCAATTGGTTTAGTAAGTTGTGGTGCTTCTAAAACTGTAAGAGTATCAAAAAAAGTAATTAAAGGCGATTGGGTTTTAAATTCAATAACCTATAATCAAGCAGGAACGTATAATGCAACATTGCTAAATGATGCACCAAAAGCTTGTTTTGAAGGTAGTACTTGGCAATTTGTACCTAATAATAATACAGGGGTTTATTCTATAAACAATGCTAGTTGTGCTTCAGGAGAAAGGCATTTTGTATTCACCATTCAAGAAGTAGATGCAGAAACGGGTTTATATGATTTTTTATTGAAGCCAACAAACGAAAAACACAAATCAGAAACCAATCAAGGATTTAGATTAAAACTAGCCGCTTTATCTGATACAAATATGCAATGGCAACAAACAATAAGTGTAAGCGGTAGCCCACTTACTATTAACATGAATTTTATCAAACAATAAATAGCAGATAACAAATTTTAAAGGTTAAATTAATTATCTAGTAATAAAACAAAACATATGAAAACAATAATAAATAAAATAGGAATTTTACTTTTTACAGCTGTAATAGCTATAAGTTTAACTAATTGTAAAGCAGTACAAAACGCAAATAACAAACAAAAAGGAGCTGTTATTGGTGCTACTGGTGGTGCCATTTTAGGTGCTATTATTGGTAATAATGTTGGTAAAGGCGGTAATGGCGAATTAGGTGCTGTTATAGGCGGTGTTATTGGTGGTGGTGCAGGTATACTTATCGGAAATAAAATGGATAAGCAAGCTCAAAAAATTGAAGAAGAAATACCAGGTGCACAAGTTGAACGTGTTGATGATGGTATTGTTGTAACTTTTGATGAAAGCAGTGGTGTATATTTTGATACAGCTAAGTATAACATTAATGCAGCTTCTCAAACCACATTAAACAAATTAATTGCTGTTTTTAAAGAATATCCAGATACTAATTTATTGGTTGTTGGGCATACTGATAGCCAAGGTGCTGAAGATTATAATATGACGCTATCTAAAAACAGAGCAAATGCAGTAACTAGTTATTTAACTTCTAAAGGAATTTCAAGCGGAAGACTTACAACCAATTGGTTTGGTGAAACACAACCATTACATGATAATGCGACTGCTGAAGGTAGAGCAAAAAACCGTCGTGTAAATATTGCCATTTTACCAAATGAAAAAATGATTCAAGATGCTAAAAATCAAGCAGGGAATTAATAATTTTTTCTTATAAACTTGTATAAATCTCGTTTTCGATGTTAATTTGAAAACGAGATTTTTTTATGAATACAAAAACGCCAAAAATAGCTGAATACTTATCTCTTTTTGTAATGACTACCATTACCATTTTAGCTATTTATAACAAACAAATAAGTGTGTTCTATATTTTGTATTTGTTTTGGATAGATGAGTTTTTAAAGACGGTTTTTGATAGATTGCGTTATCAATTTAAAAGAAGTCAAATTCAAAACCCAGAGGCTTTTTTTTCAAATACTAAAAACCGATTGTTTTTTCTAATGATTTATATAGTATTCATTATCGTTTTTTTTGGATTAATGATCGATTGGAATAATACAGATTTGGTACTTGGTAATTTTGAAGTATTCTTTTTTAAAAATGCACTTTTTAATTTTAGTTTGATAACGTTTTTACTTCGAGAAATTTATTTATATATAAATAACAATTCGTATACCGAAGCACATCATCTTATTTCAAAAGGTATAATTACTTTACATGTATCACTTATTTTAGGTATGTTTATCTGGTTTCTTATAAAGAAAGAGTTTATAGTTTTTGAAAATTATGTTACTGTTTTTGCTATCATTCCTTTTTTGCTATTAAAAGTATTTTTTGAATTTCAAGAAATTCGAGAAAGACACACAAATAGAAATGACAATTAATTTAAATTCTTTACAGCTGGCATTTTTTTAAATTCCGGCAGATTATCTGCCTCATTACAATCTTGTTCCTTTTTACCACTAACATGACAAACACTTTTAAAAAGTAGCTGTTTGCTGCAATATTAAATATTGTTTATTAATAATTACATGGGTATTTACAGTGAAATTATGTTTTTTAGTAGTATTTAACAGTTCGTTTTGTAAAACTGCCGCTATCTGTAGTTTGAGTTGTCCAATTACCTTGTTTATCAAATTTATAACTGTATGTACTGGTAGTGCCGTTATAAGTGGAAGCTACCATAATGCCATTTTTGTAATGATAAATTTCTTTTTGCTCGCTATTATTAAACGTGATTGTAATTTCTAAGGTGTTATTTTTAAGTTCTTTATAGTTGTAATAGTGTATTTGAATAGGGTCGTTTCCATATATATAAGTATATTGTTTAATACGTCCATTAATATCATAATCGTATATTGTTTTATAAGAAATGCCATTTTCTATACCATACTCTGTTTCGAGTAAGCCGCTGTTATTGTAGGTAAAAAAAGTAGATTCATCCTTGCCTGAAATGGTCATTTCAATGATTTGTTCTTTATTGTTTTTAAGATAGGTGTATAAAATATCCCCCGTTTTCATAGTGATTTTGGTATTGCTATGAGTGAAAACATCGGTCATGCTTTTAATTACATTGCCATTTTTATCAAAATAATCATCTCCAGCCATTTTAACTGGTCCTTTTAATGCCAAGTCCTCTTTATGAAAAAAGCCTATTACAGGATTCATGGGTGCATGGTCTGATATTTGTCCGGTGGTGGGCGGATTTTTATAGCTTGTAAAAAAGAGCACTATTAAGATAGATTTTATTATTATTTTCATGGAATAGGTTATTGATTATTAAAATAATGAGTATTAATTGTTTTTGTTAAACCATATTAAAGTGTTTTAATAAATGCCATTATTTGTGTATTAGTTGGCGTTGCGTTTTTTGAACCTTTAAAAGAGCGTGTTGTTATTGTTCTGGTTTTTCCTGAGCCGTAATCGTTTGCTGTTTTACTTGCGCGTATAACCCAAGTATCATTCTGATATAAATAAGCATACTCATAAACAGGATTACTGCGCTTACCATTGTTTAACCTATAAGAAGCAATGTCATTGCCATGTGCATCTAGTTCGTTTTCACTTGTGTCGACTGCATTACCTTTAGCATCATATCGAGTTTTTTTTACTTCACGGCCATTTTGAAGTTCATAAACGTACTTAAAGCGTACTTCGTTACTAGTATTGTAACTGGTATGTGTTTTTATGTTGCCTTTAGTTTCAAACAAATCTACTAATTGACCGCTACTACCATAACGTTCTTCTTTCACGACAGTTTTACCATTATAGGTTTTTACAATTTTAGGAAAGAAATTGTTACCACCTTCAACGGTGGTGTAAATAGTTAAGGGGTTACTGCCTTCGTAGCTATAAGTAGTAATTGCAATTAGTCCTTGTGCGCTGGAATTGCCAGAAATTTTAATAACACGACCTGCATCATCATAACTATATTCCTGTGAACGTGTACTGCCGTCTGGAAACGATTGTATGTGCGTTTTAAAGTTTCCTTCCTTAGTAAAAGTAAAGGTAGATGTGCTTTTAAGGATGAGTTCACCCTTTGTTTCGTTATAAATTTGTTGCTTTTGCTCTAAACTGGTAGTGCCTTGTGGGAGGTTTAAAGTCCACAAATCATTTTCTGTAATGGGCTTTGATGATGTGTTACAAGCCAACCCAATTAATGCTAGAATGAATATTGAGAAACGTTTCATGTTTTTCATAGTGGGTGTTTTTTTAGATTTATAAATCTTTCATTTTGTTAAAGAATAAATAGTCAAATTCTGTACTTCCACTCACACTATTATCAGTATATACAATTTTACGGAAATGGAACCTACGTGTAGTTCGCCCAAAACGTGTTTCCTTTGTCATACGACGTGTCCAGTCTCCATTTTCTGGCGTAGATTGTCCCATTTCGTATATTATTTCTGCTTCATTTAATATTCCCTCTAGTTGTGCATCATAAGCACTTTGGTTTGTTGCTCGCAATAGTTTTAATTGATTTACCGCAGTAGCTGGATCTTTATGGTCTGCAAGTTTAAAATGCCTATATTGACTAGGAAATAGGTGTAAATCCTTATCTAGGTTATCCCACCTAGCAAACAATTCGCCATTGTAATAAGCAAAATAGTTTGTTAAACTCCCTGCTTTTTCCTTTCCATCAATTTGCGTTACTAGGTCTAGACTTCCATTTTTGTAATAAAAATTTGTCCAATTGTGACCACCATTATCAAAATCGGTAGTAATGGTTTCTATATATCCTTTATTATTGTACGTGTAGTTGCGTGTGTAATTTGAATAAACGCCTGTAGCCGTTTCGGTAGTAATTTTTCCATTAGTATTATACTTAAAAGTGCTCTTTACGTTAAAATTTTTGGCACTTGCTAGTGTATTTAAACTATCTAATTTACCATTGCTGTATACGTAATTATGTGCAGTTTCTGATTCAAATTTACCTAGAATATGTATGTACTCTTGGATAAACTGTCCTTTATCGTTAAAGCTATTAACGGTTACCATTACGGGGTCGTACCCTTTATCGGTAGCATCATAAGTAACTATTTGTGTATAGAAAATGGGTTTAGAAACCTCATAATCTTTAAATGTTTTGTGTGGTAATTGCGTGTGTATTTGTGCGTTTATAACATTTACTATTATTATAAGTAAAAAGAGTATCTTATTTTTCATTTGAATTTGTTTTAAAAATTTTTGTTTAATTTCGATCTACTATCATTTGGATTGCTTATACTGGCTTTATTATATATAACTGTAAATTATATTTTAATTGATTTTGCATTTATTAAGTTGGTTACTTTACATACTATTTTATACTTATCTATTAAATAAAATACCTTAGTGAACCTATGATGAATTAAGCAACTGTCTTAATTTATTTTGTAAAAGGTTGGCCTGTATGTGGTAATAAAGAATCTATTGCTTGATAAATACCGCCGTAGTTTTTCACATACCATACAGGTTTATTATTTATATAAATATGAGCATTTCGACCAGCATCTACATGAATTTTGTAACTGTTAGAGTCTAAAACTTTTCCATTTGAAAAAATAACGGCTTTTCCATGTGCAATATCTATCCAATCATTATTTGAATATGTGGTTGCCGATTGGAATTTTACGTCCTTACTTAGTGTTGTGCGGCTTATTTTTATGGTTTTGTTTAATTTTTTTAAATATATAAGGTAGAAAGATTCGCCAGCGTTTAAAACAGACATGTCGTTATTTGAAATAATTGTGCCGTTGTTGTATATGTAATTAAGTATTCCATTTTTATAAAGTAGTACCACCTCATTTTCTTTGGCAACCTTTGTTGTGTTTACCATAGTTCCAGTAGGTATTGATTTGTAATTATAGAATACAAAGTCGTCGAATCCATATCCTAATAGCATGTTCTCATTGTCGGCAGTAATTATAAAATATCTTGGATTTGTAATTAGGTTATTATTTTGATAAAATTCAAAACTAGTATCTCCTAATTTTTTTGCAACTACTGGTAATGCTGGGCTGTAAGCAATTGCGGTTTCTTTTTTACTTAAAGGATTGTTGTCTAATATTTTCTCGCCATTATATTGCTTCCCTATGTATAATTTATAAACTGTGTTTGTAGCTGTACCTGTTAATACATATAATGGGTTGTTGTTTTTAACAGCGATATGATCTCCGTTTTCGGAGTATTTCCATTTAACATCGCTATAATCTTTTACCTCTTCACCATTTATAAATAATTTAATTAAGCCTTTTTCGGGGTTATGGCCATAAACTACGGGGTTGTTTACATAAGTTTTTGCTGGGTAAAATCCATTAGAACTTTTATAATCTTGAACTATAAAATGGCGTTGTGCTGTACTGTCTGTTAAATAATAGCTTTCTCCATAATAATGGTGTTTAAAATTTTTAATTAGAAGGCCATTGTCATACAATGAGATACTACCATTGTTATATTCTAAAAGCGACTCATAACCAGACGCAATCTCAAATGCTGTTCCTTTAATACCTTTATCATGGTTTGAAAGAAAAGCTCCTGTACCATAATAGTATCTTGATTCTTTATCAATAAAAAATAGTACACCATTATCTATAGTTCGAGTTCCTATAAGTTGTTTTTTAACAGGTTCATTTCTTATCATTGCATAGGGTAATACCACGTCAGACCCATCTAAAAAATATTGTTTTTCCCAATCTAGTTTTTTGTTTTTTATAATTAGGTCAATATCCTCATAGTATACAATATTTCGCGCTGTGTTTGTGGTCATGTAACGAGGGTTTATTACTTTTTCGTTAATCCAGTTACCTTTTGTGTCAAAAACGTATTCGCGTCTTATAGGCATTTCATCGTTCCATGCACTGCTTATTAATAAACCATTTTTAAATTGTGTAATAGTAGTTCCGCTTATGCCATCAGCATTTTTTATATTTCCAGTTACAACAAGCAAATCATTATTAGCATAGTAACTGTACTGTGTTTTGTCAGTGGCTTTTTTAGCTTTATTATAAGATGTAGTTTCAATCAATCGCTTTTTAGTATCATAACTATAGTTATGAATCCAAAAATCATTTTCTTCATAAATGATGCATTTATTAGTATCATATTTATAGGTTGTAGCCTTATCATAAAAAGCTGTTTTGGTAACAGTTAGTAACCCGTTTTGTGTTTCGTAGTATTCCCATTTGTTTTTTATAGCATCTTGCAAACTGTAAGAGCTAGTTGTGTAGTTGCGTTTACCGTTACGCGGATATGTGCTATAATCTACTATATATACACTACCTTTAATATTTTTAGCTGCAAGTTCATTGTAATATGGTCCTATAGGATTTACAGGTGCATTAACTTTATCTATGTAAACTTGGGCTTTTGCGGTGTAAGCTTCTGCGAAAGCGAAACAAAGGAATAATAATAGGTTTTTTTTCATTATTTTATTGTTTAATAGATAATAATGCTTGTATTTTAATAAATAGTATTTAATTTTTCGTTAGAGGTGTTGGATTATAAAATAGTTGGGTAATAGACTTTTTTGTTTTCTAAATTTTTTAAGCCTTTTATGTAATACATAAGTTTATTATCGACTTCTACTGTGGCATCTTCGTTATTGTTTGCGTAGGCTAAGTTTAATCTGGACGGATTAATTTCTTCGCCATTTTTAACAAAATGATAGTATTTTTGTGCTTTTTCTTCGGTAACATAGAACATAACAGGTAAGGCATCGTTTAAAATGTATACAGGCTCATCAGAATTTATTTTTATGAAGTAATTCTTTTCAAAAAATCGATCGTAAAGTATTAAAGATTTATAGTCGGTTTCGTGAACATTTATGTGTGAAAAAGGATTCATGAATCCTCCTTGATTTCTTATAATACCAGCATAAACAAGATGATACACTTTATCTGTAGGGTGAAATGGATTGTATTTTTTTGGTTTGATAGCAATGGCTTCTTTATTTTTTGCTAATATGGAAATTTTAAAACCATTTTCTGCTGATGCCCCTTGATAAACATTATAATAATCTTGATTGAATATGTCAAAGAATATTTTTCTATTATCATAATAAACTACAGGTATAAACGACGCCGGTTTTCCGTTAATAAAAACAGTTTCTGGTGAGGTGTTATTGTAATAAACGATGCGTTTATCTACTCTATATGAAAAATTTAAACCTGTACTAATTTCACTTTTATTAAAGGTAATATCCATTTCTTGTAAATAGTTTCCTTGAGCATCGGTTTTGGTTTTCCAAGTTGTTTCTTTTCCTTTTTCATCTATTCTTTTAACAAGTATGCCACGGTCGAAAAATAATAGTTCTTCTTCAATAGTGTCTTTACCTTTATATGTCTTGTGGGCTTTTATTTTTAAAAGATTGTTTTCTTTTGAATATGTAAAAAGTGTAATTTGACTTTCTATGCCATTATATTTTATTATTTGACTCTTTAATTGTCCAGCTTCATTATAAGTGTAATATATATCGCTATTATTTGATACATCAGTTTTTGTAACCAAACGCCCATTAGCATCATATTCAAATTTGCGATTTGTAGGAAAGAAACCCTTTTGATATTTGGAGCCGATTATGGCTATTAGCTGATTTTTTTCGTTAAAAGTATAAGTGTTTTCATTGCTGTCTTCTAATAACAGCCCATCATCGTTATATTTATAATATTGTTTTGTGTTTTGCTCGTTATCGTACATTAGCAAACCATTTTTAAAAAACTTTTCGTTGTAAGCAAAAACATTTTTCAGGTTGAAGTCTTCTAATTTATATTTAAAAGCTACTGGATTTAAAGGCGCATTAATTATATCTATTTTTTGAGCATGTGTGTAAAAGCTTAAAACAAGAATAAGTAAAATTGAAATATATGGTTTCATTAATATTTTTAGGGTTTAGTAGCTATAGCTTCGTTTTGCTTTATAAAAGCTTCAATTTCGGCATCGGTAGCATCTATTTTTGTGTTATTTTTTAAAATAATAGTTCGTTTTTCAATCTTTAATTTTTCAGGATTGTAAAATGATTTTTCATAGAGTTGATAGCATTTAACTACCCAATAATTATTTTTGTACAGGTAGTTTGCTTGTTCTATTAATTCAAGTTCTTTTTCTTTTTCGTCAATTAGATATACTTTAATAAGGTGTCCGTTATCGTTATACATATATTTTTTTCCTAACATGTATTTGCCTTCAGGGTTTTCTCTAACTTCTTTTTGCACTAATCCATTTTTTAATGTGCGTGTTTGCTTCCAAAGAAGGTTGTCACCGCTATATAAATTCATTACTTCTTTGTTATTAGAGTAGTAATATTCTTTGTATAATTTACCATTTGAGAATTGTTTTAACCGTTCAATGTTTCCGTTTTTTGAATAGTTAATTACCTGATTTATAGTTTTTATGGTATCAATTTGTAGTTTGCCTGTAGCTTGAATGAATTTTGATGACACCTCATAATCATAAATAGAATCGGGGTTTGTTTTGCTGTAAAGAAATGATTTAGAGTATTCTCGTCTACCTCTTTTTACATGATTTCCTAAATAGTTGACATGCGATAGTTGTTTAGCTCCTGAACTATGGTTTTTGTAAAAATAAGTTCCTGTTTTATTACCAGTATCGTTAACTTCTTTAAGAAATTGAAGTGTTCCAGCAGCATTAAAGGTATAGGTTTCTTCTCCAGACGAGTAACCATACCTTTGTTCTTTTAAGTTAAAGTCTTTGCGTTCTTTTGTAACCGATTTTACTTGGGCGTCTAAGCCCATGCTGGTTACGGTTTTTACTTCTAGCTCTTGTGCCAGTGACGTTGTAGTTATTAAACAAGTTATTGCAATTGTTTTTAGCAAGTTATATGTCATAATTTTTAATTTAATAAGGGGTTTTTAATGTGCCATTTTCCCAGTAGCCTTTGCTTACAAGTTGGTTGGATTTGTTAAAATATGCGCCAAAGCCATGTCGTTTTCCATTTGAAAATGTTCCGTAGTAAGTAGATTCGTCAACTTTATAAAACTCACTTGCTTGCCCTGTAAGTTGGTCGTTGTAAAATTCGCCCATAAAAGCATTACCACCAGCCCAAGTATAAGCGCCAATATAGTTTCGTTTACTATTGGTAAAAAAGCCTACATATTTATCATTATTAGCGTATTGATAAAATCCAAAACCGTTAGTGCAGTCGCCAATACAATTTCCTACGGCTTGTTTATTAATAAAGTTTTGGGTGAGCATGTTGCGGGTTTGCTTTCCGTTTTCATAATAACCAGCTTGAAATACTTCGGTGTCTTTTTTAAAGTAGCCGTAACCGTGTTGTTTTCCTGTTTGCCATTGGCCAATATAGTATTGCCCACTGCTATTCCATTTATAAAACCCATAACCATCTCTAAAACCATCTTTAAAAGTGCCTTCGTAAAAACCAGAACCATCATTGTAGGTTTCTTTGCCAAATCCATTAGGTTTTCCATTTTTAAAAAAACCTGTAAAGGTAGAGTTATTTATTGTTTTTTGTTCTCCATAACCGTCTATACAATTACCAGAAACACATTCGGGTGTTGGTGCTTTAGGGGTTGTGTTTAGTGTAGTGGTTGATGCTTTGGTGTTTTTTAGTATCTCTAAATCGGATTTTTCATCATACATTCTTGCCAAATATATTTTATCTTTTTCCATGTTGTAGTAATCTGGAAACACATATGTTGGAACGTTATTTATGTAAGTTAAAAGACCATAATCTCCAAATTCAACTTGATTAGAGTATGTGGTGTTACTAATGTTTTTGCCTTTTAATACTATAAAATCTTTGTTTGTTTTTCCATTTAAATAATAATAAAATTGATCTTTATTTTCTGGAAGCAGTTCGCCAGAAACAAATATTTTATCTTTAGCATCTTTAAAGAAAAATGTTTTTTCTTCGAATGTTTTTTTATCTACATGATATGAAAATATGTGGTTCTCATTACTAAAAGAATTACTTATTTTTGAATTTAGAAACACATTTTTTCCTTGATAAAATACCACGACCTTATTTTCTGGTAAATTTTTTAAAAGCGCTTCACTGTTTTTAGCTATAAGTTCCATTTTAATGTTGAAACCATCGGTTAATGTTTTATTATAGGCATCTTTAGCTAAGTAATAGTTTTGAGTTAAATCATCATAAAACAATAAGTCGTTAGTGCCTTCTAACTGCGATTTTAAAGAAGTTGAAAAGTAATTGCCATTTCTATAAACATGTTGGTATAAATTGCCATTTGCCCCTTTTTTAATAACAATTTTATAATCTATGGGTTTGTTGGCATCAGAATAATAAACAATAGAATAATCGAACGTATCGGTTACAGTTCCATTATTTATGTGTTGGTCTTTTATACTATTGGCTTTAGCATCTAATACAGCTTCAACTTTTAACTCAATATTATCGAAATCGGATTTAGAATATGTAAGCCTTCCTTCTTTATACCTTTTTTCTGAACGTTCTGTTTTAGAGTCTTTAATTTCTTCAATAAAAACTTTAAGTATTGCGCCTTCTTTTTGATATTTAAAGGTCTTTGTACTTTTTAAAACGTTTGATAGATATTCTTCTTCTTTAACAATACGGTTTTGAGTGTCGTATGTATACTTTTTTAGCTTAACTATTAAGGGTTCATTATAACCTTGTTTTCGAGTTTCTGTGTAAGATGTTAATAGGCCTTTTTCGTTGTATGTGTAGTCATTTAAACTGTAAGTTAGCTTTTGTGAAGTAATATAACCTTGGTCGTTAACTTTTAACTCATTTGATGCTGAATCGTTAACAAGTTTTCCATTTTTGTAAGTGAAGGTATTATCGCCTTGGTAGTCCGATTTTTTGGTAAGTAAACCCTCTTTATTAAAATAATACCTATTATCATAACAGTAAACATCGCCTTTTAAATTAAAGTGTTCTAGTTTAAATTTTAAAGCTATTGGGTTTTGGGGTGCATTTACTAAATCAACATTTTGTGCGAATAAGTTTGAAAAACATAATGCTGTAATGATGTAAATAAATTGTTTCATGGCTTTTGAGCTTTAATTTTTTGGTATGTTGTATCAAGAAAAGCCATAAAAGCCGCTTGGTTGTTTATAATATTGTTTTGTTTGCTGTCACTGGTTTGTAAAGCTCTTACTGAAACTTCAATTTCGTTTGTAAACAGCTTGCTAGATGCTCTTGCTGTCCAGGTTGTACCTTCAGAATAATTATAATAAGTGGTTGTAGTAGGGGTTAAGCTTAGAGCTTCTTTAGGTACTTCGGTAGCTTTTCCATCTTTAAAGTATTCAAAATTTGCTTTTAATTTATCTCTGTTGTATGTGCAAGTAGTAGTAGTTTGTAAATCGCCATTTGCATTATAGGTAAAGTAAGTAACTGTACTGCGGTATGAATTGCTAGGTACAAAAACTACTTTTACTAGTGGTTCGTTATTTTTGTTTAAATATTCGGTGGTTTCTTCGGTTATTTTATTTTCCGAGTTTAGGTTTTGGGTAATTTTTATGCCATCTTTATAAATATGTTTGCTAAAAATGTATTTAGAATGATAATCATAAAAATGATCTTCCAGTAATTTACCATTCGTATTATAGACTTTAATCATGTAACTTTGAGAATTTCTATAGACAAAAACTGAGTTTCCTGTTTTGCTATAAGTAATTTTATAATCTTGATGCGATGCACCACCATCCACCATACCGTCAGAATCGCTAATGTTGGTTAGTTCATTATTAGTATTGTAAGTGTAAATTTTTTGACTGCCAAATTTTAAACTACCAATAACTTTTACTTCCATTTCTTTTAATAGAAGTCCGTTTTTAAATTCATATTGAATTTGTTCGGTAGGGGTTATTTGCTTAGTCTCACCATTGTATTTAAGTACTCCTGTTACAAATACAGTGGTAGTTTTTGGCAAATTAAAATATTCTGTGGTGTTGTTTTGAGCATTTGTGTTTAAAACAAAACAAATAATGCATAGGCAGATAATGATTGTATTTTTCATAGGTATCTTTTTGTCTATACAAAACTATTAATGGAAGTAATACCAATCCATACGATGAATATCGTATATTTTACTTCTTAAAAACCAAAGTACTGTCTTTTAAAACCATATCCTTTAACGTTTTGTTATAAACATAATCTTCAAAAGTAATTTTTAAGATTTTTGAGGTATTATCTAAATTTTTTATGGTTAAAGATGATTGAACTTCTGCCGTAAATTCGCCGTAGTATTTTTCAAAAAAAACATATTTTTTTTCTGAAACGCTATAAGTACAACACCTACTAAAAAGTCCTGTATATTTGGTAAAAATTCTAACATCTGCATTTTTATAAACGAGGTCATCGGTAACAATAGGAAACATGGTTACACACATTATAATAGCTCCAAACATGCCTTTTAAAATATATCCTATTATAAATAAAGTACAACCAAAAGGGTAAATACTAAAATAAAACCGTTTCCATTTTAATGTTTTAAAAAAACGTATTGCAATAAAAAAACCAGTTAAAACAATACTCATTTTTATAAAAAACAAATAGGATTGAAAAATGCCAATAGAAAAAAAATAACGCATTAATAAATGAAATAGAACAAGTATTACACCTAAAACATGTATTAAATAAAACGTCTTTTTTAGCATTTGTATATAATTATGTTTCAAACATAATCAAGAATACTCATTTTTCCAATACGCTTATTATCGTATATTTTAATACCGTTTTATCTTGTTATATTTGCTTTTCAAATATTTTAAACCCAATTCATGCTGCTAATACGCTATATTGTTTCGCATACACAATTGCCTGAAGTTTCCATAAAAAACACTGTTGAATTATTAAATGAAGATTGCACCATACCATTCATTTCGCGCTACCGAAAAGAGCGAACAGGTAATTTAGATGAAGTTCAAATAAGCGAAATTGTAAAATATAAAGAACAATTTGAAGCTTTAGAAAAACGAAAAGTAGCCATTTTAAAAGCCTTGGAAGAACAAGCTGTTTTAACACCAGAATTAAAACAAAAAATCGAAGTTACACAAGATTTAACAACGCTTGAAGATTTATACTTGCCCTATAAAAAAAGCCGAAAAACCAAAGCCGAAACCGCAAGGCAAAATGGATTAGAACCTTTAGCTAAAATAATAATGAGTCAAAATGCGAACGATGTTGAATCTATAGCATTTAAGTATATAAAAGGTGAAATTAAATCGGTTGAAGATGCGTTAGAAGGCGCACGCCACATAATTTCTGAATGGATTAACGAACGTACCGACATTAGAAACAACATTCGCCAGCAATTAGAACGTTTTGCTATAATTTCCACAAAAGTGGTAAAAACAAAAGCTGATGATGAAAATGCTCAAAAATTTCGAGATTATTTTGATTGGGAAGAATCCTTAAGTAGAATTCCTTCGCACCGTTTACTTGCTATTTTAAGAGCCGAAAGCGAAGGTTTTATAAAAGTGAAAATTGAAATTGATGATGATAAAGCATTAAGTAAAATTGAAGACAGAATTATTCGTTCTAATAACGAGTGTAGTGAACAAATTCAACAAGCTATTCAAGATGCTTACAAGCGTTTGCTATTGCCATCACTTTCAAATGAAGCACTACAAATAGCCAAAGAAAAAGCCGATGCTTCAGCTATTTCTGTATTTGCTAAAAACTTAAAACAATTACTATTGGGTTCGCCATTAGGTGAAAAACGCATTTTAGCCATCGACCCTGGTTTTAGAACTGGTTGTAAAGTAGTGTGTTTAGATACGCAAGGTGGTTTGTTGTATAATGAAACTATTTATCCGCATCCGCCACAAAATGATAGTATTGGAGCTATGAAAAAAATAAGTTCTTTGGCAGAAGCTTATAAAATTGAAGCCATTGCTATTGGAAACGGCACAGCATCACGCGAAACGGAAGCCATCATAAGAAAAATTCACTTTAAAAATGATATACAAGTTTTTGTGGTTAGTGAAGCTGGCGCAAGTATTTATTCAGCATCAAAAATTGCACGTGATGAATTTCCTAATTATGATGTTACGGTTAGAGGTTCCATATCTATAGGAAGACGTTTGCAAGATCCATTAGCTGAATTGGTTAAAATTGACGCAAAATCTATTGGTGTTGGGCAATATCAACATGATGTAGACCAAACAAAACTTAAAAAAGAATTGGATGTGGTGGTTGAAAGTTGTGTGAATGCGGTTGGTGTAAATATAAATACTGCCAGTGCAAGTTTGTTAAGTTATGTATCGGGTATTGGGCCAAAACTTGCCGAAAACATGGTGAATTATCGTGATGAAAATGGTGCGTTTACTTCTAGAAACGACATTAAAAAAGTGCCACGTTTAGGTGGAAAAGCTTTTGAACAAGGTGCTGCATTTTTAAGAATAAAAGACGCCAAAAACCCGTTAGACGATTCAGCAGTTCACCCAGAAAGTTACAGTATTGTTGAAACTATGGCGAAAGATTTGGGTAAAAGCGTTCAAGATTTAATTGGAAATGCAACCGTACTTCAAAAAATAGATTTAAAAAAATATTGTACAGCTTCTGTTGGGTTGCCAACGCTTCAAGATATTGTAAAAGAACTTGAAAAACCAGGTTTAGATATTCGTGAGCAAGCTAAAGTATTTACCTTTAATCAAAATATAAAAACCATTAGTGATGTACACGAAGGGCAATTGTTACCTGGCATTGTAAATAATATTACCAACTTTGGTTGTTTTGTTGATATTGGTATTAAAGAAAGTGGCTTAATTCATGTTTCAAATTTATCCGACAGTTTTGTAAAAGACGTTAATGAACATGTAAGTTTACACCAACAAATTATTGTAAAAGTACTTGAGGTTGATGTTCCGCGAAAGCGTATTCAATTAAAGCTTCATAAATAAACATAAAATTAGCCACAAATACACTAATATAATAGTATTAGTGTATTTGTGGCTTAAATTTTTATGGTAACTAAATCTAA
The DNA here is from genome assembly GCF_042675665.1 of Mariniflexile jejuense. Classification (NCBI taxonomy): domain Bacteria; kingdom Pseudomonadati; phylum Bacteroidota; class Flavobacteriia; order Flavobacteriales; family Flavobacteriaceae; genus Mariniflexile; species Mariniflexile jejuense. Next base: position 2,607,824 of record NZ_JBHTJI010000001.1, read on the forward strand.
ATTTATGAAGCCAATTTTAAATTTAGGTGTAAAGCTATAGCATCTAAAATTTGTTTGTGCCATTTTTCAATACGTTGTAATTCAAAGTCTTCGCTTAAATCATCATCAATATTAAAAAAAGTAATTACATAATTTGGGTTTATAGATGTTTTAAAAATAAACTCTAAACCAGCATTTTTTAACCTCACAACTTTATCCCCATCTTTACTATAATGCTTTACAACATTACATTGTTTTAAATCGCTAAAATTTATATTTTTTATGACAGAATTATTTTTATCCGATCGAATAAAGGTTAGTATTCTATTATCTGTACTAATACCAATAAAGTTTTTACGCCAAAAATCTTTAAGGCTATAAACAATGCCATTATCCTTTAGTAAAGAATTAATATGTTTTTTTGTTGATGATGTGTTTTTAGTACCGTTATAAATAAAATATAAAAAAGGGAAAAACACACTAAAAGTTAATATTGCAGAAATAATTATTACAGACGTTTTCATCTTATAAAAGTTTTAAATTAATTTTTTTGAATAGAAGTATCGTCATTTAATATTTTTAAATGACTGAAAATTAGATAAATAAAAAAAATAAAACTTATAAGAAGGAATGAAACGGGTAGATAATAGTACGCGTATTTAAATTTAAATCAAGATGTGCGCACGTTTTTAAATAGTGTAAATCATTTTCGCAAACAGCATTGGTTACAATTTTTTTTGCGCCAAATACAGTTTCGGTAGTTTGGTTCTTATGTTTATTAAAATTAATTAATTCTTCAAATGAATTGGCAGTGGTAATAGCCAATGTATTAAAAGAACGCTCAATTTTAATATCATGGTGCGTATTTGAAGGTTTATTTAAAGCAACAGCCTTTCCATTTGTTTCAAAAAGCAACAAGGAAATAAAGCTAATAGCAATAGTTAAAATTAAACCTTTAAATTTTAGCATGTTTTTAACTTAAAATATGTAAATGTATAAATAATGTATGTTAAAAAAATAATAAAAAAACAAAAAAAATGCGAACTCAAAGATTCGCATATTATATTGAAAAAAGCAGATAATATTTATCTATTCATGTTTTTAATTTCTTTTACAAACGTATCTAAATCAACGCTATTACCCACTAAGGTTAAAGCTTTATCTACAATATATTTTACGTTTACAGCATGAAACCCTAAACCAACACCAATTTTGTTTAAAAGTTTATGTTCTGGATCGCCTTTAATTTGATCTACGTATACCATACGCACCAAATCATACAAACGCTCTAAACGTTTATCATATTCAACCGGCGGATTAATTGGGTGCGATTTATAATCTTCTAAAATTAAAGCATAATCTGCTTCGCTAATATCTAAATTATTAGCTAAACGGTCTAAAAACGCTTTTTCATCATCACTAATTACACCATCATCCATCGCTACACGAACAATAGCTGCAAAATGGTCTTCATTACGCTTTTTAAATCCACTATCAAATAAATCTGAAAACGACATATATTTTTGTTTTTTGTGGTGCAAACCTACATATTTTTTTCGTTTTTTTAATACTAGTTAAACTGAAAAAAATATTAAAATTGATATTATACCCTAAATTAGTAAATAAAATTCATTTATAAAATAGGATTAAAATGCTTTTTATTTTGCTTTAATTTAATGAAGCACTTTATTTATTTTAAATTATTAAAAGAATAATACGAAGCCTTATATTTGCACATCAAAAACAGATTTTAGGTGAGTAAAACCACACTTTCTCAAACCTATTTACAGACTTTGCAAACGCAAAATCTGCAAAATGCTATTGCCCAAACCAAAAGTAGAATACATTTAAAAGGACTTGCAGGTTCGTCGTTTTCCTTTGTAATATCAAGTGTTTTCAATCAAAATGAACTGCCTTTTTTAATTGTTTTTAATGATAAAGAAGAAGCTGCATTTTATCTAAACGATTTAGAACATCTTTGTAATGACAAAGACGTACTATTTTATCCAGGTAGTTACCGAAGGCCATATCAAATAGAAGAAACCGATAATGCCAATGTGCTTTTGCGCGCCGAGGTTTTAAACCGTATTAATTCTCGCAAAAAACCAGCAATAATTGTAACCTATCCAGATGCACTTTTTGAGCAAGTTGTTACTAGAAAAGAACTAGAGCGCAATACTTTAAAAATTTCGATAAGCGATAAATTGTCAATCGATTTTGTAAATGAGGTTTTGTTTGAATACCAATTTAAACGGGTTGATTTTGTTACCGAACCTGGTGAATTTTCAGTACGTGGTGGAATTGTAGATGTGTTTTCATTTTCAAATGATGAACCCTACAGAATAGAGTTTTTTGGCGATGAGGTAGATAGTATTCGAACCTTTGATGTTGAAACGCAACTATCAATAGAACAGATAAAAAAAATAAACATCATACCTAATGTAGCCAATAAATTATTGCAAGATAGTAGGCAAAGTTTTTTGGAATACATGGCACAAAAAACGGTGGTTTGTTTTAAAAATATCGATTTATTTTTTTCAAGAATTGACGATTTTTATGCAAAAGCAAAAGATGCTTTTAAAACACTCTCTTCCGAAATTAAACATGCTCAACCAGACGAATTATTTTGCAATTCGGCAATATTAAAAAAACAATTATTAGATTTTTCAATTGTTGAATTTGGTAGTTCTGCTATTATGCCGAATACAAAATCTATCGATTTCAACACCACACCACAACCATCATTCAATAAACAATTTAATTTGTTAATTGAAGATTTAAATACCAATTACGATAAAGGTTATACCAATTATATTGCCTGTGTTAGCGAGCAACAAGCTAAACGTTTCCACGATATTTTTGACGATTCGCATCTAGAGGTAAAACCCTATAAAGCCATTGTACTTTCATTACATCAAGGTTTTATAGACCATGATAACCAGATTGTTTGCTACACCGATCATCAAATTTTTGAGCGTTACCACAAGTTTAATGTAAAGAATGGTTACGCTAAAAAGCAAGCCATCACGTTAAAAGAACTTACCAATTTAGATATTGGCGATTATGTTACCCACATCGATCATGGTATTGGGCGTTTTGGCGGACTTCAAAAAATTGATGTTGAAGGAAAAAAACAAGAAGCTATTAAACTAATATATGGTGAACGCGATGTATTATATTTAAGCATTCATTCGCTTCATAAAATCACCAAGTTTAATGGAAAAGATGGTAAACCGCCTAAAATTTATAAATTAGGAAGTACCGCTTGGAAATCTTTAAAAGAGAAAACAAAATCACGTGTAAAACACGTTGCGTTTAATCTTATAAAGCTTTATGCAAAGCGAAAAACCGAAAAAGGCTATCAATACAATCCAGATAGTTACATGCAACACGAGTTGGAAGCATCTTTTATTTATGAAGATACACCCGACCAAAGTACCGCTACTGCCGATATTAAAGCCGATATGGAAAGCGAACGCCCAATGGATAGATTGGTGTGTGGCGACGTAGGTTTTGGTAAAACAGAAGTTGCTATTCGAGCTGCGTTTAAAGCGGTTGATAACGGTAAGCAAGTGGCAGTTTTAGTGCCAACTACCATTTTAGCATATCAACATTCCAGAACTTTTGCTGAGCGTTTAAAAGATTTTCCTGTAACGGTTGATTATGTAAACCGTTTTAGAACCGCCAAAGAAAAACGCGAAACACTTGAAGGGGTTGAAAGTGGCAAGGTTGATATCATCATCGGTACGCATCAGTTGGTAAATAAAAGTGTAAAATTTAAAGATTTAGGCTTGCTAATTGTTGATGAAGAACAAAAATTTGGTGTTGCAGTAAAAGAGAAACTAAAAACCTTAAAAGATAATGTGGATGTGTTAACTTTAACAGCAACACCCATACCCAGAACGCTTCAATTTAGTTTAATGGCAGCGCGCGATTTATCGGTTATCACCACGCCACCACCAAACCGCTATCCTATTGAAAGTCATGTAATTCGTTTTAATGAAGAAGCCATTCGAGATGCGGTTAGTTATGAAATTGAACGTGGCGGACAAATTTTTTTCATCCATAATCGTATTGAAAATATTAAAGAAGTAGCAGGCATGATTCAACGTTTAGTGCCCGATGCTAAAATTGGTGTTGGTCATGGACAAATGGATGGTAAAAAATTAGAAGAATTAATGCTCGCATTTATGAATGGCGCTTTTGATGTGTTGGTTAGTACAACCATTGTTGAAAGTGGATTAGATGTGCCAAATGCCAATACCATTTTTATTAACAATGCCAATAATTTTGGTCTAAGTGATTTACACCAAATGCGTGGTCGAGTAGGTAGAAGCAATAAAAAAGCGTTTTGTTATTTTATAACACCTGAATATTCGGCAATGACTGATGATGCTAGAAAACGTATTACAGCTTTAGAACAGTTTACAGACTTAGGTAGTGGTTTCAATATAGCAATGAAAGATTTAGAAATTCGTGGTGCTGGCGATTTGTTGGGTGGTGAACAAAGCGGTTTTATTAATGAAATTGGCTTTGATACCTATCAAAAAATCTTAAATGAAGCTATTGATGAACTTAAGGAAAACGAGTTTAAAGATTTGTATGATGAGCATCAAGATGACAAAATTTATGTAAAAGAAGTAACAATTGATTCTGATTTTGAATTGCTTTTTCCAGATGATTATGTTAATAATATTGCAGAACGATTAACATTGTATACCAAACTTAACGACTTAAAAACGGAAGCTGAATTACAAAAATTTGAAACCGAATTAATTGACCGTTTTGGTGAATTGCCAAAACAAGTAACCGATTTGCTAAACAGTGTTCAAATAAAATGGATTGCTACAAAAGCAGGTTTTGAAAAAATTGTAATGAAACAAGGCAAACTTATTGGCTATTTTATAACCGACCAGCAAAGTAATTTTTATCAAAGTAGCGGTTTTACAAAAGTATTACAGTTTGTACAAGCAAACTCTGGTATTTGTAAAATGAAAGAAAAGGAAACCCGAAATGGCTTGCGCCTTATGCTAACTTTTGAAAATATAAAATCTGTAAAACAAGCTTTAAACGTATTACAACCTATTGTGGTGTAATTATTGCACTTAAAAAATAAATTAAAATTATGTTAACCAGAATAGTTGCTTTATTAATAATATTACCCAATTTACTTTTGGCACAACACACCATAAAAGGCGTGTTTACGCCAGCAAAAGATTATGAGGTGGTTTTATTATACAAAGTAACACCTACAGTATCTGATTATGTTACAAATGCAACCATTGAAAAAGATGGAAGTTTTCTGTTTAAGTTAGATGCTTCAGCAGTACCAGGTATCTATCGATTGGTATATGCAGTTCCGCAGGAAGATTTTAATTTCGATGTTATTTATAACGGAAAAGAAGATATTGTATTAACCTTTAATACAGAAACTGGTGTAACCTTTAAAGCATCATCAGAAAATAAATTATTGGCTTCCTACACCGCTAGCATGTCGGCAATTACACAAAGTATTACTAATTATTTTAGAAGTGAAAAGAAAGATACTACGGCGTTAAAAACCATATTTAAAACACAACGTGAAGCCCAAATGCGTTATGAAAAGCAAGCTGAAAACAGCATAGCGCTTCATTTTATAAAAGCAAACAAACCATACATTCCTAAAACCTATCAAAACGTTAAAACCTATGTTGCCAATTTAAAAACACATTATTTTGACAACATCGATTTTAATAATAAAACACTGCAAAGTTCTAGTTTTTTACAGGAACGTATGCTTAATTATGTATTTGGAATTTCGAGTGAAGGCAAAGACCAAATAGCTAATTATAAAGCTAATATTGATGTGTTTTGTACTGCTATGAAAACGGTTCCTGCAAATGTTAAGCGTATTTTACTGTTAGATTTGTGGCAAGAAATGGTAGATTTAAACCAAGCACCTGTAGCAAATTACATATCAAAAAATTATTTGCTTGAAGTTGCTAAAGTTTTAAAAGACAACGAACTAATTAATACTCTAACGCTTTACACTAACTTATCAATAGGGCATAAAGCACCCGATTTTTCGTTTGTAGATAAAAATAAAGTCACTAAAAAGTTGAGTGAATTAACTGGAGCAGAAACATATATACTTGTTTTTTGGAGTAGTACCTGTTCGCATTGTTTAGATGAAATACCACAGATGCAAACTTTTTTAAAATCGCGTGTAAAAGATAAAATTAAGGTAATAGCCATAGGTTTGGAAGATGATGATAAGAAGTGGAAAGAAGCAATAAAAAATTACCCAGAATTTATACATGTGTTGGGTTTAGGTAAATGGGATAATAAAATTGGCGATGCTTATGGTGTTAATGCAACACCAACCTACTTTGTGCTTGATAAAAACAAAAATATTATAGAAAAACCTGAAGATTTTGAGGGGTTAAAAGCTTTTTTAATAAAGTAGTTTTTATCATTCTTGCAAAAGCAGAAATCCACAAATATTATCCAGAATTTCAAAATGAATTCCTGCCTTTGCGGGATTGAAAAAAGATTTAAAAATGATAAAAAGCATTTTCTAAATGCTCAATTTTATAGTGTTTACCTAAGTTCACAATAGCTATAATATCAAAACGAACTTCAACATTTAATTCATTAACCGAAACATATTCGTCAACTGCTTTTACAAGGCGTTGTATTTGCTTAGGTTTTACAAAATCTTGTGGGTTACCAAAATCTGTACTCGAGCGTGTTTTTACTTCAATAATGGCTAAAATGGTTTCTTTTTTAGCTATTATATCTACTTCAGCTTTATCAAAACGGTAATTACGTTCTATAATTTCATAGCCATTTTCTAAAAGAAAATCGACTGCCTTTTGTTCACCTTTTTTACCAAGTTCGTTGTGTTGTGCCATTTGGCTATTGTATAGGTTCTAACACTAATACAAGTTTGTTAAAATCGGCAGCACTATTAATTACGGTTCTGTATTTTTCGTAGTTAGCGGTGTCTATTATGTTTTTTCGGTAATGCTCATCTGCGGTAATAACTAATAAATCGTCTTTTTGCTCGAAGTAAGAATGAAATATTAAAAGTTCTTTTCCAGCGTCTTCAAACGTGTTTTTTATGTTAATATCATTTAGATTTGCAACTTTATAACCTTTTGGTATTTTTACATTAAGCGTTCTGTAATAGCTTCTGGTAAACTCATTTTCTACAGGAAGTACGCGTGTTTTTTCTTGATAAAGTTGCATTTGCTTACCAATAAGTTCGCCAATTTTAAATAGGTATTTGTTTCCAGCTTTTTCAATAAATGCTTCCGAATTAAAATTAAGCACAAACTCAATAGGCTTAACGCCAAACAATTCAGGATCATCGTTAATTATTTCTTTTGAAGTTATGGTAACGTTGTCGTTTATATTTTTAGCAAAACCTTCAATTAACTTAACCTTTTCTTCTTCTTTAATTAAATTCATGTACGGTTGAAAATACATGGCATAATAACCACTCATTGAACGGTTTAGTTTTATGATAGTATTGGTAATATTGTCTTTTTCAAAATCAATATCAAGAATCATTTTATCAACCGTTTTGTCTGCCTCAATAGGTTTTATGTATTGTATTTTTCCTAAGCCCGAAACAAAATCGCCTACTTTAACTTCTTTAATAAATAGGCCATAAGTATCGGTTAAATATGCTGGTGGAAACCCATATCTTGAGTTGTTTTCGGTTGGCGATAAGTAGGCATCGGTATCATTAAAGTAAATTAAAAAGTTTGTTAAAAAATTATTGGCTTCAAAATCTTTATCAAATTTTAATTCTAATCTATCACTTGTAATAACCAATTCATGTTTAATATTTAAGCTTTTTAAAATGGAAATGTAAAGTTTTAAAATACCAGATTCATTGGCTACTTTTTTTGTTAGAATTTGGTCTAAATCTTTAAAATTATCGCTGCCATCTTCGGTTTGAAATACGTTTGTTTTAATGAAGAATTCAAGTTTTCTTATTAAATCGTCGCCTTTTAAATCTTTGCCAGATGTTGCTTCTTTTATAAACTTTTTAAGCAAATTTTGTGTTTTGCTATTTGGCTCTGTATAGTAGTATGAGTACATGTTTTGAGCTACTTTGCTGTATGATGAAATGTCTTTGGTGTTGGAAGCTGTATTTCTATCTAACTTATAAATTACAAAGCTTTTTGAAGCTTCGTATGCTGATAATTCTTCTTTTTCTAAACCTTTTAAAGCATCTAATTTTAATTGCCAATGTAGTTTGTCTTTTGCTAATGTGTCTTGAACAACTTCGGGCGTGTTATTGTAGGTTTTGAATTTGAAAATAAGATTTTTTGGCGCATACAAATCAAACTCAATGTTCTTTTTGTTATAACTTGATTGAAAATCAATTAAGTTTCCGCTATATCTTGGGTAGCGTCTTACTACATAAAAGTATTCAATAAAGCTGCCTTTTTCAACACCTTCAAAAGCAAAAAACTTATAGTTTCTACCAGTTTCTTCATCTTGAGCTGTTAAAATTTTTGAATCATCTAATTCTATAACAGTACCATTTTTTGTAATAACTCTGGCTTTGTTTACCATTAATTCTGAAGTAGCTGTATATGGCAAATAAATTTTATTATAGTTTTCAATGTTATCATCAGAGTTTAACCATAAAACTCTATGCTCAAGATAGTATTCTACCAATCCGTCGTTTCCTTGAAAATAAAACTCGGTTAGTATTTTGTCTTTTATAGCTGTAATGGGTTCTGTGTTGCCTTCTTCAATTTTGTAAGCTGGGTTTTTATCCCAAGAATAGTTGGTGTAAACTAAGTCGTTTTGTGAAGAAATAAGTTGAATAAACAGTAAAAATGCGATTATTATTTGATTTTTTAACATGCTATTTGGTATTATAATTTTTTTAGAATAACAACTTCTTTAAAAGCGGTTTCTATTTTTTTAATAAGATTATTAACGTCTTTTTGTTCTGCTAAGGTTAGGTTTATAAAATCTAAATTATAGATGTGGTTATAAATAATGGTGTTGTTTTTAACTTCATAAGTAATACTACTTGATACATAGTTGTTTGATAGGTTTACGTTTTCGGGTAAATATTCAACACTGTAACCTGCAGGAATGTTTAAGATGGTTGTGTAATTAAAGTGGTTTTTATAATCATATTCAATTTCGTTTTTTCGGTCTTCTTCAGTTTTGTACGACGCTAAATCTTTTACAAGGTTTAGGTTTACAAACAGTTCATTACCCAACTTTTTGGCGTAATTATTAATGTTGAAACTATAATCTACAATTAGGTTTTTTTCATAATCGTATTTATTAGTTTCGGTTAAAGAATCTATTAAAAACTTGTTGTTCCCTTTTTGTAATCTAGTATTGTAAAATGCTTTTATTTTATCAACAGTTTTTTCATTTTCAAGGTAATTGAAGGTTTCAATTTTGTTGTAACCCGTAATTTCAACTTTCGATTTTCCTATTATGTTTTCATTAATTATATCAATTTTGGTAGTGTCTATCACGGCATTTTTTGATGCGGGAACAACAGGTACTTTTTTAATAATATAATTTGAGCCGTCTTTTGAAATTAATGCTTCTTTACCTTGAATGAATGATGTTGGATAGTCTATAGGAATGTATCTGCCTGTAGCATCAAGAAAGTAGGTGTCATTATTATTTGTATATGAAAGAATCATATGATTGTCTACAATTGGTGTTGGTACTTCGGTGTAGTTGTATGGAATGCTTCGCGTTCCTATCCAAGTTAAATCGCCTTTTATACCAGCAATATCTAGCATTTTGTATAGAATGCTGGAGTTGTCTTTACAATCGCCATATTTTTTTTGAAAAACATCATTTGCTTGTCTTGGAATAAAACCACCAAGTGCATACTCAAAAGCTATGTATTTTATGTTTTGCTGTGTCCAGTAGTAAATGGCTTTAACTTTTTCTAATTCGGTTGGTTTGTCTTTTATTAATTCGTTTACTAATGCAACTAGGTTTTCATCAGCAGGTTCTTGGTTTATATCTTTTACTAATGAATAATACCAACCATACAAATCGGAAACTTTATTGGCTAAACTTGTGTTTGTGTTATTCGATTTGTAAGATGTAATTATTGGAACAATATGTGGTAATATTTTTTTGTAAGTTGGTGTACTAGGTTCGTACTTGTATTTATCCATGTTTTTTACTTCCCAAGAGTAAATGTTGGAATTCTTTTTTTCTTCTTTTTTAAAACTTAATTCCAAGCCTTCAGTGTTGAATTCTTTAAATATTAAATCTATATTTTTATCTGCAATTATGGTTACTTTATTGTTTACAATAGGGTAAAAGTCGCCAAAGTAAAAAGGGCTTAAAAAGCGTGGGTTTTTTACATTTTCAATATATTTTAATTTAGATTTTGAGCCTTTTTTTAAGTTAGGATATATGAAATTTAGCGATTTTGAATCGTCGTAAAAAGATTGGTCTAGCTCGTCTTTTTCTTTAAATTCTTTTACTTCAATTTCTTTGTATTTACCATCAACAAAGGAGAAAGAAGACGCTTCAACTTTTTCTAATTCAAAAAATGATGAAAAGAATAATGCCTTTTTTGAATTGTAATTGGCACTTTCATCTAGATATAAATCTTCTTCAAAAATTTCTTGAGTTATATTAATATCATTTGCATTTAATGAAATTGTAACCGTTGTTTTTTGGTTAAGCCTTACTGAATTTGAGTTTGGATATAAATTTTTATAAAGATTAAACTCGGTTGATTCTTGCGAAAAACCATTTAATACAAAGCCCAAAATGAGGTATAGTGATAAGCGCATTTTAGAATGTTTCATATTTGTAAATATTGCCATCAAAGTAATATTCTTTTTTTACTAATTTACCTGTTTGGTTATAATGATTCACTTCACCATTTTTTATGTTATTTACGTAGTTGGTTTCTTGTTTAATAGTACCACTTTCATAAAACGTTTTTGATAAACCTTGTAGTACACCAAATTGGTAATTTTTTTCGCTTTTTAATTTGCCATTTGGGTAATAGTCTTTGTCTAAACCATCATATTCGTTAGCTTTAAAGAATATAGTATTTTCTAATTTGCCATCGTAATAGTATGCGTTATAATTATTTACTATATCGCCATTTTTGTATTCCATTTCTCGGGCAATTTTGCCGTTGTTATAGTAGCTTACTATGGTTGCCGTTTCATTTACAATTGGAATTATAGGTAGTCTTTTCGAGTCTTTATCAAGGTAGGTATATCCGGTAAGGCGGTTATTGTTGTAAATTCTAACTAATTGTAAATTTCCTAAATGGTCATAAAATGTTTTTTCGCCATGTGCTGTATCGTTATAATAGTCCATTTCATAAGCTATTTTGCCATTTTCATAGTATGTAACCCATTTGCCTTCAGCTTTTCCGTATTCATAAGTGCGTTTGTTTTCTATCGAGCCGTTTTCAAAATAATCTAAACTTTCACCATCTAAATAACCGTTTATATAATTGCGAACGGTTTCAATTTTTCCGTTAGGATGGTACCATACCCATTTCCCATCTTGCGAACCATTTTTATATTGCCCTTCGGTACGTTTTTGACCATAAAAATCGAAATAAACATAGTTGCCATGTTTTACACCGTTTACATAATCTATTTGAAGGTTTGGTTTTTTATTAGTGTAATTGTATACAACGGTGTATTTATTTTCTTTTGGAACGTAATTAATGGTTCCTAAAATATTACCAGCATTATCATAATATGTTTCAGATGTAAGTTCGCCAAACTTGTAGGTGTAAACGCCGTCTGGTTTGCCATCGCAACTAAACGATTCCTGTATACCATGTAGTTTGCCTTTATGGTAAAAATTAATCTCTTCTAATGTGCCATTTATGTAGTACGATCGCCATTCGCCATGAGCAGCATGATCTTTATACCAACCTTGTTTTTTTAGTTGTCCATTTAAGTGATAGCCTTGGTAGTAACCTTGTAATGAGTCGTTTTTGTAAACTGATTTCGATTCAATTTCACCATTGTTATAATATGTTAGGTATTCTCCATTAACTTTATCTTCAGTATAATTTCCTTTGCCAGTAAGCACACCATTTGTTGAATAAAATTGCCAAAAACCATCTTTTCCGCCTTTAATGTTATATAAACCTTCTGAAGTTACAACGCCTTCTGGTGAATAGCCTGTAAATTGAAATTCGCCGCCTTTTTTTCTGCCTTCTTTTAAAATTTCGCCTTTTTTATTGAAGTATTTGTACTCAATTACTTCGCCTTTTTTGTACAGATATTGGTAATATAGTTTGCCATCGGTATCATAATACTTGAATTCATTGTCTAGGTAGCCTTTATCGTAAGTAAACTGGCTTTGAGTAGTACCATCTTTATAAAATTGTTGCCATTCGCCATTATAAAAATTGTCTATACTTTGTCCTGTTTCAAATACTTTGCCGTTTGAATGGTATGTTTTATAGCTGCCATTTAATTCGCCATTTGCATAAGTTATTTCAGAAGATACTTTATTATTCCAAAAGTATTTTTTTTCTAAACCATGTCTTTTTCCGTTTTGGAATTCAACATCAGAAAACACATTGCCGCTAATGTAGTATTCGGTTAACTTACTATCAACCAAGCCGTCTTTGTATGGAACATTATATTCTAATAAATCTTCGCCAACTTCAAAATAAGATTTATATAAGCCATCAAGCTTTCCGTTTTTAAAATATTTTTTTTGAATTAGTGCGCCTTTATCATTGTAATATAAAAATTCGCCATCTAGTTCGCCATCTTTATAGTTGGCAATTATATACGGTTTTTCGTTTTCATAAAATTGTAAATTTTCACCATTAAGTTTTCCGTTTTCGTATTTAGCAGTTTCTTTTATTTTACCATTTGTATGAAACCATGTCCAATTTCCTGCGCGTTCGCCTTTATTATCAAAGCTACCTATTGAAAATTTTTGACCATTACTATTGAAAAACTTCCAGTTTCCAATAGGTTCTTCACCATTAAAAGCACCAATGGCTTCAACATAAGTGTCGTTATAACTATAGGTTACTTCTTGAAGCTTTCCATCAAAATCAATAGTATTTGTACTTAAAATGTCTTCCCATTTTTCATAAAATAAGTCCATAAAAGCAACAATTTCTTTGTTTTTTTGCGCTATTAGTTTTTTGTATTTTTCATTTTCTATAGGGTAGCATAAGGTATATGAAAAATTATCAAATAAGTTGTTTTCTAAAATCCATTTGTAAAAAGGCACATATTTTTTATCCCAAAACCCGCCGTTACCTTTATAATTTTTTAGTTGCTGAATGAGAGCATGGTTTTGGTTTATAAGGTTTATATTTATTTTATGTCCGGTATTGTAATTTTTGTTTAAAGCAATTTTGTTATTTAAAATTAAATCCAATTCATCAAAAGAATCATCATCTGGAGAAATTTGTAAATCGGGATTTGCAACACTTTCATTGCGTTCTGCAACTAAATTATTTAATGAGTTTAAAGTGTTGAAAGCGTTATCTTCTTCAATAGATAATAAAAGATAAATATTAAAACACATTAAAGCTTGCGAAATGCGGTCTTGTTTATAGCACAAATTACCTAATTGTAAATGTGGTTTTGCATATAGTGGGTTAAATGTTATAGCTGTTTGATAGGCATTTATAGCCTCCTTTTTACGCTCTAACTTTTCTAATACAATACCTTTATTATACCAAAGCAGGTAGTTTTTTGGGTAAATTTCCAAGCCTTCATTATATATGGTTAATGCATCTTCATATTTATCTAAATAAGCATGTGCTAGACCTTTATTTACATAAAATGAAAGGTTAGAATCATAGCAATTTTGTGCTAAACCTTTATTAGTTGCTTCAATTGCTTCATCATATTTTTTAGAGTTTAGTAAGTAATATGATTTTGAAATTAAAACGTGACAATACATTGAATCGTTTTTGCTTATTTTGCTTAATTCTTTAATCACGTTTTCATAATCATCAGAATTTGAATAGTTTAAAGCAGATTTTGAAATGCTATCGAAGTCTATTAATGGTATTTTTTCTTGAGCAAGAAGCGTAATAGAAAACAATAAAAGTAGGTAAGAGAATAAAGCTTTTTTCATTTGAAAATGTAATAAATATATGTGCGAAAAAATTACACATTTTTATTGAATTAAAAGCTAAAAATCTAATTTTCTTTATTAAAAATTGAACGCTTTTTTAAAGTCTTGCGTAAATATATTTTTAGACAAGACTAAAAATATATTTACTTTTAAGTAAAAAATAGTATCTTTGTGCTTTAAAGTTGAAATATGACCACACTTTCTGAAGAAAATTATCTGAAAGCTATTTACCATTTAGGCAAACAAGGAGGAGAAGCTGTAAGCACGAATGCTATTGCAGAAAAAATAGAGTCGAAGGCATCATCGGTTACCGATATGGTTAAAAAACTTGCCGATAAAAATCTAGCACATTATGTTAAATATCAAGGTGTTAGTTTAACTAATAAAGGGCGTTTAGCAGCGGCATTAGTTGTTAGAAAACACCGCTTATGGGAAGTTTTTTTAGTTGAAAAACTTAACTTTTCATGGGATGAGGTACACGATGTAGCCGAACAATTGGAACATATAAAATCGTTAAAACTAGTAAATGAGTTAGATGCTTTTTTAGGGTTTCCAACACACGACCCACATGGCGATCCAATTCCAGATAAAGATGGTAATTATACCCAAACAAAAAGTGTGAACATTTTAGAAATAGAAACAGGTAGTGAAGGTGTATTGGCGCTTGTAAAAGACTCATCAGATGTGTTTTTAAAATACTTGAATAAGAACAATTTGGCTTTAGGCGATGTTATTAAAGTTATAGATTTTGAACCGTTTGATGATTCTGTAACCATTCAAATCAAAAACAAACAAATAATTATCTCTAAAGAAGTTGCCAAAAATTTATACCTAAGTCAATAATTATGAATGCATACAATCCTATACACGCACTCATCATTTTTTTTGTTGCAACAGCCATTTTATATGTATTGTTTCGACCAATAAAAGGTTGGTTTTGGATTATAAAAAACAACTTTAAAAGCAACGAGAAAATAGTTATTGAAGATATTTTAAAACAACTTTATCACTTTGAACATTCAGGAAATAAAGTTGACACAAAAACCCTTGTTCAGGTTTTAAACTTTAATAACGACCAAATTATTGAAGTTTTAAAAAAAATGACAATTAGTAATTTGATTTATTTTGAATCGGATGTTTTAAAATTAACCGATGATGGGCGTGATTATGCGTTGCGAATCGTGCGTATTCACCGTCTTTGGGAACGCTACTTAGCCGATAAAACAGGTTTTGATAAAAAAGAATGGCACGATAGAGCAGAACTAATGGAGCACAAATTAAGTCATGACGAAACCAATACCCTAGCGGCACATTTAGGAAACCCGAAGTTCGACCCACATGGCGACCCAATTCCAACGCATACAGGTAAAATGGCTAAAATTAAAGGTGTTGAGTTGCCATTATTGCCAGTAAATACTATTGGCAGAATTACGCATATTGAAGATGAACCCGAAATTATTTATAAACAGATTTTAGCTGAAAACATTCACATTGGTTCGCTTATTCGCGTAACAGAAAATAATGCAACCAGAATTGTTTTTCAATCCGAAGGTGAAGAATTTAGGTTGGCACCCATAGTTGCTGCAAATTTAACTGTGGCAGCTATTGAAAAAGAAGTTGTTATTGAAGATAATATTGCGCGTTTATCAAGTTTAAAAGAACATGAAACAGCAAAAATTATAGGAATTTCTAAAGAAAGTCGTGGTGAAAGCAGAAGGCGTTTGCTTGATTTGGGTTTTGTAAAAGGCGCGACTATAAAAATAGATTTAACAAATCCGTTAGGCGACCCAAATGCTTATTTAATTAAAGGAACATCTATCGCACTTAGAAAAGATCAAGCGGCAAAAATTCTTATTAAAAAAGATTAACTTATGGAAACTAAAGTAAAAAGTGCTTGCGAAACATGCCCACAATTTAACGCCGATGGCTTGAAAAAATTAGGGGTAAACACAGAGAATATCGATTTTGTAGTAGCCTTAGCTGGCAACCCAAATACAGGAAAAAGTACAGTTTTTAATGCCTTAACAGGGTTGCGCCAACATACGGGCAATTGGCCAGGAAAAACAGTAACCAGAGCAGAAGGTGGTTTTGAATATAACCAACAAAAATTTAAGTTGGTAGATTTACCAGGAACCTATTCATTATTGTCAACATCTGATGATGAAGCCGCTGCACGCGATTTTATCCTTTTCGGAAAACCCAATGTAACGGTTATTGTTGCTGATGCAAATCGATTGGAGCGCAACTTAAATTTAGTGCTTCAAATTTTAGAAATTACCGATAAAGCCGTATTGTGTTTAAACCTAATGGACGAAGCTAAACGTAACCACATCACTATTGATGAACGTATTTTGGCACGCGATTTAGGCATTCCTGTTGTAGCTACAAGTGCACGTTTTAACCAAGGCATTCCCGAGTTAATTCATACAATTAGCGAGATAGCCAACGGAAACATAGTTTGTAAACCACACCGTATTAAAAACGTGCCTAGCAATATTGAAAATGCTGTAAAAACGCTTTCTGTAGAAATAGAAAAAGAATTCCCAAACATTCCAAATAGTAGATGGATTGCTTTTAGATTATTGGAAGGTGATACACAAATTATTAATGCCTTAAAAGCAGGTGAATTAGTTTAAAACACAATTATGGCAAATAAAAATATAGACCACATTTTAGAACTTTCAAACGAATTACGCTGGCAAATTGGTGATGATTTTCATGATAATTTAACCGAAGGTATTTATGCTGATGCAGCTCAAATTGTTAGCGATACGGTACATGTTGATAATTCAAAAAAACGGTTTCGTTTAGATAGGCAAATTGATAAAATTGTTACTAGTAAAACCTTTGGATTTCCCATCATGTTTTTAATATTGGCAACCGTTTTATGGCTTACTATTATTGGCGCCAACTATCCATCATCATTATTAGCAGAATTATTGTTAGATACGGTGCATCCTTTGTTAAAAAGTGGTGCAGCGGCTACGGGCATGCCTTGGTGGCTTGATGGTTTTTTAATTGATGGTGTGTATTTAGCTGTTGCTTGGGTAATTGCAGTAATGTTGCCGCCTATGGCAATTTTTTTTCCCATGTTTACCTTGCTTGAAGATTTTGGATATTTGCCTCGTGTGGCATTTAATTTAGATAACTTATTCAAAAAATCTGGAGCTCATGGTAAACAAGCGTTAACTATGACTATGGGTTTTGGTTGTAATGCCGCTGGCGTAGTAGCAACCCGAATAATTGATAGCCCAAGAGAGCGTTTAATAGCCATAATTACAAATAATTTTTCACTTTGTAATGGTCGTTGGCCAACGCAAATTTTAATTGCTACCATCTTTATTGGTGCTGTTGTGCCAGAATCATTTTCAAGTTTAGCATCATTATTAGCCGTTATTGGTATTGCAGTTTTAGGTATGGCGTTTATGTTTGGTGTTTCGTGGGCATTATCAAAAACTGTTTTAAAAGGGAAAGTATCAACGTTTAATTTAGAATTGCCACCTTACAGACCACCACGTTTTTGGAAAACCATATATACATCTTTAATAGATAGAACCATGATTGTGTTGTGGCGAGCCATTGTATTTGCTGCTCCTGCAGGTGCCGTAATTTGGTTAATTTCTAATATTTATATAGGAAATGAAAGTGTTGCCGCTTGGACCATTAACTCGTTGGATGGTTTTGGGTTTCTTTTAGGATTAAATGGCGTTATTCTTTTAGCATATATTGTTGCAATTCCTGCCAATGAAATTGTAATTCCAACCATATTAATGCTAACCGTTTTAGTAACAGGTATTGATGGTGGCGCAGGCGCAGGTGTTATGTTCGAACTAGATTCTGTAACAGCCACAGGCGATATTTTAAAAGCTGGAGGTTGGACGCTTTTAACAGCCATAAATTTGATGCTTTTTAGTTTGCTTCACAACCCGTGTAGTACAACCATTTATACTATATACAAAGAAACAAAAAGTGCTAAATGGACCATTTTTGCATCGGTTATGCCTGTTGTTTTAGGCTTTATTGTCACTTTTTTAGTCGCTCAAATTTGGCGAATTATATTTTAAAAAACCAGCTTATACTATTTAAATAACTTATAAACTTATGATTAAATTAAACTACATAGCTTTAGTGCTGTGCCTAACAAGCTACGCCTTATTTTCACAAAATATTGTAACCGATAGGCCTGATCAAACCGAAAGTTCGTCAACCATAGAAAAAGGAAGTTTACAGATAGAAACAGGTATTTTATTAGGTTTTACAGAAGATGATTTTAGTTCTGAACGCCAACTTTTGGCACCAACTACTTTGTTCAGATATGGCATTACAAAGAGTGTTGAGTTGCGTGTTTTAAGTCAGTTTGAAAGTTTAAAAGACCAAAATTCATCACAAAAAGCAAGCGGCATTAGCGATTTAGAAATTGGAACAAAAATTCAGTTATTAAAAAAAGAAACTGTAAACACTGAAATAGCTTTTTTATCTCATCTCATACTTCCTACAGGTTCAAAAATGCTATCAAATAATGTATTTGGAACTATTAACAAACTTTCTATTTCGCATGAATTGAGTGATGCATTGTGTTTAGGCTATAATGTTGGATACGATTATTTTGGTGAAGGTAAAGGAGATGCAACATATTCTATATCCTTAGGAATAGCTGTAACAGATTCATTTGGAATTTATATAGAACCTTACGGAAGGTTAAATGAATTTGATAGTTATGAATCTAATTTTGATGCAGGTGTAACCTATTTAGTAAAAAATAATTGCCAGTTAGATTTTTCGTTCGGAACAGGAATTAATCACACCATGAACTATTTATCACTTGGATGTAGTTTTAACATAGCGAAACCAAAAACGAATTAATGGCAACCACAACCATCATCACCACCACACGATTTTTTAGAAGGCGGTTTTTTCCAAAGAAATTTTTTCACTAAAAACAAAATAGCGAAAGCTATTGCAGCAATTACTAATATGTTTTGAATGATGGTATTCATGGTTTTACAGTAATTATTTCAAAAATTGAAAAGCTAATAATGCTACAATATAAGCAAACCCGCTCATAATAAATAGTTGTAGTGTAGGCCATTTCCAGCTGTTTGTTTCGCGTTTTACAATAGCCAAAGTACTCATGCATTGCATAGCAAAAGCGTAAAATAATAGTAATGAAATGCCTGAAGCAAAATTAAAAAGCGGACCGCCCAAAATAGGGTTTACTTCGGCAGCCATTCGGTTTTTTATGGTCGCTTCATCATCACTTCCAACGCTGTAAATAGTAGCTAGTGTTCCAACAAAAACCTCACGAGCAGCAAAACTACTCACTATGGCAATGCCAATTTTCCAATCGTATCCTAAAGGACGTATAACAGGTTCTATAGCACGACCTGTAATGCCTATATACGAATGTTCTAATTTATAGGAAGCTATATGTTGATTTAGTTCTTCTTCCGATAATTGTTGCGAAGCATATTCGGTTTTTATAATTGTTTCGGCGTTATTAAAATCATCACCAGGACCATACGATGCTAAAAACCACAGAATAATAGAAATTGCAAGAATAATTTTTCCGGCACCAAATACAAACGATTTTGTTTTTTCAACAACCGTTAAAGCTACATTTTTTAATAATGGTAGTTTGTAATTTGGCATTTCAACTACAAAAAAGGTTTTACTTTTTATTTTTAAAACTTTGTTTAATATGTATGCAGATAAAACTGCAATACCAAAACCAATAAGATAAAGTAGCATGAGGGTTAATGCTTGATAGCCTAAACCTAAAAAACGACCTTCAGGAATAATTAATGATATGATGATTAAATAAACAGGTAATCTTGCCGAACATGTTGTAAAAGGCGTTACCAAAATGGTTATTAAACGTTCTTTCCAACTTTCAATATTTCTGGTTGCCATTATAGCAGGAATAGCACAAGCTGTACCCGAAATTAAAGGTACAACGCTTTTACCACTCAACCCAAAACGGCGCATAATTCTGTCCATTAAAAAAACTACCCTACTCATATAGCCACTTTCTTCAAGTACAGCTATAAATAAGAATAGAAAAGCTATTTGTGGTATAAAAATAACAATACCGCCAAGTCCAGGAATAATGCCCTCTGCCAGTAAATTGGTAAAAGCACCTTGCGGTAGTTGGTTTTTAGTCCATTCACTTAATGATGCAAACGTGCTATCAATAAAGTCCATTGGCACGCTAGACCAATCGTAAATTGCCTGAAAAATAGTTAGCAAAATGAAAAAGAAAATAACGTAACCCCAAATTTTATGTGTTAAAACGCGGTCTAGTTTACTACGCAAATCTTTAGCTTGCGAAACATCAATAGTTTGTCCTTCTTTTAAAGCATTATTAATAAATTGATACCTTTTTATGGTTTCTTTTTGCTGTAATCGTTTTAAATCGGCTTTACTTTTGGTTTTAAAATTGGTAACGGCATCAATTTCATTACGGTCTGTTTTTCCAAAATTTACATCTTGTGTAATAACCAACCAAAGTTTGTATAACAATTGATTTGGAAATGCTTTTTGTAAATTTTCAAAATACTCTTTATCAATATCTGAAGCGTTTATACAAGGTGCAACCGAAACCTCTTTATAGTTTGCAATAAGTTGTTTCAAGTTTTCTATACCTTCATTTTTTCGGGTACTTATTAAAGCTATTTTGGTTTGAAGATGTTCTTCTAAATAATCAATATCTAAAGAAATGCCTTTGTAACGCATTCTATCAGCCATATTAATTACTAATATTGTAGGTATTTCTAAATCTTTAATTTGGGTGAAAAGTAGCAGGTTTCGTTTTAAATTTTCAACATCACTTACTACTACGGCAATATCAGGGAAATCTTTATCATTTCTATTTAAAAGCAACTCAATAACAACGTTTTCATCTAAAGATGAAGCGTTTAAACTGTATGTTCCGGGTAAATCGATGATGTGCGCTTTAACACCACGGGGTAGTTTGCAAACACCTTCTTTTTTTTCAACGGTAATTCCAGGGTAGTTACCCACTTTTTGGTTTAACCCTGTAAGGGCATTAAAAACAGAGGTTTTTCCTGTATTAGGGTTTCCTATTAAGGCAACATTTATTTGCTTACCCATTTTCTTTTTCTATTAAAATATGAATAGCAGTTTCTTTTCTTATTGCTAAATGCGTGCCGTTAATGTTTAAATACATAGGATCTTTAAAAGGTGCCAACTGAACAAGTTGTACAGAATTGCCAGGTAAACAACCCATTTCTAGTAATTTTAATGGAATGTGAATAGACGAAACATCTGTAATAATGGCGTTTTCGCCTCGTTTTAAATCGGCTAATGTATGTTGCAAACTTATTTAGATTGATTTTAAAGAAGCAAAAGTACCTAAAAAGTTTAAGGTTTGAAAGTTTAAAGTTTGAAAGTTTTTAGAAGTTAATTTGTTTGTTGTGGAGTTTTTAAGTCGATTTACAAATTAACGACAAACGACTCCACGACAAACTTTTTATTTTTCTTCTTTAAGAACTTTAATATCTTCAAGTAATTTTTTAATGGCATCACTATTGGTACCATCATAAAACCCACGTATTTGTCGTTTTTTATCAATAAGCATAAAATTTTCGGTGTGTATCATATCAAACGCACCACCATCACCAAAATCTTTTACTGCTAAATAACTTTTTCTTGCCAATTCGTAAATTTGTTTTTTATCGCCTGTTACTAAATTCCATTTAGCATCAATCACGCCTTTTTTTACAGCATAACGTTTTAATTGTGCTACGGTATCAATTTCTGGAGTTACAGTATGTGAAAGCAACATTACATCATTATCATTTAAAATTTCTTTTTGAATGTCTGCCATATGGTTCGTCATAATTGGACAAATGGTTTGGCATGTTGTGAAAAAGAAATCGGCTACATAAATTTTATCCTTATAATCGTTTTGGGTAATGGTTTTTCCGTTTTGATTGATGAGTTTAAAGTCGGCTATTTTATGATACTTTTTTTGATATTGAATGGTACTATCTACCAATTCTGTACTTACCATGGCCGGTTGATATATAGGCAAGGGTTGATACACATTTAGTGTGTTATATATTATTGAAATGATTATTATAGATAAAATCAAAAATACGATTCCGAAAATTTTATAGTCTTTAAAAAAGGAAAGCATCTGTTTTAATTTGTGATTATAGGTAATATAAAATGCAAAAATACGACACATATATAATTAATTGGTATTTTTAACTAGCTAAATAGTAGTTAAAAGCATTTGAAAAATAAAAGCATGAGAATAGCCCTATTGTTAATTTGTTACTTTGTTACATTCACTTTTTTAGGACAGGATTATAATAAATCGTTTGGCAGCATACAAAAAGCTGAAGCAAAAAGAGCTTTAAGTAAAATGGCTTTTAAGGCGAATATAAACACCGGCAATTATAATGTTAAATATCACCGCTTAGCGTTTAATTTAGACCCATCAGTTGCTTTTATTTCTGGTGATGTAACCACCTATTTTGAAGCTAAAGAAAATTTAAATCAAGTGGTTTTCGATTTGGCGAATAATATGACTGTTTCGCAAGTATTACAACGTGGTAACGCGCTTTCGTTTTCACAAAACAGTAGTGATGAATTGGTTATTACATTGCCAACAACTCAAAACAGTGGTGTTTTAGATTCACTTACCGTTAGTTATTCTGGTAATCCTATAAGTTCTGGTTTTGGTTCCTTTGAACAAAACGTTCATAATGGCGATCCAGTAATTTGGACACTTTCTGAACCTTACGGTGCCAAAGGCTGGTGGCCATGTAAACAAGATTTAATTGACAAAACCGATTCTTTGGATGTGTTTATAACTACGCCAACATTTAATCCTTCAAACGAAACGTATATTGCCGTTTCAAATGGGTTAGAACAAAGTCAAATAATTAATGGCGCTAATAAAACCACTCATTTTAAGCACAGATATCCTATTCCTGCCTATTTAATTGCTATTGCAGTAACCAATTATGAAGTGTATTCACATACGGTTCCAAACAATGGTAATCCGTTTGATATTGTAAATTATGTGTATCCAGAAAGCTTAAGTTCAGCACAAGCAAGTACACCTATTACGGTTGATATAATGAATTTGTTTACCAATTTGTTTGAAGCATATCCATTTGCAAATGAAAAGTATGGTCATGCGCAATTTGGTTGGGGTGGTGGTATGGAGCATACAACCGTATCGTTTATGGGTGGTTTTGATAGAAATTTAATTGCCCATGAATTAGCACACCAATGGTTTGGAGATAAAATAACGTGTGGCAGTTGGAAGGATATATGGCTAAATGAAGGCTTCGCTACCTATTTATCTGGTTTAACTATTGAAAACCTTGATGGGAATGCTGCGTTTACAACATGGAAGCAGCAACGAACAGCATCAATAACATCAGCTACAACTGGTGCAGTTTATTTAAAAGATGCTGATACTACCAGTGTAAATAGAATATTTAGTAGCCAATTAACGTATAATAAAGGAGCGATGGTGCTACATATGCTAAGAAAAAAGCTTGGTGATGCTGCTTTTTTTCTTGGTGTAAAAAATTATTTAAGCAATCCAAACCATGCGTATGGGTATGCTAAAACCGAAGATTTTATAGCTATAATGGAACTATCAAGTGGTGAAAGTTTAACCGAGTTTTTTAACGATTGGTTATATAATCAAGGTTACCCAAGTTATACTATTCAATGGAATCAGTTAACGCCCACACAAGTGCAAATTTCTATTTCACAAATACAAAGTGATGCTTCTGTGTCTTATTTTGAAGCTCCAATACCTTTAAGAATTATAGGAACTTTAGGCGAAACGTTGGATATTACACTTAACAATACCACAAATAATGAAACCTTTTTAAATGCTGTTAATTTTACAGTAGCATCTATTCAATTTGACCCAGAAGCAGATTTAATTTCAAAAGATAATAGTATATCATTGGCTATTGAAAAACGTAATTTAACGTCACAGTTTTTAATTCATCCAATGCCAGCTTCAAATGAATTTACTATTACAAAACCTGAAAGCATTAAAGTAAATAATGTTAAAATAATAAATGCATTAGGGCAATTAGTGTATCAATCAAATTGGTCGTCAACTATAAATATATCATCATTGCCTTCAGGGTTATTTTTTGTGCAATTCAATACAAATCATGGTATAATTAACAAAACCCTGTTAAAAAATTAGCAATACTTCGCATTATATTTTCTAAATGGTGTTAAAAGCTTACTTTTGTCCGATTATAAAAAAAACCTAATACATGTCTGTATTTTTAATAAAAGCGGCTCAATTATTATTAAGCCTTTCTATCCTAGTTGTTTTACACGAATTAGGACATTTTATTCCTGCAAAATTATTTAAAACCAGAGTTGAAAAATTCTATTTGTTTTTTGATGTAAAGTTTTCACTATTTAAAAAGAAAATTGGCGATACTGTTTACGGTATTGGTTGGTTGCCATTAGGCGGTTATGTTAAAATATCTGGTATGATAGACGAAAGTATGGATACCGAGCAAATGGCGTTACCACCACAACCTTGGGAATTTCGTTCTAAACCTGCATGGCAACGTTTAATTATTATGCTAGGTGGTGTAACCGTAAATTTTTTATTAGGCTTTTTTATCTACATGATGATTTTATTTGTTTGGGGTGAAGATTATCAAAATACAGATGATGTAACCAATGGTTTCGGCGTTACAAAAACCATGGAGCAGTATGGTTTTAAAAATGGTGATAAAATTGTGTCTATAAACAATACACCTTTTGAGGAAACCGATAATATTTCTACACATTTAATGTTTAGAAAAACTGAAAGCATTACTGTAAAAAGAATTGATGGTACTGTTGAAACGTTAAAATTACCAGAAAATATAGGAACTCAACTTTTTGAAGCAGGAGATATACCTGCATTATCTCCTAGGTTTAAATTTTCAATAGATTCTATTACTCCAGATTCTCCAGCTTCAAGAGCAGGCTTACGCACTACAGATAAAATTGTTAGTATTGATGGTAAAGAAATTATTTATTTCACTGATTTCTCTTATGCTATAAAAAATAGAAAATTAGCAACTGTAAGTGTAAATGTTGAAAGAGACTCAAAAGTAGAAACCTTAAGTATAACACCTACTGAAGATAGTAAAATAGGAATTCTTACAAATTCAGACGTATCTTCCTTTAAAGTTAGACACAGAGATTATTCATTTAGTGAAAGTATTGTAAGCGGTTTTTCAGTTGGGTATTGGTCTATAAAAGATTATTTAGCACAATTTAAATACATATTTACTAAAAAAGGTGCTGCACAAATTGGCGGATTTGCAGCTATTGGCAATATGTTTCCACCAACTTGGAATTGGGCTGCGTTTTGGCAATTAACAGCCTTTTTATCTATTATGCTAGCTGTATTAAACTTATTGCCTATACCAGCTTTAGATGGTGGTCATGTTATGTTTTTACTATACGAAATGGTGTCTGGTAGAAAACCAGGAGATAAGTTTATGGAGTATGCACAAATGGTAGGCTTCTTTATATTAATTGCTTTAGTTTTATTTGCTAATGGCAACGATATTTTTAAAGCTATTTTTGGATAAAAAAAATTCAAAAAAATGTTTGCAGTAATTAAAAAGATATATATATTTGCGCTCGCTTAGGCGAAAAACAAACACTCCTCCTTAGCTCAGTTGGTTAGAGCATTTGACTGTTAATCAAAGGGTCCTTGGTTCGAGCCCAAGAGGGGGAGCAATAAACAAGAAAAAGACTTTACAGAAATGTAAGGTCTTTTTTGGTTTAAGTAGGTTTTGTAATTATAATATTTCTTTAACGCTTTCTACTACAGCCTTAGAATTTCCAATAAAAATTTTATCATCAACAATAATAACTGGCCTGCTTAAAAAGGTATAATGTTCTAATATGTAATGCTTATAGTCGCGTTCTTCTAGTTTTTGGGTTTTTAAATCCATTTCCTTGTAAAGTTTAGAACGTTTGCTAAAAAGTACTTCGTAACTACCTGCTAACGCTTTCATTTCATCTAATTGCTTTACAGTTATTTCTTCGGTTTTAATGTCTTGTAAAATAAAATCTGATGGTAAATTCAATTCTTTTAAAATTCTTATACATGTACTACATGTTTTTAAGTAGTAAACTTTTTTCATAACAATTATATATTTTTATTTTATTGCACGTACTGAACTCGTTTCAGTAAAGAAGGAAATCTAATGGATTTTATTAGAAAAACAAAAGATTTATTACTTTAAAAACTATATTTATAAAAAAATTATAACATGCATTTTACATTAGAAGTACTGCCAAATACCAGACGATTTTTTAAAAAATATTTAGAAAACGTTTCACTAGAAGATTTAAACAAAATACCAAACGGGTTTAATAATAACATTATTTGGAATATTGGGCACATAGTTGTAACGCAACAATTATTAGCTTATAAATTATCGGGATTACCAATGATGATTACCGATGAATTAGTTGGTAAATACAGAAAAGATTCAAAACCTGAAGGAAATGTATCGCAAGCTGAAGTTGATACCTTAAAAGTATTACTTTTTTCTACCGTTGAAAAAACAAGAGAAGATTTTGAAAATGGTATTTTTAAAAATTATCAAGAATATACTGTTTCAACTACAGGGAATACCTTAACGAATATAGATGAAGCATTTCAATTTATAGCATTTCATGAAGGTATGCATTTGGGCTATGTAATGGCACTAATTAGAGCTATTAAAGCTTAAATAGGCGCTTACTTTTTCAATAGGTATTGTAAAATCTATAATACCTGTTGAATAAGGAGCAATTTCATATTGATTGTACAGTAGTATAATGCTATTTTCGGTAAAACCTATATTTTCAGGCAACTTAAATTCATTGGGCTCAAAAAGGTCATCTTCATCTTCAATAGCTGTATTGAAATAAGTTTTTGCTACAGTTTCAAAGGCAGCTTTATTTTTAATTAAATCGTTGTTTTTAATACGCTTTCCTGTTGCTGCATTAAAATTTAAAAATGAAATATGGGTAGAACCATGTGCACCACCAGTATTTACATATGAAGTGATTGATATACTAATAACTTCATGCGATTGAAATAGTATTTCGCCATCAATTTGAGCTTCCCAAGGCTGTGAAATATTTGGGAATTCGGTATTGAATGCATTATATTCATTATTAAAAGCGTTGATGCTTTCTTCTATAGATTTTGAGGTTTTAGTATCTGTGTCGCCTACCTGTAATGCTGCAATTACCAAGTTGCTTACTTCTGTATTTATTTCAGAGCTAATTATACTATTTTCAATAGCTTTTGGAATAGTAACTTCAACTAAATTATTATTTGAAGTTGTTATTTTGGTTTCTATAAATGTTATGGTCAATTCTTCCTTGCAGTTAAAAAGAATGAAAAATAAACATAAAATTAAGGTGTATTTTTTTAGAAGCATGCGTAAATTATTAACCTTCTTTAAAGGTAATTATTGCATTTTAAAACACCGAATAAAAAGTGGTTTTTTATGAAGAAATATTAATTTAAATAATAAATATAGCCAACATTAACCCATACAAGCCAGTCGTTATTTTTATTATAATCTAATTGATGGTTAAGTCCATCAACCCAATCATTAAAATAGTATTGCAATCTAAAATCTAGCATAATATCTGCAAGTTTACTAACTTTATATCTAGCACCAACACTACTAACTACAGACCAAGTGCTGCCGCCTGAAGCATCTACCGAACCTGAATCCCAACCAGAATAAAAATTCCGAAAATCTGTTACATCTCCAAAAATAACATCAGAGTTTGGGGTCATATCAACATAGGTTGTACTAACCTCAGGATTAAACGATGTGTAATGAACGCCCAAGCTTACAAAAGGAGCAACTCGGTAACCAAATGATTGAAATGAACGTATGCTTAAAGGAAAATATTCTAATTGTGTGCCAATATCCAAATTTTTAGCAACCCCTTTATGTCCTCTAAGTTGGTTCGCTTCAACAGTATTTCTGCTTGGGTCAACCCATTTTCCAAAGTGTTCTAAATTGGTTTTGTTCCAAGAAATTTCATTTCGTAGTTTAAAATGGTCGTTAAAATAAGTATCTGTAGTGTAACAATTACAATCGGCTCTATAAGCAAAGTTTATATAGTGAACTATGCCTATTCCAATTCCAGAATTACCAAAATTAGTTTCAGTATTATCTCTATTTCCAAAATCCGATCTAAACTCTACAGGTCCAGCAATAACGCCTATTTCATGGGAAAAGCCTAATTGAGAGAAAGCTGTTTGATAGCAAGCAAACAAACATAAAAAAAAAGCTAAACGTTTCAAGTTAAGCATAATAAGATTCCGTTTTTTGAGGCATTAATAACAACAAATATATAAAAACTCACTAAAGAAACAAATAATTATAATTTAACGACTTAAACTCAAAATTATTTATTGCGAATTTCAAAAAAAAACATCATTATTTTTAAAGATAACGTATATTTGTATCGTAAAATTGTATATTCAATAAATTTGACACATTTTAATGGTTGTTATTTAATTACGATAAAGTGCAAACAGAGTTATCCAATCAAGTTTATTTAACAAGAAAACAATTATAAACACATGATAAATCCATACTTTTTTACTACAAAAACAAATAATTTATGGATATTGTATCTCACCCTTTTAAAAAAATAAATAAAACTAATGAAAAGTAATGTTGAAGCTTTTTTAGATCTTGTAAAAGAACGAAATGGTAATGAACCAGAGTTTTTACAAGCAGTAGAGGAAGTTGCAGAAACTGTAATTCCTTACATCGTTGAACACGATATATATTATGGAAAAAACATTTTGTTAAGAATGGTTGAACCAGAACGTGTAATTACATTTCGCGTTTGTTGGGTTGATGATGCTGGCGAAATACAAGTAAATAGAGGTTATAGAATTCAAATGAATTCTGCCATTGGTCCTTACAAAGGCGGTTTGCGTTTTCACCCAACCGTAAATATGAGTATTTTAAAGTTTTTGGCTTTTGAACAAGTGTTTAAAAATAGCTTAACTACATTACCAATGGGTGGTGGAAAAGGCGGTAGTGATTTTGACCCTAAAGGAAAAACTGATGGCGAAATTATGCGTTTTTGCCATGCGTTTATGAGTGAATTATGTAGACACATAGGTCCAAATACAGATGTTCCTGCGGGTGATATTGGTGTTGGTGCCAGAGAAATTGGTTTCCTTTTTGGCATGTATAAGAAACTAAAAAATGAGTTTACTGGTGTTTTAACTGGTAAAGGATTGTCTTGGGGTGGTTCATTAATTAGACCAGAAGCAACAGGTTATGGTACCGTGTATTTTGCACAAAAAATGCTTGAAACTAAAGGAAAAGACTTTTCAGGCAAGCACGTTGTAGTTTCTGGTTCTGGTAACGTAGCGCAATATGCTGTTGAAAAATGCATTCAATTAGGGGCAAAAGTGCTAACAATGTCCGATTCCTCAGGATATATTTATGATGCAGAAGGTATTACGGCCGAAAAATTAGCGCATATCATGGATATTAAAAACGTAAAAAGAGGTAGAATAAGCGAGTACTTAGAAACATATTCAAACGCTAAATTTGTAAAAGGAAAAACACCTTGGGAAGTAAAATGTGATATTGCATTACCATGTGCAACACAAAACGAACTAAATGAGGAAGATGCTAAAATGCTTTTAAACAATGGTTGTATTTGTGTAAGTGAAGGCGCAAATATGCCATCTACAATTAAAGCGGTTCATGCATTTCAAAAAGCCAAAATATTATATGCACCTGGAAAAGCATCAAATGCTGGAGGTGTTGCTACATCTGGTTTAGAAATGACGCAAAATTCATTGCGTTTTAATTGGACCCGAGAAGAAGTAGATTTAAAACTTAAAGATATTATGGCTAACATTCACGATTCTTGTACTAAATACGGTAAAATGGATGATGGGTATATAGACTATGTAAAAGGTGCAAATATTGCTGGATTTGTAAAGGTAGCCGATGCTATGTTGGCTCAAGGTATTGTTTAGATAAGTCTAATTAAATTTAAAAAAGCTTCCTAAATTTAAAGAAATAGGAAGCTTTTTTGTTTTATTGCATATTATTTTAAACTAAAACTCGTTAGTAATAAATATATTTGAGCATTAAAATTATAGTATGTTTAAAAAAACCATATTAATTATAATTCTATTATGTCCTTTATTTCATAATGCACAAGATTTTTCTACACTTTGGCAAGGGCATTTTTCATATAACAATATTAAAAAGGTTGTACAGGGCAATACTAAAATTTATGCAGCTTCAGAGAATGCTGTGTTTAGTTATGACACCCAAACTAACGAGATAAAAGAACTAAGTACTATAAACGGTTTATCGGGTGAAACAATTTCAACTATTTATTACAGTGAAACCTACCAATTACTAGTTATTGGCTATGAAAACGGACTGATAGAAGTTGCTTTTGATGATGATGATAAAATTTTAACAGTAGTTGATATTGTAGAAAAGCCAACCATTCCACCTACACAAAAAAGAATAAACCATTTTAATGCTTTTGGTAGTGTGGTTTACATTTCAACAAACTACGGAATTTCAGTTTTTAATTTAGAACGGTTAGAGTTTGGCGACACCTATTTTATTGGTAATGGTGGAGGTCAAATACAGGTAAATCAAACCACCATTTTTGGTAACTATATTTATGCAGCATGTTTTGGCGGAAACGGTATTAGGAAAGCGTTGGTTTCAAGCCCAAATTTAATTGATTATCAAAACTGGCAAATTATTGTAAATGGCGATTTTAGTGCCATTGAAACTGTTGAAAACACCTTGTATACAGTCAATACAAATAGGCAAATTTTTCAAGTAATAAGCGATGCTTTAAGTAATGAGTTGTTTCAGTATGGTAATACTCCTTTAGAAGTAAAAAATGTGGAAAATAATTTAATTGTTACAACATCAAATAATGTGTTTGTTTACACTAGTACTTTTGTGCCAATATCTCAAGTAGCAATAAGTTCAGATTTTTTAACTGAATATACGTCTGCTTCAACCGATGCTAGTTTTATTTATTTAGGCACAACCAATTTTGGCATTTTAAAAACGCCTATTGCAAATCCAAATACTTTTGAAGAATTACACCCAGAAGGTCCAATATTAAATACCCCTTTTTCAGTTAATGCGCAACCAAATGGCGTGTGGGTTACTTTTGGTGAATACGATTTGTTTTTTAATCCTTATCCATTAAACAGTCGCGGGTTTAGTCACTTAAAAAATAAAAAATGGATTAATACGTCTTTTGAAGAGGTTTTAGATGCTAAGTGTTTAAACACCATTTCGGTTAATCCAGCAAATAACAATCAGGTTTTTATAAGTTCTTTTTTTAATGGGTTATTAGAAGTTAATGATGAGATTCCAACCAAACTATATAATGAAAAAAATAGCGGTTTAGAGTCTTTAATACTTGCCTCAGACCCAAATTATATTGATATTAGATTAGGGTCAACAGTTTTTGATAATAATGGATTATTATGGACAATTACAAGTGTAATAGATAAGCCTTTAAAATCTTTCAATCCGTTAAATAACACATGGAAATCTTATAGCTTTAGTGATATTATTCAAAGTAGAAACCTAGGATATAGTGATATGGTAATAGGTTCTGATGGAACAAAATGGATAGCTAGTTATGAACATGGTTTTATTGGATTTAAAGAAAACGGCAGTAATTTTTTAATAAAGAATATAAAATCTGAAGAAAACAATATGCCGTCTAATTATGTAAGAGCACTGGCAATTGATAAACGAAATCAACTTTGGATAGGTACTTTTAAAGGCTTACGTGTTTTATACAATACATCTAATTTCTTTGAAGATACTGTTGAAGTTGACGATATTGTAATTTTAGAAGATGGCATTGCCAAAGAATTATTATTTCAGCAGTTCATAACATCTATTGAAGTAGATGGTTCTAACAATAAATGGATTGGAACAGGCGATTCTGGCGTGTTTTATTTCTCTTCCGATGGGCAAAAAACCATATACCATTTCACAACAGATAATTCACCATTACCATCAAACATTATAACCGATGTGTCTATTGACGATGTAAACGGTATTGTATACATAGCTACTACTAAAGGTTTGGTATCATTTAAATCGGGTGCTTCAAGTCCATTTGAAAGTTTAAAAAACGCCTACGCATACCCTAATCCTGTAAGGCCAAACTTTAATATTGTAGATCAAAAAGTAAAAATTAAAGACATTTCAGAAAATGTAAATATAAAAATAACCGATATTGAAGGTAATTTGGTTGCCGAAGCCCAATCAAGAACCAATCAGCGTTATAGTGGCTACAATCTTGAAATTGATGGCGGAACCGCTTATTGGAACGGAAAAAATTTGGCTAACAACGTTGTAGCTTCTGGTGTGTATTTGGTTATGTTATCCGATTTAAATTCCTTTGAAACAAAAGTTTTAAAAATAATGGTGGTTAGATAATGCTTATTTCTACAAATGCAATTGTACTTTCCAAATTAAAATATAAAGACAACGACCTAATTGTAAAATGTTATACAGAGCAGTTAGGTGTTGTTAGTTTTTTGTTACGTGGCGTTTTAAAAAGCAAAAAATCAAGTACAAAAGCAGCTTATTTTCAACCCTTATCACAATTACAATTAAGCATAGTTTACAAGCAAAATAGGTCGTTACAAAGCGTTTCAGATACTAAAATGAATCATGTATACGTAAGCTTACACACACAGGTTTTAAAAAGCGCTATTGTTATGTTTTTATCTGAGGTGTTATCTAGTACATTAAAAGAAGAAGAACCAAACGAAACGCTTTTTAGCTATTTAGAAACCACTTTGTTATGGCTAGATGAACAATCAGAATTTTCAAACTTTCATTTATTATTTCTTTTAAATCTATCAAAATATTTAGGATTTTATCCAGATACAGATAGTATTGATGCGCCATACTTCAATTTAAAAGAAGGTCGGTTTGAACCAAACCAATATGGCGATTATAGTATTTCTGGTGATAATTTAATGCTTTTAAAACAGCTTTTAGGCACAACCTTTGATGCATTACAAGAAGTGAAAATAAACTCAAAACAACGTCAATCATTTTTAAATATGTTATTGCTGTATTTTGAATTACATTTAGGTAGTTTTAAACCACCAAAATCACTACAAATATTTAGTCAAGTTTTTAATTAAGCTATGAAGTATTTTTACGCTATATCATTTTTGTTTTTTGCTTTTATTCAATTAGAAGCTCAAAATATTAAAGTGCTTAACAGTGTAACCAAAGAGCCTATTTTTGGTGTGGCTATTTACAATATAGATAAATCTAAAAGTGTGGTAACCAATTTTTTAGGTGAAGCTTCTTTAAATGAATTTTCAGATACCGAAACCATCTATTTCAAACATTTATCGCACGTACTTAAGCAACTTACTAAAAAGCAATTAACAACTTCAAACCGTGTTTATTTAGAATCTAATACCGAAGGTCTTGAAGAAATTGTTATTTCTGCTTCTAAGTTTGAGCAAAACAAACGCGATATTCCACAAAAAATCATAAATATTAATGCGGAAGCTATCCAATTTGTAAATCCGCAAACTAGCGCCGATTTGTTAGAAAACACAGGGCAAGTTTATGTACAAAAAAGCCAATTAGGTGGCGGAAGCCCAATGATTAGAGGTTTTGCAACCAATCGCTTATTAATTACAGTTGATGGCGTTAGAATGAACAATGCCATTTTTAGAGGTGGTAACTTGCAAAATGTTATTTCTATCGATCCATTTTCAATACAAAATACCGAGGTTACACTTGGCGCAGGTTCTGTTATTTATGGTAGTGATGCTATTGGTGGTGTTATGAGTTTTTACACCCAAAAACCACAAACAGCCATAACCGATTCACTGCTTTTTAAAGCGAATGTTATTTTGCGATATGCAACTGCTACCAATGAAAATACGGCGCACATCGATTTTAATCTAGGTTACAAAAAATGGGCATTTTTATCCAATATTAGTTATAATAAATTTGACGATTTACGCATGGGTAGCCACGGACCAACCGATTATTTACGTCCGGAATTCGCACTTGCTACCAATACAGGCGATCTTATTATACAAAACAGCAATCCTTTGGTGCAAAAAACTACCGGTTACCAACAACTTAATTTGATGCAGAAGGTGTTTTTTGAACCCTACAAAAATCTTAGTTTCGATTTAGGATTGTTTTACACAACAACATCCAATTATTCTAGATACGACCGATTAATTCGATACAGAAAAGGTATATTACGTTCGGCTGAGTGGAATTATGGGCCACAAAATTGGTTTATGTCTAACCTCCAAATTACTAAATTAAGTAGCAATTCTAATTTGTATGATAAGGTAAAAGCTACCATGACCTTTCAAAATTTTCAAGAAAGTAGAATGGATAGAGATTTTAAATCTAGCATACGAAACATACGTGAAGAAGCTGTTAATGCCTATTCATTTAATTTAGATTTTGAAAAAAATATAGGCCTAAAAACCCAATTTTTTTATGGGTTAGAATATGTTTATAACCTAGTAAAATCTTTTGGTGAAGAAGAAAATATTAGCTTAAAAACGAGCATTCCAACCGTTTCAAGATATCCAAATGGGTCTAGTTGGCAAGCCGCCGCAGCATATACAAGTGTTAAATATAAACCTAATTTAAAATTTGTATTTCAATCTGGTTTACGGTTTAATTATGTACTATCAAATGCAGATTTTTCCGAAAACAATCAGTATTTAAATTTACCATTTACTACTTCAAAAACCGAAGCTTCAGCACTTACAGGAACCGCAGGCATCCGTTGGTCGCCAAATAGCATTTTACAATGGAAACTAAACGCATCATCAGCATTTAGAGCACCAAATATTGATGATATAGGTAAAGTGTTCGACTCCGGACCGGGTTCGGTAGTAGTACCAAACAACAATTTAAAACCAGAATATGCGTATAGTGGCGAATTAGGTGCAAAACTAGATTTTAATAACACTTTTATTTTAGATATGAGTACTTATTACACCTATTTAGATAATGCCTTAGTACGCCGTAATTTTTCTTTAAATGGTGAAACTGAAATTATGTACGATGGCGAATTAAGCAATGTGCAAGCCATACAAAACGCTTCAAAAGCTTGGATTTATGGGTTTGAAGTAGGAATGAAGTTAGCCATTTCAAAACAATTAAAACTAACTTCGCAATACAGTATTGTTGGCGGTACTGAAGTTGAA
Organism: Mariniflexile jejuense; assembly: GCF_042675665.1. Classification (NCBI taxonomy): domain Bacteria; kingdom Pseudomonadati; phylum Bacteroidota; class Flavobacteriia; order Flavobacteriales; family Flavobacteriaceae; genus Mariniflexile; species Mariniflexile jejuense. The sequence continues at coordinate 2,643,198 of NZ_JBHTJI010000001.1, forward strand.
GATACTATTGAAGTTCCCGTTAGGCATGCTGTACCAAATTTTGGAAACACCCATTTAGTTTACACCGCAAGTAATTTTAAATTTGATGCGTTTATGGTTTATAATAACGAATTAGCATTTAATCAATTAGCGCCTTCTGAAATTGAAAAAGACTACATCTACGCCTTAGACGGCAACGGAAATCCGTACAGCCCATCATGGTACACATTAAACCTTAGAAGCCAATACCAATTAACCGAAAATACAAGCTTAACCGCTAGTTTAGAAAATATTACAGACCAACGATATAAAACCTATTCATCTGGAATTGCGGCAGCAGGAAGAAACTTTATTTTGGCTTTAAAATATAGTTTATAACGCCATTATAAGCAGGAATTAAAATCTTTAAATTGGAACTAAAATTGTGAAATGGCTTCGTTTCTCGCTATAACGAAAACTAAAAAGCCACTAACAAACAAATAAGTTTTAAAATTATTCGTGTATTAGTGGCAATATATATGTTTGTAAAATTACTGTTTAAACGATTTTTTAGAAATTACAGCACCGTTTGAAAGCTCTACTTTAGCAATAAACATACTGTTGTTTAAGTTAGAAAGTTTATACGTTTCAGAAGTTGAATTTCCTTTGAAGCTGTATAACTGTCTGCCTAACATATCAAAAATAGTAACGGTTTTAATATTTAAATTGTTTGAGGTATTAAATTGAACATAATCATTTTGCAACGCAACAATTTTAAGCGTGTTTTTATTTAAAAGTACATCTTCAATAGCCAACGCTTGGTTACTAAAACTAATTACAAACCTATCGTTAAATTCGCCAATACCAGAGGTAAATGCATAATCGGAGGCTGATAAATTATGTACTTTATTTAGTAAGTTGTCTTTTAAATAAATAGTGTTGCTATTTAAAAAATTGCCTTCCAGTTGGTCTATTGATAGTTTGAATAACGTAGCAGCATTTACAGTAGATTTAAAACCAAGTTTTACAGTTTCATTTTCATTTAAACTATTAACATTTTTAGCTTGTATAGCAAATTTTTTAGTTGAACCTTCAATTTGTGAGTATAACGAAATAGGAGTATTATAAGTTGCTATTTTAAAAGCATCATAATATTCTCCATCATCAGCATTTGAAGCACCATCAACATAACCAACCAAAATTTGATTAAATAAGCCTGTATCAGATGTTACATTTAGCCATAATTTATTGGCAGCAACCGTATTAGATTTTCCTTTTGTATTGGTGTTTTTGAAAAACTGACTGTTATCGGTAGCACCTTTTACACGCATAGCATTATTAAAAATTACGTTACCAGTATTAGTTGGTCTAGCTTCTGCGAATGATATAAAAAAACCTTGTCCAGAAGGAATATATGCGTTAGGAGTTATTAAATCTCCTCCAGCAGAACCTCCTGTGCCATTAAACATAGCATAATCAGTATTAGAAAAATTAGAAGTTTCATTACCATTTGCAGCATTAGATGGTGGTGTGTTTTGAGACCAATAGTAAATAGCACCTTCTAAAGTTCCAGTTGGATTTGTGGTTGCATTGTATATGTTTTGTGCAAAAAATGAAGCAACACTTATTGCCGATGGATACGGGTTGCCAATAAAATTCCAGTTTTTGTCTAGAGCAGAACCATCATTTCTATACACAGGAACAGATATTACACCATTATTAAACTCTCCTTCAAAAACATAATCAATTTGGTTACCTGGGCTAGAAGCAAAAATATCTGGGGCGTGTGTTGAGGCATAACCAACTCCAGGCACCATAAGTGTTGCACCACTAAGCCCTTTCCAATCATCACCATTATCATCAATATCATCTTGTCCTGCAACAGTGGCATTGTTATTTCCAGTTTCAGCTGTGGCATCTAAAAAGTTTTGAGCAGTAAACGAAAAGCGTCTGTAAATGTTAGATTCTTCTAAACCACCACCAATTGTTTCATTAGAAACAGGCGAACTCCAATAGGTATATTCATACCATGCATTTGCAGGTGCAGACTTTTTTATAACAAACATCTCACCACTGTTGCTTACAGTACCAGAATCATTAATTTGAACAACAGCACCATAAGGTTGTACAGCAAAAATACCATTTGTATCTACAGTTATATCATTTTTTGCTTCAACAAATGTATTATTTGCAACTAGTAAATAACCTGTATTTGTTACAGTTACAGTACAAGCATTAATATTCCCGTTTATTGATGTGTCGTAAAAACTATTAATAATTGCATTGGTATTAATATTTGGCGTTCCATTATCCCAAGAGCCAGAAGACCAAGTGGTTGTGGTTGCGCATGGTATTGATGATACTGAACCACCAATAGCAAGGTCGTTACCAGCTAATCTGCCAATTGAAAATGTGCCTGTTGATCCAGTTGCACCCCATCCATAAAGTCTAAAAGTAATAGTCGTACCAGAAGCAACATTTTGTAAAGCAGGTATTGTTGATAAGTTAATTTGAGTTTGTGCTACACCTGTAGCAATTGTTGATGTATACGAAATAGGTGTTCCAATATCAGTAAAATTAATACCATCAATACTATATCTCCAAATGAAAGCATCTGGACCAGTAATCGATCTTCTAAAATTGGCATCAAGTGTGCTTAATGAAACTTGAAAACCACTAGAAGCCGAAACTTGAAATTGTATATATTTATTATTTGTTATAGCACCTGCTTGTGTTCCACTAGCGGTAAAATTAGTAGATGAAAAAGCATTAGCAGCTGGAGTGCTAGGTACACTCAAACCAACACCACGGCTTATTGTTGATGTATTTAAATATGTGGCACGTGTGGTTGCATTAACTGTAGTTTCACTTCCAAGATTGCCATTCATTTCCCAAGCAACTATTTGCCCAAACCCAAAATTAACAGCACAAAAAAGGCCTAATAAAAGTGAGAGTGGTTTTAAAAAGGTAATTTTTTTCATGGTGTTAAGTTTAATTTGTACTAAGTACTAGTAGGTTTGGTTTTATTAATTTTTTATAATTGTTATTACTGTTTCTATTGTTATTTTTGAAGCATGCAGCCACCAAAAAAAACATATACGCTACAAGAAGCTACCAAAAAACTAGAGCATTATTGTGCGTACCAAGAACGTTGCCATAAAGAAGTTGTGCAAAAGCTTACCAGTATGTACATGATACCAGAAGCGATTGATGTAATTGTGGTACACCTTATTCAGCATAACTTTCTAAACGAAGAACGTTTTGCTAAAACATTTGTAAGCGGTAAGTTTAAAATTAAGGCTTGGGGCCGACGCCGTTTAACTTTTGAATTAAAGCAAAAAGACATAAGCAAAGTTAATATAAATCAGGCACTTGCAACGATATCAGAAGATGATTACAACGAGTATTTTAATTCTTTAGCCGAAAAAAAGGCAAATTCAATAAAAGAGCGTAACGTTTTTAAGAAAAAAAAGCAGTTTGTTGATTACTTTTTATACCGTGGTTGGGAAAGCCATTTGGTGTATGATAAGGCTAATGAACTTATTAAATAACCATGGGATAGCCCGCGTTAGGGGTTGTAGTGGAAAGCCCACAGTGAGTGACGATAGGAACGAGCGAGGACTTGGAAC